>NZ_LLYB01000057.1:95867-209228 GCF_001440475.1 Bradyrhizobium lablabi | reverse complement strand
CCCCAAACTCAGGAATGTGGAGCCGTTCAAGACGGTCCTCTCCGGCAATCGCGCGGCAATCGCCAAGCTATCGCTGCGTGACCTTGAGAAAATCCTTCTCGTCACTCTGACCGGGATGTCGGTGGATGAGTTCGACGCGGAAGCCAAGAAGTGGCTGACGACTGCAAAGGACGCGCGCTGGAAGCGCCCGTACACAGAGCTCATCTATCAACCGATGCTTGAGGTCATGCAATATCTGCGCAGCAACGGCTTCAAGACCTACATTGTGACCGGTGGTGGACAGGACTTTGTGCGCGTTTATAGCGAGCGCACTTACGGCGTCCCGCCTGAACAAGTGGTGGGTACCGCCGGGGGCACAAAGTTCGCTTACCGCAAAGACGGCACGCCATTTCTCACCAAAGAGCCGAAGCTGCTCCTGAACGACGACAAGGCCGGGAAGCCGGAAGGCATTCATTTGATGATTGGCCGACGGCCCCGCGCGGCGTTTGGAAATTCAGATGGCGACCGGGAAATGCTTGAATATACGGGCGCCGGTCCCGGTGCGCGGTTGATGATGTTGGTGCTGCATGATGATCCGAAACGCGAATACGCTTACGGTCCAGCACAGGGCCTTCCTGAAACCAAGGTAGGCGCCTTTAGCCAAGCACTTCACGATGAAGCGAAGAAGAAAAATTGGACGGTGATCAGCATGAAGAATGATTGGAAACGCTTGTTCACTTTCGAATCCTGACGTCTGCAATTGGCGATCGCGTGTTCCGCGGCGCCTATTTGCACTGCGCGGCGTTTTTCACCGTGATCAGATCCTGGCCGGAGTTGTTGGACGGACGGCGCTTCAACGCTTCCTCCACCGCCGCGCAAGCGGCCGACGCATTGCCGTTCTGGAAGCGCGCCACCGCGAGGTTGGTCCAGGCATCGCCGAATTCAGGTGCGTCCTTGACCGCCTGCGCCAGCACCGGCTCGGCGTCGCGCGGCCGCTTCGCGATCAGAAGCATGCGGCCGTAGTCGGCCCTCAGCGCCTTCACCGGATCGGGCTGCCTGAGCGCGATCTTGAACAGTTCGTCCGCGGCATCGAAATCGTTGAAGCGAAATTGCGCGACCACTGCAAAGCCGTGATAAACGCTGCTCTCCTCGGGCGAAATCAGGAACGCCTGGTTAAACCGCAGCGCGGCTTCGCGTATCTTGCCGGAATTGACCGCCCGCCAGCCACGCATGGTGATTTCCTCAAAGGCCTTTTCGCGCGAGCCGGTCGCCCCGATGATGGCGCTGACGAACTTCTCATCCGAGGCCTTCTCCTCCGAATTCTTGGCCGCGAATCCGAAAAACGGCTGCTCGTTGGTCGGCGCCGTATAGCTTCGCTTCGTCACCTGCACGCCCGGCGCCACCTCGACGGTGTCAGCGGCCGCGGCAAGCGGCGACGTCAGCATCGCCACGCATGCGACGGCGCGAACGGCCGGCATGAGATAGTTCTTGAACCTGTTCATTCGCGCCTGTCCCGCTCCCTACGCAACTTCGCCCAGTAATCCAGCCGCTTGCGGATCTCGCGCTCGAAACCGCGATCGGGTGGATCGTAAAAAGTCTGCCGCCCCAGCGCTTCCGGAAAGTAGTCCTGCCCCGAAAACGCGTCCGGCGCGTCGTGATCATATTCGTAGCCGGAACCATAGCCTTCCGACTTCATCAGCTTGGTCGGCGAATTGAGAATATGTTTTGGCGGCAGCAGCGAGCCGCCCTCCTTCGCCGTGCGCATCGCCGCGCCAAAGGCCTTGTAGGCGGCGTTCGATTTCGGCGCGGTGGCGAGATAGATCACGGCCTGCGCGATCGCGAGTTCGCCCTCGGGATGGCCGAGGAAATCGAAGGCATCCTTGGCGGCGTTGCAGATCACCAGCGCCTGCGGATCGGCCAGGCCGATGTCCTCCACCGCCATGCGCACCACGCGCCGCGCCAGGAACAGCGGGTCCTCGCCGGCGTCCAGCATGCGCGCAAGGTAATACAGCGCGGCGTCCGGATCGGAACCCCGCACCGATTTATGCAGCGCAGAAATCAGGTTGTAGTGGCCGTCGGCGGATTTGTCGTAGATCGGCGCGCGGCGCTGCAAGATCTCCTGCAACTGCGCGGCATTGAAAACTTCGTCCTTGCGCGCGGCGCGCCAGACCTCTTCGACCAGCGTCAGCGCGGCGCGGCCATCGCCATCCGCCATCCGCACCAGCACAGCGCGCGCCTCGGCATCGAGCGGCAATTTCCTGCCCTCGACCTTCTCGGCATGCGCAAAGAGCTTTTCGATCGCGGCGACATCGAGCGAATGAAACACCAGCACGCGGGCGCGAGAGAGCAACGCGGCGTTGAGTTCGAACGAGGGATTTTCCGTGGTGGCGCCGACCAAGACCACGGTGCCGTCTTCCATCACGGGCAGGAATGAATCCTGCTGCGCGCGGTTGAAGCGGTGCACCTCGTCGACGAACAACAGCGTGCCCTTGCCCATCTCGCGTCGGGCACGCGCCGCATCGAACACCTTCTTCAGGTCGGCGACGCCCGAAAACACCGCGGAAATCTGTTCGAAATGCAATTCGGTGGCGTCAGCCAGCAGGCGCGCCACCGTGGTCTTGCCGGTGCCGGGCGGTCCCCAGAACACCAGCGAGCCCAGCGTGCGCGTCTCCAGCATCCGCGTCAGCGCGCCGTCGGGACCGAGGATGTGATCCTGGCCGACGACATCGGCGAGCGAGCGCGGCCGCAGCCGGTCGGGAAGCGGACGCGGCGCATCCTCTTCCATCCCTGCCGCGGCAAAGAGATTGGTCGCCTCGCGGGGTTGCTTCGGGCTCATCCGCCCAGCGTCACATTGATCTGCTGGCCGCCGCGCACGACGACGATGCGCCATAGCCTGGAACCGGCCTTCGATGCCTTGTCGAGATCGCTGGTCCTGGCGATCTTCTGATTGTTGACCGCAAGAATGATGTCGCCTTTCTGGAAACCGACGCTGGCCGCGGTGCCGCCATCGGCGAGATCGATCACGACGACGCCCTCGGTCTGGGAATCCAGATGCAGCTCGTCGGCAACCGCCGGCGAAATATTGGCGACCGTCGCACCCTGGAACGGCGAGCGCGCGGTGAGCGCGATTTCGTCGCGGTTGGTATCGGGAGCGATCTCCAGCGGGACCGTGACCTTGACGATCTTGCCGCTACGCTGCACGTCGATTTGGGCCGAACCGCCGAGCTGCCGCGTCGCGAAGCGGTAGTCGAACGCGTTGGGGTCGTCGATCGACTGCCCTTCGATCGCGACGATCAGGTCGGACGGCTTGAGGCCAGCGCGCGCCGCCGGACTGTTCGGCGCGACATTGGCGATCAGGGCGCCGTTCGGCAGTTTCAGTCCCAGCGTATCGGCGATTTCAGGCGTCACCGCCTGCAGCTTCGCGCCGAGCCACGGCCGCTTCACCGCCTTGCCGCCGCTCTTGGCGGAGGCCACGACCACGCGCACCATGTTGGCCGGAATCGCAAAGCCGATGCCCTGCGAGCCGCCGGAGCGCGAGAAGATCGCGGTGTTGATGCCGACCAGCTTGCCGGTCATGTCGACCAGGGCGCCGCCGGAATTGCCGGGATTGATCGCGGCATCGGTCTGGATGAAGAACTGGTAGTCGGTGATGCCGACCTTGGTGCGGGCCAGCGCCGAGACGATGCCGTGGGTCACGGTCTGGCCGACGCCGAAGGGATTGCCGATCGCGAGCACGACATCGCCGACCAACAACTCATCGGAATTGGCAAAGTCCAGTGTGGCAAACTTCTCCTTGCCGTCCTTGATGCGCAGCACGGCGAGATCGGTGCGGCTGTCCTTGAGCACGATCTCGGCCTCGAACTCGCGCTTGTCGGCAAGCGAGATTTTTACCTGATCGGCGCCCTCGATGACGTGGTTGTTGGTTACGACAAGACCGGAAGCATCGACCATCACGCCCGATCCCAGCGAGCGCTGCATCTGCTCGGGCTGCATGCCCGGGACGCCGAAGAAGCGGCGGAAGACCGGATCGTCCAGCAGCGGATTGCGGTTCTGCACGGTCTTCGCGGCATAGACGTTCACCACCGCCGGCTGCGCGCGCTGCACAATCGGCGCGTAGGACAGCCTGAGCTCGGCAGGCGAGGACGGCACGCGCCTCTCCTGCGCCAGCGCAGGCGTTGCAACGACTACTGAAGCCAGCAGCAGGGCGAAACAGCGGATCAAATTCATCTCGAAAATCCTGGAATTTGGTGCCCCACATATAGAAGCGAGGCAGTAACTAGAGAAGATAAAGCGGCACATATAACGGCAGCTACGCGGCGCGATCGGGCGCTTTGACGTCGTCGGATGCAGGCCCACAGGATAGTCGTTCCTGATGGCCCTCGCCCCATGCCCTGAGCGTCTCGATCACCGGCCGCAGGCTCTCGCCGATCTCCGACAGCGTGTATTCGACCCGCGGCGGCACCTCGGCATAGACCTTGCGGATCACGAGCCTGTCCTCCTCGAGCGCGCGAAGCTGCTTGGTCAGCATGCGCTGGGTAATCCCGGGCATTCGCCGCCGCAACTCCCCGAAGCGCTGGGTGCCGGCCAATAGATGGAACAGGATCACGCCCTTCCACTTGCCGTCGATCAGGTCGAGCGTGGCTTCTACCGCGCAGCCCGGCCGCCGGGCAAAATTCCGTCGTTTCATGAGATTTTCCGGGATTTTTTCCAATAGTATCCAAACAGGGACTAGTTCCCCGTATTTACAGTACTTGCCAAATGGATGCCAGCGCGACAGTTAGGCAACCACCCACACGCAAGGCAGGAGAAACGGACATGAAAGCCGTCGGATACAAAAAATCGCTCCCCATCGAGGACGCACAATCGCTGTTCGATTTCGAAGCCTCCAAGCCGGAACCGAAGGGCCGCGATATCAGAGTCGCGGTCAAGGCGATCTCCGCCAACCCGGTCGATTACAAGGTCCGCAAGCGCGCCGCCCCGCCCGAGGGCGAGACCAAGATCCTGGGCTATGACGCCGCCGGTATCGTCGATGCCGTCGGGTCCGACGTTACGCTGTTCAAGCCGGGCGATGAGGTGTTTTACGCCGGCTCGATCCTGCGCCAGGGCACGAATGCGGAATTTCACCTGGTCGATGAGCGGATCGTCGGCAACAAACCGAAATCGCTGTCGTTCGCGCAGACTGCAGCCCTGCCGCTGACCTCGATCACCGCCTGGGAATTGCTGTTCGACCGGCTCGGCGCCGTGCCCGGCAAGAGCGTCGATCCACGCACGCTCCTGATCACCGGCGGCGCCGGTGGCGTCGGCTCGATCCTGACCCAGCTCGCGCGACGCCTTACCGGCCTGACGGTGGTCGCCACCGCCACGCGCCCGGAATCGCAGAAATGGTGCCTCGACCTCGGCGCGCATGCCGTGATCGATCATTCGAAGCCGATGAAGGAGCAGATCGAGAAGCTGAAAGTGCCGCCGGTCGGCCTCGTCGCCAGTCTCACCTTCACCGACCAGCACTACAAGTCGATCGCGGACTTCATGGCCCCACAGGGCAAGTTCGGGCTGATCGACGATCCCCCGGAATTCACGATGAGCGCCTTCAAGGGCAAGGCGATCTCGGTGCACTGGGAATCGATGTTCACGCGCTCCTCGTTCCAGACCCCTGACATGATCGCACAGCATCATCTGCTCAACGACGTGGCAGACCTGCTCGACAAGGGTGTCCTGCGGACCACGCTCGACCAGACCTTCGGCACCATCAACGCAGCTAACCTCAAGCGTGCGCATGCGCTTTTGGAAAGCGGCAAGTCGCGCGGCAAGATCGTGCTGGAGGGGTGGTAACGGCCTAACAAACGGGGTTGATCGGGAGGTCGATTCAGGGGAGCCTGTTCCATCGATCCGGGACGGCTGTCGCCTAAAACCCCGGCGCGAATTGCCGGGGTTAAGGAAGACAGGAGGCCTGTTTCGAATGGTACGGATGTTTCTGGCGGCCGCGATCGCGACGGCCTGTGTGGCGGGTTGCCCGTCGATATCGGCAGCACAAGGCAGCTACCCCGAAAAGCCGCTGCAGTTGATCGTGCCCTTCCCGGCCGGCGGCGCCTCCGATGTCGTCGGGCGCATCGTTGCCGGCGAGCTCGAGACGCGTCTGGGCAAGCCCGTGATCGTGCTCAATCGCCCCGGTGGCGGCACGACGATCGCCGCCAAGGAGGTCGCCAACGCGGCTCCCGATGGATACACCCTGTTCTCCAGCTCGAATTCGACCTTCACCCTGCAAAATGCGGTGAAGGAGAACGTGCCCTACGACAGCGCCAAGGACTTTGAGCCGATCGCCCAGACCGGCACCATCACGATGGTGCTGGTCACCCATCGCGACAATCCGATCAAGGACGTTGCGGCGCTGGTCGCCGCCGCCAAGGCCAATCCCGACAAGCTGTCGCTGGCCTCCTTCGGCGTGGCGACCATTTCGCATTTTGCCGGCGAGCTGTTCAAATCGAGTGCCGGCATCAAGATGGTGCACCTGCCCTACAGGGGCAGCGCGCCGGCGATGAACGACCTGATAGGCAAGCACATCGAGTATCACGTCGACACCGTGATCGCGATCATGCCGCAGATCGAAGCCGGCACGGTTCGCCCGCTGGCGGTGTTCTCCGCCAAGCGCTCATCCTTCCTTCCGGACGTTCCGACGCTTGCCGAACTCGGGTACCCCAATATCGATCTGGTGTCCTGGGGTACCGTCGTCGTGCCGAAGGGCGTTCCGCCGGCCATTCGCGACCGGCTGACCTCGGTGCTCGAAGAGGCGATCGCCAGCCCTTCGGTGATCGAGCGCTTCAAGAAGGTTGGCTACGAACCCGGCTTCAAGCGCTATTCGGACTGGCCGGGATTCATCGCCAAGGAAATCGCCGAGATGAAGGAACTGGCCCTCAAGGGCGGGATCAAGGAAGAGTAATCCTGATATGACCGAGCCGTGCGATCTGCCCGCGGTAACGGCGCGGGCGCTGATCGGCGAGCGCAAGCTTTCGCCGGTCGAACTGATGGACAGTTGCATCCGGCGGATCGAGGCAATCGATCCCGCCGTCAATGCGATCATCGCGCGTTCGTTCGATACGGCGCGCGCTGCGGCGCAAGAGAGCGAGGCCGCCGTGATGCGCGGCGACGACCTCGGGCCGCTGCACGGGCTGCCGCTCGGTGTGAAGGACCTGATCGACGCCAAGGACCTGCCGACGAGTTTTGGCAGCGTGCTGTTCGCCGACAACATCGCGAAGGAGGACGAAGCGATCGTCGCGATGCTCAAGCGCGCCGGCGCCATCGTCGTCGGCAAGACCAACGTCCCCGAATGGGGCGCCGGCGGCAACACCCGCAACGCGCTTCATGGCGCGACCGGCAACCCGTTCGATCCCGAACGCTCCGCTGCCGGTTCGTCTGGTGGATCGGCAGTGGCGCTTGCCACCGGCATGGTGCCGCTGGCGACCGGTTCGGACACCGGCGGCTCGGTCAGGAACCCCGCTGCGTTCTGCGGTGTCGTCGGCTTCCGCCCCTCGCCCGGGCTGATCGCGAGCAACAGCCGCAACTTGGCCTGGCTGCAGATCTCGCAGCTCGGGCCGATGGCGAGAAACGTATCGGATGCGTGCCTGATGCTTTCCTGCATGCTGGATCGCGACGCGCGCGATCCGCTGTCGGCGATCCTTCATGCCGGCGGAATGCCCGTGCGCGAGGCCTATCGCAATCCGCCGGGCGGCGATCTCGCCACCTTGCGTGTCGCAGCGACAACCGATTTCGGATTTGCGCCGACGGAGCGCGCCATCGCCGAGACGTTCAGGAAGAAACTCGCGACATTCGGATCGGCCTTCCGCAGCCTCGAATGGACCCATCCCGACTGCAGCCATGCCGACGAAGTATTCCGGGTCTTGCGCGCCGTCGCGTTCCTCGGCCGCCACCGCGAACTCGTGGAGAAATATCCAGACAAAGTCGGCCCCAACGTTCGCGACAACGTCGCCGAGGGACTCGGCTATTCCGCCCTCGACGTCGCGCGTGCGCTGTCGCTGCAGACCGCGCTCTATCGAAGCTGGCAGCAATTCTTCGGTGGGCATGATTTTGTCATTGCGCCTGCGGTCACGATCAGCCCGCGGCCGTGGTCGGAGCTCTACCCGGCCATGATCGACGGCGTAGCGACGAAAAGCTATTTCCACTGGCTGGCGATGGCCTATGCCGTGACCAATGCCGGGCATCCAGTGGTGGCTATACCGGCCGGCCGCGATGGCGCCGGACTGCCGTTCGGCATCCAGATCATCGGCCCGCGCGGCGGCGATGCCGCGACGCTTGCGGTTGGCCGCGGGATCGAGGCGCTGCTTGGCGCCAATCCGGAGACGGCCCGCCCCGTCCCCGACCTCGAATGGCTGCGCCGTCAGCCGCCGATGTCTTCCCGTCCGGGTTTTCTGGATTTCGACTGAGGCGATAGTCGTCCCGTGATCATCGCCAAATCCCGGACCACGTAACATTGAACGCGAAGCGGTCCCGATGCGTCCAAGGGCACGATGACCGCCTAAGGCTCGGATTGCGGTCGGCACCGCATCGGAGGCAAGGCTTGGCTGAATATTTGCTGTCCATGGCGGAGGCGTTCAAGCGCTTCCTGCCCGACGTGAGCGATATCACGGCGCGAACCATGACCTTCTCCGGACTGGACCGGTTCAAGGCCGGTGTGGTCGAAGGCGATCTCGTCATCGATCGCGAGGGCCTGGTGCTATCAAGCGAAATGGTGCCAGCCTTCGACGACGCCCCGCTCGGCGCGCTCTTCATCACCGGCTCGCTGCACGCGCCGAAGGCGACGATTGCCGAACCCGACATCGACTGGTCGCCGCTGTTGAAGATCAAGGGCAATGTCGTCGCCAAAAATCTCTGCCTTGGCGGCAGCGTCTCCGAGATCGACGGCGACGTGACGGTCACGGGTGCGCTGGTCGGCTATTACAATCACGGGCAAATGCGAATTCGCGGCAAGACGCGCGCGCCGCTGGTGCTGGCTTCCGACTACGAGTTCATCTTCGAGGCCGCGGTCGAGCGGAAGTATGTCGCAAGCTGGGACGGACGGCTGAACATTCCAGCCGACTACGATCGCGATCACCTCGATTGCATCCTCGCCCCCGAAGTCATCGACGAAACCAACTTCATCGATGATGACGTAGTGCTCGACCGGCTGTCACGCGGCTTGCCGATTCTCCGGCCCGAACGCGAGATCGGCCCCCCGCGGGCCGCCGGGAGGCGGCGCTGACATGGGCAGATCGCACCCGCAATATTCGCATCCGGATACCGCGACAAGAGACGAACGGCGCGCCTCGTCCACCTGCCCGCGACAATAGTTCCCAATCGGAAAAAATGGCGCCACTCGCCGGCTGCGACCGTCGAAGCGGTCTCCTGAACGCCTGTTCATCAAAATTAAATCCGGCGCGGAGCCGTTCGGAAGCTTGACCTAAAGCAACAAACTTCACTCGAAAGTGTTTAGCGAGTCTCCGGTTATGTGGAAAGTTTGTCTGGCTGGTTAAGTAAAGGAGGAGTCGATGAAAAAGGCACCTTTGGCTTTGGCCGCAGCGGCGGTCCTGGGCTTGACGGCGGTAGCGGCACCTTCGCCGGCGCATGCTTGGCGCGGAGGGGGCTGGGGCTGGGGCGGGGCTCTGGCTGGCGGATTGATCGCGGGCGCGGTGATCGGCGGACTGGCGTCGAACGCCTACGCCTATGGTCCGGGTTACGGATATTACGGCGGTTACCCGGGCTACTACGGCGGATATTCCCCAGCCTATTACGGCGGCGGATACGCACCGTACTACGGCGGATACTATGGCGGATACTACGGTGGGCCCTATGTTCGCCGCGTGTATCGTCCGGCGTACGCCTACTATGGCGGTCCGCGATACTATGGTCCGCGATATTACGGCGGTTACTGGCGCCGCTGGTAATCCCGCAAAGAAAAGGGCCGCCTCATAGGCGGCCCTTTTTGCATGGAGCGACGAGAGGTACCTCAGTCGATCTCATGCACCACAGTGCGCGTGCCGGGATCAACCAGCATCACGCGGTTGCCGGAATAGACATAGCGATATTTCGTCACCGACGGACCCCAATCGGAAGGCACCGCCGTAAGTTCGACGTCGGTCGGCACCTTCGCGCCAACCACGATCCTTTCCCGTGTTTCGACCGGGCGGATCTTGTGCTCGGTCACGTAGCTCTTGATCCTCGTGCGGTACTCCGGCTCGATCTGAATCGTAGCGCCCGCAGCTCCGGTGGTCGTTCCGGGAGTGACTACGGTCGTTTGCGCGTTGGCCATCGTCGCAACCAGCGACGCTGCCGCCGCAAGTATGAACAGCTTCTTCATCTAATTCCTCCTCAAACCGCATCAGCGCGGCTGCGGGAAAAACAGATTTTTCACCCACTTGTTCCAAGAAGAATGCAGCACCGCAAGGCGTTGAATGCACAAAGATATCGCTGACGCGCTTTCAGCGCGTCATTGCTTTGCAAGCTCAAGCCGGCGCGCCCCCCTCAACAAAGATCAGTCGTCGATCCAGCGCGCTCTGCCGCACTTTCAGCGCTTCAGCGTATTCGGGCGAGGCGTACCATTCGCGCAAACGTTCCATCGTCGGAAACTCGACGACGACGATGGCTTTCGGCGGAGGGCCGCCTTCGACAACGCTGGCCGCGCCGCCGCGCACCAGATAGCGGCCGTCATACTGCGCAATCGTCTGGGCCGCGATGCTGCGATAGGTCTCGAAGCCGGCGGCATCGCGCATCTCGACTTCGGAAATCACATAGGCCGGCATTTCTCACCTCACGCGATGGTCTGAATCAGCCCGCCTTCTGCCCGCAGTGCAGCGCCGTTGGTGGCGGAAGCCTCTTTCGAACTGACGTAGATCACCATATTGGCGATCTCCTCGACGCTGGCAAAGCGCTGGATCAACGATCCGGGGCGATGCTGCTTGATGAACTGCGCGGCTGCATCCTGCTCGGACTGGCCGTTCTGTCTGGCGAGATCGGCGACGAAAGTCTCAACGCCTTCGGACATGGTCGGCCCCGGCATCACTGAATTGACGGTAACAGCGGTACCTCGGGTCAATTCGGCAAGGCCGCGCGAAACTGCGAGCTGCGCCGTTTTGGTCATGCCGTAATGGATCATCTCCTTGGGAATCATCAGCGCCGACTCCGAAGCGATGAAAACGATACGTCCCCAATTGCGCTTCAGCATGCCCGGCATGTAGGCGCGCGACAAACGGATGCCGGACATCACGTTGACATCGAAAAAATGGCTCCAGTCCTCATCCGGAATATCGAAGAATTGCTTGGGCTCGAAGATGCCGGTGTTATTGATGAGAATGTCCACATCAGGTAGCGCCGCAACCAGGGTCTTGCATCCCGCCGCCGTCGAGACATCAGCAGCAACACCGCGCACCTTGCCGCCGGCCTTATCAGCAGTCTTGCCGAGCGCGGCGACCACGGCATCGACCTTGGCTTGCGTTCGGCCGTTGATCACCACGTCCGCGCCTGCAGCAAGGAGGCCTTTGGCAATTGCGTGGCCGATGCCGGAGGTGGAGCCAGTCACCAGCGCCGTCATGCCCGAAAGATCGATTTTCATCCGCCATCTCCATCGTTGATGAAAGCGATATCGGAAGCGGCGGGTACGACCACAATTGCAGCCAGCGCGCGTCAGATGCGCAAATAAAAAGCGGCGCAGGAGAGCGCCGCTTTCTAAAAACCAATCCGGAAGAAGCTTACGCCGCTTCGGCTTCCTTTTCCTGCACCGGGCCGGAGTCCTGGCCCTTGGCGTCAACGTCGCGGTCGACGAATTCGATCACGGCCATCGGGGCATTGTCGCCGTAGCGGAAGCCGGCCTTGATGATGCGGGTGTAGCCGCCCTGGCGGTCCTTGTAGCGGGGTGCCAGCACATCGAACAGCTTCTTGACCTGGTCGACGTCGCGCATCTCGGAGATCGCCTGGCGGCGCAGGGCCAGCCCGCCCTTCTTGCCGAGGGTAACGAGCTTCTCGACGATCGGGCGCAATTCCTTGGCCTTGGGCAGCGTGGTGACGATCTGCTCGTGCTTGATCAGCGCGGCGCACATGTTGGCGAACATCGCGCGGCGATGCTCGGCGGTGCGGTTGAGCTTGCGATGAACCTTGCCGTGACGCATTGAACTATTCCTTGTCTTGTCTTCGTCGCGACGGTTCGTCGGACTTGTTGCTCAGGTGGGCTGCCTGCGTTCGCCCCAGTAACGTAATGGCCGGGACAACCCGGCCACGACGTAATCTTCGATCAGTAATGATCCTCGAAGCGCTTGGCGAGCTCGTCGATGTTCTCCGGCGGCCAGCCCGGCACTTCCATGCCGAGATGCAGACCCATCTGGGCCAGCACTTCCTTGATTTCGTTCAGCGACTTGCGGCCGAAGTTCGGGGTGCGGAGCATTTCCGCTTCGCTCTTCTGCACGAGGTCGCCGATATAGACGATGTTGTCGTTCTTCAGGCAGTTTGCCGAACGCACCGACAGTTCGAGCTCGTCGACCTTCTTGAGGAACGCCGGGTTGAAGGCGAGATCCGGAATGATCTCCTGCGCGACTTCCTTGCGCGGCTCTTCGAAGTTCACGAACACGTTGAGCTGGTCCTGCAGGATGCGCGCGGCATAGGCCACCGCGTCCTCCGGCGAGATCGCGCCGTTGGTCTCGATCGTCATGGTCAGCTTGTCATAGTCGAGGATCTGGCCCTCGCGGGTGTTCTCGACCTTGTAGGAGACCTTGCGCACGGGCGAGAACAGGCTGTCGACCGGGATCAGGCCGATCGGCGCATCCTCGGGCCGGTTGCGCTCGGCGGCGACGTAGCCCTTGCCGGCGGCGACGGTGAACTCCATGCGGATCTCGGCGCCCTCGTCCAGCGTGCAGAGCTGCAGCTCGGGATTGAGCACGACGATGTCGCCGACGGTCTGGATGTCGCCGGCGGTGACGACGCCCGGGCCCGACTTCTTCACGACCATGCGCTTGGGGCCTTCGCCCTGCATCTTGATCGAGATGTCCTTGATGTTGAGCACGATGTCGGTGACGTCCTCGCGAACGCCCGCGATCGAGGAGAACTCGTGCAGCACGCCGTCGATGTGCACCGACTGCACGGCGGCGCCCTGCAGCGACGACAGCAGGATGCGGCGCAGTGCGTTACCGAGTGTCTGGCCGAAGCCGCGCTCGAGCGGTTCGGCGACAACGGTGGCAAACCGGGTCGCGTCGGAGCCCGGCGTTACCTGCAGCTTGTTCGGTCGAATAAGTTCTTGCCAATTTTTCTGGATCGTCACTTTGTCACCCCTTCGGGTCAATGGACCGGCCAGTCGATCCGCCTTCAGATCACTGGCGCTGGAGATCGCGGATCAGTCCGCGGAAAATTCCAAAAACAATCGCGAGCGGCAGAACCGCCCGCGACCAGACATCAGACGCGCCGGCGCTTGCGCGGACGGCAACCATTGTGCGGGATCGTGGTCACGTCGCGGATCGACGTCACGGTGAAGCCCGCCGCCTGCAGCGCGCGAAGCGCCGATTCACGGCCCGAACCCGGGCCGGCAACTTCCACTTCCAGCGTGCGCATGCCGTGTTCCTGCGCCTTCTTGGAAACGTCTTCGGCTGCGACCTGCGCAGCATAGGGGGTCGACTTGCGCGAGCCCTTGAAGCCCATCGTGCCGGCCGACGACCAGGCAATGGTGTTGCCCTGCGCGTCGGTGATGGTGATGGTCGTGTTGTTGAACGACGAATTCACGTGCGCGATGCCGGAGGCGATGTTCTTGCGTTCGCGGCGGCGTACGCGGGTGGCTTCCTTGCCCATTATCCTAAAACCTTCCTGTGATCTCAAACGCCGCCGTACTGCCAGCGGCTACACCTGAGCAATGAGCGACGCGCGGTGACGCCGCCCCTGCCTTCGATTCGAAAATTACTTCTTCTTGCCGGCGATCGACTTGGCCGGGCCCTTGCGCGTGCGCGCATTGGTGTGGGTGCGCTGACCGCGCACCGGCAGGCCGCGGCGATGACGCAGGCCGCGATAGCAGCCGAGGTCCATCAGCCGCTTGATGTTGATGCCGGTCTCACGGCGAAGGTCGCCCTCGACGAGATAGTCGCGGTCGATCACTTCGCGGATCTGCAGGACTTCCTGGTCGCTCAACTGGCTGACGCGACGATCGGTCGGGATCTTGACCTTCTCCATGATGTCGGCAGCGTTCTTCTGGCCGATACCATGGATGTACTGGAGCGCGATCAGAACGCGCTTGTTGGTCGGGATATTCACGCCGGCAATACGGGCCACGGACTTCTCTCCTGTCGCCGATCCCCTATGGACCGGGCTATGTTCTTGCTAACTCGGGCAGGTGTCCGCAAACGCGAACACGACGCCCTCCCCTCATCTCTTCGGGGCCCGGCATCGTCAAAAACTATCCGACTTGGATGCGGGGCTTATTAAAGGATTCAACTCGGTTTCGTCAACCGCCTCTATCGCTTAGCTCGCTTTTTCGTGACCTTTTTGGCGGCCTTCCGGACGGTCTTCGGGGCTGCCTTTTTGGCCTTCCCGATAGCCCGTCGCTGGCTGGCCGGGGCAGCCTTTCCGGCCTTCCTGGAAGCCGCTTTCCTGCCCTTTGGGGCCGCTTTGGAGGCCTTTTTGGCCGTTTTGGCAGCCTTTTTAGCCGCCGGCCTGGCGGTCTTCCTGGCGGCTGCAGCGGCCTTCCTGGCCGGTGCCGCCACCTTCCTGGCTGGCGGCGCCTTGGGTTCCACTGCGCCAATCGCAGACAGGATGCGATTGATCTCCCGGGTGACGTGCTCGATCGTCATCATGCCGTCGACCGTCAGCAGCTTCCGCCGCTCGGAGTAGTAGTGAATCAGGGGCTCGGTCAGGGTGCGGTACTGCGCCAAGCGCTTGGTCAGCACTTCCGGCGTATCGTCGACCCGGACCTCTTCACCGCGCGCACGGGTTTCCTCGGCACGCTTTTCGACGCGCTCGAGCAACGCGCTCTCGTTGACGCGGAGTTCGACCACCGCGTCGAGCCTGAGATGCTTCTTCTTCAGGAGTTCATCGAGGGCTTCGGCCTGCGGCACCGTGCGCGGAAAGCCATCGAGGATGAAGCCCTTCTTGGCGTCGGGCTGCTCGATGCGGTCGGAGATGATGCCCACCACGACCTCGTCCGGGACGAGGCCGCCATTGGCCATGATGTCCTTGGCCTGCAGGCCGATCGGCGTTTCGGCGGCAACCGCGGAGCGGAGCATCTCGCCGGTCGAGAGCTGCACGATGCCGTGCCGGGAAACCAGCCGCTGCGCCTGGGTCCCCTTGCCCGAGCCCGGCGGCCCCAAAAGGATCAATCTCATGACTATTCGCCCCCCGGCTTGGTGAGCGAGATGCCGCACACCCTGTTATCGGATTTCAGACCACCCGCAGATCAGCGGCGGCGGCCCCTCAGCTTGGACTTCCGGATCAACCCCTCATACTGATGGGCCAGCAGATAACCCTGCACCTGCGCCACCGTATCCATGGTCACGCTGACGACGATCAGAAGCGAGGTTCCGCCGAAGTAGAACGGCACCGAGGCGTAGGAAATCAGGATTTCGGGAATCAGACAGACGATCGCCAGATAGATCGCGCCCAGCACGGTGATCCGCGACAGCACGTAGTCGATATATTCGGCGGTGCGCTCGCCCGGGCGGATGCCGGGGATGAAGCCGCCATGCTTCTTCAGATTGTCCGCGGTCTCGGTCGGGTTGAACACGATCGCGGTGTAGAAGAAGGCGAAGAACACGATCAGCGCCAGATAGAGGAACAGGAACAGCGGACGGCCGTGGCTGAGCTGGGTGTTCAGCCACTGGAACCATTCCGGCCCCTTGCCGGCGTTGAAGTTCGCAACCGTCGCCGGCAGCAACAGCAGCGACGAGGCGAAGATCGGCGGAATCACGCCCGAGGTGTTGAGCTTGAGCGGCAGATGCGAGGACTGGCCCTCGAACATCTTGTTGCCGACCTGGCGCTTCGGATACTGGATCAGGAGCCGGCGCTGCGCGCGTTCCATGAACACGATGAAGGCGATCACGGCGACCGCCATCACGATCACGATCAGGATCAGGCCGGTCGACAGCGCGCCCTGCCGTCCGAGTTCCAGCATGTTGGCCAAGGCTGAAGGCAGTTCGGCGACGATGCCGGCCAGAATGATCAGCGAAATACCGTTGCCGATGCCGCGCGAGGTGATCTGCTCGCCGAGCCACATCAGGAACATGGTGCCGCCGGTCAGCGTGATCGTGGTCGAGAGCAGGAAGAACGGGCCGGGGTCGCTGACGACGTTGCCCGCGCCCTGCAGGCCGACGGCGATGCCGTAGGACTGGAACGCGGCGAGAATCACCGTCAGGTAGCGGGTGTACTGGTTCAGCTTCTTGCGGCCCGCCTCGCCTTCCTTCTTCAAGGCTTCGAGCTGCGGCGACACCGTGGTCAGGAGCTGGATGATGATCGATGCCGAGATGTACGGCATGATGTTCAGCGCAAAGATCGCCATGCGGTGGATGCCGCCGCCGGCGAACATGTTGAACATGCCGAGAATGCCGCCGGCCTGCGACTTGAACACCTGCTCCCAGATCGCGGGATCAATGCCCGGCAGCGGGATATAGGTGCCCAGCCGATAAACAAGCAGCGCACCCAGCGTAAACCAGATGCGCTTCTTCAGTTCGTCGGCCTTCGCCAAAGCGCCGAAATTGAGGTTTGCCGCAAGTTGTTCTGCTGCTGAGACCATGTTCAGGCTTTCTCCCGCCGTCCCCCAGGCCGACGCCCCTTTCCGAGGCAATCGGCAGACGCCGGACATTATTTGGTGCTCGGCTTCGATAAGTCCATTGGTCTATGCCCGCGATCGGGCGGGCATGACGCAGATGTTACGCCGCCTCGCCTTCTTCCTTCTTGGCCGGGGCCAGGATCTTCACGGTGCCGCCGGCCTTCTCGACCGCCGCAACCGCGGATTTCGAGGCGCCATGCACCTCGATCGCCAGCTTGGCCTTGAGTTCGCCGCGGCCGAGCAGCCGCAGGCCGTCCTTGGCGCGGCGCAGCACGCCGGCCTTGACCAGCGATTCCGCGGTCACCGTTTCCTTGCCGTCGATCCGCTTGGCGTCGATCGCCTCCTGCAGACGGTCAAGGTTGATCTCGGCGAAGTGGAGCCGGAAGATATTGTTGAAACCGCGCTTCGGCAGGCGGCGATGCAGCGGCATCTGGCCGCCCTCGAAGCCCTTGATGCGCACGCCCGAACGCGCGGTCTGGCCCTTGCCGCCGCGGCCCGAAGTCTTGCCCTTGCCCGAACCGATGCCACGGCCGACGCGCATGCGCTTCTTGCGCGAGCCGGCGTTGTCGGCGATATCGCTGAGCTTCATCGTTAGCGTCCTTATCTCTTGCTTACTCGCCGACGACGCGGACGAGATGCTGGACCTTGTTGATCATGCCGCGAACTTCAGGAGTGTCCTGAAGCTCGGCAACCCGGCCGATCTTGTTGAGCTTGAGGCCGATCAGCGTCGAACGCTGCGAGTGGTGGCGGCGGATTGCGCTGCCGATCTGCTCGACCTTGATCGTCTTTGCGGCCTTGGCCATCGTCTTAACTCCAAAAAGCGCTGAAATCGCGCCGGTTATTCAGCCACCGCTTCGGCGTCGCCGCCGACGCGGCGCGACTGCAGCGTGGACACCTTGATGTTGCGGCGGGCTGCCACCGAACGCGGCGAATCCTGATGCTTCAGCGCGTCGAAGGTCGCGCGAACCATGTTGTAGGGATTCGACGAGCCGATCGACTTCGCCACCACGTCCTGGATGCCGAGCGTCTCGAACACCGCGCGCATCGGGCCGCCGGCGATGATGCCGGTACCGGCCGGAGCGGCACGCAGGTAGACGCGGCCGGCGCCGTGACGGCCGGCGATGTCGTGATGCAGCGTGCGGCCTTCGCGCAGAGCAACGCGCGTCAGGTTGCGCTTGGCCGACTCGGTCGCCTTGCGGATCGCCTCGGGCACTTCGCGCGCCTTGCCGTGGCCGAAACCGACCCGGCCCTTCTGATCGCCGATCACGACCAGCGCCGCAAAGCCGAAGCGCTTGCCGCCCTTGACGACCTTCGCCACGCGATTGATGTGGACGAGCTTGTCGACGAACTCGCTGTCGCGCTCCTCGCGATCCCTGCTCCGTTCGCGTCCGCCGCGTTCGCGTTCACCTGCCATGGTGTTTTCCAATCTTTAGGGGAGATAAGCCCCTGTCCTCGTAAATGTTCAAAACGGTTTCGTTAGAAGCTCAGTCCGCTCTCGCGGGCCGCATCCGCGAGCGCCTTGACGCGCCCGTGATAGAGATACTGACCGCGATCGAAAATCACTTCCTTGACGCCCTTTTGCACGGCGCGCTCCGCCAGCAGCTTGCCGACGGCCTTGGCCGCATCGATGTTGGCGCCCGTGTTGCCGGCCTCGCGCATGGTCTTTTCCAGCGACGAGGCGGAAGCGAGCGTCTCGCCCTTCAGGTCGTCGATGACCTGGGCGTAGATGTGCTTCGACGAACGGAACACCGACAGACGCAGGCGTCCATTGGCCGACCGGCGCAGCGCGTTGCGCACGCGCTGCTTGCGCCGGGCATTCGTGACCTTGAGTGACATGACCGGCTCCGTTACTTCTTCTTGCCTTCCTTGCGGAAGATGAATTCGTTGGCGTACTTCACGCCCTTGCCCTTGTAGGGCTCCGGCGGACGGTAGGCGCGAATCTCGGCGGCGACCTGCCCGACACGCTGGGAATCGGTGCCGGTGATCGTGATCTCGGTCGGCTTCGGCACCGCGATGGTGATGCCTTCCGGGATCGCGTAGACCACGTCGTGGCTGTAGCCGAGCGCGAGCTGCAGGTTCTTGCCCTGCATCGCGGCGCGGTAGCCGACGCCGGTGATCTCGAGCTTCTTCTCGAAGCCCTTGGTGACGCCCTCGACCAGGTTCGCGACCTGCGCGCGCGCGGTGCCGTACATGGCCTGGGCGCGGTTGGTCTTGAACTTCGGCGCGACCTTGACCGCACCGCTCTCGAACTTCACCTCGACGTCGTCATGCACGACGAACTGAAGCTGGCCCTTCGGCCCCTTCACCTTGACGGTCTGTCCTTCGACGGTCGCCGTCACACCGGACGGGATCGCCACAGGCCGTTTGCCAACACGTGACATGGCTAAAAATCCTTCCTCAGAACACCGTGAAGAGAACTTCGCCGCCCACATTCGCGTCGCGCGCTTCGTGGTCAGCCATGATTCCCTTCGGCGTCGACAACACCGAAATGCCGAGACCGTTGTTCACGCGCGGCAGGTTCTTCACCGACGCGTAAACCCGGCGACCGGGCTTGGAGACCCGCTCGATCTCGCGAATGACGGGCTCGCCGTCGAAATACTTCAGCTCGATCTCGAGCTCGCTGCGGCCCGATGCGTGTTCGACGCTGGCGTAGCCGCGGATGTAGCCCTCGGCCTTCAGCACTTCGAGCACGCTGGCGCGCATCTTCGAGCCCGGGGTCGAAACCTTGGACTTCGAACGCATCTGCGCGTTGCGGATGCGGGTGATGAGATCGCTGATCGGATCGTGCGTAGACATCTTGACGACCCTCCTTACCAGCTCGACTTCACGAGCCCGGGAACCAGGCCCTTGGAGCCGAGTTCACGCAGCGCGATGCGCGAGAGCTTGTTCTTGCGGTAGTTCGAGCGCGGACGACCGGTCAGCTCGCAGCGGTTGCGGATCCGCGTCGTCGACGAGTTGCGCGGCATCTGTGCGAGCTTCAGCGTCGCCGCGAAGCGCTCTTCCATCGGCTTGGTCTTGTCGGCGATGATCGCCTTCAGCTTCGCACGCTGCGGGGCGGCGTTCTTGGCCATCCGCTTGCGCCGGTTGTTCTTCTCGATCGAACTCTTCTTTGCCATGCTTGGCTCCTGGGTTTCCGCGTTTGAGAGGCTTTAGGGGCGTCTCACTGCCGGAACGGGAAATTGAAAGCGGTCAACAAGGCCCTCGCCTCGTCGTCGGTCTTCGCCGTGGTGCAGACGGTGATGTCCATGCCGCGGGCTTCCGAAACCTTGTCGAAATCGATTTCGGGGAAAATGATGTGCTCCTTGATGCCGAGCGAATAGTTGCCACGGCCGTCGAAGCTCTTCGGGTTCAGACCACGGAAGTCGCGCACGCGCGGCAATGCCACGTTCACCAGGCGATCGATGAACTCGTACATCCGCGCCTTGCGCAGCGTGACCTTGCAGCCGATCGGCTGGTTCTCGCGCAGCTTGAAGGTCGCGATCGCGATCCGCGAATAGGTCACGATCGCCTTCTGGCCGGCGATCTGCGTCAGTTCGGCAGCCGCGGTCTCGGCCTTCTTGCGGTCGTTGACGGAATCGCCGACGCCCATGTTGAGCACGACCTTGTCCAGCCGCGGCACCTGCATGACGTTGGCGTAGCCGAACTTCTCAGTCAGCTGGCCACGAATGGTCCTGTCATACTCCGCGCGCAGGCGCGGCGTGTAAGCGGTATCAGCCATCGATCTCTGCTCCCGAGCTCTTGGCAATCCGTACCTTCTTGCCATCGGCCTGAATCTTGAACCCAATGCGGGTCGGCTTTCCGTCCTTGCCGACATAGGCGACGTTGGACAGGTGGATCGGCGACTCCTTGGAGATGATGCCGCCTTCCTGGTTCTGGGTCTGCTTCTGGTGACGCTTCACCAGGTTGACGCCGCGCACCAGCGCCGTGTTGTCGGCGGGGCGGACCTCGAATACTTCGCCGGTGCGGCCCTTGTCGCGGCCGTTCAGCACGATGACCTTATCACCCTTGCGGATCTTGGCAGCCATCACAGCACCTCCGGCGCAAGTGAGATGATCTTCATGTGGTTCTTGGCGCGCAACTCGCGCGGCACGGGCCCGAAGATACGGGTGCCGACGGGCTCCGACTGGTTGTTGATCAGGACGGCGGCGTTGCGGTCGAAACGGATGACCGAACCGTCGGCGCGGCGGATGTCCTTGCGGACCCGCACCACGACGGCCTTCATCACGTCGCCCTTCTTCACCTTGCCGCGCGGAATCGCTTCCTTGATCGACACGACGATAACGTCGCCCACGGTGGCATAGCGGCGCTTGGAGCCCCCCAGCACCTTGATGCACATGACACGGCGTGCGCCTGAATTGTCGGCCACGTCGAGGTTGGTCTGCATCTGAATCATTGATGCACCTCGTCCTCTTTCTGCGCTTTTGCGCGCTAAAAATTTCCCTGAATTCCCTCGGCTAAGCCGAGATTATCAGGCCGTTTTCTTCTGTTCGCCCCGGACCACGGTCCAGCGCTTCAACTTCGAGATCGGCTTGCTCTCCTCGATCCAAACCATGTCGCCCGGCTTGAACTCGTTGTTCTCGTCGTGCGCGTGGTAGTTCTTGGAGCGGCGGATCGTCTTCTTGTAGATCGGATGGGTGAAGCGGCGATCGACGCGCACCACCACCGTCTTGGCTTGCTTGTCGCTCACGACCACGCCCTGAAGGGTACGTTTCGGCATAGGCGGCCTCTTACTTCTTCTTCGCGCGGGCTTGCGCGGCGATGGTCTTGATGCGGGCGATATCGCGGCGGGCTTCACGCAGCCGCGAGGTGTTCTCCAGCTGCCCGGTGGCGCGCTGGAAACGCAGGTTGAAACGCTCCTTCTTCAGATTGAGGACGGCGTCCTCCCTCTGGTCGTCGCTCATCGCGCGGATGTCTTCAACTTTCATCGGGGCCATGAGTGTTACTCCGCAATGCGCGCGACGAAGCGCGTCTTGATCGGCAGCTTGGCGGCGGCGAGCGAGAGCGCTTCCTTCGCGGTCTGCACGGTGACGCCGTCGATCTCGAAAATCACCCGGCCCGGCTTGACCCGCGCCACCCACAATTCCGGCGTACCCTTGCCCGAGCCCATGCGGACTTCGGCGGGCTTTTTCGACACCGGCAGATCCGGAAATACGCGGATCCAGACGCGGCCAGCGCGCTTCATGTGACGGGTCAGCGCGCGGCGCGCGGCTTCGATCTGGCGGGCGGTGATGCGCTCGGGCGCCATCGCCTTCAAGCCGAACTGGCCGAACGACAACGTCGCACCCGAAGTCGCAACGCCGTGGATACGGCCCTTATGCGCCTTCCGGAACTTCGTTTTCTTTGGTTGCATCATGGCTTTAAGCCCTCAAACCTTCTCTAATGTCTCACGCTGCGGCGGCGTCGCGGCGCGGGCGTGCAGTCTCGCCTTCGGCCATCTTCTTGTCCTGGGCCATCGGATCGTGCTCGAGGATCTCGCCCTTGAAGATCCAGACCTTGACGCCGCAGGTGCCGAACGTGGTGAACGCGGTCGCCACGCCGTAGTCGACGTCGGCGCGCAGCGTGTGCAACGGCACGCGGCCTTCGCGGTACCACTCCATGCGCGCGATTTCGGCGCCGCCGAGACGGCCCGAGCAGTTGATACGAATGCCCTCGGCACCGAGACGCATCGCCGACTGCACCGCCCGCTTCATGGCGCGGCGGAACGCGACGCGGCGCTCGAGCTGCTGGGCGATCGATTCGGCGACCAGCGTGGCGTCGAGCTCCGGCTTGCGGATTTCGACGATGTTGATGACGACGTCGGAAGCCGTGATGTCGGCAACCCGCTTGCGCAGCTTGTCGATGTCGGCGCCCTTCTTGCCGATCACGACGCCGGGACGCGCCGAGTGGATCGTCACGCGGCACTTCTTGTGCGGACGCTCGATCACGATGCGGGCCACGGCGGCCTGCTTGAGCTCCTTGTGCAGGATCTCGCGGATCCTGACGTCTTCATGCAGCAGCTTGCCGTATTCGCTCTTGCCGGCGAACCAGCGCGAATCCCAGGTGCGGTTAATGCCGAGACGCAGCCCGATTGGATTGATCTTTTGACCCATCGTATTCTCCCGCGCCGCTTTAAGCGCTTGCCTCGGCCTCGACCTGACGAACCACGATGGTCAGGTGCGAGAACGGTTTATAGATTCGGCCCGAGCGGCCACGGCCGCGCGGCGCAAAACGCTTCATGACGATGCCGTTGCCGACATGCGCCTCGGCGACGACGAGATCGTCGACTTCGAGGTCATGGTTGTTCTCGGCGTTGGCGATCGCCGACTCCAGGCACTTCTTGACGTCGACCGCGATCCGCTTGCGCGAGAACTGCAGGTCGGCGAGCGCAGCCGAAGCCTTCCGGCCGCGGATCAGCTGAGCGACCAGGTTGAGCTTCTGCGGGCTGACGCGCAGCATCCGGGCAACCGCCTTGGCCTCGTTGTCCGCGAGGCTACGTTCGCGCTTTGGTTTGCTCATCGTCTATTCCTCAAGCCTTCTTGGCTTTCTTGTCGCCCGAGTGGCCATGGAAGGTACGGGTCGGCGAGAACTCGCCGAACTTGTGACCAACCATTTCCTCGTTGACCGAGACCGGCACATGCTTCTGGCCGTTGTAGACGCCGAACGTCAGGCCGACGAACTGCGGCAGGATGGTCGAGCGGCGGCTCCAGATCTTGATGACGTCGTGACGGCCGGACGCACGCGCCGCATCTGCCTTCTTGAGCAGCGACGCCTCGACGAACGGGCCTTTCCAGACTGAACGAACCATGTCCGGCGTTCCTTACTTCTTCCGCTTGTGGCGGCTTAGGAGGATGAATCGGTTGGTCGACTTGTTCGACCGCGTCTTCTTGCCCTTGGTCGGCTTGCCCCACGGGGTGACCGGGTGGCGGCCGCCCGAGGTGCGGCCTTCGCCGCCGCCATGCGGGTGGTCGATCGGGTTCATGACGACGCCGCGGTTATGCGGACGCCAGCCCAGCCAGCGGGTGCGGCCGGCCTTGCCGATCGAGATGTTCATGTGGTCCGGGTTCGACACCGCACCGATGGTGCCGCGGCAACGGCCGTGCACCAGGCGCTGTTCGCCCGAGTTCAGGCGCAGAATGACGTAGTCCTGGTCGCGGCCGACGATCTGGGCGTAGGTGCCGGCCGAACGCGCGATCTGGCCGCCCTTCCCGATCTTCATCTCGATGTTGTGGATGATCGTGCCGACCGGCATGTTGCCGAGCGGCATGACATTGCCCGGCTTCACGTCGACATGGCTGCCGGCGACGACCGTGTCGCCCACGGCCAGGCGCTGCGGCGCCAGGATGTAGGCCTGCTCGCCGTCCTGATACTTGATCAGCGCGATGAACGCTGTGCGGTTCGGATCGTATTCCAGCCGCTCGACGACAGCCGGAACGTCAACCTTGTTCCGCTTGAAGTCGACGATGCGGTAGGCCTTCTTGTGGCCGCCGCCGCGGAAGCGCACGGTGATGCGGCCGGTGTTGTTGCGGCCGCCATTGCCGAGCTTGCCCTCGGTCAGCGCCTTAACCGGCTTGCCCTTGTAGAGCGCCGAACGGTCGACCATCACCAGCTGGCGCTGGCCCGGCGTCGTCGGATTATATGTTTTCAATGCCATCGCTGTGTCGCCTTATAGTCCGGTGGTGACGTCGATGCGGTGGCCCTCTTCGAGGGTCACGACCGCCCGCTTCACGTCCGACTGCGAGCCGAAATTGCCACGGAACACCTTGGTCTTGCCCTTGCGGACCAGCGTGTTCACGCTCTTCACCTTGACGTCGAACAGCTTTTCGACGGCTTCCTTGATTTGCGGCTTGGTCGCCTTGTTGGCGACCTTGAACACGACCTTGTTGTGCTCCGACGCAACCGTCGCCTTTTCGGTGACGACGGGGGCTACGATCACGTCGTAATGGCGCGGATCGATATTCTTCATTTGAAGCGCGCCTCCAGCGCATCCACTGCCGCCTTCGTCAGCACGAGCTTCTGACGGCGCAGAATGTCGTAGACGTTGATGCCCTGGATCGGCAGCACGTCGATATTCGGAATGTTGCGCGCAGCGGTCGCGAAACCGGTGTTGAGCTCGGCGCCGTCGATGATCAGCGCGTTGGTGAGCCCGAGGCCGGAGAAATGACCGACCAGCGCCTTGGTCTTGGCATCCTTGACCTGTGCATTGTCGATCACGATCAGCCCGCCGTCCTTGGCCTTCGCCGACAGAGCGTGCTTGAGCGCAAGCGCCCGCACCTTCTTCGGCAGGTCGGTCGCGTGCGAGCGAACCACCGGACCGAACGCACGGCCACCGCCGCGGAACTGCGGCACGCGGGCCGAGCCGTGACGGGCGCCGCCGGTGCCCTTCTGCTTGTACATCTTCTTGCCGGTGCGCCAGACGTCGGCGCGGCCTTGCGACTTGTGCGTTCCAGCCTGGCGCTTGTTGAGCTGCCATTGCACGCAACGCTGGATGATGTCGACGCGCGGCTCCAGACCGAAGATCGCGTCCGAGAGCTGGACCGATCCGGCTTCCTTACCTTCGAGGGTCGTGACTTTCAGTTCCATCTCACGCGCCCTCCTGCTCGGCCGGAGCAGCCTGCTCGCCGCCGGCGACCTTGAACTTGCCGGGCTTCGGAGCTTCCTTTGGCAACGGCTTCTTCACGGCGTCGCGCACCGAGATCCAGCCGCCCTTGGAGCCGGGAACGGCGCCCTCGACGAGGATCAGGCCGCGCTCGACGTCGGTCTGCACCACACGCAGGTTGAGCGTGGTGATGCGATCGACACCCATGTGACCGGGCATCTTCTTGTTCTTGAAGGTCTTGCCGGGATCCTGACGTCCGCCGGTCGAACCGATCGAACGGTGCGAGATCGACACGCCGTGGGTGGCGCGCAGACCGCCGAAATTCCAGCGCTTCATGCCGCCGGCAAATCCCTTACCGACCGAGGTGCCGGTAACGTCGACGAACTGGCCGACCACGAAGTGGTCCGCCTGGATCTCGGCGCCAACCGGGATCAGCGCGTCTTCCGACACGCGAAACTCGGTGACCTTCCGCTTTGGCTCGACCTTGGCGACCGCGAACTGGCCGCGCTCTGCCTTCGGCAGATAGACGGTCTTGCGGGTACCGGCGCCGAGCTGCAGCGCGACATAGCCGTTCTTTTCGGTGGTGCGATGGCCAAGCACCTGGCAGTTGCCCAGCTTGAGCACGGTCACGGGGATATGTTCGCCGGTCTCCGTAAAGACCCGCGTCATCCCGACCTTTTGTGCGATCACTCCGGAGCGCATCGGCGTGCTTCCTGTTCTTTCTGTCCGCTAACGTCGGACGATCCTGAAAATCTTAGAGCTTGATCTCGACGTCGACACCGGCGGCCAGGTCGAGCTTCATCAAAGCATCGACGGTCTGCGGGGTCGGGTCGACAATGTCGAGAAGGCGCTTGTGGGTGCGCATCTCGAATTGCTCGCGGCTCTTCTTGTCGACGTGCGGCGAACGGTTGACGGTGAACTTCTCGATGCGGGTGGGCAGCGGAATGGGTCCGCGAACCTGGGCACCGGTACGTTTCGCCGTGTTCACGATCTCCCGGGTCGACGTATCGAGGATTCGATGGTCGAACGCCTTGAGACGGATGCGAATATTTTGGCCGTTCATTGCCGTTGTCTTTCTTTGTCGCTTAATACGAGTAGTGAGCAGCGAATAGCGAATGAAACCATTCGCTATTCGCCTTTCCTGTTCTCTTTACTCGATGATGGCGGCGACGACGCCGGCGCCGACGGTGCGGCCGCCTTCGCGGATCGCGAAGCGCAGCTTTTCTTCCATTGCGATCGGCACAATCAGGTGCACTTCCATCGCGATGTTGTCGCCCGGCATCACCATTTCGGTGCCTTCGGGCAGGTGCACGACGCCGGTCACGTCGGTGGTGCGGAAGTAGAACTGGGGCCGGTAGTTGGTGAAGAACGGGGTGTGACGACCGCCCTCTTCCTTGGTCAGGATGTAGGCCTCAGCCTTGAACTTGGTGTGCGGCTTGACCGAACCCGGCTTGCACAGCACCTGGCCACGCTCGACTTCCTCGCGCTTGGTACCGCGGAGCAGCGCACCGATGTTGTCGCCAGCCTGGCCCTGATCGAGCAGCTTGCGGAACATTTCAACGCCCGTGACGATGGTCTTCTGGGTGTCGCGCAGACCGACGATTTCGATTTCCTCGCCGACCTTGATGATGCCGCGCTCGACACGGCCGGTGACGACGGTGCCGCGGCCCGAGATCGAGAACACGTCTTCAACCGGCATCAGGAACGGCTGGTCGACCGGACGCTCCGGCTGCGGAATGTAGGAATCGACATTCTTCATCAGCTCGAGGATGGCGTCGTGACCGAGCGCCTTGTCCTTGTCTTCGAGGGCGGCGAGCGCCGAGCCCTTGATGATCGGAATGGTGTCGCCCGGGAATTCGTACTTCGAGAGCAGTTCGCGAACTTCGAGTTCGACGAGCTCGAGCAGTTCCGGATCGTCGACCATGTCGCACTTGTTCAGGAACACGACGAGCGCGGGCACGCCGACCTGGCGGGCGAGCAGGATGTGCTCGCGGGTCTGCGGCATCGGGCCGTCGGCGGCCGACACGACCAGGATCGCGCCGTCCATCTGGGCGGCGCCGGTGATCATGTTCTTCACGTAGTCGGCGTGGCCGGGGCAGTCGACGTGGGCATAGTGACGGTTGGTCGTCTCGTACTCGACGTGAGCGGTCGAGATCGTGATGCCGCGCGCCTTCTCTTCCGGCGCCTTGTCGATCTGGTCGTACGCCGTGAACGTCGCACCGCCGGTTTCAGCCAGCACCTTGGTGATCGCTGCGGTCAGCGAGGTCTTGCCATGGTCGACGTGACCGATGGTTCCGATGTTGCAGTGCGGTTTATTACGTTCAAACTTTGCTTTGGCCATTTGACTCTCCGTTCAGTCGTTAACTGCCGTCAACGACAATCAGGCAAACTTCTTCTGGACTTCTGCCGACACGTTCGCCGGCGCTTCAGCGTAGTGATCGAATTGCATCGTAAAGGTCGCGCGCCCCTGGCTCATCGAGCGCAGGTTATTCACGTACCCGAACATGTTCATCAGCGGCACCATCGCGTTGATGACGTTGGCGTTGCCGCGCATGTCCTGGCCCTGGATCTGGCCGCGCCGGGAATTCAGGTCGCCGATGACCGAACCGGTGTAGTCTTCCGGGGTCACCACCTCGACCTTCATGATCGGCTCGAGCAGAACAGACTTGCCCTTCGTCAGCGCCTCGCGGAATGCGGCGCGCGATGCGATTTCGAAGGCCAGCGCCGACGAGTCGACGTCGTGATACTTACCGTCGACCAGCTGGACCTTGACGTCGACCACCGGGAAGCCGGCAACCACGCCCGAGCCCATCACGCTGTTGAGGCCCTTTTCGACGCCGGGGATGTATTCCTTCGGCACCGCGCCGCCGACGATCTTGGACTCGAACTCGTAACCCTTGCCGGGCTCGTTCGGCTCCACGATGATCGACACTTCGGCGAACTGACCGGTACCACCGGTCTGCTTCTTGTGCGTGTACTTCACTTCAGCGCGCTTGGTGACACGCTCGCGGAACGCCACCTGCGGCGCGCCGATGTTGGCGTCGACCTTGTAGGTGCGCTTGAGGATGTCGACCTTGATGTCGAGATGGAGTTCGCCCATGCCCTTGAGGATGGTCTGGCCGGACTCCTGGTCGGTCGACACGCGGAACGACGGATCTTCGGCGGCGAGCTTCGCCAGCGCGACGCCGAGCTTTTCCTGGTCGGCCTTCGACTTCGGCTCGATCGCGATTTCGATCACCGGCTCCGGGAATTCCATCTTTTCGAGGATGACCTGCTTGTCGGGATCGCACAGCGTGTCACCGGTGCGCGCTTCCTTCAGGCCAGCCAGCGCGACGATGTCGCCGGCATAGGCTTCCTTGATGTCTTCGCGGTTGTTCGCATGCATCAACAGCATGCGGCCGATGCGCTCTTTCTTCTCGCGGGTCGAGTTCACCACGCCGGTGCCCGACTGCAGGATACCCGAATAGATGCGGCAGAAGGTGATGGTGCCGACGAACGGGTCGTCCATGATCTTGAACGCGAGCAGAGCCAGCGGCTCCTTGTCGTCGGCCTTGCGCACCACTTCGTTGCCGTCATCGTCGGTGCCCTTGATCGCGGGCACGTCGATCGGCGACGGCAGATAGTCGACGACGGCGTCGAGCAGCGGCTGCACGCCCTTGTTCTTGAAGGCCGAGCCGCAGAGCACGGGATAGAACGCGCCGGTCAGCACGGCCTTGCGGATCAGCCGCTTCAGCGTCGCTTCATCCGGCTCCTTGCCGTCGAGATAGGCAGCCATGGCGTCGTCGTCGAGCTCGACGGCGGCTTCCACCATCTTCTCGCGATATTCCTTGGCCTGGTCGACGAGATCGGCCGGAATGTCGACGTAATCGAATTTCGCGCCGAGCGATTCATCGTTCCAGATGATGCCCTGCATCTTCACGAGGTCGACGAGACCCTTGAAATTGTTCTCGGCGCCGATCGGGAGCTGGATCGCGATCGGCTTGGCGCCGAGGCGGTCGACGATGTCGGCGAGACACTTGAAGAAGTCGGCGCCGGTCTTGTCCATCTTGTTGGCGAAGACGATGCGCGGAACCTTGTACTTGTCGCCCTGGCGCCAGACGGTTTCGGTCTGCGGCTCGACGCCCTGGTTGGAGTCGAGCACGCACACGGCGCCGTCGAGCACGCGCAGCGAACGCTCGACTTCGATGGTGAAGTCGACGTGGCCGGGGGTGTCGATGATGTTCAGGCGCTTGCCGTTCCAGAACGCGGTGGTGGCAGCCGAGGTGATCGTGATGCCACGCTCCTGCTCCTGCTCCATCCAGTCCATCGTCGCGGCACCTTCGTGCACTTCGCCGATCTTGTGGCTCTTGCCGGTGTAATAGAGGATGCGCTCGGTGGTCGTGGTCTTACCGGCATCGATATGCGCCATGATACCGAAGTTACGGTAGTCCTCGATGGCATGTTGGCGGGGCATAGACTGTTCCTTAAATCCGTTCTTCGCCGTTACCAGCGATAATGCGAGAAGGCACGGTTGGCTTCCGCCATCCGGTGCACGTCTTCACGCTTCTTGACGGCGTTCCCCCGGTTGTTCGACGCGTCGAGCAGCTCGGCCGAGAGCCGCTCCGTCATCGTCTTTTCGTTACGCTCGCGCGCCGCAGTGATCAGCCAGCGAATGCCCAGCGCCTGACGGCGGACCGAGCGGACCTCGACCGGCACCTGGTAGGTGGCGCCACCGACGCGGCGCGACCGCACTTCAATGGTCGGCATGACGTTTTCCAGCGCCTGCTCGAATACGGTGAGCGGCCCCTGCTTGGTCTTGGCCTCGATCATGGCAAGCGCGCCGTAGACAATGTTTTCGGCGGCGGACTTCTTGCCGTCGTACATGATCGAATTCATGAACTTCGTAATGATGATGTTCCCGAACTTCGGATCCGGGTTGACTTCACGCTTTTCGGCAGAATGGCGACGAGACATCGTATCTGTTCCCGCTTACTTCGGACGCTTCGCGCCGTACTTCGAACGACGCTGCTTACGGTTCTTGACGCCCTGGGTATCGAGGACGCCGCGGAGGATGTGATAGCGAACGCCGGGCAAGTCCTTGACGCGACCGCCGCGGATCATGACCACCGAGTGCTCCTGAAGGTTATGGCCTTCACCCGGGATGTAGCCGATCACCTCGAAGCCGTTGGTCAGGCGCACCTTGGCGACTTTACGAAGCGCCGAGTTCGGCTTCTTCGGGGTCGTGGTGTAGACGCGCGTGCAAACGCCGCGCTTCTGCGGCGACTGCTGCAGCGCCGGCACCTTCTTGCGCGACTTCTGTACCGTACGCGGATTTGCGATCAGCTGGTTGATCGTCGGCATGTAGCCTTCACCCTTTAGTTCGCGCGAAACCTTGAATGGCTTCGCAAATTCTTCTCGGAACTAGCCGTTCCGTTCGGCCCGCCCTGCGCAGAAGAAATATCCGCGCAAAACGAAATCGCGCCAACCACTCATCGCTGAGCGGAAAGCGCTTCGACGCCACAGAGGACCGCGATTGAAGGCCGATCAGCGGTCGCTGTCCGGCCTGCTTCCGAGGTCATGCATCCGAGTTCACTCTCAAGAGGACGTGCTCAAGAGAACTAAAATCGTCCTGGCATTGCCTAGCAATATATCGACAGCGTTTGAGCGGCATTCGTCGAGGTTGGTGCCCGTCCAGGCCCTTTAGGAAACTTCCAGAAGGATTTGAAAGGGTGTTCCGTTCCGACGCTGGCGTTGCTCACCGCCTGTCGTTAAGTGGCCGTCTTCTATAAGCGGTGGATAGCTAAGTCAAGCGAAACGAGAACACTGGAAATGCCTATGGGGCCAGCGGATTCAGTGCTTCGCGCAAATTCGGGAAGTCCGAAACAGGCAACAACGCCCTGCTCCCCTGCGGCCCGAGTCGGTATTTTTACCCGGATAAATACAACCAGAAACAATATTCTCCTGGGTTTCACTCCAAAACCGGGAGCCCGGCTAAGCCTTTATTTGCCTTTCGGGGTGCAAAAGTGTCGCACCCCGGCCGAGATTCCACATGAAATATACCGACATTGCGATCATCGGGGGCGGCCTAGCCGGCTCGACCGCGGCCGCCATGCTCGGACGCGCCGGAATCCCGACGGTTCTGATCGATCCGCATCAGGTCTATCCCTTCGACTTCCGCGTCGAAAAAATCAGCGGCGACGAGCAGGTCGGCCGCTTCTACCAGACCGGAATCGCCGATTCGGTGCTGCGCTCGGCTACCCATGACGGGGAAAACTGGATCGCGCGATTCGGCTATTTGCTCGACAAGAAGCCGAGCCGCCAATACGGCATCATGTATGACGCGCTGATCGGCGCGGTCCGCGCCGAAATCGCGCCTCCCGCCGAAATCATCTACGCCAAGGTGACCGATGTCGCGACGAGCGCGGAGCGGCAGAAGCTGACGCTGTCCGACGGCAAGACCATCTCGGCGCGGCTCGTGGTGCTGGCCAATGGACTGAGCGTCGGGCTGCGCCGCAATCTCGGCATCGAGCGCGAGGTGATCAGCGCCAGCCATTCGATCTCGATCGGATTCGACCTCGTCCCGGTCGGCCGCCCGGCCTTCGAATTCCCTGCCCTGACCTATTTTTCGGAACGGGCGAAGGAGCGCGTGGCCTATGTGACGCTGTTCCCGATCGGAAAGCGGATGCGGGCCAACCTTTTCGTCTACCGGGAGGTCGACGACCCCTGGCTGCGCGAGATGCGCAAGAAGCCGGTCGAGACCATGAACGCCGTGCTGCCGCGGCTGCGCCGGATCACCGGCGAATACGCCGTTGCCGGCGACGTCAAGATCCGCCCGGCCGATGTCTATGTTTCGACCGGCTATCGCCAGCCCGGCATCGTTCTGGTCGGCGACGCCTTTGCCGCCACCTGCCCGGTCACCGGCACCGGCACCGACAAGGTGTTCACCGACGTGGCGCAGCTCTGCAACGTCCACATCCCCGCCTGGCTTGCCAGCGAAGGCATGAGCGAAGCCAAGATCGCTTCCTTCTACGACGATCCGGTCAAGCAGGCCTGCGACGCCTGGTCGATGAGCAAAGCGATCAGCTTCCGCAAGGTCACGATCGAAAACGGGCTCTATTGGCAGGCCCAGCGCTGGGCGCGCTTCCTGGCATGGTTCGGCGAAGGCGCGTTGCGGCGGATACGCAACGGGATCAGCGCAGGCTCAAACCGCCCTGCTCGCGCCTCGTCGTCTTCATTGTCGTCGTCGGCCTGATCCCTCTGTTGCGAAGGCGCGCCCGCGGGTTAGCTTGCGACCGATCGGCGCAGCCGATACAGGCAATACGCGATCTTTTTGAATTCGAGCCGCCAGGAAACCACGATGGCGTCCGCTGCCAAGACGCTTCGCATTAGCTTCGTGCAATGCCGCGGCACGCCGTACCAAGTCGGCCGCGCACAGGCGGTTGCCTTTGCGGCGACGCTCAGGGGGTAAAGCGTTTCTCCGCAAAAAAATGCTGCTGCCGGGGTGGCTCAACATTCGCGCCGAAGAACGCGCGTTCAAGGCTTACGCGCCCGCACTATGGGAGGAGATCGTCGGGATCGCCGAGGGGCTCGACGTCCCGATGGAGCGAGCGGTCGCTTGTTTCGGAAATGGGGGCTTGCGGATGCCGACCGGTGGCTGTTCGGCAACCATGGGCGGTGGTGTGTATGGCCGCAATTATGACTTCCGGCCGCGCGGGTACGAGGCGCGCTTCGCTCTCGTGCAGCCGACTGGCAGCTACGCCAGCATCGGCAGCAGCCACCAGTTGACCGGACGGCTGGACGGCATGAACGAGCACGGGCTGACCATCGGTCTCCATCTTGTGAAAGTGCGGCCAATATTACGCGGCCTCACCAGCACGTTGCTGGTCAGACGGGTGCTCGACAGCTGCGCAACCACGGCGGAGGCAATCAACCTTCTGCGAAGCCTGCCCCACGCGATGAAGTACAATTATTCGCTGCTCGACGCCGGCGGTGCGGCTGCAGTGATCGAAGCGGGCGCCGGAGCCGTGGTGGCTCGCCGTGGCGACTGGCTCGCTTGCACCAATCATTTCCAGTCGCCGCAACTGGCGCGCTTGAACCCCCGTGTCGCGCATTCGATCAGCCGGCTGCCGCCGCTGGAAAACTGGGCCGCGCGAGCGCTGAGTGCCGAACAGACATTTACGGCTCTGAACTTTTCCGCCTCGCCGGCTTTCCACAACTACGGCAACGCCCAAACGCTGCACACCATCGTTGCCGAGCCGGCCAGACGAAGGCTCCTGATTGGCATCGGCGGCGATGCGGCCGCGCTCGATGAGGACATGCTGGATGTCGATTTCAAGCTTTGGGTTGCCGGTGAGGATATGCCGGTGAAGCAACTGAAAGGACAACTTGGCTTAGGTCGGCAATCAACCCAGCGAACGCGAGTGCGTCGACAGTTTAAGATCCGGATCTAGCGAGACGCCGGCTACCGGTTCCTAATCAAGCAGGACGATATCGTCGCCCGGTCGAACCAGCCCCTCCACCAGCACGATTGCAATTCTCGCCTGACGTTTCCCGGTCGCGGCGGCCTGAATTACTCCTCCTCGTCGTCATCCTCGTCGTCGTCTTCATTGTCGTCGTCGGCCTGACTGGCGGCGTTGTGCGGCGTATGGCCCTGGTCGTCCCAGAGCTTGCGGTAGACGCCGTTGGCCGCGAGCAATTGCACATGCGAGCCGCGCTCAATCGCCCTGCCGCCTGAAATCACGATGATCTCGTCCATCTCGACCACCGACGTCAGGCGGTGGGTCGACCAGATCATGGTGCGCCCCTCCGCCACGTTGAGCAGCGTGCGGTTGATCGCCGCCTCCGTGGTCTGGTCGAGCGCCGAGGTCGCTTCGTCGAGCAGCAGCAGCGACGGATTGCGGATGATGGCGCGCGCGATCGCGATGCGCTGGCGCTGGCCGCCCGACAACGTATCGCCGCGCTCGCCGACCGGCGTGTCGTATTTCTGCGGCAGGCTCATGATGTAGCTGTGGATCTCGGCCTTGCGCGCGGCTTCCTCGACTTCCTCGTCGCTGGCGCCTTCCTTGCCGAGCCGGATGTTCTCGCGAATCGTCATGTTGAACAGCATGTTCTCCTGGAACACGATGGCCATCCCGGCGCGCAGGGATTCGCGGGTCACGCGGCGGATATCGACGCCGTCGATCGCCACCCGGCCCTCGTCCGGCGTGTAGAGCCGCAGGATCAGGTTGAGCAGCGTGCTCTTGCCCGAGCCGCTGGGGCCCACGACCGCGATGCGTTTGCCGACATTTAGCTTGAGGCTGAAATTATCGAGCACCGGCGTCTCGCTGCCTTCATAGGCGAAAGTGACGCGCTCGAAGCTGATGTCGTTGGTGATGCGCGGCAGGTCGGGCGCGCCCGGACGGTCGGCGCCGCGCGTCGGCTCATCCAGCAGCTCCTGGATATGCCGCACCGCCGCCGCCGACTGGATCGACACCGGAATGAAATGCATCAGATGGGCGATGTTGTAGGACACCTCCCAGAACGCGCTTTCGAAGGTGACGAAGGTGCCGATGGTGATCTGGCCCTTGGTGGCGAGATAGGCGCCGATCGCCAGCACGACGAGGTGCAGCAACAGCACCGAAATGGTGACGGTGCGCTCCACCATGGTCGACAGGAACACCGCGGACGCCGTCTTGATGCGCACATCCTGGTTGCGCATGGTGAACCAGCCGAGCGTGCGGCGCTGCAGGCTGAACGCCTTGATGACCGCCTGCGCCGCCACGTTTTCCTGAACCGTGCCGAGCAGTGCCGACTCATTCAACTTCTGCTCGTAGTTTGCCTGCACCGCCTTCGGCGTCAGGATCCGCGGCCCGATCAGCGTGATCGGAAACACCAGCAAGGCGACTGCCGCAAGCTGCCAGTTCAGGAACAGCATCAGGATGATGCCGGCGATCAATTCCAGGAACGGCAAGGCGGCGCTGTTGGCAAACGTCTTGACCGAGCCTTCGAAGGCCGCGAGGTCGATCGAGAAGCGCGAGAGAATCTCGCCGCGCTTGGTCTTGGCAAAATACGACGACGGCAGATTCTGGACGTGCTCGAACAGCCGCGTCCGCACATCGGCGATGATTGACGCCGCCAGCCGCGCATCCCAGCGCTCGTACCAGACTGCGATGATCGAGGTGATGATGCCGGCAACCGCGAGTACGCCGAGGATCTTGTAGAGCGCCTGGAAGTCCTCCTCGCCGAGCGCGTCGTCGATCAGGAATTTCAGGCTCAGCGGCATGATGACGTTGAACAGCGTCTCGACGAGAACGCCAAAGGTCACGAAGGCGAACAGCTTGCGGTAATTGCCCACATACGGCCTGACGAAGCCGACGATGGTCGCCATCGCGCCGGCGGCTTCCTTGGCGGTGAAGACGACGAGATCCTCGTCATCATCATCGTCGTCGAGCTCCAGCTCGTCGTCCTCGTCGGCTTTATTGGCTTTGTCGGCATCATCCGCAGGCGCACCCGCGGTCTTGCCGCCGGTCGGCGGCGCGACAGCCTCGAGCATAAGCTTCTTCGTGAGCTCCGGATCGTCAGCCGGAACGGGATTCCGATCATCCGAAGAAGGAGGCTTGGGCGCCATGAAACCAACCGATGCTGCACGGCCGGCATGACCGCAAATCGAACGCGGCAGCGTCAAATGCTACCGCGGCGATCCTATGCGATCGGGATCAATTCGGCAAAATATTTGGAACGACCGGCCCTGATTCATCGGGGCCGGCCGGACCTCAATCGTCCGATTCGACCTTGTCGAAGAACGAATAACGCAGGCTGTCGGCGTCGGCGTACCACTGCCCCGGCCCCTTGTTGGCCGCCAGCGTCGCCGCCCACACCGCATCGGTGCAATCGCGACGGTGCATGGAAAGGTCGAAGCCGTTGCCGAAGAACAATTCGGACCATTCCCACCAGGTGCCGAGCTTCTTCACGCCGCGCAGCAGGTCGTAACGGTCGATCAGCGCAGGCGCCATGTCTGAAGTCACCGACCCGAACACCAGCCCGGTCTTCACGACGCGGTTGAGTTCGCGCACGGCGCGCGGGACCTGCTTTTCGGCGACATGGCACAGGCTGGTCTCGAACACGAAGTCGAACTCTTCGTCCTTGAACGGCATGTCGACGATCGAGCCGAGCTTGTTGAACTTGCGCAGCGCCTTGGGCGTCCTGGCGTGGATCGCCTTGTTGTTCTCGATGCCCCAGGCATCGATGCCGCGTTCGCGCAGCGCGCCGACCAGTTCGCCGCTGGCGGAACCCGCCACGAGCAGCTTGTAGCCCTTCGCCCTGTTCCAGACGATCTTGATCAGGTCGATCAGATAGGCCGGATCGGTGAACCGGTTCCAGACTTCGCTGTAGGGGCCCAGCCCACGATAATTCTCGAAATAGCTGCGGTCGATCTTGTCGGACGACGCCTCGCCCGTCTGCGAGCGGGCGCGGCGCAGCCGCATCATCTCGGTCAGAATGATATCGGTTGCGGCATCCGAGGAGTCGAGCAGGCCGTTCAGCGTCGAATCGAACAGATAGTCGCCGACCACGACGATCCCGGGATGTTCTTTCGGCTCGGGCCGATGGTTGGTCATGACGTCGCGCACCGGCAGTCCGCCCGGCAGCGCGTTCACCGACGACAACCAGCGATGGATCTTGCCTTCCATGAAATGATCGCGCGCATTGCCGAGAGATGGCGGCAACGATTTCAGCGCGGCGTCGATCAGTTCCTGGTCGCTGAGATTGGCAAACGCCAGCGCATCGGAGCCGGCGATCAGCCAGTTGAGCACGCCGTGCTTGCCGACGTCGTGGCGGGCGCCCTCATTGTAGACGCAGCAGCCGCCGAACGCTTCCGACATGAACCAGGCGCCGGGGATTTTCTCGCCCCAGAACGGCTCGTCGAACAGGATCGAAACCCGCAAATAATGCGCCGGACGGTCGAAATAGGCGACGTGCTTGACCATCGACTTGCGCAGGTCCTCGCCATCCCAGCGCATGGTGGCAAGCCAGGAATGCGGCAGGCACATCAGCACGAGATCGAAATCCCTCGTCTCCGGCCCCTTCCCGTTCATCATGTTGAGCTGGTAGCGGCCGGCCGCGGTCTTTCCGACCTTCAGCACGCGATGATTGAGCTGGATGTCGGCATCGACTTCCGAGCGCAGGCACTCGATCAACTGCTCGTTGCCATTCTGGATCGAATACAGGCCGATATAGCCGTCGATATCCATCACGAAGTTTTTCAGCGCGTTCAGCCCGTTGGTATTGTGGGCCTCGGTCGCGATATCGGAGCGCGCCATCACCTTGAGGAAGCGCTTGGCGGTGGGATCGTCGACTTCCTTGTCGAGCACTTCCTCGCAGGTCAAGTAGGCCCAAGGGTGCTCGTTGTCGTGGGCGCCGACGCCCTCGTAATACTCGATCGGCGACACCAGGTCGGTGCAGCGCTTGCGGAACGCCTCGATCGCAGCAGCGGTTTTCGTGCCGTATTTGCGACGCATGCCGGGAACGTCCTCGAGCAGTTCGCCGTCGAGATGCACCTGCTCGGCATCCATCGGGATGGTCTGCAGGCCGAAATGCTGGATCAGTTCCCGCAGGGGATCCGGACCGGTCATCGAGTAGTCGTAGATTTCGGCGACGCCGGCTTCATACATCGCCGGCGCGGAATCGAATTTGCGCGAGACGATCTTGCCTCCGACGCGATCGGACGCCTCGTAGATGGTAACGCGGCAGAGATCGCCGAGCTTTTTCTTCAAATACCAGGCGCTCATCAGCCCGCCCGGGCCGCCGCCTACGATTGCAAGATCCAACATGTCGTTTCCGTCGCCCTCCGGCTCCCCCTGCCTACAGGAATACAGCCGGTCTAAACCGCATTAGCAAAAGCGCTTTTCACCCTGAAGGGAAGATGAACAAAAGCAGGTCCTTGCAACGCAGCAATGAAAGAAAGCAGCAAAAAGGCCGGCTTGCGCCAGCCATTTGTCTTCGCACCGTATTCTTGCGGATACCCTATTCAGGCAGCGGATGGGCCGGCCGGTGTGCTCTAGCTGCCACGGAATGCCTTGCCGGCAAGCAGGCTGACAAGCTCCTGCTGGCGCGAGAGGCCGGTCTTCGAGAGTACGGCCTTGAGCTGGCTGCGCACCGTCTCCCGGTTAACGCCGGTCGCGTCGGCCAGTGCGTCAACGGTTTCAGCCCGGCCGATGCCCCGCGCCACCCGCGCTTCCGCCGGCGTCAGGTCGAACAGTCCCTGCAAAACCTCCGCGGTCGGCACCACAGCGCGATCGACCGGGGTCACCACCAACAGCGCGGTGGCCTGCGTGAAGATATCGCGTGCATCGCCGCGCACGGGGATGACATGCAGCACCATCGGCACGCGGGTTGCCGTCGCAGCGACCGGTATCGACTTCACGGTCCGGCCATCGGCAAGAGACTTTGGGCCGAGTGCTTCGGCGAGCAGCGCGTCCGCCGTGACATCCGTCATCGTTACGCGCTCGTTCCGATCCTGAAACAGCGAAGGCACCAGCGCTTCGAACAGGCGGTTGGCGGCGAATACCCGGCCGCGCCCGCGCAGCACCGCGCCCGGCAGGCCCAGCGCCTGCAAGGCGTCAGCCTGCGCACGGGCGCGCTCGAAGCCAAGACGATTTGCTGCAAGGGACGCGCGGGCCAGATGCGGCCGCAGCCCATCCAGCAAGGTGACGACTTCGCGCGGCACCGGACCGAAATCCTGATGCCGCGGCACGACGATCGCGATCGAATCGCCGCTCGGCATCGGGATGATCGTTCCGGCCCGGTAGCCGATGCCGTGCTTGCGGTAAAAATTGCAATAGACGTCGTTGGTCGCAATCTCCTCCTCCGAGAGGAGATCAAAGTCGGTAACGAAGCCTGCGTGATTGAGTGCGATGGCACGCGGCAGATTGGGATCGCGTTCGCTCCATCCCTCTCCCAGGAAAACCGGCATCAGCTTGTCATATTCGACGGAATTGACCGCGCTTGTGTAGCCGTCCCGCACGCCGAAGAGAAAGCCGCCGTTGCCGCCAACCGCGGCACTAAGTTCGCCAAGCAGGGCCGGCCAAAGGGAGGGAACGAGCCCCGCCTCATAGATGCGGTCGATCAAGGGTTCGAAACGAGCCAATTCGCTCATGAGCAACTATTGCCGTTATCGCGAGGTGCCCCCTCGCCGACTTGATAGCAGGCATCCCCCATCTGGGTGAAGCGCCAGATCGCTTTTCCTTCGCACAAAGAAAAAGCCGGCTTCGCAGCCGGCTTTCTTGTTGATTGGAACCTGACGGAACCCTTACTCCGCCGGCGGCAGCGCCAGCGGTTCGGCTTCCGGAGCGGTCGGCACGATCGCCGACTGCTTCTCGCGCTCGTCGAGGATCAGCTTGTCGCGCTTGACCGCGACTTCGCGGATCTTGGCCATCGAAGCGCCGGTGCCCGCCGGGATCAGCCGGCCGACAATGACGTTCTCCTTGAGGCCTTCCAGCGGGTCCACCTTGCCGTTGACGGCGGCTTCGGTGAGCACGCGGGTGGTCTCCTGGAACGAGGCCGCCGAGAAGAACGAGCGGGTCTGCAGGCTCGCCTTGGTGATGCCGAGCAGAACCGGCGTTCCCGTGGCGGGCTTCTTGCCCTCTTCCTTGGCCTTCAGGTTCAGCGCGTCGAACTCGATCTTGTCGACCTGCTCGCCCGAGATCATGTCGGTGTCGCCCTGGTCGGTGATCTCGACCTTCTGCAGCATCTGACGGACAATCACTTCGATGTGCTTGTCGTTGATGAGCACGCCCTGCAGCCGGTAGACCTCCTGGATTTCGTTGACCAGATAGGCAGCGAGTTCCTCGATGCCCTTGATCGCCAGGATGTCGTGCGGCGCCGGATTGCCTTCGACGATGAAATCGCCCTTTTCGACGATGTCGCCGTCCTGCAGATGGATGTGCTTGCCCTTCGGGATCAGGTACTCGCGCGGCTCCTCGGTCTTGTCCATCGGCTCGATCGAGATGCGGCGCTTGTTCTTGTAGTCGCGGCCGAAGCGGATCGTGCCGGCGATTTCCGCGATGATGGCCGCGTCCTTTGGCTTGCGGGCCTCGAACAGTTCGGCCACCCGCGGCAGACCGCCGGTGATGTCGCGGGTCTTGGCGCTTTCGGTCGAGATACGCGCCAGGATGTCGCCGGCCTTGACCTTTGCGCCGGTGTCCACCGACAGAATGGCGTCAACCGACAGCATGTAGCGGGCATCGCCGCCACGCGCGAGCTTGAGCACCTTGCCGTCCTTGCCCTTGACCACGATGGCCGGACGCAGGTCGGCGCCGCCACGCGACGCGCGCCAGTCGATGACGACGCGCTTGGCGATACCGGTGGATTCGTCGAGCGTTTCCGAGATCGACTGCCCTTCCACCAGGTCCTCGAACCCGATGGTGCCCTCGACTTCGGTGAGAACCGGACGGGTGTACGGATCCCATTCCGCGATGCGCTGGCCGCGCTTGACCATATCGCCTTCGTCGACGTGCATGCGCGCGCCGTACTGAATGCGGTGGGTCGCACGCTCGGTGCCGTCGGCATCGACGATGGCAACGACCATGTTGCGGACCATCGCGATCAAGTGACCTTCGCTGTTACGGGCGATGGACTTGTTCTTGATGGTGACCTTGCCCTCGAAGTTCGATTCGACGAACGACTGCTCGTTGATCTGCGCCGCGCCGCCGATGTGGAACGTGCGCATCGTCAGCTGCGTGCCGGGTTCACCGATCGACTGGGCGGCGATGACGCCGACCGCCTCGCCGTGGTTGACCGGCGTGCCGCGGGCGAGATCTCGGCCGTAGCACTTGCCGCAGATGCCGTTGACCAGTTCGCAGGTCAGCGCCGAGCGGATCTTCACTTCCTGGATGCCGGCCTGCTGGATGGCGTCGACATGCGACTCTTCCATCAGCGTGCCGCGCTTGACCACGACCTTGTTGGAGGCGGGATCGCGCAGATCCTCGCCCGCGACGCGGCCGAGAATACGCGAAGCCAGCGAAGCGACGACGGTGCCGGCGTCGACGATAGCACGCATCTTGATGCCGAGCTTGGTGCCGCAATCGTCCTGCGTGATGATGCAGTCCTGCGCCACGTCGACCAGACGGCGGGTCAGGTAACCGGAGTTCGCGGTCTTCAACGCGGTGTCCGCGAGGCCCTTGCGGGCGCCGTGGGTCGAGTTGAAGTATTCGAGCACCGACAGACCTTCCTTGAAGTTGGAAATGATCGGCGTCTCGATGATCTCACCCGACGGCTTCGCCATCAGGCCGCGCATACCGGCGAGCTGACGCATCTGGGCCGGCGAACCGCGCGCGCCCGAATGCGCCATCATGTAGATCGAGTTGATGTCGGCGTCGGCGCCCTTCGGCGTCTTCTTGGTCGAGGAGATTTCCTTCATCATCTCCTTGGCGATTTCTTCGGTCGCCTTCGACCAGGCGTCGACCACCTTGTTGTACTTCTCGCCATGGGTGATCAGGCCGTCATTGTACTGCTGCTCGAAATCCTTCGCCAGCGTACGGGTGGTGTCGACGATCTTCCACTTCGAGTGCGGCACGACCATGTCGTCCTTGCCGAACGAGATGCCGGCCTTGAACGCGTTGTAGAAACCGAGCGCCATGATGCGGTCGCAGAAGATCACCGTCTCCTTCTGGCCGCAGTGACGGTAGACCTGGTCGATCACGCCGGAGATTTCGCGCTTGGTCATCAGCTTGTTGATGATGTCGTACGAAATCTTCGAGTTCTTCGGCAGCACGTTGCCGAGCATGACGCGGCCCGCGGTGGTTTCGATCCAGCGCTTGGCCTGCTTGCCGTTCTCGTCGGTGCCCTCCCACCGGTACTTGATCTTGGTGTGGAGGTGGATGACCTTCGAATGCAGGGCGTGCTCGAGCTCGGCCATGTCGCCGAAGATCTTGCCCTCGCCGGGCAGGCCTTCACGCATGATCGAGAGGTAATAGAGGCCGAGCACGATGTCCTGCGACGGCACGATGATCGGCTGACCGTTCGCGGGGTGCAGGATGTTGTTGGTCGACATCATCAGGACGCGCGCTTCGAGCTGCGCTTCCAGCGACAGCGGAACGTGCACGGCCATCTGGTCGCCGTCGAAGTCGGCGTTGAAGGCGGCGCAGACCAGCGGGTGAAGCTGGATCGCCTTGCCCTCGATCAGCACCGGCTCGAACGCCTGAATGCCGAGGCGATGCAGCGTCGGCGCGCGGTTGAGCAGCACCGGATGCTCGCGGATCACCTCGTCGAGGATATCCCAGACCTCGGGACGCTCCTTCTCGACCAGCTTCTTCGCCTGCTTGACGGTGGTGGACAGGCCCTTGGCGTCGAGCCGCGAATAGATGAACGGCTTGAACAGTTCGAGCGCCATCTTCTTCGGCAGGCCGCACTGATGCAGGCGCAGTTCGGGACCGACCACGATCACCGAACGGCCCGAATAGTCGACGCGCTTGCCGAGCAGGTTCTGACGGAACCGGCCCTGCTTGCCCTTGAGCATGTCGGCCAGCGACTTCAGCGGGCGCTTGTTGGCGCCGGTGATGACGCGGCCGCGGCGGCCGTTGTCGAACAGCGCGTCGACGGCCTCCTGCAGCATGCGCTTTTCGTTGCGGATGATGATGTCGGGCGCGCGCAGCTCCATCAGCCGCTTCAGGCGGTTGTTGCGGTTGATGACGCGGCGATAGAGGTCGTTGAGGTCCGAGGTCGCAAAGCGGCCGCCGTCGAGCGGCACCAGCGGACGCAGGTCCGGCGGAATCACCGGCACCACGGTCAGGATCATCCACTCCGGCTTGTTGCCGGAATAGCGGAAGGCCTCGACGATCTTCAGGCGCTTGGCGAGCTTCTTGTGCTTGATGTCGGACTCGGTCTCCTGCATCTCGGCGCGCAGGGACTGCTCGAGCTTTTCGAGCTCAAGCCCCTTCAACAGCTCGCGGATCGCTTCCGCGCCGATCATGGCGGTGAACGAATCCTGACCGTATTCGTCCTGCGCCTTCAGGTACTCGTCTTCCGACAGCAGCTGACGGTCCTTGAGCGCGGTCAGACCCGGCTCCAGCACGACGTAATATTCGAAGTACAGGATCCGCTCGAGATCCTTCAGCGTCATGTCGAGCAGCAGGCCGATGCGGGACGGCAGCGACTTCAGGAACCAGATGTGGGCAACGGGTGCTGCCAGTTCGATATGGCCCATGCGCTCGCGACGGACGCGCGACAGCGTCACTTCGACCGAGCACTTTTCGCAGATGATGCCCTTGTACTTCATGCGCTTGTACTTGCCGCACAAGCACTCGTAATCCTTGATCGGCCCGAAGATGCGGGCGCAGAACAGGCCGTCGCGCTCCGGCTTGAAGGTCCGGTAGTTGATGGTCTCCGGCTTCTTGATCTCGCCGTAGGACCAGGACAGAATCTTCTCCGGGGACGCAATCGAGATCCGGATCTGGTCGAAGACCTGAGCCGGAGTCGTCGGATTGAAGAGATTCATAATTTCTTGGTTCATCGTCTTCTCCTCGCGTGCCGGTCGTCACCGGCAGCAAATTCGAAACTCTTTTAGTGCGCGCCCTGCTCAACGTCCGAGCCGAGCGCGAATGCCCGGCGAAGCGCCGGGCATGAAATCGTATGCGTTACTCGGCCGCCTCGGACGTCGGCGCCGGTCCCACCTTGGAATTGTGCAGGTCGACGTTGAGGCCGAGCGAGCGCATTTCCTTGACCAGCACGTTGAACGATTCCGGAATACCCGCCTCGAACGTGTCGTCGCCGCGCACGATCGCCTCGTACACCTTGGTACGGCCGGCGACGTCGTCCGACTTCACGGTCAGCATTTCCTGCAGCGTGTAGGCCGCGCCGTAAGCTTCCAGCGCCCACACCTCCATTTCGCCGAAGCGCTGGCCGCCGAACTGCGCCTTGCCGCCCAGCGGCTGCTGGGTGACGAGCGAGTACGGACCGATCGAACGCGCGTGGATCTTGTCGTCGACCAGATGGTGCAGCTTGAGCATGTAGATGTAGCCCACCGTCACCTTGCGATCGAAGGCGTCGCCGGTGCGGCCGTCATAGACGGTCGACTGGCCGGAGGCGTCGAAGCCCGCGAGCTTCAGCATCTCCTCGATGTCGGCTTCCTTGGCGCCGTCGAACACCGGGGTTGCGATCGGCACGCCGTGGCTCAGATTCTTGCCAAGCTCCATCAGCTCGTTGTCGTTCAGCGTCTTGATGGTTTCATCGTCGCCATAGATCTTCTTCAGGGTCTCGCGCAGCGGCTTGAGATCCTGCTTCTGATAATAGCCGTCGATGGTCTGGCCGATGCGCTTGCCGAGGCCTGCGCACGCCCAGCCGAGATGCGTCTCCAGAATCTGGCCGACGTTCATGCGCGAGGGCACGCCGAGCGGATTGAGCACGATGTCCGCATGCGTGCCGTCCTCGAGGAACGGCATGTCCTCGATCGGAACGATCTTGGACACCACGCCCTTGTTGCCGTGACGGCCGGCCATCTTGTCGCCCGGCTGGATCTTGCGCTTCACCGCGACGAAGACCTTGACCATCTTCATCACGCCGGGCGGCAGTTCGTCGCCACGCTGCAGCTTTTCGACCTTGTCGAGGAAGCGCTGTTCAAGGCCCTTCTTCGATTCGTCGTACTGCTTCCGCATCGCCTCGATTTCGGCCATCAGCTTGTCGTTGGGGGATGCAAACATCCACCACTGCGACTTCGGATACTCATCGAGCACGGCGCGCGTGATCTTGGTGTCCTTCTTGAAGCCCTTGGGGCCCGCGATGCCCTGGCGGTTTTCCAGCAGCTCGGCGAGGCGGCCGTAGACGTTGCGGTCGAGAATCGCCTGCTCGTCGTCGCGGTCCTTGGCCAGACGCTCGATCTCTTCCCGCTCGATCGCCAGCGCACGCTCGTCCTTGTCGACGCCGTGGCGGTTGAACACGCGCACTTCCACGATGGTGCCTTGCACGCCCGGGGGCACGCGGAGCGAGGTGTCGCGGACGTCGGAAGCCTTTTCGCCGAAGATGGCGCGCAGGAGCTTTTCTTCCGGCGTCATCGGGCTTTCGCCCTTCGGCGTGATCTTGCCGACCAGGATGTCGCCGGCCCGGACTTCGGCGCCGATGTAGACGATGCCGGCTTCGTCGAGGTTCTTCAGCGCTTCTTCCGAAACGTTCGGAATGTCGCGGGTGATTTCCTCAGGTCCGAGCTTGGTGTCACGGGCCATCACCTCGAACTCCTCGATGTGGATCGAGGTGAAGACGTCGTCCTTCACGATCCGCTCGGAGAGCAGGATCGAGTCTTCGAAGTTGTAGCCGTTCCACGGCATGAACGCGACCAGCACGTTGCGGCCGAGCGCGAGCTCGCCGAGATCAGTCGACGGGCCATCAGCGATGATGTCGCCCTTCTTGACGATGTCACCAACCTTCACCAGCGGACGCTGGTTGATGCAGGTCGACTGGTTGGAGCGCTGGTACTTCATCAGCCGGTAGATATCGACGCCAGACTTGGTGGGATCGAGATCTTCCGTTGCGCGGATAACCACACGGGTAGCGTCGATCTGGTCGATCACGCCGGAACGGCGGGCGGCGATCGCAGCACCGGAGTCGCGGGCCACCACGCCTTCCATGCCGGTGCCGACGAACGGCGCCTCGGCGCGAACCAGCGGCACCGCCTGGCGCTGCATGTTCGAGCCCATCAGCGCGCGGTTGGCGTCGTCGTTCTCGAGGAACGGGATCAGCGCCGCAGCCACCGAAACCAGCTGCTTCGGCGACACGTCCATATAGTCGACCTTGTCGGGCGTGATCGGCAGCACTTCGCCGGCGTGACGGCAGACGATCAGGTCTTCGGTGAAACGGCCCTTGGCATCGAGCGGCACGTTAGCCTGCGCGACGCGATAGCGGCCTTCCTCCATCGCCGAGAGATACACGACCTCGTCGGTGACGCGGCCGTCCTTCACCTTGCGATAAGGCGTTTCGACGAAGCCATACTTGTTGACGCGCGCGAACGTCGCCAGCGAGTTGATCAGGCCGATGTTCGGACCTTCCGGCGTCTCGATCGGGCAGATACGGCCGTAATGGGTCGGATGCACGTCGCGAACTTCGAAGCCGGCGCGCTCGCGGGTCAGACCGCCCGGGCCAAGCGCCGAGAGACGGCGCTTGTGGGTGATCTCCGACAGCGGGTTGGTCTGGTCCATGAACTGCGAGAGCTGCGAGGAGCCGAAGAACTCGCGCACTGCCGCTGCCGCCGGCTTGGCGTTGATCAGGTCCTGCGGCATCACGGTGTCGATATCGACACTCGACATGCGCTCCTTGATCGCGCGCTCCATGCGAAGCAGGCCGATGCGGTACTGGTTCTCCATGAGCTCGCCGACCGAGCGCACACGGNTTGCCGAGATGGTCGATGTCGTCGATCTCGCCCTTGCCGTCGCGGAGGTNCCAGCGTCTTGATGACGGCCAGGATGTCTTCCTTGCGCAGCGTGCGATGGGTATCGGGCGCGTCGAGTTCGAGACGCATGTTCATCTTGACGCGGCCGACCGCGGACAGGTCGTAACGCTCGGCGTCGAAGAACAGCGACTGGAACATGGTCTGGGCCGAATCGATCGTCGGCGGCTCGCCCGGACGCATCACGCGGTAGATGTCGAACAGCGCGTCTTCACGCGTCATGTTCTTGTCGGCATTGAGCGTGTTGCGGATGTAGGCGCCGACATTGACGTGGTCGATGTCGAGCAGCGGCAGTTCCTTGTAGCCCTGCTCGTTGAGCGCCTTCAGCGACTTCTCGGTGAGCTCCTCGCCGGCTTCGGCGTAGATTTCACCGGTCTTCGGGTTGACGAGATCCTCGGCGAGATAGTTGCCGACCAGCTCTTCATCCGACAGGCGGAGTGCCTTCAGGCCCTTTTCCTGCAACTGGCGCGCCGCGCGGACGGTCAGCTTCTTGCCGGCCTCGAGCACGACCTTGCCGGTGTCGGCGTCGATCAGGTCGTTGATGGTCGAGTAGCCGCGGAAACGCGAGGCGTCGAACGGCACGCGCCAGCCTTCCTTGGCGCGCTTGTAATTGATCTTCTTGTAGAAGGTCGACAGGATCGTCTCGCCGTCGAGACCGAGCGCATACATCAGCGAGGTCACGGGAATCTTGCGGCGGCGATCGATGCGCGCGAACACGATGTCCTTGGCGTCGAACTCGATGTCGAGCCAGGAACCGCGATACGGAATCACGCGCGCGGCAAACAACAGCTTGCCGGACGAATGGGTCTTGCCCTTGTCGTGGTCGAAGAACACGCCGGGCGAACGGTGCATCTGCGAGACGATGACGCGCTCGGTGCCGTTGACGACGAAGGTGCCGTTCATGGTCATGAGCGGGATATCGCCCATGTAGACGTCCTGCTCCTTGATGTCCTTGACCGACTTGGCGCCGGTTTCCTCATCGATATCGAACACGATCAGGCGCAGCGTCACCTTGAGCGGCGCAGCATAGGTCATGCCGCGCTGGCGGCATTCATCGACGTCATATTTCGGCGGCTCGAATTCGTAGCGGACGAATTCCAGCATCGAGGTGCCCGAGAAATCCGAGATCGGGAATACCGACCGGAACACCGCCTGCAGACCCTCGTCCAGCCGGCCGCCCTGGGGTTCGTCGACCATCAGGAACTGGTCATACGACGCCTTCTGAACCTCGATGAGGTTCGGCATCTCGGCGACTTCCTTGATGTGTCCGAAGAACTTGCGAACGCGTTTGCGACCGGTGAATGTCTGCTGCGCCATCGTGGCCTCTCATTTTCGTCGCCCTTGTGGGCGAACCTTCCGAAGCGCGACTGCCATCGCCCCCGGGTTGAATGTCGAATCGCTCGAAAGGAACAAAGCCCACTTTCAGGAATTAAGTCCTGAACCCGCACCTTAGACCTTCAAAACGCAAAACGACGCGCGGGGCGCATGACTGCACCCGCCCGTCACAACTGATCACTTCACGGACTGAGAAAGCCCGAAATCTGACTGTCTCCCAACGGCTTACGCCGGGAACCCTGCTGCCCCCGCCGCCTACCGCGTTTTCCTGCTGCCGCTCCGATATGGGGCGGAAACGTGGAGATTCGAGGAGCTAACCCCGCGAATCCCCACACTTTTTTGTGTACACCGTGTTCCGGGTTACCCCATCGCACGAACTTTGCACAGACCAATCCCGGGTCTCGCTGACGCTCGCCCGGGATCTCGCGAAGTAACTCGCGTTACTTCAGCTCGACCTTCGCGCCAGCCTTTTCGAGCTGGGCCTTTATCTTGTCGGCTTCCTCCTTGTTCACGCCTTCCTTCAGCGGCTTCGGAGCGCCTTCGACGAGGTCCTTGGCTTCCTTGAGGCCCAGGCCGGTGATGGCGCGGACTTCCTTGATGACCTCGATCTTCTTGTCGCCGGCAGCGGCGAGAACGACCGTGAAGTCGGTCTTTTCTTCAGCCGGAGCAGCGGCAGCGCCGCCAGCGGCGGGGCCGGCAACCGCGACGGCGGCAGCGGCGGAAACGCCCCACTTTTCTTCGAGGAGCTTGGCGAGTTCGGCGGCTTCGAGCACGGTGAGGCTCGAGAGGTCGTCGACGATTTTCTGCAAGTCAGCCATTGATCTATTTCCTTAAACGTTTGGTTTCGAACCAGGTTTGAGATTAGCGAAGGGTCAGGCCGCTTCGCCCTTTGAGGCATGAGCCTGAATGACGCGCGCGAGCTTGGCCGCGGGCGCGGTGGAGAGCTGAGCGATCTTGGTTGCCGGCGCCACCAGGAGGCCGACAAGCTTGCCGCGCAGTTCGTCCAGCGACGGCAGCGAGGCAAGTGCCTTCACGCCGTTCACATCCAGGACGGTTTTACCCATCGAACCGCCGAGAATGACGAACTTTTCGTTCGCCTTGGCGAATTCCATGGCAACCTTCGGCGCCGCTACCGGATCGTTTGAAGTGGCGATCACGGTCGGTCCCTTCAGCAGGGAGCCGATGGCAACGACGTCAGTGCCTTCAAGAGCAATTTTGGCGAGACGGTTTTTCGAGACCTTCACCGACGCGCCCGCCTGCTTCATCTGCATGCGCAGCTTCTGCATCTGGGCCACGGTGAGGCCGGAATAGTGGGCGACGACTGCGACGCTCGTGGTCTTGAAGACCCCGTTCAGCGCCTCAACCGCGTCCTTTTTTGCCGCTCTTTCCACAGCAAGCTCTCTCCGGTTGGCGGCCTTCGCAAGAGCAAGACCGCCGGGTTGCACCCATCGTCTCGCCCAAAACCTGACCTCTAGACACCAGTCTTTAGGACACGCCGGGCAGACGACATTTTGAAAAGCCTGCCCTCCCGAACCAGATGGCGCGGGGTGTCGAGGTTCGAACCAAATCAGCCATGGCGCCGCGAGAGGCGGCGTTAAAGCGAAATCCGGTCTTCACCCGTCTATGCAGGCTGTGAAATTAAGCCGTTGAAGAACTTGCGTTTCTTCGCGAGCGCCTGCAGTCTCGGACAGGATCGAGGCCATTCGGCAAGCCGAAGGACCCCTGCCGCATTCCACGAAACGATGAGGTTTCCTTCCTTTCGAGCAATCCATGCGGACGTCCTGAAAGGAATTATCTCCTACCGTGTCGGGTTTTCGGAATGCGCGCACGGACGTGCCAGCAATGGCCAGCACGCCCGGAAGCCATTGTTTACCGGGTCTCGCCCTTTTTGCCAAGAGCAAAATTCACACCAGTTTGCGGGCCCAACCGGAGAAAAAATTTTCGGTTTAACCCGGATTTTTTTGACGGGTTGCGTCACACCGGGGCCGCCTGGCTCGTCTTGGCCGCAAAGGAGGTTCCCGATGCGGCGTGTTTTGGCAGCGATTCTTGCGATCCCGACGGTCCTGAACGGGCTGATCATGCTCGTGGCCGGCCCGTTCTGGTATGGAACCGCGCCCGGGGTGCCGGATACCGGCCCCTTCAACCCACATTTCGTCCAGGACATCGGCGCCGCCTTCCTCGCCGCCGGTCTTGCCCTGGCCGCGCGGGCATGGCGGCCGCGGTACTGGCCGGCGGCCGTTGCGGGCGCCGGCTTCCTGGTCGTTCACGCCCTGCTCCACGTGGCGATCCTGGTGGGCGGCCACAGCCATTACCCCGCCTTCGACCTTCTCGCGATCGTTCTGCCCTCCGCAGTCGCCCTCTATTCCGCCTTCCCCAACCCAGGAGAACAACATGCGTAGTTGGATCGCGCGCCGCAGCTTGCGCGCATTTGCCAAACGGTATGGATACGACGTCAGCTATCTCGAAATGATGCTGAACTTTTCGCCTGCCGCCCTCTTCAAGTTCGCGCCCCTCATGAAGGCCGCCGCCCACCGCGAGGTAGTCCCGGCCGATGCCAGCTTCGCCGCCAAGATCGTCGGCGCGCTGGCAGAGGATTGCGGCCCCTGCACCCAACTCGTCGTCGACATGGCGCTGGAAGCCGGCATGCCTAAGGACCAGATCGAGGCAGTGCTCCGCCGCGATCCGCGCGCGATGAATGACGCGACCATGCTCGGGTTCCGCTTTGCCGATGCCGTGGTGCGCCGCTCGGCCAATGACGACGAGTTTCGCGATGCCGTCCGCGCCCAATGGGGCCAGAAAGGCGTGATAGATCTGACCATGGCGCTGCAACTGGGCCGCATGTTTCCGATGATGAAGGCAGGCCTCGGCTTTGCCAAGGAATGTCGCCGCGTCACCGTGGGTGAACACCATGTCGATGTCGTCAAACAGGCCGCATGACGCAGACCCGCTGGCGCCCCATCGCGGGCGCCTGCTTGGGCTCGCCTATCGCATGCTAGGCAGCCGCAGCGACGCCGAAGACGTCGTGCAGGACGCCTATCTGCGATTTACCGGCGCACAGGACGTCCACAACGCGGAAGCCTTTCTCGTCACCGTTGTGACGAGGCTTTGTCTCGACCGCCTGAAGAGCGCCCAGGCACAGCGGGAAATCTATGTTGGCCCCTGGCTTCCCGAGCCCGTGTTCGATGCGGAGGGTCTGTCGGCCGAAGCCGCCACCGAACTGGCCGACGACCTCTCATTCGCCTTGTTGCTGGCGCTGGACCGGCTGTCGCCGATGGAACGCGCGGCCTTCCTGCTGCACGACGTCTTCGACACGCCGTTTCCCGAAATCGCCGCCATGCTCGACCGCAGCGAAGCCGCCTGCCGGCAACTGGCATCACGGGCCCGCCGCGCCGTGCGCGACAATCGCCCGGCGCCTGCGGCAACGCCCGACAGTCACGCGCGACTCCTGCAGGCTTTCAGCGACGCGGTTGCCAGCGGTGACGTCAGGCAGCTGGCCGAATTGCTGCGCGAGGACGCCGTTGCAATCACCGATGGCGGTGGCCGCAAATTCGCGGCACTCAAGCCGATCATCGGCGCCGACAAGGTCGCGCGCTTCTTTGTCGGCCTCGCCGGCAAGACCGCCGGCCAGGAAGTCCGTATCGTGCCGGCTGTCATCAATGGTGCCGTGGGCGCCCTTCTCTATCTGGACGGCGAACTCGATCTCACCCTGAGCATGGCGATATCAGGCGAGAAAATTGCTGCGATCTATATCGTCCGCAATCCCGACAAGCTGCGCCACCTGCCGCGCTGCAGTTGAATGCGGATCGTCAGCAGGCACCGATCCGCATGGATAGCTCGACATCCTCGCCGAATGGCGTGGACAGATAGCCACCGACCGACGCGCGCATGCGCGCCAGATAATTGGGGCTGTCATCGGCATTGTCGGCGACGATTAAGGCGCCGGGCCGAAGGCGGCTCTCGACCAGGCTCAGGATTTCCGGATAGAGCGCCTTGGCACCGTCCAGCAGCAACAGGTCGATCGTATCAGGGAGATCGACGCTGAGCGTCCGCAGGGCGTCCCCTTCCCGGATCTCCACGAGGTCGCTGAGACCACCGGCCGTCAGATTATCGCAGGCCCGCGCCACCTTGGATGGCTCGAACTCGCTGGTGATCAGGCGGCCGCCACCATTGTCCCGCAGCGCCGCGGCGAGATGCAGGGTCGAGATGCCGAACGAGGTCCCGAACTCGACGATCGTCCGCGCGCGAGAGCTTCGCGCCAGCATGTAGAGCAACGTGCCGGTCTCTCGCGAGACGGCGAGCGGCGCATTCTTCAAGCGCCCATAGAGGTCGCGGTAATCGGTCTTGCTTCGCATCAGGCGCGTCCGGGCTTCGTCCGAGAGGTCGGCCACGGCAGCCTCGGTCTCCGCCGAGGCCGCATCCGCCTCGTCGAACAGGCGATCCAACAGGGGCGCAAGCGGGGTGGTGGTCAGGGTGGTCATGCAGGTCTCCATCAGCGGTGAGCGCGCGTTCTTGCGCCGGTCCAGAAATACGACTAATCATTCGCATTTTCTAATCGCATTCCCGGCGCTCTTGATGACCGATCGTCGAAGCCCTTCAGTTTCCTCGCGAAAACGGCCCCAGCAGGCTCGCTCGACCGAGCTGGTCGCGGCGATCCTGGATGCTGCTGTTCAGGTTTTGGCGAAGGAAGGCGCGCAGCGCTTCACCACCGCGCGGGTGGCCGAGAAGGCCGGCGTCAGCATCGGGTCGCTGTATCAATACTTTCCGAACAAGGCGGCGATCCTCTTCCGCCTCCAACGCGACGAATGGCGCCAGACGACAGAACTGCTGCGCGGCATCCTTGAGGACTTCCGGAGACCGCCGCTCGAACGGCTGCGTACGCTGGTCCACGCCTTCATCCGCTCGGAATGCGATGAGGCCGCGGTGCGTGTCGCACTCGATGACGCTGCCCCACTCTACCGCGATGCGCCGGAAGCGCACGAAGCGAGGGCGTCAGGAGGCCGCACTGTCGAGCTCTTCATGCAGGAAGCGCTGCCCGAAGCCTCGGAGGCGACGCGTGCACTGGCGGGTGAGCTGATCACAACGACGCTCAGCGCGGTGGGAAAGCAGTTTTCGGAAAGTCCCCGAACCCCTGCCGAGATCGAGACCTATGCCAATGCCATGGCCGATATGTTTTGCGCCTACCTCAAAGGGCTCGCGCGGAGACGATCAGCTGGAACTTGACGTCACGGGGTGAGCGAGCGGCTTGCCGGCAAAGAACGCGTCGAGATTGGCCAGCACGCAGTTCTGCATCGCCACATGCGATTCCAGCGTATGGCCGCCAATATGCGGGGACAGCACCACATTGGGCAGCGCCGTCAGCGCATCCGGCGCATGCGGCTCCTTCTCGTACACATCGAGACCCGCGCCGGCGATGGTCTGGTCGGTCAGCGCCGCGATCAGGGCCGGCTGGTCGATGACCGAGCCGCGCGAGATGTTGATGACAAAGCCGTCCTTGCCGAGCTTCTTCAGGATATGGGCATCGACCGCGTGGTTGGTGTCCGCGCCCGCACGCACCGCGATCATCAAGACGCTGCACCATTCGGCCAACGCGTCGAGGCTCGAAAAATACTGATACGGCACGTCATGCCGGCTGCGGCTGAAATAGCCGACCTCGGTTTCGAACGCGGCGACCCGCGCGGCGATCTTGCGGCCGATCTCGCCCATGCCATAGACGCCGATTTTGCGGCCGAGCATGCCGGCCTGCGGGCGCATCATCGGCGACGGCTTTGCCGCCACCCAGCTCCCGCCGCGCACATAGTCGTCCGCCACCAGCAATCGTCGCGTCGCTGCCAGCATCAGCGTGACCGCGATGTCGGCGACGGAGGCCGCATTGGCGCCCGGGCTATGACCGACGGCGATCTTGCGCTTCGCCGCCGCCGCCAGATCGACGCCGTCATAGCCGGTGCCGTAGCAGACGATCGCGCCCAGTTTCGGCATCATGTCCATCGCATCGCCGCGAAGCGCTGTGCCGCCCGCGGTGATCAGCGCGCGAATGTCGGCGAGCTGATCGGCCGCGAACACCTCATTGGGCGCCTTGCCGGCGGCGTTCAGCAATTCATAGCGCTGGCCGAAACGCTCCATCTGCTTTTGGAAAACGCGAATAGATCAGGACTCTCTCGGGCATTGTTGTTCTTTCTTGGCAAGTCCGGCCGGGCGACGATTACGCAAAACCGACAGCAAACGCAAAGGGCGGAATCGGTCGCCCGATTCCGCCCTTTATTATTCACGTCAATGGCAAGGCCTTAGCCGAGCAGCGTGCCCGGCTCGACCTTGACGCCCGGGCCCATGGTGGAGGAGACCGCCACGCGCTGGATGTAGGTGCCCTTGGCGCCGGCCGGCTTGGCCTTCGACACCGCGTCCGCGAGTGCCTTCACGTTCTGCACCAGCTTCTCTTCCGAGAACGACGCCTTGCCGACACCGGCCTGCACGATGCCGGCCTTCTCGACGCGGAATTCGACCGAGCCGCCCTTGGCGCCCTTCACGGCGGTAGCGACGTCCATCGTCACGGTGCCGATCTTCGGGTTCGGCATCATGCCGCGCGGGCCGAGCACCTTACCGAGGCGGCCGACCAGCGGCATCATGTCGGGGGTGGCGATACAACGATCGAAATCGATGTTGCCGCCCTGCACCTTCTCGACCAGGTCTTCGGCGCCGACGACGTCAGCGCCCGCTGCCTTGGCTTCCTCGGCCTTGGCGCCACGGGCGAACACGCCGACGCGCAGCGTGCGGCCGGTGCCGTTTGGCAGGTTGACGACGCCGCGAACCATCTGGTCGGCGTGGCGCGGGTCGACGCCGAGATTGATCGCGATCTCGATCGTTTCGTCGAACTTCGACGTGGCGCGTTCCTTGACCATCTTGATGGCATCCGCGAGCGGATAGAGCTTCTCGCGATCGATGCCTTCACGGACCTTCTTCAAACGTTTTCCGATTGCCATGGTCCGTTACCCCGCAACTTCCAGACCCATCGAACGGGCGGTGCCCTCGACCATCTTCATGGCCGCTTCGATGGAATCGCAATTGAGATCCTTGATCTTCTTCTCGGCGATCTCGCGCACCTGCGCCTTCGTCACCTTGCCGGCCTTGTCGCGGCCCGGAGCTTTCGAGCCGGACTGGATCTTGGCGGCCTGCTTGAGGAAGTGGGACATCGGCGGCGTCTTCAGCTCGAAGGTGAAGGAACGGTCCGCATAGATGGTGATGGTCACCGGGATCGGGGTGTTCTTTTCTTCCTTCTGCGTCTGCGCATTGAACGCCTTGCAGAATTCCATGATGTTGAGACCGCGCTGACCAAGCGCGGGACCGATCGGGGGCGAAGGATTCGCCGCACCGGCCGGGACCTGAAGCTTCAGGTATCCGGTCACTTTCTTTGCCATTCTTCACTCCTGTTGCGCCGGCAGGTCGCCGGCTGGTTCAGGTTCCGTGGTTCGGTTCAAGCGCGGTTGGCGACCGCCCTCTCCCTCCCACGGCCTCATTCACGCGAGGACCAGGCCTCGCGTGTTACGATCAGACCTTCTCGACCTGACCGAACTCCAGTTCGACGGGCGTGGCGCGGCCGAAGATCGACACCGCGACCTTCACGCGCGAACGCGCCTCGTCAATTTCTTCAACCACGCCGGAGAACGACGCGAACGGACCATCGGCCACGCGGACGTTCTCGCCGATTTCGAACGACACCGACGCCTTCGGACGTTCAACGCCTTCCTGCACCTGGTGCAGGATCCGCATCGCCTCGGACTCGGAGATCGGCATCGGCTTGTTTTCGGCGCCGAGGAAGCCGGTCACCTTGGGCGTGTTCTTGATGAGGTGGAACGCTTCGTCCGTCAGCTTCATCTTCACCAGCACGTAACCGGGGAAGAACTTGCGCTCGGCGTCGATCTTGCGACCGCGGCGCACCTCGGTGACCTTCTCGGTCGGCACCAGAATCTGCTCGAACAATTCCTCGAGCCCGCGCTGCTTCGCCTGCTCGCGGATGGATTCCGCGACCTTCTTCTCAAAATTCGAATAGGCGTGAACAATATACCAGCGCTTGTCCATCGTAAGGATTCCGGTGCTCATCAGTGGACGCCCAGCAGGAAAGTGACGACGTAGCGGATGATCAAATCCGACATGAAGAAAAAGATCGACGCCAATGCAACCATCACGAACACCATGATCGTGGTGATCGTCGTCTCGCGGCGGGTCGGCCAGGTGACCTTGGCGGTCTCCGAGCGCACTTCCTGCAGGAATTTGAACGGGCTGAAAGCCATCGTTGGTTACCGCGTCCTTCGTGAGACGATTGAGATTTAAAGCGAATCCGAACAGCCTTCTTACGCCCAGCCCTCTCTCGAAGGATGAGCCGCCAAGCGGGCTCGATTGTTCGGGGGAATTCAAAGCCGCGCCGGATATCCGCGTCTAGCGGGCCGGCAGCAGGTGGCGGGTATCTACTGCCGGCCGGGCAAAAGGTCAAGGTACGGGGTGCCGCGGGGGCCCAGCCGGCGGGAAGCCAGACCGGATGCCATTGGTTAATCCCGGGTACCCGCCTTGCCTCAAATGCTCATCGCGCCGCGATCCGGATTTTAAAGGCCCTCGGCTAGTCTGGATGCTCCACAGGGGCGATATGACCATGGCATTGTTAGGCCAAGACCTGGAAAGGCCCGCGGGCGAGACGGCCTGGACCGTTCTCGACGCGGCAAACGACCTCGGCGATACCTTCACGGTGGATGTATGCCGGCGGGTGATCGACGCGGATCTGCGCGGCGAGGCACCGGCGCGATCGGATCTCGCGGTCCTCACCGCATTCTTCAGCTAGTTCCGGGGCCGCGACAGATGCAGTAGATAAGTTACTGACTTATCTACTAATTTATCTTCCGATCGACGTTTCTTCCGCTTTTTCTCGGACCGCCTCCATGGCGTCCCCCCCTGCGGCCGATCATCCCAACCGGCACCGGCTGCCGGGGCCGGTTCCTTGATTTTGACATGGCTCAACGAGCCCCCGCTCGGCCGCCTTTATCATTTCGCGGGCGCAAACTGCTTCCGCGCTGAGAGGCATTGGCGCGTTGCGACGCTTATCCGATGTAGACCGAGAGCAATGAAGGTCGAGCTTGTACTTCCAGCTTCGAAGCGGGATTTGCGGCTGGACCTGTTCCGCGGTCTCGCCAATTGGCTGATGTTCCTCGGCCACGTCTCCACCAGCGTACTGGCCTGGTTTTCGTTCCGAAACTACGGCTTCAGCGACGGTGCCGATCTGTTCGTGTTCATTTCCGGCTACACCTCGGCGCTCGTCTTCGGCAGACGAATGCTCGAGGGCGGCTTCGTCTTTGGAACAACGAGGCTGTTGCGGCGTGTGTGGCAAATCTACGCCGCCCACATTTTGCTGTTCGTGTTCTATCTGGCTTCCGTCCATTTCCTCTCAAACGGGTTCAGTTCTCCCGACTTGATCGATCGGTATAACGTCGCGCCGCTGTTGAACGCGCCGGTCGAAACCATCACGCAGGGGCTGTTGCTCCGGTACAAGCCGCTGAACCTCGACGTGCTGCCGCTATACGTGGTCCTGATGGGCGCCTTCCCGCCGGTGCTCTGGCTGATGCTCAGGCACCGCAACTGGGTAATGCTGGGATCCATATTGCTCTATTTCGCCGCCCGGCAATTCAGCTGGAATCTGCCCTCCTATCCGTCGGGCGTTTGGTATTTCAATCCGTTCGCGTGGCAGCTTCTTTTCGTACTGGGCGCATGGCTGGCACTGGGGGGCGCCAACACGCTGCATTTCCTGGTGCGCTCCAGGGCAATCCTCGTACTCGGATTGGCCTATTTGCTGTTTGCGGCCGTCATGACGCTGTCAGGGCTGATACCGGAGATTCAGAGGCTGCTTCCGCGCGCTCTGTTCGAAGCCTTCAACCCGAACGACAAGACAAACCTGGCGCCCTATCGCTTCCTGCATCTCGCCATCGTCATCATCCTGGGCGCGCGATTCATACCGATCGATGCGGCTGGGCTCCAGGCTGCCATCTGGAAACCGCTGATCAAGTGCGGCCAGCAATCCCTCGAAGTGTTTGCCGTCGGCATCTACCTTTCGTTCATCGGGTATTTTGTCCTGAAGACGATTTCTGACGGGATTATCGCTCAATTGGTGGCCGGAACCGCCGGCATCGCGATCATGACGGCTGTCGCCTATTATCGGTCATGGTCGAAGCGCGTTGAAAAATCGGCGCATGTCCCCGCTGGTCTACCGTCCCTGGACAAACCCCACGCGGCCCCCGGCGACTTGGCTCGGCCCGCCGAACGAGCAGCCATCCGAGTCGTGTAATCTTACGCTCGGTTAAAGGCGGGCGGGCAACGCGGGTCGTTCGCCAAGGAGCGCCCGAACGGGCTCGTCGGCCATCATCGAAAATCTAGCTAAGTCTTTGATTTAACTGGCAGGAGTGGCAGGGCTCGAACCTGCGACCCCCGGTTTTGGAGACCGGTGCTCTACCAATTGAGCTACACTCCTGCAGGGAACCGGCGCGTGCGTCGGTTCGTGCCGTTTCAAGCATAGGCCATGCCCCGATTGCAAGGGCGAAGCGGCTTTCCGCCCTACCCAAAGCACGCCTTCTGCTCCAGACTTGGTCTCTTATAAACAACAAGCGCAACGGGAGAGACCATGAACGCGCAGACCGCCACCGCCCGGCAGACCCCCGCCCTCCAAACCCCTTCTCTTCCCGATGCCAAGCCGGAAACGATCGGGCTGTCGACGACGCGGTTGCAGCGGATGTCGGATGCCTTCAAGCGCGAGGTCGACAAGGGCACCCTCCCCGGCGCCACGGTCATGGTGGCGCGGCGCGGCCAAGTCGGCTGGTTCGATGCGATCGGCCGGCTGAATCCTGCGGCCAGCACGCCGATGGCCCATGACAGCATCTTCCGCATCTTCTCGATGACCAAGCCGATCGTCTCGGTCGGCATCATGATGCTGGTCGAGGACGGCCACTTCATCCTGGGCGATCCCGTGGCAAAATTCATTCCGGAGTTTGCCGGGCAGAAGGTCGGCGTCGAGAACGACGGCAAGCTCGACCTCGTGCCGGTGAAGCGGCCGATGACGGTGCAGGACCTGCTGCGACACACCTCGGGCCTGACCTACGACCACACCGGCAACGGCCTGGTGCAGCAGCTCTACCAGCAGTCGCGGCTGCGCAGCCGCAAGATCACCAATGCCGAGCACGCGACCATGATCGCCGGCATGCCGCTGATCTGCCAGCCGGGTGCGGAATGGAATTACAGCCGCTCGACCGATGTTTTGGGCCGCATCATCGAAGTCGTCTCCGGCAAGTCGCTCGGCACGTTTCTCACCGAACGCATTTTGGCGCCGCTGCAGATGGCGGAGACCGCGTTCCATACGCCGGAAGCCAACGCCGGCCGTCTCGCCGAGGCCTTTGCGACCGATCCCTGGAACGGCGACAAGGTGCAGCTCTTCAATATGCTGGAGAAGCCCTCGATGGAATCCGGCGGCGGCGGGCTGGTCTCGACGACGATGGATTATGCGCGGTTCTGCCAGATGCTGCTCAACGGCGGCGCGCTCGACGGCACCAGGATCATCGGCCGCAAGACGCTGGAGCTGATGGCGTCGGACCATCTCTCGCCAAGCGTGAAGGTCGACTCGCCGCTGATGCCGCCCGGCCATGGTTTCGGTCTCGGCTTCGCCGTCCGCACGCACCGGGGCATTGCGCCATTCCCGGGCTCGCTCGGTCAGTTCTTCTGGAGCGGGATGGCCGGCACGTTCTTCTTTATCGACCCCGCCGAGGACCTGTTCACGGTGTTCATGATGCAGGGCCCCGGCCAGCGCGAATATGTCCGCAACCTGCTGCGGGATCTGGTGTACGCGGCGGTGGAATAAGCCCCACGCGCAACTGTCATCCCCGCCAAGGCGGGGATCCAGTACCGCCGGAATTCTCGATCATTCACAGTCGCCGCGGCGTACTGGATCACCCGGTTTCGCGGGTGATGACACCAGTGGGAGTACGCAGATCTAGCTCCGATCAACTGATCGTCGCGCCGCCGTCGATCACGATGGTCTGGCCGGTCATGAAGTCGCCGGCCTTCGATCCCATCAGCACCGCGGCGCCCGCGATCTCGTCGGGCACGCCGATGCGCAGCAGTGGCGAGCGCGCGGTGGAGGCCTTCAGCGTTTCCGGATTGTCCCACAGCGCTTTCGCAAAATCGGTCTTGATCAGGCCGGGCGCGATGCAGTTCACGCGGATATTGTGCTTGCCGTATTCGCAGGCGAGATTGCGCGCGAGCTGCATGTCGGCGGCCTTCGAGATCGCATAGGCGCCGAGCACGGTCGAGCCCTTGAGGCCGCCGATCGAGGACACGATCACGATCGAGCCGTCCTTGCGCTCGATCATCTGCGGCACCACCATGTTGATCAGCCAGTTGTTGGCGACGATGTTGTTGTCGAGGATTTTTCGGAACTGGTCGTCGGAAATGCCGCCGAGCGGACCGTAATAAGGATTGGATGCGGCGTTGCAGACCAGCACGTCGATCTTGCCGAAGGCGCGGTTGGATTCGTCGACGAGGTTCTGCAAATTCTCCTTGTTCGAGATGTTCGCGGCGATCGCGACCGCCGTCCCCTCGCCGAACTTCTCGTTGACTTCCTTGGCAACCTGATCGCAGACGTCCTGCTTGCGCGAGGAGATCACGACCTTGGCGCCGTGCTCGGCCATGCGCTCGGCAATGGCACGGCCGATGCCGCGCGTGGAGCCGGTGATGACGGCGACTTTCCCGGTCATGTCGAACAAGCTCATGTCTCTCTCCCGAATGTTGATCCGGCGCGATGCCGGTTTCGTCTTGAATTCGAACTAAGCAGCGTTTGCAGTTTTCGACAACCGAGCATCAGGCGAGTTTTGTCGGCGGCGGCTCGATCTCCGGCCCCGCCGGCTGATGCATGGCGTTGTGCGAAGCGTCCGCGATCCAGGGCTGCTGATTGACCATCGGCAGCCGCCAGCCGGTGTAGTTGGCGCCCGAGAGATGGTCGAGCCGCGTCACCGAACAATTGTCGATATCGAAGGCGAGGCCTTTATCCGGCTGACCGCCGAGTGCAAGCGCGACAGCGGCCCTGATCGTGCCGCCATGCGCGACGACAATGACGTCCCTGCCCACCTGTTCGGCATTGATGCGTTCGATGGCGGCGCAGACGCGGTTATAGAGGTCCATGAAACTCTCGCCGCCGGGCGCGGGTTCATCGATGCCGGTAAGCCAGTGACTGCCGGCCGGCAAACTCGCATAAAATGCCGCGCGATTCATGCCCTGCAGGTCGCCAAGATGCTGTTCGGCGAACGCGTTCACATGCGGCATATCTGACGGCTTGGGAAAACCAGCGGCCCAGATCGCATCGGCAGTCTGGTGCGTACGCTTCAGATTGCTTGCATACCAGACTGCGTTCCGCGGCAGGATTTTTCCGACCGCCTCGAACACGACGCGGTCGCTGGTATCGCAGTTGAGATCCTTCTGTCCGTAAATGCGGCCCTCATCTTCGCGCACCGGCGCGTGGCGAATCCACCACCATCGCGTCGAAACTATCAGCGGTTTGCCTGCATTGGACATCGCCAAGACCCTTCAATACTGTTCGTTGTCGCTGTACGTCAGAGCAGTCACCGTCTCAAGTGAATCTGACGTTTGAAATCTTGTTTGAATTCCGCAAGGCGGCAGACGCCTAAGCGCATAGCTATCAGGGAGAGACTCATGGGCCGCCTCGAAGGCAAATCCGTCGTCATTACAGGTGCTGGCAGCGGCATCGGGCGCGCAGCGTCGGTGCTGTTCTCCAGGGAGGGGGCGAAGCTCATCATCGTCGACAAGACCGAGGGCGTGAAGGAGACCGCCAAGTTGGTCAGCGATGCCGGCGGCACGGTCGAAGCCGTCATGGCCGATGCCGGTTCGGAAACCGACGTGAAGGCGTTCATCGACAAGGCGGTCGCCAAATATGGCAGGCTCGATGCGATCTGGGCCAATGCCGGCGTCAGCGGTGGGCTGGTGCCGCTCGCCGAGCAGACCGTCGACCACTGGCAGGAGGTGCTGCGCGTCAATTTGATCGGGCCGTTCCTCGCGATCAAGCATTCGATGCCGCACATGATCAAGCAGAAGTCCGGCTCGATCGTTTGCACGGCATCCGTCGCGGGCCTCAAGGCCGGCGCCAGTGGTCACCCTTACGGCGCCAGCAAGGCGGGCGTCATCAGCCTGGTGCAGACCACCGCCTACTCGCTCTCCGGGACCGGCGTGCGCATCAACGCGGTGTGCCCAGGCCTGATCGAGACCGGCATGACCAAACCGGTGTTCGACCGCGCCAAGGAGCGCGGCACCCAGGACAAGATCGGCCAGCTGAATCCGCTCAAGCGCGCCGGCCAGCCGCACGAACTCGCGGCGATGGGCCTGTTCCTTGCCAGCGACGAGGCGTCCTACGTCAACGGCCAGGCGATCCCGGTCGACGGTGGCCTCACCGCGTCGATGCCGTATACGGGCAAGCCGGTTTAGCGCGCTCCTCGTAGCCCAGACGCAGCGCAGCGTGTAACGGTGGGCTGCTGAGCCGGGGCCCATTGCTTCCGCGGTGCGTGACGCACATAGGTCCCGGCTCTGCGGCGCGTCACTTCGTGCCGCACCGCATCCGGGACACGAGACTGCTGTCTACGCAAGCAGGCTCCTGCCTTTCGCCGGCGAATAGTCCGTTGACGTCAGCAAACGATCCTCGATCTGGCCCACCATCAGGCCATGCTCGGCATGCGTCACGCGCTTGATCTCGGACCATTCGGTATCGGCCATGAAAGCCGACCATGCTGCAGTCTTGGTCGCCTCATCCGGCCATTCCAGCAGATAGGCAAACTCGGTCCTGTCGCCGAATTTCGTTTCCCACATGGCCACAATGCGGAAACCGTATCTGGTCTGCATGATGCGCGCGGCGTGATCGCGAAAGCGGGCGTGAAACGCGGCTTTATTCTTTTCGAATATCTCGTAGATGCGCAGTTGCTGGATCATGGGCATCTCCAATCGGCCTCGGAGATATGGGCCCAACGCCGCCGGTTACAACCCGTCCGGCGGCAGGCCGGATGATTCCGCCGCCACCGCGCGGTGGCGGATGCGCTCGCGGTAGAAGGCGTAGAGGCCGGAGGCTACGATGATCGAAGCCCCCGTCACCATCATCGCATCGGGCACGTCGCCGAATACGAGATAGCCGAGCATCATTGCCCATAGCAGTGCGGAATATCGGAACGGCGCCACCGCCGAGATGTCGCCGGTGCGCAGCGCCATGATGATGCACTGATAGCCGATCAGCAGCAGCACTGCCGCCAGCGCCATGAGACCGAGCGCGCCTGTCGACGGCGGCGTCCAGCCGCCGAGCGGAACGAGGATCACGCCGCCGGCGGTCGTCACCGTCACGGCCGTCAGCAAGGTGATGAAAAGCGACGGGATCTTTGCGGGGATCCGCCGGGTCGCGAGATCGCGCAGAGCGCAGAACGCGACCGCCACCAGCGCGAGCAGCGAGAACTGGCTGAAGCCCGCAAGCCCCGGCCGCACGATGATGAGCACGCCGATGAAGCCTGCGGCGATTGCCGACCAGCGCCGCCAGCCGACCGGCTCACGGAAGATCACGGCGGCGCCGAGCGTGATCGCCAGCGGCAGCGCCTGCAAGATCGCCGAGGTGTTGGCAAGCGGCAGATGCACGAGCGCCGTCATGAACGAGATCGTGCCGCCGATCTCGCCCAGCACCCTGAGCGCGACCGGCCCAAGCATCAGCGTGCGCAGCGGACGCAGCGCGCCCTGTTGGTACGCGAACGCCGCGACCAGCAGAATCGCAAACAGCCCGCGCACCAGCATCACCTGGCCGATGTTCATCTCTGACGACACCGCCTTGGTGATGGTGTCAACCACAGTGAACGCCGCCATGGACACCGCCATGAGCAGGCTGCCGCGAACATTCGGGGAGAGTGCCAAGGAAAATAACGGCGCGGGTCAGGTCGCGCCGGCCTTCTGAGCGTATTCCCAGGAAGATTTCGACAGCGGCACGGTGCGCGCCGCCGACTCCAGCGCCTTGGCATTGGCCGCGGTGCCGTCGCGGATACGACCGGCGATACCCTGCGTGATGCCGGCGAGGCGGAACATGTTGTAGGCGAAGTACCAGTTGAGGTCGGGCACTTCCATGCCGGTGACGTCGCAATAGATCTGCGCCGCCTCCTCCACGCTCGGAATGTTCAGAGCCTTGAGATCGGCGTTGGCGAGCCCCGGCATGGTCCACTGCATCAAGAGATAGGTGAAGTCGGCCATGGGATCGCCGAGCGTCGACAGCTCCCAATCCAGCACCGCCTGCACCCGCGGTTCCGTTGCATGGAAAATCATGTTGTCGAGGCGGTAGTCGCCATGGACGATCGAGACACGCTTCTGTTCAGGTACGGTTCGCGGCAGCCATTCGGCCACCTTCTCGAATTCCGGAATGTGCTGCGTTTCCGACGCCCGGTATTGCTTGGTCCAGCGGTCGATCTGGCGCGCGAAATAATTCCCCGGCTTGCCGAAATCGCCGAGCCCGATTGTCTCCGGATTGAAGACGTGAAGTTTTGCCAGCGTCTCGATCTTGCTGGTGAAGATTTTACGGCGCGCATCCGGCGTCTGGCTCGGCAGGGTCGGATCCCAGAACACCCGGCCCTCCTCCATCGACATGATGTAGAAGGCGGCGCCGATCACGGCGTCGTCGGTGCACAGCGCATAGGCCTTTGCGACCGGAAAGCCCTGCTTGCCGAGCGCTGCGATGACGCGGAACTCGCGATCGACCGCATGCGCCGACGGCAGCAACTTGCCGAACGGCTTTCGGCGCATGACATAGGATCGGCCGGGCGTTTCCAGCTTGTAGGTCGGGTTGGACTGGCCGCCCTTGAACTGCAGGACGGTCAGCGGTCCCTGATAACCCTCGACATGCTCGCGCATCCACGCATCGAGGTTCGCCTCGTTGATGCGATGACGCTCCTCGACTTCCTTCGTGCCCGAGAATTCTTCGTCTTTCCTGACGCCGTCCGCCACGATGACGCTCCCTCAACATTTCTTGGGGAACGCCATAAGGCGTTCCCGTTGGTCGTACTCCGTCACAAGCACCTCATGGTGAGGAGCGCGGAGCGCGTCTCGAACCATGAGGCCCGTCTGTGGCCTACATCCTTCGAGACGCCCGCTCCGCGGGCTCCTCAGGATGAGGGGTTAGGACGCTTATGACGTAGCAGGATTAGTGCGTAGCGTTTGCATACTTCCGAAGTTCAAGTCTGGCAATGGCGCGGTTATGCACCTCGTCCGGACCATCCGCCAGGCGCATGGTGCGCATGGAAGCATAGTCCCGCGCAAGCCCTGCATCGTCGGAAACGCCGGCGCCGCCATAGGCCTGAATCGCGTTGTCGATGATCTTCAGCGCCATGTTCGGCGCCGACACCTTGATCATGGCAATTTCAAGCTGCGCGGTCTTGTTGCCGACCTTGTCCATCATGTCGGCGGCCTTGAGGCACAGCAGGCGGTTCATCTCGATATCGGTGCGGGCTTCGGCGATGCGCTGTTCCCAGACCGAATGCTCGATGATCTTCTTGCCGAAGGCGGTGCGCGACGACAGCCGCTTCACCATCTTCGACAGCGCCTCCTCGGCCTTGCCGATGGTACGCATGCAGTGATGGATGCGGCCCGGACCGAGACGGCCCTGCGCGATTTCAAAGCCCCGGCCCTCGCCGAGCAGGATGTTGGCCTTGGGAACGCGGACGTTCTCCAGGAGCACCTGGGCGTGGCCATGCGGCGCGTCGTCGAAACCGAACACCGGCAGCATTTTCTCGACCTTGATGCCTGATGTGTCGAGCGGAACCAGGATCTGCGACTGCTGCTGGTGCTTGGCGGCCTTCGGATCGGTCTTGCCCATCAGGATCGCGATCTTGCAGCGGGGATCGCCGACGCCGGACGACCACCATTTGCGGCCGTTGATGACGTAATGGTCGCCGTCGCTTTCGATGCGCGTTTCGATGTTGGTCGCGTCCGAGGATGCAACCGCCGGCTCCGTCATCAGGAAGGCGGAGCGGATTTCACCGTCCATCAGCGGGCGCAGCCATTTGCGCTTCTGCTCCTTGGTACCGTAGCGCATGAACACTTCCATGTTGCCGGTATCGGGTGCGGAGCAATTGAATACTTCCGAAGCCCAGCCGATGTGGCCCATCTCTTCGGCGAGCAGCGCGTATTCCAGGTTGGTCAATCCCGCGCCGCGGAATTCGTCGTCCTCATGCGCGTTCGGCGGCATGAACATGTTCCAGAGACCTTCGGCGCGCGCCTTCTTCTTGAGGTCTTCGAGGATCGGGATCACCTTCCAGCGCGGTCCCTCCTCGTCCTGCTGCCTGTAAATCGGCACCGCCGGGCGGACATGCGCGTCCATGAACGCGCGAACGCGATTCAGCCATTCCTTTTGCTTTTCGGACATATCGAAGTTCATGGGACGCTCCTCACCTTTAGCTTTCTGAAATCGTTGCGCCGCACTGTCTGCCCGCTACCCATGGCCCGCAAGCCATTTTGCGAATCTGACAGCCCGGCTGACCGGAGATGCGACACGTTCGCAGGCGGTTGACATTTCCGGCCCTTCAAACGATAGTTTCATACAAGTGTTTGAATTGCAACTCCGCAAACGGGGGCCTGATATGTCGAGCGATCGGACCCGGTCTGCCATCCTTGCCGCCGCGGAAAAGCTTTATGCCGATCGCGGCTTCGGCGACGTCACGCTGCGCGACATCGTCGCGGAGGCGAACGTCAATCTCGCCGCGGTGAATTATCATTTCGGCTCCAAGGACGAATTGATCGCCGAGCTGTTCGTCACCCGCAGCCTCGCCACCAACCGCGAGCGGCTCAACGCATTGAAGCTTGCCGAGGAAAAGGGCGGCGGCCGCGCCCCGATCGACGCCATATTGCATGCGCTGGTCGGCCCTACCCTGCGCGGCTGCCTCGGCCCCGACCGCGAAGGCTCGACAGCAGCGCGCTTCATGATCCGCGCCTCGATTGAATCGGTGCCGCCGATCCGCCGCATCAAGAACCGCGAGGTCGATCATCTGCGAAAATTCATCGCCGCAATGCGCCGCGCGATGCCCGGCCGCGACGACGCCGACCTCTATTGGGGGCTCCACTTCGCGCTCGCGATGTCGCATCACACGATCCGGGAAAAGGAGCGGCTGGCCAGATTGTCCGAAGGGCAATGCGACCTCAACGATGTGGATGCCATCGTCGACCGCGTGGTGTCGGTCTCGGTGATGGCGCTGACGGGTGGCGAAGCGCCGGCGAGGAAGGCGCCCAGCAAAGTGGCGGCGCCACATGGAAGGCTGACCCGGCAAGACCTCTGAGCGGACGTACGAATAGCCGTACGGTGGGCAAAGCGAAGCGTGCCCACCATTCACGACAATTATCGCGGATAGATGGTGGGCACGGCGCTGGCGCGCCTTTGCCCACCCTGCGATCAACGACTTGCTACACGCGTCTGAATGCAATCGCGCGGGCCAGCGATCGGGCGCGTGTGCGCACCGCGCCGCCGTCATTGCCGCTGTGAACGATCCATTGGCCGTCGGGCGTCTGCCCGGTGATGATTCCGACGTGATGCCGCCAAACCACCACGACGCCAATGCCGGGGCCGCCGGCGTTCATGCCCTCGTTCGCCCAGGAACGCGCCAGCGCAAGGCGTCGATCCGATTTGCCGAGATATTTGCTGAGATAGCTGCCGCACCAGGCCCGATGGCCGTAATGACGATGGTGAGGGCGCGCATTTGCCTGGGCGGAAAACACGAGCAGGATAACAGAGGCCGCTGCGAGAGGCTTTAGCATCGATTACTCCGCGAACGCTGGGGTTGGAGGGAGGGTACAAACCCGCCGCCAACCGCGTTCGACCTCGATGGTTCCCGCATGACTGCCATTCTTGCCCAAATGTGAACGCCTAGAATCGGCGAAGGAGGCATGTCGCGCCTGCCCTCCGGGGCAAGAACGCACGTCGATCATGTCGCGCGGGTTGAGATGACTGACCTCGCGTCTTCGCATCAAGGACTGCGGGTCGCGTGAACCGTCATCACAACCGTCAAGGCATCCTTGAAACCAGTTCATGTCTGCCGAATTAGCCTCCCGATGAGGTGAGAGGCCGCACATGGCGGGAATTCGCGACGCTGCGCATCTGTGCATCGATATGCAGAACATATTCGCCAAGGGCGGCGTGTGGGAAACGCCGTGGATGGAGCGGGTGTTGCCGGTCATCTCGGAGATCTGCGCGCGCTACCGGGAGCGTACGGTGTTCTCGCGCTTCATCACGCCGGAGCGACCGGAAGACCGGCGCGGCCAATGGCAGGCCTATTTCACGAAATGGCAACGCGCGACGCGCGGCAATCTCGCAGCCAACGCACTCGATATCGTGCCTGAGCTGGCGCGCTATTCGCCGCCGGCACTTATCGTCGACAAGCCCGCTTATTCGGCCTTCTTCGGCTCCCGGCTCGGTCATCTCCTGGTCGAGCGACACGTCGACACGGTGGTGGTGTCGGGCGCGGAGACCGATGTCTGCGTGCTCTCCACCGTGCTCGGCGCGGTCGATCTCGGCTTCCGCGTCATCATCGTGCAGGACGCGCTGTGCAGCTCGTCCGACGCCGGCCACGATGCGCTGATGACCATGTACCGGATGCGATTCAGCGAGCAGATCGATCTGGTCAGCGCGGCGGAGCTGTTCGACATGTGGCGTCCGGACTAACAGTCCGCCTCCACTCCGGAACCAGCGCTCCGGCTGCAACGTTGAGCCGTCAACAACGATCGCGAAAGGATCGAACCATGGCGGCACAGGACGTACGCAAGGGAATGCCGCCCGTCAAATTGCCGCGTGAGGAATTCGAGACGCGCTATCGCCGCCGCTTCGTCGATCCAGTTTTCCAACCGCTGCAGCGCGAGCTCGACGCCATCGTCGCGGCCGCCTGGGACGCCTACAGCCATTCGCGTAAAGCGCCGCTGACGCGAAAAGCGGGGCCGAGTTTTGCCGATCCCGCGTACGAAATCTCGGTGGACTGGCTCGCGGCGCGTGAGGCCATTCTCGCGGCGCAACGGCGCCACGACGATGCGGCCGCGCAGCCACGAATCCTGATCATCAACGGCTCGGCGCGCAGCGAGCATACCTGCCCCGGCGAGATGTCGAAGACGTGGCGGCTGGTCAAGCTCGCCGAGCCGCTGCTGGCCGGGATGGGATTTGCGGTCGACATTCTCGACCTGTCGCGGCTGGCTTCGGAGTACGGCCGGCAGATCCACCCTTGCAAATCCTGCGTCGCCACCGCGATGCCGCTCTGTCACTGGCCCTGCAGTTGCTATCCGAACTACGCGCTCGGCCAGACCGACGACTGGATGAACGAGATCTATCCGCTGTGGGTGGCAGCTCATGGCATCCTGATCGTGACGCCGGTGAACTGGTATCACGCGCCGACGCCGCTGAAGGCGATGATCGACCGGCTGGTCTGCGCCGACGGCGGCAATCCCGATCCGACGTCGACCCATGGCAAGCATGCCGATCAGGCCAAGGCGCTGGAGCTGAAGGGTTGGCCCTACCCGCGGCATCTGGCGGGACGGCATTTCGGGCTCGTCGTGCACGGCGACAGCGCCGGCGCCGAGATGCTGCGCCGCTCGCTGTCGGACTGGCTGACCGACATGTCGCTGATCTCGGCGGGGCGCACCGCCGAAGCCGAGGGCTATATCGGCTACATGGAGCCCTATGCCACCTCGCACCAGGCGCTTGACGAGGACCACGATTTCCAGGCCGAGGTGTGCAACGCCGCGCGTGCGCTCGGTAATGCGGTGAAGCTGGCGCGCGCGGGAAAATTCGAGAATCCCGGAAAGGGACTCGTCGATCCCAATCCGAAATAGCTGCGCAGGATGGGTAGAGCGGAGCAAAACCCTCCTACACTACGCGCTGCCGTCTACCCCACACATGGGACATCGACCATCTGCGGCCGCTCCGAGCTGGCGGGCAAACTCTTTCCTGAGAGCATCTGCCGGCCAATTTGTGCCATCGCTCCTGACGATTTTCCTGGCCCGTTCGAAAGCATGGCTCTCGGCGGCGTCATCGCCGATACGGATGATCACATCCCAGTGGAACGGGCATGCCGCTGTGGCGCGGGTAGTCTCCAGCGCATAGCGCACGACTTCAGCAAGATCGTCGGCATTCACGGACATGAGCGCCTCCTGCCTGCGCAAGCCAGCAAGTAGGCCCCGGATGTCGCTTTCGCTCATCCGGGCTACGCGTCTCCCAGCGGCACTTCCTGACCTAAGCTCACTTCCCGTAACTGTAAAACCCCTGCCCGGTCTTGCGGCCGAGATGGCCGGCGGCGACCATTTCCTTCAAGAGCGGCGCGGGGCGGTATTTCGGGTCGTTGAAGCCTTCGTAGAACACTTCCATCACCGACAGCATGGTGTCGAGGCCGATCATGTCGGCGAGCGCGAGCGGACCGATCGGATGGTTGCAGCCAAGCTTCATGCCGGCATCGAGGTCCTCGGCGGTCGCAATCCCCTCCTGAAGCGCGAAGATCGCCTCATTGATCATCGGGCACAGGATTCGGTTGACCGCAAAGCCCGGACTGTTCTTCGCCGTGATCGCCACCTTGCCGACCCGTTTTGCAAAGGCTTCCGCCTTGGCATGGGTATCGTCCGAGGTCTGCAGGCCGCGGATCAATTCCAAGAGCGCCATCAGCGGCACCGGGTTAAAGAAGTGCATGCCGATGAAGCGGTCCGGGCGGTCCGTCGCCGCGGCAAGCTTGGTGATCGAGATCGACGAGGTGTTGGTGGCGAGCAGCGCCTGCGGCCGGATCTTCGTGCAAAGATCCTTCAGGATCTTGACCTTCAGCTCTTCATTCTCGGTCGCCGCCTCGATCACGAGATCGCAGGTTGAGAACTTCGTATTGTCCGTGGTCGTCGTGATCCGCGCCAGCGCGGCCTGGCGGTCGGCGTCGGTCATCTTCTGCTTGTTGACGAGACGCTCCAGACTGCTCGACACAACCGACATGCCGCGTGTGAGCGCGGCGTCGGAGATGTCGGTCATGACCACGGGAAGACCGGCGGCGGCGCACACCTGGGCGATGCCGTTACCCATGGTGCCCGCGCCTACGATGCCGATTTGTTCGATCATGATGGGTAACTCCGTTGTTTGGATGCTGGCTCGTACCGTTAGCAGAGCGTTGGGCCAATCGGTAGCCGGCAGCGAAGCCCGCATGAGCGCAAGCGATATGCAGGGCTGACAGACCCGGACGGCTCCGCTCATCCGGCTACGCTTGGGTAATGGCGGATTACGCCCCTACGCGCCGGGACTCAATGGGGAAGGACGATCTATGAGACGGCCTTCCGTTTCAGGCTTGCCAGGCACGACAAACAGTCGATACCATTCGATGTCCTTGCGTAGCGAAATTTCGGAATCGGTCAGCTGGCCATCTTCGCCAAGGGTTAGCTGGTCAATGCCCAGATTTTGTGCCGCGGCGTAGATCCTATAATCACCCGGCTCGATTTCCGCGGACAATACCGGCTGGTGGTCCACCACGGACATCACGTGAATTTTTCCACCCCTCGACAAAAAATGCACACAGGTAATCCGCTGCCACGCATCGAATGACGGCGGCTGCCTTGTCGCGACGAGTTCGACCCAATGGTCGTTCGGGTCTGCTTCAGTGCCAATCATCCGAAATGTCGGCGTACCGGCAAAGCCTCTGGCGGACTTCTCGTCGGTCCAGTTTGCGTCATCGCTAAGCGCAGCGGAGGGATCATCACACACGACCATCTGGTAGTGACTTGCAAACAGCCGTCCGGCGCCCAGCAACCGATCTTCCATTGGTCCCACCCAGCAAGTTGCGAGCATGTGGCCCGCATGAGCGCAAGCGATATGCGGGGAGAAGTCCCGGATGTCGCTTCGCTCATCCGGGCTACGGGGTCGCCGCGAAATCTACTCCGCCGCCTGCCGCACATACCGCGCCGTCGGCGTGCGCATCGTCACAAGCTCTTCCGCCGCTGTCGGGTGCAACGCAATTGTCGCGTCGAAATCAGCTTTCGTCGCCTTCATCTTCACCGCAATCGCAACCGCCTGCACGATCTCGGCCGCGGTGTCGCCGACGATGTGACAGCCGAGCACGCGGTCGGTGGTGCCGTCGACCACGAGCTTCATCAGCACGCGGGTGTCGCGGCCGGACATCGTCGCCTTGATCGGGCGGAAATCGGCCTTGTAGATGTCGACATGGCTCACCTGCGCGCGCGCCTGCGCTTCGGTCAGGCCGACGGTGCCGACTTCGGGCTGCGAGAATACCGCCGTCGGGATGGTTGCGTGATCGACCGCTACGGAGCGCTTGCCGAACACGGTGTCGGCAAAGGCGTGGCCCTCGCGGATCGCGACGGGGGTCAGGTTGAGACGATGGGTGACGTCGCCGATCGCATAGATGTTGTCGACCGAGGTCTTCGACCATTCATCGACGGCGATGCCGCCATTGGCCGGATTGATGGCGACGCCGGCCTTCTCCAGCCCGAGATTGGCGACGTTCGGGTGGCGGCCGATCGCGAACATCACCTTCTCAGAGGCGATGCTCGAACCGCTCGATAAATGCGTGGTGAATTCCTTGCCGTGCTTGTCCACCTTGTCGATGGTGCAGCCGGTGATGATGGTGATGCCCTGCTTCTCCATCTCGGCGCGGACATGCTTGCGAACGTCCTCGTCAAAACCGCGCAAGATGTTGTCGCCGCGATAGACCACCGTGACGTCAGAGCCGAAGCCGGCAAAGATGCCAGCGAATTCCAGCGCGATGTAGCCGCCGCCCTGGATCACGATGCGCTTCGGCAGTTCGGTGAGGTGAAACGCCTCGTTGGAGGAAATCACGTGCTCGATGCCGGGGATCTCGCGGCCGTGATTCGGCGCGCCGCCGGTTGCGATCAGGATGTATTTCGCGGTGACCGTTTCGCCGGTCATCAGGCGAAGCGTGTGGGCATCTTCCAGCACCGCGCGGGTTTTCGCGATGCGGGCGCAACTTTTCTCGACATTGGCGGCGTAGATGCCTTCGAGGCGGGCGATCTCCTTGTCCTTGTTGGCGACCAGTGTCGACCAGTCAAAGGAGAATTCGGGGATGGTCCAGCCGAATCCGGCGGCGTCCTCGATTTCGTGGCGGACGTGCGAGCCGAGCACGAACAGCTTTTTCGGCACGCAGCCACGGATCACGCAGGTGCCGCCCATCCGGTATTCTTCGGCGACCATGACTTTTGCGCCATGGCCAGCGGCGATGCGGGCGGCGCGCACGCCGCCCGAACCACCACCGATGACAAACAGATCGACGTCGAACTCAGCCATCTCAACTCCGCCCGAAGTCGCCTCTGGTTTGGATCAGATATCCTTTTGAATCAGATATCCTTGCCGCGCTTCTTCATCTCGGCGCGGAACTGGCCGTTGATCGTTTCGGCAAATTGCTGCGCCCACTGGTTCATGTAGGACATGCTGAACTGGATCGCACGGGGCTCGCTCGTGAGCAGCTTCTGGCCGAGCGGCGACTTGTAGAAGGTGACGAGATCCTTCAGCTCCTGCTCGGTGAACTCGTTGGCATAGACCTGCGCCATGCCGTCGCCGATTTCCTTTTCGCGGCCGGCGAGATTCTTGGCGACGATCTCGGCGACCTCGTTGAGATCCTTCTGGTAGTTCAGATTGCTCTGCAACAGCACATTCTTGGTCTGCTGGACCAGGTTGGGAACGGCGTTGGCGTACATCGCGCTCGCGTTCTTCATCGCCAGGATTTCCTTGGCGGCGGCGATCGCCGCCGGCGAGCCGGGCTTGAGTTGCGTGGTCGCAGGCGCCGCAGGGGCCTGCTTCTGCTGCGCGCCGGCCGGAACGGCGGTCAGGGCCAGCCCCACTGCAAGGCCGGTCGCCGACAAAATCCGTGAAAGGCTCTTCATTCTACTCTCCTCGATTACCGGCGTTACCGCCGCTCAACTACGCGAATTCCCTGGGCACCTGCCAGGACGGCGATGCTGGCCAGGCCAATGAATAACCCATGTTCGACGACACCCGGGATCAGGCTCAACAGGCCCGCCAGACGCGGCGCATCCGCAATGCGCCCGAGATGGGCATCGACAATCCAGTGGCCGCCATCGGTGACAAAAACGTGGCCGTCCTTGCCCTTGCGGAGCCCCATTTGCCCGGAAACGCCGCTTTGGGCAAATGCATCCGCCATGGCCCGCTGGGTTGCGGCCAGCCCGAACGGGATCACCTCGACAGGTAGAGGGAAACGGCCGAGGACATCGACCCATTTGGTATCGTCGGCAATCACGATCATGCGATCCGAGGCCGCCGCCACGATCTTCTCCCGCAGCAGCGCGCCGCCGCCCCCCTTGATCAGGTTGAGCGCGCTATCGAGTTCGTCGGCGCCGTCGACCGTAAGATCGAGCCGGTCGACTTCATCGAGCGTCGTCAGGGGAATCTTGCAGGCTTCGGCCTGGGCGCGGGTCGCTTCCGAGGTCGGTACGCCGACCACGCGCAACCCACCGGCCACGCGCTGACCGAGCAGGTCGACAAAATGCTTGGCGGTCGAGCCGGTGCCGAGCCCGAGCTTCATGCCGTCCTGCACATGCTCCAGCGCCTGCGCCGCCGCCTGCCGTTTCAGTCCATCCATATCCACGTTGACGATGCTCCCAGGAATCCGCCGATCCGCGGGCGCATGTCTAGCGTCGTTTTACCGGCAGGAACAGCGCCCAAAAGCCTCGCGGAAGAAGGATTATGGGGGTGAAACCCGATCCATTGCGGCCAAAATGGCGGCGAAACGCGGCTCAACCTCGGCGCGGCTTCCGGGATGGGTAAAAATGTAGAGTTCATCGTCGCGGATCGCGGCCAGCACGCGCGCGGCGACCGCGTCGGGCTCAAGCCCGGCGTCGATATTCCGGGCAATCTCGGCGACCAAAGCGGCCGCCGGACTGGCGGGATCGAGTGGCTGCGCCGGGCCGTAGCGCTCGGGCCGGTTGCGCCCGCTCTCGCCGATGCGGGTGCGCACATAGCTTGGACATAACACGCTGACGCCGATGCCGTGCGGCTTGAGCCGAAGGCTCAGCCCTTCCGACATGCTCACCACGGCAAATTTGCTCGCGCCATAGGAGCTGAATCCCAGGTCGCTCTGCATCCCCGCCATCGAGGCGGTGTTGACGATATGGCCGCCCTCGCCGTGCGCGCGGATGTGCGGCAGGAAGCTCTTGATGCCGTGAAGCACGCCCATCAGGTTGACGTCGATCACCCAGCGCCAATTGTCGAGCGAGATATCGTCGATGCCGCCACCTGCGGCGACGCCGGCATTGTTGCAGACCACGTGCACCTTGCCGAAGGCGTCGAATGCGGCCTGGGCGGCGCGCTCCACGCTCGCGGCATCGGCGACGTCGCACACCGTACCCCTGACGTCGGGCGAGATTTCCCGCAGGCTTGTGACGGCGGCCTGCAGCGCCTCCGTCTCGATGTCGGCCAGCATCACTTTCATGCCGCCTCGCGCAAACGCGCGCCCGAGCGCCAATCCGATTCCACCGGCCCCGCCGGTCACAAAGGCGGTCTTGCCCACAAGCTCGCGCATGGTTGTCCTCCCGGATTTCAAGTTCCCTACTTGCATGACGCGACGCCTGCCGCTAGCGAATTCCCATGACCTTTGCCCGCACCGTTGTCTTCGACCTCGACGGCACCCTCGTCGACACCGCCCCCGACCTGATTGCCGCGCTCAATTTCGTGCTGGCGCGCGAAGGCCTGGCGCCCGTTCCCATGAAATCCGCGCGCAACATGATCGGTGCCGGCGCGCGCAAGCTGATCGAGCGTGGGCTCGAGGTGGACGGCCGCGTCGTTGATACCGATGAGCTCAACCGCCTCACGAAGGATTTCATCGACTATTACGCCGCCCACATCGCCGACGCCTCGCGCCCCTTCGAGGGGCTGGAAGCGGCGCTGGACGACCTCGCGGCGCAGGGGTGCCGATTTGCGGTGTGCACCAACAAGCTGGAATGGCTGTCGAAGCGGCTGCTCGACCAATTGGGCCTGAGCGGGCGGTTTGCCGCGATCTGCGGCGCCGACACGTTCGGCGTCTCCAAGCCGGACCCCATTATCCTGCAGCAGACGGTGGCCCGGGCCGGAGGGAATATCGGCGCGACCATCATGGTGGGCGATGCCGGACCTGACGTCGGCGTCGCCAGGCGGGCCGGCGTTCCCGTGATCGGGGTCGAGTTCGGCTACACCGATGTGCCGATCGCCGAACTCAAGCCCGACCGGCTGATCGGGCATATGCGCGAACTGCCGGCCGCAGTGGAGGGATTGAGCAAGGCGGTTTCGCGGGCCTAGCCACTTGATTTTATTGTGATAATTTTATCGTCGCCGGCCCCGATTGCACTGGAATCGATGCCGCCGGGCGCGGATTCCACGACCTCGCTCGGACCCATCTGCCCCCCGATCGATCGACGTGCCCGCACCCGACGCCGTCTTCTCCGTTACTTTTGCAGTGCCGAAATTCCATCCGGTGACGTTGCCGGTACAGGTGATCCGCAATCCCGGCGATTTCGCCTCGCTGCCGACCCTGGAGCCAACCCGGTATTCGCGGAACTGAAGGCGGCCGCACCACCGCCGAGAGCGCGCAAGCCGATGCGGCCGAAGAAGCCGAAACTGCCCAAGGCTGCCGCGGCGCCGGCTGCCGGCTCACCGTTCCCGAACCCGGCCCCTGCCCCGGCGCAACCCGCGCACTGAGGCGCATTGTAGGCGCCTTGCAAGGTGCCTAGATTATGCTAGCGAAACAGCAGGCTAGGCTTCTTACGAAGCTTCTTTACAAGGCAGTTCGAATGAACGGATCCCCGTCCCCCGATCAGCTGATACGCCCGATGGTCGATCCCTTCGGCCGGACCATCCGGTATCTGCGCGTGTCGGTGACGGATCGCTGCGACCTGCGCTGCTTCTACTGCATGTCCGAGGACATGACGTTCCTGCCGAAGAAGGACCTGCTGACGCTGGAGGAACTCGACCGGCTGTGCTCGGCCTTCATTGCCAAGGGCGTGCGCAAGATCCGCCTCACCGGCGGCGAGCCGCTGGTCCGGCGCAATGTCATGACGCTGGTGCGCTCGCTGTCGCGGCACCTTGGCACTGGCGCGCTCGATGAACTGACGCTGACCACCAACGGCTCGCAACTGGAACGCTTTGCTGGCGAATTGCGTGACTGCGGCGTCCGCCGCGTCAACGTCTCGCTCGACACGCTCGACCCGCAGAAGTTCCGCGCCATCACCCGCTGGGGCGATCTCGACAAGGTTCTGGCCGGCATCGAGGCTGCGCGCGCCGCCGGGCTGGCGGTCAAGATCAACGCGGTGGCGCTGAAGAACATGAACGAGGAGGAAATCCCCTCGCTGATGAAATGGGCGCACGGCAAGGGCATGGCGCTGACGCTGATCGAAGTCATGCCGATGGGCGACATCGGCGAAGGCCGCATCGACCAGTATGTACCGCTGTCATTGTTGCGCGCGCGGCTGGCCCAGCACTACACGCTCACCGACCTAGACGAAAATACCGGCGGCCCTGCCCGCTATGTCCGCGTTACCGAGACCGGCGGCAAACTCGGCTTCATCACGCCGATGACGCATAATTTCTGCGAGTCCTGCAACCGGGTACGGATCACCTGCACCGGCACGCTGCATACCTGCCTCGGCCACGAGGATGCCTCCGATTTGCGCAAGCCGTTGCGGGCCTCCGCCGACGACGAACTGCTGTCGGCGGCGATCGAGCGCGCCATCGGGCTGAAGCCGAAAGGCCACGACTTCATCATCGACCGCCGGCACAACCGCCCGAGCGTCTCGCGCCACATGAGCGTGACCGGCGGCTAAGTCCGCCGGCGAACTTATCACCCGTAAAAACGCGGATTTATCAGGCCAACCAACCAATTGGCCGCCGCGTCAATTTGTCCATTTTCCGATTGACGCCGCCGCAGCGCGCTGAAATGGTGCGGCTGCTTTCACGCCAGCACGGCCGGGAACAGGCCGCTGCATCCCAAGGGTTGCAGACAAGACGGCGGAAGCGCGAGACGGGGGAGGACTATCGTTGCAATCGCATCTGCGAATGAGCTGCGAACTCGCGCGTTTTTCGCGCGCGAGCGAACTTGCGCGCCGGTGGCGCAGCGGCAGCTCCAGTCGCCCGGCGCGGGATGGCAACGCAATATCAATGAAGACATCCGGCACGCGTCGATGACGCGTCCGAGGAGAGCGTAATGCGCCCATTGTTGGCACTGAGTAACTCAATCGATTGGCTCAATGAAAAACTAGGCGGCATCTGCAACTGGCTCGTGCTCGCAGCCTGCGTGGTGAGCGCCGCCAACGCCATGATCCGCTACGCGTTCGGCTACTCTTCCAACGCCTGGCTCGAATTGCAGTGGTACATGTTCGCCGTCTTCGTGATGTTCGGCGCCTCCTATACATTCAAGAAGAACGAGCATGTCCGGGTTGAAATCCTGTACCTGATGCTGTCCGAACGCGGCCAGCTCAAGCTCGATCTGATCGGCACGCTGTTCTTCCTGATCCCGTCCTGCCTGCTGCTCAGCTATTTGTCGTGGCCGTTCTTCATGCAGGCCTATGCGGTCGGCGAGACCTCGAGCAATGCCGGCGGCCTGCTGCGCTGGCCGATCAAGCTCGTCGTTCCCGTAGGTTTCGTTTTCCTGGCGCTGCAAGGCGTCTCCGAGGTGATCAAGCGCATCGCCGCACTGAAGGGTTATGTCGTGATCGATGCGAAGTACGAGAGGCCGACCCAATGATCACGCTGGAAATGATGCCGCCGCTGATGTTCGGCGGCTTGATTCTGGCCATGCTGATCGGCTTTCCGGTGGCCTTCACGCTGGCCGCCCTCGGGCTGTCGTTCGGCTTCCTGTCGATCCATCTCGGCTTCTTCGACCTCAACTTCCTGCAGGCCATACCGGGGCGCATTTTCGGCAGCGTGCTTTCCAACGAATTGCTGCTGGCGATTCCCTTCTTCACCTTCATGGGCTCGGTGCTCGAGCGATGCGGCCTCGCCGAGGACATGCTTGATTCGATGGGCCAGTTGTTCGGCCCGGTCCGCGGCGGCCTCGGTTACTCCGTCATCATCGTCGGCTTCATCCTCGGCGCGATCACCGGCACGGTGGCGGCGCAGGTCATCGCCATGGCGCTGATCTCGATGCCGGTGATGCTGCGCTACGGCTACAACGTCCGCTACATTACCGGCGTGCTCGCCGCATCCGGCACCATCACCCAGCTCGTGCCGCCCTCGCTGGTCTTGATCGTGATGGCCGACCAGCTCGGCAAGTCGGTCGGCGACATGTATCTCGGCGCCTGGGGTCCCTCGATCCTGCAGATCGCCCTGTTCGCCGGCTACACTTTCCTGCTCGGAATCTTCCTGCCCCATCACGTGCCGGCCGTGCCGAAGGAAGCGCGGACGCTGACCGGCTGGGCGCTCTGGAGCAAATGCCTGATGGGGATCATCCCCTCGGCCGTGCTGATCTTCGTGGTGCTGGGCACGATGATGCTCGGCCTCGCGACGCCGACGGAAGCCGGTGCAATGGGCGCGATCGGCGCCATCGTGCTCGCCGCGATCCACCACAAGGATCTGAGCAGCAAGGGGCACAAGATGCTGCTCGTCGGCATCGCCGCCACCGGCGTCGCCGTGATCGTCGGAATTCTCCTCGGCGAAGGCAAGGTGCTCAAGCTGACCTTCGCGGTACTCTATCTCGCCGTCGTCTGGCTCTGCCTCGAAGCCGTCCGCATTCCGGACCTGCGCGACCTGATCAAGCAGGGCTACGAGTCGACGATGCGCCTCACCACCATGGTGGTGTTCATCCTGATCGGCTCGACCTGCTTCTCGGTGGTGTTCCTCGGCGTCTCCGGCGGCGTCTGGCTCGAGCACCATCTGACCTCGATCCCCGGCGGCGTCTGGGGCTTCCTGATCTTCATCAACCTCTTCATCTTCTTCCTGGCGTTCTTCCTCGACTTCTTCGAGATCGCCTTCATCATCCTGCCGATGGTGGCGCCGATCGCGCAGAAGGTGCTGGCGCCGGTGGTCGGCCCCGATGCGGCGCTGATCTGGTTCGGCGTCATGCTCTGCGTCAACATGCAGACCTCGTTCCTGCATCCGCCGTTCGGCTTTGCGCTGTTCTATCTGCGCGGCGTCGCGCCCAAGGAAGTGAAGAGCTCCGACATTTATTGGGGGGCGCTACCCTGGATCGGCCTGCAGGCCATCATGGTGGCGATCGTGATCGCCTTCCCGGTCGTGGTGACGGCGCTGCTCGACAAGCCGCTCGACGTCGATCTCAGCAAGGTCAAGATCGAGGTGCCGCAGATCGAACTGCCACCGCTCGATTTCGGTGGGCCGAAGCAGTAGCGGCGCGTCATTCTCCAAAAACAAAAAGCCCCGGAGCATTCGCTCGGGGGCTTTACTTTGTCAGGGGCCATCGACGCTATCAGCGTCGAGGCGATCAGCTCTGCGGATTGCGCGCCATAAAGCTGTCGTAGCCGAGTTCGGCGACCTGGAACCACTGGTATCCGTTGGTCGTGAACGCGTTCATGGAGTCCAGCACCTTCTTGAAATTGGGATTGGACGCCGACGTCTCGGCATACAATTCCCTGGTCGCCTTCAGACAGGCCTGCATGATCGGCGGCGAGAAGCTGTGCAGCTTGGTGCCACCCGCCAGCAGTTTCTTCAGCGATGCCGGGTTGAGCTGATCGTATTTGGCCATCATCCAGCTGTTGGCGACCTGGCCCGCCTGCTCGATGACACTCTGATAGTATTTCGGCAGCGAATTCCACTTGTCCAGGTTGACGATGCCGAGCAGCATCGGTCCGCCTTCCCACCAGCCGGGATAGTAATAATGCGGGGCGACCTTGTTGAAGCCGAGCTTCTCGTCGTCATAGGGCCCGACCCATTCCGCCGCATCGATCGTGCCTTTTTCCAGCGCGGGGTAGATGTCGCCGCCGGCAAGCTGCTGCGGCACCACACCGAGCTTCGCCATCACGCGACCCGCAAAGCCGCCGATGCGCATCTTCAGTCCCTTCAGATCATCGACGGTGTTGATCTCCTTGCGGAACCAGCCGCCCATCTGGCAACCGGTATTGCCGGCCAGAAACGACGTGACGTTGTAGCTCTTGTAGAACTGGTTGAGCAGCTCCTTGCCGCCGCCCATCATGTACCAGGCCTGGTTGAGGCGCTGGTTGGGGCCGAACGGTACCGCCGTTCCGAAGGCAAAGGTCGGATCCTTGCCGAAATAATAGTAGGACGCGGTGTGTCCCATCTCCACGGTGCCGTTCTGCACGGCATCGAGCACCTGCAGGCCGGGAACGATTTCGCCGCCGGCGAAGGTCTGTATCTGGAATTTATTGTCGGTGGCGTCGGCCACCTGCTTGGCCATCACCTCGACGGCACCCCACAGGGTGTCGAGCGATTTCGGCCAGCTAGCGGTCAGGCGCCATTTGAGCTCCGGCATCGATTGAGCAATGGCGGGTGCCGCCAAGGTCGCGGCGCCGGCCGCGCCAATACCGGTCACTTTAAGAAAATCTCTTCTTTTCATTGAATCCATCCCTGCTGGTGAAACGTGTCGCGGCCTTCTTTGGCGAGGCCTTTGCGAGGCAGCATGGAACAACCGGTTCCCGATTTCCATCCCGAACTATACGGAAACACGAAAAAGCCCGGCCTTCTCAAGGAAGGCCGGGCTCGTTTCTACGACTTAAGACGTAATCAGCCGCGGGTGCGCGAGCGGATCATGAAGCTGTCATAGGTGTATTCGGCAACCTGCCACCACAGATACTGGTCGGAGCGGTAGGCCTGCATCGCGTCGATCGACTTCTTGAAGTCCGGGTTCTTGCTGGAGATCTCGGCCCACAGCTCGTTGGTTGCCTTCAGGCAGGCTTCCAGCACTTCATTGGTGAAGGGACGAAGCTGCGTGCCGCCGGCGACCAGCCGCTTCAGCGCGGACGGGTTCTGCATGTCGTAACGCGCGTTCATCCAGCTATTGGCGTTGGCGCACGCATTGGTCAGGATCGCCTGGTAGTTCTTCGGCAGCGAATTCCACTTTTCGAGGTTGGCGAAGGCGTGGACCATCGGACCGCCTTCCCAGAAGCCCGGGTAATAGTAGAACTTGGCAACCTTCTGGAAGCCGAGCTTTTCATCGTCATACGGGCCGACCCACTCGGCCGCATCGATGGTGCCCTTTTCCAGCGCTGGGTAGATGTCGCCGCCGGCGAGCTGCTGTGGCACCACGCCGACCTTCTGCAAGACCTGTCCGGCGATGCCGCCGATGCGCATCTTGAGGCCCGAGAGATCGGCAACCGTCTTGATCTCCTTGCGGAACCAGCCACCCATCTGCGTGCCGGTGTTGCCGGTGGCGAAGCCGACCACGCCGAACTTCTTGAAGAACTCGTTGCCGAGCTCCTGGCCACCACCCTGCGACCACCAGGAATTCTGCTGGCGTGCATTGAGGCCGAACGGCACCGAGGCGTAGATCGCAAAGGTCGGGTCCTTGCCGACGTAGTAATACGAGACGGTGTGGCACATCTCGACGGTGTTGTTGGACGTCGCATCCAGTGCCTGCAGGCCGGGGACGATTTCGCCCGCCGCGAACACCTGGATCTGAAACTTGTTGTCGGTCATCTCGGCGACGTACTTCGACACCTGCTCGGCACCGCCATAGATGGTATCGAGCGACTTCGGGAAGCTCGACGTCAGGCGCCATTTGATCTCAGGCGATGATTGCGCGATCGCCGGCGAGGCAACGGCTGTCGCGGCAGCACCGGCCGCTGAAACCTTCAAAAAATCACGACGCTTCATTCAAGTCTCCTTAAGACGGGACGTTTCCAATTTCCTGGAGCATGTCCGCCGGCGGGGCGAATCCACCTCTTCCGGGGCGCTCTGGCGGGGGCGCTTTAACACGGAAGTCGGCCAGCGAAAACGCGACAAAGGCATGACTGCACTGATTAAAACCAAAGTCTTATAGGGGGTTATAAGCAGGGCTTAAGCCGCGGCAATGGCGCCCTGCAGCTGGTCGCGAACCCTGCTCCCGATGGCGCGGTAGATCGCGGCATGCGGCCCGTCCGGCTCGCTCACCACCACCGGATTACCTTCGTCCGAGGTGGTCCGGATCGACATGTGCAAGGGGATCTCGCCCAGGAATGGAACACCCAGCCGCTCGGCTTCGTGCCGCGCGCCGCCATGGCCGAAAATGTCCGACCGCGTGCCGCACTCCGGGCACTGGAAGTAGCTCATGTTCTCGACGATGCCGAGCACCGGCACATTGACCTTCTTGAACATCGCAAGGCCCCTGCGGGCATCGATCAGCGAGAGGTCCTGCGGGGTCGAGATGATCACCGCCCCCTTCAGCGGCACGTTCTGCGCCAGCGTCAGTTGCGCATCGCCGGTGCCGGGCGGCATGTCGACGACGAGAATATCGAGCGTACCCCAGGCCACGTCGCGCAGCATCTGGGTGATCGCCGACATCACCATCGGCCCGCGCCAGATCATCGCGGTGTCTTCCTCCACCAGGAAACCGATCGACATGATCGACAGTCCGAAGCACTTGATCGGAATCATCTTCCTGTTGTCGTCGAGTTGCGGCTTCTCGTTGATGCCGGTCAGCCGCGGCACCGACGGGCCGTAAATGTCGGCGTCGAGCAGGCCGACGCGCAGGCCAAGGTCGCGCAGGCCGAGCGCCAGATTGAGCGCGGTGGTCGACTTGCCCACGCCGCCCTTGCCCGAGGCGACCGCGATGACGGCGGCCACGCCCGGAATATCCGCCTGCCTGGACATCGGCGAGGCCGCGCCCGGGCGATGGGCGGAAGCGGGTTGCACGCCGTGCGAATGCCGGTGCGCCGCGGGCGCGGCCTGTGGCGTTCCCGGCTTACGCTCCGCGGTCAGCGCGATCATCGCCGTCGTAACGCCAGGAATCGCGCGCACCGCCGCTTCGGCCTGCGCACGCACGCTTTCCCAGGCTCTCGCCTCGGCGGCGTCGACATTGATGGAGAAGAACACCTTGCCGTCGGTGACCGAGATCGCCGACAGCACGTTGGCATTGGTCAGGGGCACGCCGCGGGGCGACGCCACCTGCGTGAGGGAATCGAGAACCTGTTGTTGCGTTACGCTCACTCGCGCATCTCCTGAAGCCCTTGCGGCTCTGATCGAGAACCGGGCCCTACTCGCTTGTATCGACGCGCTTTCCTGACGCCGCCCATCCGCCCTCGGAGCAAATCCGGGAGCGGGGCCTCGTTGCAAAACGCCATGCCAGTCCGATGCGACCCATAGAGCGGATCAGCGCAAAAGGCTACCTCGCTCCCACGTCGTCCCGCCGCTCGGCGGGGGCCGCAGCGGTCTCTTCCTTGGCGGCCTCGTAGTTCAGTTCGATCATCACGCCGTTGGGGTCATTGACGAAGATCTGCCAGAGGTCGCCGCCTGGAACCTGCCGGGAATCGTAGGCCATGCCCTTCTGCTCCAGCCGCTTTTTCATGCCGTCAAAGCCGTAGCTCGCGAACGCGACATGGTGGACGACGCCGGAGTCCGGCTTCTGCGGTTCCTCGGTCTTGGAGATATCGACGAGATGCACCACCGCCTTGCCCTCGCTGTACATCCACGCCCCCGGGAATGCGAAGTTGGGCCGGGCGCCCTTTTCCAGGCCCAGAATGTCCTCATAGAACCGGACCGTATCGGCAAGATTGCGGGTCCGGATATTGAAATGGTCGAGCACGCCCACGCTGACGCCCATGCGATGTCACTCCCTTTCTTGTGAGGTTCTTCAGCCCCCTATCCTAGCATAAATCCCGCCCTGCCCGCCAAACGAAGGCGTTGCCCTCCCATGCGCAGCTTGTATGGTGCGGCTCCTCCAAAAACACCGTCCGGCCGGCCCAGCGGCGCCGGCGAAAACTCCAAGGTATCACACATGGCTAAAGTCGCTTTTCTCGGTCTCGGCGTTATGGGTTTCCCCATGGCAGGACATCTGGTGAAAAAAGGCGGCCACGAGGTCACCGTGTACAACCGGACCGGAGCCAAGGCGAAGGAGTGGGCGGACAAGTTCGGCGGGCGCGCCGCGGCGACGCCGAAGGCCGCCGCGGAAGGCCAGGATTTCGTGATGTGCTGCGTCGGCAACGACAACGACCTGCGCGCGGTCACGATCGGCGCCGACGGCGCCTTCGCCGGCATGAAGAAGGGCGCCATCTTCGTCGACCACACCACCGCCTCCGCCGAGGTCGCCCGCGAGCTCGATGCCGCCGCCGTCAAGGCGGGCTTCAGGTTCATCGACGCGCCGGTGTCCGGCGGTCAGGCAGGTGCGGAAAACGGCGTGCTGACAGTGATGTGCGGTGGCAAGGAAGACGCCTATGCCGCTGCCGAGCCGATCATTTCCGGCGCTTACGCAAGGATGTGCAAACTGCTCGGGCCCGCCGGCGCCGGCCAGCTCACCAAGATGGTCAACCAGATCTGCATCGCAGGCCTGGTCCAGGGCCTCTCCGAGGGGATTCATTTCGCCAAGAAGTCGGGGCTCGACGTTCCCGCCGTGATCGAGACCATCTCCAAGGGTGCGGCGCAATCCTGGCAGATGGAGAACCGCTACAAGACCATGAACGACGACAAGTTCGACTTCGGCTTTGCGGTGGAATGGATGCGCAAGGACCTCTCGATCTGCATCGCGGAGGCTCGCCGCAACGGCGCCAACCTGCCGGTGACCGCGCTCGTCGACCAGTTCTACGCCGAGGTCGAAACGATGGGCGGCAAGCGCTGGGATACGTCGAGCCTTTTGGCCCGGCTGGAGCGCTGAGTTAAAGAATCAGGTTAAGGCGACGCGCCAGGCCCCCGCTTCTTGCCCTGTCGGAAGCGGGGGTTCCCTCCACTCGACTGGTTAATTTTAACTTCCCGTTAACGAGAATTTTTAGCTCTTTAAGTCATCGCTTAATGATTTCACGGCACAGATAGACAATGCAAAAGCCCGCGCAGTTCGCGGGCAGGATTTGTGTTGTTCGATGAGTAACGCCGCAGAAAAGCCCGAGGTTGTCCAGCTTCCGGCGGAAGCGCAGGTCGCACCACCGGTGAATACGCGGCGCGTGGCGGCACAACGCGTGCGCGAGGCACGCGATCGGTTAACGTCGACCAGCGGAACGCGCCCCGCCTTCGATACCGAACTGCTCCGGCAATACGCCCAGACCAGGGTCTCGGCCTCCTTCGTCGTCATGCTGCTGGTGGTTGCAACCGGTGTGCTATTCGGCCTGTGGAAGTATGTCGTGCCGGCTGCGGTCTGGACCTTCGGCATGCTCTGCATCCATGCCGCCATCATCCGCAATTGCTGGCGTTTCCTTCGCGAGCAGCCCACGCTCGCCGAAACGCGCAAATGGCAGACGCGGTTCGTGCTGCTCGACCTGCTCTACGGCCTGTGCTGGACCGCGATCCTGCTGCACCCGGCCGGCCTCGACACAGTCTCGAACACGATGATGATGTTCCTGATGCTGCTGGTGATCGCAGTGTCGAGCATGCTGGCGGCGACACTGCCGATCGCGGCGGTGGCGGCAACCGCGCCGGTGACGGCCGCGATCGCGCTCAACTTCGTGATGGGCGGCACCTTCGACAATTACGCCCTCGCGCTGCTGGCGGTCGCCGCCGAATGCTACTTTGCCCTGCTGGCCCATCAGCTTCATTCGACGACGCTGCAGACCCTGGAAGCACGCGCCGAAAAGGACGCGCTGATCGGCGAGCTCGAACAGGCCAAGGCGATCTCGGACGAAGCGCGGCACCGCGCCGAATCCGCCAACGTCGCCAAGTCGCGCTTTCTGGCGCAGATGAGCCACGAGCTGCGCACGCCGCTGAACGCGATCCTCGGTTTCTCCGAGGTGATGAAGAGCGAAATTTTCGGCGCGCACGCGGTAACGGTCTACAAGGAATATTCCGCCGACATCCACCATTCGGGCGTCCACCTGCTCAATCTCATCAACGAAATTCTCGATCTGTCGCGGATCGAGGCCGGCCGCTACGAACTCAACGAGGAAGCGGTGGCGCTCGTGCACGTCGTCGCCGACTGCCATCATCTGCTCAAGCTGCGCGCGAGCAGCCGCGGCATCACTATTCACGAAGTGTTCGAGCACGGCATGCCCCGGATCTGGGGCGACGAGCGTGCCACGCGCCAAGTCGTGCTCAATCTCATATCCAACTCGATCAAGTTCACCCCGCAGGGCGGCGACATCTGGCTCAAGGTCGGCTGGACCGCGTCCGGCGGGCAATATCTCAGCGTCAAGGACACCGGCTCCGGCATTGCCGAGGATGAAATTCCGGTCGTGCTGGCCTCGTTCGGCCAGGGCTCCAACTCGATCAAGTCGGCCGAACAGGGCGCCGGCCTGGGCTTGCCGATCGCCAAGAGCCTGATCGACATGCATGGCGGCACCTTCACGCTGAAATCGAAGCTGCGGATCGGCACCGAAGTCATCGTCACCTTCCCGCCCGAGCGCGTGATGAGCGCGCTGGCGCCGATGGCCGAGGAAGCCCCGCCCCTGCAGCCGGACCCCGCCGTCACGGCGGCCGATGACAAGCGGCGGGCGCGTCACAAACCGATCATGAGTGCCGGCACGGGACTGTAACCACAAGCGCTTGCACAAGGGATGCAAACCACTTCACTATCAGCGAATGAGCAAAGAAACGCCGTGTATCGCAGTCTGTATGATGGATCCCAAAACCAAACTCTGCTTCGGCTGCGGACGAACGTTGCCGGAGATCGCGCGCTGGCACCGCATGGAATCGGCGGAGCGACTGGCCGTGATGGACGGGCTTGCGGCACGGATGGCGGACGCAGGTCTCGTGCCGATACCTCCGCGCAGCGAGCGCGGCTGATCAGTGGAGCCATCTGCGGAGGCACCAAGTGATCCGCATCCTGCTCGTTCTGTCGATGCTCGCGGCCACCGCCGGCGCCGTCGTCGCCTATGGCGATCCCGACCAGATCGCGCGCGCCGGCAACTCGGTATCGAAAATGCTGCGGCAACGTAGCCTGCAGCCGGCGCCCGCCGTGGAGATCGCACGCGGCAAAGCCGGCGAATTCGCGCTCCATGCCAAGATCAACGGCGTGAAGGCGCCGATGGTGATCGACACCGGCGCGACCTCGGTGGTGCTGACCTGGGAGACGGCGAAGGCGATCGGCCTGCCGATCGAGATGCTCGAATATAATGTCGACGTCGAAACCGCCGGCGGCCACACCAAGGCGGCGCGGCTGACGCTCGATCGCCTTGCAGTCGGAGGCCTCGTCGAAAAATCGATTCCGGCGCTGGTGGTGCCGCGCGGGCAGATGAAGACCAACCTGCTCGGCATGAGCTTTCTGGACCGGCTGGAAAGCTGGGGTGTGCAGGCCGACAAGGTGATGCTGCACGGCTATCCCGACGTCGCAGGCCGCAGCAAGCGCCGCGCGGCGGCGAACTAGGGTATGGAGTCACACGCTGAGCAGGTCCGCTTAGCGTCTAACGACGACGCAAATGCAGACATGCCGATAGCGACGCGCTGGGCCAGAAACAGACATTGTGAGCTTGACCGGAGAGTGCTCTCGAGGACAGTCGCCCATCTCGATGAGAGCGGAGTTGGCATGAGTTTTTCAGAGTGAACTTCTCGAGGAAGCGATACGTCTGCTTCGCGGAAAAGACGTTCGGCCAGAAATCGTGTCGCTATCGAACGACGTAAAGGTAGCATTCGGACGCTACGAGCGTTCGATTTACAAGGACTATCCTAGGTCCTTCGATTGACACGCACCTCCGAATTCACGACTTCGATGATCTTGATCTTCTGAACCAATCTCTGCTGCGCCTTCTGAAAACTTTGCTGGAGATGGATCGAACTCCTTTCGAAGCAGCGATCAAGGCTGCTATTCAGAAACGGATCGGCCAATCAATCAAGATTTTGGATCGGAATGTTCCTAACGGTGTGTTCGCATTCGAGCGCCTCAAAGACAGCGACGCAGGAAAGATCAACTGGCAGGAAGTTGCGGTCGAGCTCGCCCGCGCGACAAATTTGGCTGTGCTTTTCATCGGCCACACTTGGACTCTTGAAGGGCCTGATTCCACCTCCATCGCATTCGATTTTTCCCGGTCTTACCGAGGGCTATCTTGACGACGGCCGTAACGTAATCGAACCAGTCGACCCGAGTGGCAAGGCCTTCGAGGAGAAATGACGGCCACGGAGGCCGTAAACGAATTTGCAATGACGAGATGCCTTTACCGGCCAAGGTGTTCTTTAGATCATTCGCGTCGTTAGACGGCGAACCGATCACTTCTGGCGCGACAAACAGACATTTTCAATCGTCCGCACGTCTCAAAGATGCCAAAGGCAGAAGTGATCCTAACTAGCGACGTCGGGAAACGGCGAATGTGCAACGGATCATGATGGTTCTGTTGAGTTCTCCCTGCTTAAGGGGAGTGGCTGGCGCATCGGTCCCTCCCCATTTTGGCTGCGGGGCACGTCATGCGCGCCATCGGAGACCGGCCATGACCACAAGGAACTTTTGCACGCTTGCCGCCGCGATCTTTGCCCTGATCGCGCTTCTGCAATTGATCCGGATTGTGATGGGGTGGTCCATCACTTTTAACGGCGTCGATGTGCCGTTCTGGCCGAGCTGGATTGCCGTCGTCGTGGCGGCTGGGTTGAGCTTTGTCGGCTTCCGCGCCTCGCGCAGCTAAGCCTGGCAGAGCCCGCCCCGGGCCGATCTGTCGCCGGGCAGACCGTTCATTCCATCGGCCGTACAAGGCCTTGCGATATGGCATTGCGCAACTTTTGCGAGGCGTCGCCGGTGCGAAGCGTCGACGTTTTTCATACCAATTGTTGCATTTGAAAATTTCCGTTGACTATAATTTGCGTCCGCAACTATTGTTCCCGAAATTGAAGCCGCCGAACAAGAGCGTGCCGTCTCGGGGGAAATCATGCGGCTGAATTCGGCATCCGATGAATTGCGCGAAACGTTCGGCTTCGTCGGGAAACTGCATTCCATCATCCTGAAGTCTGCCGGGCTGGCCAGCGTCATGCTCGCGTGCTGTGTGGGCCAGACCATGGCCGACGGCGGAAACCAGAACGGCGTCGGCGCCACCAGGGTGACGCCGGCGCAATTGCAGCTCGTGTCCGTTCCCGGCACCACGGCGTTTGCCGCCTCGCCGGAAGACCTTTCGAAAAAGGGATATGTCGAGGAAGAGTACTACGTCAGCGGAACGGCCGGGCGGTACATTTTTCCCGATCCGATGAACAACGCGGCCGCGGCCGACGACCGTTACGATTACAAGACGCGCTTGATCGTCCGGCGGCCGGCCGATCCGGCCAAATTCAACGGGACCGTCGTCGCCGAGTGGTACAACGTCACGCTGGGCCAGGACATCGACTTCAACTGGGCCACCTCGCGCGAATACTTCATCCGCAACGGATATGCCGTCGTCAGCATTTCGGCGCAGCGCGTCGGCGTCGAGCGTTTGAAGGCTTGGAGCCAGGCCCGATACGGCGATCTCAACGTTTCAGCTCCGAACACCACTCCACCGGATCCGCTTAACACCGGCGACGTGTTGTGCTGGGACATCTTTTCGCAAGTGATCGCGGCGATCCGCGCGCCTGGACCGGTCGACGTGCTTGCGGGCGGGAAGGCCACGCGTGTCATTGCGAGCGGGGAGTCGCAGGCCGGCCGGCGGCTGACGCAGTATTACAATTCGATCGACCCGCTGCACCGCGTCGTCGACGGCATGGTGTTCTACGATCCCGGCTACACCGATATCGGCGGCGAGAGCACCTGGCACCTGCTGCGAACCGACAACCCCACCAAGCTGATCTCGGTTGGCGCCGAGGTCTGGAGCGACGGCCGCAAGACAGTCGCCGATAGCCCCACCACGCGGCGCTGGGAGGTTGCGGGAACGTCGCATTTGAGTTTCTGGGACATGCAGTATGTCGACGCCGTGACGACCCGGGACAAGGGCCTGAAGACGCGCGACGGCACGCCGGTCGCGACCATCCAGGACCTGATCAAGGGCTGCACCTACGCGCCGCTGTGGAGCGCGGTGCCCATGCACAAGGTGCTGAACGCGGCCTTCGACCACGTCAATGCCTGGGCCGGCGGCGGGCTCCCTGCCCCGGCCGGCAAGCCGCTCGAGCGCGATGCCGGAGGCATGCTGCTACGCCACGACGACAAAGGGCGAACCTTCGGCGGCATCCAACTCGCCGAATACGCTTTTCCGACCGCGTTCAATCTCGGCTACCTCAACAAGGGCCCCGGCTTCTGCCGCAACGGTGGCCATCACCGCTTCTATGCCGATGACGAATTGAAGGCGTTCTATCCGAATCCGAACGCCTATGTTCGTGGCGTGGTCGAGACCACGATGAAGAATCTGGCCGCTGGTTACATCCTGGGCTTCGACGCCGCGGAAACCATCGAGGCCGCCTACAAGCAATTTCAGCCATGATGGGGAAAAGCCGGATGAACAGGACCGCGGATTGGACGCTTCTCGTCGGGCGCCTTGCCCTGATTGCCCTCTATACATCGAGCGCGATCGGAAAATTCGGCGCGCTCGACCAGACGGCTGCGATGATCGGCGGCAAGGGACTGCCGTTTCCGGCGGCGCTGGCCTTCATCGCGGCAGCGGCCGAGCTGATCGGCGCGCTGTGCATCGCCGCCGGCTACTACACCCGCTGCGCGGCGATCGGCCTGATCGTCTACACGGTCATCGTCACGGTCGCGTTCCATGCGTTCTGGGGACTGGAGGGCACGGCGCGCTTTGGCCAATACATCCATTTCATGAAGAATGTCGGGCTGACCGGAGCGTTCGTCATCATTGCAGGCGTCGGGGCCGGCGCCTATTCGCTTGACGCGGTTCGCGCCAGACAGCCGCGGCGGATTAACTGAAACGCCGGCGCAGCACAGCGGGTCCTGGCCACCTCTTGCGCGAACACCTGCGGCGAAGTCAGCCTTTTGACTTTGCCGCCTTGCGCGCCTTGTTGGCTTCCTCGATCTCGGGTTCGAGCGATTTCAGGCTCTCGTAGATCTCGGCCAGAACGGTCTTCAGGTCTGAAATGTTCTTCGACGGGAAATCGCGGACCGCAACTTCCTCGAAATGGATGGCGATCGGGATCAGCTCCTCGACCAGCGTCCGCCCCTTCGGCGTGAGGTTGATCGCAACGGTGCGGCCGTTGTCCTTGAGCCGCGCGCGTGTGACGAGGCCGCGACGTTTCATTTCGCCGACGAGGCGCGACAATGTCGATATCTCGATCGTCGTCATAGAAGCGAGATCGCCGAGTCGCTGATCGCCGGTTTCCCAGAGCGCGGCCATCACGCGGTACATCGGCAGGGTCACGCCGTAGCCGGCAATGCGCCTGGAAAACAGCTCGCCCATCTGCACGCCGACCCGATTGAGCAGATAGGGGAATGAATTTGTGAGCCTGTACAAGGTCTTGCAATCCGTGCTGTCGCAATTGTTGCGAGCCTTCAATAGCCGGAGGCAAATCGCTTTTCAAGGCAATTGTTGCATTTGAAAGTTTCTGCTTGACCGATATTTGCAAATACAATTATTGTTATCGAAAGTTAAACCGCCGGACCAAGAGCGGATCGTTCAGTGGAGGAAACCATGTCGCTGGATTCGGCATCCGACGAATTGCGTGAAACGTTCAAGCGCGCGCTGCGGCGATTTCCCGCCGCCGTGTCGGTCATCACCTCATCAGACCAGAACCGCCGTCATGGCATGACGGCTACTGCGGTGACGTCGCTGTCGCTCGACCCGCCTTCCCTGATCGTCTGCGTCAACCAGCAGACACTGCTACATGACATCATGCTCTTGGCGCGCCGGTTTTGCGTCAACGTGCTGCGCCGCGACCAGATCTCTCTTTCATCCGCATTCAGCGGCGCGGTGCCGCCGGAGGAGCGGTTCGGGCTCGGCCAGTGGATGACCTCGGCCGAGGGCGTCACCTATCTCGCCGACGCGCAGATTAACATTTTCTGCAAGAAGGCCGCCGCGGTGCCCTACGGCACGCATACGATTTTCATCGGCGAAGCCGAGACCGTGAACGTGCGCGATCCGATCGAGCCGCTGATCTACCAGGACGCCACCTACTGTTTCTCGGTACCCCACGACAGCCAGGCTGCGTGATCGCGCCGGGCGCCTAACCTTTCAGACAATCGAAGATACGGAGCAAACCCATGGTTTCAGTCGCCCAGTTGAAGGACGTGCCGGCACAGGCGGCCCCTCGCCCCGACCTTGCCGAGTTGCGCAGCCGCGTGGCGCAGATCGCGCCGCAGATCAAGGCGCGCGCCCACAATACCGAAAAGGCCGGCCGCGTTCCGGAAGAGAACATCACCGCGCTGCGCAACATCGGCTATTTCGACATCGTGAAGCCCGTGATGTTCGGCGGCTACGAGCATGATTTCGACGTGCTGGTCGAACTGAACATCGAGCTGGCAAAAAGCTGCGCCTCGACGGCGTGGGTCGGCGGCCTGCTCGCGGCCCATCAATGGCTGATCGCGGGATTTCCCGAAAGTGCGCAGCGCGATGTCTGGGATTCAAATCCCGATGCGGTGGCCTGTGGTTCCTACGCACCGGCCGCCAAAGCGACCGAGGTCGAGGGCGGCTACCGCCTCTCCGGCCGCTGGTCGTTCGCGAGCGGCTGCGACAACGCGCAATGGTCGCTGTGCGCGGCGCTGTTGCCGTCGAAGACGGACAGCGGGCAATTCGCGCCGGCCTTCCTGCTGGTGCCCGCATCCGACTACGTCATCGACGATACCTGGAACGTCGTCGGCCTCAGCGGCACCGGCAGCAAGACGCTGGTGCTTGACGACGTGTTCGTGCCGGCGCACCGCCTGTTGTCGTTCGCCGACACCACATCCGGCAAGACGCCGGGCGCCGCGCTCTATGCCGCCAATCCCGCCTTCTCGATTCCGATGCTGTCGAACATTCCCTCCTGCCTCGCATCCACCGCGGTCGGCGCTGCTGCCGGCGCGCTGGAGGACTATCTCGCCGTCACCGCGCGGCGCGTCACCCGTGGCGCGGTGGCAGGCCACAACAACCGCATGGCGGAATTTCCGACCATCCAGTTGCGGGTGGCGGAATCGACCGCCTCCGTCGATGCGGCGCGCGAAGTGCTGTTGCGCGATCTTCGCGACCGTGCGGCGACCATCCGCGCTGGCAACCCGATCTCGGTCGAGGACCGCATCGTCAGTCGCCGCGGCCAGGCATTTTCGGTCGCGCTCGCGATCCGCGCCAGCGAAGCGTTGAACGCATCGACCGGCGGGCTCGGCCTCGATCTTTCCAATCCGGTGCAGCGCGCCTGGCGCGATGCCAATGCCGTCGGCCGCCACATCAGCATGAACTGGGACGCGGTCGGCACCATGTACGGCCAGCTCGCGCTCGGGCTGACGCCCCAAGGTCAATACTAAGGGACCGTACTAACCAACAGCAGACATCAGCGAGGACGACATGCAGGGCAAGATCGCACTAGAGGAACATTTCGCCATCCCGGACACGCTGATGGATTCAGCGGGTTTTGTGCCGGACTCCTATTGGCCGGAGCTGAAGGACCGGCTGCTTGACATCCAGGACAAGCGGCTGGCCCAGATGGACAAGCACGGCGTCGAGATGATGATCCTTTCGCTGAACGCGCCGGCGGTCCAGGCGATTCCCGATGTCGCCCGCGCCAACGAGATTGCAATCCGGGCCAACGATTTCCTTGCCGAGCAGGTGGCGAAGCGTCCTTCGCGGTTTCAGGCCTTTGCCGCGCTGCCGATGCAGGACCCGGATCTCGCGATCAAGGAGCTCGAGCGCTGCATCAAGACGCTCGGCTTCCGCGGCGCACTGGTCAATGGCTTCTCGCAAGTGGGCGACGGCAAGCGGCCGGTTTACTACGATCTGCCGCAATACTGGCCGTTCTGGGCGGCGGTGGAAAAAACCGGCCTGCCCTTCTACCTGCACCCGCGCAATCCCCTGCCGGAAGACTGCGCGATCTATGAAGGACATCCGTGGCTGATGGGCCCGACCTGGGCGTTCGGACAGGAGACTGCGGTGCATGCGCTGCGCCTGATGGGATCGGGCCTGTTCGATGCCTATCCGAAACTGAAGATCATCCTCGGCCATATGGGCGAAGGCCTGCCCTACAGCATGTGGCGCGTCGACCATCGCAACGGCTGGGTCAAGGCGCCGCCGAAGCACAAGGCGAAGAAGAAGATCTGCGACTACTTCAACGCCAACTTCTTCCTGACCACCTCGGGCAATTTCCGCACGCAAACGCTGATCGATTCAATTCTGGAGATCGGCGCGGACCACATCCTGTTCTCGATCGACTGGCCGTTCGAAAACGTCGATCATGCCTCCGACTGGTTCAACAGCGCCAGCATCAGCGAGAATGACCGCTTGAAGATCGGCCGGCGCAACGCCATCGACCTGTTCAAGCTCGATCTCGGCGAAACCACTGTCGCCGGGAACGGCATCCATCAAGCCGCGGAATAAGCGGCATCACAACGACACACACCATCTTGGGAGGGAAAACGGCCATGGCCGCGCAGGCAATCGATCTTCACGAAGAACTCGCCGAAGCAAAGGTCGGAAAATTTCACTGGCGCCTCGGCGCCATCATGGGACTGCTGACGCTGTTCGACGGATATGACACCTTCAATCCGGCTTACGTCATTCATTACGTCGCAAAACCATGGGGCCTTCAGGCCGGCCAGGCGGGACTGTTGATCTCCAGCGGCCTGGTCGGATTCCTGATCGGGGCTGCGATCCACGGCATCATTGCCGATCGGTTCGGCCGCCGCGGCACCCTGCTCGGGGGCCTCTGGATTACCAGCATCTTCACCCTGCTCACCGCGACCTCGGCGGACTCGTTCCTGTCGTTCTGCATCCTGCGGATCCTGACCGGCATCGGCCTCGGCGTGCTGCTGCCGCTGGCGACCACCTACATCAACGAACTGGCGCCGCGGCGCGTGGCGAACACGTTTGCGCTGTGGGGCGTAGCCCTCGGCTGGGCGCTGGGCGGGACGCTCGCCGGTGTCGCCGGCGTGTTTGCAACCCCGGTTTTCGGCTGGACGTCGCTCTACTGGATCGGCTCGCTGTCGTTCCTGCTGCTGCCCTTCATGCACCTGATGCTGCCGGAATCGCCGAAGTTTCTGGCCTTGCAGGGCCGCGTCGATGAAATCCGCGACATGCTGACCAGGCTGCGGCCCGAGCGCGCCAATGTCTACAAATCGGGCGAGATTGCCGTGGGCGAGTCCGAGAAGCCGCTCAATTCGGTCGCGACGCTGCTGCAGTCCAAATATCGCCGGACTACGCTCGCGATCTGGGCGTCGGCATTCCTCAGCCTGTTCTGCATCTTCGGCCTCTCGGGCTGGATTCCGACGGTGATGATGCAGCGTGGCGAGACCTTTGCCGCCAGCTTCGGCTTCGGCGCGCTGATGCAGATCATGTCGTTCGTGGGCGGCCTCGTGCTTGGCCACCTCGTCGACCGGTCCGGCTATAGCCGCGGGCTGATCGCAACCTGGTGGGCCTTCGGCGGCCTCGCCGTGCTGTCGCTGGCGGTGATGAACGTTCACATCGTCAACATCACCTCGGTCGCCGCCGCCGGCTTCTTCATCATCGGCGCGCAGTTCGTACTGAACAACTTCACCGCGGCGTCCTACGAGACCGGTGTGCGCGCCACCGCGGTCGGCATGGAGCTTGGGGTCGCGCGGGTTGGCGCCATTCTCGGCCCGTTCGTCGCCGGCGCGCTGCAGCAGTATTACCAGAGCCCGACGCCGATGTTCCTGTCGATCGGCGTCTCCGCGATCGCCGCCGGCGCGATCATCCTGCTGGCGAAGCGGCCGGCGAGCGCACCCGTCAACGATCTTGAAGAGGCCTCCGGCTTGCGCAAGGTTGCACAGCCCGCCTCCTGAGATGAGGCGTCAATGCGGGACGCACGGCTCCGGGACGACCTGCCCCGGAGCCAGGCTTTGGTTTTGACGCGTTTTGTTCACGCGAACCGAAAACGCGCTTAAGCCGCGACCGGCTCCGCCGCGCGGTCTTCGACGAGCGCAATTGCATCGCGCAGCACATCGACGCCGGCGCCCGGCTTGACGCCCTTCTCCGCCAGATGGCGGCGGAAGGCGCGCGCGCCGGGGACACCATGAAATGCGCCGACGAAGTGCCGCGTCATCGAATGCAGCCTTGCACCTTGGGACAACTGGTCTTCGATGTAGGGCAACATTGCTTCGAAGACGTCCTTCATCGTCGTGCAAGGCGCCGCCTCGCCGAACAATTCCGGATCGACATCGAGCAGCCGCCACGGCTCCTGATAGGCCGCCCGTCCCAACATCACGCCATCGACATGCTCCAGATGCCGCTTCGCTTCGGCAATGCTGCCGATGCCGCCATTGATGATGACGGGCACATCGGGCATCGCGGCCTTGAGCCGGTAAACCCTGTCGTAATCGAGCGGCGGGATGTCCCGGTTTTCCTTCGGCGACAATCCGTTGAGCCAGGCTTTTCGGGCATGCACGACCAGCGCATCCGCGCCGGCCGCGACCACGCCGCGCGCCAGCACGTCGAGCGCCACTTCCGGATCCTGGTCGTCGATGCCGATCCGGCATTTGACGGTGACGGGAATCCTGACCGCGCGCTTCATCGCAGCCACGCCCTTGGCAACCAGCGCCGGCTCCGCCATCAGGCATGCGCCGAAGCGGCCGTCCTTCACCCGGTCGGACGGACAGCCGACATTGAGATTAATTTCGTCGTAGCCAAAGTCCTCGCCGATCCTCGCAGCGGTGGCGAGATCATCCGGAACCGATCCGCCGAGCTGCAGCGCCACCGGATGCTCGCTTCGATCGAAGCCGAGCAGCCGCCTGCGGTCGCCATGAATGATGGCGCCGGTCGTCAGCATTTCCGTATAGAGCCGCGCACGCCGGCTCATCAGACGGTGGAACACACGGCAATGCCGGTCGGTCCAGTCCATCATGGGCGCCACGGAAAAGCGATAGTCTTGATATTTCAACAGTTTATATTACTCTTCAATGGGATGAACAGCGAACGTGTGCACTCCAAACTAGACGAAATTGCACACGTTTGTACCCGTTTTGACCTCTCGGTGCACACATAGTGCACACGAAAGCCGGAGTGCACACGCGTGGCGACCTTTACTCAGTTGGCATCTGGAAACTGGCGCGTCCAGGTCCGTCGCAAGACCCGTTATGTGGCCGAGACGTTCCGACGGCGCAAGGACGGAGAAGAATGGGCGCTCGAGATGGAGCGCAATATCGACCGCAACGGATCGTCCAAGCCACGCGCCCTGCGGAATGTCCGGACGTTCGGCGACCTGATTGATCTCCACGACCAAGATATGCGCGAGGTCGGCAAGCCCCCTCGCCGTTCGAAGGCCGCAGTCATGGAAGCCCTCAAGGATGCGCTCGGGACAGTAAAGCTGCCTCGGTTAAATCGTGAGCGATTGATCGAATTTGGAAGGAAGCGCGCGAAAAAAGGGGCCGGACCCGCGACACTAGCGATCGACTTGTCTTTCATCAGGACGATCGTATCGCACGCAGCCGCAGTTCATGGAATAGAGGTCTCGGCTGAAGAAGTTCGTTTGGCGCGAATTGCACTAAAGCACCTCGACCTTGTCGGCAGAGGCATCGAACGCGATCGTCGACCGACGCAAAACGAACTTGATGAGCTCATCGAGTATTTTGAGACCAATCCACGCCAAGTGATTCCAATGGGTCGTATTGTGCGCTATGCGATCGCGACAACGATGCGCCAGGAAGAGATCTGCCAACCGGAGTGGCCAGACGTCGATATCAAGAAACGGCTCATATTGCTTCGCGACCGGAAAGATCCGCGACACAAGACCGGCAATCATCAAAAGGTCCCGCTACTTAACTTCACGGGATACGATGCATGGGAGATTTTGCTGCAACAGCGGATCATCACCCGAGGCCAAGGCCGCATCTTCCCACACCATCACAAGTCAATCAGCACGGCATTTACCCGCGCATGTGATGAATTGAAAATCGATGACCTGCATTTCCATGATCTTCGCCACGAAGGCACGAGTCGACTGTTTGAGGCAGGACTTTCGATCGAAAAGGTTGCCCTAGTGACGGGTCACAAGGATTGGCGAATGTTGCAACGCTATACCAATCTCAAGCCCGAGGATCTTCACAAGCTGCAGAAGGCCGCGCAGCCGTCGATGGAAGAATTCATTGCGACGCTAGCAGCATCCTAGGAGCCTGAATCGATAGCGAGACGGTCACGGACATTCGTCGATCGACTCTTATGGAACGTCAGATTTCCCTCGAGCATCGGATCCCGTAGCGGCTATTGAAATAGCTACTTTCTTTCCCGTCTGCGCTTGTCTCGCGTAGACACAAAAGAAGCTGGCCGGAGCGGCCCATTTCATGTGGAAGTGGCGCGATGAGCGCGCGGCTAAATTTGCGCTCAAATGACCGCCGCGCCGACCGGCAGGAAGACGCCTCCAGCCGCGGGAGTAGGCGCGCTTCGACCCCTAATTGGTCGCGCTCGTCTTTGCTGACGCTCGCTGACAACATCGGACGAAAGTGCCCACGCGATGATTCTACGTTATCTTTCGGGCTATAACCGAACGAGGCGACAAACCACTTGATGGACGACGACTAACTTGATCGCGTCAGGAACCCACAGGTCGATGACGTGGAACCACCGCGGATCTTCACCAGACTCTGCGCCTGTTTGTTTTGGTTCGAATCCAGGTTCCCCAGCCAAGCCGGATGCCCCGGCGAATTTAGGCCTCCGTCGCCATCTCCACCCGACGCCGNCTGCGGTAGCTTCTGCAATCAGATTAAAGGGTTGCCGGAACGTCGCGGTNGAGCTCGCCATCTTTCCAGATCGAGTTCGATAGTACGAAATTCAGAAGCCGACGCTGTTCCTGGGCTTCTTGTTTTGCAAAGAGCCTTTGCGCGCCATGCGCGAGCTCAATCAGTTGCGCCCCCTCTTCGAGATACGAACGGTCGGCCGCCTGGTGACGCGCAACCTCCCGAGCAATCTTGTCCTGTTCGGTCCGCCATTGCTCAGACATCTGGGTATAAAACGAGCCGTCTATTCGTCCGTCGAGTTTATCGACATACATCGCATGAAGACGGTGGCGCAGCCGATCGTATTCGCCCTGCAGGCGCCCGATGGCGGCCTCATGTTCCTTCTGCTCGTCCGCATGGCTTTCAAGCAGTGCCGTTCTCACCCACGACAGGACCTCGTCGCCAAAGGAGAGCCGCCCAAGAAGGGCAGAAAATTGTTCGCTGACCACCTCCTCCCGAACATAGGGCTCGGGGCATTTCCCCTTATACCCAGTGCAGTGATAGTACACGTAGCGCTTCTTCTTAAGTTCGCCTACCAGGGCGCAACCGCAATGTCCGCACTTGATCAGTCCGGAGAATGCAAAACCTCGCTTGGTTTTACGTCCGCTTTTATTCGCATGCCGTCCATCGAGCACCCCTTGGACTCGCTCCCATAACTCACGCGACACAAGCGGCTGATGGCGACCAACATATCGACGACCGTTCCAATCAAAATCGCCCGTATAAAGACGGTTGCGTAAGATGGCGTGCAGATTGCTAGTCGGCAGCGGCCCACCGGTACGACGATAGACGAGCCCTGCCGACTGCGCCTCGGCTGAAAGCTGCTTCAACGAAAGAGTACCCGTCGCGTACCAGCCAAAGAGGTGTGTGATCGTCCCTGCAAATTTGGGATCTGGCTCGATGATCTTTTTGCCATCGAGGCCGGTAACGTTGCGATACCCAAGAGGCGCTTTCGAAGGCCAAATTCCTTGTTCGGCTTTTTCAAGCTGGCCCTTACGCGCTTCTTCTGAGAGATTATCGATGTAGTTCTTCGCCATCAGTACCTTGATGCCGTGCACGAACTTTTCCGAGGATTTGGAATCGCGCGAGAGAACGACGCCCTCTTTGACGAGATGAATTTCGACATCAAGCTCATCGAGCGTCACCCAATCCTTCAGATTACGATAAAGGCGGTCGGTCTTCTCGACCAAAACAACCCTTATATTTCTGTGCGACTTTAGAAAGCGCACCATCTCTTCGAAATTTGTCCTGCCGGTATGCTTGGCGGTCTCGACATCAACATACTCCTGCACAATCGTCAGTCGGTTCGTCTGCGCGTAACCGCTAAGCAGCTTTTGCTGGGCAGGAATCGAAAAACCTTCCTTGTCCTGCTCCTTCGACGAGACGCGCGCGTAAGCAATCGCTTTCGCCGCATCGCGAACGGCAGTGATGCCGCTTCGTGTTTGCTTGTTCATGAGGCCTGCCCTTCGCCCGCATTTGCTGACGTAGGATCAGTTTGCCGACGTCCGATTCCGGGCGCAACGAAATTATTTAGGTTTAAAGCGTGTCACACTCAGGACTTGTCAGCGTTCTTCTTGGCCCGGTCGACACGGTCCCACTCTTGAAGAATGCGAAAGAAGCCGGTCATATTCTCGATGATCTCACGGCCGTCCTCGCGGGTAAGCTGCCGCTTTGTCCGCGGCTGCCAGATTGCAATCGTCTGGTCGATGAAATCTCCGCATTCAACGGATGCGGCCGGCGCATTGTTTCGGCTACTCTGTCTTTGGGGTTTCCTGTCCATCGCCATGACGTACTCTCGGGGCAACAACGACGCACATTCAACCGAAATCAAGAATAAGCTTGGCAATGAAGTCAGCGTTGATCCAATGCTTCGAGAGGTAAATCACACACCCCGCAACGTGAGTGTAGTTGGGGAAACGCCTCAATGGAGCGTGAGGGACATGATGAAATTAGATCACATAGCCGGCCGATCCGGAGCGCGATCCCAAGCATGTCGGCGCGAGCACTCTACTGCGATCGATTTCGCGTCCGGGCGGTCTGGATACGTTAGCAAAGCGTCAATGTATCGGGGATGACCTTGCAGACTCAGCGTTTGCTCAATGCAGCAAAACCATCAGCCGAGCTCAAGTCGTGACATCCAGTACGTAACTGCACCACTCCTGGTGATCTTCTGACTGCGAGAAGGCCGGTCAGGCGTCAACGGTTTATAGGAGCGAAGACATGTCGCCATGTCCCCGCGCTGACCGAAGTCAATTGATCAGGCAAACGAGCGCCCAATTTGCTTCAACGCCAATAACGACGTCGCAAACTCCAATTTGGCACTCACGTTCCAATCCACAAAAAGCTGATTTGGACCAAGCCGCTCAATTTTCATTGGGTGGCACTCACGTTCCGAGGCGTTTGTTCGATTCAGCTTCTAGTTTTCAGAAGTGAGCACGCGAACCTCAGCGACGCTCAGCCCGGCGGCGTTTGACACGAAGACGAACGTGCAGCGCGACCTTGAGTCTGCAGCGTTCGCAGCATGGATGCCAAGCCCGTTGACATCGACCAGACCAAAAGCCCGCACTTTCGTAGGGCGGGACGAGGCTAACGGAACACTTCGCGCAGGCTGAGTGAATAACCGGGACTACTGGGGGTAGGTACGCACAAAATATTGCGGATAGCCCCTTGTTCCAATACTAATTATACCCATCTGATTCGAAATTTGGCGGAACTTGGGGTTCCCGACAGAAAGAACAAAATGGGTCTTCTGGGTTCGTTCTCATAGGGGCGTTTATGACCAAAGGCGACCGTAAGTCGCATGGCGTAAAGAGTTCTGAGACCGAGTTGCTTCCGTGGCGGCCATTCAATGACAGGCCGACTGGTATCTGGATTGAAGAGACGGTGGCGCGAATCAAAGGGACCGCGCAGCCGGAGCTTATCGAATCCCTGTACCGAAACCCCATCCCGAAGGATGCACGGTTTCGGGTCCTGAAGCATCTCATCACCGTGGACGGCACGAAACGGCCGAAGGGCGATAACTGCCCCTGCCCCATGTGTACGCCTAACCGCTTCCTGACCGGGTCACTGGTCTGGTTTACCGAGCTTCAGTGCTGCGCCTTCATCGGCAACTGCTGCGCCAATGACGACGTGGGAGACAATTCACCGCAAGCTGATGTCGGTGGCGGCCAATGCCTACGACGAGGACGCCTTGGAATTTATCTGCGACATGAACGAAAAGCAGCGCCAAGCCGCGGTGGTCATTCTGAAGGACGTCGAAGAAAGCATCATCAAGTTCAAGGCGAGACTGCAGGATCTCGCCTCTTCTACACGCGCGATAACGCTGAGAAGTTTAACAAGTTCTTCGCGCACGACCTCAACAGTGTCTACTATCGGGTTGAGTACACCACGACGCGGAGCCAGCCGACGCTGAGGTTCAAGAAGGGCGCCAGCCATCACGACCTCATTCGCGGTTCATGGGCAGAGAAGCTGGACACTGTCCCGAGCTCTGGAGGAAGGCAGCGGCACCTGCGCAAAGTATGACAACTGTGGATCAATAAGTTCAACCTAGTCCAAGATGTCATGAGTCGTTGTTCTTCTTGTTCGCGCGATAGTTTGTCCGCGATTTAGGCCAAGTTGGCCCGCGCCATGAGAAAATCCCGTGAAAACGGGGTTTTCTAAGAAAGAATGGTAGTGCCGCGGTCGGCAACTTCGGCGGTGGCGAGAACATCGAATGAGATTCGCGGCGAGCTTCGGCTGCCGCGAAAAATCAACTCTGAGACGCACAATGACGGACGTGGTTGTAGAAGAGGAGAGCCATTCGCCGGCGCCGCCGCTCAGTGCGCCGCCTCTCCCGACGGTGAAGAAAGCCCCGCGGAAGCCTATCCCGGCCAAGGTCCAGAACGTGCTGTGGGCTCGAGCGGCGGGTCGTTGCCAATACGCGGGCTGCAACAAGCTTCTGATCGGCGAGCAGGTCTCCGGCGCCCGAAACGCCAACACCTCGTACATCGCCCACATCGTCGGCGACTCTCCGGACGGCCCGCGCGGAGACCCCGTCCTGTCGCCGAAACTCGCTCATGATCTAGACAACCTGATGCTGGCCTGCGATCCCCATCACCGCGTGATCGACCGCGAGATGGTCGATGCACACTCGGTGGAAGTTCTGCGGGAAATGAAACGGCGCCACGAAGAACGCATCCGGACGGTGACCGGCATCGACGAGGACAAGGCAAGCCACGTCATCCGCTACGCCGCTAAGATCGGCTCCAATGAGTCGCCCGTCGAGAAGGGCGCGGTCAAGTGGTCAATGATCCCGGAGCGCTATCCTCTCGACGACGGATGGATCGACCTCGACCTAGTCGCCCTCGAGCTTCGCGACGACGATCCCGCCTACTGGCCGACCCACGTCAAGAACCTACAGACCGTCTTCGGCGAGAAGGTCCGCGGCCGCATGGAGCGGCAGGAAATCAAGCGGCTGGCCGTGTTCGGCCTCGCGCCGATCCCGCTGCTGTTCGAACTCGGGCGCCTGATCTCCGACATCGCGACCGCCGAAGTCCGGCAGTTCCTGCGCGATCCCAAGGGCTGGAAGTGGGACGCGACGTCGCCGCCCGTCCGGTACGAACTGCATCGACCGGACCGGACCGGCAAGCTCGTCGCCCTAAAGCTCGAGACCAGCGCGCCCGTTGTGGACGAGCGCGTCGTGAAGGTGCTCGGACCGGACGCCTCGATCTGGTCGATTTCCGCGGCCGGTGCGCACAACGACATCGTGCGCCGTCCGGAGGACGTTGCCGCCTTCGCCAAGCTCTTCCGCAAGACTCTGGACGACATCAAACTCGCTCATGGCGAGGACACGACCGTGAACGTCTTCCCTGCCGTCCCCGTTTCGATCGCCGTTGAGGCGGGCCGATCCTGGCAGCCCAAGGCACACCCTTCCCTCAACATCTACGACCAGAACTGGAAGCTGAACGGCTTCGCGCTCGCGCATCGACTCGAGCACGCCCGCTAAACCACGGAGACCGATATGAACGTGCACATGCGCCCCACCATAACGCCGCAGGCCGAAGAGGCCCTTGAGGATCTCGCCGAGTCCCTCGAGATATCGGATCACCGCTACGAACAGGCAGAGCGGCGGTACAAATCCCTCGGCGAGTGGCTCAACCGCCCCGAATCGACCATCCGGCAATACGATCCCCAGGTGCATGTGCAGGGGTCGTTCGGCCTCGGCACGGTGACGCCTCCGCTGACCAACAGCGACGAGTACGACGTCGATGCTGTCTGCGAGTTCCGCCGGCTGACGAAGACCGAAAGAACGCAGGCCGAGCTCAAGGAGATGCTGAGGATCGAAATGGCGGAATACGCCAGACGGCACGCCATGAACAAGCCACTGGAGGAGCATCGCCGCTGCTGGCGGCAGCCGTATGCCGAAGAAGCTCAATTCCACATCGACGCCACGCCGGCGGTGCTCAGCGGCAGTGAGCTTGTGCAGATCCTCAAATCGCAGGGCCGCGACGCCAGGTTCGCCGAGACCGCGATCTCGATCACCGACAACCGTCATCCCCACTACCGGATCATCTCAACGCTCTGGCAGCGATCGAACCCGCGCGGCTACCTGAAGTGGTTCCTGACCCGCATGGGCCCGGTCTACGAAAAGCGACGCAACGCGCTGCTGAAGAAAGGCGTGCGCGCGGGCACCGAGCCCATTCCGGACTACCGGATCCGGACCCCGCTGCAGCAGGCCATCATGATCCTGAAGCGCCACCGCGACATCATGTTCGTCGACCGCAACGACGACAAACCGATCTCTATCATCCTGACCACGCTGGCCGCTCACGCGTACCAAGGCGAGGAGACGATCGCGCAGGCTTTGTTCGCCATTCTCTCAAAGATGGACGACTTCATCGACCGCACGGCAGACGGCCGGTACCTCATCGTCAATCCGAGCGATCCTCTCGAGAATTTCGCCGACAAGTGGAGCGAGCATCCGGAGCGCGCTGCGGCGTTCTTTTCGTGGCTCGACCAGGCGCGCACCGACTTCGCGGCGATCGCCGCCTTGTCCAACAAGCAGCTGATCACGGACTATCTCGCCAAGAGGGTCGGGCGGGACATCGCCGACCGCGTGCGCAAGCGGTCCGCCGCCCGTCTCGGCGCGCCTGCGGTGCTGACTGAGGGCCTCGTCCGCAGCGAAGCCGAAGCCCGGCGCACCCCGCCCCGCCTCGAGGGAGACCGTCGGAATGCTTGAGGCGAGTCATCCTCTCGCCCGACGCTTCGAGGCCGCCGTTGCGGCCGTTGAAGCGCGATGGGAGGAACTCAATCTGCGCCCACGCAGGCTCGACCGCCGAGAGCTCAGCGCCTACCGCGGGCGCGCCGCCGAGATGGGCTGGCGCTTCGCCGCCGATTTTCCCGGCGGACTGCGTCGGCTCGACGTGATCGTTACCGCCGCCTTCCCCTCGACGCCGGCGCGCATCGCACTGGTCGACAGGCCGCCATTTCTGACCTGGCCTCACGTCGAGAAGGACGGCGTGCTCTGCCTCTTCCCCGATACGACCACGACGTCGGTCGACGAGCCGTACGACGGAGTGGCTGCACTTCTGAAAGAGGCATTCGCGATGGTCGGAGCCGCGATCCGCGGCGAGCTGGACGGCGATTTTCGCACCGAGTTCCTCACCTACTGGCATCATGCGGAGCGCGGCGATCGCAACGTCTTGTCGCTGCTCGATCCCGGCCCGCCTTCACGTCGGGTCCGGGTCTGGCAGGGCGTGAACCAGACCATCGTCGCCGAGAGCGACGAGCAACTTCGCACCTGGCTGCAGAATGCCGCACCGAAGGTGGCTGCCTCCAAGATCAAGTCGCTCTCCGGCGCATTCGTCTGGCTCGATCGGGTGCCGACACCCGCAGAATATCCGTCGTCAGCCAACGACGTCTACGCGCTGGCCGAGCGCAATGGCAGCACCGATCTGCTCGATGAACTCGCGCGCGAGGCGCTTCCCCATACCTTCGTGCCGTTCGGTGCTCTCGCCGAAGCCGGCCCCGCCCTCGCGACCGCGGTCGTGAACCGCCTCGCCGTGGTCCGGGGACGCGCCCCACTCTCCGCCGGCTTCCGCCCTTCGGCCGTGCCGGAGCACGTGGTTAGAGCCCGCCTTTTCGGCGGCGAGCGGTGCGACCGACACTCGGTCGAGCGCATCGATCCGGCTTGGATTCACGGCCGCGACCGCGACGAACGCGTTCCCAAACTGCGAGGCGCCACCGTCGCCGTGCTCGGCTGCGGATCGGTCGGAGCGCCGGTCGCGCACGCGCTCGCCCGTGCCGGGGTAGGAAAGCTCGTCCTCGTCGATAAGCAGGTGCTGAAAAGCGCCAACGTCGGCAGGCATTCCCTCGGCGTGGAATCCATTGATGATCCGAAGGCACCGGCGCTTGCTCGCCAGATCCGAGCGGCCCTACCCCACGTCGAGGTGCTCCATCATGTCGCTGAAGCGCAGGAATTGCTGTTGCGCGCCGACGATCCCCTAGCCGAGGTCGACCTGATCGTTTCGGTCACGGGCGACTGGCCGGCGGAATCTCTCCTCGACGAATGGCACGCAGCTCAGGGACGTCGCATGCCCATCGTCTACGGATGGACCGAGCCGCATGCGGCTGCCGGCCACGCGATCGCAATCTCCGCCCCCGGCGATAGTCTTCGCGCGGGGCTCGACGCCTACGGCACGCCGCATCTGGTCGCCGCGAGATGGGCGCAGGATCCGCGCAGGTATGAACCGGCATGCGGAGCGGCATTCGATCCCTACGGGCCGGTGGAACTTGGCTTCGTCACTTCCATGGTCGCGCAGGCCGCTCTGGACGCCCTTCTCGGAAAGATCCGGTCCGGAACACATCGGATCTGGCTTGCCAGGCGCGCCGCGGTGGAAGCTGCCGGGGGCGCGTGGAGCGACGAACTGCGTGATATCGCGCCGAACGCGCTCGAAGGCGCCACGATCTTCGAGAGGCGCTGGGGCCGCAGCGCGAGGATTCTCGCTGCATGATTTCGTTCGACATCGGGCATTCTGGACAATCGCTCACATTCGACGATGGCGTGCTTGCCCATTTTCAACGGCACAAGCAAATCCGCTTCTGGCAACGGGAAGCCGGCGGCCTGCTGTTCGCGAGAATGAATCTACCCGTTATCTCAGTCTGCCGCATCACAGGACCCCGCTTTGGTGATCGCCGATCCCGCTATTCCTATCGGCCAGATGAACGGGCCGAACAGCGGGAAATCGAGAAGATGTTTCGGGACGACTTCCACTTCGTCGGCTGTTGGCACACCCACCCCGAAGATTTTGCGTCGCCATCTAAACTGGACACTCGCAACATCTCGGACTGCGTCCGGAGATCGCAACACGCCCTCAACGGTTTTGTCATGGTTATCGTGGGACGAGCAAAATTTCCCGACAGCCTCTTCGTCTCGGTCTGCGACGCGTCAGACGTCCACCCGCTTCGAGTAGCTTCGATCAAAAGCACGTCGGCGATCGTTTTGGCGCCCGTGCCCGAACTGCGGCCATCAAGTAGCGCCTCAGCCTACCCACACCTCAATTTCAATTTCAGGGAGGGATCATGACGAAGAACATCGTCGTCTTTTCCGACGGCACCGGTCAGGACGGTGGCGCGCGTCCGGAGCAGCGCATCAGCAACATCTACAAGATGTACCGCATATCGCGCGACCACGCGGACACGGGCATCGATCCGTCGCAACAAGTCGTATTTTACGACGCCGGACTCGGCACCGACGTAGGTGCCACGGCGCTCACGGGTCCCGTTCGCTTCATCCAGAAGATGCTCGGATCCGTGGCCGGCGATGGGATTAAGCGCAACATTGCCGACTGCTACGAATTCATCGTCAATCATTACAATCCCGGCGACCGGATCTTTCTGTTCGGGTTCAGCCGCGGCGCCTACACAGTCCGCAGCCTGGCGAATCTGCTGATGTTGTGCGGAGTTCCCACCAAGAGCCCCGCCGGTCCGTTGTTGCGCTTCCGGAAAGCTGTGAGGGACATCGCATGGGAGGCAGTGGACACCGTGCTCGAGCACGGCGCCGGACATCCGCGCGAAGAATTCGAGGCGGAAAGGCTCGAATTGGCACGCCGGTTCCAGGTCAAGTACGGGGCCGGCGATGGATCGGATTCGAACGCCGCCGCCTACTTCATCGGGGTGTTTGACACCGTCGCCGCGCTCGGAGCGAGCGGCACCAGACGTCGGATTATTCAAGCCGGGCTGACGCTCGGCATAGCGGCCGCCGCCTTCCTCGCCTCGCTCATCCCGGCCGCGATCGTCGGCGGGCTAGTGGCGATTTTTTCCGAAGCTGGCCTGCTCTGGGGCTTCATCGTTCCCGCCTGGTTCGTCACGCATCTGGCGATGCTCGCGGCCGTCATCTGGTTCTGGAACAGACAGCGCACCGTCAACCGCAAGACCATCTACGACTTCCCAAACAAGGGAGATGTATCGCGCTCCCACAACGCGGAGTGGACGGGCAAACACTTCGACAGACTCCTCAGCAAACACGTCCGCTTCGCGCGTTCGGCGAATGCAATCGACGAAACCCGCAAGGACTTCGCTCGGGTCGGCTGGGGCGGTACCGAACCCCCGGTCCATCCCGCGACCCCCGGCGTCAATCGCCTCATCCAGCTCTGGTTCGCAGGCAACCACTCTGATATCGGCGGCTCCTATCCCGAGCCTGAATCGCGTCTGTCCGATATCGCGCTGGCGTGGATGTGCGAACAGGCCACGACCGTTCCGGACGGCTTGATCGTCGGCCCCATCTACGTCGATCACATCAAGATGGCGAACACCGAATGCGGGACCCGCCCTGAACATTTTCCCGCGGGCAGACGGCGTCCAGCACTGCGAAATCGCTGGCATGCGAGACACGATCGAGAGCTACGCGGCAAAGCTGCCGAAGTGGCGATGGCTGCAGAGCCTCATCGGCACCAAAAACTGGGAGGTCGAAGTGCGAGAAATCAACCCAAGAGCTCCCGTACATCCGATGGTCCGAGCGCGGTTCGGGCTTCCTGAGGTCAGGCAGTGCGCGAGGGTGGGGCCCTATCGCCCAGACGCCCTGCAGAAGCACGAAGAATTCGGCGGCTACTACGGTACCGTAACGAATCCAACCTTGGAGACCTCGGGCCCCGTTCCTCCGGAGCAATCCGTGTAGGTCGGATACCGTCGGTTCCCTTGTCATCGGTCTTCTCCCTACGGCAGCGATCTAAGCAGATTCTGATCTGCTCGGAGATGAACGAAAGCGGAGGATCTGATCATTAGCCCAATTGACACATTCAGATCCGTCTGCAGGTAATATCGACTGCGCACAATTTGTGTAACCTTTGCTTGTTACGGGCTGGCGAGGCTACACTTGGCTTCGGCGGGGGGAACTGGATGGTCGCGGAAGTAGCGCATCTTGTTGCGCGCGATGCGGCGCCCGAACGGATTCGGGCGCTTATTCGATCTTCAATTTTTGAAATCGAGAACTCCTTCACGATTATCGATCGTCTGCAGGCTCGCACGCGCCTCGCCCTTACACTTTCGCTATTGGAAGGTAGCGCTCAGCAGGCATCTCCGCGTTTCGGCCGGCTTACAGCGACGCTGCGTGCTGAGTTGAATAAGCTGGATGTGGACGAGCGGCACTACTGGATCAGCACTTTTTACACGCTGCTGATGAGCCCGTCCGCCAGGCGCGAGAAGGCAACCTACTTCACGCCGCCGGCCATCGTCCGTCACCTGATCGGTCAAGTGGAGAAGGCGGACCTGGACCTTACGACCGCTCGGATCGTGGACCCTGCCGCCGGCGGAGCCGCGTTCGTGTCTAGCCTTGCAGGTCGCATGACGGAGCTCGGGTGCGGCGCCGGCGACATAAGGTCCCGGGTTTCGGGGATCGAAATCGACCCTCATCTTGCGCTTCTAGGTGAAGCGCTTGTGCGCGATCGGTTGGGATCCCTGAGGAGCAAGAGCAGACTGATCCGCACGGGGGATTCACTCACAGTCGATGAGGTCGCCAAATACGACGCGGTTTTCGTGAATCCCCCATACGGCAGGATCCTAGGCCTCACGAAAGAAATTCCTGCCGAATGGGGCGCCTTTTCCTATCCCGGACATGTAAATCGCTACGCGCTCTTTATGGATCTTGCATTCCGCATGACGAAACCCGGCGGCCTGGTGGCTACCGTGACCCCGTCGAGCTTCATTTCCGGCCCCCTCTTCGAGAAGCTGCGGGAAAACATCCGAATTCGAACGGACGTCGTGCGAATTGACGTTCTCGAGCGCAAGGACGTCTTCCACGATGTGCAGCAGGACGCCTGCGTTTCAATCTTCCGGATGAAGGTCGCGTCGCGTGCGGCAAGGCCGTTTGCTCCGAAGGTCGGGCGGCTGGATCGAAACTGGAAGTTCGCCGAAGACGGCGTTGTGACGACGGGTGATGATCTTTTGACAACTCCCTGGATCCTTCCGGGAAAAGACAGTGCGTTCGAATTCTGCCCCGCCCGTCTTAAGGACTACGGAGTTAGCCCCAAAACCGGCTTCTTCGTTTGGAACCGCGAGACCGATCGTCTGCAGCACGGGAAGAAGACCGGAAACGCCTTTCCGTTGTTTTGGGGCACTAACATCAAACCCGGAAAGCCCTGTCTACCGCGGAGCAGAGATGATGGCGGTGTCGATTTCGTCGCGTTCGAGAAAGAGAACTCCGGCATTATCCGGAAGCCATCTATCCTTCTGCAACGCACGACCAATAGCAAGCAGCCACGTCGTATCGTCGCCGCTGCGGTGCCGCGCAAGGTCTTGACCAAATACAAAGGGTACGTTTGCGAAAACCACACCATCGCGCTCGTCCCCGAGGGACGTGCGAACCTTTCGCTCCTGACTAAACTGCTAAACACCAACGCGGTCGACAGGCGCTTCCGTCGCGTCGGCGGCACATCAAGCGTTTCCATCACCGCGCTGCGCAACCTACCCCTCCCCGCCCCCAAACATCTGCGCAGCGCCTTGAAGAGGACGGACGATTTCGAGGCGGCGGTCGAACTCGCGTACTCCATGTCGGGACGCCCCGCTTCTCATCGTAGGGCGGCATGAGACCGGGAAACAAAAATAACAGGTTTGGACGATCCGACCGCGATCTCGACCCCCTCGCCCGGCAAGAACAATCGCGGGCGCAAACTGAGCGCATTCGGACGCTTTTGCAGTCTTCTCGGGCACCCGCAGCGCCCGTCCAGATGGTGCGGCCAGGCATCTCCGTGCCCACGGCGATCAAGTACGCCACGACGGCGGATCCAACGAACTGGTCGTCGATCGAGGCTGGCAGCCCGCTCTTCGAGGCCATGTTCGCAGGCGTCAAAGACACTGCCGACCGGGCCATCATGTGTTGGCCCTCCAAACCGGGCGGCGCCTTTGTGGCGACCTGTATCTTCCTAAGGGAGGCGCGGGCATCGGGACGCCTCGCCCACGCCACGGTCGGATATTGGCCTTGGCGCGAGGGAGCGCTGCGCGCCGCAAGGTCCATTCTGGTCAATCCGGACGACGTCGCTTGTGCGTCCCTGAATGCGTACAACGACGCAAAGAAGGCCGAGTGGCAGGCGGGCGCGCTTGCGCATCAATCTCTTTGCATGCTCGAAATGCGGCTCAGAGACCTCGTCCGAAGTCGGGCGAGCTCGACCGCGATCGTGAACGTGAAATCTATCGTCGTCCGCAGTCCGACGCTCCTGGAAACCACATCCGTGTTCGCGGCCGGGCGGCAAAAGGGCGCCCACGCATATGACAGCGCTCCGGAGCAAGTGCTGCGCCGGGTCCGCAAGTACACCTCGATGGGCGAACGGAACGCTGGGCTGGTCGAGCACGTTGGTGCGATTGGCGATCCAACGCGAGCGCCCTTTGTTCTGTTGGGGCTGCCGGCAGCGCACACCTCCGAAGGCTTGAACCGTCATCTGGGCTCCTCACGGGTCAAGCAGCACGGTCTTGATCTGGTCGTCGCCGACCTGACCCGCGTTGGCCGATCTGAAATTCATGAGGACTGGGAGAGACGACTAGAAGCCCTGTTGGGTGCCTTAGATTCGATCGAAGGTCGCCGGCCTAGCGTCCTCGTCGTTACAGAAGAGTCTTTCATCCAGCGCCGCACCTTCCGCCTTCTGAAGGGCCATGCGGAGACACGCCGTCCAAAGGTGAAGGCACAGCAACTCGGACTTTACCTCGAACATCCGACCCTGCTGGGTCCTGCACCCGAAATACCGTCAGAGATAGCCCGATAACGTTTCAGGCGGACATCAAGGACGCGTCTCTCGCGCCGCTGCGGACGGAGCTTGTTGCCCTAGGTCGCCGGATGCGCGAAGAGGGAGCGCCCTACGCCGCCGAAGCCGTCTCCCGTACGCTGGCCTTCGTCAGGCGCTGCGCCTCACTTCCCCTTGGCCTCACGGAGGCTAGGGAAATCGCCGATGTTCTCTACGACGAGGACGAAGAGTTCGATGCGGCGCTACGTGNTGTTCCGCCCCAAGATGGTTCTCTCCGAGCTTATCGCAGCCGGCGAGGT
>NZ_LLYB01000057.1:66966-95857 GCF_001440475.1 Bradyrhizobium lablabi | reverse complement strand
CCCAGCCTTCGCGAACGACATCAGGATTGCCGTCCAAAAAATTGAAGCCAAGGTGTCGACCTGGGAGCGAGACACGCCAGTAGCTGCGAAACTCGCAGATTTGCTGGCGGCGCCAGATATCGATTCACCACGAACGACTGTCGCGCTTCCGGATCGGCGCGTCGGCGAGGTCTTCTTGGCATCAGATCGCGCCGTACACTACCGCTGCGCGGTCGTCGACCATCGCAACCTCGCATGCCACCTGGCATCACAGGCACCCGAGCGCTTGGTCGTGGTCGGCCCGACGCCTGAGGCTATCCAGGCGCTCCTGACGACCAAAAGCTCATTGAAAACGGCGTATCTCCTGGGTGACGCCTCCGGCAGTGCCCTGCTCTCGGCCGAACTAACATCGATCGAGTTAATTGACGCCTTTTCAGCATTCGCAGCGCGCGCAAAGGCGCTCATCGCCGCTCTCAAGCGAGGCGGTTCGGACGAAGCACTTGATCAGGCCGAAGCTGAGTTCAGCGTAGCGAGTGTGATCAAGGAACGCGAGATCGACCTCACTCAATCGGACGAGGCCTATCGCGGCGAGGTAGTTCAGCTGACGATGCAGAGCGGGCTCCGCCTGGATTATCGACCGGGCGGCGAGATTCTCCTGCTTTCGCCAGGCGAACTCCGGCCATTCGAACGGATCCAGGCCAGAGAGGTCGAGCCAGGCCAGCGCATCCTGGTCTTGGACGCATCGATTCGCGAGCCATTGCGGTTGGCGATCGCCGGCTCCCGAAAAAGCCAGCAGCAGCTCGCCCAATATCACGCGCGCATTGCGGAAATCTACTCGAAGACCCCAGGCTCCACGAAGGCCGACAAGGCGCGTCGTGTCCTCGAGAAGATGCGCGAGATCGACCCATCCACAGGCGATGAGATCGACAACATCAAACGCTGGCTCACTGCCGATGTCGCGCGTCCCACCCCCGAGGGAAGTCGCGCGCCGGGCGCCGCTCGCGACTGGAAACGGTTTCTCGTTTTCATGAAATCCGTTGGAGTCGATGAAAACCTGGCTTCGCTCTACTGGAAGTTCGCCGTTCTTCCCGCGCGGTCCTACCGAGCCCAGGAGGGCCACCTTTTCAATCAGCGCGTCGTCCAGTTCGTCCTCGATCCCGAGTCGACAGGCATCTGGAAGGCGATGCAAGGCCTCTGGCAGCAGGTCATGGAATCCGTCGACGTCGTCGAGGAAGTGACCACCATCACTGGAGGAGACCAGAATGGCTGAACCGGACGTTTTGGCCGGAATGACTTCCGACGAACGCCAGGAGCTCAAGGAAGCCGTGTGCGACGCGGTGCTAGAACGCACGCGTCAAGTCGTCAGCGGCGCCGGGGAATTCGGCCGGATCGTTTTCGGCGACAGGCCCGCGCGGAAGCTGTCAAGCGGTTTCATCTTGCCCCGCCTGAATGAGAGCGGAGACGACGAGTCGAGCGACATCCGGATCGCCGCTCACGGGCTAGATTTCCGCATTCTTCCCGGCACCGGCGACGCCCTCGTCGTCCAACCAACTTTCGACGTATACGTGCGCGCGCTTCCGACGACGGATGAACTATTCGCGCGTAATGGCTGGCTGGTGCCGCCGGCCGGATTCAACCAAGCCGCAAAGGTGCAGATCCGCAACGCCATCCGTCAAAGGACGGACGCGGAAATTCCTCAGGACGCGAGCCCGAGCGAGCGCTTGCGCCTTCGTTCGGTAATCTCCCGCGAGGTCCACCTGGCCTTGGGAGTCGTGATTCCGCGGGGCGCCGAGGCGCCGCCCGTTGGCGATGATCCGGAAGCCGAGGAAGGGGTGCCCGATGGGGCGGAGGAACCGGCACCTCCCACCCACCTCGAAAGGCTTCAGATACCTAGTCGTATCTCGCAGCGATACGACGTGCCTCAAAAGTGGATACGGCTCGCCGTCAACGTCGAACCGCTTCAGCTTCCACTTCCTTGCGATCCGGCAGCGTGGACGGCGCTCGCATTGGCATACAAGCAGGTCCTCCAGGCGGCGATCAGAGCGACCTTTCAAGGTTGGATGACAACGCCGGAGGGGCTGGAAAACGCCTGGCGCAAGTTGCATCCGCCCTCCGAAGCATTCTGGTCCAGAGCGCACTGGGATCGTTTTCTAGTCGATGCTCGTGGACGCCCCATCGTCGGCACAGACCTCATCCCCGACTTCGACGTTCAGATCTTGGCTCAGGCGCTGCCGGACCCGATCGTCGACGGCGCATTCTCCGTACGCGTCGCGATCGAGAACCTCCAGGACAACGATTCTTCGCAGGAATCCGGTCTCTTCGTTGTGACCCTGTCCGTCGAAGTCCCTTCGAACGCGCTGGGGCCGATGCGTCTCGAACGGGTCCGACGCAGCTACCATCTTGCCGGCTTCATGACGATGCCGGCGATCGGAGTGAATGGGGGCGTCGAGGATCTCGGCGTCTCGGCCGGACGGAGACGGCTCCAAACCTCATGGATGCCTAGATTCGTCCTGCCAAGGACGAAAGCCACCGAGATTCCGGCGGTGGTGACGCAGTACGATGCGTTGTGCCGGGCGGACACCGACCTCGGGTCGCTCGGAGCGCTCCCAGCCGAGATGGACACCTGGATCGATCGAGTTGCCCGCACGACCGTGCTTTCCCAACCAGGCGAAGAAGGGTCGGAAGCCGACGAAGCCGCACAAACAACGCGCTTCGAGGACGACTTGCAGGCTTGGCGCCGAGAGGCGGGCCGGATCAGAAAAGGCATCCTTTTGCTCGCCCGATCACAGCAGGCATGGAGAAGCTCTCCGACCTCCTCCGCCACCATCCCGTACCGCGCCTGGCTGCTGCTCAACCAGACCTTCGCTCGGGCGAATCCGGTTTCGCAGGGTCAACGACCGGGCTGGCGTCTCTTTCAACTTGCGTTCGTCCTCGCGCACGTGCCCACATTCGCGTCCCGAGTGCCCGAATACGCAGTCGAATTCGATGCTGCATTCGACGAGGATTCTGCGAGTCTCCTCTACATGGCGACCGGAGGCGGCAAGACCGAAGCATTCTTCGGCGTCCTGATCTTCGCCCTCTTTCTCGACCGGCTACGCGGCAAGGCGCGGGGCGTAACCGCGATGATGCACTACCCGCTGCGTCTGTTGACCGTCCAGCAAGCGCAGCGCCTCGCACGCCTGCTGGCCAGAGCTGAATTGGTCCGCCGACGCGAAGGCGTCGAAGGAGCGCCATTCGAAATCGGCTTCTGGGTCGGAAGCAGCAATACGCCTAACGCCACCGAAGGAAAGCCGGGCACGCTCCTCGAGCCGATGAAGTGCATCCCCGTCGCCGGCGGGACGCGGGGCCGCGACGAACAGGCGCTCCTCAACGGACAGGAGAAAGCGGACCGCGAGTATGTCGTAGCGAACGAGGCATGGAACAAGCTACCTCGATGCCCCTTTTGCAACTCGTCGCGGGACACCGGCCTTCGCCTCTATCCGCAGCGTCACCATAGGCTTGGCATCGTCTGCTTCAACCCGCAATGCGATTGGAACGTCGAGGCGCCGGATCAACCGTTGCCGTTCCTTCTGATCGACACCGACATCTATCGGGCCGCCCCCTCCGTATTGCTTGGGACGATCGACAAGCTCGCCCTCCTCGGTCAGAACGTCCACACCATCGACCGCGTGGCCGGCATGTTCGGTATGGCGCGCTACGTCGAGGGCGGCCCTCTCGGCCTGCTGCACATGATTTCCGGCCAGCAGATCAACGAGGTGCCCGCGCACTATCAGAAGGTGGCCCCCTCGTTTCGATCGGGGACCGAGGTCTTCTTCGATCCATTCCCCAGCCTGATCGTGCAGGACGAGATGCATCTCCTCGAAGAGAGTCTCGGCACGTTCGGCGGCATCTTCGAAACCGCGCTGTTCGAGTGGCTGAATCGCTTGACGCCGCTGCTCGGGGACCGCGTCGTTCAAGTTCCCTCGGCGCCGGGCCGGCCCCGTTTGCCTCACGTCGTCGGAGCAACCGCCACGGCGGCGGACGTGGCTAAGCACACGAAAGCACTCTATCAGCGCAGGGTCGTTCAATTTCCACATCCCGGCCCAGCTCTCCACGAGGGCTTCTACACCCGGATGGCGACGTTCGAAGCCAACGGCGCGGCCGCGGGCACCAGGGCCGCCGCCGGCGGCACTCCTCGGGGACTTGAGCAGGCCGCGCCCTGGGGGCGCGTGTATGCGAGCCTGATGACGAACGGCCGACTGCACACCGTGACGACATTGTCCGTGCTCGCCGCCCATGCTGCCACGATAACGCGATGGCAGCGCGATCTCAGCTCCGACGAGGCAACCCGCCGTACGCGTGCCGCGAACGAGATGATCGCAAGCGTTTCGTCCGCTCCTTGGTCAGACCGCCGCTCTGCGGCGCTCAGGCAGGCCGCCGCCGCGGGCCGGTATGACCGACTGGCCGAGCTCGTCGATCTGCATCGGATCCAGCTGACCTATGTGACCAACAAGAAGGGCGGCGACCAAATCCTGTCTGCTCTCGGCACAGAAGTCCGAGAAGTGCATGCGGCCATGGGCGACGATTATCTACTCTCCGATTTCTCGATGGAACTAATCTCCGGCGGCGTGGACATCGCTGGGATCCAATCGGTCATTCGGCGGGCGGAGCAGCGGTTCGATCCGATGTCGGGAGACATTTCGACAACATTGCGCGGCATCGTTGCGACGTCGGCAATCTCCCACGGTGTGGACGTGGAGTTTTTTAACGCGATGGCCTTCGCCGGAATGCCGCCCGACATCGCCGAGTATATCCAGGCGTCGTCGCGCGTCGGCCGCACCCACGTCGGTTTCTCGTTATTCATTCCGACGCCCCAGACCAGGCGGGACCGGTTCGTCGTAGAGGTCCACGAGTCGTTCCACCGACTGCTCGAACGCATGATCTCGCCACCGGCCGTCGAAAGGTGGGCCGATCGCGCGATCGGACGGACCATTCCCTCCATGGTGCAGACTTGGCTGTCCGGCGTGCGGCACAACGAGCGCTTCGTGGCCGCAACAGACGAACAGAAGGCATCGGTGGCCCTTCCCGGCTCTGTGGAGTCCGCGGCGAGATTGCTGCGAGGCCGCCAAGACTTCGACGATTGCGTCCGCTTCGTCGCTGCCGCCATTGGCATTGGTGCCCCGACGGGAGCGCCGAACAATCCCGAGTATTATAGCAATCTTGCGCGCCAAGAAGCGGAGCGAATCAGACAGGTCTTGGACAGCAAGAACTACACCGGCGGCTTGAACGATATCTGGAAGGCGACAAATACGGGCCTCATGCGCCCGATGACGAGCCTGCGAGACGTCGATGTCCAAGGCCGCATCGAAGGAAGCAGAAGATCGCAGATGAACCGGCTGGTCACCGACGAGCAGTTGGTCGATGCCATCACCATGATCCGCAACCGAGGCGTCGCGCGCAGCAGGCGAGGCTCCGCGAGCGAGCTCGACAACGGCGCCGATGGAGACAATACGTGAGCACCGCCAAGCCCCCGACGATGCAGCGATCTCGAGGTCAGCTCGCAACCGCCTACGCCCCCCACAGCCTTTTCACTTTCGAAGGCGGTTCCGGTGCGTGCTTCGCTCTGCCAAGCCCCGGCAATCGGACCACCGGCGACGATCTTCGGCCGAACACCCAACGGATGATCGCCGAACAGATCCAGGAATACTTCGATGCCTGGGCGCTACGAGCGACGCGCGGCACAAATCTGAGGCATGCCGTTCCTCTAAATCTGGCGGTTGACGGCCGCGTTGTCAGCGATGATGCCGTCCGCGTTCGCCTCGGCGAACTTGCCTTCCAAGTACCGGACCATGTCGGCTACGTGCCGTTCCCGCTCTCGTTCGTCTGCACGCGATGCGACCTCCACAGACACAGCGATCGGGTCGAACGTCTCGCAGAAGACGCGTCGAGATTCAGAAGCGCCTGCCCCTCGGGCTCTGAAAATTGTGCCAACGACTGGCAGCAGCTCGACGTGGTCTTCGCGCACTGGTCGGGAAACGTCGAGGCGATCACGCCGAACTATAGATCGTGGCACGACGGCGCCGTCAGGGAGATGGGCCGCTGCACGTCGTGCGGATCCGATCGGTTCTTCCTCCGTCGACCGCCTGGGCGTCTCGGAAACTGGGAGTTCCAATGCGCCGTTTGCAGGCTGCCGAGACAAATGCAGCAGAGGGACCTGCTAACCCTCGAAGAGCTGGGCCCGCTGATCCCGCAGAACCAGGCGCTTCCAGCCGAAATCAACATGGAGCCTGTCTCTTACAGGGCTTCGGCCGCCTACTACGTTCACGGCGACAGACTCCTGGTGTTCGATCAGGAACGTTATATCCAGCTGCTCGGCTCGGCCCATACGGCGCCCTTGAGCGCGTTCTTGTCGAGCGAATACGGCTATCCTCCGACGCAAATCGATGACGTTCAGAAGGAGCAGCTTCTCCGCGCGGCAGGACAATCGGCGCAGTGGGACAACTATCGTCACATGCGCGACTTCATCCCGCAGCTCGAAACCATGGGCGCCCCGCCCGAGGTCATCGCCGCGCAGCGAGCAACGATCGCGCGGACCGAGGCCGAATGGAACGCGACCGTTTTCGCAGGTCACCACCAAGCGGCCGACGGCATCGAAAGGGCATGTCGGGAACGATCCGAATACGTCCGTCGGTTCGACCCGGTCCGGATGGCTCTCGAACACAAGACGCTCACAGAAGAACGCCTGCACGGAAGGCAAATGCCCGATGGAAAGGACGTCTCCGTAGACCTTACGATCCTCGATCCCTTCCTCTTCCCGGACGACGTACAAGGCGACGAGCGCTCGCGCATGCTCGACCAGGTTCGTATCCGCCGCGATCTCCTGGGCATGGCAGAAATCCGGTTGGTCCGCGACGTGCGCGTCTGCGAGTACACATTCGCCTACACGCGAACCAGTTCATCGCCGACCGTCACCCGCGAAAAGGCCGGCCTCGCCGAGATGCCGGTGCGCCTTCGTCTCTTCGACAAGGTGCAGGTCGGCGATAGGGCGCAACATCCGGTCCTGTGTCTCGTTCAGTCGAACGAAGGATTTTACGTGCGCCTCGACGAGTCCTGCGTCCTCGCGTGGCTTGAAGCGAACCGCATTCGCCCCGCCCCGGCCGAGGCCGGCGTCCGGCTTGGCGGGCGACTGATAGAAGAATTCGCCCGGATGCAAGCTGACGAGGACGTTCGCTTCACCCGGTTCCTTGACGAGTACCGGCGCGAACGCAGCATCCCGCGCTTCGCTTATCCCTACGTGTACACTCTGTTGCACACGATGGCGCACCATCTACTGGGCATTTCGGCGTCGATGTCCGGACTCGACCTAGGCTCGTTCGGCGAACACATCTTCGTTCCAGATCTCGCCTTCCTCGTCTATCGACGCGGCATGACGATGGATCTAGGCAACCTGTCGTCGATGTGGCGCGACCGAGGCGATCCCGCATACGGCAACGAAGTGCTTGACCGGATGGTCGATCCCGCAAGTCTGCGCTGCGGATCAGAAAGCGTCTGCAACCATCGAGGCGGGGCTTGTCCGGACTGTCTGCTCATACCCGAGACTGCTTGTCTCACTCGCAACGAGTTACTTTCGCGTTCCGTGCTGATTGGCCGAGGCTCCCCTCGGTGGGATGCTCTGGCCGAACCGCTGACGGGGTACTACGAAATCGCAAGGCTACGACGAAGCGCCGGCGCGAGCGGATCGACATGAGGGCCGTCCTCGGGACCTCTCTATCGCGCTCGCTCGTAGCTTCGCTCGGCGGCGACTGCGGAACTGCGTCCGAAGTGGCGAGGCTGATAGCGGAACGCCCGGAGGGCACGCTAGACGAAAAGAGCCTCGCATTCGCTTCCAAATCGGCCTTGACGCGGATCGCGGAAGATTTCGTACGGCGCGGATGGCTCACCACAATACCCTCCGGTTGGCGGGTTGGTCCCCTCCCGATGCCTCAAGCGGTCGTACCGTTTCTGGAAGGCGCTGCGGTCATGCACGCCATTGATCCTGAGAGACCGACTTCGATTGCCGTCGTGACGCTTCCGCCCAGCCCAAGCTCTATCGCCGCCGCGCTCCCGCAGACGGGGCTGGCTCACGCTTCGCTGGTTTCGACCGGCGACGCGTTTGAGCAGATCGCCGATGCGGCAGTAGACAACTTCACAATTCTCACCCCGTTTCTCAACCAGGACGGACTAGAATTCGTCCTACGGCTCTACGAGAGGACCTCCGCAAAGGCTAAGTGCTTGATCGTTCGCCAGGCCGGGGACGCTTGTCGAATAGTGCATCAAAATTCGAGGCAAATCCGCGCTCTCGGAATATCTGCTTGCGACTACACCATCGAACTAGGCTCCGGTTTCGAGACGTTCCACGCCAAGGTGGGACTCGCGGACAACGAGCTCGCTTATGTCGGAAGCGCAAACATGACGATGTTCTCAAGAAACTCGATGGAGCTCGGATTGCTCAGTGGCGGCCAGGCCGCCCGCGTAGTCGCGAACGTCATCCGCGCTGTCGTCAAAGTCGCACGACCGATCCCGCTTCTTTAGCGGGTCGGCGTCACCTGACCTTTGCCTCGTTGCGCTTGAGCCACTCCTTGGCGGCCGTCTCGAGTGCCTGGGACGGGGTGATGTCGCGCATAGCCGCCGCCTTGATCCTCCGGATCACATCCGGATCCATGGACGTAAGAAACTGCTTTTTCTCCCCCTCCGCACGCGGCTGCAGGCCACGCGATCGCGATCTCCACCCCCGGCGATGTCCTTCGTGCGGGTCTCAACGCCTACGGCGCGCCGCATCTGGTCGCCGCGAGATGGGCGCAGGATCCGCGCAGGTACGAACCGGCATGCGGTGCCGCATTTCCGGCGGCCCGCAAGGCGGTCGCCAAACACGGAGACACGCTCGCGGCGTTCCTGGGATCCCGCTCATCCCCACGAAGCCGTGAGCGGCGCTGGCGTCCCGTCGCGACATGCTTGCAGGGTGGGCCTGGAAGGCGTGGTGCAAAGGTCCGGGACAGCGCCTACGCCGGCGGCGCGGCACCAACAGGGGCAAGAAGGTACGGGCACGACGGGAGGCCTCGAATATAAATATATAATAACTTATTGAAATATAAAGATTATTTGACTTCATCTCGATTCCACGTAGGCTTTCTCCCGTGGTGCCGGCATGCCGTCGACGCCGATTTTATTGGAGGATTTTAGATGATCGAGTTTTTCGGAAAGCTTTATGTTCCCCTCGAGCCGGATTTCCTGGCCGCCCCCTCCTGCGAGGTGGGCCCGCGCCTGATCGGATCCGTGATCGCCATGGACTACCGCGGCGGCGAAGCCGCCATCGCTTTGGCGGACCTCGAGGCCTACGACCAGGTCGAGGGCGCCTGCCACAACCATCCCACGCAGCGTCTTTCCCATGGCCACGCCTACGTCCATCCCTACCACCGCTCCGGGATGCTGGCGCTCGACCTGGTCTGCGGCCCCCGGGGTCGCGCGAGCTCCGTGCTGATCCGGGCCGGAATTCCCGTCTTCGGTCTCGACGTCATGGCCGTCCGTCGCAGCGCTCACCCCGAGTCCGACAAAATCGTCCAGAACCGCGCCAGGGGCTACGAGAGGCGGATCGCCAGCGGTCCGGGCAACGTGGGCGAGGCTTTCGACGTCACCATGGCGCTCGACGGAGCCTGGCTCTTCGACAGGCCGTTCCGCATCTACCGTCCCGTCGCGCCGATCACGGACATCGAGCCCCGGACGCGCGTCAACATCACCCGTGACGCCCACCCCCTTTGGCGCTGGAAGTGGCGCAACCCGCCGTGGGCGCAGGCGACGAAGCTCGCCGCCTGATGTCCGGTGCAGCGGTCCGCATTCCGGCCGATTTCGAGCCGCACGCCCGGGCCGTCATGGCCTGGGCGGTCCACCGCGAATGGGGGAGCGAACGCGAACGCGTCGAGCGGGAGCTCGACACCGTGATCAGGACCATCGCCGCGGACGAACCGGTGATGCTGCTGACGCCGCTCGACCTGGTCGGAGCCGCGCGCATCCGCTTCGCCACCGCCGAGGTCGAGATCGTGCCGGCACCGGTCGACGACGTGTGGATGCGCGACATTGCCCTGGTCTTCGCTCACCGCGGCGCCGAGACCGTCGCGATCGACCTCAACTTCAACGGCTGGGACGGCTCGCGCCCCGCGCGGCCCGGCGATCGCCTTGCCCGCACCTTCGACTTCGGCATGCCCGTGATCGGCGTTCCGTTTGTCGGCGAAGGCGGCGCCTTCCTTCCCGACGGCCGGGGCCTTGCGGTCGCGACCCGTAGTTGCCTGCTGTCGCGCAATCCGCACCTGGCCGAGGACCAGATCTCGACGGCCCTCGGCTCTCTCGGCATCCGCGCCGCGATCTGGCTCGATGGCGACCGCGACGAACCGATTACCTCGGGCCATCCGGACGGCTGCCTCGCCTTCGCTCCCGATGGCACCCTGCTCGTCGAGCCGATCCCCCGCGGACGCGGCCGGCGCAGGCGCGAACGCGACATCGCGATCCTCGAGCGAGCGGTCGCGGACGGAAGGATTCCCGCGCTCCGCCGCTTCGCTCCGCCGGACACGGGCGCCCTGGCCGGCGAGCCCTCCGGCTTCGCCGCCACCTACCTGAATTTCTACGTCACCCGCCGTTCGGTGATCACCGCCGGCTTCGGCGCGCCGGCTGGCGACGAGGATGCCCGAAGTGAACTCGCCGCGCTGTTTCCCGGACGCGAGATCAGGATGCTCCGCATCAATGCCGTCTTGCGCGGCGGCGGCGGCATCCGCTGCCTGGCCCAGCCGGTCCCGAGATCCGCGCGAACCGGATCCGGAAATCGGTCGGCGCCGAAAACACGTTGTCAAGCGACCTCATCGATTTCGACGCAATGGCAGTCGAACAGCAGCCACTGATAAGTCGGGAACTCTCTGACTACACCGGCGGATCGAACCTCGTCTGCTGGGTGGCGTCGTAGATGCGAATGCGAACCTTCGGAAAGCGGCGCTTCAGTTCGACGGCGCCATCCTCGGCGCCTTTCTTCGTGGCGAACTGGGATTTCAGGATACCGTCTATTTCGATGGTATAACCGGTCTTTGGCAGTTCGATATTTCGTCCTGGCATTATTTGTTGCCGTCCTTGGTGCATTTCCGTTTTGCGTGGTTACGGTGAGTCCGTCGGGTCGGACAAGCCGGTCACGGCCAAAAGCAAGGGATAACGCGCGTGAGCGATCCGTTCGACCTCCAGCGCTCCGTGGACGCCCAAGAGCCGGTCTACCGGCGGGTCGTAGAAGAGCTACGGCGCGGCCGTAAGACGTCACATTGGATGTGGTTCATCTTCCCGCAAATCGCTGGTCTAGGCTTTAGCGCGATGGCGCAGCGCTTCGCTATCGGCTCTCGCGCGGAAGCCGCTGCATATCTGCAACATGAGGTCTTGGGACCGCGCCTAGTCGAATGCACCCGGCTAGTCCTTGCGGCCAGGGACAAGTCGATCACCGATATTCTCGGGTCACCGGACGACATGAAGTTTCGATCGAGCATGACGCTATTCGACGCGGTCTCGTCGCAGGCCACCTTCAGTGACGTCATCGCGGCCTTCTACCCGGATGGCAGGGATCCTGCGACATTGTCGATCCTGAAGAGCGTCTGAGCCAGTCGGCATCGGGACCCCACCTGCGCCGGCTTGCTTTGCTCCTGCAACGTTACGAAGGGTCGACGGCGCGGCCCTTCCCGCCGTTGCCTCGAACGCGATCTCATCGGCGACATCGAAGCCTCTAGAAGCAGCGCTGAAGGTCCCACTGCGCCTCGGCTTTCTCGTCCGTTGGAGAGGAAGCCTCGCCGGACCAGTGAGTTCCTTGACAGGTCATGGCAGAAAGCGGCGGCCTATTGACTTCAGGTGCGACTTTCGAACAAAAGTAGAACACTCTGAGTCTCCGACCGAAGAAGGTTTGCTTGGCCAAACTGCCAGTGTTGCCCGCCTACTATTATCTCGACCACTTCGTCGAGATGCTCGGGTTCGTGCAGCGGACCTACGGGCTGATCCTGACCGCGGAGCATCATGATTTCATCGCGCGCTTTGAGGGCCTTTCCAAGGATGCCCAATGCCTGCTGATCAGGATGGTCAACCGACGGGGTGCGATTTTCAATCGATCGCTGTTCAATTACCCCGAAATCGCAGACGTCCAGCGCGCGGTCTCCGATCTGATGGCCGCCGGTCATGCTCGTAGCCTCGGCGAGGCAGACTATGCGGCGTTCGTTGCTTGTCTGTCCAAGGATGTCCTTGTCACCGGTGCGCAGGCGGCCGGGCGAGGTGATGTCCGCAAGTCGTGGTCGAAGCCGAAGTTCGTCGACTACTATCTCGAGCAGGTCCCCTTCTCCGTCGCCGTGCAACACTGCGGCGCCCACAAGTTCATCGCGCTCCACGGCACGCGGCCTATCGAATTTCTGCTCTACCTCTACTTCGGCAAGACCGAGGTCGACCTCAAGAACTTCGCGCTGCGCGACCTCGGCATTCTCCGCACCAACCAGGAGACGTCGTTCAGCGCGCGATTCACGGACGCAGAAGAGGCGCTTGCCTCGTTCCACTACAGCCAGATTCTCGACCGCCTCGAGGTGAAGTCGGCGACCGTCTACAGACAGGCCGCGATTGACGTGCTCGGAGGACCCGTCTGCGGAACCGACTTCGCCGCGGATCTTCGCAGCCGGGCGGCGCACCAGACGGGGCTATACTTCGAAAAGGCGGGCGAAGGTGCCCTCGCCCGGCAACTTTATCGTGCAGGCTCATCGCCGGACTGTAACGAGCGTCTGGTGCGCTTGCTCTACAGCGAGGGCGACCGCGTCGGAGCCGAAGAACTTCTGCAGCGAATGATCGACGATCCGGCCAGCGAGGGCGAGCATCTCTTCGCAACGGATTTCTATGCCCGCAAGTATGGGGGGCGGCGCACGGGGCCATTTACCGAACTGCTACGGTCCGGCCGCGTGATCGCAGTCGACGACACGCATCGGGGCAATCCCGAAGCGGGTGTCGCAGGCGTCCTACGGCGCGACGGCGCCAAGGTCTACTACACGGAGAACGTGCTGTGGCACACCCTGTTCGGTCTGCTGTTCTGGGATGAGCTCTTCGAAAGCACGCAGATGCCCAGCGGTTTCGACTGGATTCCGCACTGCCTGAAGGACCGCAGCTTCCACCGGCTGTTCGCCTCGACGATCGACGAGAAGTTGGAAGCTATCGCACTTGGAAATGCCCTTCCGTCGATCCTTCGCACAGTTGCGGCGCGATGGGGCCGCCCCAACGGGATCTTCGCCTGGGACCACGTGCAGGTCGAGGCGCTGCGCGCCTTGCTTGATGGGGTCGATCCGTCCGGCATCGCCCGGATCGTCCGAGCGATGTGCCACGATTTCCGCGGCATGAGAGACGGCTTCCCGGACCTTCTGCTGGTGCGCGACGGCAAAGCGTCGTTCATGGAGATCAAGGCGGAAGGCGATGTTATCCGGCGCAATCAGCTGATCCGCCTCCGCCAACTCGGCGCCGCCGGAATCGCCGCCGAAATCGGCCGGGTCGACTACCGCTTCGACCCGGAGCAGGACTACGTCGTGGTCGACGTCGAGACGACCGGCGCCTGGTCGAACGGCGATCGCATCACCGAAATCGGCGCGGTGAAGATTCGGAACCATCGCGTCGTCGGCGAGTGGCACAGCTTGCTCAATCCCCAGCGTCCGATCCCCGCAAAGATCGTTCAATTGACCGGCATCACAAACGATATGGTGCGCGGCGCGCCACTGTTCGCGGAAGTGGCTGAAAGCTTCATAGACTTTATGGCCGACGGCATCTTCGTCGCCCACAACGTGAACTTCGACTACGGCTTCATCGCCTATGAGTTCGAAAGATTGGAGCGACCTTTCAGGTTTCCGAAGCTCTGCACGTGCGCAGGGATGCGTCGACGGTATCCCGGACACAAGTCCTATGGACTTGGAAATCTCTGCGAAATCTATGGAATCGAGCTCGACAATCATCATCGGGCTCTATGCGATGCGCGAGCATCGGCGCACCTGCTGAACTTGATAAACCAGAAGCGAGGCTAGGATCTTCCGCCGAGTGCGGCGGCTGCCTAGCTGACTTTTAGTTTCGGTCGAGATAACGGATCGAGGCCGTCGTCTTAGACTTGCGACATGGTCTGCTTTAGCATCGCCGCATGAACCCAACAGATCTAGAGAACGCCGGCGGCTCGGCGCAGCGAAAGATCATCCACATCGACATGGACGCCTTCTACGCGTCGGTCGAGCAGCGGGACGATCCGGGCCTGCGCGGCAGATCCGTCGCTGTCGGCGGCTCTGAGCAGCGCGGCGTCGTCGCCGCTGCGAGCTACGAAGCCCGGAAGTTCGGCGTGCGGTCTGCGATGCCTTCGGTCACTGCGAAACGGCAGTGTCCTGAACTGATCTTCGTGAAGCCGCGTTTCGAAGTCTACAAGGCCATCAGCCGGCAAATCCGCGAGATTTTCGCCGAGCACACCCTCATCATCGAGCCGTTGTCGCTGGACGAAGCCTATCTCGACGTGACCGTGAACCTGCAAGGCATTCCCCTCGCCCGCCGTCGCGCTGCGGATCCGCGAGAAGATCAAGGCCGAGACCGGCCTCAACGCTTCTGCGGGGATCAGCTACAACAAATTCCTGGCTAAGCTGGCCTCCGATCACCGAAAACCAAACGGGCAATACGTGATTTCTCCGGAGATGGGACCGAGCTTCGTCGAAGCGTTGCCGGTCGGCAAATTCCACGGCATCGGTCCAGCCACGAGCGCGAAGATGAATGGCCTCGGCATCTTCACCGGGATGGACATTCGCAATCAGACGCTGGAGTTCATGAACGCCAATTTCGGCAAGTCGGGCGCCTACTACTACTGGATTTCGCGCGGGGTCGACGACCGTCCTGTCCGCGCCAATCGTATTCGCAAGTCCATCGGCGCGGAGAACACGTTCTCGGCCGACCTCACGACTTTCGAGGCCATGGCCGCAGAGCTCCGGCCGCTGGTCAACAAGGTTTGGCGGCACTGTGAGAGCACCGGCAACAGGGGTCGGACCGTGACCCTCAAGATCAAATTCTCCGATTTTGAGATCATCACGCGGAGCCGCTCAGTCCTGACGGTCGTATCTAGCCGGGACGACTTGGAGAGCTTGGCGGTCGCCCTACTGCAGGCCGAAATGCCCTTCCCAAAGTCGGTCCGCCTGCTGGGCGTGTCAATGTCCTCGCTGCAAACGCAGAGTAACGACGAGGTCGTACCTCAGCTTGATCTGCCCATCTGACGCGGCACATGGATGCGGGGTACAGTCGAGCGCCTGGAGACGGCGGAATTTCCTCCCGACCGTGCCTCGGCCCGGCCTACCCGACTTCAAGATCGTGGATGATCGGCTTCAATCCGTCGGGCTTGACTTCGAGGCTTGCAAGGGTGATCGGCAGATTGAAGCGCCGGCGCCCGGCACTGCCGGGATTCACGTAAAGCAAGCCGTTTTCCGTGTTTATCTTCGGCACGTGGGAGTGCCCGGAAACAATGACATCGATCCCCTTGGCTACAGGATCGATCTGTAGGGTCTTCAGGTCATGGAGAACGTAGAACAGACGTCCCGCGAGCTGCACGAACTCAGTGTCGGCAAAGGCGGTGGCCCACGCGCCCGTATCCACGTTCCCTCTGATCGCCGTGACGGGGGCAATCCTCCGCAGCGCGGGAATGATCTCGGGATCGCCGATGTCGCCGCCGTGAATGATGTGATCGACATGAGCCAGCATGCGAAGAGCCTCTGGCCTAAGCAGGCCGTGCGTATCCGAGATGATGCCGATCGTGAAGATCATCGAAGCGTCCCCAGCACTCTATCACGCGTTGAGTCACGCTGGTCGATCTGGGAAGTTCGCTCTTTCCTGAAGCACCACCGACCCCCCGGATATCAGTCCGCCTAAGCCGACTTTCGCCGGCTCACGCCGAAAAGACCTGTTCATCCAGCTACCAGTGCAGGTCCAGCTGGTCCAGAGTTCCGCCGACATCCACGCGTTCCCGACGACGGAGCCGAACGCCGAGATGAAGCGCGTGCATCCCAAGGCGATGCCCGTGATCCTGACGACCAGCGAGGAGCACGACGTGTGGATGCGCGCCCCCTGAGACGAAGCCAAAACGCTGCAGCGACCGCTTTCGGAAGGTGCGCTGCAGATCATAGCGACGGACGACCAGGAAGACCCGGCGCCGGCCGCGTAGGGTTCTTCACGACCCGACGGAACACGTGGACAAGCCGGAGCCTCGGCGTTTCGGAATCCCTGACCCGTGCTAACCGCCGGGAACGCGCCGGCGGTCGGAAGGATTCGTCTTGGCAGGAGTAATCTCGATGCTGATGACGAAGAAAAGACCGCAGGCGATCCGGACGCTCCGAGGGTGGGCGATCAACGTGCTGCAACAGGCCGGTGCCATCCACGAATGCGAGGAGCACGGCTGGGCGCAGGACCGGGCCGACCCGCACGCCCGCGAGCGCGCCATCGATCTCGCCCGGCAGGACCCGCCGACCGGCGCCTCCGCGGAAGAAGCCGTGGCGGAGGTCCGCGACGTCCTCGATTCGATCGGCGACAGTTGCCCGGAGTGTCCGCCGGACGAAGCCTAGGTCGCTTCATCCACCGGCAGCTCGCTTTTGCGCGGAGACGCGCCTTGGCGCCAGTCGCGGATGCTTTAGTCCCGAGTGCGGCGCAGCGCGGCCGCCAGCCTTTCCCTTTCCTTCTCCCACCGCTCGTCTTCGGCCTGGACCCGCTTCTCGATCGCGGCCCGTTCGGCGTGGAGGGCGTCCGACCGTTCGTTGTGCTCCCGCTGCGCCGCTTCCAACGTCGCCTGCGCTTTCGCGACCAGCTTCGCGCGCTTGGCCCGCTCCTTCTCCCTCGCCGCCTCTTCCTTACGACGCTCGGCGTCCCGCCGCTTCTGCTCGCGCTCGAACTCCGCAGCGGCCTTGCGTGCATCCTGATCGCTGATCTTGGGGGTGGCGTGCCCCTTGGGCTCAGGACGACGGCTCTTCTTTCGCCCGCTTGCTTCGTCCTCCAGATCAGGAAGGTCGGCGCGTTCGGCAAAGCGGCCGTTCGATCCCGCCGGCCGCTTGAGCACCACTCCGGGTTTCGACATGGTCGCGGCGACCACCTCGGGATCGTCGGACTCATTGGCGGCACCCTGGTGGAAAAGGTTGCTACCGGCACCCCATGCCTCCAGCGCCGCCTTCATCGACGGCGCCGCAATCGCGAGATCGTAGAAACCGAGCGAGGTCTGAAAGGTCTTGAGCTTTCTGGCCATGTCGCGTGCCGGCTCGCGGATCTCCTAGCCCCGTCGCGCAATCCAGATGCCGAGCAGGAAAGCGACGAAGAGCGACTGCAGCGGCGCCTCAATGGTTACCTTGCGCAGCCGCTCGGCGCAGCGGATCGCGAAGTCCTGCGGAGTGGACTCGATCGGTCGCCTATCGAAACCTTGCTCGCTGACCAGTCCGGAGGCCTCTGTCATCGCCGAAGCTTCTTTCATATCCATACGGCTCTCCTGTTCTCAGGCTGACTTCCGCTGCCTGGCCGTGGGCTTCTTCGCCGCCGTTTCCTTCGCCGGCTTCTTGCCCGCGATCGGCATCAGCATCTCCTTCTGACCGGCGGAGGCCTTTTTCGGCTTTTTCGCAGGCTTCTTCGGTGCAGACGCCACTTCCGCGGACTTCTCGCCGCCGACACTGCGGCGCAGCGCTTCCATCAGATCGACGACATTCTCGCCGCGGGGGCGTTCCTTCGGCACGATCGGCTTGCCGGCCCGCTTCTGATTAATGAGATCGACGACAGCGGTTTCGTACTGGTCCTCGAACTTGTCGGGCTCGAAGTGGCCGGACTTCTGATCGACGATGTGCCGGGCCAGGTCCAGCATGTCCTTCGTGACCTTCACGTCCTGGATCTCGTCGAAGTATTCGACCGGGTCGCGGACCTCATACGGATAGCGCAGCAGCGTGCCCATCAGGCCCTTGTCCAAGGGCTCCAGCGCGATGATGTGCTCGCGGTTCGTCAGTACGACGCGTCCGATCGCGACCTTGTCCATCTCGCGGATGGTCTCGCGGATTACGGCGAAGGCGTCGTGGCCGACCTTGCCGTCCGGACGCAGATAGTAGGGGCGGATAAGGTACCGCGGATCGATCTCGCTGCGGTCGACGAACTCGTCGATCTCGATCGTCCGGGTGGATTCCAGCGCGACGTTCTCGAGTTCTTCCTTGGTAACCTCTATGAAAGTGTCCGTGTCGACCTTGTAGCCCTTGACGATGTCCTCGTTGGCAACCTCCTCGCCAGTGTCCGCGTCGACCTTCAGATACTTGATCCGGTGGCCAGTCGCCCGGTTCAGCTGGTTGAAGCTGACCTTCTCTGAGTCGGACGTCGCGGGGTATAGGGCCACCGGACAGGTGACTAGGGACAGTCGAAGGAAGCCTTTCCAATTGGCGCGTGGGGCCATGTACGCGGAACTCCGGTTGATGCGGATTCAAGACGAACGTCGCCCCTCGGTTCCGACAGGCGCCGGGCGCCGGGCCACAAAAAAAGTTGGCCCGGCCGTCGCCCCGGCAGCGTCACCTGACCGGATAACGACCGGACTGGACGAAATTTCCCGAAAAGGCCGTGAATCGCTCGTTTTTCCAGTACCTCCTCGCTGGCACCACCGGTACTGTGTCCCGGCATGACCGCATCGCCCCAACCCTACCGAGACGAGATTGTTCAGGCGCCGGATCTGGCGGCGATGGCGGAGGCGCTGGGACGGTCGGCGGACTACCGGGTGCTGCGGCGCCTGGTGCCGCGAGCCGAGTTCGCGGTGACCAACGGGCAGACAACCAAGACCGGGATCTTGCTTGACACCGAGACGACCGGTCTGGATCACAGGAAGGACGAGATCATCGAGCTGGGGATGGTCAAGTTCGATTATCTGCCGGACGGCCGGATCGCCGGCGTCAGGGGCACGTTCTCCGCCTTCAACGAGCCATCGATCCCGATCCCGGTCGAGATCACTGCGCTCACCGGCATCACCGACGACCTGGTGGCCGGTCACAGAATCGACGAGGCGTCCGTCAGCGCGTTGGTCGATGATGCGGTGATCATCATCGCGCACAATAGCGGATTCGACCGGAAGTTCGCGGAACGGTACTGGCCGATTTTCGAACGGAAGGCTTGGGGGTGTTCTGCGACCGAGGTTCAATGGCGCCAGCACGGCTTCGAGGGCTCGCGTCTCGGCTATCTGCTGCACGGTGCCGGCTTCTTCCACCAGGCCCACAGAGCGGTCGACGATTGCCACGCACTGCTCGAGATACTGGCGCTAGACCTGCCCGCGACCGGAGCGCCGGCGCTCGCCATGCTGCTTGAGCGAGCGCGGAAACAGACGATGAGGGTATGGGCGGAGCAATCGCCATTCGACCTGAAAGACGCTTTGAAGCGTCGCGGTTACCGTTGGTCGGACGGAAGCGACGGCCGACTCCGGTCTTGGTACGTCGACGTCGAGGAAAGCGCGCTGGCGGATGAGATCGCGTTCCTCAAGACTGAGATCTATCTTCGAGACGTCGAACCCCGGCTTCAGACGTTGACCGCTTTCACCCGCTTTTCCGTCCGGACCTGAACGGTCGGCTGGCGCCGGCGACCTAGCGCCCGAGGCGCTTCTCCACGCGCCTGCGGCTGTTGCCGACTTTCTTGACCGCCCTCATCGCTGCCGGCGCCGTGCGGTTCTCGGGACAACCTGAACACGACCAAAATCCTGGTATTGAAAGTCAACTTGGCTCGCAGGCGCGCGACACTGAATCGGCGGTGTAGCTCGCATGGTTATCGGCGTTGGTCTCTGGCGACACGCGTCCGAACGCCGCATGGATCGTCGCCGGCAGATCGCCTCGCCGCCCGTCAATTCGATTGCATTGTATTCACAATCCCGCTTAAGTTGCCTCGGGCGCAGCGCATGTGGAATGTCCCACCGTTCTGAAAAAGCCCTGAGACATCGATGCAACATGCGTTTGTGCTGAGGGCAGAATGATTGATGCACTTCGCGTCGCAAAGACCGCCAACTTTCACAGTCTTAAGCGCCCGCTAAGCAATGCATCGGTCGATGAGCTCTTCCGCCGGATTCGGGCTGGACATCCCTCCGCGTCGCAGAATCTATTCTACCATCGTCGAGCACAAGCCGGCGCATCATTCTGGTCAGCGGTTTCCTTTCTCTATGATCGCACACCTTCCTTCCTCTCTGAGGAGGCAGGCATCCGGGAGCGGATATGCGGATTCCTCCTTCTGGTCGAACACCGCGATCACGTAGCGCTTTTCAAATCAAAGCTTGAAGTGCCCGCGGGGTTCTCAACACGCTATCTCGGCAGGATTTCGCCAGAGAGAATCGACATCGCAGTAGCGCGCAAAGATACGATCTTCGAGAAGATCCGGCTACGCAACATGTCCATCTCGAAAAATGTTATGCGGAGCAAGTCGTTCGAGGCCGATGATTTGAGCAACGTCGTCGGACCAGCAGGAGTTAATCGCTACGTACCACAAGGCTACACCGTTCGATCCGACGCCGGAAACTATTCTACCACACCCAGCACGGGACGAATTGGCCAGCGATCCGATCGGGTCGGCCATCTCGCGCTAGTCGAATATGCGACGAGTGTAATCGACGATCTCGTCGGAGCCAGTGGCACGCCAGCCAGATTCATCGGCACGTTTGCCCGCGCGATCGATCTGGCGAGCCTTCAAGGAAGCCTCCGTCCGACAACGTTCGCAGTCGATGTGGCGAGCCTCATTGACTCAGTCCAAGAGCGTCGCGAAATCAGGTTCGTGCGAAAGGTGAGCGATCACTATAACGCCCTCTCGAAGTCCGAAACTGACAAAGTTATGACCGAACTTGACTGCGTCCTGAAGGTCGACGGCGGAGCAAAGTTGCTGGACTTAGTGAATTCTATTACCGCGCAGAAACTGGGCGCAATCGCAGTCAACAAAGGCCGTATTGCATTGCGCGATCTGACACTGCCACTCAGCTCAGCGGTTGAAGTCGAAGATTCCCAGCACCCGCTCGGAGGCGATCCAAATCGCCTATCGCTCCGACGGTATATAGATCGCGAAAACAAATTCATCGTTCTCTTCGATTCCCTCTCGCTTGCGTATATCGACGGCACGCTGTTTCGGGACGATGGGTTTTCTGAGGGGGGATATGCATTGCTGCGTCACGTGCGCGCGAACAACCTTCTTAACCGTGTCACGGATGAGAAGGGAACGTTTACTACCGCGCAAACCACGTTTGATACGGACTCAACCTTTGGAGTAATAGAGAGAAGCGTCGCGGATGGAGATGAAATACTCATTTGTGATGATCTTGGTGATGAATGGGCGGATTTTATCGGACTGAGCAACTCAAGCAGTCCGCCGCGTATCACCTTCTACCACGCCAAGCATGGTGAGCTGTCGCTCGGCGCCAGCCAATTCCACATCTCCGTGAGCCAAGCGATCAAGAACTTGCAACGCATGAACTTGCCGCCAGAATCCATGGGCAACAAAATTCGCGGCTGGAAGAACCAATATGCCAACAATGGCGTGAAGACCAAAATTCCGCGTACTTTGAGAGGAAACCAAGGTCAACTCGCCGCTGAGTTTGCGCACGCACGAAGTGCTCCGGATGTCATCCGCCGCGTGTTTATCGTGACATCTTCACTGAGCCGAAAAGCAGTCGAGGACGCGCTCGCACGTGTCAAGGCCGGCAAAGCACCGGATCCGTATTTCGTCCAGCTTTACTGGCTTTTGATGTCCTTCTTCTCCGCCTGCGCTGAGATGAATGCGCATGGTTACGTCATTTGCCAAGATTGACAAGAACGTTAGCGACAACAGCATCTCCCGGCAGCCAACTGGCGAAGAATAATTTATGGCAAAGGTGATTATATGACGTGGATCGAAGAGTTGATTGAGATAGTTGGCAAGAGAAAGATCGCGCTTTTCAGAGTTCCTGACGACACATGGAACGCAATCGAGAGCTCAACACGCGGATTCGCGTCGTTTTCGATGGCGCTCCCACACGAACAACTCGAGGAAGTTACCAAGCGATCACTCTGCCTTTTCGTTCGGGAAACGGGTGGAGCCCCACTGCATCTCGCACTCGTCCGCTCAGTTTCTGCCGTTACGACGCTCCAAACTCGACTGAAAATCGAAGCCGGGGCGCATATTAATCCAAGCGACATCGATAAGCTCATCGCGATGCTTGATACTCGAAGCAGCAACCAGTTGCGGTCAGCCATCGAGCATAAGTCACCCGCATCTGTACTGTCGAAAAAGGTAAGCCAGGCAATAATGACCGCCTTGAGCGGCGATAGCTCAAACGAGCAGAGCCTTAAGCACATCCATCTTTTGCTCGCGGTATCGAGATTCAATAGTGCTGTGGGGCTACAGGCAGATGCGATCGACACGGCGCTCAAAATCTTCGGCTACGACAGTAGCGTTAAGGCTAAATCGCTTCATGTTGTAGAAGGCGCCGATTCCACGATACGACTCCTGGAGGATTCCGTCGTGGCCCACGATGCAAGACGCGTCCCCGATATGAGCCTCGTCGGCAGCGACGTCACCGGATATGCGGAATTCGTGGGTAATGGCGATCGATTGCGGGTCTACACCGCAAATAAGCTTCCGCTAGAGAAGTTGTTTGGCGTCGACCTTATTTATCTGAACCAAAGGCTCAAAAATCTGGTCTTGATTCAGTACAAGATGCTGGAACCCAATGGATCTGAGAGCGATTGGCTCTACCGGCCCGATGCGCAGCTCGATGTAGAGATCGAGCGGATGGAAAGATTTCAACAGACCGTAACAGGCCCGGCATCTTACCGATTGAATCCAGAAGCATTCTACATGAAGTTCGTGAAACGAAAATCTGGTGTCGGTTCAGGCTCCATTACAATCGCCTTGTCCCACTTCAAAGAATTGGCTCGCAGCTCCAATGATCCGGAGAAGAGAGTGAGAGTTAGCTTCAACGCGTTAAACGGGCATTACCTCCGTGAAGCGGGCCTCATCGACCTCATCAAGGGGGGCTATATCGGTTGTCATTCTGAGTTGTCTGAAGGATTCACCGAATTGATCAACGCTGTTGTGCGCGGAGGAAATGCGGTAGTGGCGGCCATAGAAGAGAAAATTTCCCATTCGTCAGCGGACGACACCAAATAGGCGCGTGACGAAATTTAAGGGCGTTCTGCGCGAACGGCTTGCTGGGGAACGGAACACTCTGCCACCTTTAGGTCGTTCGAAGAACGTGCTCTATTGGGCGAATTGTGTGAGCTACGACAGAGGAAGCACAACTCCGGTCACCTCCCCTAATCTGGCAATCAGCTCTTCCTGAAACGCGGAATTGCGAGCTTCGTCTGCCGGCTCCTGCTGCTGCATGTGATGCCAGTAGCGCCCGCGGACCAGCGCTGCCGGATCATCGCTGACGGCCAACCAGGTCTGGGTCCGCTGACCAGTCTCGACATTGACTGGGGCGCCCGCGCCGCCCATCTTCGTGCGCGCCCAGCCGGGGTCGACGGCGTTGCTCAAGGCCCGAGGCCAGCATTGCGCCAGCGCGGACGCGAGCGCGACGGCGTGAAGCTTGCTCTCGGCGTACGCCTTTGCCGAATCCAAGACCGTTTCGTCCAGCCGAGGTCATCCAGCGAGCCTTCTCCGCCCCGATGCAGCCCGCTACTGAGATAGACCAGCCTGGCTGGACGTTCGATCAGCGCCGTCAGCATGTACGGCGCAGGGGTGTTGATTGCCAAGGTGACGGCATGGCCTTCCGGCGTCGAGCCGCGGCTCCGCTGAGTGTAGACGCCAGCGTTGTGGATGACCGCATCCATACGCCCGATCGCGTTCACCTGGTCCGCGACGGCCCTCGTCTCAGCGCCGCTCTGCAGGTCCCCGACCACGACCCCCTCAGAGCGCGACGCTAGTTCGCCGAGCGATGCGGCGCGATCGGTCGACCGCGCGTGCAGCACTACGCGCTGTCCCTGATAGAGGAGCGATTGCGCCGCCGCACGGCCGAGACCGTCCGTGCTGCCGGTGATGAATACGATCGCCATGCGCTGCTCCTTCCGCTGGTTCGGAACGCACTCTACAGCGTCCGCGCATCACTTCCGATACTGGTCGTCGTTCACCTTCTCTAGCCAACCCACTTTCTTTCTGCCGGCGGATTCCTAGATGGCGGTGTGGGTCATCGAGGCGCTGCAAGTCCGCTCCGAGACGGTCCAATGAATATCTTGGCGCATCCGAAGGACGATTTGGCCTAACGTTTTTCTCTCAGCTCGCAGACGCGCGGGAAGTGGACGACAACATCCCCTACCCGGTCGCTTTGGATCCCTAATGCCAGTTCGTCGTCGCCGACGAACTCCGGCTGCCGCAGCGAAGTCCGCGGGCCCGAAGGCAGCGAAGCACGCGCCATTTCGAGCGCCTCGCCAGCGCTCACGGACTGCGTCGGCATGCGATTTGGGCAGGATCGGTACGTCCTTAGACCATTCCTCGCTAATCCACTTCGAGATCAACGATCACCGGGTCGGAGCCGCAAGAGATGGGCCGAGACGACCAAATTCGGCTGTCCAACTCCTGTGGCAGCCCTTATGATCGGTAGCCCGTCGAGATTGCAGAGCGGATCACCTGCGGCCCATGAGGGAATTTTTTGCCTATGACTGAAGCCCGCAAAAAGATTCGGATTTTCTTTTCCTGGCAGAGCGACTTGGACCAGGAAGTCACGACCCGCGCGATTCGGGCAGCACTGCGCGCCGCGATGACGACCGTCGAGAAAGACTATCCGGTGGACATCGACCTGGAGGAGGCCACCAGCAACGTTGCCGGGTCGCCTTACATTCCTTACGCGCTCGCCGACAAGATCAGCAAGGCCGATATTTTCGTCGGTGACATTACGACAGTGGTGCGGCTCACCGGACAGACGGGCAAGAGCCTTCCGAACGCAAACGTGACGTTTGAACTCGGCATTGCTTCCGCCGAACTCGGCTGGAATAGGATTATCATGCTGTTCAACACAGCTCTTGCTCGACTCGAGGATCTGCCCTTCGATTTCGATCGCCATCGGATATCAAAGTTCAATTTCTCGACCGATGCCAACTCTCGCAAGAGCCACGAATCCGACCTCAGGAAGCTCGCGCATGCAGCGATCGCGCAAATCGTCGCGGACGACCCAAAGAGGCCGCGAGAACTCCAACAAGTGCCCCCGGAACAGATCAAGAAGTCGCGCGATATCGAGAACCTTCGCTGGTTCTTGCACCGTATCAACACGGCTTACCTCGATCGCCACATCCAGGAGATGCCGGCCTATCTCGAATACTCGGCAGTTCTCATGTACGAGGGGGTGGAGGAGCTGCAGCGACGATCAGATTTCCTCTTTTACGACCCCGATCTTACCGTGGCCGTGGATGGGATTATCGCGAACCTCCGAGTGACTCTAGCGCACAATGGGCAGTATCGGGATACGAATAACCTGGTTCGACAAGCGTTCGGACGGCCTGGCGACATGGATCTTCTCGTCGACGAAAGCCAAAGGAAGGCGTGGGACGAGATCGATGCAGCCCGATACGGGCTCAAAAGCCACCTCGATCGGCTCATAGCTATCGTACGGGAGCGATATATGGAGGTGGATATCGATAAGACGAACCCCGTCTTCGCGAAGGCTTACGCCTCTGTCCGGTCTTCTTTGCGGGAAGACGAGCAGGAAGCTCAGACATAGCTTGGGATTTCGCCCACCAATTTTCGACGCGTCGACCGGAATTGACCCGCATGCGATACATCGAGATCGAACAAATCGGCAGCCCCATTCGTCGTCAGTGGCGTCAGCGCGAAACGTTGAAAGGCCTAAAGCTCAATAAGATCGGTCGCGTATCTTGGCGGCCGGACACGCCCTCCACGCGGGGGATGATCGAGAAGGTCCGCCATCTGGTTCGCGTAAACCACGATCCCGCTGCACCAAAAGCCCTCCCTGCCGTCGACGTTCCGGACGAGGCCGCCGATGTTCAACTCATGCGGGATTTGATCTTCAACGCGAACAACATCGCGTTGGAGGCCTACGACGATGCCGCGCTCAAGCGCGGCAAGACGCCCGATTTCAAGTTGATGAAAGATGGAAATTTGGTCGGCTATTGCGAACTCAAATCTCCTTGGGACTTTGACGCGCTCGACGATCCGCCTGAAGGCGAGATGGCGGTACGCAGAAACCTGCCCTTCTATCGCAAGCTAGGAAATCAGATCCGCGGCGCCGCCCAACAATTCGACGCGGAGAATTCGGAGCATGACAAGCCCAACGTCATGGTGTTTGTCAGCCATACCCCAGACATCGAACGAAAGGACCTGATCGCTACGATCGCTGGTCTGCCGATGTCCGACGGAGAACGCCTTTTCATGCTTGGCAAGAAGATGCAGCGTCAAGTTTGCCAGGCGGCTCGAAAGATAGACCTGTTCTTGTGGATCGATGCGAAAGCCGGAACATGCCAGCACCTGACGGCGGCAGATGCCAAGCATCGGGCAACGGAACTTAAGCTTTTCGGACTGCCCGAAAATTGATCAGTCGCGCAGAGGCAAATCTAGCCGTGCTGGCCATCCGGTGGGAAGTCAAAGAGATTGGGCGGACGAGGATGCCCGGTCAGCCGCTCCTCTCATTGAACAAACGCGCCAGCGTTTCCAGGCACAGCTCGCCAGCAAGGACATGGAAATCGCGCGCAAGCTTGAAGACGTGCGTCTGCAACGCGAACAGCTCGCGAAGTCGCGTGAGCAGATCGAAGAGCAGATTGCGCAGCGGTTGGCTACTGAGCGGAGCCAGATTGCCGCCCTCGAGAGCAAGAAGGCCCGTGAGGCCACGGCGGCCGACCTGCAAGCAAAAACCGCGGAAGCGCACGAGCTCCGGCAGCTCCTCGAGGCGAATAATACCAAGCTTGCAGAGGCTCAGAAGGCCCAAGCCGATTTCCTGCGCAGGCAGCGCGAGTTCGAAGAAGCCAAACGTGAGCTCGACCTGACCATCGAAAAGCGCGTGCAAGCGTCTGAAGAGACCATACGCGCAAAGGCCAAGCAGGATGCCGATGAAGCGGCGCGCCTACGGGTCGCCGAGAAGGATCAGACCATTGAGTCAATGGCTCGCACGATCGAGGAGCTTAAGCGCAAGGCAGAGCAAGGATCGCAGCAGTCCCAAGGTGAAGTTCTGAGCTCGAACTGGAGGAGTTGTTGCGCACGAGGTTTCCGGCCGACCTGGTCGAGCCGATCGCCAGGGGCGAGCTCGGCGCCGACGTCATGCAGCAGGTCAACGGGTCAATTGGCCAGCCGGCCGGCACTATCCTTTGGGAGTCCAAGCGAACCAAGACCTGGAATGATAACTGGCTTTCCAAGCTTCGCGATGACCAGCGTCGGTCCGGCGCCGGCGTAGCCCTCATTATTTCGCAGGCACTTCCCAAGCATGTGGAGCACTTCGATCTCGTCGATGGCGTTTGGGTAGCTCAACCGCGATGCGCTATTCCTGTCGCCGTTGCCCTCCGGCAGACGCTCCTCGAAGTCAACAGCACCCGGCTTGTTCAGCAGGGCCAACAGACCAAGATGGAGCAGGTCTACAATTATCTGACCGGTACAAAATTCCGGCAGCGGGTCGAAGCAGTAGTCGAAAAATTCAATGACTGCGTGATGATCTCGATAAGGAGCGCAAATTCTTGACCCGGCAATGGTCAAAGCGCGAAATCCAGATCGTTTCCGTCATCGAGTCAACCGTTGGCATGGTCGGCGACCTGCAAGCGATTGCGGGCAAGGCGATGCCCGAAATTCCGAGCCTCGATAATCCGTTGCTAGAGGCCACACCCGAGTCCCAGCGAAAGCTGGCCTAGTCTAGGTTGCGCGGGAGCGCAGGCATACGTATCCTTCCCATTTTGTCTGCTCAATCTGGCCGCGATTCCACAAAGACGATACCGCTCCGGACGAGACTCTATGACTGGAGGTGCTGCGCGAGGACAGTCGCGTCATCTTTCTCGCCGCCTCGCGGGCCATCAAAACGGCCGATTAGCTGCCCGCATCCAGCCCCAGACCGCGGCCGTCGATCGAGACGCCGTCAGCCGCAGTTCACATTGCGGGTCAGTTAGCGGCTGCGCCAACTCGCTAACGATCTTGAAGCAAGGCCACCGGATCAATCCCAAGCGCATTCGAAATTTGTTCGAGGGCGTCAACTGTCGGCGAATTTTCCTCGCGCTCGATCATTCCGATATAGTTGCGATTCAAGCCGGCGCGATCAGCCAATTCCTCTTGGGAAAGGCCGCCCTCCTTTCGTAAACGTCGAAGATTTTTGGCTACCAGCCGCCGCAACCTCATGCGGCAAGACGGCACAAAACGTCACTTGATCTCCACCTAGTATACTAGGTATTGTCGACACTTCTCTATGGTGATCTCAGATGGCTAATGTGCTAGTTCGATCGGTTGAGCCGTTCGTCGACCGTGTCTCACCCAACCAAGCCTCCGCCCATAGGCAGTTCGTTCGTGTTGGCTATCGGACCGAGGGGACGGATGACGTTCTTTCGGCCATCGATCTACCTGTCCAGGTCCTCGAAGAAGAAATCGCATCAGGTCTACAGCTAGTCACCAGTGTCAGCTCCTCTGGCGAGGTTACATCCCAAATTGTCGGATCCTCGGGTTTGACGTTGTTAGGACCGCGCTTGATCACCTCAATAGATGATTTAGTTTCACAGGCTGTTTGCAAGGACAACCTTCGACTAGAGGAAGCATCAGCAAACGAACTGTTTGGCCTCTTGAGAACACTGGAATCTGCGATTTGCCACGTGAGAGCTGCGCTCGCTGAGGTGCGCTCTGAAGCCTAATCTCGGCACCATCCATGAGGACCAGCGCTTCATATCAAGCGCCTGACAGTGACTCTGTTTCAGTTTTCTTCTTCCCTTTCTTGAAT
>NZ_LLYB01000057.1:66843-66924 GCF_001440475.1 Bradyrhizobium lablabi | reverse complement strand
CCTCCTCCCGACTGCCGTAAGTCTCGGCATAAAAATCGGCATACTCACGCAAACGCTTCGCAAGGTTCGGCGTGAGCAACA
>NZ_LLYB01000057.1:401-66805 GCF_001440475.1 Bradyrhizobium lablabi | reverse complement strand
CCGACCCCTCGCCGCTGTCTGAACCTCCTGGTACGGCTTCAGCACCAGATCCTTCGAAACAATCACACGCAGCGGCCAGCCTGGCCGTACCGTGATGGTCGGCTGGACATCGAGCTCACGCTCGATGAGCCGCTGACCTGCCCTATTGGTCGTCTGCTGAATGCTCTCACGAAGCGCCTTGACCAGATCGCCTTCATCATTGCCAAGCGAGAGCTGGGTCCCGACGCCAAGAAGCGTCGCCAGGCCAATCCCCTTAAGCAATTGCCAGGTATGGAAATCGACCTCATCCTCAAGACCGGCGTAACCCGCTACGTCTGTCGCCGGCAAATTCTCGATCACGATCGAATTGCCGTTCGGCAGGATGAGCCGTGTCCAAACAACGAGCGCTCGCTTTTGACCAAAAGCGACGACACTGTCGTATTTGCCGAAGAGCCGCGTCCCCTGTGGCACTAGGAGATGCTCGCCAGTCACAGTGTCGTAGATGTTTTCTGTTACCTGGGCGATCGTCGATCCCGGCAGATCGGAATTCAGACCAGTGATTAGGCTCGCCGGAATGATCGATCCCGCCATGATCGCGTAGGGCGACGGTGCAGGTGCGAGGGCGTGGGGGTTGGTGGTTTCCTTGTCGGCCTTGGAGCTAACGAAAGCGAGCTTGCGCGCCTGGGACGACGGAATGATTTCGCTAGAGCGGTCGTTCAAGCCCTGGGCCCTCGCAAGGAGGTCAGCCGTCGTCGGAGTGTTATCCGCGGGTGCCGGACGAAATGCCGATGGCTGCTCAGTGGTTATCGGCCGCTTGCGCCGGTCCTGCTTGTCGGACAGGCGAAAAAGAAGGCCCGACTCCTTGGCCTGCTGCGCAATACGGGCCTGGCGGATGCGCTCTGCCCGCTCCACATCCTGCTCCGGGTTAGCCTGGAACGGCGTTTCGGATGGGCTTGCCCCCAGTTTCTTCTCACTCTCGGCGAAAGCGCGGCCGACATCGCCAGGCGACGGTGGGCCAAGTTTTGGCGGCAAGTCCTGGTAGGATTTGGGCAGCTTGGTGAGGCCGTCAGCCGTCTGCTTGCGGTCGGTATTGTACAACTCGGTTCGTTCGGTGGGTTTGAACATCCGCGGCGGACTGAGCGCGACGATCGTCGCACCGGCGATCAACAACGCGGCGGCCGCGCAGCCAATCATGAGGGTGCGCTTGTTGAGACGGCGGATCGGCCGCGGCCGTGCCCGCAATTCCAGCCGTTCCGGTGGCACCTTGTCAGACTCCTCGGTCACGATGCGCCTCCGGTGCTGAAGATCTGTGAGACCGGGCGCGCATCGGTGCGGATGATCCGAACCGTACGCTGCGGATTCTCGCCAAGGCGAAGTTCGGCGGCGCCGAACATCCGGTCGACGATGTAGTAGGAACCTCGCACGCGATAATTGACGAGATTAGGCCGGCCATCGGCGCCGGCGATGAACAGCGGCGGCGCTTCGCCTTGGGAAAGACCCGACGGCATCTGAATGAATACCTTATGGCCATCGTCGAACGCCCGCAGCGGCCGCCACGGCGGATCGTCCCCCTCGATGCGATAACGGAAGTTCAGGCTGTCCAGCCGCACGCCGCGATCAGCAACACGTTGCTCGGTCTCCTGCGCCGCCTGGTTTTGCTTATGAAGCGCGACCAAGCTATCGGTCGGATAGGTCCAGGAGATTGAGGCCATGTAGGTTTGCTTGGTGGAGACGAGTTCGAGGTGGTAGGTGCGCCGGTCGGTCAGCACCACAAGATTGGTTTGAATGTCCGGCAGCGTCGGCTTGACCAGGATATGCACCCGCCGTGTGCTCCCCTGCCCGCTTATGGTGTCAGCGATGACCCAGCGCACCGTGTCGCCGGTCGAGACGTCGATCAGCTCTTCGGCTGGCTGAAGCACGATGGTGGAGACCTTCTCCGGGCTGGTGTAGAGCCGATAAAGGGCGCCTTCGGTCCAGGGGTAGACCTGAATGGCATTGATATAGCCTGCCCGGGTCGGCTCGATCCGCGCGGCCTTGTTGGCAGTGGCAACGGCCTGCTCCGGCGGGACCTTCTCGCCTTTCTTGCCTTTGATCGGCCAAGGCTTGAGTTGGCCAGGCAGAGGCAACACCTTGGGTACCTCGACAACCTCGACCGGCTTAGGCGGATCGGTCTCCGGAAGAGCCTTCTCAAAGCTCAACTCGTCGTACGGCGCCTCGAGATTCAATTTCGTGGCGCAGCCCCCAACTGCGAGCGCCAATGCAAGGATGCTCACCGACGCACAGCTCTTCATGGCAAAGGACATCATTTTGCGTCTCCGATCAGGTCGCGCGACCAGTTGAGGGAATGAACGTAGAGACCGAGCGGATTTTTCCGTAACGTCTCGGCGCTGGTGGGAGGTTTCAGGATGACTGTCACGACACCGGTGAAGCGCTCGGTCTTTGCCACCGCGCCGTTTTCGTAGGTGTTCTCCTTCCAGCGAATTTCGAAACTGTCACCGGACGCACGGACGACCGAGATCACGTCGGCGGTTGCGGTTTTCGCGCCGATCTTGGTGAAGGGGTCGGCTTCGCGGGCATACTCGTTAAGAGCCTGCGCCCCGCGATCAGTGACAAAGTCATACGCACGAAGCCAATTCGTTCGCACGATGACGGGGTCAATCGACAGCGAGCGGACGTTTTCGACGAAGCGCGCCAGGAAATGCGCGATCTGGGCATCGGACGGCTGGTAGGTTTCAAATGCAGGACCGACCGCGCGTACTTCCCCAAGGCGATCAACCTCGACCACATATGGCACCACGCTGGACCGGCCGATTACCGTCGAGAGCGTGAGACCCAAGACGGTTGAAAGTGCTGTAGCGGCGAGAGCAGCAAGCCGCCAGTTGCTGGCCTGGACGCGGGCCGAGCCCAGCCGTTCGTCCCAGACCTGCTGCGCCTTCTGATAGGGCGTGACCGGCTCAGGTGTATTGCCATAGCGGACCGAGGGACGGTGGTAGGGATGAGACGCCATAGCTTTAGTCCTCCCCCAGCTTGGGACCGGAAGAGTGTCCACCTTTGTCGCCTTCCTTCAGGGTCTGGCTGACAATACGTGCCGCATCCTTGATCTGCCGCCCTCGGCGGAATTGGCTGGCCAGACCCGACGGCCTGCCGCTGGATGAAGCGGTGTCTTGGCCGCCAGGCGCGTCCGATTTCACTGACTGAGAACTCTGGCGAGTGGCTGTGACATCTGCAGCCGAGCTAGCCCCACTTGCCGACGTGCCAGCAAGTGACGCAGCGGAACGGAGCGCTCCTACCGATCCACCCGCCGCCATCCGCAATCCGCCGAGCGCCATCGCACCGCCACCGATCGCGACCGCCGCCGCGCCTGCAACCGTTCCGGCGGCGGCACCCGCACCGAGTTGAGGCGCGCCCGACACCAGACCCGCCGCGATGCCTGGCCCAAAGATGCCAAGCCCGAACAAGGAAAGCGCGGCAAGCAGCAGGCTCATGGCCGAAACAATGTCGACCGGCCGGATCAGCGTTGTGGAAAGTTCACCGAAGATGGTCGATCCGATGCCGATGATGATCGCAAGCACCATCACCTTGACCCCGGATGCGATCACATTGCCGAGCGTCTTTTCCGCGAGAAAAGACGTTTTTCCCCAGAGCGCAAACGGCACCAGGATGAAACTCGCAAGCGTCGTCAGTTTAAACTCGATCAAGGTGACGAACAGCTGGACCGAGAGTACGAAGAACGCGAGCACGATCACAATCCAGCAAAACAGCAGGATCAGAATCGTCGGCAGATTGGTCAGTATGTCGAAGCCCGAGAACTGGCCGGTTTCCTCCAGCAGCGGATGCGCCGCGGTGAACCCCGTCGAGGCCACGAAGCCCGGCCGCATCAGATCCGCCGCACTGAGCGTGCCGCCGCTTGCCTTCAGCCCGATGCTTGAGAAAGAACTGAAGACGATGCCGGCAAGCGACTTGAAGTTGCCAATAATGAAGGCGAATGCCCCGACATAGAGCACCTTCTTGGCAAGCGTAACCAGGATGTGATCGTCGGCGCGCAGGCTCCACGCAAGGCCCGCAAGCGTCAAATCAATGATAACCAGCGTTGAGCTCAGAAACGCAACGTCTCCGCCGAGAATTCCGAAGCCGGAATCGATATAGCGAGAGAATGTATCGGTGAAACGGTCGATGACCGCGAGATCAGCCATGGCCCCCTCCTCTAGCGCACGCGGGTGTAAGCGCGACCGTCTCCAATGAAGCGGGTAAAGCGCTCGCGCCCGGCCTCCGCGGAGGCCTGCTGCTCGACCGCTCGCACGGCTTCGGCCCGGGCTTGCGTCGCGACCAGAGCCTGGGCCTGCAGCGATTGCTTGACCTGAAGCGCCAGCAGTTCGTTCCCAGACTGCTGGGCCTGCAGGGACCCGACGGCGCCGGAAGAATTGGCCATCAGGGTACGGAGCGTCTGCCCGTCCTGGTCGAGCGCGGAGACAATCGTCGCCTGGGTCACGAGCGTTTGCTTCAGCGCCTGGTAAGTGTTGTCCCAGCGGGCTGTCGCGTCCTGCACCATCCGGTCCGAGGATACGGCGGCGGTATACTGGCGGGGATAGAATTGCTGAAAGTCGCCCTGGGTCTTTTGAACGTCAAACGAGAGGCCCTTGGCCTGGGCGATCAGGCTGTTGATCTCGTTAATCTTCGAAGTGAGTTGGCCAACGACGCTACTCGGCAGACTCGTCAGGTTCCTGGCGCCGTTGATCAGCATCTGCGCCTCGTTTTCGAGACTCTTGATCTGATTGTTGATCTGATCCAATGCCCGCGCGGCGGTCAGAATATTCTGGCTGTAGTTCGACGGATCGAACACGACGATCTGAGCTCCAAGTCGTCGCGACCCATTCACCGCAAGGACGAGAGCTAGTCCGATTGCGAGGACACTGGTCGATATTTTTCGTGGAACGGTTTTGCCGAATAGCTTTTCAAGCATCAGATGGACTCCGGACTAGAGGATAAGGATTGCAGGCAACGCGTGAGATCACGCGTCCCTGAGATGTTCGAAGGTGCTGATCAGATTGGCGGCCCACTGAAGGTCTCGGGCGGCGAGGTAGCGTTCCGCGAATTGTCCGGGGCCGAATTTGGCGAATAGTGCTTCGATCAGGCGCTGATCCTCAGGCGATGAAGCAGCCGCAAAGGCAAGTGCAATTGGACCGAGCCCAAGCTCGAACAGACGATTGCCGGCGCGCGATTGCAGGTAATAGTCCCGCTTCGGAAAGGCTTCCGCGATCAGGCGCACTTGCGTGTCGTTAAGACCGAAACGGCGGTAGGTCTCCGACTGCGAAGGCTCGAGCGCCCGCGGGTTTGGCAAGAATATCCGGGTTGGGCAGGACTCAATGATCGCCGGCGCGATCTGGCTGTCGGCAATGTCACTGAGTGACTGGGTCGCGAAGATTACGGCAACGTTCCTCTTGCGGAGTGTCTTCAGCCATTCGCGGATGCGATCGGCGAACAACGGGTCGTCCAGAAACAACCAGGCCTCATCCAGGACCAGAAGCGTCGGCCGGCCATCAAAACGCGCTTCAAGCGCATGGAACAGGTAGGTCAGCACGGGCGCCACCAGTCCCGGCAGCGCCATCAGTTCTTCCATCTCGAACGTCAGCACATCGGCGCTGGACAAGCTGTCCGCGTCAGCATCGAGAAAGCGCCCGTAAGGGCCTTCGAGGGTGTAAGGCGTTAGCGCCTGACGCAGTGCGTCGCGTGCCAGCAGCGCCACGAGGCCGGTCATGGTGCGCTCGGCAACGGGGGCCGACCCAAGGCTCTTCAAGGCCGACCAGATCGTTTCCTTGACCTCGGGCGTGATGAGGACCCGTTCATGGGCAAGAACGCCACACAACCAATCAAGCGCCCAGAGCCGTGCTCCCTCGTCGTCGACATCCCGGAGTGGCTGGAACGCAAGTCCGCCCTTCACCCCCAACTCATACCAGGCGCCGCCGAGCGCAAGCGTTGTAGCCCGGGCCGAACGGCCCTTGTCGAAGATCACAAGCTGCGATCCTTGATAGCGGCGGAATTGAAGGGCAAGTACCGACAGAAGGACGGATTTACCGGCGCCCGTCGGGCCAACGATCAGACTGTGGCCGACATCGCCGACATGCAGCGTCAGTCGAAACGGCGTCGCGCCCTTGGTCTTGGCCAGGAGAAGCGGCGGTCCATCCAGATGTTCGCAGCGCGCCTCGCCTGCCCATACGGAAGATAAAGGACACATATGGGCAAGGTTGAGGGTATGGACGATCGGCTGACGTAGGTTCGCATAAGCCTGCCCCGGCAGACTGCCGAGCCAGGCTTCCACCGCGTTGACGTTCTCCCGGATGGTGGTGAAACCACGGCTATTGATGGCTCGTTCCACCGCGCGAATCTTTTCGTCGGCTGCGTAGGAGTCCTCGTCGTGAACCGTGACCGTCGTCGTGATGTATCCGAACGCCACGAGGTCGTCGCCGAGTTCCTGGAGCGCTGCATCCGCGTCCACCGCCTTGTTGTCCGCATCCGTGTCAAGCAAGGCTGCCTGCTCGTTGAACATCACCTCCTTCAGGATGGCGCCCAGGGATTTGCGCTTGGCGAACCATTGCCGCCGATAGCGGGACAGTGCTGCTTGGGCTTGCGTCCGGTCGAGCGGCAGAAAGCGCGTGGCCCACCGGTAAGCGACGCCAAGCCGGTTCAAATCGTCGAGCACCCCCGGAAACGTGACGGCCGGAAAGCCCAGAACGGTCACGGTGCGGAGGTGGCTGCGGCCGATCGCTGGCGAGAGACCGCCGGTCAGCGGCTCATCACACAGGAATGCGTCGAGATAGGCCGGGATCTCGGGAACACTGACGGGATGCCGCTTTGTCGAGACACAGCTGTGCAGATAGGTCAGTGTGTCCTTGTCGTCGAGCGGGGCGATTTCCGGCAGAACCGACGAGAGCAGATCGATGGCCCTATCGGTCTCCTGAATGAAGCGCTGGAGATGCTCCTGGTACCCGCCTCGCCGCGCTGCGCGTTCCGGCGGTTGACCGCTGCCTGAGCTATCACGTCCTGGCGCATTGTGGTCCGTCACGTGGTGCGAGCGAGCGGCGCGCCCTCTCCGAAATAAGCGAGACAGCGGGTTCGAGCCGACCGTTTGAGTGCCCGGATTCTCCAGAAACAGAGCCTCCAGCCTTGAGACCCGCTCGACCGGCGGCAGATACATGAATGTGAGATGCGAGATGCTCTCAAAATGTTGCGCGCCGTGACGTGAGGAGCCGCTCCATGCCGTATCAACGATCCCCTCAAAGGACGCGCGTCGCTCCTCGTCGACCAGCCAGGACACCGCATCGGGAAATTGCGACCGGGGGTAATCCGAGGCCGGTATGCGGGTGGCGTCGAAGAACAGCGCCCAACCTGAGCCAAATCTTTTCAGGACATTGTTGACACGGGATGCGGCGCTCATCAGTTCCGCTTCGGTCGCGCTGTCGAGATCTGGACCGCGGTAACGGACTATGCGCTGGAAACTGCCGTCCTTGTTCAGGACAATTCCGGGCGCAATCAGACAGGCCCAGGGCAGCCAATCGGCCAGCCGATGTGCGTGGGAACGGAATTCGCGCAGATTCAGCATGCGAGCCATCCCTTGTGCTTGGTGTGGCGGACAGCGACTTCGACAAAGGAAGGATCGCGCTTGGCAAGCCAGACGGCAATGCCGTGCCCGACGATCCAGAGCACGAGCCCCGCGAGCCAGAGCCTTAAGCCGAGCGCGAGCACAGCCGAAAGCGTGCCAAGCAGGATCGCGGCGGCGCGCGGGGCGCCTCCGATCAAAATCGGCTCGGTCAGCGAGCGGTGAAGGACAAGTTCAAAGCCGTCGCGCCGCATCAGATCAGCGCTCCGCCGCCGAACGAGAAGAACGACAGAAAAAACGAGCTGGCCGCAAAGGCGATGGACAGGCCGAACACGACCTGGACCATCTTTCGGAAGCCGCCGGACGTGTCGCCAAAGGCGAGCGAGATCCCCGTCACCGTGATGATGATGACAGCTACGATCTTTGCGACCGGCCCCTGCACGGATTCGAGAATACGCTGGAGCGGCGCCTCCCACGGCATGCCAGAGCCCGCGGCCCAAGCGGCCGACGCCGTCAGCAACGTAACCATGGCGCCGGCGCCGAGGTCGACAATGACGGGCTGGGCAACGTAGCGAAGCCGTCCAAGGCAACCACCCGCAGCTGAGACTTGCAGTCTGAACGTCATGAACTCTCTCCAGGTCTTGACCAGGGATGATTGACGGGGGTCGGCAGCTCGGGCGGTATCTCCAGGACGTAGTCGCCTGAACGATCGAGGCCCTTGACCTCAACGGCCGTTTCGATGCGGCGTCCGGGGCCCCGTCCCTTGATGAACACGACGAGATCGATCGCCTCTGCGATCAGCCGGCGGGGAACGGTCGTTACCGCTTCCTGGATCAGTTGCTCGATCCGATAGAGCGCCGCGCGCGCGGAGTTGGCGTGCACGGTTGCGATTCCACCGGGATGGCCGGTGTTCCATGCTTTCAGCATGTCGAGGGCTTCCCCTCCCCGGACCTCACCGACGACAATCCGGTCGGGGCGCAGCCGAAGGGTCGAGCGCACGAGATCGGCTAGCGTTGCGACACCAGGCTTGGTCCGCAGCGCGACCGCGTCCTTGGCGTCGCATCTGAGTTCGCGGGTGTCCTCGATGATGACCAAGCGCTGGTCGAGACCCGCGACTTCGGCCAGGAGCGCATTGGCGAGCGTGGTCTTGCCCGAGCCGGTCCCACCAGCGACCAGAATGTTGCGCCCCTCCGCAACCGCTTCGCTGAGGATCTTTGCCATGGCGGGCGAGGCGATCTGCGCTCTGACATAGTCCGACAAACGGAACGTGGTTGTTGCGGGCTTGCGAATGGCAAAGCAGGCCGCGAGCGCCACCGGTGGCAACAGCCCCTCGAAACGCTCGCCGGTTTCGGGGAGTTCGGCGGAAACGATGGGAGACGACCCGCTGGCCTCGGCGCGGACGTGGCTTGCAACGAGACGGATGATCCGCTCCGCTTCGTGCGGCGTCAGGATCACGCCGGTGTCGGCCCGCCCGGAACCGTGGCGATCAAGCCATAGCCGGCCGTCGGGATTGACCAGAATTTCCACAACGTCCGGTTCATCGAGCGCCAATGCGATAGCCGGGCCCATGGCGGTGCGCAGCATGTTGCGGCGGCGCTCACGGGTCTCGGGCGAGAGGAGATCAGACATTGCCGACCTCCTCTCGTCCTTCCGGAGGATGCTCCGGCGGCTCACCCGTTGCGTCAGTTGCACGGGAATTGGTTTGGTCTCCTGCCGTCGGCTGGCCCAACGGTGTTCCCTCCTCGAGATTCCGGAGGAACAGATCCGGATTGGACGAACTGACGCGCTCCATCACGTCGGCGACGAGCTTTCCGCCCGAAGCGACACGTTTGCCGATCTGGGCAACGAACATCTCGAAGCGTTCGCGCCCCAAGGCGCGCGCGGCGTTCTGGTCACCTGACGGCAATGGCGGCGTGATGGTGAGGTAGTAGCGGACAAATAGAGCAATGGTTTCCGCCGTGATCGAAAGATCGCGATCCATCCGATCGAGCTGCCGGCTCATACGATCGAGGCGCCGCACCAGGGCTGCATCGCCGCTCTGATCGCGCTCCGGGTTGAGAAAGCGATCGAGCGCTGCGTCAACAATTGCTGACTTGTTGGTTCCTGGCCGGTCGGCTGCCTGCGTGAGCCGCTTGGCGACATGATCGGAGAGATAGACGGACAGTTTCGGTTTCATGGCTCGGTCCATCAAAAAGCTGGAAGCAGGTCATCGTCGTCGCGCGTCACCGCATGGGCGCGGCGAACCGTTGCCGACTGGCTGGCGGCCTGCTGCATCTGGCTGCGATCGGAGGCCGCGTCGGAATCGTCATCAAAGAGGCGTTCCTCTCCTAGCGGCCCCTCGCCGACGCTATGCGCAGGCTCGTCGAATAAGGTCAGTTGCTGCTTGAGCCCGCCCTGTTCTTCGGAGTCCTGCATCAGATCGCGGAACGGAAGCGTCGCCAGCCGGATATCCAGCTGCCGGAGCTGGTCCCGCCAATCATGGGTTCTCGCGGGTGGGCGATCGGCGTATAGGCCGCTATCAAGCCGTGGCGTCGGAAGCAGCCGCCAGATGAAGTTTGCGTCCTCATAGTGCCGCAGCTTTTTGGCGCGGACAGGTGCAAGGCCAGACACGAGAACGATTGCCTCATCCTGGGGGAGCTGCATCACCTCGCCCGGCGTCAGTAGCGGCCGCGCCGTCTCCTGCCGGCTGACCATAACGTGCCCGAGCCAAGGCGCGAGCCGATGGCCGGCGTAGTTGCGTTGCGCCCGCAGTTCCGTGGCGGTGCCGAGTGCATCCGAGATGCGCTTGGCCGTACGCTCATCATTGGCGGCGAACGCAATCCGCACGTGGCAATTGTCGAGGATGGCGTTGTTCTCGCCATAGGCCTTGACGATCTGATTGAGCGACTGCGCGATCAGGTAGGCGCGGATGCCGTAGCCCGCCATGAACGCCAGCGCGCTCTCGAAGAAATCCAGCCGCCCCAGTGCAGGAAACTCGTCGAGCATCATCAGGAGCTGTCGCTGCCTCGGCGCCCCGTCATTCGTGTTCAGCGTTTCGGTAAGGCGGCGGCCGATCTGATTGAGGACCAGCCTGATCAAGGGTTTGGTGCGGCTGATGTCGGAAGGCGGCACCACGAGGTAGAGCGTGACCGGCCTGTCGGCGGCAACGAGGTCAGCGATCCGCCAGTCGCAGGCCTCGGTGTTGCGGCCGATGGTCGGATCTCGATAAAGCCCAAGAAAACTTACCGCGGTCGACAGCACGCCGGAGCGTTCATTCTCGGACTTGTTGAGCAGTTCCCGCGCGGTCGCCGCGACCACGGGATGAACCTTCGGTGCGTCCGCCGTGCCAATATGGTTGGTCGCCATCATGATCCGCAATGTCTTCTCGAACGACTGGGCGGGGTCGGCGAGGATTTCGGTGACGCGGGTGAGAGTCTTATTCTCTTCGGCGTAGAGAACGTGAAGGATCACGCCGACCAGCAGTGCGTGGCTGGTCTTTTCCCAATGGGTACGGCGTTCGAGCGCTCCTTCAGGATCAACCAGGATGTCGGCGATGTTCTGAACGTCCCGGACTTCGGCAGCGCCCTTGCGCACCTCAAGCAGCGGATTGTACCGGGCGCTCCGGGTGTCGGTCGGATCGAACAACAAGCAATGCGAGAAGCGCGACCGCCAACCGGCTGTCAGGTGCCAGTTCTCGCCCTTGATGTCGTGAACCACGGCCGACGAGGTCCAGGAGAGCAAGGTCGGCAGCACAAGACCGACACCTTTGCCCGAGCGCGTCGGCGCAAAGCACATCACATGTTCTGGGCCTTCATGTCGGAGGTAGTCGCCGTCGACGCGACCGAGCAAAACGCCTTTGGCCTGGAACAGGCCGGCGTCAGCGATCTCCTTCTGTGTCGCCCAACGCGCCGAGCCGTAGGTCGTGACCAACTGATTTTGTCGGGCGCGCCAGACCGAATTGACGACCGCAAACAGCGCGCCCGCAATTCCCCCGCCGGCAGAAATAGCGCCGGCGCGCTCGAATATCTCGGGTGCGTACGCTTCGTAGGCGTACCACCACTCGAACAGCCGCCATGGCAGATAGACCGGATAGCCCGACAGCGTGAACCAGGGCGAGCCAAGACCGTCCTGATAGCCGAGCGCGCTGGCCGTCCACTGCGTCGCGCCCCACGTCGAGGTGACGACAATGCCGAAGACGACGGCGATCTGTCCCAGGTAGATTTTTGCCGGAAACATTCTCTGCCCCACTCACATCGCGACGTGAACGGGGCGATGAAAAGGACGAGAACGATGCGCATTCAATCGAAATAAAAAATGCGCTCCGCCACGAAATCTTCGTTGATCAAAACTGCTGAGAGGAGAACAGTCGTAGTCCGATTTCGGCGTAGATGGGCAAACGGCTCAATAGAATGTGAGCGGTTTGACGAATTTGGAGCTAGCTGCAGAGCGGCACGAAGCAGGACAAACCGGCGCGCGGCTGCCCCAGGCTGACCGCGATTCGGTGCATTACGACGTCAAGCGATCACTTGATCTGGGCTCGCCACAGGTGCGAATGCTTCCGATCCGTCGCTGCAACGCGACGTTATACTATTTCCGCGAAATTAGTATAAATCGGCAGCCTGACGCTCTCCGCGCCGCCCCCAGTGCCCTGCAGAGTCAGCAAAATCTCTATCAAGGACATCTGTTCACGGTATAAAAATACCGAGGCGCGTGTTGTCCAAGTTGACAAAGTTGCCTAGGATACCCACATTGCGGACGGAGGATATGATGGCACACAAGGTCCAATCCAAGCCGCCCTCCCTTGCGGCCAAAAAACCAGTCGAGCCAACCGGCACGATGACGATGCTCATGCTGTCGGGCGCGGTGCTGAAGGGCGCTCAGCTTCCTGCCGGAGCCGAGGTCGCAATCGTATCGCAAAAGCCCGGAACGGTAAGAAAGATCCGGGATCGATTTAAGGGCAACCTGCGCACCGTTTGGAAGATCCACGCGGCTGCCCTTTCCGCGACTTCCAGCAAGCGGGAAGCTGTAATCAATCAGGCAGCGTATGAGCCGGATGCCCGATCGCTCGCAATCCTCGAGGGTGTCCGTATTGCGCAGGAAGATTTGCGCGAGGCCGGTGGCGCTTACGATCTCGATCAGGTCAGAACCTTGATGCACGGCGTATCGCGTCAGGCGATCGACAAGCGCGTGCAGGAAGGCAGCCTGCTCGCCGTCCCTGGACCGAGCAACCGGCGCAGCTATCCTACCTTGCAATTCAATTCGGACGGGACCGTGGTTGACGGTCTCAAAGCGGTCAGCGAGGCACTTCCAACCCGCAATCCCTGGACGGTCCTGAACTTCCTTGCACAGCCCGACGATCGGCTATCTGGCCGGAAGCCGATCGATGTCCTTAAGGAGGGTAACGTCAACCAGGTCGTTGAGGCCGCTCAACGTATTGGCCAGCAGGGAGCGTGAGCGCGCCGCTTCCGCCATCGGATCTGGCCTCACGCAAACCGGAACTGATCAAACTGCCAGCCGGCACAATCATTCACCGGTTTTACACCAGCGGATATGAGCCGATTTTTTTCGATCCCGGCCTGTCCGGCCGCCTGAATGCGCCCGACGGCAGCTACGGGGTGCTGTACTGCGCCAAAGAGCCTTCCGGTGCATTTGCTGAGACGTTTTTGCGCACACCAGGCCGGAGATTAATTGATGCTGACATGCTACGTCGCAAGGCCTATGTCCGCTTGAGCATCCGAGCAGAACTCAACCTGATCAGGCTTGCCGGTCCTGGCCTCGCAATCGTCGGCGCAACAGCCGAGGTCGTCCATGGTGGCCTCCCCTATGATGCTCCGCAGGCTTGGTCAAAAGCCCTGTTCAGCCACCCCGTCGGTGCGGATGGCATCGCCTATCATGCACGACATGACGACGAGGCACTCTGCTACGCGGTATTCGACCGTGCCGGAGCGGCCATTAGCGAAACTGGAAGAGAAACGGATCTTGATCAGGACTGGTTCTGGCGGCTTGCGCTAAAATACCGTGTCGGAATGGCGCCTCCCTAGCAAAATACTCGCCATCAATTCTGCAGCACTCCGGGCAAACCCAGCTCCACCAGGAAGACCCTTGTCCCGGCGCCGATGAGCTGGCCGCACATACCCGACCGAGCTTTGGGTTCACGCACGCCAAAAGTATTCCACAGGTCTGTAGCCGCGTGCGCTGCACACCAATGGCCAAACAACCTATAAGTGTGACATAGTCCTGCATTGCGCGCCGGGGGGCCGAGTTTGGTTGGGGGCATTTTTTGCAAACGATCATCATTCTATTCGTGTTGACGCTCGGCTTGACGCTGACACTGAAGCTTTTCGTGACACCGAAATATGGCACGGATGTCGCAAACCGCTTCCTCGAACGCCTGAAATACATTCCTTCGCAAACCGAAGTGCTGAGCGCGATCACCCTTCGCCGTTGGCTCGCCGACAAGGCAAACGACAGTGCAATTCGCGGCTACATTTATCCGGTACTGTTCCCAATCGATATTCTTTTTCTGCTTGCACTTGGCCTTCTCCTCGGATTCGCATCTGCCGCGTTGGCCGGCGGACTCGGATTCCTGTCCAACGTTCCTCACTGGATCTGGTGGGTTTTGCCTGCCGCCTACATGGCGTCCGATCTGGTGGAAGACACCATCATCGCAGCAATCTTCAAGTCACGCATCGCGCTGACAGAGAATTCGTTCCGATTGTTGAGCGCCCTCACCGCCATCAAGCTCTCCACGGTTACCTCGGCGATCGCTCAGGTAGTGTTTCTCGGGGCACTGAATGGGCTTTTGATTTTGTTTCCCGCAAGCAAGCCGTTTTGAACTGCATGTCCGGGATCGACGCTCCCGGACAGATACATATTTCCGATATTCTGCGCGGCTCTCCGAAATGTGTCGTTTGAAAATTGATTAACACCAGTTCGCTTGGAGGCACCATGGCCAAAAAGATCATCCTGCTTTCTGACGGCACGGGCAATGCGGCCGGCAAGGTCTGGCGAACCAATGTGTGGCGGATATTTCAAGCGATCGAGCTCAAGGGCCCAGAACAGATCGCCATTTACGATGATGGCGTTGGCACATCGTCTTTCAAGCCGCTCGCCATTCTGGGCGGTGTTTTCGGATGGGGTCTCAAACGCAACGTTCTCAACCTCTACAAATTCCTTTGCCGGAATTATCAGCCGGGCGACCAAATCTATGCGTTCGGGTTCAGCCGTGGCGCGTTCACGATCCGCATCGTAGTCGGCCTTGTCCTGAATCAGGGGCTTGTCAAGTTTGCGAATGAAGACGAACTCGACAAGAAGGCCCGGGCGGCCTACCGGGCCTACGGCCACGACAAGTATCCAGCATGGAATTTGCAATACCCGTTCCGGCTTGCCTGGTTCTGGTGGGACAAGCTCTTCTACAAATCGTGCGAGAGACCCGTCGAGTCCATCGAATTCGTTGGCGTCTGGGATACGGTTGCGGCCTACGGCCTTCCCATCGACGAGATGACGCGGGGTGTCAACGAATGGCTTTGGCCGCTGGAATTGCCGAACAAGGATTTCAATACAAAGATCCGCAAGGCTCGGCACGCTCTGGCGATTGATGACGAGCGCGCGACATTCCATCCGGTTCTGTGGAACGAGAACTGCGGCAATACCGTTCCCAGCGGCACCAGCAGGCCAACGAGCGAGGAGCAACTGCTTCAAGTCTGGTTCGCAGGCGTACACTCCAACGTCGGTGGTGGCTATCCCGACGACTCCCTCGCCAACATCTCCCTTGCCTGGATGATGTCGGAAGCCAAAGCAGCCGGATTAACATTCAAGGATCTGCCTGACGCCGAGCCGGACGCCTTGCTGAGCACCGACTCCGCAAAGGACAAGGATGGCCGGCTGTACGACTCCAGAAGCGGCCTTGGCGGCTATTACCGATATAGCCCCCGGAAAATATCAGACTTTTATGACGCGATGCCGGACACCATGGGTCCGGACGGCAAGCCCTGCAGAAGGCCTGTCCCGAAAATCCATGAGGCGGTGTTCGGCCGGATAAAGACGGGCGCGCATTTCTATGCGCCGATCGGCTTTCCGACCAACTACGAGGTCGTTAAGTCGACCGACGCGACCGTCAACTACGCCGCCACCGGCCCGACGATATCGAACGTTGCTTCAACCATCGAGCCAAACGACGCAAAGATTGCAGAAGGCGCAGAGGCGACCAAGCGGCATGCCGCACAGGAGGATATCTGGGACATCGTCTGGCGCAAACGGGCGATCTACTTCCTCTTGGTCTTCGTTACCGGCTACCTGTTGCTTTATCCGGTGCTGCGAGACAGCTATGCCTTTCAGGAGCTCCGGACGCCGCTTCGCATGGTCTCCGACACGATCCGGCTACTCGGATCGGTGCTTCCAGGTCTCGCCTCCCGCTGGATCGATGCCTATGCGCGAGATCCGGCATGGTTTCTCGTATGGGCCTTCCTCGTCGGGTTTCTGACATGGATAAGCGCGCGTCTCGCTGGATCAATCAATGACCGAATGCGGATCTTGTGGACGACGTATTTGCCGGCGAGCAATAAGCCGGCAGAGCCCAGGCCACCGCTTGTCGCCTCTCATACACAGAGCGTGATTTTTGTCGGCGTCATCGCTTACCTGCTTTTGTATCCATATCTCAGCCACCTGGGCTGGTTGAGACGGCTGGCTCTGCCCGGAACCACCAACGACTTGCTGCTTGCCAATCTGGTGCAGCCTGTGCCCTCCGTGCTTGTGGCGTTCCTTGTCATTTATTTTCTGCATCGAAAGCTGGTCAGAAAACTTCGGCAGTGGTGGATCTATCAAGCGATCTTGCATGGATTCAAATACGGGATTTTTCCTGCCGTATCGGCGGCCGGGCTGCTTTACTTGGTCGTCGCGCTTGGCAGCCATTACCATTTCGCGCTCCGAGACTCCTTTGGCGAATTCTGTACCGCAACACCTGGCGTGGACGCTCGTCATGCGGGCTTTAAGAACGNTCGGCGGAAAGCAGCAGGCGGAACTTGTCTTCGATACTTCGCCCGAGGCGGTNCAACAAGCCGAGCAATCTTTGCGTCTCTACCGGCGTGTTCGTCGAAACCGGCGCTAGGTACCGCGTGGTCTTCAAGCGGTTGCCAGAAGTCGAGACCGATCCGCCTTCCGGCAAATGGACCTTCTTTGGAGAGGAATCCTATATGGGCGGCCAACCAGTCTCCCGCCTGAGCTCAGTCAAATCCATTGCGATGACGCTTCTGTTCCCATTTCGCCGGAGCTTGGACCGGCCGTGGGCCAATATCATTCTCCGGATCGGCTCGATGGGCAATGAAGAGGATTTTCTTGACCGCGCGCCGCCGAAGCAAAGCGATGACTTTCAGACGCGCGAGACCGAGTTCACGGTACCCGACAAGCCCGAAACCCTCGCCGAGGAACTCAAACCGAAGCGGGATGGCGAGCTGTTTGTCTATCTCAACAAGCCGGTCCTTGGGCTATGGGGATACCAATCGTGGCTCAGCGAGCTAATCGGCAACACGGGGCGTGCCAAAATAACGATCGAAAAACTCTAACGACGACCACCGGAGGCCAGGCCAATCATCGTCCTAGCCCGCGCTTCACCCCGATTGACCACGAGATGCCCTCACCGCCGACGACGCCGGTGACGCTCTGGCCTGCGGCGCGTTCTAGCACAGGCCGCCATGGTACGAGCCTGAAATCGCGCGCACGCTCGATCAGCGCGAAGCGGCCGCTGTTAAGCGTCAGCACGCGGCGATAGGTGCCTGTGATCCGGTCGCCCGGTTTGGTCTCGGCGTAATCGAGCCCGGTCTCGCGCATCATGCGTGCGCCGACCTCGGCTAGTTCTCGCCGCTCCAGCGTTTGGAGCAGATTGCGCGCGTAAGCGATCCGTCCGCCCTGCTCGCGCGCAAGGCCTTGCTCCAGTAGCCACTGCCGTCGCAAACGAAGCGCGCCCTCGAACTCTGATCCAAGTCCCGTCGATGGGATGACCTCCGGTGATCTGGCAATGAGTTGCTTGTCGAGCCAGGTCGCGCCAGGCGCGCCGGGCAATTCGTCAAGGCGCTGCCAGGATAGCACGGTGATCCGCGCCGGGCTGCGCGATCGCTGCGCACCCTCAAACTGACCTGCGCGTTCGAGGTGATCCGCACCAACCGACCAGTCGCCGCTACTTGAGCGCTCGACCAGGCCTTGCCGCCGCATCGCTTCCAGCCGGCGGACATGCGCCTGAATGTACTCCCCGGAGGCCCTCGGATCGAACTCTCGATGCAGTTCGGTGCTGTAGACGCCACGGTTGCGGCCGGCGACGTTCGCGATGGTTCGGTCAACGTCGCGCAGGCTGACGTCGCGCGCGCGGACCTCGACGATCGTATTTCGGATCAAGGGTTCGTCTGCGGCTTGCCGGACTCCGAGATCGACGTAATGCGTTCGCCCATCGATCCCATCCACGATCACGTACCGTCGGTCGTGCAACTCGTCGGAGACCCCTTCCGCGACCAGCCGCCCGATCACCCGCGTGGCGTCGCCCTCCCCGTCGAAGATCATATGGTCGCCGGCCGCACGGTGGATTCCTGCGGCGGTCAGATCGCGATGCATCGTCTTGATAATGTCGCCGCGCTCGCCCATCCGCCGCAGCACCGGCTCCATCTCCGGCATGACCCGCCAGACGCCGGGCGCGGTTTCCTCCGCCAGGCCCATCTGCTCCAGCGTTCGCAGCCGCCCCATGCGCATGGCGTGCCGCGGCCGATCGCGTTCTGGTTTGGCGGCAAGCCTCAAAGTTCCTCCATTCAAGTCCTGCAGGATGGCTCGATCGAGCCGGGTGAACCGCTCGGCGCCGACCTCGTTTTCAAGTTTGCGCAATGCCTCCAGCTCGCTCTCAGGTCCCAACTCGCGCGTGATAAGCTCGCTGGCGCGTGCGCGGATGCCATGGGCGATGTAATCGCGCGCGATCACAAGATCCTTGCCCTGCTCGTCCTTGCCGCGCACCACGATATGGCTGTGGGGGTGACCGGTGTTGAAATGATCAACCGCCACCCAATCAAGCCGCGTGCCGAGGTCGGCCTCCATCTGCCGCATTAAGTCACGCACGAACGGCTTGAGATCGGCGAGCTCAGTGCTGTCTTCCGGGGCGACGATGAACCGGAACTGGTGGCGGTCTTGCTCTCCCCGCTCCGCGAATGCCTTGCCGTCGGCCTGATTACTGCCGGCATCATACAACTCGCCAGGATCCCCTTCGCGGGTGACGCCGTCGCGTTGGACGTAGCGGAGATGCGCCCTGACGGCGCCGTTGTCGCCCGCCTTGATGCGGACAATGCGCGCCTTGATGACCACCCGGCGCGCCCCCGCCGAACGCGGACTCGCTGACACCGTTCCCTGGGCATGCCCACGACCGATCCGCGAGCCAATAAATGCCGAGCCTCGGCGCGTCCGTCGCGCGCCAAGTTTTGCGACGATATTGCGCACGCGTTTGACGTAACTTGTGGACTTGCGGCCGCGGCGGTTACCGATCCGTCCGAGCCTGATCCTGAATTCATCGTCGGTATCCGACATCGCCACTCTCCGCCTTCGCGCCGGAGTATGTGCGTGCTCGCCCGCCTTGCCGCAAGACGCAGACGTATTTGGTCAATCACCAAGGCGCGGCTGCCTCGTTGGCGACAATGCCGTTACCGCTGGCGACAAATCCTGGATGTGCAGACAACGACTTGGGCGCATTCAGGCGCCAGTGCTTTTATCTTGCCCTCCCGTTGACTTTTAGCTCCCGGTCGCTGGTTCCCAGGGCCCAACTTCCAAGCCAACAGACTCTCGGTACTCGCGGCGATTTGCGACAAAATGCAGTTCGGTCATTGCGGTGGATCCTCCAATAGCGCCTGCCCCAACGCATCGGCTGGTGGCCGATTCATTGCGAAAGAGCCACCGCGACTTGGCAGTTGACTTGCGAAGCCCCACTGTTTGCGAGCGTTTGCGATAGCGATCGTTACCCGAAGGGCCGAGACACCCGTAGGGTGGCTCGGTGAGGAGCGAAGCGACGAGTAGAGCGCGGGCCGAAGGCATCGCCCGTATGCCATCAGCACGTTATTATCGCACTCCTCCGCGAACTCTTGCCTCGTGAGCGAGGGTCCTTCAGTAGCAAACCCGAAAGTCTTAGCTTCATGATCGTGTTGCAGCAATTCGAATGCAAACCGGATGTCCGTCACGGGGTGTCACGAGCTGCCCGATGTGCAGCCGCCGGACGCTTACGACTTATAAAAAGTTGTTTCCCAACAATGCGTCAATTCGAAGTTGAGTTATGATTGCCTGGAATAGTTTTGACCCCGGCCTTCGCATCGATGGGGCGCAGGAAGCGCAAATAGAGAACCTGTTGAGGGACGATTTCGGCTACGGTCTTCGCCCGAAATCGGCTCAACAGACCAACTGCATTGTCCTCGAGATCCCGCACCGGTCTCGCCTTTCTAGGACAACCTACTCCCATAATCGCGAAGATGGCTGGCCAGATAAATGTTGAAGAATATTTCCAATGCAGAGCCAACGGATGGCGTTTCATCTTCAATTCCCAAACTACAATTGAAGCCCTCAACAACCGGCGCGGCGGCCTATCCAGACAACGAAATGATCGGTGCGGAGATCGGTTTCATCCGACGAAAACAACTCTGTGCGACTAGGCCCCGCCGTCGCGAGCCGTCAATTCTGAAGCAATGAACTGGAGTGTGACACATGAAGATCGCGCCATCCATCCTCGGTGCATTGATGGCGTTTGTTGCGACAGCAGCAATGGCGCAAAGCCCGGCCACTCCGAAAAAACCTCCCCCGCCCTCCGAGAACGTACCTGCGCTTGGCAAGTCCAAGTCGGTCGGGATGTGCGTCGGCTGCGAAAAGCCGTTCGATTTCCCAGCCCACAAGCAGTTACTGGAAGGGCTGGCGGATAATCCCTATATCGGCGAGCTTCGCATGGCGCTCTATGTCCAGGATATCCGCCACCAATTCGAGTCCAAGGCCCATTTCGATAACTGCCATTTTGAGGGGGCCCAGACCTATCTTATGTCCCTGATCGAGGAAGCCGGCCGCCATGCCAGCGATGCACTGGCAGCCAAAAACAGAGGCGATACCGGCGCTATGACCAGCGCGGCCAAGGCCGCATTCTTTTCGCCGGGCCAGGCTTTGCATGCCGTGCAGGACTTCTACGCCCACACCAATTACGCCGAGCTACAGGCTCCGAAAGTAAAGGAGGCCGGCGAAATCCCCGTAATCGCGCCCTGGCGCAAGGCCGATCAGGACAAGATCGCCGATTTACGGAAGGCAGGTCTCGTCTCGGGATACGTATTCTGGGGGTTTCCGCAAGACTGCCCTGCGGGCACGATTTCGCATCGCAACCTTGCGAAGGATTCGGCCGATACTGTTAGCGGCAAACGCCTCATTCCTCACCTGAACAATCTTAGCCAATTTCGCTTGGCAGTCTTTTTGGCCCGTCAGGCGTCCCTTCAACTGATGGAGGATGCGTTCCAGCGCTGGCCGGTCCTGAAGGAACTCAACGGTCCCAATGTAGCGTTCGAAATCCTGCTCGATCGCCGGGGATTGTGAGATGTGTTTGAAAGCCTTTTCCGCTGCCACGGTGTCGTTGTGCCTGCTTGCTCTTGGGGCTCTCGCGAGCGCCCAAGATGCCAGCTCCGCCCCAAAAATCCCGTCGTGCCGCCTGGACAGCTCGAAGAACGCAATCCTACAAGCGACCCTCAAACGGGCGATCGGAGCTTACGCGGCTATGGGCAAACAGTTGCCGGTCAGCAAGGTCGCGATAAACCCTGTCTCACCTTCTGCCGACCCACAAACGCTGGACGTCTATGTTGTGCTCGACGCCCCAAAGGGCGCTACCGACGCTGGCGGATGCGCCACCAGGACACCCGGCGAGGCAGACGCCGTCGACCCGTTGAGCGTTCTCGGCGGGTGCGTCGTCGCGGCCGTTGATCGGCCGGAGATGCGCTGCTCATCGAGCGCGGTACAGGTTTTTGCCAAAGCCGGGCGTAGCGAGGAGCGGGAAAGCATTGCCTTGCTCTACGTCGTTGCCCACGAACTCGGGCATCTCAAGCAAAGGCGTCTTGGAGAGTATGCAGGGCGTGTCGAACAAATTGATCTTGGCACGGCGCCATCGGCCAGGATTGACGCCTTGCGGGAAGCTTGCGACCCGGTTTCATTGAAGGTTGAGGAGGAAACCGATGCGATGTCCTTTGACGTTCTGGTGAAGCTTGTCGGAGAAGCCCCGTACCGTGAACCGATCTTGTCAGAGCGAGGTTCGGTTTATTCAAACATCGACCAGCTGGCGCTGGCGTCCAATGGTTGGCAGCTTCTCAACGCGAGGCGCGATTTTGTTAGTAAGCCCAAGGTTCATCCGTCGTTCGAACCTCAGAATTTCCCGACCCCTGACAAAGAGATTGAGAAGAACGCCAAAACATTTGTCTGTGCGGCTTTAAAAGGAAAGAAGGGAACGATCTATTATCCTGGGCGCTCGATCTCACATCCGCCGATGGAACAGCGGCTTCAGCGTATGGCGGAGAAGCTCAAACCGGTGGCCGAGGGCCTTCCAACCAAACCCGGTGACCCGAATTTCAAGCCTGTTGCAATCCTGCAAGGTGACCTTGGACCGATCCTCACGTTCATCTATCGCGAAACCGGCGTCTATATGAAGTCGCTTCAGAACAAGATTTGCACACGGCTGAATGGACCGCGGCCCGATGCCGGTTGCACATGAGCAGCGCGCCTATCAACCGGGATTCCAGGTCCAGAGCGGCTTGGCAACGCCTACAATGTCGCACCGCATCACCGGCCCGAAATATCTCGAATCGAACGACAGCGGATGCGGCTGCAGCAGGAAGAACTCCCCATCAACCAGCCTCATACATCCTTCCCAGGCCGGCAGCGGCCGTCCGTCGCGCCCCTTTTCGAAAGTCTCGGCGACCACCTTTCCGTTTATGGAAAGCACCCCGCCCGACTCGTTGGAACGGCACACTTCGTCGCCTCCGACCGCTGCGATCTGCTTGATGAGCGGGACGGAAGGCGGCAGGATTCCGCGGGAGACCAGCATCAATCCAATCAGCGGCGGCGGCTCGATCACCGCGGTTTCGCCGCGCACGGGCAATCTGCGCTCGACGCGATAGAATCCGAACGGCGCGCTGCCCGAGGCGTTGTAGACGATGAGCGGCGGATGGGGCGCCAGCGCTACGATTGTCAAAACCATTGATACAGAAATAACCGCCAGGACCACCACTTTCCCGCGCAAACGAGCAAATCTAGCGGTCATCGGAGGTCGACCTCCGCTTTGTTGCGTTCGAATAATCGACGAGGTCTTCGATGTGGTAGCGAACGTATCGGCCGTGCTTGCGATAGATCGGCCCGGTACCGTTGACCCGCATTTTCTCAAGCGTGTTCTTGGTCAGCCGCAGCCAGGCGGCGGCCTCTTTGGTATTAAGGAACGGCTTCTCGCCGTCTTTCGCATCGTCTCCGGCCATCGCCAAAGCTCCACCATTGCGCCTCGCCGGATGCGAGCGCGAGCGGCAACCTCGTCAAAAGAGAGCACAGAGGCGAGTGTCGGAAGCAGCATGGCAGACAATCGCCACCCCGCGAGGGGCAACGCGGTCCAATCAGGTGAGAAGATCGCGGTAACCGCCGCCCATCAACTCGTGGCCTTTAGCGACCAGGCGCCGGGTCCGATCTTTCAGGAATTGGCTTGCACCACCCCATTCTTCAGCGACGCGCTTTTCGCCAAAGATCGCGATTGCGATCTGCCGATAGGTCTTTCCCGCCATGCTTGCGTCAAGCGCGACGAGTGCGTGATAGAGGCGCTCATCATTGGCAAATGACGAGCCGCCATCGCTCCTAGGCGGAGGCTTCATGAACCGCTGTAGGGTTTTGAGACGCTCAGTCTGGCCATTAAGATCGTCCAGTCCGTCGAGCTCAAAGACTATCCGGGATGGTCTCGTCAGGGGTGTAGCATCATGAAGTTCAACGGCCACGTGGCTGCCTTGTCCCTTCAACATTACTACAGGAATGCCATCGACGCCGATGGCTGCCGAACGGCTGACTTGAAAGGCAGCAAGCGGTGAAGTTGCCGCTTCATCGCGATGATCCGGCTTCACGTAGCGGGCGCGAACGAGGCGCCGACTGGTCGATGGAAGCCAGAAGACCGGCGTTTCGCTGGCCGTCTTGGATGGGTTAGTGAAGGCGTAAAGCCCCCATCGTTCGGCACGCGGATAGCGCCGCCGCAGCCGCAAGACTTGGGTGCCGTCGCATAAGGTGACGTATGGAAGCTGTCTTGGGACGGAGGCACGCCAGTCGGTGGCATAGTCCTGGTTTCGGCGTAGGAACTCCCAGGCCCAGTCGCTCGGACCGTAGGGCCCCACAGTATGAGGCGTTGCGCGTATCTCCGGCGCAGTCGCGCCAGGACTTTCACGGTTCAAACAATGCCCCCAAAGGCCGGTTGTGACCAGCGGCATGATCCGAAGGGATTGAGGCGTGAAAGTGGCCCCTGCGCAGTGCGAGAGGATCGCTTATCAAGACCAGGAAGAGGTGTGGTCTGCGCCACCGGACGGCCGTCCAGGCAGTCGGTTGATGCCCATGCGCAGAGATCGCCCCGCACCATGGTGAGAACAGGAACGAGGATTCGTGTGAGCCTTCTGGTTGGGACCTCGGGTCGCCTTGGGAATCCGCCGGCATCGCTTGCGTCGCCTATGGCCCGATAATGTTTGCTATTGGTTCGAACGGTCAAGTGGCGCGCAGACCAGCGCGACTGCGCCAGGCTCTACGGCGTTGATTGCCATGGTCCTTGCCGTGTTCGATATGCAGCACCTGCTTTACGATTTTACTGTAATCTAGATGTCGCACTTGCCGATTCCTGGCTTGTGTGATCCGTTGTCAAAACGTTTGGAGAGCAAGATGGCTAAGAAAGCGAAGAAGGCCAAGAAGGTCACCAAGAAGAAAGCCAAAAAGAAGAAGTAGTTCGTCGACGAGACTGGTCCCGCCATCCGGCTAGCATCCAAGCCAACGGCGTCCTCCTGAAACGGCGCCTGCGTTTTGCTTCCGCAAAGGAACCATGCCGGCAAATGATGAAACCGGACCTTTGTGCAAGTGATGGCTATTGTACAAAGGTCCGGTTTTTCGTCGGAAGAACAGGTCAAAAGCCGGTCGAGCAGATCAGCGATGCATCGAACGGACATGATTGAGTTGCTTTAAGGAGAGCCGATCAAGAGAGGCGGCAGAATCCGGGCTAACAATACTATGGTGCCGGCGAGTGCGGAGGAGCCGACGATGATGTGCGCCGCGCATGTCCCTTTCAAACGCAGATCGGCATCGATCGCGGCATGGAATGAGTTTGGCATCGGCTGGCCCTCTTGTGATGCGCGGCTCCCGGGTTGCCTCGGAGCTATAACCCGAGTCGCAAGGCGGGTGAGCCGATCAAATCTGGCTTGAGCCAATTGACTCTTTTTGCGACTCGCCAACCCGCGAAATCGGCGCGGAAGTGGCTAAGGCGTCCGAATCAGGCACCGCAGCTGCCGGTAAACAAAAGCTTAACAAACCCCCGTCAGGGCCGATTTGCCTGGACCTGGCCAGATTGTAAGTCCCGAGCGACAACGGCCGTAAAACGCGGCAATAACCTCGCTCTAGTTACGGCCCTCACCTTTGAGGCGTTCTAGAATGAGTTTCTCCATCAGGTCTCTGGACCGCGAGTTGACCGCTGCCAGACGCCCCGCCCGGCGAACCGGACGGGGCCTTTCGGCGGACGAACTCAGTCGGCGTTCTTGCGCGGCCGCGACCAGATCAGGGTGTGGCCGTCGCCTTCCTCGTCGTCGAACAGGTTCGCGTAGATCGGCGCGTTGAACGAGGGATCATCGAGCTTGAGCGAGAGGTAGTCGCGGCCCTCCTCGGAGCGCTTCGACCAGGCGGCTCCGATCTCAGCCCGGCGCACAAAAACGCGGTGGCTCGGAGCGTTCTCGTTCGAGCGATTGGTCTCGGTGACGATCCGGACGCCCTTGGCCTGGACACTCAGGGTAACGATCTCGCCCTGAAAATCGCTGCCGACCTTCTTGAAAGAACCGATGTTAGCCATGTTACTTCTCCTTAGCTGGTTTCGAGCCGCGACCACCGCGGCCTCGATGGCGATCTACAGGCCGAAGACGATCGACGACGCACCCGCTTGCGGGCTGGAGCGCAGCGGAGGACGCCAGCGGGGAGACTTTCTTGGCTCGCGAGGAATGGGCGTCAGCCCAGGGGAAGAAAGTCTCCCAGCGGCGTTGCGTTCAGGCGATCGAGCCGTAGCCGGTCTTCGGCCAGATCAAGCCACCAAGAGGCCACGTGGTCCGTGCGCTATACGGCATTCTCGGGAGAAGTCGTGGCGAACGTCGGTTGTGCTGCACAAGGTGTCGTTGCGCTCAGGCGAAGAGACAGAAACAAAAGTGAAGGAAAAGACGGATCGATGGCCACAAACAACCCGCGATGAGGATGCCCCTGCCCGGCGTTGCCTGGTGCTATGGTCAGGTGCCAGGAGCCAAGCGCTCCGAGGCGTACCGGTTACCCGACAGTCGATCTAGCAGCCAACCAACGCCTCGATCGCAGCGGACCCTCCCGACGAGGCAGAGGCTCATTCCTGTTGCGTCGTGGCAGTGACTACTGGCTGTGGTCCGTTCGGCAAAGCTTCGATCGGTCGCGGGGATTCGGCAAAGACAGTCATCCGTGTCCAGGCCGTGCTACCGATCACTATTGCGCCCGTCCAAGAGAAGACATCACGCCAGAGCAAGGACGGCACCGCGATTTCCGATAGGCCGTGAACGATCTGATAGCCGGCGACGGCTGCTGGAACGGCAAAAGCAGCGGCGATCATGGCACGCAGAATCGCCGATCGCGTGAAAGCAAAGGCCATTTGTCCAACAACGAGGGTGAGCGCGCCGGCAACAATTGCAATAAGAACCGCGCCGGGGATGCCCGCGCCAGCATGAACTCCAGCCAGCCCGACAGAAAGCGCGGCGAAGGATGGCAGCGCATAGACGGCGAGGCTAAAGATCAGCCAGCAGATCAGGCCGATGCCAAGTGTGTTGAGAAAGAGTCCGAGGATAAGCATGGTGGTGGTCTCCGTACCAAAAGGCAAGACGGCCGCGCCTTCCACCACCACCGCGGCGCAGTCGAGAGTATAACGGAGTACGAGACGCGATGGGAGTGATAATCGTCACCCGCTGCTTGCAGCATGAGCGAAACCTTTCTGCTCGCGCCTCAAGACCCGTCGAGATCAGAGAAATTGTACCTGTACTTGGCAGCGTCGAGCCTTGATGAAAAACGGACCGCGACACGGCGCTTACGCGCCGCCGAATTTCCAGACGGGAATGCCGAGCTTCTTGGCCTTGTCAGCAAGATTGTCTTGTATCCCGGTGCCGGGGAAGTGCATGACGCCGATCGGCAGCACCGCGAGCATGGCGTCATTGCGTTTGAACGGAGCTGCCTTGGCATTCTTGGTCCAGTCGGGCTTGAATGCGATCTGAGGTACCTTGCGGTTGGCCGCCCACTTGGCGGCGATCAGTTCGGCGCCCTTCGGCGAACCACCGTGCAGCAACACCATGTCCGGGTGCTTTGTGTGAGCCTTGTCGAGCCTGTCCCAGATCAGCGCAACGTCGTTGAAGTCGAGACCGCCGGTAAGCGCGATCTTCGGACCGGCGGGCAGCATCGCTTCAGTTTCCGCGCGGCGCTTGGCTGCGAGGAAATCGCGGCTATCGATCATCGCTGACGTGAGCGTGCGATGATTGACGAGTGACCCGGAACGGGGACGCCACGGCGAGCCGGTATGAAGCTCGAATTGCTCGGTGGCCAGGTCGCGGAACAGCTCCATGGCATTGCGGCGTTCAATTAGAGTGACGCCTTCGGCCGTGAGCCGCTCGAGTTCGACCGATCGCACCTCCGATCCGTTTTGCTCTCGCTGGCTTTTCTGCTGCGCCTGCTCGTTGTCGTCGAGTTCGCGTTCAATGCGGCCGGTGGCGCGGTGAAACAGGTTGACGGTCGACCAGAGCAGGTTTTCAAGGTCGGGTTCGAGGCGCGTGTCGCTGAGGGTCGCCACGAAGGCGTCAAAGATATCGGCGATGGCGCCGGCGATGGCCTTGCCTTCGGGTAGTGGCCTCGGGTCAGGCTCGTCCTGGAAGGGACGATGGCCATAAACCTGAAGTTCATTGAGGATGTGATCGGTCGGTGATGAGCCGTGCTGCGGTTCGAACTCGGTATCGTCATGGTCGGTCGTCATGGTGAGAGGTCCTTTGCCGGATCGGCCGCGTCCATCGCGGCCTTCGTGGCGATCACCAGACGGCGGGCGGAACGGACCAGAACCCGAAGCGCCAGCGCGGGGCCGGAGCGAAGCGGAGGATGGCGTAGCCCGGCTATTTTGCTTCGCGATGCAAAGGCCCGAAGGGCCGGCGGAAAATAGCCGGGCGCAGCCATTGCCGGGCCGAACCGCCTGCGGTCCGATCGCCCTCTAGAAGGCCGGGGGCGCGACTCTGTCCGGCAACTGCCAACCACGAGCCGACTGGTGATGACGACCTCGCGATCGAAGCGCCCCGTTATCCCGTCTCGGTCATCGTCAAGGCAAGGAAGCGGCGACGTCCTGCGAGACAAGCTGCTCGCGTAACGCCACGCGAAGTTCTTCGATGCCACGCGTATGCAGGTCCTCGTTGAAGTCACCGAGCCCAGGTGACAATGCAAACGCCTCGATGCCGACCGCTTCGGCACGCGTCATCAAGGTCACCGCCGCGCTATCGCCTGCTGAATCGGCATCGCGGGCAATATATAGTCGGCGTAGCGCCAGCGGGAGCAGCATGGCCGCGAGGTGATTAGCAGAGAGCGCCGCAGCCATCGGCAAGGTCGGCAGCGCACAACGAAGCGAGAGCATGGTCTCGATGCCCTCACCCGCAACGAGCACATCATTCGGTACGCCAAAGCGAACCGCGTTTCCTAACAGATCGCCCATCGCCCGTCGCGGCGTATCGACCGGTGCCTTGTCGCCTCTAAAGGGATCGAGCCAGGTGCGGTGTACGCCCGTGATCCGGCCGTCGAGATCGGTCACACGGGCAATCATCGCCGGCCAGACTTCGGTCGGCGAGTCGTCCTCCGGCCGATAGTAGCAGCGTGGATGGAAACGGAGCGCGCCTTCATCGTGTACGACGAAAATGCCGCGTCCTCGCAAATAGGCTTCGACGGCAGTTCGGCCGATCGGCTGCGACATGCCGAACAGCCGTCGTGCAGCTTCCAATGAACCGGGTTGTATCCGAGCTCGGCCTGATGTCGAAGTCCGTTCGGCGCCGGTCCGAGGCAAGTGCAGGAAACGTCGAGCCTCCTCAGCAACATCGCGGAAATCGAGCAGCCCGCAACTGTCGCGGATGATATCGAGGAGATCACCATGTTCGCCGGTCGCAGCGTCCGTCCACTTGCCCGCAGGGCCCTTGGCCGATTCGATCAATCGCACGAACATCGAGCGTCCCGGCGTGTTTCTGCTGTCTCCGATGAGCCAATAGCGACCCTGGCGCCGGCCATTTGAGAGGTAGTGTCCGCATACCGCCTCGGCCTCGCGCGCGAGGCGGTGCGCCAGTTCGGAAGCATCGCGCGGCATCAGGCAGCCTCCCGTTCGCCGATGCGTTCGATGGGATAACGTTCGAGCACCTTGGCGAGGACGCCGATGCCGCTTTCGTCCGAGGGTACGAACATGCGTAGCTTCCAGGAGATGATCTCGCTGAAGAGCCCATAGGCGCGCAAACGATCCCGCATCGTCTCGGAAAAGTCGGACAGCTCAATGCGGTGTACGCCCATGACACGGACGCGCCGAAGTTTTGGGCCTTCGGCAAGATCGAGAACCGTGCGGCCCTCCATGAGCATTGCGAAGGCGTCCGCGGGCGTCAGCGTCGGTTGCTTGCCGAGAAGCGCGTTAGCGACCCAGGCGGATGAGACCTTTCGCCCAATGATCCGCTCGCCGACGTCGGTTTGCAGGCGATAGACGCGTGTGGACTCGTTCGGAAGCCGCTTCCAGATTGGCAGGAGAAGTCCGGCGACGACATGCATCGTGCTCTTGGTGAACTCCGGCACTTCCGAAAGCTCGGCCTGCCAGACTGCACTGAAATGCTCGCGATCCGCCGCAGTCCAGCTGCTTTCGGCCATAGTCTTCAGCGCGACGATGTGGCTCTCCATTGGCCGGATCAACCTTACGCGCTGCTCGATCTCACCATCATCGAGCATCAGGCTCGGCGCCGGGACCTGCACGGCGGCGCGCCCAGAACGTTCGTTGACCAGCGGGACGGCGCGAGGGTCAGAGAAACGGCCGAGCGCATCATCGAGGGTCACGGGCCGGTTGCGCTCGTGCTGGGCGATAGTGAGCAGCCGCGTTTCCGCACCGGTCGCGGGATGGCTGTAGATGGTGCGCCGATCGGTGATGACGAGACTCTCGGCCTGCAGTGTTTCCAGACCGGCGTCGTAGATCCCGGACGCGATGGCGCCTTCGATACGAGCGGTCAGCAGCTGCTCGAAGGCGTGGAACAGGACGTTCTGCAGGCCGATGGTCAGCGCGAGCAGACGGTTGAGGAAGGTGGTGATGGGCGGCAGCTCATCTCTCATACCGTTGCTGTCGGTGAGCTTGAGTCCGGTAGCCTCCTCAAACGCCTCGAGGGAGCAGCCTTCCACCTTGCCGCGTACCAGAAGCGTGTAGAGCTGCCGGAGAGCATCGCGGCCGTAGTTGCTCTCCAGATTGTCTTCGGACCGAAACAGTCCCTGCCCGCCGGTTTGGCGCTGACCGCGGGTAATGGCGCCGAGGGTGTCGAGCCGGCGCGCAATGGTGCTGAGAAAGCGCTTCTCCGCCTTCACATCCGTCGCAATCGGACGAAACAGCGGCGGCTGAGCCTGATTGGTCCTGTTGGTGCGGCCGAGACCCTGGATCGCCGCATCGGCCTTCCAGCCGGGCTCAAGCAGGTAATGCACGCGCAAACGCCGGTTCCGAGCCGAAAGCTCCGCATGGTAGCTCCGCCCCGTGCCGCCGGCGTCCGAGAACACGAGGATACGCTTGATGTCATCCATGAACGCCGCTGTCTCGGCGAGATTCGCTGAGCCGGCGCGGCTCTCGACCATTAGCCGGTCATTCTTGCGGATGATGCGGCGAGAGCGCCCCGTGACTTCGGCGAGCATGTCGGTCCCAAACCGCTGCACGATCTGGTCGAGCGCGCCGGGCACCGGCGGAAGCGAAGCAAGTTTCTCGATCAGCCGGTCGCGCCGGGTCACGGCTTCCCTGCTCTCGACCGGCTGGCCGTCGCGGTACACGGGCCGGGACGAGAGGTTGCCTTCGGAATCAGTGAAGGGTTCGTGGAGTTGAACCGGGAAGGAATGAGCCAGATAGTCGAGCACGTATTCACGGGGCGTGATATCGACCTGGACATCAGCCCATTCGTCGGTTGGGATCTCCGCAAGCCGGCGCTCCATCAGGGCTTCACCGGTCGAGACGATCTGGACGACGGCGGCGTGGCCCTCCGCAAGATCGCGATCGATCGATCGGATCAAGGAAGGCGTCTTCATCGAAGTGAGCAAATGGCCGAAGAAGCGCTGCTTCGCGGACTCGAACGCCGATCGAGCGGCGGACTTCGCCTCCGCGTTCAGGGTGCCAGTCTCGCCGGTGATGTTCGCTGCCCGCATCGCTGCGTCGAGATTGTTGTGAATGACGCTGAACGCGCCCGCATAGGCATCGTAGATGCGGACCTGCTCGGCGGTGAGCTTGTGCTCGATCAGTTCGTATTGGACGCCCTCATAGGAAAGCGAGCGCGCCAAATAAAGACCGAGCGCCTTGAGATCCCGCGCCAGCACCTCCATGGCGGCCACGCCGCCCTCCTCGATCGCTTCGACGAATTCGGCCCGCGTCGCGAACGGGAAATCCTCGCCACCCCATAGGCCAAGCCGCTGCGTATACGCGAGATTGTGAACGGTCGTGGCACCGGTCGCGGACACGTAGACCACGCGTGCATTAGGCAAGGCGTGCTGAAGCCGCAAGCCGGCGCGCCCCTGCTGCGAGGCCGCCTGGTCGCCGCGCTCGCCTTTTTGGCCTGCGGCATTCTGCATCGCGTGGCTTTCGTCGAAAATGACCACTCCGTCGAAGTCCGAGCCCAACCATTCGACGATCTGCCGGACGCGCGAGAGCTTCTCCCCCCGTTCGTCGGTCCGTAGCGTAGCGTAGGTCGTAAACAGGATACCCTCCGCCAGCCGGATCGGCGTACCCTGCCGGAAACGCGAAAGCGGGGTGACGAGGAGCCGCTCCATGCCGAGTGCGGCCCAGTCCCGCTGGGCGTCCTCGATCAGCTTGTCGCTCTTGGAGATCCAGACGGCGCGGCGGCGGCCCTTCAGCCAATTGTCAAGCAGGATGCCGGCAACCTGGCGGCCTTTGCCCGCGCCGGTGCCGTCGCCCAAAAACCAACCACGGCGAAAGCGGATGGCGGTTTCCGCATCATCACGCGCGGCGGTAACGAGGTCGAATGTCTCGTCGACGGTCCAGGCGCCTGCAAGGAAAGCCGAGTGCGCTTCGCCAGCGTAAATAATGCTTTCAAGCTGAGCATCAGATAACAGACCGTCTGCGACAAGGTTCGACCGAAGATGCGGCCGATACGACGGTTTTGGCGCTGCGACCGAGGCCATTGCTGCCGACTGGACGAGCCTGGTCGGATGGTCCTGCGATCCGGGAATACGGATCGATTGCAATGCGTATTCTTCATAGAGCGCGTCGGTAAGACGGGCGTCGTCCGGCGGCGTCCAATCAACCGTCTGGTAGGCGAGCTCTACTGCTTCCGATTCGGGAAGCGCGCGGCCAGGCGAAGGTCGCTTGGCATAGGCACCGACAGTTCGCGGAATTGCCGATAGTCCGGTAACAGAATTAGCAAGCGGTGACGCGAGCGCTGATCGCGGCGGCACATGCGCCAGGGCCAATGTCAGCAACGTTGCGACATCTGGTGCGACACCCGGCGAGGTTGGGAAGGCGGTTGCGTCCGGCGCAGGCTGCTTGTCGATCACGGTGAGCCGCGTATCCGCCGTGGTGCCGTGCTTGGCAAAGACCGAGCCCGCAATGGCAGCCGAGAACACGATGCGGCCCCGCTCCTGCAGATGGATGAAGGCGTCTGTCCAGGCGGGATTGTTGGGCGCGACGCTGGCGCCGGTAATCGCCACGAGACGGCCGCCGTCGCAAAGCCGAGCCAGGGCCGAGGCGACGTGGCGCAGTGCTGCATCGGCCATACGGCGATCGACATTCGCCAACGCCGAAAACGGCGGGTTCATCAGCACGACACTCGGCGCTATACCAGCATCGAGATGATCATCGATCTGCGCCGCATCGAAACGCGCGACGGCGACGTTCGGAAACAGGAGATCGAGCAGCCCGGCACGCACCTGCGCCAGTTCGTTCAATACGAGCGAACCACCGGAAATCTCGGCAAGAATGGCGAGCAGCCCGGTGCCGGCCGAGGGCTCGAGTACGAGGTCATCCTTCGTAATGCCGGCCACCGCACAAGCCACGAAGCCAAGCGGGATTGGCGTCGAGAACTGTTGAAGCGCCTCACCTTCTTCGGAGCGACGGGTGTGGGTGGGAAGTAACCTCGCGACCTTCGCCAGCTTCGAGAGCATCGAAGCCGGTGATCCAGCCTTTTGGTGCATCGAGGCGCCGTACTTGCGAAGGAAAAGGACTGTCGCGGCCTCGCAGGCCTCATAGGCGGCTTTCCAATGCCAGGCGCCGGTGGCATCCGAGGCACCGAAGGCGCTCTCCATGGCGGAGCGCAAGATCCCCGCGTCAATAGGCCGTCCACGTTCGAGATCGGAGAGGAGTAGCCGTGCGGCTTGAGCGATGGCGGACGCAGCAGCGGCGGCTGCGGAGCACGAGACTTCTATCATGTTGGGAACCTTGAGGAGAGCGAGAAAGGTCGAGCCGCCGGCTGCTCTCTCGACCCGACCGGCTCAACCCCTCCCGGCCGGCCTCTCACTCTTGTCACCCCAGACGCCTTCCGCGTGGCATTGGCGGGGGAGTAGCAGTCTCCCCAAGTGAGGAGCCCGGCGCGATGCCAGGCATCGGGAGACAGAAGTAGGGATGGAAGGGTGCGGGGCGGATCGTACCGCCCCGCACTGCGAGTTCATTCAGCGGCAAAGCCGTGTGGCAGAATCTCGTCTTCGCCGTCTGTGCTATCCTCGTCACCGGCGAGGAATTCCGGGAGCGGTCCAGCCTCGCTGTCTTGTTGTGGCGCTGGCGCGAGGTCGTCGAGCCGCAAGGGCTCCGGCAGCCATCCCGTGCCATCGAGAAGACGCTCGGCTTCCCTGGCCATATCCGTCTTCTTCAGATGGTCGATCAGTTGTGCGGAAGCCTCACCCTTTGCTTCTCTCACCGCCTCCAGAATACGCGGCTTGGTGACGCGGCCGAGATAGTTGTCGACCGTTGGCTTCCAACCTGCCTGCACCATGTCTAGTCCAACCGACCGCGCCAGCACGCCGGCCGCGTCAAGCCTGCAAGCAACGCCCTGGGCAGACACTCGACCCTGATTGTAGCGGTTCGCGGGCTCATAGAGGGCGTTAACGGCGAACGACGCGCAATGGGCGAATAACGACGCCTGTGTGGCGCCGTCCAATGCGGAGAGCGTATCCCACAGCTCCTTCTCATCGTTCGGCAGCCGCGCCTTCCAGGCTTCATGCCTGGTATCGACGGCCTTGGCCGAAGCACTTTCCTTTAATCCGGGGGCCTGAGCAGGAAATGGCGGGATATGAACCCCGATCTGGAGGCAACTGCCCGACGATGCGAACCTGTAAAAGGTCGCCAGCACAAAGTTGTGCAGCACGGCCTGGAACGCGATCGAGGGATGTTCCGCCAGGGCATTGCGCAACGCGAGCGTCCGATGCGCCGTCAGCTCGGTGACCAACCGGTCGGGCAGCGGTTTTGCTATGTCGTCCTCATCCTCTTCGGCGACCTCGGTTGATGCGCCACCAACGGTAATGGCCGTGGGCTGTGCCGGACTGGCAGTCCCGTTCGCGTCGAAGGCCTGGCCGCCCTTCCCGACTTCAGGCTCGACCACCAGGAGGTCATCCTCCGACCGAACGTAACCGCGATCCACCGATAGCCGCCCTTCGGAGTCGATGCTGATGAAGACGCCGGCACGGGCGACGTCGGCCGGATCGTAGATCATCGATCGGCCTTCGAATGTGAGCAACGCCGCCTCGATCTCACCAAGACGTTGATCGACCTCGTCGGGCAGTTCGTCGGCATCCTGATATTCGGCCTCGAGCTTTTGACGCTCGGCGTTGAGTGCATCGATGGTGGTCTGATCCTCAATCGTGAGATCAGCCGGCGCTCCATCAAGTTCCCGCAATCCATTGGTGTGGCCATATGGGAAATCGACCGCCACCGAAATCCACTTCCATCCCTCAGCGGCAATCACCTCCGCTTCGGTTTTCAGCTTCTCTGTGACAAGACGATCGAGCAGAGGAACGTCCTGCAACCAGCCGCCATCGTCGTTCTCGAACAGATCGCGCAGGATCGGTCCTCCGGCCTGCTCATACGAGCCGATCCCGACGAACCGCGCGCGTCGATCGGATGCGCGGACCGTGTTCTCGGTGAGCATACGGCGAATCTGGTATGGCGCGTCATAGCCGGAGCGGCTCACGTTGTCCCAGACTTGCTCCTGGCGGGCGTGGTCACCGTTGACCGAGAAGGCCATGAGTTGCTCGAGCGTCATGCCGTCCTCGGCATAGACCTCGCACAGCTTCGGCGAGATCGAGGCCAAACGCAGGCGCTGCTTCACGACTTGGGCGGTGGTGAAGTAGGCAACCGCGATCTCCTCGTCGGTCATGCCCTTCGCGCGCATGTCCGAGAAGGCGCGGAACTGATCGAGTGGATGCAATGCGAGGCGGTGAACGTTTTCGGCGAGCGAGTCGTCCTCTGCCAGGATCTTGGTGAAAGGATCACGCACGATGCAGGGGACGAGCCCGTTCTTGGGGAAACGCTTCGCCTTGACGAGACGCTCGATCGCGCGATAGCGGCGTCCGCCCGCCGGCACCTCGAACATGCCGGTTTCGTTCCCATCCGCGTCCAGGACGGCGCGGACATTGAGACCTTGCACGAGATCCTCACGCCGGGCGATGTCCTCGGCCAGCTCCTCGACGTTAAGGTCCGGCCTGATGCGACGGACGTTGGACCCGCTGAGCACGAGCTTGTCGAACGGGATGTCGCGCGAGCGTGAAAAGACGATTTTCTTAACAGCCTTTGCCATATCGGTTACTCCACGACGGGCAGCCGAAAGCCTCTCTCTCGGCCTCCAACCCGTCGTGGCGCTCCGCGTCGCCCTCTTCCTCTCTCACCGCTGCTGATACTCGTTAGGCTGCCTCCTGATCTGTGTCGGCAGAATCGATCGGAGCGTGCGGGGGCATTTCGGAAAGTAAGCCGAGCAGATAGTCCGCAGCCTTGCTCGCCTGCGACGCCGCCCGCACAATAGCGCGATTGTCCTCGCGCAGGACTTCCAACCAGGATCCGATATAATCAGCGTGGCGTACGGTCGGCACGATTCCCAGCGATGCGCAGGAAAACGCAGCGCACAGCTCCGCGATCAGCTCCTCGAAGGCATATTTCTTCGTGCCATAGGAGCCGCCGAGGTCTCGGTTGAGTCGCGAGGGATGGCCGCTGGCGTGGCCAAGCTCGTGGAGTGCGGTACGGTGCCAATTGATTGTCTCGAAATAGGCAGCCGGCGGCGGGACTTGCACAAAATCTTCGGCCGGCGAATAGAAAGCGCGATTACCCCCAGTGCGAAAGTCGACGCCGGTCGCCTTGATTAGCGCCTCGACCCGCGGTTCGATCATGCCGGGAAGCGGCGGTGGTGCGGTGGTTGCGATTTCCGCAGGCAGGTCGTCGCATTGATCGGTGTTGAAGACGGTAAAGCGCTTGAGGAACGGAATCGCGCCTGGCTCTTCGCCAGTTTCCGCGGCGCGTTGACGCTCGCCCTCCGGCACGAAACGATCGGCGAATACGACGGTCGTTCCCCGCTCGCCCTTCCGGACATGGCCGCCGAGCCCAAGCGCCTGACGGAAGGTCAGCCAGCTCTGACCGGAGAAACCGCGCTCAACGACGGCGCCCCACAGAATCAGTACATTGATTCCAGAATAGCCGCGCCGTGTTGAGGCATTACGCGGCATGGCGAGCGGCGCCTTTATCGCCGCCGTCCCCCACGGCTGCGCCCAGGGGATGCGGCCAGCCTCCAGGTCGGCGATGATTTTGTCGGTGATTACAGCGTAAAGGCTTGTCCGATCCTGACCGGTGCGCGCATGTGATTTCTGGCTAAGCATCGCGGTTCTCCGCGACGGGCGTCGGGAGCCTCTCTCCCAACCCTCAACCCGTCACGGCGAACCCGGTCGGCACTCTCACTCTCAAGGCGCGCTGACGCGGAACTCCACGGAGAACGATGGTCATCGCTAACAAGGGTACCGCGGAGCGCCGAAGCGAAGCGGAGCCAGAGAAAAAGGCACCCGCAGGAGGGTCAGCATAGCGCCGACGCGCAGCGGCGGGACCCGGGACCGAGTGCAGTCGTGAGACCGGTTAACAAGGCACTCGAACGCGGGACAGTGATAGCGACGCCGGCATGCAATGACGGCGGGGCCCGCGAGCGAGTGCCTCCGGCGAACGACTCATTATTGTGCGCTAGGGATTGAAGCCGGATGGCGTCCCGATCGCCGCGGTGGCGACGCCCGAAAAATTTGGAAGGCCGAAAAAGTTTCAAGAGGTCGACAAATTTTTTCTGGCAAGGAACCGCGACGGCGAACAGTTTCCGTCCGTGCTTATCCGGGCCGCCCTAGCCGCGAGCGCGCCGCAGCGCGGCTTCGAGTCGCCCCCTTTCCTTATCCCAGCGATCATCTTCGGCTCGGCACTTCTTTTCGAGAGCCGCGCGCTCGGCCTCAATTGCCTCAGCCCTCTTCGCATGTTCGCGTTTGGCCTTGTCCAACGCCGCTTGCGCCCTGTCGGCGGCCTGCTGCCGGCGCTCGCGATCCTTCCGCCTGGCGGCTTCTTCGTTCGCACGTTCGCGCTCGCGGCGCCTCTGCTCCCGTTCGTCGTCGAGAGCGGCCTTCCGCTCCGACGCCTTGTCGACGGGTCGGGACCGAGGCTTCTTCGGCCTGCGGCTTGCCGACTTGCGGGTGCCCTTCGCCTGTCTTCCCTCGCCGCCCAGATCGATGGGTAATTCCGCATGCTCGCTGAACGATCCGACGGAGCCGACCGGCCGTCTGAGCACGACGCCCGGCTTCGCCATGGTGGCGGCGATGACGTCCGGATCGTCGCTCTGCTTCGCCACGCCCTGGTGGAAAAGATTGCTGTCGGCACCCCACGCTTCCAGAGCCGACTTCATCGACGGTGCAGCGATAGCGAGATCGAAGAAGCCCAACGAGGTCTGGTAGGTCTTCAGCTTCCTCGCCATTCGGCTGCCCTCCTACGTCGGACCCCTCCGACGAGAGGGTACGCCATCAGGCCGACTTCCGCTGAGACCTGGCCACCGGCTTCTTCGCGGTGGTCTCCTTCGCCGGCTTCTTGCCGGCTATCGGCATCAGCATCTCCTTCTGGCCGGCCGCCGCCTTGCGCGGCTTCTTGGCTGACTTCTTCCCTGGTCCAGTTGCTCCCGCACCACCGCCGATGCTCTTGCGCAGCGCATCCATCAGATCCACGACATTCTCGCCCCGGGGACGCTCTTTCGCGGCAATGGGTTTGCCGGCGCGCTTCTGGTTGATGAGATCGATGAGCGCCGTTTCGTACTGGTCTTCGAACTTGTCCGGCTCGAAATGGCCTGCCTTCTGGTTGACGATGTGCTTGGCAAGATCAAGCATGTCCTTGGTGACTTTGACATCCTGGATGTCGTCGAAATACTCGTCCGCAGAACGCACTTCGTAAGGATAGCGCAGCAGCGTTCCCATCAGCCCTTTGTCCAGGGGCTCAAGCGCAATGATATGCTTCCGGTTGGTCAGCACGACGCGTCCGATTGCGACCTTGTTCATCTCGCGGATGGTTTCGCGGATGACTGCGAACGCGTCGTGCCCGACCTTGCCGTCCGGCACCAGGTAATAGGGACGGATCAGATATCTCGGATCGATTTCGCTGCGGTCGACGAACTCGTCGATCTCAATGGTCCTGGTCGATTCCAGCGCAACGTTCTCAAGCTCTTCCTTCGTCACCTCATTGAAGGTGTCGGTATCGACCTTGTAGCCCTTGACGATGTCCTCGTTGGCGACCTCCTCGCCGGTGTCGGCGTCCACTTTGGCATACTTGATGCGGTGACCGGTCTTACGGTTGAGCTGGTTGAAGGAGACTTTTTCGGATTCCGAGGTGGCTGGATAGAGCGCTACCGGACAGGTGACAAGAGAAAGACGCAAGAAGCCTTTCCAATTAGCGCGGGGGGCCATGGTGGGGAACTCCACTACTGGTGCCGGATTCAAGACGATCCGGCCAGCTTGGTTCCGACACCCCCGTTCACGCCAGCGCGGATAATTTTTAACAGGCCCCCCAGATTCCCGCTTCTGCGGACTCGACATTTGTTCTTGTTATGTTCTAATTGGGGCATGACTGACCGACCCGCAAGCTGGCGTATGCCGACGCCAAAACAAATGGAAAAGCTGGCTGCCCAAGCCGTCCGGAAGCAGCCGACCCCCGCCGCGGCGGCTTTCGAGAAACCGCTTCCGCCCAAATATTGGGATTCGGTGCTCAAGGACCCCCGCGCCGACATGACCGGCGCCCAGTTGCGCCAAAGGCGCCTCTCGGACATTCAGCGCCACGTGCTGCGCGTCAACTGCCGCCGCTGCAACCGAACGGTGGAAATCCAGACCGCCGATGCAGTTCGGCTATATGGCCAGAACGCGGCCTGGAAGGATGTCGCCCAGCGGCTGCTGGACGACACTTGCCAACAGCGTACCGGAAGACACGAAGAAGACGGGTGTTGGCCGGCGCTCGAGGCGCCCTGACCCGCACCGGATTGCCGATCCGATCTCTCTGCGCTTGGATGTCCGGATGGCTCCGAAATATCACCCCACGCCCCTGTCGGGAGGCGATCGCAAGGCTTTGTCAAAGGAGCTCGGCAAGTCGCGCGCGATGGCCAATATTCTGGCCGCGCAGTCGGCTGAGATGCGGGCTAAGGGCGAAGCGCTGATCCAGCAGGCTGACAGGCTTCTATGCGAAAGCTGGAACGAGCGGATGTGGAGCGACGGCGAACCGATCGATCCGTCGCCCACCATTGACCAGGCCGTCAACGGCGGTTTTCCGTGGCTGGAAATCCAATGTGCGAGATGCAAGACGCCGAGCGACGTCGATCTTGCTGCGATGAAACATCCTCCGACCACGTTCGTGCACGATCTCGCCAGCCGCCTGCGCTGCCGGAAGTGCGCCAAGATGGGGCGGCGTCCATCGGCGACCCTGCTCCAGCTTGCGTGGCAGGCGCGCCGCCCTCGAACCGAAGCCTGAACATGTGCAATCTCTACAGCGTCACGACGAACCAAGCAGCGATTGCTGCACTGTTTCGCGTGGTCAACCGTTACGTTGGCAACCTGGCGCCGATGCCGGGGGTGTTTCCTGACTACCCTGCTCCCGTTATCCGCAACACCGATGCTGGCACCGAGATAACCCTGATGCGCTGGGGCATGCCACCGCCGCCGCGCACAGGTGGGCCGCCGGTGACCAACATCCGAAACACCTCGTCGCCGCACTGGCGCGGCTGGTTGAAGCCTGAAAATCGATGTTTGGTCCCCTTCAACAGTTTTGCTGAATACGCGCCCGAGCCGAATCCTCAGACCAAGAAGAAAGATGTGGTTTGGTTCGCGGTGAATGAGGAGCGACCCCTGGCGTCCTTCGCAGGTATCTGGACCGAGTTCAAAGGCGACCGAGGTACAAAGTCCAAGCCGGTGCCAGGGCCGCACCTCATCTACGGCTTTCTGACCACGACGCCGAACGCAGTTATCGAGCCGATCCATCCCAAGGCGATGCCGGTCACCTTGCTGACCGATGAAGAGCGGGATGTTTGGATGCGGGCGCCGTGGGAGGAAGCCAAGGCGCTGCAGAGGCCGTTGCCGGATGATGCGCTCAAAATCGTGATGCGGGGGCCGGAGAAGGAAGACACGGTTGTTGCATGAAATATACTCTGAGCATGACTCGAGGTCCGGTCTGGAAAAGGCTTAACCCACCAGTTCGGATTACAGAGGGAATTGTCACCCGAAGGGCTGAGACAAACCGGCTCGGTGTGCACAGCACGTAAAGCGGACGCGCCCGGCCGCCGAACCAAAAACCTGTCTGTCGTGCTCACCTGGACCACGTCGAAAACGACCGGAGCGCTTCGCCTGTGGCTGGCACAGCGCCGTCCTTTTACCGTGCTCGTATCTTCGCACTGGCCCCGCCAGTCAGAAATCCAGCTATGCCGCGCCACGGCCATGCACGATCCCTACGGTCGCTCCCTGCGCAGCCTCTTCGCGCAGCGCAATTACGGTGCATGTCTTGATCTGCTCTTCACCCGGCGTGCGCCGCAGGCGCATCGCCCCAATCGAAATAGCGTGTCAGACGAAGCGCAGCGCAGTGAACCCGCGGACGCCGAGACCGGTTAACAGCGGCACCCGGCGACGGGGCAGTGATAGCGACCTGTCAAGCGCCAGCGCTTGACAGGGGCCCTTCGACGAGTGCCCCCGGCGAGGCGTTCTCTGTCTCTTGCGCGAGGGATTGTTACCCGAGGGGCCGAGACAAACCGGCTCGGTGTGCGCAGCAAATAAAGCCCGGTCCGCATCGCGGACGCCGCCAAATCGTCAAAACCGAAAACCCGTCTGTTGTGATCATCCGGACCAATCACATCGAAAAAGACCGCGACGCCGCCTCACCTGCGGCTCGACCAGCGTCATCCTTTGCCCGCGCAATCCGGTCGGGCCGGGCCGAGAAGAAAATGTTTGCGCCGATCTACACTCGCGGCAGCTGAACTTCCTCCCGGACCTTTGCCTCAGCGTCATAAATTCTTATGCAAAGAAGAGGAAAGCGCTTCTTCAATTCTTCAGCACCTGCCCTGGCGCCATCGCTGGTCGCAAACCTGGTCTTCATGAGGCCATCCACCTCGATGGCGTAACCCGAAGCCGGCAATTCGTGGACAGCAGCAACCATTTTGTTCCTTCCAGAGAGCAAGGCAGATCGACGCAAATTGCTTAGCGCGAGTCGCCCGGATCGCGCCAGCGCCGCTTCGACCGGCAAGAGCGGCGAGCAGTAACGCGGCGAGCTCGAGGATTCGCTTCAGACCATTCAAGGATGCGCGTTCGCGTCATCCGAACAGTTCGTGGGGCTGCCCTGCGCGCGGAGGCACGCGCGGTACAGCCAGGGTGCGACGTAGCTGCCTGCCCATACCCCTCGCCCCGCCCGGTCAGCCTCGCGCTGAACAACCGCGTACCTGCCTTTCGAAAATTGCGGCCAATCGAGCGCAAGGCCACTCCGCACCAGCCATTCGCCGAGATCTATTCCGTTCACGGAACAAGACGCAACCGTGCGACCATACTGATCCTGGGAGAGCGGCGCGCAGGCCACCGGTCGGCCCGCGATGAAGGCATCGAGTTCGTTGGCGGCCTTCGCACCACAGCGGTACGGTCGACTATCATCAGCACGGCAAAGCTGGGTGCTCTCAGGCGTGTCTATCCCCCAAAGGCGAATCCGCTGCCCCCGAATTTCCAGAGTGTCGCCATCGATGACGCTGGCCTGACCCGACAACTCGCCCGATAGCGCGACCCTGGACATGACAAGAAGCAGCAGAAAGGCGAGACCGACGGCCGCGCTTGCCCGAAGTCCCGTTACGTTGCTCGCCGCGATGCCAAGTCGGGGGCTGCAGCCCGGCAGATCCCGACACTTGCCCTGAATCAATTTCCCTACCCCATTGCTTTTGCGATGAAAAATACCCTTTTAGACAACGCGATGGCCACGACCAGGCCATCTAGGCCAGGCATTTTGTTCCCTCTATGTTCTAGTTCAGTCACAAGCGGTCGTCCAGCCATTTGGCGTCTGTCGAGCTGCCGTGAGTCATTTTCTCTGCAGCAAGAAGATCGATGACGATGACATTGCGCAAAACCACTACCGGCTTTCTGTAAACCGAAGGTCCAGACCGCAGGATGCCGGCTTCGCTCAGCGGGCCCGCTGCGCGCCTGCGCGCGGCCGTTCTGTCACGACAAGAGCTTGATGACCCTTTGCATGGAATCGGGATCGTCCAGACACACGGCCCACTCCAACAAAGCCTGCCGAACGGTCGTCGTGAGCACGCCGTGAAGCGCCAAGCGATCGAGAACCAGCGAGCGGTCCGCCTCGCTGCGCGCCACAGAGAGGTCGGCAAGCAAGCGCACATCGTAACCAAGCCTCACCGCCTGCAACGCGGCAATAAAAACTTCTTCTTCCAGGAAGGCTCCGCCGAGAAAAATCACGCCCACATTCGATGTCGCGATAGACGTCTTGAATCGCTCGTTTCGCCACAACGACAGACCATCACTTTCCAGCGACGAAATCGAACGAGCCAACCCGGCAGGCAATAGCGCGGCATCGAATTCTCCAATTGCATTCAGGTCGACGCCAAGGATTTCAGAGACCGCCGGCAGCAAGGCCAGACTTTCACGCCACCGGGCGATGAACTCGCCCAAAGCGGCGTGAGATCCAACACGTGCGGGATTGATCAGAACGAGCCGGCTGTGCCGTGGGTCCGCCAGCATCTGGTCGACCTATCGTTTGTGAGGTCTGAAAACATGGCCATTACGCTGCGGTCTGAATGGCTTCCGGCCGGCTGAGAACCGGGCCTTCGATGCCGGCTTGACGGTACATGCTCAAGAGCGTCTCGCGAGATCCGTGCAGGAAACCGGCAAGCGCCATGGTCTGACCTATCTTTTGGGGAGGCGCGAGACGCTCCAGCGCCCATCCCGCGCGCCGGAGAATGCGTTCCATTCTGGTATCGGTGACGGTCACGATACGGTCTGCATCCATCAGGCCGAGGCTCTCGATCATCGCGGCAAACAGCATGAAGGTCGCACGATTAAGTCCGTTCCCCGCGAGCTGATCGGCGAGCCTGGTGTCAACGCAAAACCGCGAACTTTCCAGGATCCGGTTATTTCGAGGCGGGCTAGCCCCCGTCAGCAGCTGAGGGAACGTGTCGGCGAGCATCGTAGGCCCGGTTGTGGGAAGCAGCCTGACACAACCAACAACTTCTCGTCCGGCGGACACCAGCAGGAGATAGGTTGGATTCAAGGCATCGAAGACGTCGAGTTCAAGATCACCGGTGACGGACACGGTCCACCCCAGACGATCCCTGAAAACGCGGCGGCGAAGGCGAAACATCGCGGCCAGCAGATCGAGGTTCAGCCCGAACTGATGTTGCGACAGCGCGATAACGTTCATGTAAATCTCCCGTTTAACAAAGGTGACACACAACCAGAGATCGCTTTTTGCGAAACCTGTTGTATTTTGCAGGTGGGTTAGACATTCGAAGAGGCGCGCAAGGTCCGCTTCGGGATGCGGAGAAACCAAGGAAGGGCGAACCAGAACCCCGCCACGATCTGGAGGGCCACGTTGAGAGCGAACGCGGCCTGATAGGCTACTTGCGGATACTGCCCGGCGTCGGGCGACCAGTGCTGAAGCACAAGCCCGGTTCCGATTTGCACCGCGAACGCCGCACCGATATGAAAAAAGTTGAGAAGCGCGTTCGCCCGTCCGGCAAGCTCTTTCGGAAACTGCTCGCTGAGGATCGCGTAACCGAGAACGGTTGCTGCGCCGACCGCGGCGATGACCGCCCACAGGAAATACGACGGCAATGGCCATCGCAGGATGAGCGCGAGCTGCGCTGCGACCGCGACCGTCGCGGCGAACCCGAGGAGGGCTTGCGGAGCGATGCCACGCCTGCGAAGTCGATCGGCAGCTATCCCCCACAGCATCGCACCCAGGCTGACCGCGATGGCCATGACGAAGAGATGCCACACCATAGCGGCCCGGTTGAGACCTTCGACATCGGTGAGCCACTGCGCCGCCCATAAGCCCTGCAATGCCCAGGCCGTTCCGATCGTCGTCGCCGACAGCGGCACGAAGCGCCAGAAGCGGGGATCAGTATAGACCTGGTACAGCGCTGCAGGGGCCGGGCCGGTTGCGGCCTTCGCGGCGTCGGGAACGACAAGGTAGATCACGGCCGCGCAGCCGACTGTCATGGCAGCGAACAAAGCGAACAGCCCGCGCCATCCGATCAAGGCAAGCAACAGATCGGCTGGCAAGCCGTAACGGCCCCCAAAGCGCCGAGCATGAGCATGAAGCCATTGAGAAGCGGCAGCTGATCGCTTGGAAACCACACAACGAGGGCCTTCAATCCAGCGTTCAGGGCACCCGCGACACCGAGGCCCATCAACGCCCGTGCTGCCAGCAGCAGATAAAAATCGTCCGAAGCGGCGAACAGCGCTGCACCTGAGGCGGCCGCTACCAGCAATGCGCTCTGAACCCGGCGCGGACCGTATCGGTCCAGAAGCACGCCCACAGGTATCTGCGCCGCAGCAAAGGTTAGAAAGAAAGCCGACGTCAGCAGACCAAGATCGCCGGCCGCAAATCCCAACTCCAATGTCAGCGGAGCAGCGACAAGGCCGTTGATGGTGCGAAACAGATAGGAAAGGTAGTAACCAGCCACGAACGGCAAAAGCACCCGCATGATCAGGACACGATTTTCCAGCAAAATTCGGCTTCCGTTACGGAACGCCGCCAGCCACGCCAGCGCGGCTCGCCCCGGTGAAGGCCGCAGCTCATCATCACGAATATCGCTGCCGGTAGCTGCGTCTGTGCACGGCCCGTCCAGGGTCGGCCGGAAAGTTGTCGGTGCTGCCGTCCTCCCGGACGGCAGCGGCGTTCTGAATCTCGTGGACCCAAGTCGATGCAGCGGAGCCAGTCCCGCAGGCGACGGACACATCGCCAGCAGGATCCCCCTCTACGTTTGCAGAAACAGCCGGCGCCGTGGTGTCAAGCCGGTCCATTGTCTCCTGCATCAGCGGCGTTCCCAGCTGGACACGCCGTTCCACCTGGGCCGCGAATTCGTCGAAACGCGCGGAGCCGAGCCGGCACGCGGCTGGCTGTGTCGCTGCCGGCAACTCCGGGGCAACCGCAAGGTGGAACCGGGCGTGAAGAGAGACGATCTCGCTTACGATGCCGAGATTCCGATCAAGCTGATCAACCTGGCCGCTCAAGTCGGCGAGCCGACCAGCCAGCACGGCAGCGTCAGTGGTGTCATCGGAAGCAAGAAACCGATCGATAGCGGCTTCGACCAGCGCCGATTTTGTGATTTCGCGGCGCTTTGCGGCCATCGTCAACCGCGCGGCTGTTCGCTTTGAGAGATAGACGCCGACCCTGGGTTTCATGGGCTAACCCGATTATGGAATTGGTGCGTGAATAGTCCGCCTGCGAGCGCAAGGTATGCAGAGGTTCTGCACCACGTTTTGCGCACGCGGAGTAGGGCCGCGGGAGAGTTCGAGCAAAGGCATACGATGATCCGACACCTGATCGCTTCAACTGCCAACGACGCTTCCGCAGCGGAAGCGAGCAGTGATCACGCCAACCCAGTGATGATGGGTACCGGCACCCATTTCTGATCAAAGCGCGGCAGACCAGCACCGATCCAAGCAGATTTGACGTAATCGATCAGACCGTCTCGAAGCACGCTTCTGAGCGGATCCCAGTGGCAATAGCGAAACGCGATCGAGATGCATGGACTTCAGCGTCAGTACAGAAATGATATGGGGCATCGCTTCTCTCGCTCCCTTCGAAACATTGACATCGCGGCCAACGACTCGCGCTCAAAACCGTCGAATGATCCTCAATCGGTATTCGCCTCCGACGACGGTGACTATGTCGTACCGGCCGTCCGCCGGGAGGTGTCGATTGTCGGCGCTTGACCTTTCGACACCCTCACATTTCATCAGGCGGCGGTGAACCGAGCCGATGAGCGTTGGGTGGGGATCGCTCTGTCGAGAAACACTGCTTCCACGCAGGCAGCGCTCTCCGGCCGCTCGATGCAGGCGCCGGTTAGCGAAAATGGTGATCAGTTTCCAAGAATAGAAAAAGCGGTATCCAGCTAACCCACAGGCGGACCCGATGTCTGCTGTGTCTTCGCGATCTGCAGGCTGACGCAATACTCTTCTTCTCGTGCGATGCACGCGCGGAAATCCGATTCTAGTCCAAGCCAACATCAGACAGGGCACAATGCAAATTGGACCGGCAATTACACGAGCAAGAAAGCAGCCGGCGCCAGACGTACGAAAATCAGTTTCGTGTCGTTCCTCGAGAGAGCGGCTCGATCGCCAGCCAGGCCGACGCAGCCCTGATAGAGCGCGAAACGTTCTCACTTGTGCTTTTCAGCACCGAAGCGCCCGGTCTCGATCCGATAAGTCGGCTGGCCCGGGCACGGTTGCGCAGTTGAGCGCCTCGAAATTCCGACCTGGGCGTCCCAACATCGTCAGGTCGATGACGACGGATTGTAGTCACCCCGAAAGGCGATCCATGGCGGATAGTCACCGCAAAACTCAAAAAAGTCGTCAAAATATATGAGCCCTAGCCTTGTCAGGCGAGAGACGATCGTATTCAGCGCCTCGCGTCCAAAGTGCGGTCCGAACGTAAGGAGATCGTTGCTACCGCCGAGCTGAACCTCTACTTCCATGGCGGTGAACAAATCGCGCAAATCGACTTGCCGTTCGGTCAGTGCGTTTCGACGTACGATCAAGCCGAATTCACTGGTCACGATGACGCTTGAATCATTGATCATTTGCGAGCGTGACCTCATTTGGAACGGTCAGGATTACATTGTGAATGGGCGTACTTTGAATTGGTTGCATAATCACACGCCATTCAGCTTTGCCCGTTTGGATCAGCGCAGATCGGGGGACTGCGAAGTCAACCCGTACCGGACCCGTTCCGCCGGGTTGCCTTGCCTCGGGTAAAGCAACGTATAAGCGGTCACCTCCAATCCCCGACGGAATGGCGGTTCCAGAAGTTCTCAACCAGGCTCCTGCCTCTTCCGGTGAGGCCCATCTCGATACCCTCTCGTAGCCGCAAGGAGCAGATCCGGCGGACGCCCCTCGCCCACGCGGGTACACCGTATAATAACCGCCCCTTCCGAAACAGCGGTCGAGGGATCGCAGCTTCAAACCGTCGGGAAGAGCTTCGTTGATCTCGCTCCGGAGTAGATTTCTGCATCGATGGTGGCCGCAGAGGTGATAGACCTTTGAGTCTCTGCTCCGGGAGTCGCATCGAAAGCCATCGGGAACGGCATTTCGATCTCCGTCGATCTCCACCTTCTGGTGCCACTTCACTTTACCCAAGACGATCCGAGGCATTCTGGCTTTTCCGATTCGTATTCACAGCGTCTGCACTATGGAGTAAAGATTCGCAGCTTGGGCGTGTCGATCGGCGGTTCGTTGAATTCGACACGCTTGAGCCGTGGTTCCAAGGCGTGGCTCCGCAGCGAAATGGGCGTGAAGGTGACGACGGGCGCCGTTCAAATCTTCGGTAGCTATGGCTACTCCATTGGACTTGCGGGAGGCGCCATTTAGCAAACAAGCCCAAAACCATTTCCAGAGACGCGTCCCGTTCGAAGAGTGCTTGGCGGATCGTCGTGGAGACGATTTACCAGCATGGAACGAGACCTCGGCGGCCGACGAGCAAAGACTGCGAGTTTGGCCGCTGCACCCTATTTCAGCAATCGCCGGATTTCCTCCATCAGGCAGCTATCGCAAAGGCAAACGGCCCACTCCAGCAATGTCTGGCGAACAGTCGTTACGATCATGCCATGCAGCATCAGACGGTCGAACGCCGGCTTCCGTTCGGCTTCGCGCCTCGCGGCCGGCAGATCTGACAGGACGCGTATGTCGTAGCCCCGCGCGGCCCCTCCAGAGCTGTAATAAGCACATCCTCCTCAAGCCAGCCGCCGGCGAGATACAGGAAGCGAAGGTCGTCTTGCGCCATGCGTTCGACAAGCCGTTCGTCCTTCCAAGGAAGGAATCCATCAAGCGGCATCGCTTGAACGACTTGCGGCGTGCCAGTGGCCGATGTTTGCAGCTTGGACGCTCGAGTTCATGTCTGCCAATTTCGGGAAGGCCGGGCACGCTACTACTGGATCTCGCGCGGCGTCGGTCCGTTGCCGCAGCGTCATTGCTGGCACCCCGTGTATGGCGAGCCGATCCAGAGCCAGGCTCCGATCGATTTCGAGCCGCGGGACCGAAAGATCCGCGAGCAGGCGAACATCGTAGCCGCGCCGCACGCCCTCAAGAGCTGCGATCAATAAGTCTTCCTCAAGCCACGCGCCACCGAGGAAGATTATGCTTGCGTCGGAGATGCCTGCAGATTCGCTGAAGGTGGGATCCTGCCACAAGGAGAGAGGCTTGGCATCGATCCACCTGAAGAGATCTGCACGCTCATCGCCGCCTCCATCATGGTGCCCCTCTCGTGCGGCGTGCACGGGAATGGCGAATATATCGATGGCTGCCGCCAGCAAGACAAGACTGGCGCGTATCCGCGCGCAGGCCTCGGCGCATGCCTGCTCCATGCCGCGCGCTGGGATTAATCAGCACGATTCGGCTTAGCCGCGGGTCTGCCAACATCCATGCAATTCAGAAGGCGGATTTGTTGCATTTTGAGAAGGTCAAGCATCCATCGCGCCACTCAAGCGGCGGCGCGAAGCGATTCTGCTCGCATCAGAACCGGCCCGACAACGCCGGCATGGCGATACATTGCCGCGAGTGCTTCCTCCGAGCCGTGAAGAAAGCCCGCAACCGCCATCGTGGGACCGAGCCGTTGCGGTGCGCCGATGCGCTCGAGGGGCCAGCCTGCCCGGCGAAGAATGCGCTCCATTCTTGTATCGGTGACCGTCACAATCGAGTCGGCCTCCCGAAGCCGCAGCGTTTCCAACATGCCGGCAAACAGCATGAAAGTCGCGCGGTTGAGCCCGTTTGCACCGAGCTCCGGAGAGAGGCTTGTGTCGACGCAGAAGCGGGAGCTTTCCAGGATCCTGTTGCTGCAGGGTGGATACTTGCCTTCCAGCAGCGCCGGAAACGTCCTCGCAAGCATGTTGGGACCCAAGGTCGGGAGTAACCGGACGCATCCGATGACTTCCTGGCGATCGCCGAGGACGAGCAAATAGGTCGGGCCGAGCGCGTCGAAAATGTCGAGCTCGAGATCGCCAGAGATCGACACCGACCAGTCAAGGCGCTCCTTAAAGACACGGCGGCGCAACCGGTACATCGCGGTGAGCAGATCAAAATGCTGCCCGAACTGACGATAGTTGAATGCAACAACCTTCATGGCGACCTCCTGCGAATGGCACGGTCACCACATCAGAAAGAATTTCGACATACGCCTGTAAGTTATTACAGGTGGGTGTCCTCGCCTCAACTAGAGGCTGTTTGGTCCAGTTTGAGGAAAATGCGAATTGGCAGTGCCAACGTGGAACTCCAAATCACGATTTGAAATCGCGCACATCGTTTGTAGCAAAGTGCGTGTCCGACAAAGCGGTCAGAGCTATCTCGTAGGGCGCGTCAGGGTATCAGCCCTTGGCGGGTCGCGATGACCGCACAATGGGTGAGAGAAGCGGCGTTCAACTTTCGCCGACAATTCTCAAGGTGAAAGACCACCGTCCGCGGGCTGATACCAACGATCGCCGCGATATCGACGACCGACTTTCCGCGGGCTGACCAGGCAAGGCATTGGCATTCGCGTTGGGTCAGATTGCGATGACGATGCGTCGGCCGATGCTGGCTCAACCTGATCTCGAGGTTTGTATGAAAATATAGACCGATCAGGTGCAGGATGTCGGAAGAGTTTGCTACGAGCCGGTCGATCGCGGCACTTCGCTCCTGCGAAGCCAATGTGAAGGCAGCGAGCCGACCGAAGCCGCCGACGACGGGTACCGTAACGCCTGTCCTGATTCCGAAGGTGGTCGCGTCATCAAAGAAGCTTTTCAACTTCCTGCTGCGCGGCATTTGCACCTCACCGTCCCAGCTGAATATCCGGCGTTCGGTGCGCGCGCGCCGGAGCACCGGGTCGATATCATCATAGCCGAGTTCGAAATAGCGCGTGGTCCATGAACGTGGGTAGGAAGAGATCAGCCGCGGAGTGTCGTCACTCAGCGACAGATAGGCAAACCACCGAAATCCGAGACGGTGCGCCGCTCGCTCTCCAATATTCTGGAACGCAATCTCGTCAGTGCCAGTCTGAAGCGCATCCAGAAACTCGTGAAATGAATGTTCAATAGCGGTCACGATCGGCTTCCCGACTTGTATCGAAGGTGCTTTGCTTTACGGATCAGCTGGCCGCTTGATGCCTGCCTGCCCACATAGGCGCGCATAGGCCGCCTGACAAACGGTAAGCCGGTCTTCTTCAATCCATTATGGGGAACTTTGAGGCCAGGTCCAACAAACGCAAGCCAACTTGGAGGAAGTGTTCTATACGAGCGAAGACTCACNCTGCGCTGACGACCAAGTACGACGCTCGACAGGGGGCGAACGCTCGCCGGGTNCTGGTAACGGAATTTACTCCACGACGATATTCATGCTGCGGATCAGTGGGCCGAACCGTGCGGCCTCTTCCCGATAGAGCGCGAGAAACCTCTCCGGCGTCAGCGCGTCACCGGGTATGGCACCGAGCCCGATCATTCGTTCACGATATTGTTGGCTTGTGACGATTGTGGCAATCTCGCGGTTTAACCGCTCGACGATTGCAGGCGGCGTGTTCTTCGGCGCCATCACGCCATACCATCCAAAATAGTCATAGCCAGGAAACCCCTGCTCTGCCATGGTCGGGACATTGGGAAGCGAGGGATGACGCTCGATGGTCGTAATGGCGAGCGCACGCGCCTTGCCGTTGGCTTGCACCTGTCGCGTCGAACCAACCGGTCCGGGATAGAGATCGACCTGGCCGCCCCAGAGGTCCTGCATGACCTGCGCGCCAGTGCGATAGGGCACCATCTCGACCTTGCCGCCAAAGCTGCGCAGGTAGACCTCGAAAGACAGATGCGCAAGGCTGCCCGGCGCGATGTTGGCGACCGAGAGCTTGCCGGGATTGGCCTTAATATAGGCCGTGAGGTCGGCAACCGATTTAACGCCGAGGCCTTCGCGGACAATATAGGTGAAGCCGGCCTTGGACAGCATTGCGACTGGCACGAAATCTTTCTCGACATCATACAGCAACCTCTTGAACGTGAAGGGGTTGCTGGTGATGTAGGTCGCGATCACGAAGGCGAAGTTGTAGCCGTCCGGCGGCGCGAGCGCTGCGGCCTGCATCCCAATATTGCCGGTCGCGCCTGGCTTGTTCTCCACCAGCACGCGCTGGCCCAGCCGCTCACCAAGCGTCTCCGCGATTATGCGCGCATGAACGTCGGTTGGCAGCCCCGCGGCTGACGGCACGATCAGCTTGATCATGCGCGATGGCCACGCTTCTTCGGCCAGCAGCGGCCATGAGGGCAACGCGACCCCCGATACCAGCACGGAAAACAGCGCCTGGCGTCGTGTCAATCCTGCCTGTGTCATCAAACACTCCCCTTTAAACCGCAAGCCTCGTCTGAACCGCAAGCCTCGTCGCGGCGGCGGCTAGGCCTCCCGAAACGTGTCCTCGCGCGCACGTGCAATGGACGGCACCACGACAACAGCCAGCAGCACGGCGGTCAGAATCAAAAGTGAAAGGCTGATCGGCCGCTGCAGGAACACCATGGGATCACCGCGCGAGAGCTGCATCGCGCGCCGGAAATACTCTTCGAGCTGCGGACCAAGCACAAGCCCAAGCAGGAATGGCGCCGCTTCCAGGCCGAGCTTGATGAAGACGTAGCCAAGCAGGCTAAAGCCCGCGAGCATAAAGAGATGGAACGTGCTGGCCTGCAAGCTGTAGGAGCCGATGCAGCAGAAGACCAGAATCGAGGGGTAAAGATAGCGATAGGGAACATTCAGCAGCTTTACCCAGAGGCCGACCATCGGCAGGTTGATGACGACGAGCATCAGGTTGCCGATCCACATCGAGGCGATCATGCCCCAAAACAAATCCGGCCGTTTGATCATCACGTCAGGTCCGGGCTGAATGCCTTGCAGCATCATCGCGCCGATCATCAACGCCATCACTGCATTGGAGGGGATCCCGAGCGCCAACATCGGAATGAACGAGGTTTGCGCGGCCGCGTTGTTGGCCGATTCAGGTCCCGCGACGCCTTCGACGGCGCCCTTGCCGAACCGCTCCGGCTTCGTTGATATCCGCTTCTCTATTGCATAGGAAGAGAATGCGGCGAGCGTCGGTCCGCCCCCCGGTAGTGTCCCGAGCACCGAACCAAGCGCAGTGCCGCGCAGCATCGGGGCAACGGAGCGGCGGATATCCTCGCGCGACGGCCACAGCGACGTAATCGCCGCAATCCCTTGCCGTTGATCGTGGCGTTGCTCCAAATTTACGATAATTTCGGCAACCCCGAACAGCCCCATCGCGATGGGGACAAAATCGATGCCGTCGGACAGTTCGAAGATGCCAAAGGTGAAGCGCTGCGTTCCCGAGCCGGGATCGCTGCCGACAAGGCCAATCAGCACGCCGAGCACCACCATGGCGACGGCATTTAGCACCGAGCCCTTTGCCAGCACGACGGCCGCGATCAAGCCCAGAATCATCAGCGCGCAGTATTCCGCCGGGCCGAATTTTTCGGCGACGTGAATCAGCGCTGGCGCGAAGAGAGCGATCGCGAGCGTTCCGATTGTGCCGGCCACCAGCGATCCGACGGCGGCGACCGACAGTGCCGTGCCAGCCTTGCCCTGGCGGGCGAGTTGGTAGCCGTCGAGACACGTGATGACGGAAGACGACTCGCCCGGAAGGTTGACCAGGATCGAGGTGGTCGAGCCGCCATACTGCGCGCCGTAGAAGATGCCCGACAGCATGATCAGGGCTGCAACCGGATCGACGTGATAGGTGAGCGGCAGCAGCATTGCGATGGTCGCCAGCGGACCGATGCCCGGCAGGACCCCAATCAACGTGCCGATCAGCGCACCGACGAAGCAATAGGCGATGTTCGCCGGCGTCAGCGCAACCAGGAACCCGCCGCCCAATCCGCTCAGCAGCTCCATCACCAGATCCCCGCGATAACGGGAAAATTCATGCCGAGCGCAAATTTGAACAGGGCAATGCAAAAGACGACGAGAAAGGCGGCCAGGCCGAGCGTCGGGCCCAACTGGCCATCGCGGCCGGCGAGAACGGAAAGCGCAATCAGCGCAACGATGGCCGGTAGCAAGCCGGCCGGCTGCAACACCAGCGCAAACATCACGACCGACAGCAAGATCAGGACAACCGGCCGCCATGCGATCGCACCGATGCGCTCGGCATTGGCAAAAAGACCCTTGGCCGCGATCACCGCACCGAACGCGATCAGACTCCAACCGATCGCATGGGGCACAAATCCCGGTCCCATACGTGCGGCCGAGCCGATCCGCAGGTCATGGCCGAGCGTGAGAGCAGCGACCCCGAACGCTGCAAACAGCATGCCTGACCAGAGATCCCTGGTCAGCAATATCCGTTTCAACACCATGTCTCATCCCCACTTCGAAAACTCAGGTTTTCCTTGCCATGTTCCAGCCGCGCGCGATGTCGCCGGGGGCTTCCCAGCCCTCGTCAGTGACGATGAGCGTGTCCTCGAGCTTGATGTAGCCGCGCGCCGGATGGAGCATCGCGGTCTCGATCGAGATCACCATCCCGGGCTGCAGCGGCCGGTCTGCGTCGTAGGGTGCATAAGGCACCGGCCCGTGGCCGGTGAGCCGCGGCGCCTCGTGACTGATGAGGCCGATGCCGTGCGCCGTGTAGTCCAGCACATTGCCGTGCGGCGCCCGGCGAACGGCCTCTTCTCCGGCGATGATGATGTCGCCGCCGCGCGCACCGGATCTAATTGCGCCGCGCGCTGCCTGCTGGATCTCTTCGATCTCGTGCAGCAGGTCCTGCAATTCTGCGTCTGGCTCGCCGACCACGCCCATGCGGCTGAGGTCGCCGATATAGCCTTTATAATTGCCGCCGGAATCGAGCGAGATAATGTCGCCATGCTTCAGGCGCTGATCCGAAGGCGCACGGTTGTGGCTGTTGCCGGCAGCGATCAGGCAGTACTCGAACACGAGATCTCTCTCGTGCTCCTCGCGTCTTAGCCGATCGACGATATCATGCTTGCTCATGCCCGGCGCGCAGATGTCGAAGGTCGCCATCATCGCGTCAACCACGCGCTCGGAGGCTTGGCGCACCAGGTCGAGTTCAGCCGCGGTCTTGACCGCGCGCAGCCGCTCCAGCACGAACTGCGCATCCGCCAGTGATGCGCCGAGCTCCTTGCTTAGAAGATCCTTGGCATCGGACGGCAAGAAGCTCGGCTCGATGCCGAGGCGCTTCACGCCGACGCCGAGCGCCTTGATGTGATCGATCGCGAGACTGATCGCATCCGTGCTGCCCCAGGACGCGGTCTTGACCGCGGGGGCACGAATGTGGCCAAGTTCTTTCTCGAATCCTTCCATACGGTTGCCGATATAGAGCGCGTTCTCGGGACGCTCGCGCTGGTACACATAGACTGGCAGATAGCGGCTGACGCCGATCGCCTCCATGGCGTCGAAAAAGAAGAAGCGGTAGCCGCCAAGCAGATACTGAATGTTGTGGCGGGACGTGACGACCACTGCGTCGAGCCCAGCCTCTTGCATCAGGCGGTCGAGCTTTTCAGTATCGAACGGCGCCCGCGCTAAGATCTTCCTATCCGCTACATTCATGCCCTTGCTCCAATCATGCTTGCTGGGTCGTTGCGTGCTCGCGCACCGGCACCGTTTCGCGCGGTGCTACGGCCGGATCGCCGCTCTCCAGCGCCAGCGGCTTGCCATGGGTTTCGACACCAAGCAGGCTGAAAGCGAGCCCGATTGCCAAGCCGCAGCCGGCCAGAAACAGAAACGCCGGCGTGACGGCATCGATGGTGGCCTTGGGCGTGATCAGGTTCGACGCGCCGGCGATCAGCGCGAGGCACAGCGGTCCCGAGATCTTTCCGACACCATTGGCGGCCTGCGCCAGCCCCACGCCCCGCGCGCTCAGCCGGACCGGAAAAATCTCGGCCGAATACGGCGCGATGTTGGAAAAACCGCCGTCAAAGAACAACGCGGCCGGAATCAACAGCACGACGAACGCGGGATAGCCAAATATCGTGCGGTCAAAGAACAGCGCGGCCGCGCCCAGGGAAAGCGCGATGCCATAGCCCATGATCTCACCGCAGCGCCGCCGCCCAAGCCATTGCGGCAGGAACGAGAACGCGGTGCGGCCGAGCATGCCGGTCAGGCTGACGAAGACGAAGAGATGGGCGGCCTGCATCGGCGACACGCCCATCAACAGCGCGACGATCGTGGGCCCCCACAGGAACACGCCGTAATTGGCCGTGCTCGCGCCGAACCAGACGATCACCGTGAGCCAGAACAGTTTTGGCTTGGCCAACAGATCGGTGAAGCTCGATGCCGGTGGCGCTACATGGCCGGCCGGCACGATTGCCGGCTGGGGCAAGCTGTCCGGCGGCACGTTCAATGCCCGGCCGACGATACGCCGCGCTTCAGCATGACGCCCGCGCGATACCAGCCAGCGCACTGACTCAGGCATAATGAGCCCGATGAGAATGGCCGGCGCCAGCGGCAAGAAACCGAGCGCCGCAAGGCCGCGCCACCCGATCAGTTGCAACAGCGTTGCGGCTGTCAGCGAGGCGGCGAGGATTCCGAGCGAGACCGGGATCACCGTGACGCTGGTCAGGATGGTGCGGTGCCGCGTCGGCGTATATTCTACGATCAGCGGCAACGCGACCGCCGCGACGGCACCAACGCCGAAGCCCACGACGAAGCGCAGGCACGCGAACAAGATCCACGCGCCATCCGGGATCATCGAGATGGAGCCTGCGCTCACCGCGCAGAGGACCACGCCTGCGACGGTCAACGTCTTCCGGCCAAAATGATCTGCCAGCGCGCCCCAGACCAGCGATCCGACGATCGCGCCGACCCCAGCGCTGAGCAGCATGACCGAGGTCTGGCCGAACGTCAGGTGCCATTGCGGAGCCAGCACGGCTACCAGGAACCCCACGATGAAGAAGTCGAAGAAATCGAAGATGCTTGTCGTAACAGTTAGCGCCATGCTGACCCAATAGCGGGCATTGAGCGGCGCCTCGTCATAGAGCGTGACGAGATCCTCCCCTTCGGTCTCCATGCTCATCCTCCTCCATGTTTTGTCGTTATTTTGTTTGGTCGCTTCGCAAAAATGCCTGCACCTCCTTCGCGACCGCGGCGGGATCTTGAATCGTCCCGATGTGGCCCAGGCCTGCCATGGTCACCGCTTTCGCGTCTGAGATCTCCCGCGCCAGCGACAGTGTGTGCGCTGGCGGGATCAGGCGGTCGGCACCACCAGCCAGCACCAGCGTCGGCGCTGAGATCGCGTCGGGAGCGAATGCGATCGGCCGCGTCAGGATGGCGCCGCGGCGCTGCTTCTGTTCGGCGTTACGCGTGCTGCTGGTGAAGATCGCCAGCACCTCCGGATGCGCCGCGATGTAGTCGGGCGGCACAAAATACTCGGCGAACTCGCAGACCGATTCCGGCATGCCGTTGCGCAGCGCCACAAACGCCGGGAAGCCTTCCGGATTGATCGACATCATCGACGCACCGGGCCGGAAGGTGCTCGACAGCACCAGGCGATCGATGCGCCCGGCGTGACGTGCGGCCAGCACCTGCGCGATGACCCCGCCGAGCGAGGTGCCGAACACATGGGCGCGTCGATAGCCAAGCGCTGCGATCAGCGCGGCGGCGTCGTCGGCGAGTTCCTCGAGACCGTAGGGCTGCGGCGGATTACGGGTCGCGCCGGAGTCGCGCTGGTCGTAGGCGATCACGGTGAAATGCGGCGCCAGCAGCGCGCCGAAGGCATCGAACATCGAGTGGTCGGCTTCGGCGCCATGCAGAAGCAACAGCGGTGGTCCCTTCCCGCTGCGCTTAAAGGCAATCGTGGTGCCGCTGGCTTCGATTGTATCCATGGCTGTCGTATCCACGACTAATGCAGCACGGTTTCGAGCGCGCCGGCCAATTCGCGCGCGGGATCGGAGGGGATGTAGGGCATGCGCCAGGCGACATGGCCGTCGGGACGCACCAGCACCGCGCCGCGCGGTCCCATCTGAATGCCGTCGGCGGGATGGGCGTGGGGGAGTCGCTGCAAATTGAGTTGCAGCCCGGTTTTCGCCGACACGTTGCGGCCGGCCTCGAGCCACGTCTCGCCTTGCGGACCGGCAACGACTGTAAACTCCTTGTCGAACCAGTCGAGCGTCGAGCGCTTGCGCGGCATGTCGAGCCACAGATGCGGAAAACGTCCGCCCGGCCGATCGGACGGCCGGTAGACGCGGGTCAGATGTCCGCCATGCGGCGTGCCGTCGGGGATCACCGCGCCCTCTTCGTAGGTGAAGCCGAGCGCCTGACCGATGCTGTGCAAATGATTATCGAGGTCGTTTATCCAGAAGCGGATGTGATCCTCGTTGCCGGAGCGGACCGCTTCATCGATCCGCCGGAAGCGAATCATGTTGCCGTAACTGAAATCCGCATTTGATTGCCCTACGGGGCGGCGTTCGAGGTCGTAGCTGTCGAGCAGCTTCTCCGATGCCCAGCCGCGCAGCACGTAGACGAGTTTCCAGGCCAGATTGTGGGCGTCCTGGACGCCGGAGTTGAGGCCAAAACCGCCCGTCGGTGGGAAGCGATGCGCGGCATCGCCGACCAGGAACACGCGCTGCTTTCGAAAGCTTGCCGCGACCTGTTTGCTCATGCGCCAGACCGACCGGTTGAGCAGCGTCACTTCGAGGTCGGGAACCCCGACATGGGTGCGAATGATCTCGATCATTTCGGAATCGGTCCAGGGGCGCGGCCGATCGTCCTTCTGCTCGCCGATCTGGATGATGGACAGCCAGCGGTCGCGGCCGTTGGTGTTGAGAATCCCGGCGCGCTGCGGCACGCCCGGCACTTTGGAGTAGACCTGATAGCCGGCGGCCTCCCGCGCGAGCGGAAACCGCGAAAGATCGGCGCGCCAATATTCGTTCTGCAGAACCGCCAGGCAGGCCGGTCCCACCATGTCGATGCCGGCGGCCCGCCGCGTCGGGCTGCCGGCGCCGTCGCAGGCGAGCAGATATTTGGCGTGCCAGTGTTCGCTGCGGCCGGTTTCTACCGAACGGATCTCGCAGATCACACCATCCTCGACTTCCTCGAAGGCGACGAACTCGGTGGAGAATTGCACCTGCACGAGGTTGGAATGCGCGATGACGCGGTGGATCTCCTCCTCGACCGCATCCTGCGCCACCAGGCATTTCCACGCGGGTGTCTGGCCAAGATTGGGCTCCGGGCGCGACCGGCTGATCTCGCGGCCGGCGATGCTTTCGACCTGGACGAACATGTCGGAATCGTCCTGCAGGCCGCGGTCGCGGATCGCCTGCTCGATCCCCCATTGCCGGAATATCTCCATGGTGCGGACCCAGCAGCCGCGCGATTTCGGATGGTCCGTTGTGGTCGGGCTCTTTTCGACGATGACGGCGTCGATCCCGAAACGGTCGAGCAGCAGCCCCATGGCAAGGCCAACGGGGCCACCGCCAACGATAAGTACCGACGTGCGGCGGGGTGCTTCCACGGCGATGTCCATGCTCGTTTCCTCTCGATTTTCTCTTTGCCTGCAGACTGCCCGGTTTTTGGTATCTCACAAGAATATGTTTGATATAACCTCCATCTCGATCTGAGATGGAGGTTGATATGGACCTGCGGCAGCTTCGCTATTTCGTGGCGGTAGCCGAACGAGGCGGCTTCGGCGCCGCGGCCAGCGCCCTCAACGTCGCGCAGTCGGCGCTCAGCCGCCACGTCAAGGAACTCGAGTTCGAGTTGGGTGGCGCGTTGCTTGAGCGTGGCGCGCGCGGCGTATCGGTGACCGAGTCCGGCAAGGTCCTGCTGGCGCGCGGGCGCTGGCTGCTCGGTGCCGTCGACGATGTCAAGGCGGAGGTGCGTACGGAAAATCGTGAACCCAGCGGCACGGTGCGGCTGGGAGCACCGTCGAGCCTCGCCGACATTTTCTATGCGCCGCTGGCCCAGATATTCACTAAGCGCTTCCCACGCGTCCGGCTGGAGTTGAGCGAGGGCCTGACCGAAACGATGTGCGACCATCTGCTGCGCGCTGAGCTCGACATCGCCATCGTCACCGCGCCGCAACCCAATGACCATCTCGACTACGAGACGCTCGTGGTCGAGCCGGTGTTCCTGATCGGTCCGCCGCGCGATCCCAGGCTCAAGCGTGGTCGGCTGACGCGCAAGGAGTTCAAGGATTTGCCGGCGGCCGTGGTGCCCCTCAGCCGCAACCCGTTCCCAGAAGACGTGCCGTTCTCCCTGCGCGTCGAGAGCAGCACGCCGATGAAGCGGATCGTCGCTTCGGGACTTGGCTACGGTCTGTTGCCGTTCTCCGGGATTCACGAAGAAGTGGCGGCCGGCACGCTGTCGGCGGCTCTCTTGCCATGGATGCACGCCGATCGCGTTCTCTCGCTTCCGCGGGGGCGTCCCGTTAGCCGCGCCACGCGCGAAGTCGTGACAGCTCTAAAGGAGGTTTGCAGCAATCTTATCGACGACGGAAAGATTCTGACGGCGCCGGTGCGTGCGAGCTCCCGCTGAACAATATATTCACTTTATTTTGCAACCACGAGAGCCTACCCGTTGCTCAACACTGCAGTTTCTCGAGCGGAACGACTTTAGAGCGTTGTAGCTGTAAGATGGCAAAGAAGGCGAAGAAGACTACTGTAAAAAAGGCCAAAAAGAAGAAGATGAAGAAGTAGGTCTTCAACGACCTTCTGCTCGTTCCGAACAAGATTCCTGCTGCGGCAACGTTTGGATGGTCGACGTCGCTTTGGTCTGAATGGACCGATCAATAATTGGGCGGGACCGCATGGCGCTTTGGGCACTGTGCAGTCCGGCCCTCAAATTCTTACAGCCTTTCTGCCGGCTCTGCCCTGAGTTGGCCGAGGCTCTAATACAATCCATTCATCACCGTCACGACCTTCGTTAGCAGGACGCCAGTCGAGGTCAGCGCGGCAAGGCTGATAATCATTTGCGCCAGGCAGGTGCGCTTAAGCGTCACCGTTTCTGGCTCGGGGAACAACATGAACGGACTCGCCATCGTCAGCTCCGTGAAGCCGTAAACGCGTTTGTAACGGCCGAGAAATAAGGTGAGTCGCGCCGATCGCGATGCAGTATATTTGTTGCCCGTAAGGTTGACTCTTCACCGACTCGGCTGCGGCAAACTCGCGGGAACGAATTGAGCTGCCGCGCCGAATCGGTTGCCCTAAGTTCAGGTAAACAAAAGATTAACCGGCTTCCGTCGTACGGCTAAAAGGCCCCGCCCGAGTGGGTCGGGCGGGGCTCGGTGGAGAGGACCTCAGTCGCCGCTCTTCCGCGGCCGCGACCAGAGCAGGGTATGACCTTCGTCTTCATCCTCGAACAGGTTCGCGTAGATCGGCGCGTTGAACGAAGGATCATCGAGCTTGAGCGAAAGGTAGTCGCGGCCCTCCTCTGAGCGCTTCGACCAGGCTGCCCCGATCTCGGCCCGGCCGACGTAGACGCGGTGGCTGGGCGCGTTCTCGTTTGTACGGTTCGGCTCGGCGACGATGCGGACGCCCTTCGCCTGCACGCTCAGGGTGACGATCTCGCCCTGAAAATCGTTGCCGACCTTCTTAAAGGAACCGATGTTAGCCATGTCACTTCTCCTTGAGTTTTCGAGCCCGCGACCACCGCGGCCTCGATGGTCATCGAGAGGCCGAATGACGATCGGCGACGCACCCGCTCGCGGGCCGGAGCGTGGCGGAGGACGTTAGCCGGAAGACTTTCTTGGCTCGCGAGGAATGGGCGTCAGCCCAGGGGAAGAAAGTCTGAACGGCGGCGTTGCGGCTCAGACGATCGAGGCGGAGCCGGTCTTCGGCCAGATCAGCCATCAAGAGGCAAGGTCCGTCAGTGCGCTGAACAGCCTTAAGGAGACGGGTCGGCGGGCGTCGGTCGTCCTGTATGGAAGGGTCGCGAGGTTGAGGCGAAGAAAGGAACAACGTGCGGGAAAAGTCGGCCGTCGGCGGCTCCGAAATAGCCGTTAGAGAACGCCCGTCCCGACACTACCAGCGTTGCGCGAATGTTCGGCATAATGGCTGTGTAACGCTCTGAGGAGACCGCCTCTGAGTGCGATACCCGTCGTTGGCGATCTCGACGCGCCTAACTATTGAGAGACCCTGGGCGCCGAGCCGAAGGGCTATAGCCGTCCTAATCGCGAGAATTGGTTGACGTTCGGTTCGCCCTGCCCTGACCGACTGAAGCGGGCCAAGCCCGGCCAAGACGGTCATGCGCGCCTGTTTCCGTATCACCGATACCGATGCAGCCAAAGATCGCGCCAGAGCGGGGATGGCACCCCAACGTACGATACCCGAGAATCACATGGATAGGCGGCAACCGCCGCCAGCATGGCAAAGACTGCCGCGATGGCGGCGCGCAAAACGAATGACCGCGCGATAGCAAAGATGACCGGATGGCAGCGATGCCGACCAGCAACGCACCGATGGCCCCCGCACTGGGAAATATCATTACGCCGGTACCCGGAATGGAACGACTACAGCGAGAGCAAAGATCGCAGCAAAACACCCGATGCGAAGGTATTGACGAACTCCGAGAGCAATTCGCGCGTTCCCCATGACCTGGACGCGAGCTTCCACCAAAGCCGGAAATAGGTAGAAGTGCGGCTCCTGTCTAACCGTGTACGAGGTGGCGAATGTTCTCGAGTGGCGCGATTGCCTCGGTTACGACGCTTACCCGATGCAGCGAGATTTCGAAATCAGGATGGACGGCGCTCACGCGCCGCCATCGCCAAACTTCCATACCGGTATGCCGAGTCGTTTCGCCTTGTCGGCGAAATTGCTCTGGATGCCAGTGCCGGGAAAGACCATGACGCCGATTGGCAAGATCTCCAGCATCGCATCATTGCGCTTGAACGGTGCGGCCTTGGCGTGCTTGGTCCAGTCGGGCTTGAAAGCAATCTGAGGAACCTTGCGATTCGTCGCCCATTTGGCGGCGATCAGTTCGGCGCCTTTCGGCGAGCCGCCATGCAGCAGCACCATGTCAGGATGCTTGGCGTGGACCTTGTCAAGTCGTTCCCAGATCAGATGATGGTCGTTGAAGTCGAGTCCACCGGTCAGGGCAATCTTGGGGCCGGCCGGCAGCAACACTTCGGTCTCGGCCCGGTGTTTGGCGGCGAGAAAATCCCTGGAGTCGATCATCGCCCCAGTAAGTTTGCGGTGATTGACCAGCGATCCAGAGCGAGGACGCCAGGGCGAGCCGGTATGGATCTGGAAGCGCTCGATGGATTGATCGCGGAAGAATTCCATGCAATTGCGACGTTCGACCAGCGTGATGCCTTCGGCCGTGAGCCGCTCGAGTTCGACCGATCTGATTTCCGAGCCGTCCTGCTCACGCTGGCTCTTCCGCTGCGCTTGCTCGTTGTCGTCGAGCTCGCGCCGGATGCGCTCTGTTGCACGGTGGAACAGGTTGACCGTCGACCAGAGCAGGTCGTCGAGATCCGGCTCGAGGCGAGTGTCGCTTAGGGTTGCGACGAGGGCGTCGAAGATGTCGGCGATGGCACCCAGGATCATGTTGCTTTCGGGAAGTGGCCTCGGGTCTGGCTCGTCGTTGAAGGAACGGTAGCCAAAGAGCTGAAGTTCGCTAATGACGTGATCAATCGGGGATGAGCCGTGCGTTGGTTCGAAATCGAGGTCGTTGAGATCGGATGTCATGGTCGAGGTCCTTTGCCCGGATCGGCCGCGGCCTTCGTGGCGATCACCCTGACAGCGGGCGGAACGGACCAGAACTCGAAGCGAAGGGCCGCAGCGACAGCGGAGGATGGCGAAGTCCGGCTATTTTGTTTCGCGATGCAAAGGCGCGTGGCCGGGCCCCCGCGAAGCTTTCTTCGCGGGGTGAACACCGCCGGCGGAAAATAGCCGGGCGCAGCCATTGCCGGTCCGTTCCGGTTGCTGTCCGATCGCCCTCTAGAAGGCCAGGGCGCGGCATCTCCCGGCATGGACCTCCCATCGACCTGCCGTGACGACGGCGCCAGCGACGCCGGCTTTAACCCTCCGCCATCACCAAGAAGCGGGTTACGTCCTGCGGCGCGAGCTGAATGCGCATGGCCGCTCGAAGCTCGTGGATGCCGAACGTGCGGAGATCCTCATTAAAATCTCCCAACCGAGGAGACAAAGCGATCGCCACGATACCAGCAGCCTCCGAGCGCTGCCTGAGGGCGGCCGTCGCTGAGTCTCCCGCCGCATCCGCATCCCGGACGATGAGAGACGACGCAGCGTCGGCGGGAGCAGCATGGCAGCGAGGTGATTGGCCGATAGTGCGGCGGCCATTGGCAAGGCAGGCAGTGCGTTGCGCAGCGACAGGATGGTTTCGATCCCTTCGCCTGCGACAAGCACATCATTCGCCGTACCGAAACGAACTGCGTTGCCGAGCAGATCGCCCATTGCCCGTCGTGGTGTGTCGATCGGCGCCTTGCCGAGCCTAATCGGGTCAAAACCCTCGGGATTGAGCCAGGTCCGATGCGCGCCTGTCATCCGGCCATCGAGATCGGTGACGCGGGCAATCATTGCAGGCCAAATCTCTGTCCGCGCGTCCTCATCCAGCCGATAGTAGCAGCGTGGGTGGAAACGCAGGCTCGCTCCGTGGTGCGGCTCCAAAATGCCGCGTCCGTGCAAATATGCCTCCACGAGGGTCCCCTCGATCGGCCGAGATATCGCGAACAGCCGCCGCGCCACTTCCGGCGATCCTGCCTTTACTGTTGCGCGGACGGGCTTCGTTGGGAGATCCGGATGCGCCCGAGACAGCTCAAGGAAGCGCATTGCCTCGTCCACGACATCGCGGAATTCTATGAGGCCGCAGGTTTTGCGGATGATGTCGAGGAGATCACCATGTTCGCCCGTGGCGGCGTCGGTCCATTTGCCCGCAGGTCCTTTCGGAGATTTCAGTAACCGCACGAACATCGAGCGGCCTGGCGTGTTCCGGACGTCGCCGACCAGCCAGTAGCGCCCCACGCGCCGACCATTGGAGAGATAGTAGCCGCATACCGCCTCGGCCTCACGCGCGAGGCGGTATGCTAGTTCGGAAGCATCGAATAGCATCAGGCGGCCTCGCAGTGGGCAGGCTCTTCCGCCGGGCTCAAGGCGAGATCAGGCAAGAACGCGAGCAGATAATCCGCGACTNTTGCTGGCCTGCGAAGCGGCGCGGACGATTGCGCGATTGTCTTCGCGGAACANCCTCAAGCCACGAACCAATGTAGTCCGCGTGCCGCACGGTCGGCACGATGCCGAGCCAAGCACAGCAGAATGCGGCGGATATCTCCGCGATGATTTCCTCGAAGGCGTATTTCTTGGTGCCGTAACTTCCGGATAGATCCCGGTTGAGACGAGAGGAATGGCCGCTGGCATGAGCCAACTCGTGCAGAGCCGTGCGGTGCCAATTGATCGGCTCAAAGTAGGCGGCCGGAAATGGCACCTGAACGTAGTCCTCAGAAGGACAATAGAAAGCTCGGTCACCGCCAATCCGAAGATCGATGCCGCTGGCACAAATCAGCGCTTCGACTTGTGGCTCGATCATGTGAGGTAACGGGAGAGGCGCCATAGTCGACACCTCGGGTGGCAGCCCGTCACATTGGTCGGTATTGAAGACCGTAAAACGTTTCAGAAAGGGAATCGTTTTGGCGTTGTCGGCCGCCTCAATCGCCCGCTTCATCTCCTCTTCGGGCACGAAGCGGTCAGCATAGACGACGGTCGTTCCTCGCTCTCCTTTGCGGACGTGGCCACCCAGAGACAATGCCTGGCGGAAGGTGAGCCAGCTCTGGCTGGAGAAGCCCCGCTCGACCACAGCGCCCCATAAGATCAGGATGTTAATGCCCCTATATCGCCGATGTGTTGCTGCATTGTGAGGCATGGCAAGCGGCGCCTTTGCCGCGGCCGTTCCCCACGGCTGTACCCAGGGCACACACCCCGCCTCTAGCTCGGCAATGATTCTATTCGTGATCTCGTCATAAAAATTGGCCCGGCCGGGGCTGCTCTGCGAAACTTGGTTGTGCCTGGACATCGCGGTTCTCCGCGACGGGCACCGCGAGCCTCTCTCGCGGCTACAAACCCGTCACGGCAATCCAGGCCTCCACTCTTCCTCTGGAGATCTCCTCGTCTCGGCCATCTCGGTGGGTCTGGACATTGAATGCGATCCAGAGTCCCATCCTTCTCAAAGCCCAGGTCGTGGCTAGACGGGTCGTTGCTGACCTCCCAGGTGACCATCCTGGCGCTGCCGCTTACCGCGATCACTCTGCTCGGCGCGGGACCCGCAGACCGGCTGGTAGTGGCTTTCGGTTGGGTGCCGTACCTGGTGGCGGGCCCGTTAGCCGGCGCCACCGTGGACCGCCCCCGCGCCGGTGAATCCTGTTGATCGCCGTCTTGGTCATGACGCCAACGCTGGCCTGAATTTCGCTGCTGGCCGGCCTCGGACACCTCGGAATGATCCAGCTGTGTACGGCGACGGCGCTGGTCGGGTGGTGGCGGTGAACGCCCAGGTGAGCTGTCCGGTGTGTGCGCACCAACGCTGGTGGATCGGACTCGGCTGGGTCCTGGCCGAGAATTTGTTGGAGGTCAGCCAAGCGAGCAGCGTGGGCAAGTCGGCGCGGACAACGCGCTCACCAGCCAGGAACGGGCCCGCTTGCAGAATCGGGGTGCCGAACACTGGTTAGCCT
>NZ_LLYB01000057.1:0-214 GCF_001440475.1 Bradyrhizobium lablabi | reverse complement strand
GATGACGGCGAGCGCGCCCTTGGCTGCGATGGCCTGGCGTAAGTGATCGGCATCATAGGCGGTGTCGGCGATGACGACCTCGGCGGCTAATCCCTCGATCAATGCGGCGGCTTGTGGGGCATCGCCCTTCTGACCTGCGGTGAGCGTGAACCGCACCGGACATCCCAAGCCGCGAACGGCCATATGTATCTTGGTGCTCAGGCCCCCGCGCGAG
>NZ_LLYB01000056.1:15248-18830 GCF_001440475.1 Bradyrhizobium lablabi | reverse complement strand
ACTGTGCCCGCGCGCATGCGTCAATCAGGCGGTCTTCGTCGTAGGCGTACGGAATTTAGATGGCACCGATAAACGCCGCAGCGTCGGTGTAATTTGATCAACTAAGAACAGGGCCAATGACCGCAAAGTTGGCTGCCGATCTACATCGCTCCGGAACTCTGGTGCTCCGTGCGTCGGCAGCCCAGAAACTAAGCCGTTTGCACGGTTGTGGTATGTTTATGAGAAACGTGACAATCGTGAGCCGAACAAGCTGAGTGTGGAATGGCAGAATCGACATCGGCGCGAGCGGCAAGTCGACCTGGAAGGGAGTGCTTTGGCCATCTCCTCAAAGCGCCTTTGGGCTCCAGCAGATGGTTGGGAATAGGGCTGTAGTTCAAGTTGGAACAAGCAAATGGACCGAACAAAGTATCTTGAATAGTGGACATGGGGCAGTGGTCCAGATCAGACTATCCTCAATAATCGATGCTCGAAATTGCGGCCCACGAGCCTATCGCGCGCGATCACGAGGCACTCGACCGTGCCTGCGTCTTGATCGGCGGCAAGCGGAATAACGCCTTCCTTCTGTATGCTATCAAATAGCAATCCTTCATCGACAAAACAATCAACCGCCTCTCGGAGGGAGTTTAGTCGGACGTTCCGCACGGATGAAATCACGTGAGAATGGGAATAGTCGGATCCTAGCATCCGGTCAGCAATGCTGTGCAGTACCGAGCCCCCGCCCCAGCGACCGTTCGCTTCATTAAAGAGCAGCCTCCCGTCGATCGAAAAAATGGCATCTATGTTGATCATTCCGCGGTATCCCAAGGTCCGCGCAAGCTCCACAAACCGATAGGCGTGCTCGTAAGCGGTCGAGTACTGCTCATTGCTTAGGTCGCTTGGAAGCTCTAGTCCATTCCAGACGAGAGCTCTTTCGGACGGATATTCGCTTCGACGCAGACGTATGTTGCCGCTATTGACGTATGCGATGGAACCATTTTCCTCGATTTCAAACTCAAGATAGAAGAGAGAACGAGCCACGTGGTATGACTCTACGACCACTATTTTACATGAGGCGGTTGTCAGCTCAGACCAAAGTTGATCAGGATCAAACGACGGCCAAAGGACCCGCCGGGTCTCTCTTGCCCCAGGTAGTGGAGCGCTCTCCTTGCCGGTCAATATGACATTTCCGACCCCGCCGGCGCCATTGTCCAACTTTACAATAACGCTGCCGGTTTCAAGCCTTAGCGAGTTGACCGCTCTGAACAGTTCTTCTGAAGTTGTTGCTATGCATCCACTGGGCAACGGAAGCATGGTACTTGTTGCCAGTTGACGGAAGTGGCTCTTGCGGTTCAATAAATCAGGACCCCGCTGCAGAGCGAACTCGTCCCCGTTCTGCACTATGCCGAGCATCGCCGCTAAGCGCGCAACGCCTTCAGTAGCATAGCAAGCATATAGTTTCCAATGTGTTTTGTCACAAATGTGGCGGCGGATCTGTTCAACAATTGTGTTGGACTGTAGAGTGAAATCACTAAGGACACCCATCTCGTGCGCGTTTTCCGGCACGAGCACCAAGACAGTCGATGGGTCGAACCTTAATGTCGCTCCAACATATTGTAGCAGGTCAGTCGGGATCGCTACTGGAGAAACAATTAGGTCGCCCGGTTGCGCAAACCATACCGAGCGCCAAGCCGACTTGGCGGCAAGCGAAAGTTGGAGTGCCGTTAGATCGGCACCGGACATTTGGGCGGTACCGGCATTCATAATTAGGATTCGCGGCATCAACGAGCTCCCTGGCACTTGGCATATTGGACGGAAGCGCAGTCCCGCACTACATGAACGGGCGGCAGCGCATTCATGTAGAACATTTTGATCGAAACGACCTCATTGAGCTTGAGACGGAAGACCGCCTGCAGCAGGCGAATATTGGCAGCGCCCAATCCGCGATACTTATTTGGTGTCTCTTTGCCGAGTTGATCGCGCATCGAGCTCTTTCAGCATATAATGCTGGATCTTGCCGAGCGCCGTTCTCGGCAGTTCTTCCGTGAAAATGATTTCGCGCGGCACTTTGAAACGGGCGAGCTGCAACTGCATGTGCGCGCTCAGCGCTTCCGCTTCAATCCGCGCGCTTGACCTCCTGATCACATACGCCACTGGTACTTCATCCCAGCGCGAATCGGGCCGACCGACGACAGCGCATTCTGCGACATCGGGATGCTCCATAAGCACACGCTCGACTTCCGCCGGGTAAATGTTTTCTCCGCCGGAAATGATCAGATTCTTCTTGCGATCCTGCACCCAGAAGTATCCATCGGCATCGCGGCGGCCGATGTCGCCCGTGTGATACCAGCCATTATGCAGCGCCCCGCCCGTTGCGTCTTGATTGCCCCAATATTCGCAGAAGACATTAGGCCCGCGCACTACGATCTCGCCCAGGGTTCCTGGCGGCTGCTTGTTCCCCGCATCATTGATGATTTCCACTTCGCAGCAAAGGCCGGGCAGGCCAGTCGTACCCTCACGCGAGAGATCACCGCCCAGTCTCGTATAGACAGCAATTGGGCACGTCTCCGTGGAGCCATACACCTGCAACACTGGTACGCTGCGTGCGACAAAGCGTTCGATCAGGTGCCGCGGCACCATGGTTGAGCCTACGGAAATCGCTCTGAGTGAGGTTAGGTCGGTGGTCGACCACTGGGGATGCTCGGTCAGGGCCTGAATAGTGGCAGGCACCAGGACGGTCAGAGTTGGCCGGTCGCGCTCGAACGCAGCGAGCGTCGCCTCTGGCGTAAACCTCGCGTGAATCGTAACGGTCGCGCCGTAATGCAACGCTGGTGTCGTCTGGATATTGAGGCCACCCACGTGGAACAGCGGCAAGACTGTTAAGACATGGTCTGCCGAGGTGAGGCCATGCATGTGCTGACTCATCATCCCATTCCATAGCAAGGCCTCCTGGCTCAGCACAGCCCCTTTCGGCCGCCCGGTGGTGCCCGAGGTATAGACGATCAGAAGCGGACAGGACAGGTCCGTGTGCGGATTGCGACCATCGCCGTGCCCTCGGTCTAGCAGGCCATCCCATCTGCTTCCGCCAAGAGGCGCAAAATCCAAGCCAACGACAAAGATATCCGGTAGTTGATCGGCCAGGGCTGGCAGGAGCGCCTCGAAGGCGTGTTCGACCACCAGCACCTTGGCGTCAGCGTCGGACAGGATGAAGAGCTGCTCAGCGACTGCAAGCCTCCAATTCAATGGCACGAGCATTGCGCCGAGCCGCGCGCAGGCATAGAGCAGCACCAGATGGTCAGGCCGGTTAAGACTAAGGATCGCGACGCGATCGCCTCTCTCGACACCAAGCTGGCTTTTTAGGGCGCTAGCGACCTGTTCGATCTTTTGATTGAAACTCGCGTAACTTAAGGTCTGGCCCTCGAAATGGATCGCGGGCTTGTCGGGAGAGAACGCCGCGTTGCGCTCAATCAGCGTGCAGAGATCAACCATCAGTCTTCCGTTTTCCCTGGCTTGCACCGTATATCCTCCCGAAGCGGCAATGAGAGCTCATCAACGTCCCGGGAGGTATCGATTACCCTTTTATGGTGTTAGATGAGGCGCCTTGCG
>NZ_LLYB01000056.1:292-15235 GCF_001440475.1 Bradyrhizobium lablabi | reverse complement strand
TCAGGTATCTGCAAAAAGGGTNGCAGCTTGTGGCGATGTCATGAGGCTCAGGTAGGGTGGATGTGACTCGAGGGCTCAAAGTGTAGGCTCTTGCTCACGTACTTTAGTTTGCTCAACAGGGCCTCTGCATACATCCGATAATTTCGATAAGCGCACCATGAGGAGAGTTTCTGCGATATTCTCAATGCAGGCTCGCCCCACATATAGGCGGCTCCAGCATCTCCATCTTTGAAGCCGACATGGCCCGGCATTGGCCTTCAGTGCGATTGACTAGCAAGACCTTCCTGGAGCCGTCAGGTCCTTTCACATTGCTCCTCCGAGAACCGGTGCCGCGCCGATTGTGGCGGGCGGAATGTGCCGTTCCTGCTCCTTAGCTTCTGCAGCCCAATCGACCTTTATTCGTTTGCGCGATCGTGTCGCCATACCAGCTCCGAGGGATCTGTGCGGACAGAACAAAACCACTTTTCTGTGGTTGAGCGCGCCCCGGCCGGAAACCGGCACCTTTGAGATCGTACAATTTGACGCCACGTGCGATTCAAGTCATTTTTGGGCGGCCGTGAATATCTTCAAACCCGCAAAGCCTCCGCAAGCAGCGATGATATGAAAATTGAGAAATGCACGGCCATTCCTCATAGGAGCTGGCCCGAGCCGGCCTCGCGTTGCTATCGCCAAAAAGGCGCCGTCTTGGCGAGCGGCGCAGCTGATCGGTATCGAGTTCCCATTCAGGGCTGATCTTCTCGCCGCCATCATGCGGGCCGCCTCTGGGTAAGAAGCCGAGCTGCCAAAAGAGCCGCTATCGAGACAGATAGGGACGATGGTGCATGCAGGGCACAAACTCAGGATGCGAGCTGCCTCGGACTTTTCTGATCAGAACCTTCTTTCGATATGTGCGCGAATAGCATTTACTTTATCGTCAATCCAGCCGCGCTCGCGCGCGCTTGCGACCATCTTGGCGTAGGCCGCCTCCCAAGTTTCGTTGTCCTTGGGGCAGCCAGGGGGCACTAAATCAACAGGCACCAGCGCATTGTCCTGGTCAACAAGCGTGATCCCATTCAAGTCTGAAGGCTTAGCGGCATGCGTGCCCTTCAAGACGAGCTTAAACCCGCAAAAATCGAAGGGCTCCGCCAGTTGCACTTCCCCCACCGGCGAGCATTCTATGATCATAAATCGAATCCTTCATTGTGGCNTTTCAACATAAGCCTAGCCGTAGAGTTTCGTTACGAATAGCGAGCTTGCGGTNGAAAACACGCCCTCAGCCGTACAGTAGCGTTTGAAGCTCCCCACGGAAGTTGATGAGTGGATTGCCTTGAGCTGATCGCGTTGCGACAATCCGGCCGACAAAGATCCCATGGGTGCCGACGACTTGGTAATGATGCAAGACGCATTCGAGCACACAAACTGCGCCTTGCAGAACCGGTACGTCAAGGACGCCTTGACCCCATGCCGCTGTATCGAAACGGTCGGCGCCGTTTGCGCCGTGCCGGCCGGCAAAACGCAGTGCGAGGTCCTGCTGATTGCCGCCAAGAAGACTCACACCAAGAGTGCCGTTGGCGAGTATCGCGTCGTGAGTTTCGGAACTGGCGCTAATGCCGACCAGCAGGCTGGGAGGCTCCATGCAGATCGAGGTAATAGAGCTGACAGTTAAGCCGCGCCGTCCGTCGGCCGTTCCGGTCGCTACAATGGACACGCCGCTCGCCAGATTTCGCATGGCTAAACTCGATCGCCTCGATGGGCTGAATTTCGCTTATCGGGGGAGGCGATTGCCAGCTCGTAGCCCAGCTCCAGAGTGGCGTTTGACTTCGAACCTTTGAGGCATGCGGAGATTGCGTAGGTTCGCGACCTTTGAAGTTGCCTCCGCGCTGTTCGCTCTTGGTGGCACCTGTAATCTGACTGATCTGGCGATGCAGCTGAACACAACAGCTGGCTCCGCTTGGATCATAACCTTCGTCGCGCCTCCGCGTCAGATCGAGTACGTTCCACTTCCTCGTGTCGTAGGGCGGGAAGAGCGACGGGCAGGATGCCGGTACTCCGAAGGGCTGGCCGTCCGTGATCTGTCCGCGCGGGGCATCATTCACTGCAAATTATTCCTCGGTGGCGACATGGGCATCGCCCACGCGCCATTTTGCCTGCCGATACTGTCGAGAAGGCGCTTTTTCCCGGAGATAAGACGCTCATCCAGCGTCGCGTGCAACGAAAGCCGCAGCTCAGGCGGGATCGATTCGTCTGTATCGATCACTTCACGAAGCTTACGAAACATGAGTTCGATCAGCGCGATCGATCCGAGTACCGTGTCTGTCTGCCAAGAAATCATTGTTTGCCTCTTTTGGCGCTCCAGCGCGAAGCGCGATTCACCGAACCGCCTATCTCTTCGATGATCTCGGTGGGGCGCTTCGCACCGGCTCTGGCGATCTGAGAGGCGCTCGATATGTCGGCCGCCGCCTTGGCCTCGATCAGCTCGGCAGGATTGATTCGGTACGCATGCTGCCGCCCGAAAAGCGCGCTGCTCCGAGCATAGACCGCACTCATCTGACGAATCTCCGCCTCGATTTTAAGACTTTCCATGATTCTGCCGTTAATCCTCGGGCTAGGGCACCGCTATTTCGTTCAAACGATCGCCTCTCCATCACCGGCTCCACTTATCGGCCCACTCAAAGCAGGGGAGATTACCGGCTCCGGGCTGACGTGAGAGTTCTGCGGACCTTCTGAATGCTGAATAGCCGTCGTCGAACAGCGGCGACGCCGAGCAGTATTCGGACCGAAGGGAGCTTGGCTAGGAGGTTTTGTCGCGCATTACTGCGCTCCGGTTGAAACCGCCGCCTCGCGCGAGAGCAGCGCGCGGGTCGCCGCCCTCACATCAGCCTGCCGCATCAGACTTTCTCCGACCAGGAAGGTCGAAATGCCAAGCCGCGAAAGACGCAGAACATCGCCCTGCGAGCGGATACCGCTTTCGCCGACGATCACGCGATCCTTGGGTAGGAGCGGCGCCAGCGCCTCGCTGATGGTAAGAGCGGTCTCGAAGGTGCGCAGGTTGCGGTTGTTGATGCCGATCATCGGCGAGCGGAGTTTAAGCGCCCGATCGATCTCCTCGACGTCATTGATCTCGATCAGCACATCCATACCATGGGCCATGGCCGCAGCCTCTATCTCACGAGCGGCTTCGTCTTCAAGCGCCGCCATGATGATCAGGATGCAGTCGGCCCCCTGAGCGCGCGCTTCGGCCACCTGATAGGTGTCAAGCAAGAAGTCCTTGCGCAGCACCGGAAGATATGATGCCGCGCGCGCCGCGACCGTGAAATCAGGGTGCCCCTGGAAGAGGTGCGTGTCCGTCAGCACCGACAGACAGGCCGCGCCGCCCCCTTCATAGGCCCTGACTAGCGAGGGCAGATCGAAGTCGCTCCGGATAAGGCCCTTGGAGGGAGAGGCCTTTTTGATCTCGGCGATCAGCGCATATTCATCTGCTGCGTGCTTGTTGCAGATGGCGGCGAGAAAACCCCGCGGCGGCGAGGCCTTCCGCGCGAGCGCTTCGACCTCTGAAAGTGGCAAGGCGCGCTTGGCGGCTGCGATCTCTTCGCGCTTGTAGGCTCTGATCTTCGTCAAGATATCGGACATCGGTTAGGCTCGGCTGTTAGGCGTTGGATACTGCGATTAGGTGTTTCAATCGCGCCGCCGCGGCACCGCTACCAAGCGATTTCTGCCCAAGTGCGACGCCTTCCTTCAAGGTTTTGGCACGGCCGGACACGATCAATGCCGCGGCCGCATTGAGAAGCGCGATATCGCGATATGGGCTTGGGGTGCCGTCGAGCACGCTTTTCAGCGCCACTGCATTGGCATTGGCATCGTCGCCCTTCAGTCCCTCGCTGGCACAGCGGGGGAGACCAGCGTGTTCGGGGGTCACTTCGAAGGTGCGGATATCGCCGGTCTCAAGCGAGGCAACAAAGGTCGGGCCGGTCAAGGTGAGCTCGTCAAGTCCGTCCAAGCCGTGCACCACCCACACCGACTCAGCGCCAAGAGTTTTCAACACCTGCGCCAAAGGCAGTACCCACTGCCGCGAAAACACCCCAACTATCTGTCGCTTGACGCCCGCCGGATTGCACAGCGGTCCGAGCAAGTTGGTGCGGGTCGCAAGCTCAAGCCGGGTCGGTCGGACGTGCTTCATAACGGGATGATGGACCGGCGCAAACATGAAGCCGATGCCGGCTTCGCGCACGCAGCGAGCGATGTCTTCAGGGGAGATGTCGATCCTCACGCCGAGCGACGCCAACACGTCAGCAGCGCCAGAGCGCGAGGACAGTGCGCCGTTGCCATGTTTGGCCACCCGTACGCCAGCACCAGCGACGATGAAAGCGGCGCAGGTCGACACGTTGACCGAGCCCGAAGCGTCGCCGCCAGTGCCGACAATGTCGACGGAATCGTGCGGCGCATCGACTCGCAGCATCTTACTCCGTATCGCGGAAGCGGCGCCGGTAATTTCGTCCACCGTCTTGCCGCGCACCCGCAGAGCCATCAGAAGTCCGCCCATCTGCGAGGGTGTGGCTTCGCCCGACATCATGCTGTCAAAAGCTGATGCCGCCTCCTCGCAGGTCAACGTGGTGCCACTGGCGAGCTTGCCAATAATCGATTTGAAGGCGTCCATCGTGCTTTCGAACGTGCTTAGTTGTAGCTATTGCGAGCGTTTTGCCAGGGCGAAGGTACCTCTTTGATCGATGTGCGGACCTCCATGTTCCAGCTTAGTGACAAAGGCTGCGCGCTGTTTGTCGCACAACATGGGTTGAGGGTCTTCTTTCAGCTCTTTGCCCTCGTCGGATGCGAAATCGGCAGGCAACATGATCTGCCAGCCGTCCGGCTTCATCATCGGAAGGCCGATTCGAATAGGCGTCAGTTGTAAATTGGCATTCATGCGCACGGCGACCCGGCTAGCGGGTCAGCCGGTACCCATGACTTGCGTGGCGTAGGTTTGGTCATAATTCATTCCTACAACCTAACGCAGCGTCAAGTTCAATCCCTTTTAGTGGCTTGGCTGAATCAATTATGCCGTCCCAATATGCAATCTCGCGCGTTCCAGAGTGACGGGGACACAAGCGTCTGAGAAACCACTTCCAAAGGTAGTTACTGACATTGGAACGCGGTCGGCGGGTGTTTCCAGGCCGACCAGGACGACTGAGAAATCTTGGCGGCCGAGGAGCGGGCCCCCCACGTCCCCACGCAAATCATGGTGTTTCCGACATTCATGCTGGTTATCGAACCGATCGGGATCGACGCCGAATCAAGCCTTCAGGACAGACTCAGAACTCATCCTGCCTTGGGTGACGAACATGGCTGGACGACTATCGTTGGCAACTAGCCGTAGGGCCCGTACGTTACATGGTTATCCTACGATGTTTCTAGTCGAGATCGTCACGGCACCTAGCATTGTCGTACCAGATGGGCTCGAGACGAGGGCGCAATCGTCATCAGGAGCGTCCACAGACGATCGCGATCGGCTTACCGGCTGTTCACGACAAAGATTCGGCACAGGCAGGCGCGAAGTCGAGAACTCATAGCAGTCGCTAGGCAGTGTCTGAGCTTATGGATCTCGATCCACCTGCCGCTTCAGATCGGTGATAGCGGCTGAAGCCTCGCATTACGATCACGCACCGCCTCGATAGTCCCCGTTTTTCGGCGCGCGGGATGTCTGGTCTGCAGGCTTAGAACGGTGGTTCATGGGCGGGTCAGTCTTTTATTCGTTTTCAGCTGCGCGTGATCGTTAGACCAGCATTCTCAAGGGCATCCAGGATCTTGCCCGCATCAGCCGGCGCGTCGTGTTGGTGCTCGCCAGTCAGGGCGCCGGCAATGACGGCGTACGCCTCCTCGCGCTCGGCCGGCTTGTGCACAGTATATTCGCCGCAGACATTGCAGGCGATCATCGGTCGGCCGTTCCAGGGATCATGTGACGCGATTTCGCACCAGTCATCGGAGTTGCATTTCGGGCACTGCATGGGCGAGGGCTCCTGGCAGTTCTCAGCGAGCTCGGTTCTCGTCAAGTCCAAAGGCGATTGGGCAGCTTACCTTTGCAGAAGCATCGGGAGTGTGGAGCTCGCCTCGGCCATTCCAGAAGCGAATAAAGCTAGCGAGGCCAGCGCGGAAATAAACGAACAGACGTGGCAAATGCGCGCGGCGTTCGCAGCGCGCAAGCGGCGCGCCTCTTGGATCCGTTGTGGCCCACAAGTCCTGAGCCTCGAAACCGCGATTTCAGCAGCGGCGCCGGCGAACATTGCAACGAAAGCGAGCGTAGCCCCCAACGCGAAGTACATCGCTGCTGAAGAGAGGGCGCCGATAAGGCTCAGATCGATTGTGGCTCTGGTTGCTACGCCTTCGAGAGATGACATGACTGCAAGCCCAGCTCCACAGTTGATCAATATCAGAGCGCGAAGCGCAATCGGGACTGAATCGAGGGCAGCCTCTCTGACAAATCTTCGAACTTGGACCTTGCGAGGGACGCGCTGAGCATCTTCGCGGTTCAGGCCGTGATGCCATTTCCAGTCTTTTACCGCCTTTCCTTGATCGGACTGTTCTTCAAATGTTGATTGTTCGTTGGACTTGTCCACTAGGTGTGCTCCTCGGTCCGTTCGGGGCGACGAGAACGCCGCTTCGGGCGCTTAGGTCGCGGGAGTTGATCCTTTAAGAGGCGAAAGCTAGTCCGGACTCAAAGGCGGTAGGCGCAAGCTGCGTGCTTGAGACGGCAAATCGCGTTCGCTCAAGAACATATCGGCTCGGAAGCTCACGAAATCCCATTCGTGTGATGACGTCGTGCTAGCACAGAAACCGCTCGCCCGTGCTTGCGTCAAACTTCGCTGATGCAGCAGCGCCTCAGTGGTCGCCACCGGAGCGGATTCGAATTCGGTCTCCTCTGGCTGCTTCGAAAGTGTCGATACTGGAGCATATTGAGTTCAGATCCGGTTCTCATCGGCTAAAGGCCGCGGCGAAGGTGATGCGTTTCACTTATTTTCCTTTCCGTGAGTGTGGAGGTAGACCCAGCTGCCGATTTGGAAGCCAGTCAAATCGAAGGATCGGCATGATCAGCGCCTTCTCGCTTCGCGCCTGATCCGATCGCTACATTCTGAAGACGCCGTAACGTGGCGCCTCGATGGGAGTATTGAGCGAAGCGCTCAGGACGATTGCGAGCGCGTTTCTGGTGTCGACGGGGTCAAGAATGCCGTCGTCCCAGATTTCGGAAGTTGCATAGTAGGCGCTCGATCGTTCCCGATACTCTTCGACGATAGGCTCTCGAATGGCCGCCAACTCTTGTTCCGATAAGCGTCCACCCGTCCGGGCCAATTGTCTTGCCTTGACATGCGTAAGCACGCCTGCCGCTTGCTCTGCACCCATCGCTGAAATCTGAGACTGCGGCCAGGAGAACATAAAGCGTGAGTCGAAAGCTCGTCCCGCCATAGCGAATGTCCCCGCTCCGTGGGAGCGGTTGCAAATAACCGTGAATTTAGGCACCGACGCTCCAGAGACGGCCATGATCAGCTTGGCGCCATCCTTGGTGATGCCACGCCGTTCGTATTCGCGGCCGACCATGAAACCCGTGATATTCTGCAGAAACAGCAGAGGCGTTCGATTCTTGTCGCACAATTGGATGAAGTGAGCGCCCTTCAGGGCGCTATCGCTGAACAGTGCGCCGTTGTTTGCAATAAGCCCGATCTGATATCCATAAAGGCGGGCGAAGCCGCACACCAAAGACTCGCCATAGCGAGGCTGGTATTCGTGGAATCGGCTGCCGTCGACCAGACGGGCGATAATCTCCCGCATGTCGAACTGCACTCGAGGATCCCTGGGAAGAATACCGTACAACTCAGACGCATCGTAAGCGGGCGGCTCCGGAGCGACTCTATTGATCGAGGCTTTCGTAGCAGGATTGAAGCCTGCGACAATGTCCCGCGCGATGGCAATCGCGTGCATCTCGGAGTTTGCGAGATAGTCACTCGTTCCAGACACGCTGGTATGCATATGAGCGCCGCCAAGCTCTTCGGCGGATACCGTTTCGCCCGTGGCCGCTTTCACGACCGGGGGTCCACCTAGAAAAATCGCGCCCGTTCCCTCCACGATGATGTTGTAGTCGCTAAGCGCGGGGACGTACGCCCCTCCTGCGGTACAATGACCCATTGCGATGGCGACTTGCGGCACTGCCATCTTCGAGAGAATGGACTGATTGCGGAAGATTCGCCCGGCGTAGTATCGATCCGCGAAGAACTCCGCCTGCAGAGGCAGAAATCCACCAGCACAGTCGCACAGATGAACAACAGGCAAACGGTTCTCGATCGCGATGTCCAAGGCCCGCACGATCTTCTTGACAGACAGCGGATACCATGCGCCGCCCTTCACGCTGGCGTCATCGGCGTGAACAATGACTTCGTGACCCGCCACGATGCCGATGCCGACGACCTGCGCTGCGCCGGGCACATCGCCGTCGTAAGCCTTGTTAGCGGCTAGAGTCGAAAGCTCGAGGAACGGTGTTTCTGGATCGAGCAAAGCCTCGATCCGATCCCGTACAAACAGTTTGTTCTGCCGGCGCAGGCGCTCAAGTTCCCGTTCAGCGCGGTTATAGCGGACGGTACGTTGTCGTTCCTTCAATTCGGCCGCGAGTTGTCTGTTATGGAGTTGGTTGAGGCGAAATTCGCGGGATTTGACATCCACTGCAGAAGCGATTCGCTGCATCTCAACGCCCTTCCTCGGAGAGCGTAACCAGCACTGCGTCTTGCTCGAAGCTTTCGCCTTCGTTGAAGTGAATCCGGTCGATCACCCCGTCTCGTGGAGAGCGTATGATGGTTTCCAACTTCATGCTCTCGATTTTCATCAGCGGCGTGCCTGCGGAAACGGCTTGGCCAGGCAAAACGCTGGTCGTAACGACCAGGCCAGGCATCGGCGCGCGAGCCATCAGATGATGTGGCTTATTATTCGCGCAAGCGAGGGTTCTCAACGGGTCGCGGTAGTGCAAAATGCGCGTCCTGTCGCGGATATGCACGTGAATAACTTCGCCATCGATGGCGAACCTAACCGGTGCGCTTTCGCCATCGATGGTAAGAACGCCGCGGCCTTCGGTTTGCTGGGAGAACGCGATTGGAGCAAACACTTCATTGCTCAAGCAAAGCCGATAGCCCTGTTGGCAACGTGAAAGCGATAGCTGATAAGCTGCGCCATCAACTTCAAAAGAGTGGTTCATGTCAGTTTCTCCAGCTGCCCAGCGCTGCGTGAAGCTCGGGCACGGCATCTGCAGCTTCGCGGACAGGTCTCGTCAGGAGGGCGGCTGTGGCGAGGAAGTCAGATAAGTCGGACGCGGGTTCGCCCGATGCAATATGCGGATTTTCCTCGAGATATCCCGTATGGACGTGTCCGCTCAGAAATGCCTTGTCGCGGAGGATGCGTGTCAGAAAGCTTGCGTTTGTCTCGCAGCCGAGAAGCACCAGCTCGCGCATCGCCCGATGGGCCTTCAGCGCAGCCTCCATGCGCGTGGGCGAATGCACGATGATCTTTGCGAGCATGGGATCGAACGCTGTCGTGATCTGCTGGCCTTGCACGATGCCACTGTCGATCCGTATGCCGTCGCCATCCGGATACTCAAGAACAAGTACCTTGCCAGTCGTCGGAATATATCCGCGTTCCGGGGCTTCCGCATACAGTCTAGCCTCGATCGCGTGTCCTTCCCAGACAATATCGGACTGCGAAAATCCAAGTTCGCGGCCCGCGGCGACATAGATCTGTTGAGCAACAAGATCGATGCCGGTGACCATCTCGGTTACACTATGCTCAACTTGCAGACGCGTATTCATCTCAAGAAAATAGAACTCTCCGCCGCCGTAGATGAATTCGACAGTGCCTGCGTTCTGGTACTTGGCGGCACGCGCGATGCCCGCGGCAGCTTCGCAGATCCGCCTCTGCAACTCTCCCGATAGTGCGGGGGACGGCGCCTCCTCGATGACTTTCTGGAACCGGCGCTGCACCGAGCACTCTCGCTCGAAGAGATGGACCACGTTTCCGAAGGAGTCGCCGAGCACCTGAACTTCGATGTGCCGCGGGTTCTCGACGTATCGTTCGATGTAAAGCCGGCCATCACCGAAGTATCTCTGCGCCTCACTGCGCGCCTGCGCAATCGCGTCCTCCAAGTTAGCGAGGTCGCGCACGATCCGCATGCCCTTGCCGCCACCTCCAGCCGATGGTTTCACCAGCAAAGGAACGCCAACGGTTCGCGCCCTGAATGTGAATGTCGCTGGATCATCTTCTTCGATCGCCGAAGGTGCAACCGGAAAACCGCTCCGCTGAACGAAGTTGCGGGCCCTGATTTTGTCGCCCATCAGTTCGATGCTTTCCGGAGCTGGCCCGATGAAAGCAATGCCCGCCTTTGTCACGGCCGTGGCGAACTCAGCATTCTCGGAGAGAAACCCATAGCCCGGATGAAGGGCGTCGGCGCTCGCCTTGTGGGCAGCAGCGATAATTTGCGGGATATCGAGATAGGCGGCAATCGGCGTGCGACCGCTGATCGCAATCGCCGTGTCAGCCATGGCAACAGCCGGCGTCCCCGCATCCTCATCGTGGTAGACAATTGCAGAGCGAAGCCCCAGCTCTCGCAAGGTCTTGATGATTCGTACGGCAATCTCGCCTCTGTTGGCGATCAGAACGGTTTGGAAAGGTAATTCACGCATTCGCCTGTTCGTCCAAGTAAGTGCCCAGCGCCGAGAGTTCCGTCATTCGCAGGCGGTTGGTGCAGCCTCAATTGCCCGCGCCCTTTCATCTGTCCCCATTCGGCGTTGCCGTCCTGGAATTCAGCCCCAGGGGCTAGTCTCGAACGTGGGCAATCGAAGCCGGCGGGCTATCGGCGCCGGCTCATTTCGAGCTTTCCTTTCCCTTGGCAGAGTCTCGAAACGATATCACGTAGCGACATTGGTCACTCAGGTTCACGAACTTGGCTCTGAGACAAGCAGTGATGGCTCCTGCATCAGGTATGTGGCTGCTACAAAGGCGAAGCACGTCCGGTGTGCAAGCCTGTCGTCCCTCCGGTGTCGCCAGCCGATCTCGCGCACCCGCCTGTTCGGCGCATAGACCCGTTGTCGTCACAGCAGCAACAGCTAGTGATGCTGCACAGCGGTGTACTTTGAAAAACCAAGACCGATACGTTCGCTGCTTTTGATTCACGATATCCTCTTCAAGTCGATACATCCTGCGGTATTGTTCTTTCTGCGCGAAGCGCAGCATGACCTGTCTACCGCGAAATAGGTCGGAACCTTTCAAAGCATTGACGGCCGCGGAAGCGCACTCGTGTATCTGCACACCCATCGCAGCGGGTGCTTCGGCCGCCTATTCGTAGATACCATAACTTCCGAGCGCATCGAGGCGGCTAACAACCCGCCGGTCGGCCGATGAGCCAGAGCCGCCAACGCCCGGCGAAACAACGATTGCGACCCGGCTAGACGAAAGAAGTTACGATAGCGGTAAGATATACCTCGGAAGCAATTGTGGTTGAGCTACCTCCAACATGCCCCCGAAGCTGCGTCTGGTTGGGGAGAGAGAACCAGGAGCGATCTGTAATAGCCGGGGCTATCACCCACATGCTGCGCAGATCGCGCCAAATTCTCATCCTGTTCCGGGTGCAACGTGGCCAGTTTGCGATGCATCCGATAGACCACTTCGCTTTCGGGTGAGTGCTCGAGCATCGTGATGTTGCGACGTGAGCTCACGAGTGTGGGACATTAGCAATTCTCATCACTTGGCGGGAAGCTTTGAGATGGCCAGCGGGGCGCCACCTCTTGTTCAAGATCGTACAATCTAACGCTACGTGCGATTCAAGTCCTCGCCAGGACTGCTCGTGTGGATATATCTAAACTCGCAGGCCAAAGAGCCATCTGGCGCGAATAGAGTGAGAGGCCTTCACTGGCAAATCTCAGTTCCATTCCCATCTAGCCCGAGCGGGGCCGTGCACGTAAGCGACAGCTCCAGCACGGCTGATCCCTTTAAGTCGGCAAGTGGAGCGATCGAAACATTGAATAGGTTTTCGATGCTGGTCAGCGTAAACTGCGCTCCGCGGTAGCAGTTCGAAAGGGAAAGCTTTTATTCCCCAGATGCAGGCGCTTTAGATGTGCTGCCTTTACTGGAAGAAACTTGACCCAGCGCGCCTTCGAAGGAGATCGTGGCGCCTACGGGTCGTATCTTGCTGGGTCCGGCTCCCAGCGAGTGTGTGCGAGGCATAAGCAAAGCAACTTTATCAACAGCTCAATACGTGTGTACCCGTTTCGGCTTTCTCAAGCGAATCCTGCCCCCAGCTTCATCCCTCCGAGATATAGATTGGATCGAATTTCCGAATTTTGCGGGGAGGGCGACTACGTAATGATACGGAGGGCTGCTGTCGCATTCTCTCCATGTACGAAGTGCATCTCATCTACATGAAACCCAAAGATCCGTTCTACGATCCCAAATTCTGGCGAGGCCGTGCGGAAGCGACGCGGACCAAAGCGGTGTCGTTCGCTGAAGGAAAGTCCAGAGATAGGCTCCTTAAGATCGCCGAGGAATATGAGAAGCTAGCCCGACGCGCAGAGGAGTGGCCGACGCTCAAAAAGGATGGCGACGCAGAGCCTGATCGCAGTTCGTGATGCTTGGCCGGCTTCTCGACAGAATCCTGAGTAGCTCTCTCGGAGCGGCTAGGTTGGTTCCTTTGCTCGATGCGTCCACGCCTGCGGGCCGATTTGGATCACTCGGCCGTTAGCCGTTCGCTCATCGGGCGCGTAATCAACCTCACGATTGAACAAGCGATGCCTAAAGTTAGCACGCTGGTTCTTTATCTCGCAGATCCGGTACCATCCAGAATCTTGGTCGCTATCTCTGGAGGAGGCTGATTGCGACGTTTCCTCCAACCATGGAGGCATCCGCGGCTGCTGATCTATTGCACGAACCTGGGTCTCATACGGTCTGATGCAAGCGAGAAGCCATCCGATGAACCAGCCTAGCCTTTTCGTACCGCTTCTTTGCGGAACCCTTGCGATGGTCAGCTGGAGTATCGGAAACGTCCTGTCCAAGGCCGCCCTCTGCTGTATCGAGCCGCTCTCGCTACTAACAGGGCAGTTGGCTGTGAGCGCCGCAAGCCTGACCGTACTATCCATCTGGTCAGGCGCGCCGCCTCGCTTGAGCGATTGGCGTGCTGGCCTTCCGGGCCTCCTGCAGCCGGCGCTTGCGTCTGGTTTGTCGACCTTCGGCCTGACGATGCTGCCGGCGTCTGTGGAAGCGATCCTGTTCGCAGTTGAGACGCCAATGATCATACTGCTCGCGTGGTTGATTCTTGGCGAGACCCCCAACCGGGGCGTCGGCTTGCTCTGCTTGTTGGCCTTTGCCGGAGTTAGTTTGCTGAGCTGGACCTCTGAACCCGATCCCTACGCAACGCGCGGACTGGGAGTCGGCCTCGTCCTCGGCGGTGTTCTATTTGCCTCGCTCTACAGCATCACAGTCCGGTTGATGTCGGATCGGATCGATGCGCTGCGGCTTACGACAGTAAGCCAAATCGTCGCGTTCGCAGCAGTGGCATGTGTATGGATTGGTGTTCGTCCATTGCCGACGCTCACGCCAACTATCACTGATGTTATTTTGGTGGTCGCATCCGGATTGCTGCTCATGTCAATTCCGTTTCTTCTCTACGGCATTGCGCTGGAACGCATGAGCGCGACCGCGGCCGCGCTGTTGCTGCCGCTAGTTCCGATGTTTACGTCTATCTTCGCATCTGTTTTTCTCCAGGAAACCCTGACTGCAAAACAGTGGCTAGGGGCTGCCACTGTTCTCGTGTCGGCGCTTGGAATGCCCTTGGCCCTGCGTTCCAAACCGCACGATTGACCTGGATCAATTTGGCGCAGGCTACGTCGTCTCGCCAGGCGCCCAACCAAGCAAAAATGCGCGGCTTCCTCGGCCGCGGCCAGTTACGGGTGGACAGTTCCTCTTTCAGATGTCTGGGGCAGGAGATCGAACCTTCTAATCATTTCACCCTCGGGCGGCTCGCTCGATCGTCGGCGACCAGAATCATTTGGACCGTCGGCACATAATCGCACCCGGAACATGGCTCCTCGTTTCGCGTCCGGCCCAGATGACGCGACAGAAGCAGGATCAGATCGTCTCGCCTTCGATCTGCGCATCGCACGTTAGCCGCGAGGAGTTGCGCCGGGGCCTTTGCTTGCGATCCAGCGATCGACGAGCTCGCTGAGGAGTCCGAAGGGAAGTGCACCGCTGCCGAGGACGATGTCGTGGAACTCGCGCGCGTCGAATGCCCGGCCCAGCTGAGAGCTTGCCTTGCTCCTCAACGCGAGCAGTTGCTGCATGCCCACCTTGTACGCAGTAGCCTGGCCCGGTAAGACGATATAGCGTTCCACCTCACTTATGATTTCGGACAACGGTCAGTTCGCTCGCAATCGCAATCTGCATGTGATGACCCGGTACGCCCTCGTGGTAGGCGAGAGCTTCGAGCTGGAATGTCTTCAGGATGTCCATTCTGGACAGGTTGACGTAGTAGACGCCGGGCCGGCTGCCGTCGGTCGTCGGCCGCTGATAGAAGGCGAGACCCACAGAGTTCTCACGGAAAACCTCGACGCGCCTGACAACCAAAGGAGCTTTGGGAAGCCTGCCAAAAGAATTACCGAGCTTGCGGTAGATCGCATCCAAAATGCGGGACGTTTCGCGGAGGCAGGTGCTCCGTCCCTCCTCGGTATCGGGATAGACAAGCTTGGGGTTTGTCTTGATGTGCTCGAAAAAACCGGCGAGTTCGCCGCCAAAGCCAAGCGAGTTCTTTATCTTTTCCATCTCTCCGTGGATCCGGGCGACCTCCTCCAGCCCGTACTTGTGGATTTGTGCGGCCGACAGCTCCGTCGTGGTTATGTGCCTGAGCGCCTGCGCGTAGAACTCAAGTCCGTTGGGGTGCTTCCAGGCGCCATCATCCGT
>NZ_LLYB01000056.1:0-132 GCF_001440475.1 Bradyrhizobium lablabi | reverse complement strand
ATCGGACTGCCGCAGCCTGATCCCGTGCTTCCTCGCCAGACGGTTGAGCCCCTTGATCGCCGCGTGCAGCAGCTTGGCATCGGTCGGGAAGGTGATGGCCTTTGGCTGCACCGTGGTATCGACTGTGACCCG
>NZ_LLYB01000055.1:89541-186434 GCF_001440475.1 Bradyrhizobium lablabi | reverse complement strand
GGCCGCTCCTCAGGCCGCTCCCGCGGCGGCGCCAGCCCCCGCCCCGCCGCCAGCACCGGTCTCGACCCGTCCGCCCTGCAACAATCCCAACGCGCTCGGTATCGGCCGCACCGTCGAGATCGACACCACGGGCGGTCCAGGCTTCGGCTTCGAGCATTTCAAGGAGCTCGACTTCCTGCGCGACAAGGAGGTGGTGCTGACCTTCGACGACGGTCCGTGGCCGGTGAATACGCCGTCGGTGCTGAAGACGCTCGCGGAGGAATGCACCACCGGCATCTTCTTCCCGATCGGCAAGCACGCCACCTACTATCCCGAAATCCTCAGGCAGGTGATGGCGGCCGGCCATTCCATCGGATCGCACACCTGGTCGCATGCCGCCCTCGTCAACAAGAAGCTGACCGAGCAGCAGCGCAAGGATGAAATCGAAAAAGGCTTCAGCGCCGTGAAATGGGCGCTGGGCGGCAAGGCGCCGGCGCCGTTCTTCCGTTTCCCGGCGTTGCAGCACCCGCCGGAGATGGTGACCTATCTCGGCACCCGCAACATCGCGATCTTCTCCTGCGACCTCGACTCGTTCGACTTCAAGGCCAGCAAGGCGCAGACGATCATCGACAACGTGATGCGCAAGGTCGAAAAGAACGGCAAGGGCATCATCCTGATGCACGACTTCCAGAAACATACCGCCGAAGCGCTGCCCGAACTGCTCAAGAAGCTGAAGGAAGGCGGCTACAAGGTGGTCGCGATGCGCGCCAAGGCGCCGATCCAGACCATCGCGCAATATGACGAGGACATCGTCAAGGATCTCAAGCTGCCGACCGTGAGCTCGCGCCCGGTCTCCAGCGTCGTCCAGACGATCTCGGAATAAAAGCGGCGCGACGCACAGGTGGCGCTGCGCATCGAAGGCTATGTCATCGTCTCCGCCGACGGCATGCTGGCGGATGCCCGCAACGTCATGCCTGACGAATTGAAGTTCGAGGGCGACAAGGTGTTTTTCACCGACGCCCTTGACCGCGCCGATTTGATCCTGCACGGCCGCAACTCCTACGAAGACCAGCCGAACTCGCCGCGGCGCAAGCGGGTCATCCTGACGCGCAAGGTCGATGCGATTGCGCCCGATCCGACCAATCCGAAAGCGACGTTGTGGAATCCCGCGGGTGCTTCGTTCGAGGCCGCCTGCCAGCAGGCCGGCGTCACGTCCGGCACCGTCGCCGTCATCGGCGGTCCCGGCGTGTTCGGCATGTTCATGGACCGCTACGACGCGTTCTGGCTGTCGACCGCACCGCATGTCCACCTGCCCGGCGGCGAGCCTTGCTTCCCGGGCGTGCCTGCGCGTTCGCCGCAGGACATCCTGAGCGCACATGGCTTGCGTGCCGGAGAGCCGCAGATGCTCGATACGGCCGCTGAAGTCAGCGTCACACCGTGGCGGCGCAACGCCTAAGGCGTAATCCTTTCGCTCAAATCGGTCTCGCTGCAAGCCCGCCTGCGGCTAGAGGTCGCTTGACAGCACGCGGGCGCGGTTCCACCCTGAAAAGAAAAAAGACACACATCATCATCGGGAGGACCAACAACATGTTGAGGTACGCTTCAACCATGGTTGCAGCGGTGACTCTTGGAATGGTCACCGTCTTTGCTGAACCGGTTTACGCTCAAACTGCCGAAAAGCCGCTCGTTCTGAAGGGTCAGTCGACCCACCCCGCATCCTCGAACTTCCATCTCATCTTCAAATTGTGGGCGGAGACCGTCGAAAAGATGACGGCCGGACGCCTCAAGATCGAGACGCTTCCGGCGGGAGCGATCGTGCCGCCGTTCGAGGTGTTCGATGCCACCTCCAAGAACGTGCTCGATGTCGGCATGGGGCCGTTCGGCTACATCCTCGGCCGCAACACCGCGACAATACCGATGTCGCATGGCCCGCTGTACGGCATGGACGGCTCGGATTACTGGGCCTGGTACTATGACGGCGGCGGCATGAAGCTGCTCGACGAGTTCTACAAGGACGTTCTCAAGCTGAACGTCGTCGGCTTCCCGATCCCGACCGACTATCCGCAAGGGTTGGGCTGGTTCAAGAAGGAGATCAACAGCCTCGGCGATCTCAAAGGCATGAAGTACCGGATCTACGGTATCGGCGCGGAAACCTACGGCCGCCTTGGCGTTTCGGTCGTGACCATTCCCGGCGGCGAGATCGTGCCGGCGATGGAGCGCGGCGTGATCGAGGGCGCCGAGTGGATCAACTGCGAGGAAGACAAGAAGCTCGGCCTGCATCAGGTCGCCAAGCACTACTACACGCCGGGCATGCACGAGCCCGTCACCGGCGGGCAGTTGATGATCAACGGCGATGTCTGGAAGAAGCTCTCGCCCGACTTGCAGGAAATCATCAAGGTGGCGAGCGTCTACGCCACGACGCAGCGCAATTTCGCGTTCAACCGCGAGACGGCGCAGGCTTGCCAGGACCTGATCAAGGCGGGCGTCCAGATGCATCGCACGCCCGACGAGATCCTGAAGAACTTCCTCGACGAGTGGGAGAAGATTCAGACCGAGCACGCGGCCAAGAATCCGTTCTACCGGAAGGTGATCGACAGTCAGAAGGCCTATGCCGAACAGATCGTGCCGTTCAAGCTCTCCTGGTTCCCGCCGTACAACTTTGCCGGCGAGTATTACTGGAAGAACAAGATCTACCTGACCAAGAAGTGATCTCTCTTCGCATCTAGCGGAGCTGCTGGCGTCCGCACCAGGGGACGCCAGCACGGCCTCAAGGGGGAGCGATCATGTCGTCGGACACCATCCGTGCTGCAGCGACGGACAATACGGGCGACCAATTCCCGCGCGCGTTCTACGCGGTCATTCGCGCGATCGACCGCTTTACGGACGTCACCGGCAAGCTCATCGCCATGACGATGCTGTTTCTCGTGGTGACGATTTCGTATGAAGTCGTCATGCGCTACGGCTTCGGCGCGCCGACCATCTGGGTCTATGAATCGAGCTTCATGGCCAATGGCGCCGCCTTCATGCTCGGCGCTGCGTATGCGCTGCTGAAAGGCGCCCATGTTCGCACCGATATCTATTGGGAGAATTACTCGGAGCGGAAGAAGGGCGTCGTCGACCTGATTTCCTATCTGGCGTTTTTCTATCCCGCCATGATCACGTTCATGCTGATCAGCATCGACGACGCCTGGCATTCCTACGATACCGGGGAGCGATCCCAGGAAAGCGTATGGCGCGTGATCATGTGGCCGTTCCGCGCCACCATCCCGCTGGCGGCCCTCCTTCTGATGATCCAGGGCATCTCGGAGGTGCTGAAGTGCTGGTACCAGATCCGGTTCGGGCGTGAGTTCGTGCACAAGGAAAAGATCGAGATATGACCGGACTCGAGCTCCTCGGACTTGTCATGCTCCTGGTGATGCTGGGGGTGATCTTCATCGGCCTGCCGATCAGCTTCACGCTGTTGTTCCTGGCGCTGTCGTTCGGCTATGTCGGCATGGGCGAGCGCGTCTTCAACCTCGCCTATCTGCAGACCATCGGCCTGATGAAGCAGGACGAACTCGTCGCCGTGCCGATGTTCATCCTGATGGGATTCATCTGCGATCAGGCCGGGCTGATGGAGCGGCTGTTCAAGGCGTTCCGCGATCTGTTCGCGCCGCTCAAGGGCGCGCTCTATGTCGTCGTCATTCTCACGGCGACACTGTTCGGGATCGCCGCGGGGACCGTCGGCGCAACCGTTGCCCTGCTCGGCATCATGGCCGGGCCGATGATGATCCGCTCGGGCTATGACGTGCGGATGTCGGCCGGTGCCATTGCCGCCGGCGGCACGCTCGGCATCCTGATTCCGCCATCGGTGATGCTGGTCGTGATGGCGCCCGTGCTCGATATCTCGATCATCGATCTCTATGCGGCGGCGTTCGGCCCGGGATTCCTGCTGTCGGCGATGTTCATCGCCTACACCCTGATCCGCTGCCACTTCAATCCGAAGCTCGGCCCGCCGGTGCCGGTCGAGGAGCGGCCGGAATCGATGCGGGTCGTGCTGTGGGAATGCCTGATCGGCCTCGTGCCGGTGACCGTGCTGACGGTCGTGACGCTCGGCGCCATCCTCGTCGGCATCACGACGGCGGCGGAGGCGGCGGCATTCGGTGCACTCGGCGCGATTCTCCTCGTCATCGCCTATGGCAAGTTCACGTTGCGGGGATTGCTGGATGCCTGCTACGCCACGCTGGCGACGACCAGCATGGTGCTGCTGCTCGCGGTTGCCTCCAACGTGTTCGGCGCCGTCTTCGCCTGGCTCGGCACCGCGACCTGGATGACCAAGGCGCTGCTGGCTTCGCCGCTGCCGGCCTGGGGCACGATGTCCCTGCTGCTGACCCTGATCTTCCTGCTCGGCTGGCCGTTCGAATGGCCGGCCATCGTCTTCATCTTCCTGCCGATGCTGGCGCCGGTCGCCAAGGGCCTCGGCTACGACATGGTCTGGTTCGGCTGCATCGTCGCCGTCGTGCTGCAAACCGCGTTCCTGTCACCGCCGGTCGCGATGTCGGCCTATTATCTCAAGCAGGTCGTCAAGGAATGGAATCTGCGGCTGATCTACCGCGGCATGGCCGATTTCATGGTGATCCAGTGCGTTTGCGTCGCGCTGGTGCTGATCTTCCCGGCGATTGCGATGTGGTTCCCCAACTGGCTGCAGGCGCGCCGGATCGCGGCGCGTACCGCGCAGATCGAGCAGCTCGCGCCGCCGCAAAATGCGGCGGCGACGCTCGACGGTTCACGGGTGGCGATCCGGAATTTTTGACCCGGTTAGATGTCCCCGTAGGCTGGTTCATTCGGCCGCGGGCCCTTGCCATAGCCCGCGATCATGAACAGCGCGCCGATGATCGACAGGTTCTTCAGGGCGTCGATCAGCGTCTTGGCATTCTCGGGCGCCGGCTGATTCCAGAAATCGTGGAAGTAGAAGGTCGTGGCGATCACGAAGAAGATCAGCAGGATCGCAAAGAAGCGCGCGGCGAAATTGACCGCGATCATCAACCCGGCAAGGATCTCGAAGCCGCCGGCCGCCACCGCCAGCAATTGCGGCGTCGGCATGCCCGTCATGGTTTCGAGCTGCCCGGTATAGGGCACAAGCACCGTCGGAATGGCCACCTTGGATGCGATGAAGTCCGCCGTCGGCTGAATCGCGAAAAGCTTGGTCGCCCCCGTGTACATGAAGAGCACGGCGAACAGGACTCGCCCGAAGGTAACTAACGCTGGCATGGGATCGGCCTCACTGAATAGCTTGCAAAAGATAGCAGGCGGCGCGAAACGATTATGGGCGTTTCGTGTCCGCTTTTCAAACGCTCAAATCGAAACCGTCCGCGCAGGGACCTGCGCGCGGCTCCACCAGACCTACCGATAGAAGCAGAACCAAGGCGCTTTCTTGATCATAGCGTTTCGCGCAAAGCATGCCTCCCCAGACTTGTCCGGGGCGGCGGGATTTCGCTCGAAGAAAACGCGTCAGAGCAAGCGGCTAGATCCCGATTTTGAATCAATCTGAACCGAGATCTATCCGAACAGGGTCGGCTGCTGGCGGCCGGCGCGCTCCTGGGCTTCGACGGCAGCCACCGCCGTCATGTTGAGTACGCCGCGTGCGGTCACGCCGGGGGTGAGGATATGCGCCGGCCGCGCCGGACCGATCAGGATCGGGCCCACCGGCAGCGCGTCCGCTAGCGTCTTGATCATCTGGTAGGCGACGTTGGCGGTGTCGAGGTTCGGCATGATCAGGATGTTGGCGTCGCCTTCCAGCTTCGAATGCGGCAGCACGAGTTTGCGCGCGGCGGCGGAGAGCGCAGTGTCGCCCTGCATCTCGCCGTCGGCCTCGATCTCCGGATGCTTTTCCTTCAGCAGCGCGGTGGCGCGTCGCATCTTGCGCGAGGATTCCGTATCATAACTTCCGAAATCGGAATGTGACACGAACGCGACGCGCGGCTTCATGTTGAAGCGCTGCACGTGGTTCGCCGCCAGCGAGGCCACTTCCGCAAGTTCCTCGGCGCTCGGATTGGGCCGCACCTGCGTATCGGCGAGGAAATAGGAACCCTTGCTGGTGATCATCATCGACAGCGCCGCGAAATCGCTGACGCCGTGCTGAAAGCCGACGATCTCCCGGACATGGCGCAGATGGCTCATGTAGCGGCCTTCGACGCCGCAGAGCATGGCGTCGGCCTCCCCGCGGACCACGGCAAGCGCGGCGATCACGGTGTTGTTGGTGCGAACCACGGTACGCGCCGCCTCGGGCGTGACGCCGCGCCGTCCGGCGACGTCGATATAGGTCTGCACATAGGAGCGGTAGCGCGGATCGTCCTCGGGATTGACGAGGTCGAAATCCTTGCCGGCCTTGATCGAGAGGCCGAACCGCTTGATCCGCGCTTCGACCACGGAAGGCCGCCCGACCAAAATCGGCCGCGCCAGTTTCTCCTCCAGCACGACCTGCGTCGCGCGCAGCACGCGCTGGTCCTCGCCCTCGGCATAGATCACGCGGACCGGCTGGGTCTTCGCCTTGGCAAACACCGGCTTCATGGTCAGGCCGGAGCGGAAGGCGAAGCGCTCCAGCAGCGCGGTGTATTCCTCGAAATTCTTGATCGGACGCGTGGCAACGCCGGATTCCATCGCAGCCCTCGCCACCGCCGGCGCGATGCGCAGGATCAGCCGCGGATCGAATGGGCTCGGGATCAGCGAGCCAGGCCCAAACCCCTGCGTCTCGCCGCTGTCGAAACCCTGGGCCACCGCATCCGACGGCGGATCGCGCGCGAGCTGCGCGATCGCCTCGACGGCCGCATGTTTCATTGCCTCGTTGATCCCGGTGGCGCCGACATCGAGCGCGCCGCGGAAGATGAACGGGAAGCACAGGACGTTGTTGACCTGGTTCGGAAAGTCGGAACGTCCGGTGCAGATCATCGCATCGGGACGCGCTTTCCGCGCCTCGTCCGGCATGATTTCCGGGTTCGGGTTGGCGAGCGCCATCACCAGCGGCTTGTCCGCCATCGACTGGACCATCTCGGGCTTCAGCACGTTGGGCGCTGAAAGCCCGAGGAAGATATCGGCACCGCCGATCACGTCCGCCAGCACGCGCGCGCTGGTCTTCTGCGCGTAGACCGCCTTCCAGCGATCCATCAGCGTGTTGCGTCCCTCATGCACGACGCCGTCGATGTCGCAGACCCAGATGTTCTTGCGCTGCGCGCCCATCGATACCAGGAGATTAAGGCACGCGATCGCCGCGGCGCCGGCGCCGGAGCAGACGATCTTCACGTCCGACAGCTTCTTGCCGTTCAGCAGCAGACCGTTGACGATGGCGGCGCCCACGATGATCGCCGTGCCGTGCTGGTCATCATGGAACACCGGAATCTTCATGCGCTCCTTGAGCTGCGCCTCGATCTCGAAGCACTCCGGTCCCTTGATGTCCTCCAGATTGATGCCGCCGAAGGTCGGCTCCAGCGCCGCCACCGTCTCGACCACGCGCTCGATGGTGTCGGCGGCGATTTCGATGTCGAAGACGTCGATCCCGGCGAATTTCTTGAACAGGACCGCCTTGCCCTCCATGACGGGCTTCGAGGCGAGCGGGCCGATATTGCCGAGCCCCAACACTGCGGTACCGTTGGAAACCACGGCCACCAGATTCGCCCGCGAGGTCAGCGCCGCCGCTTCCGCCGGATTGTTGGCGATTTCGGTACAGGCGGCCGCAACGCCCGGCGAATAGGCCAGCGCGAGGTCGCGCTGGTTGGCGAGCGGCTTGGTCGCCTGGATCTCGAGTTTACCCGGGCGCGGCAGCCTGTGATACGCAAGCGCCGCGGAATGGAGCTCTTCAGAATAGGACGACATACACTCCCCCCACGGGCTTCAACGACCCCGAATTAGGTGCCGAGGCCGGTCTTGATGTGAACCGTTAGTTTTGCGGCAGATTGAGCCGGATGTGAAGCATGGGCAACCACTTGGATGCAACATCCGAGAGCATTCCCATCAACAGGGGGCATCGACGCAACGCGGCAAAGCCGGTAGCATAATATCCTCCCTACCCTGTCCCCTTGACCGACATATGGCAATTTTGCCTCCCGCAGATGTCGGCGTCCGGAGCACAACTAATGGTAAAGATACTGCTGGGTCTGGTCGCCGCGGTCGTTATCGCGGTGGGCGGCTTCTTCGGCTTCGAGTTCTATACGCAGCAGCGCGTCGCGGGCGAGGTCGACGCTGCGTTCGAGCAGCTCAGAGCCGGCGGCGGCAAGGCAAGCCACGGCAAGGTGTCGTTCGACCTGAAGAGCCGAACCATCACCGTCGCCGACATCAAGGCCGAATCGGCCACCCAGCCGCCGGTCAGTATGAAGATTGCCAGCGTCGTCGCCTCGGGTGTCGGCCAGCCGGATACGGGCCGGTTCTCGGCCGACAGCATCGACGCGGTGGACATCGAGTTCGGTATGACGGGCCCCGCAGGCGGGAACCTGATCTACAAGATGCCGCGGCTCGTCATGAAGGATTACTCCGGTCCGGCGAATCTGAAACAGCCACAGGCTTCAGCGTCGACCATCGACGCGTATCGATCGGTGCTGGAGCAATTCGCAACCGTCTCGGCGACTTCGGTCGAAGCTCCGAGCCTTACAGGAACGATCAACTTCGGCCCAGCCATGTCGGGCGAGTTCGCCTATTCCGGCACGGCGCTGCGCGACATCAAGGCCGGCAAGATCGCGGCCATACAGATCGAGCGGGTCAATTTTACGGTCAACACGCAGCAGACCGGCAAGAACGACAAGATGACCGGCGAAATGCTCAAACTCGCCACAAGCGACTTCGATATCGCCGCGCTCGCTTCCATCCTGGATCCGCAAAAGGTGAACGACGATCGCTATATCCGGGCCTATGGCAAGACGACCGCCGGTCCCTACAGCGTGACTTCCGCGCTCGGACTTCGCATGCGCATCGACGCGATGACGATCGACGAGGTCGGCGTACGTCCGTCGCGGGTGCAACTTCCGGCGATGCTCGCGATGCTCCAAGCGTCGGGAACCGCGCAGCCTTCGCCCGCGCAGGCGCGTGAACTGCTCGAAAAGGCGGCTGCGATCTACGAGGGGATGCGGATCGGAACGGCCGAGATGCGCGGCCTTTCGGCCGAAACGCCGCAGGGGCCGTTCAAGCTCGCGGCGATCAGGTTCAACCTGGAAAACGGCAAGGTCGGTGAGTTTGCATTTGAAGGCCTTGATGCAAATACGCCGAAAGGACCCGTCAAGCTTGGACGCTTCGCACTAAAATCGCTTGATATCGCCAACTTCATGCGGATCTCGGCGCAGTTCGCCGGCCCCGGACAGCCGCCCTCGCCCGAACTGATCGCAGGGCTGTTTCCGCTGATTGAGGGCGTCGAGATCAAGGGTGTGACGGCGCCGTTCAAGAACACCGGCAAGTTCGTCAACCTCGACGGCTTCGACGTGAACTGGGGGCAATTCGTCGGCCCGATCCCGAGCAAGGCGCGCCTGACCGCGAAAATAACCGGGCCGGTCGATGCAACCGATCCCGCGATGAAACCGCTCATTGCGGCCGGACTCGACAAGCTATCGGTCGATGGCGATATCGGCGCGGAATGGACCGAGGCGGCCCGCAGCTTCGTCGTGGAGGTCCCGAAGCTCGAACTCGGCGGGCTCCTGAACGCATCGGCGCGGATCATGCTTGCCAATGTGCCGCGGCAGACCTTTTCGGCCAACGCGGCTCAGGCGATCGGCGCGGCAGCACAGATCGAGGCCGGCGGAATCGAGCTGACGGTGCGCGATCTCGGCAGCGTCGATGTCGGGGTCGTCCAGTACGCCCGCGCCCAGAACGTCGGCCGCGACGCCGCTCGGCAAGCAATCGTCGAAAGCATCAGGGCCAGCAGCCAGGACGTCGCCGCGGCCAACCCCGATGCCGCGAACGCCGTGCAGGCGCTCGCGCGTTTTGTCGAAAGCCCGGGACAAACGCTGGTCATCAAGCTCACGCCGGTCGGCAAGGTACCGGCGATGCAGCTATTCCAGATGCTGAAGACCGATCCGCTCCTCGCGCTGGCGAAATTCAAGATCGAGGCTTCGACGGGGCTGTGAGCTAGCCCTTGTCCGGCAGATTGAGCCGGATATGGAGCTCGCGAAGCTGCTTGGTCGTGACCTCCGATGGCGCGCCCATCAGGAGGTCCACGGCCTGCTGGTTCATCGGGAACAGCGAGATCTCGCGCAAATTCGTGGTGCCGCAGAGCAGCATCACGATGCGGTCGACGCCGGCCGCCATGCCGCCATGTGGCGGGGCGCCGTACTGGAACGCGCGATACATGCCGCCGAAACGCTCGACGACATCCTTCTCGCCATAGCCCGCGATCTCGAACGCCTTCACCATCGCTTCCGGCTTGTGGTTGCGGATGCCGCCGGAGGCGATCTCGTAGCCGTTGCAGGTGATGTCGTACTGGAAGGCCTTGATGGTCAGCGGGTCCTGCCCCTTGAGCGCATCGAGGCCGCCCTGCGGCATAGAGAACGGGTTGTGCGAGAAGTCGACCTTCTTGTCTTCCTCGTTGTACTCGTACATCGGGAAGTCGACGATCCAGGCGAGTTCGAACCGATCCTTGTCGATCAGGTTCAACTCCTCGCCCACCTTGGTGCGGGCGAGGCCTGAGAACTTCCAGAATTTTTCCGGGTCGCCCGCAACGAAGAACGCCGCGTCGCCCTCCTTCATGCCGAGCTGCGCGCGGATCGCCGCGGTCCGCTCCGCACCGATGTTGTTGGCAAGCGGGCCCGCCCCCTCACCGCCCTCGCGCCACATGATGTAGCCGAGGCCGGGCTGGCCTTCGCCCTGCGCCCACGAGTTCATGCGGTCGCAGAACGCGCGTGAGCCGCCGCCGGTGCCCGGGATCGCCCAGACCTGGTTCTTCGGGTCTTCCAGCATCCGCGCGAACACCTTGAAGCCGGAGCCGCGGAAGTGCTCGGAGACGTCCTGCATCACGATCGGGTTGCGCAGGTCCGGCTTGTCGCTGCCGTATTTCTTCAGCGCCTCGGCGAATGGAATCCGCGGCCAGCCTTTGGTCACCGGCTTGCCCTTGGCGAATTCCTCGAACACGCCGGTCATGACGGGCTCGACTGCCGCGAACACGTCCTCCTGCTCGACAAAGCTCATTTCGAGGTCGAGCTGATAGAACTCGCCCGGCAGACGGTCGGCGCGCGGGTCCTCGTCGCGGAAGCACGGCGCGATCTGGAAGTAGCGGTCGAAGCCCGACATCATCAAGAGCTGCTTGTACTGCTGCGGCGCCTGCGGCAGCGCATAGAACTTGCCGGGATGAATGCGCGAGGGCACCAGGAAGTCGCGCGCGCCTTCCGGCGAGGACGCCGTCAGGATCGGGGTCTGGAACTCGAAGAAGCCCTGCTCCTTCATCCGCTTGCGCATGGAATCGACGATGGCGCCGCGGGTCATGATGTTCTGGTGCAGCTTCTCGCGACGCAGGTCGAGGAAGCGGTACTTGAGCCTGATATCTTCAGGATATTCCTGCTCGCCGAACACCGGCAGCGGCAGTTCGCCGGCAGGTCCCAGCACCTCGATCTCGCTAACGTAAACTTCCACCGCGCCGGTCGGCAGTTCCGGATTATCGGTACCCTCGGGGCGCTTGCGCACCTTGCCGTCGATCCGCACCACCCATTCCGAGCGGAACTTTTCCACTTCCTTGAACGCCGGCGAATCCGGGTCGGCCACGCACTGGGTGATGCCGTAATGGTCGCGCAGGTCGATGAACAGCACGCCGCCATGGTCGCGGATGCGATGGCACCAGCCGGAAAGGCGGGCGGTCTGCCCAATGTCGCTGTCGCGGAGCGCGCCGCATGTATGTGACCGGTAGCGATGCATGGAAGTCCCAAAAAGCAGATGTCGGAGGTCTGAGAATCGGAGGCCAAAGCCGGTCCGAAGTTGCGGGAGGGTTTACCCGACACCGCCGGGGGCGGCAACCAATGGCGGGGCTGTTTTCGGCTCAAAAACAGCCATTTCGGCACGACCGCATCTGAACCGTTTGCCTATTCCCTGCCCGCGCCTATCTTTAGCCCATGACCGTCCATTTCCCGTTCCAGAACACCTATTCGGCCCTGCCGCCGAACTTTTTCGCCCGCGTGGCACCGACGCCCGTGGCCAGCCCCCGGCTGATCAAGCTGAACCGGGCCCTGGCCGTCCATCTCGGCCTCGATCCCGACCTGCTGGACAGCCCTGAGGGAGCGGAAATCCTCGCCGGAAAGCGCCTGCCTGAGGGCGCCGACCCGATCGCCATGGCCTATGCCGGCCACCAGTTCGGCCAGTTCGTGCCCCAGCTCGGCGACGGCCGGGCCATTCTGCTCGGCGAGGTCATCGACAAGGACGGCGTCCGCCGCGACATTCAGCTCAAGGGCAGCGGGCCGACCCCGTTCTCGCGCCGGGGCGACGGCCGCGCCGCGCTCGGCCCGGTCCTGCGCGAGTACATCGTCAGCGAGGCGATGTTTGCGCTGGGCATCCCCACCACCCGTTCGCTGGCCGCCGTGACCTCGGGCGAGAATGTGATGCGCGAGACCATGCTGCCCGGCGCCGTGCTGACGCGCGTCGCCGCAAGCCACATCCGCGTCGGCACCTTCCAGTTCTTCGCCGCCCGCGGCGACACCGACGGCGTGCGCGCGCTCGCCGACCATGTCATCGCCAGGCACTATCCGGATATCGCCAACGCCGAGCGCCCCTATCACGCGCTGCTCGAAGGCGTCGTCGCCCGCCAGGCCGATCTTGTCGCGCGCTGGCTTCTGGTCGGCTTCATCCATGGCGTGATGAACACCGACAACACGTCCATATCGGGCGAGACCATCGACTACGGCCCCTGCGCCTTCATGGATGAATACAACCCCGCGCAGGTGTTCTCCTCGATCGACGAGATGGGCCGCTACGCCTACGCCAACCAGCCGCGTATCGCGCTGTGGAATCTGACGCGGCTCGCCGAATGCCTGCTGCGGCTGTTTTCCGACGACCAGGACAAGGCGATCGAACAGGCGCAATTCATCCTTGGCGACTTCGCCGAAAAATTCACCGCCGCCTATCAGGCCGGCCTGCGCAAGAAGATCGGCCTGTTCACCGAACGCGACGGCGACGAAGCGTTGATCCAGGACCTGCTCGACGCGATGGCCAAGAATGCGGCCGACTTCACCCTCACCTTCCGCCGCCTGAGCGATGCCGCCGCAGATCCCGACGACGATAGCGTGAGAGCGCAGTTCACCGATCCCTCCGCGTTCGATGAGTGGGCGACACGCTGGCGAAAGCGCCTGACGGAGGAGCCGCAATCCGCCGCCGAGCGAAAGGCTGCGATGCGCGCGGTCAATCCGGCCTTCATCCCGCGCAACCACCGCGTCGAAGCCGTGATCGCCGCCGCCGTCAACAACGATTACGCGCCGTTCGAGGAATTGCTGACGGTGCTGTCGAAGCCGTACGAGGACCAGCCGGAGTTCGCGGCGTACACAGAGCCGCCCTTGCCGGATCAGCGCGTGCTGCGGACGTTCTGCGGGACGTGAAGCGAAGTTTGCGCTACTCGCGCAAATCGTAGGATGGGTAGAGCGCGCAGCGAAACCCATCAATACGACGCACGCGGCTGATGGGTTTCGCTGCGCTCTACCCATCCTACGCGCTGCCGTTAACCGAACTCCTTAAGCGCCTATCCACCATTCGGCGACGCACTCCGCACCTGTTAAGAACCCGTCAACGCGCGCCCCACAACTCTAACGGTTTATTGTGGGAGAATTGCCATGGACGCCTTTGCTTTCGGATTCATGGGAATGGTGATGATTGCGCTGTGTCTCGCCGTGCTGGCGATCCCGTCGGGCCGGCGCCGGTCGCGGCACATCCGTTACGAGTGACGTTTTCCACCCCGTGGGCTCCCTGACGCCCTGAACGGCTGCCCGGACCTCACCCGGCCGCGGTTGGGACGCAAAAAAGCCATGCCCAGGCTCAAATGCAGGGCTCAAATCCATCGCGACACCCTTGACATATCAGCGTTTTCGGCAGAACGCCTGTCCGACGCGTCATGGATTGTTCATGGATCTGATTACTACCACTTCCGACCTCGCCGCCGCCTGCTCCCGGCTCGCCCAGCACAAGGTCATCACGGTCGACACCGAGTTCCTGCGGGAGACGACCTACTATCCCCTGCTCTGCGTCGTGCAGATGGCGAGCCCGGACGAGGCTGTCGTGATCGACACGCTGGCGCCCGGGATCGACCTCAAGCCGTTCTTCGAGCTGATGGGGAACGAGGCGGTGCTGAAGGTGTTCCACGCCGCCCGTCAGGACATCGAAATCGTCTGGCACCAGTCCGGCACCATTCCGCACCCGATCTTCGATACCCAGGTCGCGGCCATGGTGCTGGGTTATGGCGACAGCATCGCCTATGACCAGCTCGTCGAGCGCGTCACCGGCCACCGGCCCGACAAGACCCACCGCTTCACCGACTGGTCGCGCCGCCCGCTGACGCCCGAGCAGATGCATTACGCGGTCTCCGACGTCACCCATCTGCGCGACGTCTTTGCGGCGCTGGACGCCGATCTGAAGAAGCGCGGCCGCAACGACTGGGTCAGCGAGGAGATGGAAATCCTGACCTCGCCCAGGACGTACGATTTCCACCCCGAGCGCGCCTGGGAGCGGCTCAAGACCCGGGTGCGCAAGCCGAAGGAACTCGCGGTGCTGATGGAAGTCGCGGCCTGGCGCGAGCAGGAAGCGCAAAGCCGCGACGTGCCGCGCTCGCGCGTCATGAAGGACGATGCGGTCGGCGACATCGCCACCCATGCGCCGACCTCCCTGGAACGCCTCGCCAGCCTGCGCTCGCTGCCGAAGGGCTTTGACCGCTCGAAATGGGGCACCGACATCATCGCCGCCGTCCAGCGCGGCCTCGCCCGCGATCCCTACACGCTGCCGAAGATCGAAAAGCCGCGCGGCAATTCGAACGGCGCAGCGACCGTCGAGCTCCTGAAGGTGCTGCTGCGGATGACCTCGGAGCGTCACGCCGTCGCCAGCAAGGTGATCGCCACCGTCGACGACCTCGACCAGATCGCCGCCGACGACCACGCCGACGTTCCTGCACTGCACGGCTGGCGCCGTGAGCTATTCGGCGAGGCGGCGATTGCGCTGAAGCACGGCAGGCTCGCACTCGCGATCGAAAAAGGCCGCGTCGTAAGGGTCGACCGGGCCTAGAGCCGAATTACGCGATGTAGCTTTCNCCCTTGTGGGAGAAGGTGGCGCGGACGAAGTCCGTGCCGGATGAGGGGTCTTTCTCCGCGGATAGAACCTCTCACGTCTCGAATGAGCTATCGCTCATTCGATCCACCCTCTCCCACAAGGGGAGAGGGGCAACAACGAAACTACCGGCTGGTCTGGATGGCCGACCGCGTTTCCCGAATTCAGCGCCCTCTCACCACTTCAACTCGATCCCCATCGTGCCCTGATGCGACTGCATCGCGGCGCGGACTTTGGCGTCGTAATTGACGTAGAGCCGCGCGGTGTTGGTGAGGCTCAGCGATGCCGAGGCACCGGCGTCGGCGCCGTACCGGCTCTCGCCAATGCCCTGGAACGTAATGCTCTGCACGCCCTGGCTGACCGTGATGTCGGAGAAATTCTGCACGACATTGTCGACGAACTTGCCGTAGCCCGACAGGTCGAGAATCTTGCTGTCGAAGATCCAGTAATGGCCGATCTCTGCGCCGATCAGGAGCCGCGCACGCTGCACGGTGGCGCCGGTCGCCGCTACGGGATCGAGGCCGCCGATCTCCTGCAGCGCCCCGGTCTGGGCGCGGACATATTCGAACGCGCCCTTCGGCACGATGCGGCCCTGGTCCTTGGACCAGTAATAGCTGATCTCGCTCAGGACACCGTCGAGCCGCGCATTGTATCCGGCGGTCGCCAGCCCAAGGCCGGTGTCGCGGCGCGAATTGACATTGCCAAAGCCGTGCACCACCGCGCTGGCCCAGGTCCACGGCCCGCTGTCGACGGAGGCGGTGAAACCGAGCTGGGTCAGGTCGATCGTCGCCGATTGCAGCGCCAGCGGAATGTCGATCGATGACCGGCTCTGATCGACCGAGAAGCCGATATTGATGCCCGGCGCCACCCGCGCCCCGATGCCGGCCACGCCGCCCCAGGTCTTTCTCTTGTCGCCGACGAAATCGCCGACCGCGCCGTTCCTCGTCGAGTTCCCGTAAGCCTCGAACCAGGTCCGGTAGCGCGGCGCTTCCGTGCTCTCGGAGGCGCCGCCGCCGCCCGGATTGGTCCGCTGCAGGCGGTTGAAGCCGTTGCTCGACTGGTTGCCCAGCCGCTCCAGGAAATTGCTGCCGAGATTGGTCAGCGCCGCGCCGGACGAGACCGTCGAGTTGATCACCGTCGGTGTCGGGCTCGGCGTCGGCGAAGGCGTGGGTGTCGGGGTGGGCGTGGGTGTCGGCGATTGCGCCTGCGCCGTCGACATCACGGCGACCAGAACGAACGCCATCGCGAGCAGCCGGGCGAGCGCGCGACAGGCCCCCCTTCTTCGTGCCCGCCAAAGCCGCCATGAGCAGCGCATGCAATCCAATTCCCAAGGGCAGAAGCGCGGCCCGAAAAATGCAAAAATCCCGATCAACTGCAGCGATTTGCACCCGGTTCACCCAAAGGGTCAATCGGTCAGCCACCCAGCCCGTCACTGAATACGCGTCATTGTTGTTCGGCTGCCACAGCTCGCGCGACATCGTGACCAAGTTGCCAGTGTGTGCCAGAACCTTGCGAATGCCCAAATTTCGTGTTGCAATCCGAAGCACAATCGGATTCAGGCCGTTCGTCTGTGCGTTTCGCGAGCAGGAAATCTAGCAGCTACCGGGGAGCCCGTTTGTGGCGTGGCACGTGGAAAACGTGGCCGCGTCTTTTTTGTATCTAGTCTAAACTTGGAGACAGGCGATGCAGAAAGGCAGCGTCAAGTGGTTCAACCCCACCAAGGGGTATGGGTTCATCAAGCCGGCGGTCGGCGAGAAGGACGTATTCGTCCACATCTCGGCCGTCGAGCGCGCGGGGCTCACCACTCTCAACGAGAACCAGCACATTGAGTACGACCTTGTCGAAAACCGCGGCAAGACATCAGCGGAAAATCTCAAGGTCACCTAAGACTTCGTCCACACTGACTACCCCCGGCTTTGCCGGGGGTTTCTGTTTCCAGCCTTCAGGCCGCCGCCTCGCATCCCGCGATCTCGCGGAGTTCCGGATAGAATCGCGCAGTCATCCGGCTGACATAGCGCCGCAAATTGTCGTGGCCCGCCGCCGCCCGCTGCAATTCCGATTCGAACAGCGGACAGATCGCGCTGACCGCGAAGGCAAACATCGTCGCGTCGATGCCGGTGGGTTCCTTTCCCATGAAGAACGGCTTGTCGCCAAGATAGGCCGCCATCGCATCGATCGAGCGGATTCCGATCGCCGTGATCTCGTCGGCGGAGTGACGGCCGATTCCCTGGCCGTGCAGCGTCTTGCGCAGGCGGCGGCGGATCATCGAAACGACGACAGGCCGGACCGGCGCAGGCACGCCCTTGAAGAAGTTGACCGGACCTTTGCGGAAATTGTCGTCGATCATCCAGCGGAAGTAGACGCTGGCCCAGTATAAATTATCCTCCGCCATCTTCTCGAACGCCCAGGCGACCGCGAGTTGCTCGGCGCTGAGGCCCTGGTCGAAATCAATTCCGTATTTCTTTTCGAGGTGCCAGCGGATCAGCGTGGAGTCGCCGAGCAACTGGCCGTCGTCCTCGATGTAGGGAATCTTGCCCTTCGGCGCCTTGGAAAAACTCATCAGCGCCTTTTCGAACGGCAGCTTCGACATCCGCAGCAAGGTCTCGGCCTTGGTCACGAAGGGGCTTGCGTCGGGAAGGCCAAAATTGGGGCCGGAGCCATAGAGCGTGATCATGGAACCTCGATATATCCTAGCGGAGCGCGGCTCTCGCGCTCGTTCGCCTGCCCCGGCAGATAATATCAGATCGTCCGCGGCGAAATCAGGGTGCCGTCGCGGTCGGCCCCGCCGGCGGTCCTGCAGATGTCGCCTTCGAGGCGAAGCTTGCCGCTCGCCAGCAAACGCAGCGCCTCGGGATAGATGCGATGCTCGATGCCGAGAATGCGCTGTGACAGCGCCTCCGGCGTATCGTCATCGGCCACCTCCACCGCGCCCTGCATCACGATCGGGCCGGCGTCGGTTTCGGGAATGACAAAATGCACGGTAGCGCCCGAGAGCTTCACGCCGGCCTTGAGCGCCTGGCCGTGCGGATCGAGGCCCGGGAAGGACGGCAGCAGCGAGGGATGGATGTTGAGCATCTTGCCATACCAGCGCTGCACGAACTCCGCGGTGAACAGCCGCATGAAGCCGCCGAGGCAGATCAGTTCGACCTTCTTCTCGTCCAGCGCCCGCTGCAGGACCGCTTCGAAGCCGGCGCGATCCTTGCCGAACGGCTTGCTCTCGATGACCACAGTCGGGATGCCGTTCGCGGCTGCCCTCTCCAGCCCCAGCGCATCGGTGCGGTTGGAGATGACGGCGACGATCTCGGCCGGAAAGTCCGCAGCTTTTGCCGCGTCGATCAGCGCGGCCATGTTCGACCCGCGCCCGGAGATCAGGATGGCGACACGGCGCTTCATGGGGCGAGGTCGAGATGGCCGTTATAGACCACGCGATGTTCGCCCGCCGCCGGGATCACTTCGCCGAGCAAGGCAACGGTCTCGCCGCTTTCGGTGAGGATCTCCGTCACCTTCTCGACCGCATCCGGCTTGACGATCGCGATCATGCCGATGCCGCAGTTGAAGGTGCGTAGCAATTCGAGCTCAGCGATACCGCCCTGCTCGGCGAGCCACTTGAACACCGGCAGTACCGGCAGCCGCGCCAGGTCGATGCCGACGCCAAGATGCTTCGGCAGCACGCGCGGGATGTTGTCGGTGAAGCCGCCGCCGGTGATGTGGGCGAGGCCCTTGATCGCGCCGGTCTCGCGGATCGCGCGCAGGCAGGATTTGACATAGAGCCGCGTCGGGGCCAGCAGCGCGCCGCCGAGCGTCATCACCGGCGAGAACGGCGCCGGCGCATCGAAAGCCACGCGGGATTGCTCGACGATCTTGCGGACCAGCGAAAAACCATTGGAGTGAACGCCTGACGAGGCCAGCCCGATCACGGCGTCGCCCACGGCGATATCCGCGCTCGGCAGCAGCGTACCGCGCTCGGCGGCCCCGACCGCAAAGCCTGCGAGGTCGTAATCCCCGTCCTTGTAGAGCCCCGGCATTTCCGCGGTCTCACCGCCGATCAGGGCGCAGCCTGATTCCCGGCAACCCTCGGCGACGCCGGCCACGATGGCCGCCGCGGCCTCGGGATCCAGCTTGCCGCAGGCAAAATAGTCGAGGAAGAACAGCGGTTCCGCGCCCTGCACCACGAGGTCATTGACCGACATCGCCACCAGGTCGATGCCGATGCCGCCATGCAGCCCGGTCTCGATCGCAATCTTGACCTTGGTCCCGACGCCATCGGTCGCCGCCACCAGGACGGGATCCTTGAACCCGGCCGCCTTGAGGTCGAACAGGCCGCCGAATCCGCCGATTTCGGCGTCCGCACCGGCCCGGGCCGTGGCGCGCACCATCGGCTTGATGAGGTCGACCAGACGGTTGCCCGCGTCGATATCGACCCCCGAATCCGCGTAAGTCAGCCCGTTTTTGCGGTCGTTCATGCCCAAATTCCAGTATGATGACCGCTGGTTACGAGGAATTCAGCGATCCTGCAATGGCTCGCAAGCGCTTGGCGCATATACTATGTAGATAAGAGCCGGCTGAACCCGCCAGGGGCCGGATCTAAGGCCGGGAGCCGGGAAGCGACCGAGTTGAGTATTCCGAATATCATTACGCTGGGGCGCATCATTCTGGTGCCCGTCATCGTCTGGGCGATCGTTTCCAGCCAGATGGAAATTGCGTTTGCGATCTTCGTCATTGCAGGCGTCAGCGACGCCGTCGACGGCTTTCTCGCCAAGCGCTTCAACATGTCGAGCGAGCTCGGCGCCCTGCTCGACCCGCTCGCCGACAAGGCGCTGCTGGTTTCGATCTTCGTGGCGCTCGGCATCTGGGGTGCGGTTCCGCGCTGGCTCGTCATCCTCGTGGTGTCGCGCGACATCATGATCGTCACGGCGGTAATCGTGTCATGGCTGTTCGACAAACCGATTCCGATGAAACCCCTGATGGTGTCGAAGCTCAACACGGTGGCGCAGGTAGCGTTCGCGGCGCTGGTGCTGGCCTCGCTCGGGTTCAACTTCAAGCCGGCGCCGTACGACGTGATCCTGATGGGATTCGTAACCGTCTTTACGCTGGTATCCGTCTCGCTCTATCTCGTCGAGTGGGTACGGCACATGAGTACGATCGAAGCGCGCTAGCTTCGTCTTTTATTTGATGCGTTTTCTTCGAACCCGTAGCCATTTCGCTCGAAAACGCTATGAAGGCTGCAATATCCCGGCCTGGAGATTTGCGTGGCAGTTCGCGTTCAACCTCGTCAGCTTGCGTTCTCGTTGCCGCATGCGGAGAGCCTGACCCGCGACAATTTCCTGGAAGGGCCTTCCAATGAAGCCGCGCTATCGCTGATCGAAAGCTGGCCGGATTGGCCGAACCGCGTCATGGTGCTGATGGGACCGGAGGGCTCCGGCAAGAGCCATCTTGCAGCGATCTGGGCCGAACAGGCCGGCGCGCGCTCGATATCGGCGCATGCGCTTGACCCCGCCTCCGTTCCCGGCGCGCTCACGACCGGGGCATTGGTGGTCGAAGATCTGAAGCCATCAGACTTCGATGAACGCGCGATATTTCACCTCCTGAATCTGGCGCGCGAGGACGGGGCTTTCATCCTGATCACGGCTCGCGTTCCGCCGGCTTCGTTCGAGATCGAATTGCGCGATCTCCGGTCGCGGCTGCGCGCCGCCCCCGCCGTGTCGCTGTTGCCGCCGGACGACCTGTTGTTTCGCGGCCTGATCGTCAAATTCTGCGCCGACCGCCAGTTGAGCATCGACGAGACGGTCGTGAGCTATCTGGCCACCCGGATCGAGCGCTCCTACGCCGCTGCCCGCCGGGCCATCGAACTCCTGGACACCGAGGCGCTGCGGCTCGGCCGTCCCGTGACCCGGGCGCTGGCCGTGGAAGTGCTACGCAACGCCTGAACGGCGTGGGGTGCGTGCTGCGTCCTGCCGCCTTGACGGCGGCTGCGGGCGGAACATCAATGTCATTGAAACGTCATCGGATTATCACATGGTTTGGGCGGCATTCGCTTAAACAATGCCGGCGCCCAGCCCGAGATGGATCAAAGCCTTATGGAATCGGCTCAAGTTATTGATATTAAAGAAAAAGAACCAGCCGCCGAGGCGCCTCCCGCGATTGCCACCAGCCCCGAGCGCTTCATCAATCGGGAACTATCCTGGCTGCATTTCAACCGCCGGGTGCTCGAGGAATCGGTCAATCCCGGCCATCCCGTGCTGGAACGGGTGCGGTTCCTGTCGATTTCCGCCAATAACCTTGATGAGTTCTTCATGGTCCGCGTCGCCGGTATCAAGGCACAGGTCCGCGAAGGCATCGCCGAACGCAGCCCGGATGGCCTGACGCCGTCCGAGCAGCTCGCCCTCATCAACAAGACGGTTTCGGAACTCGCCTCCGACCAGCAGGCGATCTGGCGCGATCTGCGCACCACGCTGTCGGACGCCGGCATCAAGCTGGTCGACGGCCACGACTTCACCAAGGCAGAGCGGAGCTGGCTCGAGGATCATTTCCTCCACAACATCTTCCCGCTGCTGACGCCGCTGGCGATCGATCCCGCGCACCCCTTCCCGTTCATCCCGAGCCTGGGCTTCACCATCGCGCTGCAATTGTCGCGGACCTCCGACGGCAAGGCGATGAACGCGCTGATCCGCATGCCCGGCAAGATCGACCGCTTCATCCGCATGCCCGCGGGCAAGGACGGCGCCGTTCACCTGATCCCGCTGGAGCAGGCCACCGGCCTGTTCATCGGCCGGCTGTTCCCGGGCTACACCGTCAAGGGCCAGGGCGCCTTCCGCATCATCAGGGACTCCGAACTCGAAATCGAGGAAGAGGCCGAGGACTTGGTGCGCCTGTTCGAGACCGCGCTGAAGCGGCGGCGGCGCGGTTCGGTGATCCGGCTGGAGATGGAAGCCAAGATGCCGGAAGCGCTGTGCGCCTTCGTACGGCAGGCGCTTTCGGCGGCGGACGACGAGGTGTTTCTGGTCGACGGCGTGCTGGCGATGAACGAGCTCTCGCAGCTCACGCGGCTCGACCGGCCCGACCTCGAATTCACGCCCTATGTGCCGCGGCATCCCGAGCGGGTGCGCGACCATGGCGGCGACATCTTCGCCGCGATCCGGCAGAAGGACCTGATCGTCCATCACCCCTACGAATCCTTCGACGTCGTCGTGCAGTTCCTGCAGCAGGCGGCGCGCGATCCCGATGTCGTCGCCATCAAGCAGACGCTCTACCGCACCTCGAACAATTCGCCGATCGTGCGCGCGCTTGCCGAGGCTGCGGAAGCCGGCAAATCGGTGACGGCGTTGATCGAGCTGAAGGCGCGCTTCGACGAGGAAGCCAATATCCGCTGGGCGCGCGACCTCGAACGCGCCGGCGTTCAGGTCGTGTACGGCTTCCTCGAACTGAAGACGCACGCCAAGCTGTCGATGGTGGTGCGGCGCGAGGGCGGCAGCCTCACGACCTATGTGCACACCGGCACCGGCAATTATCACCCGGTCACCGCACGCATCTACACCGACCTCTCCTACTTCACCTCGGACCCGATCATCGGCCGCGATGCGGCGCGGGTGTTCAACTACATCACCGGCTATGCCGAGCCGAGCGACATCGAGCGGATGGCGGTGTCGCCGCTGACGCTGCGCAAGCGCATCATCGAGCACATCAAGGGCGAGACCAATCACGCCAGGCACGGCAAGCCCGGCGCGATCTGGATGAAGATGAACTCGCTCGTCGACCCCGACATCATCGACGCGCTGTACGAAGCCTCGCAGGCTGGCGTCTCGATCGAACTGGTGGTGCGCGGCATCTGCTGCCTGCGGCCGGGACTGCCCGGGCTATCGGACAATATTCGCGTCAAATCGGTGATCGGCCGCTTCCTGGAGCACGGCCGAATCTACTGCTTTGGTATGGGTCAGGGCCTGCCTGGCCCGAAGGCGGCTGTGTATATCTCGTCCGCCGACATGATGCCGCGGAACCTCGACCGCCGCGTCGAAGTGCTCTGTCCATTGCAAAATCCCACGGTACATCAGCAGGTTCTCGAACAGATCATGGTCGCGAACCTGAAGGATACCGAGCAGAGCTGGCAGTTGTTGCCGGACGGGTCCTCAACGCGTATGAAGGCCGCGAAAGGCGAAGAGCCGTTCAACTTGCACAATTACTTCATGACGAATCCGAGCCTGTCTGGTCGTGGAAAGTCTCTCAAGGAATCTTCGCCGCGCCGGCTCACGCGCCGTAACGAGCGCCAACCATCGTCATAAGGGGCCGCGGCTGTGAAGCGGCCGCGAAAGCGCGCTTCCAGCGTCGCCGTCATCGACATCGGTTCGAACTCGGTTCGTCTCGTCGTCTATGAGACGATGGCGCGCAGCCTCGTCACCATATTCAACGAGAAGGCGCTGTGCGGGCTCGGCCGCGAGGTGCAGAGCACCGGCTTGATGGCCGAGGACGCCGTCACCAAGGCGCTGACGGCGCTCAGGCGATTCCGGGCGCTGTGCCGCATCCAGCAGGTGGGGCGCGTCTTCGCCATCGCCACCGCCGCCTGCCGCGACGCCAAGAACGGTCCTGACTTCATCGCCAAGGCCGAGCGCATCTGCGGCACTCCGATTCAAATCCTGTCGGGACCGCGCGAGGCAAAGCTCTCCGCGCTCGGCGTCGTCTCCGGCATCCACAATCCCGACGGCATCGTCGGCGATCTCGGCGGCGGTTCGCTCGAACTGATCGACGTTCAGAAGAGCCGCGTCCACGGCGGCGTCACGCTGCCGCTGGGAAGCCTCGCGCTGCAGGATCTGTCTGACAAATCGTTGAAGCGCGCCGAGCGCATCGTGCGCGACGATCTGTCCGGCGTCGCCCAGCTCAAAGCCGCCCACGGCCGCACCTTCTATGCCGTCGGCGGCACCTGGCGCGCACTGGCGCGCATCCACATCGTCCAGAGCGGCTACCCGCTGCGCGTGATGCACGGCTATTCGATACCTGCCGCCGACGCGCTCGATTTCGCCCGGCGCCTGCGCCGGCTCGCGGCCGCCAACATGCTCGCCGATATCGAAGTGGTCGCCGACGCCCGGCGTCCGCTGCTGACCTATGCGGCGCTGGTGCTCGAATACATCATCCGCATCGGCCGGCCGAAGGAAATCGTGTTCTCGACCTTCGGCGTGCGCGAAGGCCTGCTCTACGAGATGCTGCCGCAACAGGAGCGCGCCAAGGACGGTTTTATCTGCGCCGCGCAAACCCTGAACGGGCTGCTGTCGCGCTCGGCTCGCCACGCCGAGGAACTGGTCGCTTGGACCGACAGGCTGGTGCGTGTCGTAAAGCTGCGCGAGACCGACGAAGACCGACGGCTGCGCCATGCCGCCTGCCTGCTCTCCGACATCGGCTGGCGGGTGCATCCCGATCATCGCGGCGAGGAGACGCTGAGCCTGATCACCAACGGCAATTTCGGCTCGATCAGCCATCAGGGCCGCGCCTTCGTCGCGCTGTCGGTATTTTATCGCTATGCCGGCCTCAGCGAGGAGAACGAGCCGCCGGAGCGCATCCGCGAGCTGGTGCCGCCGGCGATGGACGAACGCGCGCGGCTTCTCGGCGCCGCCTTCCGCGTCGCGCACCTGATCTCGGCGGCGCGCACCGGCGTGTTACCCGCGACGCATTTCCGCACCCAGGGCCGCAAGCTGATGCTGGTGTTCGAGCATCGCATGGTCGACCTTGTCGCCGACCGCGTCGGCAGCCGCTTCAAGCAACTGGCGCGCCTGGTCGGGCGCGCCGGCTCGATCGTGCGGAAGTGAACGCTGGTCTCTCCCGCCGATAACGCGGCATCGAGTTCAAGCCGCTCGCTGCTTTCCCGCGAAGAACCCATAGATCGCCAGCACGATGATCGCCCCGACGACAGCACCAATGAATCCGGCCCCCTCGCCCGCCTTGTACCATCCGAGAGCTTGCCCGAGATAGGACGCAACGAACGCGCCTACGATGCCCAGAATGGTCGTCATAATGAACCCCGACGGCTCATTGCTTCCAGGCATGATGAACTTTGCAACGACGCCCGCCAAAAATCCGATAATGATGGTCCAGATGATGCTCATCTTACCAATTCCCTGTGCACGGTGAATTAAGCGTCGCGCGAAGGTAGACGACCGTCCGGCGTGTATTTGTCGACGGCTGATGGCAGTTCCCGCGAAAGTCGGGCGAGAAGCTCTTCTTGCGAAAGCCCCGTCTGCTGCGCCAGCGTCGCCAAAACATCCTGACCGATGGCTTGCTTGAGCTCGGGCGGCGAAATCTCCTTGTTGGGGCCGGGGCCGATCCACGATTCCGCAGCCTCGCCTTGGCCGTTCTTCTTGAATTGCTCGAACAGTTCGCCGAGGCCGCCGCCAAGTAGGCCTCCGACTCCCGCGCTGCCCAGCATGTTGCTCAGCACGTCACTCTGCGCCCGCGGCTGTCCGCCGCCTTCGGGTTTGGAAAGCGACCCCACAGCACCGCTGAATATTTCCGCGAGCTTGTCGCGATTTTGATATCCCGCAAGGGCGAGCATCCCAAGGAGCGCAGTCATCGATGGCATTCCGCGGCTCATTTTTGCCTCCTGACATCTATGTTTCAGACGGTTTCAGGCCGATCAGGCCTGGCAAACTCCGAGAGCACGTAAATTTCGGCCGAGGCCGCTCGTAGGCTCAGCGGTCATGCCCGGCAGCGAACGCCGGGACCGCGAGGCGAAGTTTGATCTAGGTCAACGTGGCTAAGGCGGAACCAGCCCCCCATCGCTCTTTTCCGATATGGCCGAGGGGTTGGGCTTGACGATGAATTTTTCGCAAATGAAGGACGAGCGGCTTTTGGCTTTCTATGAAAATGTCCGGCAGCAGGTCGAGCTGGATCAGCGAGCGGGCGGCAGGTATCGCTTTGCCGGTCCCGGCGTAAAGGAATACGCAGAACGGCTGCGCGAGGAAATGGATCGCCGTCGACTGCATTACAATCCGATCGATTGGTCGTGATACCGCGAGGGGCGCCCTCGGGTCCGGCCTGTGTCCGTTGGGACAATAGCGGCAGGGAAACTTCTTTGGTTTCATGTGTCGCCCCTATGCTCGGGCTCTCCCGGTATGGGACTGGCGGGTCTGCGTCGAGATATTCGTCTTGGCCTTCCGAACCCCCAAGCCCCCCAGGAGCCGGGGCGGGTATCTCGCCGCGACTTCCCCGTGAGTGCGCGCTACCTAGCTACCTCAAACTCGACACTTGGAAGAGCGCCCGCATTCGCGGCGGCACGCACCGGCGTGATCCCCGCGACATACTTCCGCGGCCGCAAGCTGATGCTGGTTCGAGCATCGCATGGTCGACCTCGTCTACGACGCACAACGAGCCGGCTACTTCTTTTTTGGTGTCAGCCAGTCATCGTCCTCCAGGGACGGTGCCAGCTTCTGCTGTTCCAGGATTCGCTTGTGCTCCTCCGGGATGACCTGACTGCGGGATGCTTCGTGCAGCGTATGCGGGAACCAGGTCGCAATACCGGGGAAAGCGATCATCAGCCCGACGCAGATCACCTGCAGGATCATGAACTGGAACATGCCGGCGTAAATCGTCGCGAGACTCCAGCCCTTGACCACCTGCTTGAGATAATACGCCGACCTGGCGACCGGCGGCGACAGGAATGCGGTCTGCAGCACCACCGCAACCAATGCTCCGAACCATATGAGGTCGATGCCCATGCCCTTCACGACGGGATAGAAGATCGGCAGGAACACCAGGATGATGGCTGGCCACTCAAACGGCCAACCGAGCAGGAAAATGAGGAGGAGCACGACAATCAGCATGAGGCTTGGCGGCAACTGGAGGCCGAGCATGGTCTCGGTGATCCAGTTCGCAGAGCCGAGGCGAGCGAACACCGCACCAAAAATGTTCGACGTGACCGCCAGCAGCAGGACCATGCTTGAGGTCGCCATCGTCGAGGTCAGCGCCCGCTGCAGTCCGCTGAGCGAGAACCTGCCATATGCGATGGCCAGGATCAGCGCGCCGACGCTGCCGATGCCGGCGGCCTCCGTCGGCGTCGCTAGCCCCCCGATGATCGAGCCGAGCGTCGCCGTGATGAGCCCGAGCAGCGGCAGCGTTCCGACGATGACCTCGCGCGCAATGTACCCCAAAGAGTAGATTCGCTCGTCGATTGGCACCGGCGGTCCGAGTTTGGGGTTCATGAAGGCGCGGCCCATCAGATAGGCGATGTAGAGGCCGGCCAGCAGGAAGCCCGGCCCAAAGGCTGCGGCATAGAGATCGGCGACCGATACCCCGAGCACTGGCCCCATCACGATCAGCATCACCGACGGGGGAATGAGAATGCCGAGTGTGCCGCCCGCCGTGATGGTGCCCGCTGAAAGCTTGGCGTCATAACCGGCCTTCGTCATGATCGGCGAGGCCATGATGCCAAGCACAGTAACGGCTGCGCCGACGATGCCTGTCGCCATCGCGAACACGGTCGAAGTCAGGATCACGACGAGGAAGAGTGCGCCGCGCACCGGCGCAAGTAGCATCCGGAACGCCGTAAATAAGCGCTCCATGAGTCCAGCCTGCTCGGTGATGAAGCCCATGAAGATGAACAGCGGCACGGCGGCCAGCAGTTCCTCCTTCATCATGCCGATGGTCTGGAAGTAGCCAAGTTCGAAGACCGTCCCGCCCATGCCCCAGTAGCCGAACGAAAAAGCGAGAAACAGCAACGTGAACGAGATCGGCACGCCGATGAAGATCGCGCCAAGCAGGACCAGAAGCATGACGAGGCCGATGAGCGCTTCTGCGGTCATATCTCGACCTTCTCCTTGTGCTCGAGTTCGACGCCGGTCCGCGCCATGTAGATGCTCTTGATCAGTTCGGACACGCCCTGGATCAGCAGCAGGAGGCAGGCGAGCGGTACGACGAACTTGAACGGCCACAGCACGGGCCGCCACGGCGTCTGGTCCGAAGTCTCGTTGATCTCCCAGGCGTAGTGAAATTCGTTCCAGCTGATCAGCAACAGCATGATCAGGCTCGGAAAGAAGAAGACGATGTAGGAGATCGTATCGATCCACCCCTTCCTGCGGATCGAGAACTTCTCCCAGAAGAAGTCGGTGCGGATATGAGCGCCCTTGTGCAGCGCGTAAGCGGCGCCGAGCATGAACAGCGAGCCGTAGAGCATGTAGGTTGCGTCGTAGGCCCAAATGGTCGGCGCGTTGAACAGGTAGCGCGCTGTAACCTCGTAGGCGACGGCCAGAACGAGCGGCACCGACAGCCACGAGATGATCGTGCCGGTCCGGTCCGTGAAGCCGTCGATGATCCTGATCATGGCCAGGAGCGCCGGCGGCTGCCTGCCCGTCATCTCTGCCATCCCTCCCCCTCCCACCGACCGTTCGGGCGGCGCACTACGGCACGACGCAAGCCGGCCGCATGAGTCGCATCAATGGAGGGCGGTCGAATCGGCCGCCCTCGGACGAAGCCCTATTTCTCGACGGGGAAGTAGTAGTTCGCCATGAAGGAGTACGGCGGGAAATAGGACCGCTTGTACGGCACCACGGCGCTGGCATAGGCCTTCTGGGAGTCGTGCACCTTCTTGAAGAACGGGTTCTTGGCGCCCTCCGCCGCCGCGATCTCGTCCCACTTCTTGATGAAGGCCAGCAGGATCTCGGTCGGCGTGCGCAGGATCTGTACGCCGTGCTTCTGCTGCATCTCAATCAGCGCATCGGCGTTCTGGCGCTGCCACTTGGTCCACCAGACGAGGAATGTCTCGTTGGCCGCCGACTTGATGATCTCCTGATGCTGCGCGCTGAGCTCCTTCCACACATCGCCGTTGATCACGATTTCGCCGATCGTGACGTTTTCATGCAAGCCGGGCGAATAATGATACTTCCAGACGTTGTGGAAGCCGAGCTGCAGGTCCTCGATGCCGCCGACCCATTCCGCGCAGTCGATCACGCCTCGCTGCGCTGAGGGAATGATTTCGCCACCGGGCATGTTGACCACCGTGAAGCCGAGAGCCTGCCACACTTCGCCGGCCATGCCGGTCTGGCGGCATTTCATGCCCTTCATGTCCTCAACCGTCTGGATCGGCTTCTTGAACCAGCCGAACGCCTGCGGCCCTGCAGGCAGGATGGGGAACACGACCACGTTGAGCTTGAGCTCCTTCTGATAGAACTCGTTGTACAGATCGAGGCCGCCGCCGTGATAGAGCCAGCCCATCACGTCCATGAAGTCCATGCCGAATGTGCCGCCGGGGCCGCCGGTGAAAAGGATCGCGGTCTTGTTCTTGCCGGTCCAGTAGCCGGCCCACGCATGCGCTCCGTCGAGTACCTTTTTGTGGGTCGCATCCAGCACCTCGAACGCCGGCACGACCTGACCAGCGGGCATCGCCTCGATCTTCAGCGCGCCGGCCGACAGCTTGTTCACCCGCTCGGCGAAGTAGGTGAAGTTGTCATAGAGCGTAAGCGACGCCGGCCATGTGGCCTGCATCTTCAGCACCTTCGTCTGCGCCATGACTGCAGTGGTGGATCCAACAAACGCCGAAGCGATCAGGGCAACGGCGACTACTCCCAGAAACAAGCGTTTCATGAGCTATCTCCTCCCTTGGACGACGTGACCGCGGCGATCGCTTTTTCTTCGTTGTTCTTGGTCGCCGTGGTTTCAAACCACGTCTGTCACCATTCTGCCACCATCGCTGGAAGTTGTCATCGTGCTTTCTGGCCGCAGCAAGCGCCGGCAGGCTGCGTGCGAACTTTTCCGAGGTACCGCCCGCGCTATAGCCCCCGCACGAACGCTTCGAGCGCCGCGTTAGTTTCCTTTGGCGCTTCCTGCTGCACCCAATGTCCGATACCGGGGATGATGGTGGAGCCGCGAAAATCAGAGCAGGCGATTCCGGGCTCGGCGTAAAGGTCGACGCCCGGGACGAAGGCGCGCACGGGATCGCGTTCGCCGGCGATGAAGGCCGACGGCTGCGTAATGTTGCGTCCGCTCAATTCGGCCAGCTCGGCAAAGTCGATTGTTTGCGCGCGGTATCGGTTGAGCGGGCCGCGGAAGCCGCCTGCCCTGAAGGCATCGACATAGACGGCCAGATCGGCCTCCTCCATCCAGCCTGGAAACGGCTTCGGATCGACGAGCCCATCGAGCAACCTTGCCTCCGGAGCCTTCGGCTCGAGCCACTTGTTGTGGGGCGCCGCCCCGGACAGCGCGTAATACGTCTTGCGCAGGGCGCTCGCGACGTCCGCATCAAGCTCCGCCTCCGCGACGCCCTCTTGCTGGAAGTAGAGCTGATAGAAGAAGCGCCCCTTGTAGAGAGATCGCGCAAGCTCGATGAAGGGTACGGGTCCGCGCGGCCGGTACGGCACGCTGAGGCCGGCGACCGCCCTGATCCTGTCGGGGTGAAGCAGTGCGGTGTGCCACACGATGGGTGCGCCCCAGTCGTGGCCGAACAGAATGGCCGGGCCATCTCCCAGGTGCTCGATCACGGCAACGACGTCGGATGCGAGATGACGCATCGTATACGCCGTGATTTCTCCTGGCTTCGAGCTTCGCCCATAGCCGCGCACGTCGAGCGCGACCACCCGGAATCCCCGTGCCGCGAAATGCGCGATCTGGTGCCGCCAGGAGTACCAGAGTTCCGGGAAGCCGTGGACGCAGACGATCAGTGGACCCGAGCCGGCGACCGCTACATTGAGTTCGATCGCTCCGTTCCGGACGGTAACAAATTCCACCGCGGCCTCTCCCGTATCAATCAATTACATCAGCGCCATCACGCGCGCCGCAAGCGCCGGCTCGCGCAGCGCGGCCTGCGGCTTGAGCAGTTGCGAGACTTCCACCGTCAGGCGATGCACCTCGGGATCATCAGCGGCGAGTTTGGTCAAGGCAATGCCGTATTGCAAGCGCTGCGCGAAGTCGGCGGGCCGGACACCGCGCGTGGCGGGGTAGACGAAATCGGAGACGGCAACGCCCCACGGTGCCGCGATGGTGTTTTGAATGGCCGCGAAGAAGTCACGCGCCAGCCGCTCCTCGGGGACGTCTTCCGCCAACAACCGGTCCAGGATCACGGCTTCCTGTGCGGCCACGCTCATGCCCTGGCCGAACACCGGGTTGAAGCGGCAGAACGCATCGCCGATCGCCAGCAGCCCTGTCGGAAACGACTCCAGGCGCTCGAAATGTCGCCGAGTGCTGCACGGCAACTGATAGCGAACGATATCCGTCAGCGGACAGGCGTCTTTGACCGCGTCATAGATCGTCGGCGTGCGCAGGCTCCTGACGAAATCCATAAATCCCGCGCGGTCGCCCGGAGGCGCATCGCCATGATTGCCTCCGACGGAAAGCAGCCATCGCTGGCTCTCGATCGGAAACAGGAACGCCCCGCGGCTGCTGGCGGGTGCGGACGGCAGCACGATATTGCCGAGCCAGTCGGCATTGTGATCGATCGGCCGCTCGACGATGGTGCTTGCATATGCCTGATCCATGCCGATCTCGGTTTCTTCCGGCCTCTCGAGAGAAAGCTCTTCGAGCAGTTGCAGCGTCAGGCCGCAGCGGCCGGAGGCTTCGACAACCAGGTCGGCCTCGACAGTCACAGCAGGCTCATCTCCGGTTTCATAACGGATCGCCTTGATTCGCCTCGCATCGCGCGAGGCGACAAGTCCTGTCACGCGGGAGCGCATGCAAATACCTATGTTCGGGGCCTGCAGGACGCGCCGTCGCGTAACGGCTTCGAGCAGCGGGCGCGACATGCTGAAAATATCGAAGCCGAGATCGCGAATAGGGAATGGGTCGAACCCGGGGCGCTCGAACCTAAGATCCTTACCGGCACGGATCTTCACCGCGCCAGCTTCCGCCAGATCGTTCTCAAACCCCGGAAACAGCGTCTGCAGCGCCTTCAACCCGCCCGCGAGCAGCATGTGGGCGTGCTGGCATTGCGGCGTCCCCCTCCGCGGCGCCGCCTCGGCGGGAAGGACGTCCCGCTCGATGACCGTGACTTTTCCGAAATGCCTGGAGATCGCCTGAGCGGCGGTCAGGCCGGCCATGCCGGCGCCAATGACCACGGCATGACTTCTTGCAGGATCTGGCATGTTTTCCTCCTGGAACGGAGCATGCAAATCGGACCCACGATGGATGCGACCCAAAATGGATGCGATCCGAATGGATCAGCGGACGCCACGCCCGGCGCAGCCGGGCAAGCCGAACCTATCCGATCTCTTTTGCCGCAATGGTGAAACGCATCACACGTTTGGAGTGGAAGCCCACCACCAAACGGCCGGTTCAGCCACGTCGCAAACAGCGCCTAGGTTACAGTGGCTCCTGCTTGTCCGGGTTCAACTTTCGTTACAGAAACCTTTCCAAGCTCCGCGCCCTTCACCAGCGCGTAGATCGCCGGGATCACGATCAGCGTCAGCAGTGTCGAGGAGATCATGCCGCCGATCATCGGCACGGCGATGCGCTGCATGATCTCCGAGCCGGTGCCGGTGCTCCACATGATCGGCAACAGGCCGGCCATGATCGCGACCACGGTCATCATCTTCGGACGCACGCGCTCCACCGCGCCTTCCATGATGGCGTCGTAGAGGTCGTCGCGCGTCAGCGCACCGCCTTCGGCCGCCTTGCGCGCCCGCCGCTCGTCCAGCGCCTGGTTGAGATAGATCAGCATCACCACGCCGGTCTCGGCGGCAACGCCCGCCAGCGCGATGAAGCCGACCACGACCGCCACCGAGAGGTTGAAGCCGAGCCACCACATCAGCCAGAGGCCGCCGACGAGGGCAAACGGCAGCGACAACATCACGATCAGCGTTTCCGTCAGCGAGCGGAAGTTGAGATAGAGCAATAGGAAGATGATCGCGAGCGTCACAGGCACCACGATCTTGAGCCGCGCCGTGGCCCGCTCCAGATATTCATACTGCCCGCTCCACATGACGTAGGCGCCGGGTGGAAACTGGATGCTGGCCTTCACCGCCGCCTGCGCGTCGGCGACATAGCCGCCGATGTCGCGATCCCGGATGTCGACATAGACGTACGTCGCGAGTTGACCGTTCTCGGTACGGATCGTGGTCGGCCCGCGCGCCGGCGAGACCTTGGCGACCTCGCCGAGCGGCACCGCGCCACCGGCCGGCATCGGCACCAGCACCTCGCGTGCGATGGCCGTGGGATCGCTGCGCAGGTCTCTGGGATAGCGCATGTTGACGGAGAAGCGCTGACGGCCCTCGACCGTGGTGGTCACCGTCTGGCCGCCGAGCGCGGTGGCAATGACGTCCTGCACGTCCTGAACCACGATGCCGTAGCGCGCCAGCGCCGCGCGGTCCGGCACGATGTCGAGATAGTAGCCGCCGATGCCGCGCTCGGCATAGGCCGAGGATGTGCCCGGCACGGTGCGCAGCACCTGCTCGACCTGTTTGGCTAAACGGTCGATCTCGACCAGATCGGTACCGATCACCTTGACGCCGATCGGCGTGCGGATGCCGGTCGAGAGCATGTCGATGCGCGCCTTGATCGGCTGGGTCCAGGCGTTGGAGACGCCGGGAAACTGCAGCGCCTTGTCCATCTCCGCCGTCAGGCTCTCGAGCGTCAGCCCTGCCCGCCACTCGGATTTCGGCTTCAGGTTGATGATGGTCTCGAACATCTCGGTCGGCGCCGGATCGGTCGCGGTCGCGGCGCGGCCGGCCTTTCCATAGACCGACTCAACCTCGGGAAAGCTCCTGATGATGCGGTCCTGCGTCTGCAGCAATTCGCTGGCCTTGGTAACGGAGAGCCCCGGCAGCGTGGTCGGCATATAGAGCAGCGTGCCTTCGTTCAGGTTGGGCATGAACTCGGTGCCGAGTTGCCGCGCCGGCCATATCGTCACCGCCAGAATGCCGACCGCGATCAGGATCACGAGAATCTTGGCGCGCATCACGCCCTTGATGACCGGGCGATAGATCCAGATCAGGAAGCGATTGATCGGATTCCTGTGCTCCGGAATGATCTTTCCGCGCACGAACAACACCATCAGCGCCGGCACCAGCGTCACTGACAACAGCGCCGCCGCCGCCATCGCAAAGGTCTTGGTGAAGGCGAGCGGGCTGAACAGCCGCCCCTCCTGCGATTCCAGCGTGAAGATCGGCATGAAGGAGACGGTGATGATCAACAGGCTGAAGAACAGCGCCGGCCCGACCTGCGATGCCGCCTCGATCAGGATCGTCACGCGGGATTGTCCGGGCTCTGCCCGCTCCAGATGCTTGTGGGCATTCTCGATCATGACAATCGCCGCATCGACCATCGCGCCGATCGCGATCGCGATCCCGCCCAGGCTCATGATGTTGGAGCCGATGCCGAGCAGCTTCATGGCGCCGAACGCCATTAGCACGCCGACCGGCAGCATCAGGATCGCAACCAGCGCGCTGCGGATGTGCAGCAGGAACACAATGCATACCAGCGCAACGATGATGCACTCCTCCAGCAACGTGTTCTTGAGCGTGGCAATGGCGGCGTTGATCAGGTTCGAGCGGTCGTAGACCGGCACGATCTCGACCGATTTCGGCAGGCTCGATGCGATCTCCGCAAAGCGCTTCTTGACGTTCTGAATGACATCCAGCGCGTTGACGCCGAAACGCTGCAGCACGATGCCGCTGGCCGCCTCGCCCTCGCCGTTGAGTTCGCCGATGCCGCGGCGCTCATCCGGTCCGAGCTCGACGCGGGCGATATCCTTCAGCAGCACCGGCGTGCCGTTGCTGGCCTTGAGTACGACGTTGCCGAGGTCGTTGATCCCTTTCAGATAGCCCTTGCCGCGGATCACATACTCGAATTCGGAGAGTTCGACGGTGCGGCCGCCGACATCGGCATTGCTGGCGCGGATCGCGTCGCGCATCTTCTGCATGGTGATGCCGAGATCGCGCATCCGCTGCGGATCGAGCACGACGTTGTATTGCCGCACGAAGCCGCCGACGCTCGCGACCTCGGCGACGCCTTCCGCTTTCGCGAGCGCGAATTTCAGGTTCCAGTCCTGGATGGCGCGGGTGTCGGAGAGATTGAGCTCTTTCGACATCACCGCATATTGGTAGACCCAGCCGACGCCGGTGGCGTCGGGGCCGATGGTCGGCGTCACGCCGGCGGGCAACCGCGACGCCGCGCTATTGAGAAATTCGAGCACGCGCGAGCGCGCCCAGTAGATGTCGGTGCCGTCCTCGAAGATGACATAGACGAACGACACGCCGAAGAACGAGAAACCGCGCACGACCTTGGAGCGCGGCACCGTGAGCATCGCCGTCGTCAGGGGATAGGTGACCTGGTCCTCGATCACCTGCGGCGCCTGCCCCGGATATTCGGTGTAGACGATCACCTGGGTGTCCGAGAGATCAGGAATGGCATCGAGCGGCAGATGTGCAAGCGCATAGAGGCCGGCGGCGGCGGCAAAGCCGGTGCCGAAGAACACCAGCAGCAAATTGCGCGCCGACCACGCGATGAGACGGGCGATCATGGCTGGGTCCCCTCGGCAAAGCCTTTCAGCGCCGCCTTCAAATTGCTTTCGGCATCGATCAGGAAATTGGCTGACGTCACCACCGGATCATTGTCGGCAAGGCCCTGGCGAATCTCGACATAGCCATCGCCGCGATGCCCGAGCTTGACCTCGCGCGGCTCGAACCGCCCTTCTCCCTTGTCGACCAGCACCGCCTGCCGGCTGCCGGTATCCATGACAGCGCTTTCCGGAACGGCGAGCACGGCCGTCCCGCTGCCGGTCTCGATCTCGGCGTCGACATACATGTCGTGGATCAACAGCAGATCTGGATTGGACAGTTCGACCCGCACCCGCGCCGTCCGCGTCTCCTTCGTGATCGCCGGATAGATCACGTTGATCTTGCCTGCGAACTCGCGCCCGGGAAAACTTCTGGCGCGCACGATCGCGCGCTGGCCCACGGCCATCGCCCCGAGATCGCGTTCGGCGACGTCGATCATGGCCCACATCACCGAATGGTCGGCGATCCTGAACAGGGTCTCGCCCGGCTGGGCGCGCATGCCCTCGACGGCGTTGCGTTCAAGAACGATGCCGTCGCGCGGCGAGGTCCATTCGATTCCGATCGGAACATTGCGGCCTTTCTCGATGGCGACGATCGCCGCTTCCGGGACGTCGAGATTCATCAGCCGCTGGCGCGATCCCCTGCCATAGGGTCCCTCGCCGCCGCCGGTGACTTTTGAGTTCAGCGTCGAGATGTATTCCGCCGCGGCGGATGAAACCGCGGGGCTATAGATTTCCATCAGCGGCTGGCCCTTGACGACGTGGCTTCCGGTCGTGACGTCGGCGATCTTCTGGACATAGCTCTCGGCGCGCATCGCGATCACCGAGACCCGGCGTTCATCGAGCTGGATGGTGCCGGGCGCGCGAACCGTCGAGCGGATCACGCGACGGGCGGCCGGCTCCGATTTGACGCCGGTGCGCTGGATCTTGCCCGGCGAGACCTTGACCGATCCGTCGTCGCTGTCCTCGCCCTCATAGACCGGGATGTAATCCATCCCCATCGAGTCCTTCTTGGGCGTCGGCGAGACATCCGGCAGGCCCATCGGGTTGCGGTAGTACCTGATCTTTCGGCCGGTCGGCGCGGCCGCCGCGCTCTCCTCCTCCGGATCGTCAAAACTGATGTCGGCACCGCGGGGCACGGCGCGGTAGTCGCGGCCGTCGGGCGTCTTCTTCGGCGTCAGCGAATAAAACGGCTTGCCGTCCGGATCCTGATAATAGATCGGAGCGCCCGCCGGTTCGCGCGCCTGGGCGATGACATGCGCATGCTTCGTCTCGCCGCCCGGCGAGAGATAGGGACGCGCGAGAACGCCGGCGATCACGGCCGCCGTCACGGCAGCAGCGATCGCAATCTGAACGGACCGCTTCATTTGTCGGCCTGAATGACGAGCTTGTTGTCAACCGTGCCGGTTTCGCCCTGCACCTTGGCGCCGAGCGATAGCTGCCAGCGGCCGGCCATGGTGAAATCGGCCTTGAAGCGATAGGTGCCCGGCTCCGATCCCGGCAGCGGCGTCAGCTCGCTCACCATCTCCTGCATGGCATCCGGCGCCATATCCAGACGCGTCGCAAAGATCACCGCGTCGGGCACGGCCTTTCCTGTCCGCTTGTCTTCCAGCTTGACCGCGATGGTCTGGCCGGGGCCGACCTTGACGGTCGGCTCGACCAGTTTGAATTCGTAATCCTTGATGTCGGCGAACGCGACGGTGGCGGCGCAGCTCAGGGCAGCACCGGTCAGCGCGACCCGCAGGCCGCGCGAAAACGGAATGGGCTTCATCGTAATATCCTCGATTTCCTGGGTCAGCCGCGCCATGGCGGCATGGGGCACGCGCGCCGCAAGGCGCCGCGCACGATTCGGCGTTACGCCGAAAGGACCAGGGATCGGGGAGGTTTGGGCGGAGGCGAATATCCAACGCCTTCCACTTCGGGATCGCTGCCGGGGAGCAGCGTTCGAAGCGTCACGGGCCGGATTTCGGTGACGCCGGCCGACAGCGGCGCCTGCAACGTCGTCGACACGCACAGCGCCATCAACGGGCACTGGTCGCAATCGGCCGGCACCGATTTATCCGGGCAGCACGGCATGTCGTCGGACATGGCGGCGTCATCGGCCATCGACGTCATCGCCATCGATGCCATGCCAGTCGTATTCGCCCGCGCCGTAAGCGGGGCGATGACGAGGCCGACGATCACGAGGACCGCCAGCAGCCGGCAAAGATGGATCGAACGTTTCACGGCGCCAGTTTCGCATACCAAGGCCCGTGATGGGAAGCGAAGTTCCATCACGAAGTCGCGGGTTTCCTTAACATAAACAGGCGGAGCAAGGTCGCAACCATCCCCGAGCCCGAATTCGGGCCGGTCAGAACATTTTTGATTGCCGCGACTTGAAGGGATGGCCGCCCCCGGTAGCGGTCCGCCTTCAGCCAAGGAGTTTAAGCCATGCATGCCCGCGAAATGATCGGCACCCACCCGGCCGTCCAGGGCGAGGTCAACGACGCCCTGATCCGCTGCATCGAGGAATGCTACTCCTGCGCCCAGATCTGCACTTCCTGTGCGGATGCCTGCCTGTCCGAGCGCATGGTGCAGGAATTGACCCAGTGCATCCGGCTGGATCTCGATTGCGCCGACATCTGCAACATCACCGGCCGCATCATGACCCGCCGGACCGGCTCCGACGACGAAGTGATGCGCCGCATGCTCAGCGTCTGCGCCGCCGCCTGCCGGCTGTGCGCGGAGGAATGCCAGAAGCACGCCGCCATGCATGAACATTGCCGCATCTGCGCCGAAAGCTGCCGCCGCTGCATGGAGGCCTGTCAGGAAGTCGCCCGCGGCATGGCGCATTAGGACGGCGATCAGAACTCGCGCCTGAAGATGCTGAACTGGAAGGCCTGCCGCGCGCCCCAGGGCGTCGCGTGCTCGTGCCGCTCTGTGTGCAGCAGCTGATACGCGGCGCCGAGGGTCCGTCCGAGACTTTCGCCGTCATAGCGCGCGACTGGCAGGCCGCTGCACTTTTCCGGGCCGTCGGGCGCGAAGGTGGCAATGATGGCGTGACCGCCGATCCTCAGGCCATCCCCCAGGCGGGCGATGTAGGCTTCGCGGTCGCTGGCGTCGGTGAGAAAGTGGAACGCGGCCCGGTCATGCCAGATATCGTAGACCCTCGCCGGCTTCCAGGTCGTCACATCAGCGACGATCCACCTGACCTTGTCTGCGCCGGCGCCGAGATGACTCTCAAGCCGGCCGCGCGCGACGGTCAAGGCCGCGGCGGACAGGTCGAGCACCGTGACATCCTCAAAGCCCTGCTCGACGAGACTGTCGACCAGCCGCGACGCGCCGCCGCCGATGTCGATGATGGCGGACTCGTCCGTTGCGCCCGCCTGCACGATCAGGTCGAGCGAAGGCGCCGCGCTTTGCTGAAACCAGCTGACCTCGTTCTCGCCCTTCGTCGTGTAGACGTTGTCCCAATGGGCCTTGCGGCTGGTCGCTTCCATCGAACTCTCCCGATCGGAGGTTCAATATATGAGCGTCCCGCTCCGCCACAACGGACCATCAGATTCCAGACGATACATAACCAACGGGATATGCCCACCTGCCACGGATAGAGACCCCGCCAAACTGCCTTTCTTGCGGAGCTTGAAAATCCACCTTACAAGCACGTTCCGGGCTTGACCAATCCATAGCTCCGCGGTTATAGATAACCAATAACCCAAAGGTTATCGATCTCCGATGCCAAACACCCACGACGTGCTCTTTCGAACTCTCGCCGATCCGACCCGCCGGGCGATCTTCGAGCGCCTATGCCGCGAAGGCGAGCAGACCGTTGGTGCGCTTACGGCCCGGGCCGGCATCTCGCAGCCGGCCGTCTCAAAACATCTCGGCGTGCTGAAGCAGGCCGGGCTGGTGCGCGACCGCCATGAAGGCCGGCAAACGCACTACAGCGCGCAGCTCGGCGCCCTCGCCCCGCTGATCGACTGGACCAGCGAGATGGCGGGGTTTTGGCAGCGGCGGTTCGACGATCTCGAAGACCTGCTCAAACGGATGGACCAATGATCAATAGTGCTGCGACCGAAACGCGTTCCGTCGTCGTCGAACGCGAGATGCCTCATCCGCCGGAAAAGCTCTGGCGCGCGCTCACACAGCCGCATCTGATCGAGGAGTGGCTGATGAAGAACGACTTCAAGCCTGCCGTCGGCCACCGCTTCAATCTGCGCGGCGAATGGGGCGGCGTGCTCGACTGCGAGGTGCTCGCCATCGAGCCGAACAAGGCGCTGTCCTACACCTGGAATTTCAACCATGACGACGCGGCCTTCGCGCTGCAGAGCGTGGTGACCTTCACGTTGACGCCAACGCGCACCGGCACCCTCCTGCGCATGGAGCAGACCGGCTTCCGGCCAGATCAGAAGCAGGCCTATGGCGGCGCCCATGCCGGATGGAAGCAGTTCTTCGAAAAACTGGAAGAGCTGGTGGCACGGCCGGATTGAACCACCGCGTTGCGCTTGTACTCGTCTTCAAAGGAGGTCTCATTGAACTGGAACAATCTGATACGGCAGATCCACCGTTGGCTATCCATTGCCTTCACGGTGGCCGTCATCGCCAACATCGTCGCCATGACGCAGGGGCAACCAGCCGTCTGGGTGGGCCTGCTGGCGCTGCTGCCGTTGATCTTGCTTCTGCTCACCGGCCTGTACATGTTCGCGCTGCCCTATGCCGCCAAATGGCGCAGCGGCTGAAGCGTCGTCGACAGGACTGAACGCCATGGCACAAACAACGTCGAAAAGACCGGCAAAGGCCGCAAAGAAGGCCGCCGCCAAACCTTCCGCTGCAAAGCCGGCGTTGCTCTCGGGCGGCAACCCTCAGATCGCGAAGGGATACGGCGACGCGCCGGTACAGGCCTACATCGCGGCCATGCCGGGCTGGAAGCGCGACCTCGGGCGCCAGCTCGACGCACTCATCGTGCGCACCGTCCCCGGCGTGCACAAGGCGGTCAAATGGAATTCGCCGTTTTATGGTGTCGAGGAACAGGGCCCCTGGTTCCTCAGCTTTCATTGCTTCACCAAGTACGTCAAAGTGACTTTCTTCCGCGGCACCTCGCTGCGCCCTGTCCCCTCAGGCGAGTCCAAGCACAAGGAAGTGCGCTATCTCGACATCCATGAGGATGACCTTGACGAAGCGCAATTTGTCGCCTGGGTGAAGCAGGCGAGCCAATTGCCCGGCGAACGATTGTGAGTGATGCATGAGCGATGACTGGGACTTTTATTCTCTTCGCGTCGACGGCGAGCCGGCGTCGATCTTTATCGACTTGGGAATAAGCAAGGATGCTCCCATCAGAAGTCATGCGACGATGGGTTACCTCCGCGTTTTGATGCTCCGCCCACGGGAGGACGGCCTCTCCAGCCAGGATGAGTTCGACGATCTCATTGCGTTGGAAGACCGCGTAACGGCAAAGATCGTCGAGAATGGAGCGGCGGTCTTCGTTGGTCGAAACACGTCCAGCGGAAACAGGGATTTCTATTTCTATGTTGCCGATCCCATAAACTTCGAGACGACGGCCAAAGCCGCGATGCGAGAGTTTCCTGCCTACGAGTACGAAACGGGCACCCGCGCGGACCAGGAGTGGCAGACGTATTTCGACTTTTTGTACCCGTCAGAAATTGACTTTCAACGCATCATGAACCGCCGTGTCTGTCAGCAACTGGAAAAGAACGGCGACAACGTGAGCAACGAGCGCAAGATCGATCACCTTGCCTTGCTTCCGAACCCGAAGGCACAAGCCGCGCTTGCAGGTTACGTTCAAGGCGAGGGTTTCACCGTCGAAAGCGCCCCCGACGAGCCGGACGCCAATGGCCAATTCCGCGTCGAGTTCTACAGAATAGATCAGCCCGTACGAATCGATGAGACCGTCGTTCCGTTGTTTCGAAAGGTTACTGAGCTCGGCGGCGAATACGACGGCTGGGGTTGCGAAGTATCGCCCTGAACCGAATGTCAGCGAAGGTCGCGGAAGGTTATCGGCAACAACCATGAAGAATAAAACCATGATGATAAAGAAGAGCGGCGCGAGTGAAGCGAAAGGCGGAAGCTCTCCCGCTCAGCACATCGATGCGCGGATCAAGGAGCTCGGCGACTGGCGCGGCGAGACGCTCGCGCGCATCCGGGGCATCATCAAGCAGGCAGTTCCCGACGTGGTCGAAGAGTGGAAATGGCGCGGCGTGCCGGTGTGGGAGCACGAAGGCATCATCTGCACCGGCGAGACTTACAAGGCGGTCGTGAAGATGACCTTCGCCAGGGGTGCCGCACTGGACGACCCGACAGACCTCTTCAACTCCAGCCTCGAAGGCAACACCCGGCGCGCCATCGATTTCCACCAGGGCGACAAGATCGATGAAAAGGCGTTGAAGGCGCTCATCCGCGAGGCCGCCGCGCTGAATGTTTCGGCGCGCGCGACCTCACGCGCTCGGAAGAAATCAAAGAGCGCCTGAGGCAGCGCTCGACGGCAAGCACGTTCTCACTCGGCCGTAATGCCGAGCGCGCGAACCAGCTCACCGCGCGCCTGATAGTCGACCGCGATCTGGCGCTTGAAATCGTCGGGCGTGCCGCCGACGGCGACCATGCCCTGCTTGTCCAGCCAGCCGCGCATCGTGTCTGTGCCAAGGATCTGGTTCACTTCCTTGTTCAGCGTGGCAATCACGGGCGCCGGGGTCTTCTTCGGCAGCATGAAGCCGATATAGCTGATGATCTTGAAGCCTTCGAACGTCTCGCTGATCGCGGGCACATTGGGCAGCAGCGGATAGCGCTTCTCCGAAGTGACGCCGAGCACCTTGATCTTCCCCGCGGTCGCCAGCGGCTCCACCGCCGTCGGCGCGCCGAACAGCAGCGGGATCTGCCCTCCCAGGAGGTCGTTCACCGAAGCCGCCGTTCCCTTGTAGGGGATGTGGGTCATGGTGAAGCCGCCGGACTTCTGCAGCATCTCACCGGCGAGGCGGTGCGGCGTCGAGCTGCCCGAGCTGCCGAAACTCAAATTCTGCGTCTTCTGCTTGCCGAGCGCGACCAGCTCGGCCACCGAATTCGCCGGCACATTGTTGGCGGCGGCCAGCAGCAGCGGCGACCATGAGACGTTGACGACCGGCTCCATCGCCGTCGAAAGGTCAAAATGGTTGCTGGTGGCGAGGTGCGGATCGATCGTGACCATCGCATCCGTCACCATCAGAACCGTATAGCCGTCAGGCTCGGACCGTGCGGCCGCCTGCGCCGCGATCATGCCGTTGGCGCCCGTCTTGTTCTCGATGACGACTGATACTTTGAGGTTCTCGCCGAGCTGCTTGCCGATGATCCGGGCCAGCGCATCGGCCTGCCCGCCCGCGGAATAGCCGACCAGGATGGTGATCGACCGCGACGGGTATGGCTGTGCGCCAGCGCTCGACATCACCGCAGCCAGCGCCATCGCGATGACTGCGACGCCGAGACGTAGTGCCTTCCCTCGAAACAGCCTGTCGGAAATCATGTTCCGTCTCCTCCCTGACCATTTTTGTTTTGCGAAGGCGGTTGAACCGCTCTTTTTGTTCGCTTCTACGCGGGCACGCTCACCACCGCCGCCAGCACGCCGGCTGAACGCAGATCCGCAATTTCACGCTCCGAATATCCGGCGGATTGCAGGATTTCATCGGCGTGCTCGCCGACCCGCGGCGGCTGGCGCTCAAGGCCCGGCCGCTCGCGCGCCTCGCCGAATTCCACCGGGAGCGCGGGGATTCCGACCAGCGGCCCGCCGCCGAACGCTGAGACGGCCGTCGCAAGCAGCCCGCCATTGGCGAGCAGATGCGGATCGATCGACAATTCATCAGGCCGCCCCACCCGCGAATAGGCGACCCGCGCCGCCTCGCACTTTTCGAGGATTTCGTTCAGCGGCAATTTGCTGATCCGCCGCTCCAGTTCGGGAAGCATCCACTCGCGCGCCTCGCAGCGATTGGCGTTGCCGGTAAGCCTCGGATCGTCGCGCCATTCGTCGAAGCCGAACGCATCGCAAAAGCGCCGCCAGTGGCCATCAGAGGTGCAGCCGATGAAGACCTGACCGCCGTCGGAAGCGGTGAAAACGTCATACACGCCCCAGGCATTTTTCCGTGCCGGCATCGGCGGCATCGGCCCGCCCGTCACCGCGCTGCCGACGACGACCGCGCCGAGCATGAAGGTCGCGCTCTCGAACAGCGAACTTGCAACCTTCTGCCCCACGCCGGTGACGTCGCGCTCGCGCAGCGCCGACAACGCGGCCACGACGCCGAACACGCCGCCGAGAATGTCGATGACAGGCGCACCGGCGCGCAGCGGCCGACCCGGCGGTCCCGTCATGTAGGCGAGCCCGGACTGCATCTGCACGACTTCATCTAACGCACCGCGGTTCTCGTAGGGTCCCTTCAGAAAACCTTTCATCGAGAGGTAGACGAGGCGCGGGTTGATTTGGCGCAGATCCTCCCAGCTGCACTTCAGCCGTTCGATGGTGCCCGGACCAAAATTCTCCAGCACGACATCGGCGTCTTTCACCAGCCGATGAACGACCGCCTGCCCTTCGGGGCGTTTCAGGTCGATCGCGATCGAGCGCTTGTTGCGGTTGTAGGTCGCGAAGAAGCCGGCGGCAAAGCCCGGCAGCCGCCGCGTCGGATCGCCGTCGGCCGGCTCGATCTTGACGACATCGGCGCCGAGATCGGCAAACAGCACACCCGCGCACGGCCCCATGATGGTGTGGCCGAAATCGAGCACCTTCAGCCCCGCAAGCGGCCTGGAAGAGTTCGTCATGCGGCGCATCTCCTGAATGGGGCGAGCGTTCCCGATCGCAGCGCGGCGCTCGGCAGCCGGTGTCCGACGATGCGCTCGGCAAGCCGCCCGGCCTCGATCAGCGCCTCGATATCGAGGCCCGTGGAAATTCCCATCTCCTCGCACAGCAAGGCGAGTTCTTCGGTGGCGATGTTGCCCGGCGCGCCCGGCTGGCCGGCGAATGGACAGCCGCCGAGGCCCGCCACCGCCGCGTCGAATGCAGTCACGCCAAGCCGCAGGCCTTCATAGGCGCAGGCGATGCCCTGCCCGCGGGTGTCGTGGAGGTGCAGCGCGATCCGCAAATCGTCCCAGCGCTCGCGAACGGCGCCGACGGCGGCCGCGACCCGCCGGGGCGTAGCCCAGCCCATGGAATCCGCGAGTGAAACGTCGCGCACCTCCACGCCGGCCTCGCGGGCAATCGCAAGCCCGTCCGCCACCGTCTCGACGACCTTCGCCGGCGAGACGTCGCCCGCAAAATTGCAGCCGAACGCAGCCATCACGATGATCTTGGCGATCGGCACACCGGCTTGTCGGTGCACGCGCACATAGTTGCGCATGGCATCGAGCTGTCCGGCGCGGTCGCGATTGAGGTTTTTGATCGCGAATGGCTCGGATGCGCTCAGCGAGATGAATCCGGCGAGCGTGAGTTTGTCCTCGAACGCGAGCGCGCGCTTTAGCCCGCCCTCATTGAACCACAGCGCGGAGTATTCGACGCCTTCGCGCGCAGTGAACCCTTCCATCACGGCCTCGGCGTCGGCCCAACCCGGCACATGCTTCGGATTGACGAAGGAACCGACCTGGATCCGGCGCAGGCCGCAGGCGGAGAGCGCGTCGATCAGCGCGATCTTGTCGGCGGTGGCGATCGGGCCGGGCTCGATCTGACAGCCTTCGCGAGGCCCCTCCTCGGTGATGACGACGCTATCGGGCAGGTCCATGCGCCGGCGCTCCCTGGGATAATCCTTGTTGATTGCAGGCCAGCTTGCCGCGCGCCCAGACATCTGACAAATATAATATGAAGATCAGATTGTTCTGATAATTCGATGGCAAGGAGCGGTTCAATGGCGCTTGGATTGCGACAGCTTCGCTACTTCATCGCCATCGCCGATGCCGGCGTATTGTCGCGCGCCGCGGAGGCGCTCAATGTCGCGCAGTCGGCGCTCAGCCACCACGTCGCCGCGCTCGAAACCGAGCTCGGCGTCAAGCTGCTGGAGCGAAGGCCGCGTGGCATCGCGCTGACCGCTGCCGGCCGGCGGCTTTACGAGCACGCCAGCGCGGTGTTGTCGGCGCTCGGCAAGGCCGAAGAGGATGTGCGGACCTATAACGAGGCAGCAGCCGGTCCGGTCTGCATCGGCCTTAGCCATACCGGCATCGCCCTGGTCGCACTCGATATCATGCAGGCGGTCCGCAACAACGCGCCAGGCGTGCATCTGATGGTCGTCGAAGCGCTATCGCCGGCGCTGATCGAGCGAGTCCTGTCAGGCACGGTCGATCTCGCGCTCGCCTATAATCCGCCCAGGGATGCCCGCCTGGACGTCGAGTTGCTGCTCGACGAAGATCTGTACCTCGTCGGACAACCAGGCCTGATCGGCCGGTCTTCCAGTCCGGTCGTCTTCTCCGCGATTCCGCAACGGAGCGTGCTTGGCCTGACGCCGCTGCCGGCATCGCGCGCCATCATCCAGACCCAGATCCTCCGCAATCAGATCATCCCGAGCGAAACGCTCGAAGTCGACTCGCTGCCCGCCTTGCGCATGGCACTCGAGGCCGGACTTGGATGTGCAATCCTCTCCCGCTCAACCGTTCTCGCCGATCTTGCGGCGGAGAAATATCACGCGCGCCGCATCGTCGATCCGCCGCTGACGCGCGCGCTCGGTCTGGTCGCGCTTGCCGACCGGCCGCGGACCAAGGCCTTCCTCGAGGTGCGCAAAACCATGATCGAGGTGGTCCGCTCGGCCGTCAACACGGGGCGATGGCCTGCGAAAGAAAGCGGGCGGCGGGGCAAGCGCGCCGCGATCTAGGTTCAGGATTCCCGCTTGCCACGAGCCTGCGCGGACCTGCCTGACATTGTCGGCAGTTTGGTCTTGCTCCCGGCGGAAGCTATCCGGGCGGCATTCGCTCGAATTTCTGCAACGAGGCATCCAGCGTGTCCCAGGCATGGCCGCGGATGCCGTAGGTGACCATCTGCGGATGGAATTGGCCGGGGTCGTCAAGGCTGGTGGCGTGAACTGCTATCAGCTCCGGCATGGCGACGAATGTCAGGTAGACCGGCGTTCCACAGGTCGGGCAGAAGGCGTGGAGCTTTTCGTTGCCACTGTCGCCCGCTACCCGCCAGTTCTTCGCTTCGCCCGCAATTGCCACGTCGGCTCGCCGGGGAAAGACCAGGTAGGATCCATGTCCCGTGCCGCTTCGTTTCTGGCAATCGCGGCATTGGCAGTGGCTTTCCGCAATGGGTTCGCTGCTCGTCTCATAACGGATCGCGCCGCACGCACATCCGCCGGCATAAAGCTTGGTCACTGTCATTCTCCCGTTCCTGTTTGATGCGGCAAGAAATCAGGCCGATTTCGGCTTGGCGAAAACATCGAGGCCTTGGCCGGTTTCCAGCAAGGATTTCATGCTGGCGAGGACGACCGGCCAACCCTTCCTGATGCCGTTCGCCATCCCGCTGCCGGCTTCGAGTTCGTCATGGGTGACGGTCAGACGGACCATGTCCTCGTATTCTTCGATCTCGAACGTCACCCGGCTGTAGGCGGAAGGATCGGCGGCCTGCGACGCATTTGCCCAGGTGATGACGAGACGAGCCGGCGGCGAGACCTCGACGACCTTGCCGACGAGTTGGACCGTCCGTTCATCGTTGGCCCGGACGTGCTCCCATTTCGATCCGGGATTCCAGTCAGAGACGTTCTCGTGACCCCAGTAGCGCCTTGCGATGTCCGGTTTCGTGATGGCCTCGAACACCTTCTGCGGCGTCGAGCGAATATAGGTCACGTAGACAAAGCTGGTCGTCTCTTTGCTCATCGTCACTCTCCTTCGAGCTCTTTCTTCAGATCGTGCAGCAGGCTGAGCCGCTGTCGTTCGAATTTCCGGACCCACCGTTCGTAGACCTCGTGCAACGGCACGGGGTTGATGAAATGCAGCTTTTCCCGGCCACGCCTGACCGTGCTCACCAGATTGGCCGCCTCGAGGATTTCGAGGTGCTGCGTGGCGGATTGCCGGGCCATGTCGAGGTTTTCGCAAAGCTGGCCGAGCGTCTGCCCGTTCTTCTCGCAAAGAAGGTCAAGCAGCTTTCTGCGTGTCGGGTCGCCCAGCGCCTTGAAAACCTTGTCGGCCTGCATCGGTCTCACTCGTATGGAGGACATAATATGCAGGTAAATACCTGCATGTCAACGACAGCGTCATCAGGTCATTCGTCACCTTGCTGTGATTAGGGGCGGACGATAAGGACTGGCGAGCTCGCTTATGTCGTCAGCGAAAAGCGATGGCCGACAAAAGGAGACGCACGCGCGACCGAAGGCCTCGCCTTTGATCTGGTTGCGCGACGGTACGCAGAGCCGTTCGCTTGAACGGCATTACCCTCGCGGCGGCTGCAAGCCCCGCGAGTTCAACCACTCAGTCATGTGCGAAGCGGTCTCGTCCTGACGAGCTCTCCGCAACAGGCCGTCCCGAACCGGGCCCGGCGGCAGCAGCCCGGCTTCCGCGCGCAGCTGCTTGGCTTCTTCGGCGAGACGCTCTTCGAGAGTGGTTGTCTGTTTGATACGGCGCCGCTTCTGCATAATCTGCTCGATTCCGTTTGGAGGACAGCGAGAGCGCATCGGACGTTCTCATCACCGATAGTCCTCAGGGGTCGCGCGGCGATTAACAAACGGTATTGCAGCCGGATCCGTGCGGTCTGCCCGGTGGATGACTTAGCCTTACACCTTTAATTTAATTGCGCGTAATGGCGCACCTTCGAGGAACGGATAACGATTGGCTCAAATGCAGCAAACATAGCCATTGGCGCAAAACAGAAGCCGCGGCCCGTCAGTCCGCCGCGGCCGCTCGTGCGGAGTCCGGCGAGCGCGCCGCCGTCTGGATCGCCTGCCAGATGCGGGAGGGCGTTGCCGGCATGTCGAGATGCCGCACGCCGAGCGGCACCAGCGCGTTCATCACCGCGTTCATGATGGTGGCGGGTGCTGCGATGGCGCCGGCCTGGCCGCTGCCCTTGACGCCAAGCCGGTTGGCGCGGCTTGGAAAATCAGGCGTGAGATCGCTCTCGAACGCGGGCAGATCGCCGGCGCGCGGCAGCGCATAATCCATCAGCGAGCCCGACAGGATCTGCCCGGTCTCCGCATCGAACAGCGCCTGCTCGAACAGCGCCTGGCCGATGCCCTGCACCACGCCGCCATGGACCTGCCCCAGCGTCTGGCGCGGATCGAGCAGACGGCCGTAATCATCGAAGATGACATAGCGATCGAGCCTTACCTCACCGGTCGCCGGATCGATCTCGACTTCGGCAACGTGGCAGCCGTTGGGAAAGGTGTAGCGATCGCATAGATGCGTCGCCCTGTGCGCCAGCCCGGGCGCGACGTCGTCGCCGGCCGACTGATAGGAGGCGCGCGCCACCTCGTCGAGGCTGATCTCCTGCCCCGTCGCGACCACGCGCAACACGCCTGCTTCATACTGGACCGCATCCACGCCGGCCTGCAGCAGGCGGGCGGCCAGTCGCCGCGCATTGTCGATCAGCCCTTCCGCCGCCATCAACAGCGCGGTGCCGCCCTGGTGCATGGAGCGCGCGCCGCCATGGCCGCCGCCGGAATCAAGATCGTCGGTATCGCCCTGCCGGAACCGGAAGCGCTCGAGCGGCAACCCGAGCGCATCGGCCGCGATCTGGGCGTAGGTGGTCTCGTGCCCCTGCCCGCTCGAATGCGTGCCGACTTTCAGGTCGATCAGCCCGTCCTCGCCAAAGCTCACCTCCGCCACTTCATTGGGCTGGCCGCGCGCGGTTTCGAGAAAGCAGGCAAGGCCAAGACCGCGCAGCCGGCCGTTCTTGCGCGAAGCTTTCTGGCGCGCCTTGAAGCCCTCCACGGCAGTAGCCGCGTGATCGATCGCATGGGCAAAGCTGCCCCGCTCGACCGTAAGCCCCATCGCGCTCGCGTAGGGGAAACGGCGCATGATGTTCTTGCGCCGCAGCTTCAGCGCATCCATGCCGAACTGATGGGCGGCGATATCGATGCAGCGCTCGATCAGATAGTTCGCCTCCGGCTTACCGGCGCCGCGATAGGCATCGACCGGCGTCGTGTTGGTGAACACGCCTTTGGTCTCGAACGCGATCAGCGGAATGTCGTAGACGCCGCCCATCGCGCTGGCCATCGCCATGGTCGGCACCCCCGGCCCTACCGTGGAGACATGGGCGCCGAGATTGGCGAACACTTTTGTCTCGAGCGCCAGGAAACGGCCGTCGCGATCGAGTCCAAGGCGGACGCGGATCAGGCTGTCACGGCCATGCGCGGAGCCGGTGAAATCCTCGTTTCGGTCGCCGATCCACCTGATGGGGCGGCCGAGCCGGCGCGCCGCCCACAGCACCAGCACCCATTCCGGATAGAGCACGTTCTTCATGCCGAAGCCGCCACCGACATCGGGAATGCTGACGCGAAGTTTTTCTCTATCGATGCGAAAGACGCCGCCGGCCAGCAGATCGCGGATCGCATGCGCCCCGGCGGCCGAGGCAGTCAGATGCAGGCGGCCGCTCGCGGCGTCGAACTCCCCGATCGCGCCGCGCGTCTCCATCGGCGCGGCGACGACGCGGTTGTTGACCAGTTCGCATTCGACGACATGGGCGGCGTCACGGATCGCAGCCTGCACCGGGCCGATCTCGCCACGGTTGAACTGGAACGCGATGTTGCTTTTCGCTTCGGGCCAGATCGACGCTGCGTCCGGCGAGATGGCATCTGCGATCGCCACAACCGGCGGCAGTGGTTCGTAATCGACAACGACGGCGTCGGCGGCATCACGCGCGGCCTCCGCGCTGGCCGCGACCACGAACGCGACCGGCTCGCCGACATGGCGAACCACGCCCTGCGCCAGCGCGTGATAGGGCGGCACCACCAGCGGCGTCGTCATCGGGATCGCGGTCACTGCGCACGGCATGGGGCCGATCTCGTCGGCGGCCAGGTCGGCCCCCGTCAGCACGGCGGCAACGCCCGGCATCTTCCGCGCCGCGTCGGCGCTGATCGCGGCGATGCGGGCATGGGCGTGCGGCGAGCGAACGACGACGCCATGAAGTGCATTTGGCGCCACGAGATCGGCGACGTAGCGCCCGCGCCCCTGCACGAAGCGCGCGTCTTCAAGGCGATCGATGCTGCGCCCCAATAACGGTTCGGTCATGTGAAACTGTATGGAGCCGCGTGGCGGCAAAGGCAATCGGCAGCCGCCCGGCATTTCCCACGCCTTACCGGGTGGAACGGCCATGGAGGCCCAGGGCGCCATCCGCGCCGCGAGCGCGGGCTGCTGCCCGCGCCGCCATTTGCAATCGAATCGGTTGCGTTATGCCGCAGCCGAATGCTCGGCCGCACCCTCGAGCTTGCGCTTGCGCCAGATCGCTCCCGCGATCAGCACGATGACGATGCCGATGATCCCGAGCACGATCTCGCCGCCATGACCGCCGTTGGCGAACATCGGCCCCATGCCGAGCGATTTGAGGAAGCCATCGAGGCCGACGCCGACCGGTCCGTTGAAGAAAGCGTGCAGCCTCGGCTCGACCACCGGATCCGTCGCCATCACCTCACCGGCGATCCAGCCCAAAAGACCTGCGCCGGCCCAAACCAAAGCGGGCAGACGCGTCAGCAGCGCCATGATCAGCGCAGCACCCGCGACGATCAAGGGAACGCTGATGGCAAGCCCGATGACCAGCAGCGGAATGCTGCCATTGGCGGCGGCGGCAACCGCGATGACGTTGTCGAGGCTCATGACGATGTCGGCGATCGCCACGATCTGCACGGCCGCCCACAGATGCGCCGCCGCTTCCGTGTCGCCCTCGCCCTCGTGTTCCGGCACCAGCAGTTTCGCCGCGATGAAGAGCAGCGCAAGACCGCCGACCAGCTTGAGGAACGGCAACGCCATCAACGTCACGACGATGCCGGTGAAGATGATGCGCAGGAAAACCGCGACGCCAGCACCGAGGATCATTCCCCAGAACCGCTGGCGCGGCGGCAAGCCCCGGCATGCCATCGCGATGACGAGCGCGTTGTCACCCGACAGCAGGATGTTGATCCACATGATCTTGCCGAGCGCGACCCAGAAGGCGGGTTGCTGCATCTCGGCCTGGAACTGGCTGAAGAAAGCCGAGATCGTTGCAGGATCAAAGATTTGCAAGAGCCAGTTCACAGCGTTTATCCCCCAGACGTTTTTAGCGGTTGCGCGCGGGCATCACGTGCCGCGCTTCCAATCGATCAGCCGACGATTTCGTTGCCGGAAAAGAACTGCGCGATTTCGATCACGGCGGTCTCCGGCGCGTCCGAACCGTGCACCGAGTTCTCGCCGATCGATTTCGCATGAGCCTTGCGGATCGTGCCTTCCGCCGCCTTCGATGGATCGGTGGCGCCCATCACGTCGCGGTATTTAGCGATGGCGCCCTCGCCTTCCAGCACCTGCACCACGACCGGGCCCGAGGTCATGAACTCGACCAGCTCGCCGAAGAACGGACGCGCCTTGTGGACGGCGTAGAAGGTTTCCGCCTGGTCGCGGGTCATGCGAATGCGCTTCTGGGCCACGATCCGCAGGCCCGCCTTCTCGATCAGCGCGTTGACCGCGCCGGTCAGATTGCGCTCGGTCGCGTCCGGTTTGATGATCGAGAAAGTGCGTTCAATCGCCATTGCTTACGTCCTTACAACGCTGGTGGGAGAGTTGCGGGGGCTTATATCGGCGCCACCTCAGGACGGCAAGCGACCCGGTGACGCGCCTGCCACCCCTTTTTGCCGTCCTTTCGTGCGGCACATCGCCCCGTAGGCGGCAAAGATTACCGCAATTTCATGGAGGTGAACCCTGTCTGAAACGGCTGTGGCGCCTTCATTCAGCTTCGCAGTCGTAGCCTTACGGACGATCGAACGCAGGGCACGTGCATCCGCCGGCCCCGGGCGTCACGGGACCCGATCTCACGGATGGTGCCAACTGGCACCGAAACTTTGAGGAGACGATCATGTTACGCAAACTCTCGCTCGTTGCAGCGGCCGCGGCCTCGCTGGGTGCAGCCGCGCTGGCGCCGACATCGGCCTCGGCCGGCGGCTGGCACCATGGTGGCTGGCATCATCATCACGGTTGGGGCTGGGGTGGCCCGCGCGTCTTCATCGGCGGCCCGGCCTATTACGCCGGCGGCTATGGCGGCTGCTACGCGCGACGTCTGGTTCCGACCCCCTGGGGCCCTCGCTGGCGGCTGGTCAACCGCTGCTACTGACCAGATTTTTTGAGCTTTCCCCCTGACTGACGCCCCGGCCGCCGCGCCGGGGCTTTTTTTGTGTGGAACCAATTGACCACCCGTGGTTCGACTACTTTCACGCGAATGCATGGAGCTGTGCACGGGAAACCATTTTCGCCGCCATGACTTGATTCATCAAATACAACTCAAGCCTTGCGTGCACTGCGAGGTGGAACTCGTCAGAGGCCGCCCATGGATACCCGAATCAATAACGATTTTGAGCAAATCGATCACAAGACCTGCGTGTCGATCTGCGACGCCATCGGCGAACGGCTACAGCAAAACATGCGTACCGAAACCGAACTGCCACCGCGTTTGCGCGAGCTCGTCGACGAGCTGAGCCGCCGCGACGGCGAGTTGCATTGAGGGCCGCTGCATAGCCGTATTTTACCGATAAAGGAGTTGCGTTTGGCGGCGGCTCCGGTGACAAGGCCGCATGCTTTCCATCACGGATATTTCGGTCCGGATTGCCGGGCGGCTCCTGATCGACGACAGCACGGTGCAGATCGTGCCCGGCGCGCGCGTTGGCTTCGTCGGCCGCAACGGCGTCGGCAAATCGACGCTGTTTCATGCGATTCGCGGCGACCTGCCGATCGAGTCCGGAAGCATCACGCTACCGCCGCGCTGGCGCATCGGCAGCCTGGCCCAGGAGGCGCCTGACGGCCCGGAGAGCCTCATCAATGTCGTGCTGAAGGCCGACCTGGAGCGCGACGCCCTGCTCCGTGAAGCCGAAACCGCCGATGATCCGCACCGGATCGCCGAAATCCAGACCCGCCTGGTCGACATCGACGCGCACTCCGCGCCGGCGCGCGCCGCGGCCATCCTGAGCGGCCTGGGGTTTTCCGCCGAGGACCAGGGGCGACCGTGTTCGGAATTCTCCGGCGGCTGGCGCATGCGGGTGGCGCTGGCGGCAACGCTGTTTTCGGCGCCCGATTTGTTGCTGCTCGACGAACCGACCAACTATCTCGACCTCGAAGGCACGCTGTGGCTCGAAGACCACCTGGCCAACTATCCACGCACCGTCATCGTCATCAGCCACGACCGCGATCTGCTCGACACCTCGGTCGACCAGATCCTGCATCTCGATCGCGGCAAGCTGACGCTCTACAAGGGAACCTATTCCTCGTTCGAGGAACAGCGCGCCATGCGCGAGATGCTGGACGCCAAGCATGCCAAGCGCCAGGCCGACGAGCGCAAGCGGCTGCAGGCCTTCGTCGACCGTTTCAAGGCCAAGGCTTCCAAGGCCCGCCAGGCGCAATCCCGCGTGAAAATGCTGGAACGGATGAAGCCGGTCACCGCGTTGGTAACCCAGGACGTGCGCGAAATTACGTTCCCGACGCCGGAGAAAATGCTGTCGCCGCCGATCATCGCCGTCGATGAGGTCTCGGTCGGCTACGATCCGAAAAAGCCGGTGCTCAATCGCGTGACGCTGCGCGTCGATACCGACGACCGCATCGCCCTGCTCGGCTCCAACGGCAACGGCAAGTCGACGCTGGTCAAGCTGTTGGCGGGCAAGCTGCAGCCTTTCTCCGGTCGGGTCACGCGCGCGGACAAACTCTCGGTCGGTTATTTCGCGCAGCATCAGGTCGACGAGCTCAACCTCGATGCCTCGCCCTACGATCACGTCCGCAGGCTGATGGCGGACGCGCCCGAAACCAAGATCCGCGGCCGCACCGGCGCGATCGGGTTTTCCGGCAAGGCCGGCGATACCCTGGTCAGGAGTCTGTCCGGCGGCGAGAAGGCGCGGCTGTTGCTCGGGCTCGCCACCTTCTTCGCCCCCAATATGATCATCCTCGACGAGCCGACCAACCATCTCGACATCGACAGCCGTGCGGCGCTGGCGGAGGCGATCAACGACTTTCCCGGCGCCGTCATCATGGTCTCGCACGACCGCTATCTGATCGAGGCCTGCGCCGATCAATTGTGGGTCGTCGCCAATCAGACCGTGACGAGCTACGACGGTGACCTCGACGATTACCGGCGAATGGTGTTGTCGATCGGCGATGCGCGCAACGGTTCGCGCGAGCGTCCCAAAGAGACCGCCAAGCCCGAGCGTGTCAGGAGCGAGAGACGGCCGCCGCTGAAGCAGCGCATCGCCGAAGCCGAGGCCGAAATCGAGCGCATCAACGGCATCATCGCCAAGATCGACACTGCGCTTGCCTTGCCGGATATCTTTACGCGCGATCCCAAGCAGGCCGCGCAACTAAGCAAGGCGCGCGCCGGCGCCGAAAGCGCGTTGCGGCGCGCCGAGGAAGATTGGCTGGAAGCCAGTTCGGAATTCGACGAAGCGGCAGGTTGAAACCGGCCTAAAGCGTTTTCAAGCGAAGTGGCGACCGGTTCGCGTCAAGAAAACGCGTCAAACAAGAGTGCTACGCCGCCGGCTTCTTCTTCGGCTTGGCGCCCTTGGCCGGCGCCGCCGACTCCGGTGCGCGCTCGATCGACGTCAGGCGTCCGCCGGTGAAGGTGTAGAGGCCGGCCCGCTGACCGCGCGAATAGGTGACGACTGCGACGCGATCGCCGCGCGGATTGTTGGAAAGGCTGACATTGTCGGGCGCACCGATGCCGCGCACGACGTCGCATTCGGTATGACCGAGCGCCACCGTTCCCGTCGTCGAGGGCGGCGGGCTGCCGGCGGCCAGCGCAGTGGCATCGGTGCCGGGTGCTGCCATGCCGGGGCAGCCGCCATCGGCCGCGACCAGTTCATCCGGCCCGACCTGTTTGGTCGGGGTGAGCGGCGGCGTCTCGATCGACACGTTGCGAATGAACACGCGTCCGGAGCGCGAAAACCAGTCCGCATCCTTCGAGAGAAGGTCGGTTCCACCCGAACAACCCGCCAGCGCAGGTCCGAGCAGCAACAACGTCAGCAGTGGTTTTCGATTGATCGTTCCGCGCCGCACCTAAACCCACGCTCCCGCTTTCAACTGTAACGGCTTGTCCGACCATCACTTTGCGGCACCACCATGGCTGCCCGCAAGGTCCGGTGGAGAAACCGCAAATTATCATTAATTCCTATGGATTCGCTATTGCCGCCGTTGCCAACGGCCCCGTTCATCGGCCTGCCAATACGTCACCTCGAAACCCCTCGCCTTGCAATCGGCCCAGGCGCCGCGCGCTGCGGTCAGCGCGTCGGCATCGTCGCCGTTGAAGACCAGCACCACCCGCTCGTAGCTGTCGCAATCGCCCGGCAACGCCGCGTTATCGATCAGGAACCTGACATTGGCCCGGTTCGGATTGCCGTCCTCGATCGAGAGGATGATCGGCTGGTCCTGCGCATCGCCGGCACGCCATGTGGCATGCGGCAGGAACGAATCGTCGCTGTAGGTCCACAAGTGAGCGTCGAGCGCCTCGGTGCGCTCGGGCGAGGTTGATTGCACGACCACGCGCCAGCCGCGTTCGAGCGATTTCTCCAACAGCGGCGGCAATACGCTTTCGAGCGACATGCCCTGCAAATGATAGAACAGGACTTCCGTCATGCGGCTGCGACCGAGCTACTTCGTAGCTTCGTAATATTCCGAGACCAGCCGATCCAGCAGGCGAACGCCATAGCCGGATCCCCAACTGTGGTTGATGTCGGTTTTCGGCGCCCCCATCGCGGTTCCCGCGACGTCGAGATGCGCCCACGGCGTGTTGTCGACGAACCGCTGCAGAAATTGCGCGGCGGTGATCGAACCGCCGTGGCGGCCGCCGGTGTTCTTCATGTCGGCAAACTGCGAATCGATCTGCTTGTCGTATTCGGGACCGAGCGGCATGCGCCAAACGCGTTCGCCGGTTTCGGTTCCGATCTTGCTCAGCCTGTCGGCCAATTCGTCGTTGTTGGAAAACATGCCGGCATATTCGGTTCCGAGCGCAACCATGATTGCACCGGTGAGCGTTGCCAGATCGACCATGAATTTGGGCTTGAAGTTCTTCGCCACGTACCAGAGCACGTCGGCCAGCACGAGCCGGCCTTCGGCGTCGGTGTTGATGATCTCGATCGTCTGCCCCGACATCGAGGTGACGATATCGCCGGGGCGCTGCGCGTTGCCGTCGGGCATGTTCTCGACCAGGCCGATCGCGCCGACCGCGTTGACCTTCGCCTTGCGCGCGGCCAACGCGTGCATCAGCCCGACCACGCAGGCCGCGCCGCCCATGTCGCCCTTCATGTCCTCCATGCTGGCGGCGCCCTTGATGGAGATGCCGCCGGTATCGAAGCAGACGCCCTTGCCGACGAAAGCGACCGGCTGATCGCCCTTCTTGCCGCCGTTCCAGCGCATGATCACGGTGCGGCCGGGCTGGGTCGAGCCCTGCGCGACGCCGAGCAAGGCGCCCATGCCGAGCTTCTTCATCTCCTTGACGTCGAGCACCTCGACATCGACGCCGAGCTTCTTGAGCTGGCTCGCGCGGCGCGCGAATTCCACCGGGTACAACACGTTCGGCGGCTCGTTGACGAGTTCGCGCGCGATGATCACGCCGTCCACGACATGGGACGCCGGGTTGAACGCCTTCCGCGCGGCGGCGACATCCTCGACCGCAATCGAAACGTCGGCGCGAAGCTCGCCGTTCTCGCCGTCTTTCTTCTTGGTCTTGTAGCGGTCGAACTTGTACGCGCGCAGCCGGACGCCGGATGCGATCGCGGCGGCAGAATCGGCCTGCATCGCCCCCTCAGGCAGTTCGGCGATCACGGTGACCGCTTCACTGGCGGCGTTGAGCTTGCCCGCCGTCACCCCACCGAATTTGAGAAAATCCTTCTCCTTGATATCGGCCGCCTTGCCGACGCCGACGACGATCAGGCGCTCCGCCTTGATCCCCTCCGGCGCCGGGATATCGAGCGTCGAGCCGCTCTTGCCCTTGAACTGGTTGGCTGCCGCCGCCCGTTTGACGGTATCGGATGCCTTCCCCAGCGCCTTCCGCGTCGCCTCGCCGAACTTCAATGCGTCGTCGCAAAACACCACGAGAACGCCCCGGAGGGCTGTGGAAAAGGCGACAAAGCCGACCTTGACGGCGTCGGACATAGGTAATCCTCCAGAATTTAAGGCTGTCTTTCGGGTCCGGAATCGGCCCGGATTTATGGAATTGTTCTCTCGGTAACGGCCCAAATCGCTCCGGACCTGATGTTTTCGCCACTATGGCCTGCAAGCCGCGCCACTGCCAAGCGCCGCAGTGGCCGGAAGGCCACAAGAAATGAATTATTATCCATATCCAGGGGGTGCCACGGCGCGGCCATTTTGTTGACGGATCAAAGGGATGGTAGTGAGAATGAGACGGCTGAGTAAAGGCAGCCCGACCAAAGGGGAACCCTCAAAAAAGGGATTGGTCGGAAGTTGCCATCTGGGCGCACAAGGTGGGATCGTGCGGTAACGATGGGGTCGATCGACAGGTACATTTTTCGCACGACGCTCGCGTCGTTTGCGCTGGTCCTGGTCAGCCTCACCGGCGTGATCTGGATTACGCAGGCGTTGCGCGGCATCGACCTGATGACGAGCCAGGGCCAGACCATCATCACCTTCCTCGGCATCACCAGCCTGGTGATTCCGGCGCTGGTTTTGATCATCGCGCCGATCGCACTGATGATCGCGATCTCGCACACGCTGAACAAGCTCGCGACCGATTCCGAAATCATCGTGATGAACGCCGCCGGCTTTTCACCGTACCGGCTGTTCCGTCCATTTTTCTTCGCCACTTGTGTGGTGGCGGCCCTGGTCACCTTCATAGGTGCCTATCTCGCTCCCGACGGCCTGCGCCGGATCAAGCAATGGGACGCCGAGATCACGGCCGACGTGCTGACCAACATCCTGCAGCCCGGACGTTTCGCCCAGCTCGACCCTAACCTGACGATTCGCATCCGGGAGCGTCAGCCGGGGGGCGTGCTCGCCGGCATTTTCGTCGATGACCGCCGCGATCCCAAGGAGCGTATCACCATCATCGCCGATCACGGCACGGTGCTGAAGAACGGGAGCGGCTCCTATCTGGTGCTCGAAGACGGCAATCTCGAACGTTTCGAGGCGGGCAAGCGCGATCCGGCGCTGGTGGCCTTCGGCCGCTACGCCTTCGACATGTCGAAATTCTCCAATCGCGGCGGCGACGTCGCGCTGGGAATTCGCGAGCGCTATCTCTGGGAGCTGTTCTCGCCCTCGGAGGACGACCCGGTTTTCAAGCAGCTGTCCGGGCAGTTTCGCGCCGAGCTGCATGACCGCGTGCTGGCCCCGGTCTATCCCTTCGCCTTCGCAGTCCTGACCTTTGCCTTCCTCGGCACCCCGCGCACGACGCGGCAGAGCCGCAATTTTTCGATCGGCGGATCCATCCTGGCGGTGTTCGGTCTGCGCATGGCGGGGTTTGCCTGCTCGGTCATGGCGGTGAAGACGCCGATCATGGCGCTCGTCCAGTACTCGATGCTGTTCGCCGCCATCGCCATCGGGCTGTGGATGATCGTCGGCGGCGTCGTGGTGGAGCCGCCGGCCGCGCTGATGGAGGCCATCAACAGGTCGAACGCACGCCTCGCGCGGCTCTTTGGACGGCCGGCCACCGCATGAGCATGATGACCAACACGCTCGGACGATATTTTGCCGGCCGCTTCCTGGTCTCGGCGGTGGGCGTGTTTGCGAGCATTTTCGTGCTGCTGGTGCTGGTCGATTACATCGAGATGGTGCGCAAGACCTCCGGGCTGGCGTCGGCATCCGCGATCACGGTGGCGCAGACCTCGCTCTATCGCGTGCCGCAACTGCTCGAAAAGCTGATGCCGTTCTGCGTCCTGATCGGCGCGATGACCTGCTATCTGGCGCTGTCGCGGCGGCTCGAGCTGGTGGTCGCCCGCGCGGCCGGCGTCTCCGCCTGGCAGTTCGTCTCGCCCGCGCTGGCAAGCTCGATCATCCTCGGCACCCTCGCAACCGTCGCCTACAATCCGATGTCGGCGAACCTGCGCGAATTGTCCAAGCGGATGGAGGCCGAACTGTTCGGCTCGGCGCCCGGCGGCGGCATCCAGGATGCATCCGGCTTCTGGCTGAACCAGGTCAACAGCGACGGCCAGTCGATCATCAACGCGGCCCGCAGCGAGCAGCAGGGTGTCCGGCTGACCGGACTGACCGTATTCCGATTTCGCTGGAGCCAGGCCCATGACGATCGACGACCAAATGACGCCAAGCTCCAGTTCGAAGAGCGAATCGAGGCGCGCGAAGCCACCCTTGAGGAAGGCCGCTGGGCCTTCAAATCGGTACGCAGATACTCCCTAGATAAACCTCCGGTTGATCAAGAGAGCTTTTACCTCACGACGACGCTGACCCCGGCCCAGGTTCGCAACAGTTTCTCCACCCCCGAAACCGTGTCCTTTTGGCAACTGCCCGGCTATATCCGCTCTTCCGAGAGTTCGGGCTTCGCGACCGCAGGCTACCGTCTGCAGTACCATAAGCTCATCGCACAGCCATTTTTGCTGGCTGCAATGGTGATGTTGGCCGCTTCTGTGAGCCTTCGCTTCTTCCGGATGGGCGGCGTGCAGAAGATGGTTTTAAGTGGCGTGGGCGCAGGCTTTCTGCTCTATGTTCTATCGAAAGTTACTGAGGATTTGAGCAAGGCTGAGTTGATGCCCCCCATCGCTGCGGCGTGGTTGCCCGTCTGTGTGGGTGGCCTCACCGGTTTCTTAGCCTTGCTGTACCAGGAGGACGGGTAGTGGCCGTTGTCGCCGCCCGCCAGTTGAGGTCGCCTGCGTTCAGGCGGAGCACAACCGTGCGCCGCTATCGAGCCCGTTTGGCCGCTGTTGGCGCCCCCATCATCGCCCTGCTCGCCGGATTGGCGTTTGCGGGTTCGCTTGAGCTTGCCCTGACGGTGCCGGCTCACGCGCAAAGCTTCACCTACAATCCGCGTCCGCCCAAGCCGCCGCCGCGGCCGACGAACAATGACGGCCGCATGCTCGTGCAAGCGGTCGAGGTGGATTACGACTACAACAATCAGCGCGTGTCGGCGGTCGGCAACGTGCAGATGTTCTACAACGGCACCAGCGTGGAGGCCGACAAGGTCATCTACGACCAGAAGACCAAGCGACTGCACGCGGAAGGCAACATCCGCCTGACGGACGCCGAAGGCAAAGTCACCTACGCCAACATCATGGACCTGAGCGACGACTACCGTGATGGGTTCGTCGATTCGCTGCGCGTCGATACCGCAGACGCGACGCGGATGGCGGCGACGCGCGCCGACCGCTCGGCCGGCAATTACACCGTGTTCGAAAACGGCGTCTATACCGCCTGCGCGCCGTGCAAGGACAATCCGAAGAAGCCGCCGCTGTGGCAGGTCAAGGGTGCGCGCATCATCCACGACCAGACCGACAAGATGCTGTACTTCGAAAACGCGCAGCTCGAGTTCTTCGGCGTGCCGATGGCGTATCTGCCGTATTTCTCGACGCCCGATCCGACGGTGAAGCGCAAGACCGGCTTCCTGATGCCGGCCTACAGCAACAATTCGACCTATGGCTACGCAGTCGAAACCCCGTTCTACTGGGCGATCGCGCCGGATTACGATGCGACCTTCAATCCGCGTTTCACGACGCGGCAGGGCGTGCTGTTCCAGGGCGAATTCCGCCAGCGCCTGATCAACGGCTCGTATCAGATCCGCGCCTATGGCATCGATCAGCTCGACCAGAGTGCGTTCACCGGCCAGCCCGGCGACCGCCAGTTCCGCGGCGGCATCGACACCAAGGGCCAGTTCGCGATCAACGACAAATGGGTGTGGGGTTGGGACGGCGTCCTGCTGTCCGACTACTACTTCTTCTCGGATTACCGGCTGGCCCAGTACAAGGATCCGCTGGGCTCGTTCCTGAGCCTGCCGACGGAGGCCATCTCGCAGCTCTATCTGACCGGCGTCGGCAATCGCAGCTTCTTCGATGCGCGCACGATCTATTACCTCTCCTACTCCGGCAGCCAGGACAAGGTGCCGGTGATCCATCCGGTGATCGACTATTCCAACGTCATCAACCACCCGATCCTCGGCGGTGAGGTCAGCTACCTGACGAATTTCACCAGCCTGTCGCGCACGACCGCGGCCTTCGACCCGATTACGACGCTGGCCAACACCACCGGCCTGTGCCTGAACGCATCGGCCGATCCGCTGGCCCGGACCCCTTCGCAGTGCCTGCTGCGCGGCATGCCCGGCACCTACACGCGGCTGACGGCTCAAGCGCAGTGGCGGCGCTCGTACACCGATCCGATCGGCCAGATCTGGACGCCGTTTGCGATCGTGCGCGCCGACGCCATCAGCGCCTCGATCTCGAACCAGCCCGGCGTTTCGAACTTCCTGCCCGTCGGCGACACCGAGGCGCTCCGCCTGATGCCGGCGGTCGGCCTCGAATATCGCTACCCCTTCATCAACGTTCAGCCTTGGGGCACCACCACGATCGAGCCGATCGCGCAGGTCATCGCTCGTCCGAACGAGACCTACGCCGGCAAGCTGCCGAACGAAGACGCGCAGAGCATGGTGTTCGACGCCTCCAACCTGTTCGCGGTCGACAAGTTCTCCGGCTACGACCGCGTCGAAGGCGGCGGCCGCGCCAATGTCGGCGTTCAGTCGACCACGCAATTCGACCGCGGAGGCAGCGTCAACGTGCTGTTCGGACAATCCTACCAGCTGTACGGCCTGAATTCGTACGCGGTGCGGGATGCGACCAACACCGGCCTCGATTCCGGCCTGCAGAACACCCGGTCCGACTACGTCGCCCGCGTCAATTATTCGCCGAACCGGACCTACACATTCAGCGTGCGCTCGCGCATGGATGAGGCGACCTGGAACGTCAATCGCTTCGAGGCCGAAGGACGCGCTTCGTTTGACCGCTGGTCGGTCAGCATGCTGTACGGCAACTATGCCGCCCAGCCGGAGCTCGGCTATCTGACCCGGCGCGAAGGCCTGCTCGGCACCGCATCGATCAAGCTGGCGTCGAACTGGGTGGTGTCAGGCGGTGCGCGCTGGGATCTTGAAGCCAACAAGCTGAACCAGTACATCATCGGCGCCGGTTATGTGGACGATTGCTTCGTGCTGGCCGCCAACTACGTCACGTCCTATACCTACCAGGCCGGGACGACGCCGCCTGTGCTCAATCACGCTTTCATGCTGCAGATCGGCCTGCGGACCATTGCGAATTCGTCCACGACGTCCGGCAGCAACGGCATCCAGTAGCGTGAGGCCTTAACCTTGCCGGACAGTGCCCGCGCAACGCGGTACGATTGGTTGATACGGCTGAATGATCACATGACGACCATGACGCTTTTCCATCGCCGGCTTCGGTCCCTGACCGCCGGCTTTGCCATCGCGCTCGCCATGCTGGCGGGCGGCATTTCGCCATTGCCCGCGCAGCAGGTGGCCTGCATGATCAACGGCGAACCCATCACCAGCCTTGATATCGAGCAGCGCACCAAGCTCAACTTCCTGACCACGCGCAAGCAGATGCCGCGGCAGGAAGTGATCGACGAGCTGATCAGCGACAAGGTCAAGATCAAGGAAGCCAAGCGGTTCGGCGTCGATCCCTCTGGCAGCGACCTCGATCAGGCCTATGGCGGAATGGCCCAGCGGATGCGGATTACGCCGGAGCAGTTGACCAAGTCGCTGGAGAGCCAGGGTGTCCGGGCGGAAACGATGAAGGCCCGCCTCAAGGCCGAGATGGTCTGGGGCAGCCTGGTGCGCGGCCGCTTCAAGGAGAGCCTGCAAGTCGGCGAAAAGGACGTGAACGCTGCCGCCGAGCAAGGCGGCGAGTCCACCCAGGTGGACGCGTTCGAATACAAGCTGCAGCCGATCGTGCTGATCGTGCCACGCGGCTCGGCGCAAGGCGCGATCGATCAGCGGCGCAAGGAGGCGGAATCGCTGCGCGAGCGCGTGCAGTCCTGCGAGCAGGGCAACTCCTACTTCAAGTCGATGCAGAACGCCGCGATCCGCGACATCGTCACCAAGACCTCGGCCGACATTCCGGGCCCCTTGCGCGAACTCCTGGACAAGACGCCGGTCGGCCGCCTGACCCCGCCCGAAATCACCAAGCAGGGCGTGGAAATGGTGGCGCTGTGCGAACGGAAGCCGACCAAGATCGATACGCCGAAGAAGCGGGAGATCCGGGAAAAGATGTACGCCCAGAAATACGAGGCGAAGTCGAAATCCTATCTGAACGACCTCCGCAAGGCCGCAATGATCGAATGTCGTTGATGCATGGCAAAGCCTCTTGCGCTGACATCCGGCGAGCCTGCGGGCATCGGCCCCGACATCGCCCTTGAAGCGTGGCGGCGGCGCGGCGAACTGGATCTGCCGCCGTTCTACCTGCTCGGCGACCGCGCCTTCTTCGCGGAGCGCGCGAAGATCCTGGGATTATCCGTCGAGCTCACCGATGCCTCCCCTGAGGAAGCGAGCGCGGCGTTTGCGAGCGCGCTTCCCGTGGTCGCGACCGGCGAAATCGCAACCGCGCAGCCCGGACAACCCGACGACAGCAGCGCGAGCGCGGCGCTCGCCTCCATTCGCCAGGCGGTCGACCATGTCAGGCAAGGCCGCGCCGGCGCTGTCGTCACCAACCCGATCGCCAAGAGCGTGCTGTACCGCGCCGGATTCCGCCACCCCGGCCACACCGAGTTTCTCGCCGAACTTGCCGCCGATGGCGGGAAGCTGCCGCAGCCGGTGATGATGCTGTGGTCGCCGGCGCTCGCCGTCGTTCCCGTCACCATCCACCTGTCGCTGCGCGAGGCGCTGGCCCAGCTCTCGACCGAGCTGATCGTGACCACGGCGCGAATTGCGGCCACCGATCTGAAGGCGCATTTCGGCCTCGCCCATCCGCGCCTAGCGCTATCGGGCCTCAATCCGCACGCCGGCGAGGACGGCTCGCTCGGCCGCGAGGACATCGAGATCGTCGCCCCCGCCGTCGACATCCTGCGCCAGGAAGGCATCGACGCGCGCGGCCCCCTGCCGGCGGACACCATGTTCCACGCCGCGGCGCGCAAGAGCTACGACTGCGCCATCTGCATGTATCACGACCAGGCGCTGATCCCGATCAAGACCATTGCGTTCGAAGACGCGGTCAACGTCACGCTGGGCCTGCCGTTCATCCGGACATCGCCGGATCACGGCACCGCCTTCGACATTGCCGGCACCGGCAAGGCCAATCCGTCCAGTCTCGCCGCGGCGCTGCGGCTCGCCGCGCGCATGGCGGCGACCAGGCCTGCATGAGCGCGATCGACGATCTGCCGCCGCTGCGCGAGGTCATCCGCGAACATTCCCTCTCGGCCCGCAAATCGCTCGGCCAGAACTTTCTGCTCGATCTCAACCTCACCGCGCGGATCGCGCGCGCCGCTGGCCCGCTCGAAGGCGCCACCATCATCGAAGTCGGCCCCGGCCCCGGCGGGCTGACGCGAGCGCTACTCGCGCTCGGCGCCAAACGCGTCATCGCGGTCGAGCGCGACGAGCGCGCGCTGGCGCCGCTCGACTACATCGCCAGGCGCTATCCCGGCCAACTCGACATCGTGCACGCCGACGCGCAACGCTTCGATCCCCGCCCAATGCTCGGCGGTGAACGCGCAAAGATCGTCGCCAACCTGCCCTACAATATCGCGACCGCGCTGCTGGTGGACTGGCTCTCGATCGAGCCATGGCCGCCCTGGTATGACATGATGGTGCTGATGTTTCAGCGCGAGGTCGCCGAGCGGATCGTCGCCAGAGAGAATGACGAGGCCTATGGCAGGCTCGCGGTGCTCGCCAACTGGCGTAGCGAGACCAAGATCCTGTTCGACATTTCGCCCGCCGCCTTCGTGCCGCAGCCGAAGGTCACCTCCTCGGTGGTGCGCCTGGTGCCGCGCGCAGCGCCGGAGCCGTGCGACCGCCGTGCGCTCGAACAGGTGGCGGCGGCGGCCTTCGGCCAGCGCCGGAAAATGCTGCGGCAGAGCCTGAAATCGCTGTCGGTCGATCCGGCACGGCTTGCCGGCGCCGCGCAGATCGATCCGACACGGCGCGCCGAAACCATTCCGATCTCCGGCTTTGTTGCCATGGCCCGCGAATTGGCCGATATACGAAACACAAAATAAACGTCGTTTAAGGAGTGAACGCCATGGCGCGAATGGTCCGTCAATCCCTCGTCAAGTTCGATGCGCCGCTGTGCGAAACCATCATCGACACGCCGAAGCCGCAAGGCCGCGAGGTTCTGGTCCGCATCGAGCGCTGCGGGCTCTGCCATTCCGATCTGCACATCCAGGACGGCTATGCCGATCTCGGCGGCGGCAAACGGCTCGACACCACGCGCGGCATGACGCTGCCGTTCACGCTCGGGCACGAGATTGCCGGCGTGGTCGATGAAGTCGGCCCCGATGCGCCGAAGGAGCTGATCGGCAAGAAGCAAGCCGTCTTCCCCTGGATCGGCTGCGGCCAGTGCCGCGACTGCGCCGCTGGCGACGAAAACCTCTGCGTCAAGCAGCGCTTCCTCGGCGTCTCCATCGACGGCGGGTTTGCCACCCACGTGCTGGTGCCCGACGCAAAATATCTGCTCGACTATGATCCCCTGCCCGTCAACCAGGCGGCGACGCTGATGTGCTCAGGCGTGACAGCCTATGGCGCGCTGAAGCGGCTGGTCGACCGCCCGCGCCAGCGCAATCTCTTGCTGATCGGCCTCGGCGGCGTCGGCATGATGGGGCTGTCGTTCGCGCAGGCCATGTTCAAGCAGAACATCACGGTCGCCGATCTCTCGCCGGCCGCGCGCGAGACCGCGCTGAAGAATGGCGCGGCGGTCGCCTACGATCCGGCCGAGCCCGAAATCATCAGGCGCATCCTGAAGGAAACCGAAGGTGGTTTCGACGGCGTCGTCGATTTTGCCGGCAACGAGAAATCGATGGCGTTTGCGGTGGCGACCGTCGCGCGCGGCGGCAAGGTCGTGGTCTCCGGCCTGATGGGCGGCAATTTCAGCCTGCCGATGGTGCAATGGGTCTACAAGCGCATGACCATCGAGGGTTTTATGGTCGGCACGCTGGCCGAGGGCAAGGAACTGATGGCGCTCGCCCGCGCCGGCAAGATCAAGCCAACGCCGATGAAGGAAGAGCCGATGGCCGACGTCCAGAAATGGATCGACGAACTGCGGGCCGGGAAAGTCGTCGGACGCATCGTGCTGAAGAACTGAGGCCGGGCTGTCAGCGGCGCCAGCAGTCAGCATGCGGCTCATGGAAAGCGCGGTGCGCCAGACATCTTGCAATGGCTAGTGCACCGCCCGCTCCAATCGGCATTCAGCAAGCCGACGCCGCGCCATTCCGGCGGCGATAGGCAGCAAAGCCAATCGCGGCGAACCCGGCGATCAGCAGGGCCCAGGTGGAAGGCTCCGGAACGGCGGCGACCGCAACGAAGGCGTCGGCGATCACCATGTGCGCGGCGGCTGTCGGATGAATTCCGTCCCAATACGCGTAGGTATTGCAGTTCAGCGTGATCGCCCCACAGGCATCGGTCACGTTGGTGAAGCCAAACGCTGCCGGATCAAGTGCGATCGTTGTGCCTAGGCCGAAGATGTCGAAGACTTTTACGCCGGCTTCACCGGCCAGTTCCGCGGTGAGCGCGGCATTCATGCTGCTGGCAAGAAAGGTTCCCAACGCGGAGGCGCCCGCAGCGGTAACGGCCGGCGCAAGGCCGAGATTTGGCGTATTCCAGACGATGATGTTTTTCGCGCCGCCAGCTTGGAGCGCGTCCACCATGGCGCCGACGTTGGCGGCGTATTCCATTGCGGTGCTCGCCACCGTTGGTCCGAGGCACTGCCCTTGGCAGGCTGCGATCGTGTTAAGCGCAGCCCGGGCATCGTTGCCGCCACCAGCGATGACGTATAGCGCGTTCGCCGAGACAGTATTGGTGGCCAGATACTGGCCGGCCTGGGTGAGCAGGCTGAACGGAAAGCCGTTGCCGGCTGGTCCCGTAGTCGCGCCACCAAATGCATAATTCGTTCCGCCGGCGAGCGAAGGTTGGAGCTGGATGCCCAGCTTCGCCGCGACGTCCGATGCCCAAATCGGCCCGTTGCTGTAGACGCCGGAGGCGTAGGGTTGGATCGGAACGTAGGTGTTGCCCGTAATGACCTGGCTGGAATTGGTGCCAATCACGAGGGCGTTGTTGCCGTTGTCGGAAAGGCTGTCGCCAAACACAACCAGCGAAGTATAGGGGCTGGCCGAGGCCGGCAGGACCGCCAGGACAAGGGCTGTGGCGCTAACAATCGGCAATAATTTTCGGGAGAGTAACGCGGATTTCATGACGCTACCTGCTATTCACACTATTGGGAATAGCATTGCATCTGGTCGCGAGCACCGTGTCAATCACTCAATCATATGTTGCAGCGCACTTGGCCCGGTCGCCGAGACAGCTACGCTCGCTGGATCAACGCCCGCCCGATCGGCTTCGGCTCCTCGCTGCGCAACACCAGCGACGTCGTCACCGCGCCGTGCCGCGCAACCGTATCGACGATCGTTTCAAGCTCCTGCGGCGACGGCACGAACACCTTGAGGATGAAGCAATCCTCGCCGGTCAGCCGCAGCACCTCCATGACATGAGGCATCTTGGCAAACTGCTTCAGGCAGGACTGGATATGCTCATGGGTCGTGCGCAGGCGGATGACGGCCATCATCCGCAAGCCGAGCGCGGCCGGATTGATCTTCGCGGTATAGCCGGTGATGATGCCGCGCTCCTCCAGCCGCTTGACCCGCTCCGAAGTCGCGGGCTGCGAGAGCCCGATTTTGCGGCCAAGCTCTGAAATCGCGATGCGCCCGTCCTCCTGCATCGCTTCGATGATCGCGACATCGGTCGGGTCCAGTGCGGGGACAAAACTTTCTCGGGACATGAAGACCTTGAATCCATCGGCAAGAGGACGTCTTTTCCGATGATTGCCCATTCCAGAGGATAGCGGAAGCCGGCAGTTTCATCCCGTTGCAACAACGACGGAGCTGACATGACCGACTTCATCATCCTGCCGGGAATTGGCGGATCGGGCGAGAAGCACTGGCAAACCCGGTGGGAAACGAGCGACCCGCGCTGCCGCCGCTTCCAGCCCGCCGACTGGGACCGGCCTCAATTCAGGGGCTGGATCGAAGCGCTGGATCGTGCGGTCGGCGCAGCTTCAAAACCGCCGCTGCTCGTCGCTCACAGCCTGGCATGTCTGTTGGTTGCACACTGGCAGCGGGTGTCGACGGCGCAGGTCGTGGGCGCATTCCTCGTTGCCGTTCCGAATCCGGAAGCGCCAGCCTTCCCCGCCGAAGCCGCCAGTTTCGCCAATCCGCCATCGAGCAAATTCCGCTTTCCCTCGCTCGTCGTCGCGAGCGCGAACGATCCGTACGGCACGGTCGAATATGCTCGCCGAAGAGCGAGCCAGTGGGGCAGCGGCATCGTCGAAGTCGGAGAGCTTGGCCACATCAACGAGGCAAGCGGGCTAGAGGATTGGCCGCAGGGGAAAGCATTGCTCGCGGCATTTGCGGCGGGAGTCGCGGATTGAATGTGGGCCGCTTTTTCAGTCAAACTCCTTAAGGACACGTCCCGGGCGTCGGCGTGTGCTTGAGCGCCCGGCCGGCAGCGACGGCGGTCAACTTGCCGTCCCGAATGGACGGCGCGCCGTTGATCAGCAGTGTGTGCACGCCGACGCTCAGTTCGCGCGGGCGCACATAGTCCGCCTTCGGCGCGTAGCGCGCGGGATCGAACACCACGACATCGGCGAAATAGCCGGGCCGCAGGTAGCCGCGCCGATCGAGCTTGAAGATGTCGGCCGAGAGGCCGGTCGATTGACGGATGAACGTCTTNCAGGTCGATGACATGCCGCTCCTGCACATAGACGGCGTATTTCCGCGGAAAGGTCGCGTACTGACGGGGATGACCATCGTTGCCGTCAGAACCGGTGACGACCCAGGGCTGCTTCATGACCAGGTCGACGTCGCTGTCGATCATGTTGAACGAGGCGATCGAATCGCGGGGATTGGCGCGGAGAATCCGGACGGCGGCGTCGACCGGCTCGATCTTCCATTCTTCAGCCATTTCCGACAGCCGCTTGCCGGTCCAGGGCCGGTCGACGCTGGTCAGCAGGATCGAATCCGCGCCACCACGGCGGCGCAAATTCTCGATCATCTCGACGCGAATTTTCGCCATCGCCGCCGGCTCGTCGAAGCGCTGGATCATGGCCGGATAGCCGCCATCGACCGCCCAGCGCGGCACCAGCGCAGCGTCGAGGCTGGTGCTGGACGCCAACCATGGATATTGGTCGGCCGTCACCTTCTGGCCGGTTGATCGTGCCTCCTCGATCAGGCGGATCACCTCCGGCGTTTTGCCTTGCAGATCGATGCCGAGCGCCTTGAGGTGCGCGAAATGCACGGGAATTTCGGCCTCACGGCCGATCTGCAGCACCTCCCTCACCGAGTTCATGAGACCAATGGAGTAAGAGCTCTCGTCGCGCTGGTGGGTGTCGTAGACGCCGCCACGCCGGGCGGCCTCTTTTGCCAGCGCAACCACCTCGTCTGTCCTGGCGAAACTCTGCGGTGCATAGAACAGCCCGGCGGAAAGGCCGATGGCGCCATCGCACATCCCCTTGGCGACAAGCTGCTTCATGCGCTCCAGCTCGGAAGGCGTGGGCGCACGGGCATCCTTGCCCAGCACCGCCTCGCGAACAGCGCCGAAACCGACATAGCTGACGACGTTGGTACCAATCTTCTGCGCTTCGAGCTGTGCCTGATCGGCGGCCACCTCGGGCACCCCCCAGCCATCGACGCCGATGAATGTGGTTGAAACACCCTGCATCTGCCACGGTGCGTTCAGCCGTTTGGCCGGATCGCTCGAGCGGAGATAGCTCTCCGGATGGGTGTGAACGTCGATGAACCCGGGCGCGACAATCATGCCCTGTGCGTCGATGCTCGCTTTCCCGGTCGGTGCGCCGGCATGGGGCCCGACATAGACGATCCTGTCCTCGGTGACGGCAATATCGCCGACGAACGGCGCCTCATCTCCACCGGTGTGGATCGTCCCGCCGCTGATGACGAGGTCGGCCATCTCCGCGGCGATTGCTCCATTATTCAGGACGAGGCCGAGGGACACGGCGGCCAACAGGACGGGGATGCACTTCACTCTGAAATCTCCGGCGTGGGGACAGGCGTGTCGGAAACGCGCCGCGGTTCGACAGGCGTCGAACCTCGGCCCGCATCTCCAGCGCGCTTTGAGAACTGGTCGTGGATGTCGCTTCGCAGATTAATTCGCATCATTTGCATCATCCAATGCAAAATTCGCATTGGACGCGAGGTATGCACTACGAGGACAGTGCACTTGGCACTTCCACAAAGTCGCGACGTAATCCAACATACGCACGCATGACTTCCGTGCGGTACGAACCCTATTCGGGCAGCCCGGCCTTAATCAGGGCCTCCAAGAGTTCGGCTCTAAGTTTGGGCGAGAAATGCGGGGCGGCGAAGGTTGATCTGCTTAGTCCGGAATGCTGACGGAGGGCCTCTGCCATCAGCTTTCGAGCATCCTCCAATCGTTCCGCGCCTACATAGCACAGGATGGCCTGAACCCTTCCGACAAAATGCGCCGGAGGGAGAGCCCGGACCGCCTTATCTATCCACTCACCCGCCTGGTCATGCCTGCCGGCACTATGATGAGCTAAAGCAAGTCCCAGCAGCGCATTATATTTGAATGGATCGTGCGGATTAAGGCGTAGCGATTGTTCAAGCTGCGCAATGGCTGAACTGGATTCGCCCTGCCAACTTCGAACAAGGCCTCGAGAGTGAAGTGCCCGTGCAAAATTTGGGTTTGATCGGATCGCGCGCTCCATCAATTCGATCCCCGCGTCTTGATCGAGCGCAAACCAGAACAGGAGAAAACCGACCGCGGTCAGTGCAAGAGCATCGTCTGTCCCGAGCTCCTTTAGACGGTCTGCAAGCTGCAGTACCCGGCTATTGTCCCCGGCGATGTCTTGAGGCCATTTGTTGGCGCGTCGCCATGCGATGCAAATTGCAGCGCCGCCATATGCCGGCGCAAAGCCGGGATCCAGCGCGATTGCTTGTTCGAAATACTTCTCAGCAACATCGTTGTTTTCTGGTGTGGTAGGGAAATGAATATGCTGCGAACCACGATAATAAGCCGTAACGGCATCTATTTTTCCGATGCGTGTTCGGCTCGCTCGTTCGATTTCGGCACGGTCAACTTCCGGCGCAATGGCGCCTACCACCTGTTGTGCGATCTTGTCCTGCAGATCGAAAATGTCTCCGAGATCGCCGTCAAATCGATCGGCCCAAAGGTGCGCCCCGGTTCCGACATCGATCAGCTGTGCATTGATCCTTACCTGCTTGCCAGACCGTCGTACGCTGCCTTCCAGCACATAGCGAACGCCAAGCTCCTGCCCAACGCACTTGATGTCGACCGCTTTGCCCTTGTAGGCGAATGAGGAGTTGCGAGCGATAACAAAGAACGCCCTGAAGCGCGACAGGGCGGTGATGATATCGTCAACCAGGCCATCAGCGAAGTACTCCTGCTCTCGATCGGCCGAGATGTTTTCGAATGGCATTACGGCGATCGAGGGCTTATCGGACAGGCCACATGCTGCTGTCGGCACGTGGAGTGAGCCGTTTGAGGTTACAGGATCATCCCCCTCAACCAGTTCGCGCACTGGTCCGACAAACCGAAAGCCCTTCCTCGGTAAGGTCTTGATCAACCGCTGCTCGTCGCCGGTATCGCCAATCGCAACCCGCGCCGAGTTGAGGCGAGTCGTCAGCGCAGCATCCGAGACGGCTCGACCGCTCCAAATGGCGCCGATGAGGTCGTCCTTGCTGACAACACGCTTCCTGTTGCGGATCAGGTAATCGAGCAGATCGAACGCCTGTGGCGCGACCGACACGAGATCCGCTCCGTGATGCAGTTCACGCCGCTCAATGTCGAGCGTGTACTCCTCGAAGAGATAGCGCACCTTCCGATCCTTTCGGTGGCGGACGCTTCAGCAGTACCTCGCACCGAAGAATAAGCTGTCGATAAGGAAAATGTAAGCCGAACGTCAAGCGAGCCGGGTTACGCCATGGGAGCCTCTCCCGAGCTGAAACAACGCTTAGGGAGATGCAGCAATGAGTACGACCTATAGCGCACGAGAATTGGGATCGACAGCGGCTTCGATTCACCGTGTATCCGGTTTCAGGAAATATTGGGCCGCGCTTCAGGAATGGAATGAACGCCCGAAGGTACGCGCTGCCCTGGACCACCTGAGCGACATGGAGCTGATGGATATCGGCGTGACGCGTGGCGAGATCGACTATGTCGCCTCCCATCGCTCTATCGACCCGCGGGGCATCCAACCCGCGGAATGGATCCGGTACCTGCCAACGGTGGACGGTCAGATAGGGCCCTTCCAGAGGCACCGATAGCCAGAAGCAAGGTAGTCCGCATGAGCCACGCGATATGCGGGACTGCTAAACGTACCGGACATCGCTTCGCTCATCCGGGCGACGCTTGCTGCTGAGCGCACTGTCACCGTGATACCGTAACACCCATACGTCGTTGCGCGAAAGACGCTTGGCGCAGCCAGTGACTATCTCCGTGACAATGTCCCAGGCTTTCCAAGCTTGAAGCTTCCGCTACCTCCGCTACCGTTGGATGCAGCTAAGCGTATCGCCCATGAGGCGGAGAAATTGCACGAGCAAGCGTCGAAGCTCGTCAAGACCGTCGAAACAAGTATACCAAGGCCACCGCTTCCCGGCGTATCGACTAGCAATTCTCCGGTGCCTCTGCCCGACCTCTCTGAGGCCAAGAACATAGAGAGTGAAGCTAACAAACTTAAAAAGAAGCTGGGGTTGTAGTCGCGCTTTATCGTAAGGCTATCGAGCTGCGCAGAATTACGGTGACAGTGCACTTAATACTCAACTGAGCGCACTGTCACCGTAACCGTAACTGCGATTCCATCGGAACGGAAAAAGGCCCCAGCCATCATCGATGGCTTGCCGCAGCATCGCTGTCCGCTGGGCGCGGCGTTTCCGTCGCCTCTCAGCTTGCCTTTGTTCCACTGCCTCTTCGCAAAGAAAAGATGCTTTGAACCTGTGGTTTGGATCACACGACCGCCATCGCCGCAGTGCGAGTGTCGCTGCTGCCAACGGCTGACCGATCTGGCGACGCCGAAACCTTGATCGGGCGTCAAAAGTCGGAGTCGCATCACTGGTGTGGTTGAAGATCGGAGGGGTCCAATGTCTCCCATCCCGTGGCGATTGCTGACCCTTGTTCTTTGCTGGCTGCTCAGCGGAGCTGCTTCTGCCGGCGAGTTGCGGCAGAAGGTCTTCACGGCAAAATCCTACGCGGGTTCGCGCGATCGCCACTATCAGGTCTTCGTGCCGTCTTCCTACACCGGACAGGACGCGGTGCCGCTTGTGATGATCTTGCACGGCTGCCGCCAGACCGAGGCCAACATGATCGACGAGACGCGCTTCAAGGAGCTGGCGGAGCGCGACAACTTCATCGCGGTTTACCCCTTCATCACCTCCTATGACGGTATGCGGGAGATGAATTGCTGGGGTTTCTTTCTCGACCAGCACATTCACAAGGGGGCTGGCGAGGTCGAGGACCTGCACCAGATCGCGCTCGAGATCGAGGCCGAGTTGAAGATCGATCCTATCAGGCGCTATGTGACCGGCCTGTCCTCCGGCGCCGGAATGGCGGTGGCACTCGCCGTCGCGCACAGCGACTATTTTGCCGCGGCCGGCTCTGTCGAGGGCTTGCCCTACGCGGAGACTTCCTCCGCCGTGGGTTTCGTCTGCGTCAATCCGGGGAGTTTCAAGCCGGTCTCCGCCGACGTAGCCGCGATGAAAGCGGAGCAGCAGCAACCCGAGGAGCAGCGTCCCGTTCCGATCATGACCATTCATTCGCGCAACGATTGCGTCGTCAATAAATTGGCCGCCGAGAACATCCGGGATGCCTGGATCCGCCGTTACGGACTTAGCCCCTCTCCGACTGCGACACTGGATTGTACGGCTGAAGACGTGCCCTGCACCCAGACAAAATATGGCAGCCCGCAGCGCTCCGTGGTCGAGACCGTATTTTACGAAGGCAAGCGTGGCGATTTCATCGGCACCGGTACGCACTATTGGGTCGGCGACAACAACGGACAATTCGCCGATCCGACCGGGCCGAGCGCCAGCGAGTTGCAGTGGGCCTTCTTCAAGGCGCATCCGTTCCGCGAGGCCCCGCCTCCGTCGATCTCGATCAGCGCGGCTCAGGCCACCGGAAATTCGATCAGCGTGACCGGGACGGCGTCCGCCGCCGCGGGCTCGGTTGCGAACGTGACGGTGCGGCTCGATGGCCGCTTTCCTCAACCGGCGAAAGCCGCCTCAGGGACCAGCAACTGGACCGTGACGTTCGACAATCTGCCGATGGATGCCATCTACGTGCCGGTCGCGACCGCGAAAGACAATGATGGCGCCAGCACGAACATAACAGGCAACCCGATCACGCTTGGATCGCCCCCGCCGAATGCTCCACCCAGCGTCACGATCAGCAGCGCCTCGGTCAGCGGCGACTGTATCACCGTGGCAGGCTCCGCATCCGATCCCGAGGGACAGCTCGCCAGCGTCGAAGTCGAACTGGGAACGCGGCCACGAAAACCCGCAGGCATGAACCAGGACAAGTTCAAATACGGGGAATGCGGACTGCCCGGAGGAACCTACGCGACCCGAGCCCAGGCGACGGATCGCGTCGGCGCAACGAGCCCAGTCAGCTCGGGCCCCGACGTGACCGTGAGCAATTTGCAGGCCGTGACCGCGAACTGGCAGGCCCACATGGGTGCCGGCAGGTTACGGGTTTACTCAGCGCCGTGCGCGAGTATTGGCTTTGGCTCGTGCGATCAGGGATTTTCCGAAATCTTCCTCGCCAACCAGTTCAACCCCTTCCCGCTGCACAGGAAGGCGACCTCCAAAGACTGGTATGTGCGGCCGGAGAGCATTCCCTGAGGCAATTGCGGCGACGGTGCGACTAATGCTGGACGCGTCTATTGAGTGCACTGTCACCGTAATCCCAGTTTCGCCAATCAGCCTGTAGGGCGGATTGGAGCCGAACGGACCGCGCAAGGTGCGGCCCGTTCGGCGTATTCCGCCACAGCAGTCGTTGCCCCGGCCCTTCGCAAAAAAAACGGCGCGCAGGTCGCCGTCGAGCCCATTCGGTTTTGACCGCCCACAGATCGCAACTTCATTAAGTTTTGTGCATGAGCAATGGCAGCGGCGCCGACGCGGCTGGCGCTAATGCCCCGTACAGATGCTCACAGATCCGGACAAGTCCGCACACGCGACCGGCCGAATGCCTAACTGTTCTGCGAATGACGCTTGCCACTGCCGGCACGTGACGTTTATCTCTGGTTGTGCAGTGAAAACCCGGGATTTGCGGGTCCCGCTCGTAAACCAGGATTTCAGAACCTCCTCCATGAACGCAACAGAACGGGCCCCTACCGACTTCCTGCGGCCTGTTACCTGGCCCACCTGGCTCGCCTGGGTGCTGGTATGCGCCCTCGTCCCGGTTTTCAGCACAATTTTCACAACGGCCATCGGCAAGCCAATCTCGCGGAATGCGGCGCACCCGGCGCTGATCGCGAATGGTCTTCTGGTCCTTATGCTGGTCGCGCCGCTGGCTCCTCCGCTGATGCAAGGGATCGTGCTCAAGCGTGTCCTGCCAAAGCTCAGCCTCCTATTCTGGTTCTGCTGCATTCTGCTGTCGGCCATCCTGTTGTTCGCGCTGGCGACGGGTCTGATCGACGCAGGCTTCCGGGCCCAGTCCCAGCTTCAAGACGCCGCGACGGCCCCACGTCTGGCTGATGCGTTGGGCGCGGCGAACATCCTCGGTCTGCCGTGGGGGCCGCTTCTGCTCTGGACGATCGCGACCAGCGCGCTGACGTCTCTCGTTCCTGCGTGGGCGCTCGGAACAGCCTCCGGGCTGCGGCGAGCGACGCTGCTCTTCTTCGCGGCATCCATCGTCGGATCATGTGCCTCGACGATCGTCGAGCAGCTCTACCAAATGACCCTCGACCCTCGTCCGCCGAACGATTGGGACCTCAACGGCCTGTCCTGGACACGGCGCTTTCAACTGCTTGCCGGCCGCTCCGGCGTCGGCGCGGTCTGGGGCGCGACCACGGCAATTTTCGTGGTGCTGATGACGCGCCGGATGGGGAACGCAACGTCGTTGGAGGCCCCGGTCTTCGCCACCCATCGCGCTGGTGGATTGCTATTGGTGCTGATCGCACCTCTGCTGATCGCTTTTCTGGCGCCCTTCGTCGGTTACCTCGCAGGACCGCGCGGGGTTGTTGCCGGCGCGCCGGCGCTGCGCAAGGCCATGTCCCTTGCGCCATCGCAAGACAGTTCGCAGGGCGAGACGGTTCTGGCCTATTCCCACGACGTCGCGATTCCGGTTGCGCGCATGTCTGCGGCCGTGATCGCCCCTGATGGAAAGACCGCGATTGTTCGCACAGTCGATCATACGCTAGTGCAGGTAGATATTGCGACCGGCCAGGGTGTGCGGCAATTGGCCGGCGCGCTTGGGCCGTCGGTACGCCACGCCATCGTCTGGAGCCCGGACGGCCGCTATCTCGCGCTTCGCAGCAACGGCGCGGCAGTGCCGATCCCGAACACCCATCATACGCAGTATCAGAGCCGCGTGCGGCTCTACGCGCTGCCGGACATGACATTGGTCGGAGAGTTTTCAAGCAGCGAGGGTCCTTGCTTCGATGCCTACGCCCGCGAGCCAGTGCTGTTTTCCAATGACAGCAAGAGCCTGTGGCTTGTGTGCCGCCAACATAACGCACCACTGCCCGACGATCCGATGGCAGTCCGGCTCGATGTGCCTGCGATGCGGCTGCTCGATATCAGGCGCTATGGCGAGGGTGCGTGGAGCGGCGAGACCCGAGGGCTCGAACGGATCGGCGACAGCGTGTGGGCGTGGCAATTCCCTCACGGCGCCGCACCGTTTCGGATTCGCGATCTGACGCGCGAGCGCGACATCGTGAGGGTCCCGTTGCCCAGGGAACTGATCGGCAGTCTGACCGCGCAGACAGGCCAAAGTCAGGTGGATGAGAAAACCATCCGGTTGAAATTTTGCGGCGTGCCGCCGGATGCACCGAGCGACGCGGGTCCATCATCCTGGATATGCCGAACGCTCGTCTTCGAGACACGGACCGGAGCGTTGATCGGCAGCGCCGACGAAGGCGATAACCGCAGTCCAATCCAGGCGAATAGTCTGCCGCGGAGCGTTCTGACGGGCCGCGGCCTGCACATCGAAGCATTCTGGCGACACGACAGCAAGACCGGCGAGCTCGTCGTGCGCGATAGCGCCACCGGCCGCGAGCGGCAACGGATCGTCTCGATCGCACAACGACCCCTGCAAATGTCAGCCGATGGCGTCTGGTTGATGACGGTCGCAATTGATGGAGGCGCTCTGAGGCTGTATCGCATCCACCTGTGACCCGCGCAATGCCCCGGAGTCGATAGTCCTACTTCTTCTCGAGAATACATAGCTCCGCTGCCGCCTTGGCAACCGTCACACCTTGAGCATCAACCAGATCAGCCTCTACTGTCATCTCGCGATCTGTACGGGCGACGATCTTTGCCTTGGCCGTTATGGAGCCCATGCCAGCGGACTCTTACGGAAGCCGGTGATGTAGTCGACGACCGTATCGTTCAGGATGTTGGGCTCTCCCAGAACGATGCAGCAATTCGGATGATCTCTCCGATACACATCCAGCTCGGCTGACGTAGGCGATTCGCTCAGACCATCGATCCGCGGGCTTGATGTCGAAGTGCGGATTGCAGTGCCGCTTCGTCCGAGAGGAAACTTCGTGTTCGAATACAGAACCCCGAGTAATTCAAAGCAGCTACAATGATCACGATGGATGGGATCACGAGCACGATTGCCACTTCCGCTCGTGTTTTCATTTCACTTTCTTGACGTCCGCTTGCGCAAGAGCATCAATCGCTTTTAGGTTGCTAAGAGGAATCTGACGTGCATTGCAAGTTACCGTCACACTTGAAGCAGTCGTGCCCCCGCCCCAATCACTGATTTGCCCCTCCTGGCAAGAAACATATTCCCACCCGCTCAACATTTTTCGCTTAACGCGGCACCCAAATCAAACCTACAACTCCCGCTATCCCGTCCCGCCAAGAGGGGCGTTGGCCAGCGTCACGAACGTTGGGGCGGGTGGCGGTGGACGCGGCAGCGTTCGGGCGCGCGATGGGTTCGCAGGGCGGGTCTTCCCGTGAGCGGACGTCACGCGCAGACGACCGGCGCTTAAACGCCTTGAGGCGAAACTTCGCGCGGCAGCACATGGGCCGACGAAGCGTAGGCTTCGGGGAAGCCGTGGACGGCAAAACCGCGCGGTCCTGGCACCCGTTGCTGGTGTCAAGCCGATGGAGATTGTCGGGCCCGACCGGGCTTTCGATCAATCGTCAATCCGTCGGCGACGGAGGCCAGAGGAATTCGGCTCCGGGGAGAACGCGGCATAAGCCGTTAAAACCACTGCGCAGGGAAAGCCGGGTGTTCCGGCACACCTGCGGTCTGCCGTGTGCATTGTTGTGCGCACGACTGCGGGTGTCATGGGCACCCGGCTTTCCCTGCGCCCTCTCTCTTTTCGAGGGTATCGTGAGAGGCATAACTTCGGGCGCGATGCGCCGCGAGATCGCGACGCCGTATCCAACATTCGGCCACATCTATCGAGAACAAGCATACGCACATCGGAGTACCGACATTACCCTCCCCGGTCCGCGGCTTGCGACGCCGCAACGCTTTTCGCAAAACGCGCCGCCTGATAATCTGCGGTCATTTCGTTTAAGGGATTTTACTGGAGATGCGCGGGGCCTTTGACGGTAGCTTGAGGTATTCGGCGCTGGTGCTTTTGGTCGCCCTGCTCTTCGCTACGCCTGCCTTCGCCGAAAAGCGCGTCGCGCTTGTTGTCGGCAACTCCGCCTATCAAAATGTCACCCGTCTCGATAACCCGCGCAGCGATGCGGCGCTGATGGCGGAGACGCTCGCAGGCCTCGGCTTCACCCTGATCGGCGGCCGCGCCCAGCTCGACCTCGACAAGCCCGCGATGGACATCGCCGTGCAGAATTTCGGCCGCCAGGTTCAGGGCGCCGACGTCGCGCTGTTCTATTATGCCGGCCACGGCGTGCAGGTGTCCGGTTCGAACTATCTGGTCCCGGTCAGCGCTAACCCTGTGCGCGAGGCCGATGTCGATTTCCAGATGGTGGACGTCAATCTCGTGCTGCGCCAGATGCAGGGCTCGGGCACGCGGCTCAACATGGTGATCCTCGATGCCTGCCGGAACAATCCGTTCGGCGCGCGCGGCTTGCGCGCCTCCGACGGCGGTCTGGCGCAGATGCGCGCACCCGAGGGCACGCTGATCTCCTATGCGACGCAGCCCGGCAATGTCGCGCTCGACGGCACCGACGGCCACAGCCCCTATACGAAGGCGCTTGCCACGACGATCAAACAGGCCGGGCTCGACATTTTTCAAACCTTCAACCAGGTCGGCCTCGCCGTGAAGCGCCAGACCGGCGGATCGCAGCAGCCCTGGGTGTCCTCCTCGCCGATCGACGGCAATTTCTATTTCGTGCCCCCTGCTCCGGCACCGCAGCAGGTCGCCGTCGCGCCGCAGCCCGAGCCGCTGACCTCGACGCTGCGCCCGGATCCCGATCGCACGCCGATCAAGGATCCCATTCTGCTGCGCGAATTGAGCGATCGCCTGTTCGAGCTCAATTACGATCCGGAGCCGATCGACAGCAAGAACGGCATGCGGGTTGCGATCTCCAAGTTTCAGGAGAAGGTGAAAATGACCCCGACCGGCGACGCCACCGAAGGCGTGCTGACGCGGCTGCGCAAGATGGAAGATTTGAAGCCGTGGGGCTCGATCGTCTACGGGCCCGACAGCGATAAATGGGGCATGTCCTGGAATCATTCGTCGCGACGGGCGGCGATCGATGACGCGCTCAAGAATTGCGGCACCAGCAAATGTCCGATGGAGTTGAGCTTTTACGGGGCGCGGTGCGGCGCATTCGCGATCTCGGACAAATCATGGTCGCTGGTCCAGCGCGACACCGTGCAGCGCGCCAGGGATGCGGCGCTGGACGAGTGCGGCAAGGCCGGCAAGTCCTGCCGTATTATTGGCGCGGTCTGTGCCGATGGATCGGGCCGCTAAAAATTTTTGTTCGCGAAATTGGAATTGCCTGCTCATGCGAAATGCCGCCCGACACTCGCCCTCGATTGCCGTCCTTGCCCTGATCGCGCTCCTGTGCGGAGCGGAGCTTGCGTTCGCGCAATCCGGCAGCGCCGGCGGCAGCATCGGCAATGATGAGAAATCGTTGTCGGGTTCGCGCGAACCGCCTCGCAGCAATGAAACGGAAAAAAGCGGACGGCGCAGCAAACCGGAGGCGGATGAATCCGGCCCCACGGCGCGAAAGGACGGTGGCGGCGGCAACAATTTCGATGGCGCATGGGTGGTCCACTCCCGCGGCACCACCTGCCAGGGCACCAGCAGCAACGCCGTCGTCGTCACCAGCGGCAAGATCATCGGCCAGACCGCCCGCGGCACCGTCAGTCCGGACGGAAGGGTGTACGCCACCACAAACGACAGCGGCATTACCGTGATTACGACAGGCCGCCTCTCCGGCCGCAGCGGCGGCGGGACGTTCCGGCAATCGGATGGCTGCACGGGCACATGGACGGCGTCGAAGCAATAGCGCGGCGGCTTGGCCCGCAGCCGGGAAATATTGGAACATTTCATGAAGAAATACCCGGCTCACCATTCGCTTCGAACAGGCCTCCTCTCCCTCGCAATTCTCGTCGCCATCGGCGGCGCGGCGGTAGCGCAGTCCGGCAGCGCCGGCGGCAGCATCGGCAATGAGGAAAAGTCGCTGTCCGGTTCGCGCGAGCCGCCGCGCGCGGTCGAACCCTCCAAACCGGCACGCCGGGCCAAGTCTGAATCCAACAAGTCCGAATCCGACGAGCCACGCCGCGTGTCGGGAAAAAGCGGCGGTGGCGGCGGCGGTAATTTCGACGGCTCATGGGTTGCGGTAGCCGTCGGCTCGCCGTGCGGCAGCAGCACCGAGCGATTCGTCATCTCCGGAGGCAGGATTTCCGGCGAATTGAGCTCCGGATCGGTCAGCGCCAATGGCGCCACGCGAAGCGGCGGATCCGTTCAAGGCTTGAGGTGGACCAATACCGGGCGTTTCTCGGGCCGCAGCGGCTCCGGCTCATTCGTGCGGTCGGACGGATGCTCCGGACGTTGGACCGCTTCTAAACAGTAGCGCCCCTGTTTTCCACAGATCTTTCATGGTCTTAGCTCGCCTCAAATGAGGCAGCGCGCGAGCCGCAATTAAACCCCAACCGCTCCGAAATTGCGGCTCATTGCGACCCAAGTCTGTGACCAGATTGGGCGCATCAAGCGTCGCGTTGCGTAAGCGTTGCCGGGGTTGTCGATGTCGTACCGTTCCGTGAAGTCCGTCCCGGCGTTCGTTGCTGGCATTGTGGCAGCAACCAGCCTGGTCACCGTGACGGATCTCCGGGCGCAGTCGGCCGAGCCAGAGGCGGAAGCCTCAACGCAAGTCGCGCAAGCCGCGACGGATAGCTGCCTGACGTCGCCGAAGGGCGCGACGCCTGCGGGCAGCCACTGGTACTATCGCATCGATCGCACCACCAAGCGCCAATGCTGGTATCTGCGCGAGGAGAGCGACAAGGCCGACGACAAGTTCGCCCGCGCCGCAGCGCCACCCGAATCAGCCCCCGCGCCGGCGTCGGCCGCAGCAGACCCCGCGCCGCCGTCGCGATCAGCTGCACGCAAATCGATCTCCGACGCGCGCGCCGAATGGGTCCCCCAGCCCCAACTGCCCCGCGCCGAGCCCGCCAAGGCCGAGCCACGGACGACCGGCTCGGTGCTCGCCGAGAATACCCAACGCGTAAGCATGCCGAACGTGCTGGCGCCTGCGCCGCTGTCGTCGATGCGCTGGAACGATTCTCCAACCGCTGCGAGCGCTTCGCCCACTCCGGCCGCGCTCCAGGTCGCCGCCGCCGCCACGCCCGCAACCCAGCTGCTGCCGGCCGCCGAAGCGCAGCAGCAAGCAGTGGATCAGATCACGCCCGCTCCGGCAGAACCGGTAACGACGGCAAAGCCGACCGCGTCACTGCAAATGCTGTTTCTCGTCATCGCCGCCGCGCTGGCGCTGGCCGGCCTCATCGTCAGCGCGATGGTCAGGATCGGCCGCATGCGGGCCCGCCGCGCCATGCGGAAGAAGCGGCGCAAGATGTGGGATTCCGCCCGCACCAGGCGCGCGCCCCAGCCCTCGCCGCAGCCGATGTTCCATGACGAAGGCGCCCGGCTGCGCCGCGCCGAGACCGTGCAGCACGTGCAGCAAACCCGCGCTCCGCAGGAACGAACGGCGCGCGTGCCCCGGGAACGGCCGCGTGCGCCCCAGGAGCGATCATACGTGCCACAGGAGCGCGCGCGGGTCCCTCAGGAGCGGCGCCCCGCACCGCAGGATCGCGATCGCGAACAGCAGATGACTGAAATGCTGGCCCGCCTCGCCCGCAGCGCACAGACCTGACCGAAACGGAAGCGGCGGCTATTTTTCCAGCTGCCGCTGCAGCTTGCGAACGAACTCGGTGAGACCCGTGCGGCGCTCACGCTTGAGCCGCTCGGCCTTGAGGATCGACTGCACCTCGGCGAAGGCGTCATCGACGTTCTGGTTGACGACGATATAGTCGTATTCCGCCCAATGGCTGAGTTCGTGCGTGGCGCGGCTCATGCGGCCACGAATGACCTCGTCGGAATCCTGCGCCCGCGTGTGCAGCCGCTTCTCGAGATCGGCGGCGGACGGCGGCAGGATGAAGACGCGGACGACATCCACGCTCGCCTTCTGATGCAGTTGCTGGGTACCTTGCCAGTCGATATCGAACAGGACGTCCTGCCCCGCCGACAATGCCGCTTCGACCGGTGCGCGCGGCGTACCGTAGAGATTGTCGAATACGGTTGCCCATTCGAGCAGTTCGCCCTGCTCCACCATTTTCTCGAATTTCGGCTTGTCGACGAAGAAATAGTCGCGTCCCTCGACTTCGCCCGGTCGCATCGCGCGCGTCGTCGCCGAGACCGACATCTTCAGCCCGGGCTCGCGCTCAAGCAGCATCCGCGACAGCGTCGTCTTGCCCGCGCCGGAGGGCGAGGACAGCACGAACATCAGCCCGCGCCGTTCAACCCCGTCGAAACCACCAGCCGTCATCGGTCACTCCAGATTCTGGACCTGCTCGCGGAATTGCTCGACGACGTTTTTCATCTCGAGCCCGGTCTGGGTCAATTCCAGATCGTTCGACTTGGAGCAGCAGGTGTTGACCTCGCGGTTGAATTCCTGGGCAAGGAAATCGAGCCGCCGCCCGACCGGTCCGCCCTTGCCGATCATCTCGCGGGCCTGCGCGACATGCGAGGCGATGCGGTCGAGCTCTTCGCGGATGTCGGCCTTGGTCGCAATCAGGATCGCTTCCTGATTGAGCCTGTCAGCATCGAAGCGTTCGGAGGTTTCCAATAGCGCCGCCACCTGCTCGGCAAGACGCGCCCTGATCGCCTCCGGCTTGCGGCCGGGCGCGGCCTCGGCTTTCTTCGCCAGCCTTTCGATCTCGTCCATGCGCTGATTGAGGATTTGCCCGAGCGTCGCGCCTTCGCGGCGGCGCATCTCGACGAGGTTGCCGAGCGCCTGCTCGAAGGCCATGGCTGCCGCCTCCCTCGCCGCCTTGTCTTCCGCCTCGTCGCTTTCGGGCTCGACGACCTCGATGACGCCCTTGATGCCGAGCAGCCCGTCGATGCTGGGCGCCACCGCGTCGATCCGTGCTGCAAGCTCGCCCGCGACCTTCACGACGGAAGCGAGCACGTCTTCATTGATGCGCACGGTCGAGACCGCGTTGGCGCGCTTGACGTTGAGATTGGCGTAGACCGTGCCGCGCGACAACACCTCGCCGGCGCGCTTCTTGGCCAACGCTTCCAGTTCGTCCCAGCCGGGCGGCAGCCGCAACCGCAGGTCAAAGCCCTTGGCGTTGACCGACTTCAATTCCCATTCGAACGTGTAGGGACCGCTGGCGCCGTGGCTTCGGGCAAAACCGGTCATGCTCGATAGCGCCATCGCGTAACATTCTCCTGGGATTTCGAGACTCGAAAGGAACGGCGCAACCTTAAGCCGATTTCCGCCAAAGTGGAATTGCGTTCCGACGGTCGCCGGAACACCTGCACAACCGGCCGGGCGTCAGCGCTGAACCACCGGCGGCGTCGTGGTCGACTGCGCGGCACCCTGGCGGCCCGGTGCCGGTGACGGTGCCGTCGCAGGTGCCGGGGGTGTTGCCGGACGCGGCGGCTTTTTCTGCCCTGCCGGCCGCGGCGTGGCCGCGGTCGGGTTGGTATCGGCCGAGGCTCCAGCCGCCGTCGGCGGCGGCGCGTCCTCCGACGGCTCGACGGTGTCGTTCTGGATCTGCTTTTCCATCGCCCGGAGCTTGGCGACGTTTTTCTGGTGCGCGTCGTAGGTTTCGGTGAAGGCGTGCCCGCCCGTTCCGTCGGCCACGAAGAACAGGTCGCGCGTGCGCGCCGGGTTGGCCGCCGCCTCGAGCGAGGCGCGGCCCGGATTGGCGATCGGTCCGGGCGGCAGGCCTTCGATGACGTAGGTGTTGTAGGGCGACGGCTGCGTAATCTCGGAGCGCTTGATCGGCCGGCCCAGCGTTCCCTTGCCGCCGACCAGGCCGTAGATGATGGTCGGATCCGACTGCAACTTGATCCTCTGCCGCAGGCGATTGGTGAATACCGCTGCCACGCGGCTGCGCTCGTCGGCCCGGCCGGTTTCCTTCTCGATGATCGAAGCCAGCGTGATCAGCTGCTCCGGCGACCTGACCAGAACGTCCGGATTGCGGCGCTCCCAGATTTCCGCAAGCACCCGTTTCTGGGTCTGCTGCATGCGCTGGATCACCTGCTCGCGCGTGGTACCGCGCGGAAACTTGTAGGTCTCGGGCAATAGCGTGCCTTCGCGCGGTATTTCCCGCACCGAGCCGGCGAAGATGTCGTTGTCGAGCAGGCGCGTCACGATCTGTTCGGAGGTCAGGCCTTCGGGAATGGTGACGGCGTGCTGCACCACCTTGCCCTCGACGATGGTGGCGATGACATCGCGCAGGCTGGCATTCTTCTGGAAGGAATATTCGCCGGGCTTGAGGTCGGAGCTCGCCTTCAGCGCAAACACGCCGCCGATGAATGCCCAGGGATTGACGTTGATCACGCCTTCGCGGAGCAGGACATCGGCGATGTCGCGCTTGCCGGCCCGCGCGGGAATGTTGACGATCTTGTCTTCCTTCAGCGGGCCCGGCGTTTCCAGAATCTGCCGGCCGTAGTAATAGACCGTGCCCGCCCCGATCATGAGAATGATCAGGATGGTGAAAATGGCATTGCCGACCACGACGAATGGATTGCGGGCGCGCTCTGACCGCCTCGGCGGCGGCGGCACCTGCTCGGGCTCCAGCGCAGCGCGCGGGCTTCGTGGTGAAATGGGCGGCCTCTCACTCATCGATGCAACCTGAATCCTGTCGGTTCAATCGCGGCCGAGCAATCCTCTGCCCGGACGATAGCATACGCCCACATGTAGAAGTCATCGCCGAATACGGCAAAACGGTGGAGTAGTTCGAAACACTTGCTAGTCAGCCACACGCCGAACGATCACAGAGGCATTGGTGCCCCCGAAACCGAAGGAATTCGACAGCGCGACGCTAATCTCACGCTTGCGCGCCGTCTGCGGCACCAGATCGATCGCCGTTTCCACCGACGGATTTTCCAAATTGATAGTGGGCGGAGCAATGTTATCGCGAATCGCAAGAATACTGAAAATGGCCTCGATCGCACCGGCGGCACCGAGCAGGTGTCCGGTCGACGATTTCGTCGACGACATCGACACCTTCGAGGCAGCGTTGCCAAGCAACCGCTCGACCGCGCCGAGTTCGATCTCGTCGCCGATCTGCGTCGAAGTGCCGTGGGCGTTGATGTAGTCGATATCGGATACCGCAATGCCGGCGCGCTTGATCGCCGCGCTCATGCTGCGGAAGCCGCCGTCGCCGTCCGGCGACGGCGAGGTGATATGATAGGCGTCGCCCGACAGGCCGTAGCCGACCACTTCACAATAGATTCGCGCGCCGCGCTTTTTCGCGTGCTCATATTCCTCGAGCACGACGACGCCGGCGCCCTCGCCCATCACGAAGCCATCGCGATCCTTGTCGTAGGGGCGCGAAGCCTTTTGCGGCGCATCGTTGTAACCGGTCGAGAGCGCGCGGGCGGCGCAAAAGCCCGCCATCGCCAGCCGGCAGATCGGCGATTCCGTTCCGCCAGCGACCATCACATCGGCATCGCCGAGCGCAATGAGGCGGGCGCCATCGCCGATCGCATGCGCGCCGGTCGAACAGGCGGTCACGACAGAATGGTTGGGGCCCTTGAGGCCGTGCTCGATCGAGACATAGCCGGACGCAAGATTGATCAAACGTCCCGGGATAAAGAACGGCGATACCCGGCGCGGTCCGCGTTCCTTCAAAAGCAGCGATGTCTCGGCGATGCCGGACAGGCCGCCGATCCCGGAGCCGATCAGCGTACCGGTCGCGCATTTGTCTTCTTCGGTCGAAGGATGCCAGTTGGCGTCGTCGAGCGCCTGGCGCGCCGCAGCCATCGCGAAGACGATGAAATCGTCGACCTTGCGCTGCTCCTTCGGCTCCATCCACTGGTCGGGATTGTAAGTGCCGTCAGAACCGTCGCCGCGCGGAATGACGCAAGCGATCTGGCTCGCAAGATCGGCGACCTCGAACGTGTCGATTTTCTTGGCGCCGCTCTGGCCGCTGAGGATGCGCGACCACGTTGTGTCAACGCCGCAGCCGAGCGGCGTAACCATGCCCAGCCCCGTGACGACAACACGCCTCATGTCAAACACTCCAGCCCGAAACTGGCGGCCCAAAACAAGAAACCGGGGGACCGTTCGACAACGGCCCGTCCGGCTCTGTCTCTACCCGCCCGGGACGTCAGCTTTTCGCGTTCTTCTCGAGAAACTTCGTCGCGTCGCCAACGGTCAAAATCGTCTCGGCGGCGTCGTCGGGAATCTCGCAACCGAACTCTTCTTCAAATGCCATCACAAGCTCGACGGTGTCGAGACTGTCGGCGCCGAGGTCATCGATGAAACTTGCGTTGTCGACAACCTTATCGGGTTCAACACCGAGGTGTTCGACCACAATCTTCTTAACCCGCTCGCCAATCTCACTCATCGTTCAACCTCGTGCTTGTTCCAATGGACCCGACCCCAAGACGCTTCAGAAACGCTACGAGCTATCGTGGTCGTTAAACTTCCTTCGCTATCGCATAGTCTTGATTCGGCACGTTGGTAGCCGACAAAGCCCCGGCGAACGGCAGGCGTTGCCACGCCAATATACAGGGTTTCAAAATCCTGCAATGGCCTTGTTTGCCCATCCGTGTGGGGTTCGGTTACCATACTTCCCAAGCCCTGACTACAACCTCCACCACCCCGGAGAAACGGCCTTTGGCCGCATCGATCGGGGCAATAACTCGCTCAAATCATGGCCATTCCGCCGTTGACGTGAATCGTCTGCCCGGTGACGTAGCCCGCCTCGTTCGAGGCGAGATAGACGGCCGCCGCGGCGATGTCCTCGGGCGTGCCCAGCCGTGCCGCAGGAACCTTTGCCAGGATGGTCTCACGCTGCTTGTCGTTGAGCGCATCCGTCATCGGCGTCTTGATGAATCCCGGCGCGATGCAATTGGCGGTCACATTGCGCTTGGCGTATTCGGCGCCGAGCGTCTTGATCAGGCCGATGATTCCCGCCTTCGACGCGGTGTAGTTGGCCTGGCCGGGATTGCCGGTCACCCCGACGATCGAGGTGATCGCGATGATCCGGCCGAAGCGCTTGCGCATCATCAGCTTTGTTGCGGCGCGGGCGAGACGGAAGGTCGCAGTCAGATTGACCTGGATGACGTCGTCCCAATCCTCGTCGCGCAACTGCACAAAAAGATTGTCGCGCGTGATGCCGGCATTGGCGATCAGGATATCGACCTGCCCCATCGCGGCTTCAGCCGCCGGCACCAGCCCTTCGACTTGCGCGCTGTCGGAGAGATTGCAGGGCAGCACGTGAACGCGATCGCCAAGCTTGCCGGCAAACGACTCCAGCACCTCGCGGCGCGTGCCGGAAATCGCCACCGTCGCACCCTGCGCGTGCAACGCTTGCGCAATCGCGCCGCCAATGCCGCCGGTCGCGCCGGTCACCAGCGCTGTCCTACCTGTCAAATCGAACATCAATCTCTCCTTCCGGAAGCGTTAGGCCGAGGCCGCCAATGCATCCTTGGCAGCGGCAATGTCGTTCGGTCCCGCGACCGACACGCCGACGGCGCCGTCGGCAATACGCTTCACCAGCCCGCTCAGCACCTTGCCGGCGCCGATTTCGAAGAACCGCGTGACGCCATGCGCTGCCATGTACGCCACCGACTCGCGCCAGCGCACGGTGCCGGTGACCTGCTCGATCAGGCGGCGGCGAATCTCGTCGGGATCGGTGATCGGCGAAGCCAGCACGTTCGACACCAGCGGCGAGGCCGGCGCCTTGATCGTCACACCGGCCAGCGCCTGCGCCATCGCGTCGGCGGCGGGTTGCATCAACTTGCAATGGAAGGGCGCCGATACCGGCAGCAACATCGCGCGCTTGGCGCCCTTGGTTTTGGCGATCTCCACCGCGCGGTCGACGGCCGCCTTGTCGCCGGACACCACCACCTGCCCGCCGCCATTGTCATTGGCTGCCTGGCAGACCTGCCCTTGCGCGGCTTCGGTGGCAACGGCCATCGCGGCCTCATAATCGAGCCCGAGCAGCGCCGCCATCGCGCCGGCGCCGACCGGCACGGCCTTTTGCATCGCAAGGCCACGGGTGCGTAGCAGGCGCGCGGTGTCGCTGACGCTGAGGCTGCCGGCCGCGGCCAGCGCGGAATATTCGCCGAGCGAATGGCCGGCGACAAACGCCGCATCCCGCCCGACGGAAAAGCCCGCCTCGGTCTCCAGCACCCGCAGCGTGGCAATCGATACAGCCATCAGCGCCGGTTGGGCATTTTCGGTGAGCTGAAGGGTCTCGGCCGGGCCGTCCCAGATGATCGCTGTCAGCTTCTCGCCGAGCGCCGAATCGACCTCGTCGAACACGGCCCGCGCGGCCGGAAAGGCGTCAGCGAGGGCCTTGCCCATGCCGACCGCCTGGGAACCCTGCCCCGGAAATGTAAATGCAGCCGTCATCGGCGCTCCCTCATAAGATTGGGGCCGTAAGACACTGACCGAGGCCGGGATGTCAAGCCGCGCTGCGGGATGACGCGTTCTCTGGCAGGCCGCGAATTGAGCCGGCTGGCTCAGCGTTCCTGCAGCGCCAACCGGGCACCCAAAGCGCAATAGATACCGCCGACGACCTTGCCCTGCCATTTCAGCACGGTTGGGTTTCGACGGAGAAAGTTGCCCAGCCGTCCCGCACACACGGCAAAGACGACGGTGCTGACAAGCCCCAACAGGACGAAAAGGATCCCCAGGATCGTCAGCTGGAGCGCGACCGATCCGTTTTTGGGCACCACGAACTGGGGGAGGAACGCAAGAAAGAAAAGCGCGGTTTTTGGGTTCAGAACTTCGGCCAAAATAGCCTGCCTGAACGCCTTGCCGGCCGAAATCGGCAATGCGCCTGCCGTCGGATTTGCCGGCGCTCTCTCAAGAATTGCACGAATGCCGAGGTAAACGAGATACGCGGCGCCAATATACTTGATGATGCTGAACAGCACTGCCGACGTGGCGATGATCGCCGAGATACCGACGATCGCCGTGAAGGTATGAATGATGTCGCCGGCCGCGATCCCGAAGCCGGTAGCGATTCCTGCCCTTGTGCCCGAACTCGTTGCCCGTGCAACCGTGAGGAGCGTGGCAGGCCCCGGAATGAAAACAAAGCCGAGCACAACCGCCACATAGGCGAGCAAGGTCGTCAGATCGATCATTGGCGCAGGTCCCTCCACGGCCGATGGCACTCAAGGCCAACATCCATGGATAAGCAAGGTGCTATCTAGAACCCGCCAGTGGCCTGGTCGCCCCCAACCTCCGCCGCCCCGGCCCGCGCCCGGCGCGCGATGCTTGCCAGTTTGCCGGGACTGTCCTCATGGCTGGGCCTGGCGGTCGCGAGCCGCAGCACGGCGGCGTAGCTCGGCTGCACTTCCATCCGTTTCGCATACCGGCTGTCACTGAGAATGCGGTGGACGCGCGGCAGGTTGTAGCAGGGCACGTAGAACAGCAGATGATGCTCGAGGTGGTAGTTGACGTAGTACGGCGCGACGAACAGCCGCTCGAGGAAGTTGGCGTGCGTGGTGCGGGTATTGCGCAAGGGATCGTTCGAGTCGGGAACGACGGCATGCTCGGCAATGTTGCGGATGCGCGTGATCACCATCTGCCAGGTGAGCAGCGGCAATAGCCACAACAGCGGATAGGCCCACCACACGCCGGCGGCGGCAAGGCCCGCAAACATCACGGCATTGACCGCGCATTGCGGACCTAGCTTTTCCCAGAAATGCGCCGCGCGTTGCGCCAGCGGCCATTCCTTCGGTCCCAGTGCGTTCAAGAACTGCGCCTTGCGCTGCTGATAGCCGGTCTGGCCGGTGATATCGCGGAAGAACTTGCGCCGATAGCTCATCGACGTGATCGGAAACGGCGCCGACAAAATCAGATCGGGATCGTCTTCCTGCTGCGTGCGCGCATGATGCTGCAGGTGATAGCGGCGATAGGCGCGGGTCTCGGCAAAGACCGGATAGGCGCAGAACCACTGGCTGAGCATCAGATTGACCTTCTCGTCCGCCGACAGGCATCCATGCGCGCCGTCATGCATCAGGATCGCGAGTCCGAGCTGGCGCGATCCGATGATGCCGACCGCCAGCAGGAAGGTCAGCGGGTTGGGCCACCACGCAACCAGCGTGATCGAGCCCAAAATCAGCGCCCATGCATGGGCGATCAAAGCAACGCCTTTCCACGTCACGCGCTCGCGGACGGCGATCAATTGATCTTCGCTCAGAAAGTCGCGGGCACGCATGCGGAGCGCGGTCATGGCGATTTCTCCCCGTCGGGTGATTCTGAATCGGAAACTTCGCGGCCGCTGACGAGATGCAGTCGCGCCGCGTCGCCGGCCGGCCGTGTCGCCGCCTGGTCGCCCAATACGCGCAGCATCTCTTCGCAGAGATCTTCGGCCGAACGGCCCATGGCATAGCCCTCGACCATGACGCCGACCGCGAGCGCCCAGAACCGCCGCGAACTGGCGTCGGGGTCGCGCAGGCTCTTCCAGCCATGCCGCTCGATCTGGCTGGCATAGGCCCGCATGCCTTCGCCGTGCAGCCGCTCGATGGTGCGCTCGACCAGCGGCGCAAGATCCTGGCGACGGCGGGTGAGCGTCAGCGCTTCGGTAAAGAAAGCCACCGAGTCCGTTGCCGTGACCGTCTCGACCAGCACGCGCGTGTAATCCCGCGGCGTGTGAGCCTGCAGCGCCGCCTCTTCGGCCGCGCGCGCCACATAGAGCATCTCGCGGCAGGCGGCCTCGACGAACAGCGCCTCCTTGGTGCGGAAGTAATAGGTGATCTGGCTCGGAAAGGCGTCGGCTGCTGCCGCGATGTCCGAGATCGAGGTGCCGGCTAGACCCCGTTCCCTGAACAGCCGGCTGGCGGCATCGAGGAGGCGCGAACGCATCTGGCGGCCGGCACTCCGGGTCGCGCGGGCGGCGTGCCGGGGATCATCGGCCGGTAGTTCGGCGGGCGTAGAGACGGATTTGGGGGCCATTTTACCTCCAATCCGTTACTTGTATGCTATACAAACAAAGATGTCAACCGACCGGCCGGGAACCCGGCCAGGATACAGGGCGAGGCCTTTCTCAAGGTCCTCTTTCAACGCAAGAAGCCTTGCCAGCGCGGCGGAAATCCTTATAAACCGCGCATCCGTGGATCCCGGCCGGGAGCTGAACGGACGGTCTCAGCGATTCATCGTTCGGATTGATGTGGCAGGGCCAGTCGGCCCGTCGTCCCGTGCTTTCGCCTTCTGAGCTTATCTTCCGAGTCCTTTCCGAAGGCCTCGAAGGGCTTGCCGCCGGGAACCGCGCCAACACTAGGAAAGGACACCCATGCCTCTTTACGAGCATGTTTTTCTCGCGCGTCAGGATGCGAGCACCCAGCAGGTCGAAGAGCTGACCACCCAGATGACGGGCATCGTCGAAGGGCTCGGCGGCAAGGTCACCAAGACCGAGAACTGGGGCGTGCGCTCCCTCACCTACCGCATGAACAAGAACCGCAAGGCACACTTCGTGCTGATGAACATCGATGCGCCCTCCGCTGCGGTCACCGAGATCGAGCGCCAGGAGCGGATCTCCGAAGACGTCATCCGCTATCTCACCGTCCGTGTCGAAGAGCACGAGGAAGGTCCCTCGGCGATGATGCGCAAGGCCGATCGTGACCGCGAGCGCGACGATCGCGGCGGCGGCTTCCGCGGCGACCGCGAAGGCGGTGGCTTCCGTGGCGATCGTGAAGGCGGTGGCTTCCGCGGCGACCGTGGCCCGCGCCGTCCGCGCGAAGACGACGCAGCAGCGGTAGAGGAGTAAGAATCATGGCTGAAGCTGGTGCACGCCGTCCGTTTTTCCGTCGCCGCAAGACCTGCCCGTTCACGGGTCCGAACGCGCCGAAGATCGACTACAAGGATTCCAAGCTGTTGATGCGTTACGTCTCCGAGCGCGGCAAGATCGTGCCGAGCCGCATCACCGCCGTCTCCGCCAAGAAGCAGCGCGAACTCGCGCGCGCCATCAAGCGCTCGCGTTTCCTCGGCCTCTTGCCCTACGTCATTCGCTAACATCTTCGACCGGCGGCGCCCGCGCCGCCGGTCCTTATCATTCATAAGGCTTCCGGGTCGTCCGGTCGCCGATGGTTGGGGTCGAGACGACCTCTAACCGCTCGAAAGGAGCGGGACAGCTGATGATCGCCATTGTCCTCATTGGTCTTGCGGCCGGCTGCGCGTCGGCGCTGATGTTCGCCTCGATCGTCTCGGGCGCGCTGATCTCGTTGCTGTTGTTCTATCTGGCGCCGCTGCCGCTGATGGTGGTGGCGCTCGGATGGGGTCCGCTGGCGGCGACGATCGGCGGCATCGCCGCGGCCGCAGGCCTCGGTGCGATTTTCGGCCTGGCCTATTGCATCGCCTTTGCGATCACCGTGGCCGTGCCGGCCTGGTGGCTCGGCCATCTCGCTTTGCTTGGACGGCCGCTGCCTGCCGCCGCCGCCGAAGACGGTTCGGCATCCGCTGCGGTTCAGCTCGAATGGTATCCGGTCGGCCGTATCCTGCTCTGGATCGCCGGCTTTGCCGCGTTGACCACGATCGCGGCCATGTTGACGCTTGGTGGCGACGCGGAGACCATCAACGGCGTGCTGCGCGGGGGTCTCATGCGAATTCTGGCGCCGCGGGGGTCCACGCCGTCGGCGGATATCGAGCGCTGGGTGACCGCTCTGGCCATCATTGCTCCCGCGGCCGCAACGGTGGTCGCCATGATGACGCTGACGCTCAATCTCTGGCTTGCCGGAAAAGTCACGGCGACCTCGGGCCGGCTGCAGCGGCCGTGGCCCGACCTGAAGAGCGCGGAATTGCCGCCGATGACGCTGGTGGCGCTGTCAGTCGCGCTGGCCTTTTGTTTTATCGGCGGGCTCGCCGCGATGTTCGCGCAGATCGCGGCCACCGCGCTGATGATGGCCTACGGCCTCACCGGCTTCGCCGTGCTGCACACGCTGACGCTGGCGCTCAAAAGCCGCGTCTTCTGGCTCTGCTGTGCCTACGCGATCGTTATCGTGTTCGGCTGGCCCGTTCTCGCAATGATCGCGCTCGGACTTGCCGACGCCGTCTTCGGACTTCGCCAACGCTATCTGCGCGGCAAACCTCCACCCCTGCCCGCATCCTGAAACTGCAATATCCACGTAATCGAAATACGAACATCAAAGGAGAACGAAAATGGAAGTCATCTTGCTGGAACGCGTTGCCAAGCTCGGTCAGATGGGCGAAGTCGTCAAAGTACGCGACGGCTATGCCCGCAACTTTCTGCTCAAGCGCGGCAAGGCGCTGCGCGCCACCGCCGACAACCGCGCCAAGTTCGACGGCATGAAGGCCGAGCTCGAGGCCAACAACCTCAAGGCCAAGGGCGAAGCGACCAAGGTCGCGGAGAAGATCGACGGTCGCAACGTGGTCGTGCTGCGTCAGGCCTCTGAAACCGGCCAGTTGTTCGGTTCGGTGAGCGTGCGCGACATCATCACCTCCTTCGAGGCCGATGGCGTCACCATCAGCCGCAGCCAGGTCCTGCTGGATGCGCCGATCAAGATCATCGGCAAGCACGAGATCGCCATCGCCGTGCACCCGGAAGTCGAAGTCAACGTCAGCGTCACCGTGGCGCGCAGCGCCGATGAAGCCGAGCGCATCAACCGCGGCGAGGACATCTCGACTCGTCAGGAAGACCAGGACGCCGCCGCCGAGGCGCTCGCCGCCGCCGGCGAGTTCTTCGATCCGGAAGCCCAGCACGACGACGCCGCACCGGCGCCGGCTACCGAGAAGTAACGCGCTTCGTTTCGGCGCTCTATCGCGACTTCAAGCCCGGCCCCTCAGGCCGGGCTTGGGATTCTGGCGGCCGCCTTCTCGTCGAGCATCGCGATCGAGGCCAAGGCAGTCGCGGTGTGCTTCTCGACACCATCGGTGACACAGAACACGTCGGCCGCGACCACGGCAACCTGACGTCCGGGCTTGATCACGCGCGCCCGGCAGATCAGGCGCTCGCCTGTCGCCGGCGACAGCAGGTTCAGCTTGTATTCGGCCGTCAGCGCCGATTGGCCGCGCGATGCCGCAGCCGCAATCGTGGTGGCGTTGTCGACGAGAAAGGCGGTCACGCCGCCGTGGAACAGGCCGTTCTGCTGCAGCAGCTCCGGCCGACGGTCGACCTCGAGCGTGCACGTGCCGCGCGTCAGTTCGGACAGTTCAGCACCGATGTGGGTCATAAAGCCCTGGCGGCCGACATTGTCGCGGATCCGGGTTGCGATCGGGGCGAAGTCGGGATCGTTGTTCGCATTCATCTGGCTTCTCCCGGTTGCTGGCCCCTATCGGGCGCGACCACCGCGCGGATGGCGCAGGCGATCAGCATTTCGGCTTGCTCTCCTGGATCGGCGCGGTCGCGGCCCGACAGCCACGCGCGACAGAATATCTGCGCCGGTCCGATGATCTGGCTGAAGAACACCGACGACGTCATCGGCAACAATTCGCCGCGCTCGACCAGCGGCGCACGCCATCGCTCGACGGCTTCCACCAGACGCGAATTCTGTGCGCGCTGCGCGCCGCGAATCTCCTCGATCCACTCGCTGCGGGAAATCTCGAACAGATAGCGCGCTTCGCGCCTGGAGCCGACGACCCATTCGAGATGGGCGCGGATCAGGCGCGCCACGCCTTCCCGCGCGGTGCAGCGCGCATCGACTGCGGCGATGACGGCTGCATGGTAGCGCGCGAGAATTTCCAGAAAGAGTGTGCCCGCCAGTTCCTTCTTCGAGCCGAAGAAGTGGAAAAAGCTGCCATTGGACGCCCGGGCGCGCGTTCTGATGGCAGCCACAGTGGCGCCCTCAAAACCGTCGCGGTCGAACACCGCCAATCCCGCTTCCAGCAGATCCTCGCGTGCCGTGCTCATTCGCCATCGCCGTCGTCACTAGATCATTACTCTAGAGTGATACTCTAGATGGTCAAGCGGCGTTGTCGACCGGCATTCGGCATCTGGAATTTTTAGCGGGAGATGGGCGGCATCGGCGGGCTGGCGGGCGCGACCGGGGCCGTAGCGGTCTCCGGCGGCGGGGCCGCGGGCACTGGCGTGGCGGCCGAGGAGCTCGTGGCCGGATCGGGCGCGGTGGCTGCGGATGCTGGCGGAGCAGGTGTGATCGGAGGCACCGGATCGGGCCGCAGCGGATTCGGCTCGCTGCCGACGCTC
>NZ_LLYB01000055.1:19914-89290 GCF_001440475.1 Bradyrhizobium lablabi | reverse complement strand
TTCTGCCTGCCGCCCGATTTGCTGTCGGTCGCCGCCCGTACCGGGGCCTCACCATCGGCAGGTTTGGCCGCCTCGGACGGCGCTTGTGGCCGCCGCTTCGCGTTGCGGCCCGGACGCTCGCCCTCGCCTTGCGGCGCGGTTCCGGCGGCGTCCGGCCGAGAGGCCTCCTGGGCCGGCGGCTGCCGGCGGCCGAAGCTGAATCGGTCAGGCTGATCAGTCCTGCCGTCCTGCTTGGCATCCTTCTGCCTGGCGTCCTTCTTCGCCTGATCCTTGCCCTGGTAACGGGGGTCGGCAGCGCCGTTGGATATCAGGTAGGAGGACAGCACCGAGGCCATGTCGGTGCCGGTCGTGTAATGCTGGCGCAGGAAGCCCGGCAACGACGAAGCCGACACGCTCTTCAACAGGCCACGCGGGCTCTTGTGGCAGGCACTGCAGGTGCTCGAGAAGATCTGGGAGGGGCTCTTGCCGGCGTCGAGATTTTCCGCCCGCACCACGCCTGCCGTGACGCAGCCGATCAGGAGCATCACCGTCGCTGAACTGAGCGCTCGGCTCAACATTCCCTGCTTCTCCAGAGGTAGAATCACCCCTGCGACGCACGACGTCGCCAGCGGCGGGGTCACCTTTTAGACGATTATGACGCGAATGGAAGCGCACTCGTTGCGCTTCTTCGTGAGTGTGGCATTTGGGAATATCCGCTTTGACTCCAACACACTAGCGCCATGGCATTATCGTACTTATCAGAATCGTGATCCATCCTTGGAACTAATGTTCCCCGGATGCGTCGGTGTAACGGGCGTTCGCTCCATTGGTGCCTCGATGGATCGGTTGTTGCGTTATTTTCTAGGCCAGTTCATTCGCCGCGGCACGATGACGTTTACCGCGGCAAGCGGCGCCAGATTCGCCTGCGGTGATGGAACTGGCCGCCCGGTATCGGCGCGGTTCCTGAGCGAGCGAACACAACGCCGGATCCTGCTCAATCCCGAACTGGCGCTGGGCGAAGCCTATATGGATGGCACGTTCGTGGTCGAGAACGGCTCGATCGCGGATGCGCTGGAAATCCTCCTCGGCCAGCCCGAAATGGTGCCGCGCTGGGCCAAGCTGCAGTGGTGGATGCGATATTTCGGCAGGCACATCAGACAATTCAATTGGCGCGGCCGGGCGAAAAACAACGTCGCCCATCACTACGATCTCGACGGACGGCTCTATTCCCTCTTCCTCGACGCCGACAGACAATATAGCTGCGCCTATTTCGAAACGCCGGATACCACGCTCGACGACGCCCAGCTCGCCAAGAAGCGCCACCTTGCCGCAAAACTCCTGATCGGGCGCGGCAACCGCGTGCTCGATATCGGCTCGGGCTGGGGCGGCCTTGGCCTCTATCTCGCCGAAATGACCGGCGCCGACGTCACGGGCATCACGCTGTCGTCGGAGCAGTTGCAGGCCTCGAATGCGGGCGCCGCCGAGAGGAACCTGACGGGGTCGGCGAGATTCGTGCTGAGCGATTACCGCGACATTGCTGGTCCGTTCGATCGGATCGTGTCGGTCGGCATGTTCGAGCATGTCGGCATCGACTTCTATGAAATCTTTTTCCGGCGCTGCGCCGAACTTCTCAGCGACGACGGCATCATGGTGCTGCATTCGATCGGCCGCTCGACAGGGCCCGATGTGTCGAGCCCGTGGATTACGAAATACATCTTCCCCGGCGGCTATATCCCCGCCCTTTCCGAAGTCATCCCCGCAATCGAGAAGGCGGGCCTTCTGGTCTGCGACATCGAAATCCTGCGGCTCCACTACGCCGAAACGCTGAAGGCCTGGCGCGACCGCTTCGTGGCGCGGCGTGAAGAGGCAATACGCCTGTACGACGAACGGTTTGCCCGGATGTGGGAATTTTATCTGGCAGCCTCGGAAATGTCGTTCCGGAAGCAGAATCTGATGAATTTCCAGATCCAGCTCACCAAGCGCCAAGGGGTCGTGCCGATCACCCGCGGCTACATTCACCGGGAAGAAGCGCGGCTGCGGCGCATGGAACTCGGAAAGAAGCCGCGGTTGCGGCTGGCGGGCGAATAGGCCGCCGCAAATCGGGCGGCGTCAGTTCCGCAGGCTGTAAGCCGAAACGAAGGGCGTGGAAGGAAGGGCCGGACGGGCGAGTTGGGCTCGTAGCGCAGCCAGCAACTCAGCATCGCAGGGCTCGGCACGGCGTTCCGGGCGCGAAATCTCTTCCATGGTGTCAATCAGCATCGACAGCCACAAACGCTGGCTGCTTGCCGATCGCCATCCCTGGAGTTGCTGACCCATCGCCTGTCCCTTTGGTTCGATACAACTGGCAACTCGAACACCGCCAGCCCGTTCCCGATTTTCGTAACCAATCCATTCTGCCGCGAAGAAAATCACATCCGATGTGATCTACTTCACAGAGTCGCTTGGCGGTCCGTCGTACATCTCGCGCCATGAGCCAGCCGACTTACCCAGCTCCGTTCGAGTCCGACATCCGGATCGACTACGCCTTGATCGCAATCGGCGTGGTCGCCGCCCTGTTCGCGTTCCTCTACCTGATGCTGGTTTGATCAACGCTTAAGGTCGCGGCCCGAAAGCGGCCGCCGCGTTGGAATAGGTCTGTCCAAGTGACGGTAAGGTTCAGGCTCTCCTAAGATTTTACCTGGCATTTTCGCGGAAGCGCGGCCGCACCGCCCGGTTTTGGCCGAAAGCCCGTCAAGCTTCGCGCCGACCACGCGTCGGATTCATCCACATTTTTGAAGAACGGTGCATAGCGTCGAGCTTTTGCTTCCGCTTTGCCCGGGACAGGCGCTTTATCGCCGCCCCCCTTACGGAAATGCTGGCAACGCCAGAAACCAACTGCATAACCTGACGCCATGGCTCTGACTGATTCGAACGTTCTCAAGCTTGCTCCCGACGCGGGAACTCCCGCCTTCCGGAGCGCGCCGCACAACATCGAGGCGGAGCAGAGCCTCCTGGGCGCGATCCTGGTCAACAACGACGCGTTCTACCGGGTTTCCGACTTTCTCGAGCCGAAGCACTTCTTCGAGCCGATCCACCAGACCATTTTCGAGACCGCCGGCAGCCTGATCCGGATGGGCAAGGTCGCAACGCCCGTGACGTTGAAAACCTTCCTTCCGGCCGACACCGATATCGGCGGCATGACGGTTGGCCAATACCTCGCGCGGCTGGCGGCGGAAGCCACCACGATCATCAACGCGCAGGATTACGGCCGAACGGTTTACGACATGTCGCTGCGCCGCGACCTGATCCGGATCGGCGAGGACATGGTCAATGTAGCCTTCGACGCGCCGGTGGATTTTGCCCCGCGCGCGCAGATCGAGGACGCCGAGCGCCAGCTTTACGAACTCGCCGAGTCCGGCCGCTATGACGGCGGCTTCCAGCGCTTTGCGCAGGCGCTGACCACCGCCGTCGACATGGCGGCCAAGGCCTTCCAGCGCGACGGAAGCCTGTCGGGCGTTGCCACCGGCCTGCGCGACCTCGACACCAAGATGGGCGGCCTGCAGGCGTCCGACTTGATCATCCTCGCCGGCCGCCCCGGCATGGGCAAGACGTCGCTCGCCACCAATATCGCCTACAACATCGCCAGCGCGCATCGCGCCGAGGTGCAGGCCGACGGCACGATGAAGACCGTCAATGGCGGTATCGTCGGCTTCTTCTCCTGCGAAATGTCCGGCGAGCAGCTCGCCACCCGTATTCTGGCCGAACAGACCAGCATTTCCTCCAGCATGATCCGCCGCGGCGGCATCAGCGAGGCCGACTTCGAGAAGATCCGCGATTACTCGATCGAATTGCAGTCGCTGCCGCTCTATGTCGACGAAACCGGCGGCCTTTCGATCTCTGCGCTTACCGCACGGGCGCGGCGGCTGAAGCGGCAGAAGGGCCTCGACCTGATCGTGATCGACTACATCCAGCTGCTGCAGGGCTCGGGCAAGAAGTCCGACAATCGCGTGCAGGAAGTGACGGAAATCACCACCGGCCTGAAGGCACTCGCCAAGGAGCTCAACGTTCCCATCATCGCACTGTCGCAGCTTTCGCGTCAGGTCGAAAACCGTGACGACAAGCGCCCGCAACTGTCCGACCTGCGTGAATCCGGTTCGATCGAACAGGACGCCGACGTCGTGATCTTTGTGTATCGCGAGGAATATTACCTCCAGAACAAGGAGCCGCGCATCGGTACCCCCGAATACGAGAAGTGGCAGCTCGACATGTCCCTGGTGCACGGCAAGGCCGAAATCATCATCGCCAAGCAGCGTCACGGCCCGACCGGAACGGTGGACGTGCAATTCGAAGGCCAGTTCACCCGGTTCAGTGACCTTGCGCATGACGGCAATCTGCCCGACCGCAGCTATGAGCACTGAGCGCCGCAGTTGAACCGCAGCGTTCCGCCGCGTAAAATCGTGGCATGAACGTCGCTCCTGATCCCAAATCCATTCCGCAGGGCACCCTGCTCTCGCCCGAGGCGAACCAGGCTGCCGTGCTTGCCACCGCAACCGGCGTGCTGACGGTCGACCTCGACGCCATCGTCGCCAATTGGCGCAAGCTCGAGAAGACCGCGGTACCGGCCGAATGCGCCGGTGTCGTCAAGGCGGACGGCTATGGCTGCGGCGCCGAGCAGGTCGCGCGCGCCCTCTCCAACGCCGGCTGCAAGACGTTTTTCGTCGCCACGCTCGATGAGGCCCGCGCGGTCCGCGCCGCGGTGCCGACCACGGCTGCGATCTACGTGCTCGGCGGCTTCTTCCAGAACACCGGCGATGCTTACGCCAGGATCGACTGCAAACCTGTGATCGGCGACCTCAACGAGCTCGCCGAATGGGACGTGTTCTGCCGCCGCTCCGGCTGGTCGGGCGGCGCCGCCATCCATATCGATACCGGCATGAACCGGCTCGGCATGACCGTGACCGAGGCGCAGGGCATCATCCCGCGCATCAATGCCGGGGATCACGGCATCACGCTCGTGATGAGCCACCTCGCCTCGGCGGAACTGCTCAACAATCCCGCCAATGCCAGGCAGCTCACGGCCTTCCGCGAGATCGCGAGCCTGTTCTCGGGCGTCCCGGCGTCGCTGGCGAATTCGTCCGGCATCTTTCTCGGCGCCCAGTTCCAGTTCGACATCGTGCGGCCGGGCTGTGCGCTCTATGGCATCAATCCGACGCCCGAGGCCGACAACCCGATGCAGCCGGTCGTCGAGTTGAAGGCCCGCATCGTGCAGATCCGCAACATCGAGCGCGGCGATACCGTCGGCTATGGCGGCACCTGGACGGCGCGGCGTCCGACCCGGATAGCGATCGTCGCCGCGGGCTATGCCGACGGTTACTTCCGCGCGGCCAGCTCCAATGATGGCACCCGCGGCGCCGAGGTGGTGGTCGCCGGCAGGCGCTGCCCGATCGCGGGGCGGATTTCGATGGACCTGACGGCGGTCGACATCACCGATCTCGACAAGAACGCGGTGCGACGCGGCCATATGGTGACACTGATCGGCGAAGGCATCACGGTCGACGAACTCGCCCACCATTTCGGCACCATCGGTTACGAAGTGCTGACCAGCCTCGGCAAGCGCTACGCGCGGATCTACAAGGGCGGCAATGCCACTGCAGAGTCCCCTGCTCCGCCTCCCGCGGAGCCGCCGGCCGCTTCCGCGTAGTTATTGTTCTCTGTGTTGCTTCGTGTTGCTTCGCGGCGTGGTGCCCTGTCCTACTGTTTCCTCCGGCTAGCCAGCACTTTCTTGCAGGCGTCGCTGAGTTGGGGAAGCTGCTTGTTCAGGCATGCAACGACACGGCCGCCGCCGGGCTGCGTACCGGCGCAATATTTGTCATAGTCCGCCTTGCACGCACCACGCCCGTCGCCTGTTTGAGCAACTGCGGACCCGGAGCATCCGATGGCGAGCGCGAGAATGGCGAAGCGTAGTTTCGACATGGAATCTCCAAATATCAGCGAAGCGTCAGGCGAAGCACGGTGATGCCAGCTAGCTCTACATGAAGATCGCGACCTTCAACATCAATAATGTCAACCGCCGCTTGCCGAACCTGTTGCGCTGGCTGCGCGCAGCAAAACCCGACGTCGTCGCCTTGCAGGAACTGAAATCGACCGATGCCGAGTTCCCTATTCAAGCGATCGAGAAGGCCGGCTATGGCGCGGTGTGGCGTGGACAGAAGACCTGGAACGGCGTTGCCATTCTGGCGCGGAATGCTGAGCCTGTACTGACGCGCACCGCCCTGCCCGGCGATCGCAATGATGACGAGGCGCGCTACATCGAGGCCGCAGTCAACGGCATCCTTGTCACCAGCATCTACCTGCCGAACGGCAATCCGCAGCCGGGGCCGAAATTCGACTACAAGCTCGACTGGTTCAAGCGGCTGCGGTCGCATGCCGCAAAACTGCTCAAGCAGGATATCCCCGCGGTGCTGGCCGGCGACTACAACGTGGCGCCGACCGCATCAGATATCTATCCGACGAAGTCCTGGGACAAGGACGCGCTGATCCAGCCCAAGAGCCGCGCGGCGTTCAAGGCGCTGGTGGACCAGGGCTGGACGGACGCGATCCGGACGCTGCACCCGTCCAAGCCGATGTTCACGTTCTGGGACTACAAGCGCAACCGCTGGCCGCGCGACGCCGGATTGCGGCTCGATCACCTCCTGCTCAGCCCCGCCATTGCACCGCGACTGATCAAGGCAGGCGTCGACCGCAAGATGCGCGGCGAGGAAGGCGCCAGCGACCATGCGCCGGCGTGGATCGTGCTCGGATAGAGCTGCGGCATCCGCGCAAGGCGCGACGGGCCGTTTGTTCGCACAAGCAGGCCGGACTTGTTATGCTTTCCGCAAGCTTCGAAAAGAATCAAAAAAAGAGACGGGGGAACGCGCGTGGGAATTCCGAGAGCGATCGCAGCAATAACTGCACTCTTCTGTGTGCTCGTTAACTTTAGCGCAGCCGCCGATGACGATTACCCGTCCCGGCCGATCACGCTGACCCATGGCTTCGGCGCCGGCGGCAACGCGGATGCGATCGCCCGTATTGTCGCCGACGGCCTGTCCCGGCGGCTCGGCAAACCCGTCATCGTTGAAGCCCGCCCGGGCGCCGGCGGCAACATTGCATCCGACCGCACCGCCAAAGCCGCACCGGACGGCTATACGCTCATCATGCTGACGGGCGGCCACGCGGTCTCGGCGGCGATGTACAAGACGCTGCCGTTCGAGCCGGTCGAGGATTTCCAGATGATCTCGACGGTGGTGTTCTTTCCCTTCGTCGTCGCCGTCAAATCAAGCCACCGGTTTCAGACGCTTGCGGATCTGATTACGGAGGCGAAGGCGAAACCGGACACGCTGACCTACAGTTCGGTCGGCGTCGGGTCGACGCAACATCTGGTCGGCGAATTGCTGTCGTCGATGGCCGGCATCAAGATGATCCACGTGCCCTACAAGGGCGGCGGCGGTCCCATCAACGATCTTCTCGGCGGTCAGATCGACATCCTGATCGACACGCTGACGATCACGGCCCCGCAGCTTGCCGCCGGAACGATACGAGGCCTCGGCGTGACCAACGAAAAGCCATGGTTTTCCATTCCCGCCGTGCCGCCGATCGCCGCAACGGTCCCCGGTTACGCGGTTCAGTCCTGGCTCGGTATCGCTACAGCCAAGAACGTGCCTCAACCCGTCGTCGAGAAACTCAATCGCGAATTACGCGCCGTGCTCGAGATGCCTGACATCAAGGACAAGCTCCAGGCGATGGGCAACGAGATGCGCAGCGGGTCGCCGGAGGATATGCGCAGCATGGTCGCATCAGAGATATCCCGCTGGAAGCGGGTTATCGATACCGCGGCGATTCCGAGACAATGATCCACGCCCGGCGGATCAGCCCTTGCGCGTGTGACCCCACGCGGCATCCCAGTCTTCGCCCGCGGCATCGATGACGCGGCCGTCGGCTTCGAAGAATTTGTTCGGCACCTGGAAGATCGCGAGCATCAACCCGCCTTGCGGGCACCAGGCGACGTGACGGCTGCCCTCCTCGCGCCAGATGAATTCGCCGGCCTTGCATTCGATGCCCTGCGCCGGCCCCTCCTTGTCGACGAGCGAACCCTCGAGCACGTAGGTCTGCTCGATGTTGACGTGCTCGTGGTCGGGCAGCACCGCACCCGGCGCGAACCGCATCAGCGCCGTCATCAGGCCGGTCTTGCGATCGAACAGCAGCGTCTTGGCCTCGCAACCGGGGAAACGGGTCTTCTGCCATTCCATGCTGTCGGGGCGGACCAGATGGGAATGCGTATCTGCGGTCTGCGCGCCCTTCATCACGGCGTCCATAGCGATCCTCCGTTCTGCTTGTTTTGACGCGATCCTAGCAGCTTTGCCTTTCGCCGCCAGCCGGCAGGTGTGCGCTGCGGCGATGCTGTCTTGCTCGCACCTGCCGCCGGTTATAGGATCGCCATACTCTGCCGCGCTCGTGGATCGAGGTTGAAAATGGCAGCGCTGCAACAATCGCTCATCTGCAAGGGATGCTGGGAGCAGATGCATGTGCCGGTGCCGCTTCGCGGCGTGGCCTCGGCGCCTTTTCGTGCGTTCGGCATTCGTCCGAGCCGGATGAATCCCAATACCTGCACCATCTGCGAGCTTATGTTCACGAAGGTGATGCGGGCCCGCAAGATCACCATCGACGCGACCATCATGTTTGCCGACCTGCGCGGCTACACCAGCCTGTCGCAGTCGCAATCGGCCGACGCGGTTTCCGGGCTGCTCGACGCATTCTACGATGAATGCGCCAACGCGATCTGGCAGCACGAGGGACTCCTCAACAAAACCATCGGCGACGCCGTGATGGCGGTCTTCAACTTTCCCTTGAAGCGCGAGCAGCATGCCAGGAACGCCGTGCTTGCCGCGCGCGAAATCCAGGCCAACTGGCGCGATCGGCGCGAGAGCCTTGTCCAGGCGCACGGTCTCTCCTCCAGCGATCTCGGAATCGGCATCGGCATCCACACGGGCGAACTCAGTTTTGGCGAATTCGGTCGCTCGCATCGCGACCTGACGGCGATCGGCACCGTCGTCAACACCGCCTCCCGGGCCCAGTCGGTCGCCGAAGCCGACCAGATCCTGGTGACGAAGGCCGTGTTTGACCGCGCCCAACCGGATTTGAAGGACTGTTCTTCGAAGGCCTTCCAGCTCAAGGGGTTCGACGCACCGGTTGAGCTCTACGCCGCCTAGCACAACCGGCTGCTGCCGCTTTCACCAGAGATTTTTGCCGTCGATCACCGTCACCGTTACAGCGTCCAGATCGAAATCGTCGAACAGGCGCGAATTGACGCCGACCTTGGGGTTGTCGAAGTCCGGCTTGCCGGTCGACCAGTCAGGTGATTCCGAATAGGTGCCGCAGCCGCAACCGGCGCAGAAATGATGTTTGACGGTGCGGCTGCCCCAAAGATAGGTCGCGACATTTTCTGGCGGCGAAGTCAGGCGGAACTGAGCCGGGGTGTAGTAGGCCCACAACGCGCCGCGCTTGGAACACAGCGAACAGGTGCAGCGCGTCACTTCCGCCGGCGGCTCGCTCACCTCGAATTGCGTCTGGCCGCAATGGCAGCTTCCCTTGATTGGCACGATCGGGTCCTTTCCCTAAAGCGTCTGGACGTCGTAACCTGAGCCTGCTGCCACCATGATGTCAGCAGCAGAGAAACGTGAAAGACAGCGACTTGGGCTTCCTTTTTGTCCTTATTGTCGGCCTGCTCGCCGGCACCATTTCGGGGATCGTCGGCACCGGCTCGTCGATCATGCTGATGCCGGTATTGGTCTTTCAATACGGGCCGAAGGAAGCGGTTCCGATCATGGCGGTAGCCGCCGTGATGGCGAACCTGTCGCGCATCCTCGCCTGGTGGCGCGAGGTCGACTGGCGCGCCTGTCTTGCCTATTCGGTTACGGGGATTCCGGCCGCCGCGCTTGGTGCGCGAACCTTGCTCCTGCTGCCCTCGCACGCCGTCGATATCACGATCGGGGTGTTTCTCATCGCGATGGTGCCGGTGCGGCACTGGCTCGCCCGCCATCAGCTTAAAGCACGCATCTGGCACCTTGCGGTCGGTGGCGCTGTCATCGGCTATCTCACCGGCATCGTGGCATCGACCGGCCCGCTCAGCGTGCCGTTGTTTCTGTTTTACGGGCTGACCAAGGGCGCCTTCCTCGCCACCGAAGCCGCAAGCTCGCTCGGCCTCTACTTGAGCAAGTCAGTCACGTTCGAACGCTTCGGCGCGTTGACGCCTGATGTCGCGCTGAAGGGCCTGATCGCCGGCTCCTCGCTCATGTTCGGCGCTTTCATCGCCAAACGCTTCGTGCTGCACCTTCAGCCCGACGTCTTCCGGCTTTTGATGGATGGCATCATGCTCGCCGCCGGCCTCACCCTGCTGTGGACCGCATTTTCGTAAGGAATTCGGCGCTGACAGCCTGAACCATTCGCCAGCAGCGGCCGACCAAGTGACGCCTGTCACATCCATTCGGCAAGTGAGCCTCGATCAATGCCGGGCATGGATTCGCATCACCCACGTCTGGAGAGACCGAAATGCCCAGGGGAATCATCGGCGCCATCGTCGCCGTCGTCATCATTGCCATCATCGCCGCGGGGAGCTGGTACACCGTCGATCAGACCGAGCGCGGCGTGAGGTTGCGCTACGGCGCGGTCATCGGCACCGCGCAGCCGGGCCTCGGCTTCAAGGTCCCCCTGATGGACAGCGTCGAGAAGGTCAGCGTCAAGACCTTCACCTATGCCTGGGACAAGATGAACTCCTACTCCTACGACCAGCAGCCCGCCGACCTCAAAATCAGCGTCACCCTGCGCGCCTCGCCGGACAAGGTGGCCGATCTCTATGCCAAGTTCGGCGGCCTCGACACCGCGGTCAAACAGGTCGTCAGCCCGGCCGTGAACCAGCAGGTCAAGATCGTGTTCGGCCGCTACACGGCCGTGAAGGCGATCCAGGAGCGCGGCGCGCTGAACTCGGCGATCAAGGACGCCATCACAGCGTCGCTGAAAGACGACCCGATGATCATGATCGAGAGCGTCCAGCTCGAAAATATCGAATTCAGTGCAAACTATCTGCACTCGATCGAGCAGCGCATGCTGGCCGAGGTCGAGGTGCAGAAGCTGCAGCAGAACGCCGAGCGCGAAAAGGTGCAGGCGCAGATCACCGTGACGCAGGCGACCGCCAAGGCCAATGCCGTCCGCGCCGAGGCGCAGGCCGCGGCCGATGCGCTCCGGCTGAACGGCGAAGCGCGGGCGACCAATATCAGGATCACTGGCGAGGCCGAAGCCGCCGCCATCGAAGCCCGCGCCAAGGCGCTCGGCACCAACCCCAACCTGGTTACGCTGGTGCAGGCCGAACGCTGGAACGGCGTGCTGCCGACGACGATGGTGCCGGGCTCGGCCGTGCCGTTCGTGTCGGTGAAATAGAGCCTTGGCTTGTCGTGTGGCGGCGCCCGGGATGATCTCGGATGCCGCCCATGACGCACCGACATGCGAGACCGGTCATGCGGAAAGTCGTTATCATCACGCTCGCGACCGTCTTCGCCGTTCTCGCCGCGCAAACGGCCTCGCGCGCCGCACCGACGTTTGATGGGCTCTGGGCAACGAGCCGGAAAGATTGCCGCGACAAGGATGGGCCTGACAGCAAGACCTTCATCGACCTCGACAACGTCATCAAGGACAAGCCGGCGCCGCTCGTCGATCAATATGAAAATCATTGCCGGGTCGACCGCAAGGCGCCAGCCGACGACGGAATGGTCCTGTCGACGACCTGTTTCGAATTCTGGGACGACTACAACAAGGGCGCGAACGGGCGGAAAGTGACGATCAGCTTTCGCCGGGGCCAAAGCACACGCTCAGGATCGACGGCAAGCCCTACCTGCTTTGCAAGCGCAAGGGCGATCTCCCCAAGAACCGGTAATCATCAGGGTTCGGCATGCTCCCTGTCTCCGGACCGGCGGCAACTGTTCAAATTTGCTCGACGGCCTCACCGCCGCAGCGTTTTTCCGATATGACGCATCGACCGGTGGCTGCCTCGTCTCAGGCGTGCCATCTTGATCGACGAGATCGTGCAGGTTGCACGGCCTGATCTCGACTGGGGAGAATGCGTCTTGAGCGTGATGGCGGAAGCGGCTGATGTGCCCAATCCGGGCGACCAGCGAACTGGACGAAACGAAGCCCGGCAAGAGACCCAGAAGTTCGCTGAAGCGGCGATTGCGGAAAGCAAGCGCCAGGGTCTCCTTCTCGCTGTCCGGGCCCGCTGGGTCGCGCTGGCAGTGATTGCCGTTACCTTGCCGATCATCAACCCGAACTGGGACGTGATCTACTACGTCGTGATGCTCAGCTTATTTGCCTTGATCGGCTGGGCCCAACTCAAAGTCGGCGAAGTCGGGCGCTCGCAGCCGGAGCTTTTCCTGATCTTTTGCGATCTGGCGCTAATCACCCTCCTCACCGTCGTGCCAAATCCGTTCAGTGCCGAGAGCTGGCCGATCGGCATGCAATTCCGGTTCGACACTTTCATCTATTTCTTTGTCTTTCTGGCAACCGCTACCCTTGCCTATTCGTGGCGAACAGTGGTCGCGATGGGGTTCTGGACCTCGGCCGTGTGGGCGATCGGGGTGGGCTGGGCGTACCTGCAGCCCGATACTCACGCCGAATTGTCGGAACGCGTGCGAGCCGCCCTCGGCTCCGACCTCAGAATGTTCCACATCATCAACCCCACAGCGATCGACATTCGGTTGCGATTCCAGGAAATCACGGTGTTCCTGATCGTCGCGATGACGTTGGCGCTGGCCGTGCGCCGTTCCAACGCCCTGCTGATCAGCCACGCCGGGCTCGAACGCGAGCGCGCCAACCTCGCGCGTTATTTCTCGCCCAACGTCGTCAACGAACTGTCGGGCAATGACGAGCCGCTCACGCGGGTGCGCACGCAGGACGTCGCGGTCTTGTTTGCCGACATTGTGGGATTCACCGCCTACGCCGATGGACGCGACCCGAACGAGGTCATCGAGACGTTGCGACAATTCCACGAGCGGATGGAAAGAGAAGTATTCCAGCACGGCGGAACGCTCGACAAATATCTCGGCGACGGCCTGATGGCGACGTTCGGCACGCCGTTCGCCGGCGATTCCGACGCGCTGAACGCCTTGCGTTGCGCGAGAGGCATGATCGCCTCGATTGCCGAATTGAACAGAGAACGGAAGGATCGCAACCAGCCGCCGATCCAGGTCAGCGTCGGACTGCACTACGGCCAGGTCGTGCTGGGCGATATCGGCCTCAACCGGCTCGAATTCGCCGTGATCGGCACCACCGTAAACGCGGCGAGCCGCCTCGAGGCACTGACCCGCGAATTCGGATGCGCCATCGTCGTCAGCGACGCGCTGGTGCAGCAGGCCCGCACCGAAACGAACCAGTCGAGCGCCGACTTCGCGTTGCTGGTCGAGCAGCCGGCGCAGAGCATTCGCGGGCTCGAACAGCCGGTGGGCATCTGGACGTGCTCCAGCGTTGCTTCGTGATGTTCCGACGCGTGCCATGAATGCATCGGCACTCATCGCGCCACACGGCGTCTTTCCGTGCTAAGTAGTGCCGCCCGTTCCACCGAGTCTGCTATTTCCCATCATGGCCAAATCCACCCTCTCCTTCGTCTGCCAGAACTGCGGCGCGGCGTATAACCGCTGGCAGGGCAAGTGCGAGTCCTGCGGTGAGTGGAACACGCTGGCCGAAGAGGACACGTCCGGTAGCGTGCCGGTGTCGATCCGCTCGAAGCGCAGGGGCCGGACGTTTGCGCTGGAATCGCTGACCGGCAAAAGCAACGACGCCCCGCGCCTGTCTTCGGGGATGACGGAGCTCGATCGCGTCACCGGCGGCGGCTTTGTGCGCGGCTCGGTATTGTTGGTCGGCGGCGATCCCGGCATCGGCAAGTCGACGCTGCTGACGCAGGCCACCAGCATGCTGGCCCGCGCCGGGCATCGTGCGGTCTACATATCGGGCGAAGAGGCGGTGGCGCAGGTGCGTCTGCGCGCCGAAAGGCTCGGGCTGGCGGATGCGCCGGTGCAGCTTGCCTCCGAAACCTCGGTCGAGGACATCGTCTCGACGCTGTCGGAGGGCGCGGTGCCGCGCCTGATCGTGATCGATTCGATCCAGACCATGTGGACCGACACGGTGGAATCGGCGCCGGGAACGGTGACGCAGGTCCGCGCCTCGGCGCAGGCGCTGATTCGATTCGCCAAGAAATCCGGTGCGGCGATCATCCTGGTCGGGCACGTCACCAAGGACGGCCAGATCGCGGGCCCCCGCGTGGTCGAGCACATGGTCGACGCAGTGCTGTCGTTCGAGGGCGAAGGCTCGCAACATTTCCGCATCTTGCGCGCGATGAAGAATCGTTTTGGGCCGACCGACGAGATCGGGGTGTTCGAGATGACGGGGCTGGGTCTGCGCGAGGTTTCCAACCCCTCCGAATTGTTCCTTTCTGAACGCGATCTGGGCAGCCCGGGCACTGCGGTCTTTGCCGGGATCGAAGGCACCCGCCCCGTTCTGGTGGAATTACAGGCCCTGGTGGCGCCGACCACGCTGGGCACCCCCCGGCGGGCCGTGGTGGGCTGGGACCCGAGCCGGCTGTCGATGGTGCTGGCGGTACTGGAGGCCCATTGCGGGGTCAAACTGTCCGGCTATGACGTCTACCTGAACGTGGCGGGCGGCCTGCGGATCCAGGAGCCCGCGGCGGACCTCGCGGCGGCCGCCGCCCTGGTTTCGTCGTTGGTAAACGCGCCGTTACCGACGGATGCGGTCTATTTCGGCGAGATTTCGCTCTCCGGCGCGGTTCGGCCGGTGGCGCAGACCTCGGCGCGGCTGAAAGAAGCCGCCAAACTCGGCTTTGGACGCGCCGTCCTGCCCGAATCGGCCCGTGGCGAGATCGGTAGCGACGGGGGCCTGACGCTGAACAGCGTCGGCGGACTGACCAGCCTGGTTGCCGAAATCGCGGCGCGCGGCACGCCGAGAGGCAACCGGGACACCGCTCGCGAGGGTGTGACGGAGAAAAATGCCACACCAACGCGATTCCGTCGTGAAAACAGCTAAAGCGGCGTGACGCGCCCCGCCCTCGCCGCTATACAACGCGCGCGAAAGGCGGACCGGGATGGCACGATATCCGGCCTTGCGGGATGCGCCGTCTGCCCCTCTCTTGGGGGAGTTCTGACCCGCCGATTCGCTGCTTTGAGAACTGACGAGCGGACCTGACCAGCCGATGCCCGTAACGATACTCGATCTCGTCCTGCTCGGAGTGATGCTGATTTCGGGCCTGCTCGCCATGGTGCGCGGCTTCATGCGCGAAATCCTGTCGATCGCGGCCTGGGGCGCGGCGGCGCTGGTGACGCTGTATGCCTTCTCGAAGCTGATGCCATCGGCCAAGGCCTATTTCGGTAGCGATACGATCGCGACCGTGGTGGTGGTAGCCGGCACCTTCATCGGCACCCTGATCGTGGTCTCCGTCATCACGGTGCGAATCTCCGACATGATCCTGGATTCCCGGATCGGCGCGCTGGACCGCACGCTCGGCTTCCTGTTCGGCCTCGGCCGCGGCCTCCTGATCGTGGTGGTCGCCTTCCTGTTCTTCAGCTGGCTGGTCCCGGACAAGCAGCGGCCGGACTGGATCACCGGTGCGAAATCCCGGGTCGTCCTGCAGGGAACCGGGGATTGGTTAATGTCGCTCTTGCCTGACGACCCCGAGAACACCATCTTAAAACGATTCAAGAAGAATAAACCGGAAGACGACCAAACTGACGCCGACCAGGCAGCCCCTGCGTCTGGCGATGGCTACAGTAAACCTGCCCGCGACAGCCTTAAAAAGCTGATCGAGAAACCCGCGGGCCGATAATTCTGGCCAAGATAGAGAGGCGATGGACGCGATGCAAAACCCTTCCGATCCCGCCGACCAACTCGATCTAAACCTTGGGATCGAGTTGCAGGACGATCTCGAAGGCGACACGCTACGCGAGGAATGCGGCGTGTTCGGCATTTTCGGCCACCCCGAGGCCGCCGCAATCACGGCGCTCGGACTACACGCTCTCCAGCATCGCGGCCAGGAAGCCGCCGGCATCGTCTCCTTCGACGGCAGCCGCTTCCACTCCGAACGCCGGCTCGGTCTCGTCGGCGACACCTTCTCCCGCCGCGAGGTGATCGAGCGCCTGCCCGGCATTATGGCCGTCGGCCATGTCCGCTATTCCACGACCGGCGGCACCATCCTGCGCAACGTCCAGCCGCTGTTTGCCGAGCTCAGCGCCGGCGGCTTCGCGGTCGGCCACAACGGTAACCTCACCAACGGACTGACGCTGCGCCGCGAGCTGGTGAAGGGCGGCGCGATGATGCAGTCGACCACGGACACCGAGGTCATCCTGCATCTGGTCGCGCAATCCAAGCGCAGCCGCTTCATCGACCGCTTCATCGAGTCGCTCCGCGCAATCGAAGGCGCTTATGCGCTGGTCGCGCTGACCAACAAGAAGCTGATCGGGGCGCGCGATCCGCTCGGCATCCGGCCGCTGGTGCTCGGCGATCTCGACGGCCGTCCGATCCTGACCTCGGAAACCTGCGCGCTCGACATGATCGGCGCCAAATATGTCCGCGACGTCGAGCCCGGCGAGATCATCGTGTTCGACGAGACCGGCGCGCACAGCCACAAGCCGTTCCCGCCGAAGCCGCCGCGGCCCTGCATCTTCGAATACATCTACTTCGCGCGGCCGGATTCGATCGTCGGCGGCCGCTCGGTCTACGACGTCCGAAAAGCCTTCGGTGCGCAGCTCGCGCGCGAGAGCCATCCCGACGTCGACGTCGTGGTACCGGTGCCGGATTCCGGCGTGCCCGCAGCCGTGGGCTACAGCCAGTTTTCCGGCGTGCCGTTCGAACTCGGCATCATCCGCAACCACTATGTCGGCCGCACCTTCATCCAGCCGACCCAGAGCGTTCGCGAGCTCGGCGTGCGCATGAAGCATTCCGCCAACCGCGCCGCAATCGAAGGCAAGCGCATCATCCTGATCGACGATTCGCTGGTGCGCGGCACGACCTCGAAAAAGATCGTGCGCATGATGCGCGACGCCGGCGCGCGCGAGGTGCATTTCCGTCTCGCTTCGCCCCCGATCCTCTATCCCGATTATTACGGCATCGACCTGCCGGATCGTGGCGGCCTGCTCGCCGCGACCCACTCGCTGGAGGAAATGCGCGAGATCATCGGCGCGGATTCGCTGGCGTTCCTGTCGATCGACGGCATGTACCGCGCCATGGGCGAACCCGGCCGTGACCCCGCCAATCCGAAATTCTCGGATCACTGCTTCACGGGCACCTACCCGACCCACCTCACCGACCAGACCCAGGTCGAGCCGCAGCCCCGTCAATTGTCGCTGCTGGCGGAGGCGAGCTGACGGCGCGTTTGCGGCCAATAATCGAGTTATTTTCCGTCATGGCCGGGCTTGTCCCGGCCATCTACGTCTGTAATACCCGCCGCAAAGACGTGGATGCCGGGAACAAGTCCCGGCATGACGAAAGTGGCACATCATGACCAAACCCCTCGCCTCCCGCATCGCGCTCGTCACGGGCGCCTCACGCGGCATCGGCTATGCCACGGCCCGCGCGCTCGCCCGCGCCGGCGCGCACATCGTTGCCATCGCGCGCACGCAAGGCGGTCTGGAGGAACTCGACGACGAGATCCGGAAAGAGGGCGGCAGCGCCACGCTGGTGCCGCTCAACCTCACCGATTTCGACGGCATCGCGCGGCTCGGCGCAGCGCTGCATGAGCGCCACGGCAAGCTCGACATTCTCGTCGGCAACGCCGGTATCGCCGGTCCCTCCTCGCCGCTCGGGCATATCGAGCTGAAACCCTGGAACGACGTGATCGCGGTGAACGTCACCGCGAACTTCCAGCTGATCCGCTGCATGGATCCGCTGCTCCGGGTCTCGGACGCCGGCCGTGCCGTGTTCGTGACCTCGGGCGCCGCCAGCAAAGCCAACGCCTATCAGGGTCCCTACGCCGCCTCGAAGGCCGCACTGGATACGCTGGTGCGCTCCTGGGCCAACGAGACCGTGAGCACCAAGCTGCGCGTCAACCTGTTCAGCCCCGGCCCGATCCGCACCCGCATGCGCGCCAGCGTTTTTCCCGGCGAAGACCCGATGACGCTGGATACGCCTGAACAGGCGGCGGAATTCATCGTGCCGATGTGCGCGCCGGAGTGGAACGAGACCGGCAAGCTCTATGACTACAAGAGCCGTACGCTGATGAGCTTTCATCCGCCGGCGTAGCCGCGTCATTTCTCTCCGTCATTGCGAGGAGCGAAGCGACGAAGCAATCCATGCATCCGCGTGCGCCGAAGGATGGATTGCTTCGCTGCGCTCGCAATGACGGGGCGACACCGATTGACTTGGTCGCCTCCCCACGATTGACTGCCCTCCCAAGCGGGATAACCCGCCAAGAAAAATCATCGGGAGGCACTCATGACGCCGACGCGTAATCGCGCCCGCCAACATCTTTCCAGAGCCATTGCTGCCTGCTTCTCCGCCGCAATGCTGATTGCAGCGCCCGCACGGTCGCACGCCGGCGATATCCCAACCTTCGCCGTCGATGCGTCCTGGCCAAAACCGCTGCCGAACAACTGGATCCTGGGCCAGGTCGGCGGCATCACCGTCGATGCGCAGGGCCATATCTGGGTCATTCATCGTCCGCGTTCGCTGACCGACGACGAAAAGGGCGCAGCGCTGAACCCGCCCCGCTCAAAATGCTGCGTCTCCGCTCCGCCGGTGCTCGAGTTCGATGCCGACGGCAACCTGTTGCGCTCGTGGGGCGGCCCCGGCGAGGGTTACGAATGGGTCGGCCGCGAGCACGGCATCGAAGTGGACGAGAAGGGTTTTGTCTGGGTCGGCGGCAATGCCGACAATGACAATGCGATCCTGAAATTCACGGCCGACGGCAAGTTCGTGATGCAGATCGGACAGATCGCGCCGAGCAAGGGCTCCGGTGACACCACGCAGCTCGGCAAGCCCGCCGAGACCGCGGTCGACAAGGACGCCAACGAAATCTTCGTCGCCGACGGTTACGGCAACCGCCGCATCATCGTGTTCGACGCCACGTCAGGCGCCTACAAGCGGCACTGGGGCGCCTATGGCAAACCGCCGAGCGACGAGAAACAGCCGCCTTACGATCCCAACGGACCGGCCCCACAGCAATTCGCCAACCCCGTGCATTGCGTGAAGCTCGCCAACGACGGGTTGCTCTACGTCTGCGATCGCATCAACAACCGCATCCAGGTTTTCAGGAAAGATGGAACCTTCGTTAAGGAATGGTTTTACGAAAAGAACACGCGCGGTAACGGCGCGGTCTGGGATATCGCGATCTGGCCCGACCCGAAGCAGACCTATTTGCTGAGCGCCGACGGCGAGAACAACGAAATCCGGGTGCTGAAACGGGAAGATGGTACCGTAGTCGGCAGTTTTGGCCGCAGCGGCCGCAATGCCGGACAGTTCCACTGGATTCACGCCATGGCCGTGGATGCCAAGGGCAACGTCTATACCGCCGAGGTCGATACCGGAAAGCGGATCCAGAAGTTCAAACTGACGTCGGACGCGCTACGATAGGTGCATTGCCCGCGCTTTCGAGAAGGACTATCGCAAAAGCGCTGGCAGGTTCCGAAAAGAGAGCCGGCGAACAATCATTTCTGGAGGAATATCATGACGACTAGAATTGCGCGGCGCTTCGCCGCCTCTGTGGCGCTTGCCGCCCTTACCCTCGCAACGCCAGCACTGGCCCAGGACAAGACCGTAAAGATCGGCGTGCTCAACGACATGTCGAGCCTCTATGCCGACATCGGCGGCCCCAATTCGGTGGCTGCGGTCAAGATGGCGGTCGAGGATTCCGGTCTCACCAAGAAGGGCTGGAAGATCGATGTCGTCAGCGGCGACCACCAGAACAAGCCCGACATCGGCGTCAACATCGCGCGGCAGTGGATCGACGCCGACAAGGTGGACGTGATCGCGGATACGCCGAACTCCGGCGTCGCGCTCGCGGTGAACAATCTCGTGAAGGAAAAGAATTCGGTGCTGCTCAACTCGGGCGCCGCCACTGCCGACCTCACCGGCAAGGCCTGCACGCCGAACACCGTCTCCTTCACCTACGACACCTACATGCTCGCCAACGGCACCGGCAAGGCGCTGACCAAGGCCGGTGGCGACACCTGGTTCTTCCTGACCGCCGACTACGCCTTCGGCCATGCGCTGGAGCGCGACACCGGCAATGTGGTCACCCAGACCGGCGGCAAGGTGTTGGGCGCCGTCAGGCATCCGCTCAACACCTCGGACTTCTCCTCCTTCCTGCTGCAGGCGCAGTCCTCGAAGGCCAAGGTCATCGGCCTTGCCAATGCCGGCGGCGACACCACCAACTCGATCAAGCAGGCAGCCGAATTCGGCATCGTCCAGGGCGGTCAGAAACTCGCCGCGCTGCTGCTCTTCATCAACGACGTGCATGCGCTCGGCCTGAAGACCGCGCAGGGCCTGACGTTCACCGAATCCTTCTACTGGGATCTCAACGACAACACCCGCGAATGGTCGAAGCGCTTCCAGAAGCTCTCGCCGAAGGGCTCGATGCCCTCGATGACCGTCGCCGGCCTCTATGCGGGGATCCTGCATTACCTGAAGGCGATGGACGCACTCGGCAGCAATCCGCATGACGGGGCCAAGGTCGTCGCCAAGATGAAGGAATTGCCGACCGACGATCCGCTGTTCGGCAAGGGTCCGCTGCGCGCCGACGGCCGCCGCCTCATCCCGGCCTATCTGTTCGAAGTGAAGAAGCCGGAAGAGTCGAAGGGACCGTGGGATTACTACAAGCAGATCGCCACGATCTCGCCGGAGGACGCCGCCAAGCCGCTCGAAGCCAGCGATTGCCCGCTGGTGAAGAAGTAAGAATCGTAGGGTGGGTTAGCGAAGCGTAACCCACCTCTTTTCACGCGAGCAAATGGTGGGTTACGCCTTCGGCTAACCCACCCTACTTTTTCAGCGTCCGCCACGCGATCAGCAGCGCCAGCCCCAGCAACGCCGCCGCCAACAGAAACGGCGCCCCCGGCATTTTCACCGGCGCCTGGTCGCCGATGAAATAGGCAAACGTCAGCGTGAACAGAAACGGTCCCAACATCTGGGCGATGCTGTTGACGCTGTTGGTCGCGCCCTGCAATTGGCCCTGCTGGTCCGGTGCAACGAGTTGCGTGGTCAGCGCCTGGATCGCCGCGCCTGCCACGCCCCACAGCGCCATCACGGGAATGCCGACCCAGAACAACGGCCCGGTCGGCGCCGCGCCGTAGATGAAGAAGCCCAGCGCGCCGCTGGCAAGCCCAAGCAGCAGCGCCCGGCGCTCGCCGAGCCATTTGACAATCGGCCCGACGCCCGCGCCCTGCACCACCATCGCACAGATGCCGACCAAGGCCAGCGTGAGGCCCACCGTCTTCGTGTCCCAGCCATAGCGATAGGTCGCATACAGCACGAAGGTGGATGGCAGCACCACATGCGCCACCTGCCCGAAGAAATTGGCCAGCGACAGGCCTGCGAGAATCCGGTTCGAGCGCAACAGATGCAGCGCGCCGATCGGGCTGGCGCTCTTCCAGTGAAACGGCGCGCGCCGTTCCGGCGGCAACGACTCCGGCAGGATCAGCCAGCCATAAAGCGCGTTCGCAAAACTCAAGCCCGCTGCGATCCAGAACGGCAGGCGCGGGTCCATGCCGCCGAGCAGACCGCCGACAGCGGGGCCGAGAATGAAGCCTGCGCCGAAGGCCGCGCCGATCTTGCCGAACACCGCGGCGCGCCGCTCCGGCGGCGTCACGTCGGCGATGTAGGCAAACGCGGTGGAGATACTCGCCGAGGTGATGCCCGATATCACCCGGCCGATGAACAGCCATACAAGCGTCGGCGCCAGCGCCATCAGCACGTAATCCAGCGCCAGGCCGAAATTCGACAGCAGCACCACCGGCCGCCGACCGAACCGGTCCGAGAGTGCGCCGAGGATCGGCGAGAACAGGAACTGCATCAGCGCCCAGGCTGTACCGAACAGGCCAAAAATCCGCGCCGCGGTTGCGGTATCGTTGTCGACGAAACTCTCCACGAGCTTGGGCAGGATCGGCAGGATCAGGCCGAGCGCGAGCATGTCGAGAAAGATGGTGACGAAGATGAAGGCCGCCGCGCCGCTGCGTACCGGCGGTTTCTCGTCGGCAACAGCGGTGGACGCCTGCTCGCTCATGACGGCCGCTTGCGCTTGTGGGCGAACGGATTGGCCTTTTCGCGCAGCGTGATCCGGATCGGCGTGCCCGGCAGGTCAAAGGCTTCGCGCAGGCTGTTGGTGAGGTAGCGCAGATAGGATTGCGGCACCGCATCCGCACGCGAGCAGAACAGCACGAAACTCGGCGGACGCCCCTTGGTCTGGGTGATGTAGTTCAGCTTCAGCCGGCGGCCCGACACCGCCGGCGGCGGGTTGGCGTCGACCGCCTGTTCGAACCAGCGATTGAGCGCGGCCGTCGGCACGCGCTTGTTCCACACTGCGTAAGCGTCCTGGATCGCGGTCATCAGGCGATCGATGCCCTCGCCCATCAGGCCGGACACCGCGACGATGGGAGCGCCCTTGACCTGCGGCAGCCAGTGATCGGCATCGCTACGCAGGGCCGAGATGAGATGGGGCTTACGCTCCATCAAGTCCCATTTGTTGACCGCGAGCACGATCGCCCGCCCCTCGCGCTCGATCAGATCGGCGATGCGCAGATCCTGTTCCTCGAACCGGTTCTGCGCATCCATCATCATGACCACGACTTCGGCAAAGCGCACCGCGCGCAGCGCGTCCGCCACCGACAGCTTTTCCAGCTTCTCCTCGATCCGCGAGCGCCGCCGCAAGCCGGCAGTGTCGAACACGCGGAAATCGCGTCCCTGCCAGTGGATCTCCACCGAAATGGAATCGCGCGTGGTGCCGGCCTCGGCACTGGTCAGCAGCCGCTCCTCGCCGAGCAGATGGTTGATCAGCGTGGATTTGCCGGCGTTGGGGCGGCCGACGATGGCGACGCGGATCGGACGCTGGGCGAGATCCTCGTCCGAGATGATGTCATCGTCGTCGAACTCTTCGGCCTCCTCGGCCGGCTCCGGCATCAGCGCGGCGAGCGCGTCGTAAAGATCGCTCATGCCCTCGCCATGCTCGGCCGAAATCTGGATGGGATCGCCGAGCCCGAGCGCATAGGATTCCATCGCGCCGAGTTCGCCGTGCTTGCCCTCGCTCTTGTTGGCGACCAGCACCACCGGCTTGTTGGCGCGGCGGGCGAAATCGGCGAAGGCGCGATCGTTCGGCGTCAGCCCTGCACGGGCGTCGATCACGAACATCAGCGCATCGGCAAGGCCGATCGCGGTTTCGGTCTGCTCCTGCATCCGCGCGGTCAGCGAGCCCCTGGCACCCTCGTCGAGGCCGGCGGTGTCGATCACGGTGAATTCGAGATCGCCGAGACGCGCATTGCCCTCGCGGCGGTCGCGGGTGACGCCGGGTTCGTCATCCACCAGCGCAAGCTTCTGCCCGACGAGCCGGTTGAACAGCGTCGACTTACCCACATTGGGGCGGCCAATGATGGCGATCGTGAAGGACATAAATGATCCAAACGCCCTCTTTTGAAGGGCGTGTCAATCGAGCGAAAACAAGAAATCAGCGCGTGAAACTGCCGCTCGGCATCGGGGCCGGGAATGCGGATTGTTGGGATTGTGCCGGTGCGGCCGATTGATCGGGCGGCGGCGCGGTGGTGCGCTTGCGCACGATCTTGGCCGGCTTGGGCGCCGGCGGCGCAGCAGCGGCGCTATCCTCCTCGGGCGCGGCATCGGGGTCCGCAGCCGCGGCGGGGGCGGCAGCCTGCTTGCCCTTGGATTTGGCGCCACGCTTGGATTTCGGTTCTTCCACCGGCGGAGGAGCAGCGGCAGCCTGCGCGTTCGGGTCGTCCTGTTGGCGGGCCCCCCGGTAGAGATCCTTCGGCACGCCCTGCTCGAGGCCCGGCACGCCTTCGGGGAACACCGGCTTGCGGTCGCCAGGCAGCTTCTTCTTGGTATCGAGGAAGTCGAGCAGATCGCTTGGGTCGAAATTGGCCGTACTGCCGCAGCCTGCCAGCGCACCCGAAAGCGCGATGAGGACGGCCGTTGCGATCAAACGTTGCGGGCGGCGCATATCAAGTTCCCAACTCGTTTTGCTGGTGTCAGCTCTTGGCGACCGGCGGCAACAGGGCCTGCAGCGCTTCGGCGCGCGAGCGCAGGCTCGGCGGCGTCTCGCCATCGTTCGCGATCATGTCCAGCCATTGCCGCGTCGCCGCGGTATCGTTCGCACGCCAGGCCGACAGCGCCAGCAATTCGCGTGCGGAATGACGGAAGGTAGAGCCCGGCGCAGCAGCGGCTTCGAGGCGCTCTTTCATATTGGGATAGGTGGCGGTTTCCAGCAGCAGCTGGGCGGCGCGAATCCGCGCCAGATCCTGCTCTGCCACGCCGACGCTGCGATCGGCGGCGATCTCATCGAACAGCTTCGCCGCGGCCGGCCGATCGCGTTCGGCGACTTCCGCAGCCATCCGCAGCCGTGCCAGCACGCGGTATCCGAACGGCGCCTTCGCAGCCAGATCGGCAAAGGCCGCTTCGGCCTCGGCATGCTTGTTGGCCTCCGTAAGCTCGACCGCCCTGTCGAACGCAGCCCCCGCCTCGGCCGCCTTCTTGGCCTCCAGATACTGGTAGCCGCGCCAGCCGCCCACGGCAGCGATGATCAAAATCATGCCGGCAATGATGAGAATCGAATATTTGTCCCACAGCTTTTTGAGCTGCTCGCGACGGACCTCCTCGTCTACTTCATCAAATAATTCAGACACTTAATGATATCCCATCCCCGAGGAACCGCGACTTGGGCGGCCGTATCGCGCGCCCGATCCCCGCATGGCCGGGGCGTAGCCTATCGATATGGCGGTGGCAAGGCAAAGCGAGGCGGATCAAAGCGTTAACAGCGCCTCCCAGGCACCTCCGAAACCGTCTGCCAATGTTGACTTCGCGGTTCAAAGCTTGGCGTAATCCCGGCCGCTGCAGCGCTCGACTCTACCCGATTTTTCAGGTGTTTCATGTCTCGCCATGTGCTGGTTTCGATGATGCTTGCCATGGGACTGGCATCCGTGGCCACCGCGTCACTGGCCGATGACGTCAAGCTCAAGACGCCCGAGACGGCGTTCTCGGGCAAGTTGCGCCCCGACATTTTGGGCATGTCGACCGAATCAAACGCCGAATCGGCGCGCGCCGTCTTCGATTCCCTGCTCAGGGGCCGGACCGACACCCAGACCGACATCCAGCAGCAGAAGTCCGGCGACGGCACCGGCTACGTCGCCGCCTTGAATTTCAGCCTTCCCGCCGGTCCGAAGCAGAACGGCGAAATGCTCTCGGCCAGCTTCTCCTCGCCCGCGAGCGCCAACCGCGCCTATTTCGTCGCGCGCAATCTGACCTTCGCGCAGGACCAGCAGCCGTCGAAGGCCGACATGATCAAGGAGATCATGGGCAAATACGGCGTGCCCACCATCGTCGGCGATCAACACCTGTACTACATCTACCGCAAGGGCTCGATCATGTCGGTCGGCGGCAAGTACAAGGAAGCGACCGCGCTGGAAGCGATCGACAAGCCGCTCGACCCGAGGGCCGCCGTCAAGCTCAACGGTGACACTGTCCGCGGCAGTTGCGTGGCGGTCGTCAAGCGCGCTCAGACCAAAGCCAAGGATCCGAGCGCTATGCTGGCCGAGGCCAAGGGCGCGAATTGCGACGGCGTGCTGAGCGTGCAGCTCGTTCCGGGCACACCGACCGATCGTGTCGGCATCGCGCAATTCACCCTGCTGGACGTCAAGCAACTCATCAGCGCGGCCGCGATCGACAGCGCAGCACTTGCCGGCGGGCAAGGCGAGAGCGCGATGCCCAAGGGCAGCGCGCCGAAACTCTAGTCGTCTGTCGCGCGCCGACGCGCGGTAATTAGGGACGGCATTGGGCATCGTCACCGTCAGGCAGCGTTTTTGAAATGCCGCCGCGTGATAGGAACCTTTCCCCTGCGCTGCAATTGAAATCCAAGTTCGATGGAGGATCGGACAATGCGCGAATTTCCGCCGATTGTGCCGTATGGCGCCGATCAGACGATCTATCTGGTCGTGGAAGGTCCAGGGCAGCTCGGCGCCGCTCGGAAAAGCGAGCGCGCTGACATCGAGACGGTGATTACCGATCTCCTGTCGGGACAATTCAATGACCCGATCGAGGTGGTCGCCTTCAACACGCTGGAGCACTGGACCGACAATCTTTCCAAGGACGTCGCGAGAGAAATCCGCTGTCGTTGCGACATCGATGGGCTTGAGGTGCCCGCCTATCTCGAGGAATTCGTCGACAGAAGTTCGACTTGATCGGCTCCTCGCTCAGGCGGCTGTTAAGGCGTCGCGGAGCTGGCGTTTCATCACCTTGCCGTTAGCGTTGCGCGGTAATGGATCCGTCCGCAGATCCATGGTTTCCGGCACCTTGTAGTCGGACAGCCGCTCGGCACACCAGGTGCGCAGCACCTCCGCCCCGACCGTGTTGCGCGTCACAACCACCGCATGCACGCGCTCTCCCAGTACCGGGCACGGTTTTGCGACGATCGCGCTCTCGAGCACGTCGGGGTGGCCGGCCAGGACCGACTCGACCTCCGCAGAATAGATCTTCAAGCCCCCTCGGTTGATCATGTCCTTCTGCCGATCGAACACGCGGACGAAGTTCTCTTCGTCGATCGAGCCGAGATCGCCGGAATGCCAGAAGCCGGCGGTAAAACTCTCCGCCGTCGCCTTCGCATTATTCCAGTAGCCCTTGATGACCGAGCCGCCGTGAATCCAGATTTCGCCGATCGCCCCGCGCGGCAGCTCGCGGCCCTCGGCGTCGACGGCGATGATGGTGGCGCCCGGGCACGGCAGCCCGACGCTGTCGATGTGGCTCACGACGCATGCGCCGGGCATCATCGTCGAAGGCGAGGTCGTCTCGGTCGCGCCATAGCAATTGGCGAGTTGGAGGCCGGGGATTTTCGCCGCGAGCTTCTCGATGGTGGCGATCGGCATCGGCGCGCCGCCAAAGCCGCCGATCCGCCAGCTCGACAGGTCATAGCTGTCGAAATCCGGCTGCAGCAGGCAGAGATTGTACATCGCCGGCACCATTACGGTGTAGGTGACGCGCTCGCGCGCCGCCATCTTCAGATATTCCGCCGCCTTGAACTCCGGCATGATGATCAGCGCGCCGGCGGCGCGCACCATGGTCATGATGTTGGCAACCACACCGGTGACATGGCCGAGCGGCACCGCGGCGATCGAGCGGTCCGCCGCGGTCAGCTTCAGACACGACACGAACACCATCGACGAATGAATGATGGTGCAATGGGCGAGCATCGCGCCCTTTGGCCGGCCCGTGGTGCCCGAGGTGTAGAGGATCATGGCGGTGTCCTCTTCACCGACCTCGACCGGCGCTGCAGGCGAATGATTGGCCAGTTCGGGAAAGCGCGAGAGCCGCGGATCGTCGTCGACGGCGATCCGGTGCGTCACGTCGGGAATATCGGCCGCATCGGGCACGCGGTCGGCCAGCGCGGCCTCGTGGATCAGGAGCTTTGCCCCGCAATCGGTGAGCATGTAGGCGATTTCAGGTTTTTGCTGACGGGTCGAAAGCAGCACCGTCACCAGCCCGGCATGGGCCGCACCCAGCATCGTCAGCACGAATTCCGTTCGGTTGCCGAGCAGCACCGCAACGCGATCGCCGCGCCGCAGGCCGAGCTTTTGAAAGCCCGCTGCGATTTGCGCCGATCGCTGCGCGACTTCGCGCCATGTCATTCGCGTGGCGCCGCAAACCAGCGCTTCGCCATCGCCATTTCGCGCCACGGCTTCAGCCACCATCGCCGGAATACTTCCGGGCCGTTCGCAAAAGACCGGAACGACCCGATCGCCGAAGCGTGGCTCTAGCCGCATCGCCGGAATGGAGTGCTGCGACCAGTCCATGGCGCGCCTCGTCAGCTCTTCTTCATCTCGTAGACGTGCTCGGGTCCGGGGAACGCGCGCGAGCGCACGTCGTCGGCATAGCCCTTGATCGCCGCCTCGATCGCGGGACCGAGCTCGCCGTAGCGGCGCACGAATTTCGGCGTCCGCGGCGACAGGCCCAGCATATCCTCCAGCACCAGCACCTGCCCGTCGCAGGCCGCGCTGGCACCGATGCCGATGGTCGGGATGGCGATGGTCTCCGTGATCTTTCGCGCCAGCGGCTCGGCGACCGCCTCGACCACGACGGAGAAGGCGCCGGCATCCGAAATCGCCCTGGCGTCGTTCAGGATCGGATCCCAACTGCCCTGGTCGCGGCCCTGCGCACGGAACGAGCCGAGCGTGTTGATCGACTGCGGCGTCAAGCCGATGTGGCCCATGACCGGCACGCCGCGCTCGGAGAGGAACGCGACCGTTTCCGCCATCCGCACGCCGCCTTCGAGCTTGACCGCGCCGCAATGGGTCTCCTTCAAGATCCGCACGGCAGAATGAAACGCCTGCTCCTTCGAGGCCTCATAGGAGCCGAACGGCATATCCACCACGACGAGCGCGTGCTTCGAGCCCCGCATCACCGCGCGCCCCTGCAGGATCATCATGTCGAGCGTTACCGGCACGGTGGTCTCGAAACCGTGCATGACATTGCCGAGGGAATCGCCGACCAGAATGACGTCGCAATGGCGATCCACCAGCGCGGCGGTGTGCGCGTGGTAGGACGTCAGCATCACGATCGGCTCGCCATTCTTTCGCGCGCGGATATCCGGCGCCGATTTGCGCTTGATGGCAGATTGAACGGACATGTCAGGCTCCAACCACGGGGACGCCGATCACGACCGGGTGGAACGCGAATGCGAGCGCCAGATAGGCGACGAGACCGACCGCGATCGCGATCAGATCGTTGCCGGGTCCGCCGACGGGAATCGGCGGCGCGCCGGCGTCGGACCGGGATTTCAGCGAAATGCGGTCATAGACCGCCCAGGCGAGAAACGAGCCGAACAGGATGATCGAGCCGAGATCGCCATTGGCGAGCAGATGCGCCGCCGCCCACAGCTTGATGCCGGTCAGCATCGGATGTTTCAGCGTCGTATAGATCCGGCCGCGGATGTAAGACGCCACCACCAGGATGACCGCCGGCAACATCAGCGCCACCGTGATGTGCTTGAACGCCACTGGCGGGTTCCAGACGTCAATCCAGCCAGTCGCGCGATATTTGGCAAAACCCCAGATGATCAGTGCAAGCCCTGCGAAGGAAGCCAGCGTATAGCCGATCTTGTAGCCGCCCTCGCCGGTTGCGGCGATAACCTGCGCGCGGAGCTTGCGCTGGATGGTGAGGGTGTGGACGCCGAAGAACAGGATCAGGCCCAGGATCATCACCCACAGTCCCATGCTGTCCCTCCCGTTGCGCGGCTGGTTTTCCGGAATATCCCGCGTATCATTTTAGTGGCTTGGTGCGCAATGCGCCACGCGGTCACCAATTACGGCTTCTCCGCCTGCTTGCCCAGATCGCGGTTGTCGACGTAGCGGATCGCGATCGGCCGCCCGGCGAGCGCACCGCCAAGCCCGCCGGTGAATTTCAGGGGCATGCAGGCAGTAAGCGATTCATTGATGGCCTTGAGGTAGGTGGCGCGGGTATCGGCCGGGACGCCTGCCGTGGCATACGTCACCTGCGGCGTGGCGATGATCTCGCCCGTTTTCTTGAAACTGAAGCGGACCGACATCTGCATGCCCTCGCGCGCGGTGTCGGCCGGCGGCGGGGCCCAGCAGGACCGCAGTGCCGCAAACAGGTCGCCGATGTTGTCTAGGTCGTGGTCGGGCTTGCGGTATTTTTCCGCCTGGTCCTGCGGCGGCACGCTTTGGATCGTGAGCTGCAGGTTCTGGCCGTACGGATAGAAAATTTCGGGAATGCACGGGCCGTGGTTGAACACGCTGCAGAACGTCGGCGTGCACGGCTCGCGGTCGAACACGCTACAGGGCGCATGCGCAAACGGCGTGGCGTCGATCTGGCGCCGGTGCTGGGCATCGGCGGCGCCCATCCCGACGAGCAGGCCGATCAGGCAGACGATGGCCGGGCGAAACATGCAGCGTCCTCACGGGCAACCCCACTAAGCTGATACACACTGCAGGCGCTATCAAGACGGACGGTGATCACATCCCTGCGTTCATGGCGGACAGTTCCGCAATCAGGGCCTTCTCGCCGGGCCAAGCCTCACCTGTCATCGTCCGGCTCGACCGGACGATCCAGTATTCCAGAGACGGTAGTGATCCACGGATAAGCCGCGACGTACTGGATCCCCCGCTTTCGCGGAGGACGACAGCGGTGGTTGGTGCAGGCAGCGCGGGCCGCCTCAAGCTTTCTTCTTCACGTCCTTGACGTTGGAGAAGTTGATGCCCTCGGCGCGTTCGCGGGTATAGCCGAGATAGAATTCGTTCTTGGCCATGAACACGGGATCGCCGTCGACGTCATCGGCAATGCCGGAATTGTTGGCGGCGACGAAAGCGTCGAGCTTCTTGCGGTCGTCGGAAGAAATCCAGCGCGCGAGCTGGAATTCCGAGACCTCGAACTCCACCGGTAGCGAGTATTCCGCATCGAGCCGGGCCTTCAGCACGTCGAGCTGCAGCGGACCGACGACGCCGACCAGCGCCGGCGCGCCGTCGCGCGGGCGGAACACCTGCACTACGCCCTCTTCCGACATCTGCTGCAGCGCTTCTTTCAGCTTCTTCGCCTTCATCGCATCCGTGAGGCGCACGCGGCGGACGATTTCCGGCGCAAAGCTGGGGACGCCGACAAAGGTGATGTCCTCGCCTTCCGTCAGCGTATCGCCGATCCGCAAGGTGCCGTGGTTCGGAATGCCGACGACATCGCCGGCAAAGGCCTCGTCCGCCACCGAGCGGTCCTGGGCAAAGAAGAATTGCGGCGACGACAGCGACATGTTCTTGCCGGTGCGCACCAGTTTCGCCTTCATGCCGCGGCTGAGCTTGCCGGAGCACAGCCGCGCAAAGGCGATGCGGTCGCGGTGGTTCGGATCCATGTTGGCCTGGATCTTGAACACGAACGCGCTCATGCGCGGCTCGGCGGCCTCCACTTTACGAACATTCGAATCCTGCGCGCGTGGCGCGGGCGCAAACTTGCCGAGACCTTCCAGGAGGTCGCCGACGCCGAAATTGCGCAGCGCGCTGCCGAAATAGACCGGCGTCAGGTGCCCCTCGCGAAACGCCTCGAGTTCGAACGGCTTGCAGGCTTCCGACACCAGCGCGAGTTCGTCCTTGATCTCGGTGACGTCGAGATTGGCGTTGCGGCCGGCGAGATCAGCAATATCGATCTGCTCGGTCGCGCCGGTCTTGGCGCCGCCGCCTTCGAGCAGCCGCACGCCGCCATTGACGACGTCGTAGGTGCCGAGAAAGTCGCGGCCGCGGCCGACCGGCCAGGTCATCGGCGTGGTATCGAGCGCCAGCGTCTTTTCGATCTCGTCCAGGAGCTCGAACGTATCGCGGCTCTCGCGGTCCATCTTGTTGATGAAGGTGATGATCGGGATGTCGCGCAGCCGGCACACCTCGAACAGCTTTCGGGTGCGCGCCTCGATGCCCTTGGCGGCGTCGATCACCATGACCGCGGAATCGACGGCCGTGAGCGTGCGGTAGGTGTCCTCGGAGAAGTCTTCGTGGCCCGGCGTGTCCAGGAGGTTGAAGACGAGATCCTGGAACTCGAACGTCATGACCGAGGTCACGACCGAGATTCCGCGCTCGCGCTCGATCTTCATCCAGTCCGAGCGGGTGTTGCGGCGCTCGCCCTTGGCCTTGACCTGCCCCGCCAGGTTGATGGCGCCGCCGAACAGCAACAGCTTTTCGGTCAGCGTCGTCTTGCCGGCGTCCGGGTGGGAGATGATCGCAAACGTGCGCCGCCGCGCCACTTCATCTGCAAGCGGCGAGCGGGACGGCGATTCGGAAGTAACAGCAATGTCGGACATGAGGCTCGAGCGTTTGGCAGGGAAAGGGAGGCTAATCAAGCCTCATTTGGTCGTTGCAGGGGCGGCTCTCCAGTCCCATATCGGCTGCGGAGGGACGACCTTCCAATCTCACAGCTCATCCGCGGGGACGACCCTGCCTGATCAGGAGGGTTGTCATGGCCTGGATCGTGTTGTTCGTCGCCGGCCTCATGGAAATAGGCTGGGCGATCGGCCTCAAATATACTGAAGGTTTCACCCGGCCCATTCCATCGGTCCTGACGCTCGCCTGCATGGCCGGCAGCATCCTGCTGCTCGGTCTTGCCCTGAAAGCGCTGCCGATCGGAACCGCCTACGCGGTATGGACCGGAATCGGCGCGGTCGGAACCGCGATCCTGGGCATTGCCCTGTTCGGCGAGCCCGCGACCGCCGCCCGCCTGGCCTGCATCGGACTGATCGTCGCCGGCATTGTCGGGCTCAAGCTCGTCACCGGATCAGCGTAGCAACAACACCGCCCAATAGGTCAGCGCTGCCACGCTCGCGGACGCCGGGATGGTGATCACCCAAGCGTAGACGATCGAACTTGCCACATTCCAGCGCACCGCCGAGACCCGCCGCGCCGCGCCGACGCCGACGATGGAGCCGGTGATGGTATGGGTCGTGGAAACGGGAACCCCGAGAAAGGTCGCCATGAAGAGGGTCGCCGCTCCGCCGGTTTCGGCGCAAAAGCCCTGCATCGGCGTCAGCTTCGTGATCCGCAGCCCCATGGTGCGGACGATCCGCCAGCCCCCCATCAGCGTACCGAGCCCCATGGCGGCCTGGCAGGAGATCACGACCCAGAACGGGACGGAGAAATCCGCCCCGAGATGCCCCTGCGAATACAAGAGCACCGCAATGATGCCCATGGTCTTTTGCGCGTCGTTGCCGCCATGGCCGAGCGAATAGAGCGAGGCCGAAGCGAATTGCAGGATGCGGAAGGCGCGGTCGACTGCAAACGGCGTCGAGCGCACCGACAGCCAGGACACGATCGCGACCAGCATCAGCGCCAACAGGAATCCAACCAACGGCGACAGCACGATCGCCAGCAGCGCCTTGGACAGACCGGTCCAGACTGCCGCGGAGATGCCGGCCTTGGCGACGCCGGCGCCGACCAGTCCGCCGATCAGCGCGTGCGAACTCGACGACGGAATACCGAGCGCCCAGGTGATCAGGTTCCAGACGATGGCGCCGACCAGCGCCGCGAAGATCACGGTGGCATCCACGACGCTGGCGTCGATGATGCCGGTGCCGATGGTGTTGGCAACGTGCAATCCGAACACCAGGAAGGCGATGAAATTGAAAAAAGCGGCCCACATCACCGCATATTGCGGGCGCAGCACGCGGGTCGATACGATCGTAGCGATCGAATTGGCGGCGTCGTGCAATCCGTTGAGGAAATCGAACAGCAGCGCGACCGCAATCAGGAAGATCAGAATCGGAAGACCAAGCGTGGCGTCCACTGAATTGGCCCTGCCCTATACCTGTTCGATCACGATCGAGTTGATTTCGTTGGCGACGTCATCGAAACGATCGGACACTTTTTCGAGATGCTTGTAGATCTCGGCGCCGACCACGAAATCCATCGAATTGCCGTCGCGGTGCTTGAGAAACAGCTCCTTCAACCCGATGTCGTGGAGGTCGTCGATACGCCCCTCCAGCTTTCCGATTTCCTCGGTGATGGAGGTCAGCATCGCGACGTTGTTGCCGATCGACTGCATCAGCGGCAGCGCGCGGCTGACGAGGTTGGCGCATTCCACCAGCAGCGTGGCTATTTCGCGCATCGGGGGTTCGAACGTCCGGACCTCGAACAGCACCACCGCCTTCGCGGTCTGCTGCATCTGGTCGATGGCGTCGTCCATCGCCGTGATCAGGTTCTTGATATCGCCGCGGTCGAACGGGGTGATGAAGGTGCGGCGGACCGCGGTTAGTACCTCGCGGGTGATGCCATCGGCGTCGTTTTCGAACTGATTGACGCGCTGGCAGAATACCGGCGTCTCGTCGCCGCCGCGCAGCATGTCCTGCAACGCCAGCGCGCCCTGCACCACCGTCTGGGCATGCCGGGCAAACAGGTCAAAAAACCGCTCCTCCTTGGGCAAAAAGGCACGAAACCAGCGCAGCATGGGTATTTTCCGTCGTTCAGAAACGGCCGCGGGGAGCAGCCTGTCACAAAGCTGTCATAGACCATTCGCAGGAAAAACGCGCCACGGCGGGACCCGGGAACCGGGTCATCCACCGCTTTGTGAAGCCGAAAACAGCGCCAAAACCGGCCGTTTTACAGGGATCGGCGGAAAAAATGCGCGATTTCGCCGATGATACCCCGGCGGAACGTCAGCACGCAGGCCACGAAGATGACACCCTGGATCACCGTCACCCACTGGCCGAACCCGGCCAGATACTGCTGCATGGCGATGATGACGAAGGCGCCGACCACCGGGCCAAAGATGGTGCCGAGGCCGCCGACCAGCGTCATCAGCACGATTTCGCCTGACATCGTCCAGTGCACGTCGGTGAGCGAGGCGTTCTGCGCCACGAACACTTTCAGCGACCCGGCAAAGCCCGCAAGCGTGCCGGACAGGATGAAGGCGAGCAGCTTGTATTGGTCGGTCTTGTAGCCCAGCGAAATCGCCCGCTGCTCGTTCTCGCGGATCGACTTCAAGACCTCGCCGAACGGCGAGTTGATGGTGCGGTAGATCAGCAGGAAGCCGCCGAGGAAGCCCGCCAGCACGACGTAGTAGAGCACCGTGGGCTTGGCGAGATTGAAGATCCCGAACAGATGGCCCTGTGGAATGCCCTGGATACCATCTTCGCCATGGGTGAACGGCGCCTGCAGATAGATGAAGAACAACAGCTGCGAAAGCGCCAGCGTGATCATCGAGAAATAGATGCCCTGCCGGCGAATGGAGATGAAGCCGGTGACGACGGAGAGCGCCGCGGCGCCGGCGACGCCGACCAGAATTCCGACCTCCGGCGTTACACCCCAGACCTTGAGCGCATGCGCCGAGCAGTAGCCCGCGGTCCCTAAGAACATCGCGTGGCCGAACGACAGCAGGCCGCCATAGCCGATCAGGAGGTTGAAGGCGCAGGCAAGCAGCGCAAAACACAGCGCCTGCATCACGAAGAACGGATAGATACCCGTCAGGGGGACGAGCCCCAGCAGCACCGCCATCGCGGCGAACACGATCATCTCGTCGCGCATCGCGCGCGGCGTTACCGGCAGTGTGTCGTCAGTCAATGCGCTCATTGTCAGGCCGCCCGTCCCGTCAGTCCCGTTGGCTTCACCAGCAACACCAGCACCATCAGGACGAACACCACGGTGTTGGAAGCCTCGGGATAAAAATACTTCGTCAGTCCTTCGATCACGCCAAGCGCGAAGCCGGTGATGATCGATCCCATAATCGATCCCATGCCGCCGATCACCACCACCGCGAACACGACGATGATCAGGTCTGCACCCATCAGCGGCCGCACCTGGTTGATCGGCGCCGACAACACGCCGGCGAGCGCCGCCAGGCCGACGCCGAGGCCGTAGGTCAGGGTGATCATGCGTGGCACGTTGATGCCGAATGCCCGCACCAGGGTCGGGTTTTCGGTCGCCGCCCGCAGATAGGCGCCGAGCTGCGTCTTCTCGATCAGGAACCAGGTCGCAAGACAGACCACCAGCGAAAAGATGACGACCCAGCCGCGGTAGATCGGCAGGAACATGAAGCCGAGATTCATGCCGCCCTGCAATCCGCGGAAGCCGCCGATCTCCGGATAATCGGGAATCGCGTACGGCAGGCCGGAGGAGCCGAAGTAATTCTGAAACACGCCCTGCACGATCAGCGCGATGCCGAACGTCAACAGCAGCCCGTAGAGGTGGTCGAGACCCGCCAGCCATTGCAGCATGGTCCGTTCCAGGATCATGCCGAAGATGCCGACGACGATTGGCGCGATGATCAGGGCCCACCAGTATCCAAGCCCCGTGAGGTGCAGCAGAAAATACGCTGTAAACGCGCCCATCATATAGAGCGCGCCATGGGCGAAGTTGATGATGTTGAGCATGCCGAAGATCACGGCCAGCCCGAGACTGAGCAGCGCGTAGAACGATCCGTTGATCAGTCCCACCAGGAGCTGGGCGTAGAGAGCTTGCATCGGTTTGGCACTCGATCTCGTTGTTAAGCGAAACGTGGCCCGCCGGCGCGATGCGGGCGGGCCGTTGTTCTTACTTCTTGACCAGCGGACAGGCGCTTTCCGAAAGCGGCCGGAAGGCCTGTTCGCCCGGGGTGGTCCCGATCAGCTTGTAATAGTCCCACGGCCCCTTGGATTCCGCGGGCTTCTTGACCTCGAACAGGTAGGCCGGATGAATCTTGCGGCCGTCGGCGCGGATCGTGCCCTGGCCGAACAGCGCATCATCCGTCGGCAATTCCTTCATCTTGGCAACGACCTTGGCGCCGTCATGCGGGTTGCCGCCCATCGCATCGATCGTCTTGAAATAGTGGACCAGGCCCGAATAAACGCCCGCCTGCACCATCGAGGGCATCGCCTTGTTCTTCATGCGCTCGGAGAAGCGCTTCGAAAACGCGCGGGTGCCGTCGTTGAGATCCCAGTAGAAGGTTTCCGTGAAGTTCAGGCCCTGCGCCACCTTCAACCCGAGCGAATGCACGTCGGTGATGAACAACAGAAGGCCGGCAAGCTTCTGGCCACCGGCGACGATGCCGAATTCAGCCGCCTGCTTGATCGTGTTCGTGGTGTCGCCGCCGGCATTGGCCATGCCGATGATCTTGGCCTTAGAGGCCTGCGCCTGCAGCAGGAAGGACGAGAAGTCCGACGAGTTCAGCGGATGCTTGACGCCGCCGATGACCTTGCCGCCCGACTTCACTACAACCGCCGTGGTATCGCGCTCGAGCGCGTGACCGAACGCATAGTCCGCGGTCAGGAAGTACCAGGTGTCGCCGCCGGCCTTCACCAGCGCCTGCCCGGTGGAGTTGGCGAGCATGTAGGTGTCGTAAACCCAATGAATCGTGTTGGGCGAGCACTGGGCATTGGTGAGATCCGACGTTGCCGCGCCGGTATTGATCATGATGGAGTTCTTTTCCTTCACCAGATTGTTGACCGCCAGCGCCACGCCGGAGTTCAGCACATCCATGAAGATGTCGACCTTCTCGACATCGATCCATTGCCGCGCGATGGTGGTGGCGATGTCCGGCTTGTTCTGGTGGTCGGCGGAGATGATGTCGATCTTCCAGCCCTTGGCCGCGAGCCCGGAATCCTCCATCGCCATCTGGGCGGCGAGCGTCGAGCCCGCACCGCCGAGGTCGGAGTAAAGTCCGGAATTATCGGTCAGCACGCCGATCTTGACGGTCTTGTCCTGCGCCATGGCGCCACCTGCGGCAAGCGCCAGCGCGGTGCCGAGGAAGAGAGCTGAAATCCGATGTTTCATAGTATCTCCATTAATCCAGAGTGCAGCCAAATTACCGATTAAACGCCGAGATAGGTGTGGAGCTTGTCCATATTGGCCGACAGCTCCGAATTGGCAAAACCGTCGATGACCTTGCCGTGTTCGACGATGTAGTAGCGGTCAGCCACCGTGGAGGCGAAACGGAAATTCTGCTCGACCAGCAGGATGGTAAAGCCTTCCGATTTCAGCCGCGCGATGGTGTGGCCGATCTGCTGGATGATAACGGGCGCGAGACCTTCAGTCGGCTCGTCCAGCATCAGGAAGCGCGCGCCGGTGCGCAGGATTCTGGCGATCGCCAGCATCTGCTGCTCGCCGCCCGAGAGCTTGGTGCCCTGGCTGCCGAGGCGCTCCTTCAGGTTCGGAAACAATTCGAAGATCTGGTCGAGCGACAGTCCCCCGCTGCGCACGACGGGCGGCAGCAGCAGGTTCTCGCGCACGTCAAGGCTTGCGAAAATGCCCCGCTCCTCGGGACAGAAGGCGATGCCCTGGCGCGCGATCCTGTCCGACGAGGCGCGCGTGATGTCCTGACCGTTGAAACGGATCGAACCGGTACGCTTGCCGATAATTCCCATCACCGACTTCAGCGTCGTGGTCTTGCCGGCGCCGTTGCGGCCGAGCAACGTGACCACCTCGCCGGCCTTCACATTGAAGTTGATGCCGTGAAGGATGTGGGATTCGCCGTACCAGGCCTGCAGGTCGGAAACGGAAAGCACCTCGGCGCCCGCCGGTTTGTTGGCGGCTTCGGCCATTTTCAAATCAGGCATGACCGGCCCCCAGATAGGCTTCCTTGACCCGCTCGTCCTTTGAGAGCTCGGCGTAATTGCCTTGCGCCAGCACCTGTCCGCGCGTCAGCACCGTGATGATGTCGGACAGGTTGGCCACCACAGAGAGATTATGTTCGACCATCAGGATGGTGTGCTTTGCCGAGATGCGCTTGATCAGCGCCGCGATCTTGTCGATGTCCTCGTGGCCCATGCCGGCCATCGGCTCATCGAGCAGCATCATTTCCGGGTCGAGCGCCAGCGTCGTCGCGATCTCCAGCGCACGCTTGCGTCCATAAGGCATCTCGACCGCCGGCGTATTGGCGAACTCGCTCAAGCCGACGTCGTTCAGCAGTTCGATCGCGCGGCCGTTGAAGCGATCCAGCACGCTCTTGGAGCGCCAGAAATCGAACGACGATCCATGCTGGCGCTGGAGCGCGACACGGACGTTCTCCAGCGCGGTCAGGTGCGGAAACACCGCTGAAATCTGGAACGAGCGCACCAGCCCGAGGCGGGCCACGTCGGCCGGCGCCATCGCGGTGATGTCCTGCCCCTTGTACAGGATCTGACCTGCCGACGGCCTCAGGAACTTGGTCAGCAGGTTGAAGCACGTCGTCTTGCCGGCGCCATTCGGCCCGATCAGCGCATGAATGCTGCCGCGGCGCACCTTGAGGGCGACATCGCGAACGGCGAAGAAACCCGCGAATTCCTTGGTCAATCCGTGGGTTTCGAGAATAAACTCATCAGCCAAACAAATTCCCCCATAAGCCGTCTCCGCGAAGTCGCTCGCGCGCGGCCATTTTTTCCCTGTTCGGGCGGGCTCTCCTGGACGTCCTTGGAAACCGTACCGAGCCCGCCGCCTCCGGGCCGGAATATGCCGTCAACGCGATGGATTAGGCAAGGTGGAAAGCTGTCACGGGGAAAAGCCGGGGGCCTGGTTCCGATGCGCCATAAGTCGAATGCGCCGCCCGCGCAGAGCTCGGCCCGCGCACCACCGGCGTTCAATCGTGATCTTCGCCCCGGCAAGCCATCATTAACGGTGTTCTGCTGCAATCGGCCACTTTCACAGAATATTTCCGCCCCAATCGCATCATCACGCAATTTAAATCGCCAGGAATTGCCGTCTTGGAATTTGAGAGCGCCCAACCGTCTGTCGTCAAATCGATCAAACAGCGCGACCTGCTCAACACCTGGCTGCGGCTATACGCCCGCAACCAGTCGCTACCGTGTATGGCCGAATACCAGCCGGCACGCATCGAAGACGAACTTCCAGACCTGGTATTCTATACCGTTGATGCCCAGGCACAGCCGCCGCGTCTGACCATCCAGAGCGACGGCACGCGGATGTCGACCGCTTATGGAAATACCGGCAAGGGGCGCCACCTCGACGAGTATCTCGGCGCCAGGCTCGCTCCGATCGTGATGCCGGTTTATTATGAATGCATTGCCCGCCGCCTTCCCGCCTACACCATCGCTGACATGAACGATATCTACGGGCGTGTCGTCGCCTATGAGCGGCTGCTGCTGCCATTCGCCGACAAGGGTAGCGTCACCCATATCATCGCTTCGCTGAAGACCATCAGCGAAGACGGCGGCTTTGAAATCAAGAACCTCATTCGCGGAAATGACAAGCTGCCGGTGCCGACGCTGCGCACCATCATCGACCGCGATCTCTTTCACCGCGCACCCGGCCGCATTCCGTCCGGCGACGAGCTCGAATTCGGTTAGGCCTTCCGTCCGCGCGACTTCGCCGCCACTTCCTTGGCGTAGATATCCGGCTTGAACCCGACCAGCAATTTGCCGCCGAGATCGAGCACCGGGCGCTTGATCATCGAAGGCTGCGCCAGCATCAGCGCCAGCGCCTTGCGCTCGTTCAGGCCTTCCTTGTCGCTCTCCGGCAGCTTCTTGAACGTCGTGCCGGCGCGGTTGAGCAGCGTTTCCCAGCCGATGTCGTCGGACCATTGCTTGAGCTGATCCTTGGCGATGCCGGCAAGCTTGTAGTCGTGAAAGTCGTAAGCCACGCCGTGGTCGTCCAGCCAGGCGCGCGCCTTCTTCATGGTGTCGCAGTTCTTGATGCCGTAGATAGTGATGGGCATTTTCGCATTCCGGAATGGCGTTATTGGTCCGTCGGACCGATTAGAGGTGAGCAGATCGGCGAATCTATCATAGACTGACCTATCTCTGCCGGGACCCGCCGATGGAATTCACCATATTGTTTCTGGCCACGGCCATCGTGATGCTGGTCGCCTGGCGCGGGTCGCGTCTCTTGGCACTGGGCCTGTTTGGGGCCGTCCTGATCGCCTGCGTCGCGACCTACCTGCACCACGCGACCGATACGCTGAAACTGTCGTTCTGAGGGACGCATGACCCAGGCGCGCGCCATCACGCTGAACGCACTCAGCCTCTACGCGGTGGCGCTGGTGCTGATGGCCGCCTTTGCGGCGCAGTTCATCCTGAACGAGTTGCCCTGCCCGCTCTGCCTGCTGCAGCGTATCCTGTTCGCGGCGCTGGCCATCGGCCCGATCCTCAATATCCGCTTCGGCCCGCGCCCCAGCCACTATGCGATGTCACTGCTGGCGGCGGTTGCGGGTGCGGTTGCATCGACCCGGCAGGTGCTGCTGCACATCCTGCCCGGCGACGCCGGCTATGGTTCGGCGTTGCTGGGCTACCACTACTACACCTGGGCACTGATCGGCTTCATTGCCGCGATCATCCTGATCGCCACCGTCATGCTGTTCGACCGTCAGTTCGAGGACGACGGCGCCGTACTGCCGCCCACGGGCGGTCCCCTCGCCCAGATCGCAGTGTGGCTCGTGATCGCACTGACGGCCGCGAACGTGGTAACGACGCTGCTGGAATGCGGCTTCGGCGCCTGCGCCGACAACCCCGTCGTTTACGAAATGCTCAAGTAGGCCGCTTCGGAATGTCGAGCCCGCGCTGCACCGCCGGCCGGGCCAGCCCGCGCTCCAGCCATGCCGGCACCAGCTTCAGCGTATCGAACGCGACGAGATCGCGCGCCCCGTAGAAGCCAATCAGGTTGCGCACCCAGCCCAGCATAGAAATGTCGGCGATGGTATATTCATCGTCCATGATCCATTGCCGCCCGGCAAGGCGCGTCTCCACCACATCGAGCAGACGTCTCGATTCGGCCACGTAGCGCTCGAGCGGCCGCTTGTCCTCATATTCCTTGCCGGCGAATTTGTGGAAGAAGCCGACCTGCCCGAACATCGGCCCGATGCCGCCCATCTGGAAGTGCAGCCACTGGATGGCCTGGTATCGCCGCGCCGGATCGTCAGGCAGAAGCTTGCCGGTCTTGTCTGCAAGATATTGCAGGATCGCCCCGGACTCGAACAGCGGCAGCGGCTTGCCGCCGGGCCCATCGGGATCGAGGATCGCAGGGATCTTGCCGTTCGGATTCAGCGACAGGAATTCCGGCGTCTTCTGGTCATCCTTGCCGAAATCGACCAGATGGACCTCATAGGGCAAGCCGATCTCCTCGAGCATGATCGAGACCTTGACGCCGTTCGGCGTCGGCAACGAGTAGAGCTGAAGACGGTCGGGGTATTTGGCGGGCCAGCGTTTGGTGATTGGGAAAGCAGAGAGATCGGGCATCAACGGGTTCTTTTGCTTGGTTTCCGGTGTCGGGCTAATGTACGGCCGATGTCGCATATAACAAGGCCCGCGCCGATCCATGACCGAACATCCATCGCCATCGAAACTCGGCCTGACCGACGCGGAGCTCGCGGTTCATCCGACGGTCTTTGCGAATGACGTGCTGAAGGACCAGGTCATTGTCGTCTCAGGCGGCGCTGGCGGCATCGGACGCGCTATCGCCTGGCTGTTCGCGCGGCTGGGCGCGCATGTGGCCGTGGTCGGGCGTGACGGCAGCAAGCTCGATGCGCTCGTGGCCCAGTTGGCGGAGCGCCACCTCAAGGCGTCAGCGCATGTCGCCGACATCAGGGAGCCTGATGCAGTCAATCTCCTGTTCGATGCGATCTGGGCCGCCCAAGGCCGCGTCGACAGCCTCGTCAACAGCGCCGGCGGGCAATTTCCGCAACCCGCGATCGACTTTTCCGTAAAAGGTTGGAATGCCGTCATCAACACCAACCTGAACGGCACCTGGTACATGATGCAGGCCGCCGCGCAGCACTGGCGCAACCACAAGCATCCCGGCAGCATCGTCAACATCGTGGTGGTGACGACGCACGGCCTCTACGGCATCGCGCACACGATTGCGGCGCGAAGCGGCGTGATCGGGCTGTCGCGCGCTGTCGCGGTCGAATGGGCGCCGCTGAACATCCGGGTCAACTGCGTGGCGCCCGGCGCGATCGAAACCGAGGGCTGGAACGTCTATACGCCGGAGGCCCGCGCCGCCTACCCACGCTCGAACCCGATGATGCGGGTCGGCTCGCCCTGGGAAGTCGCCGAAGCCACCGCCTTCCTCGCCGGCCCTTCGGCCAAATTCATCACCGGCGAGACGCTGACCGTCGATGGCGGTGGCCAGCTCTGGGGCGAGACCTGGACCACCGGAAAGCCGGCCTATTTCGGCGGCGACGACAAGTAACGCACCGAAAGCCGTATTTCCATGACACGCTATCGTCTCGCCATCTTCGATTTCGACGGCACGCTTGCCGACACGCTTCCCTGGTTTCGCGCTTCCTTTCACGACGTGATCGCGCGTTTCGGTCTCAAACCGGTCACGGCGGACGAGCTGGAAGATCTGCGCGGGCTGTCCGCGCGGGAAATCATGGCGCGGCTTGGCGTATCCACATGGCAGCTTCCGGCCATCGTCAATGACATGCGGAAGCGCAAGCTCGCCGCGGCGGGTGAAACATCGCTCTTTTCAGGCATTCCGGAAACGCTGACCAAGCTTCAGCGCCTCGGCATCCAGATCGCCATCGTCAGTTCGGACAGCGAGGCCTCTGTTCGGCGAGTGCTTGGTCCCGTCACCACTCTCGTCACCCGCTTCGACTGCGGCGCGGCGATCTTTGGCAAGCACTGGAAATTCCGTCGCGTCGCCCGGCAACTTGGGGTCAAGCCATCGGAGACGATCTGCATCGGCGATGAAATCCGCGATATCGAGGCCGCGAAAGCCGCCGAGATGGATTCGGGCGCGGTAGCTTGGGGCTATGCCCTCCCTTCTGCGCTGCAAGCCGCGGGACCGACGCATCTGTTCAACTCGATTGAAGAGATGATCGAACGGCTTGCGACAATGAAATAGCGGTGGGCGAAGCTTCCCGCCGCACTTTGCAGCCGATGGCTGTTATGCCCGCAAGCACCACCGTTCGAGGTGGTGATGGCCCTTCATACTGTGGACGAGCACAAACTCGGCGACCGTCCAGGCGATCGGCTCAACCGGGTAATCGTCCACGCTTCGCACGTCATACAACAGCGTGACATGCGGCGTGAAGTTCGTGTTGGCCAACCGTCTCAACCCACTTCGCGTCAGCGCGGCAGCGAGCATCTGCCGAAATGCCTGCAGCCGGCGCAGTCCCTTCTCGCCGACCAGCACAAAGGGACGATTGCCTGGCCCGCCCCGGAAGCTCGCCGTCCGATCGAACGACACCTCAAACGGTTCGGTCCGAAAACATGTCGCGGCCTCGCGTGCCGCGCAAATCTGACGATCCGAGAGTCCGGTAAGCGAGAACAGCGAAACGTGCAGCCGGTCCGCCGCAATGAGCTTGCCGTCAAACCGATGCGCGCGCTTGAGCACGCTGGCGAGTTGGTGAATTCGCTCCGCCGTGGCTGCGTCCGGGAGTGTCGCGAGGAAAAGTCGACCGCTACTACAGCTTGCAAACCTGTTCATGATTGACCAGAACAGATCATGAACATATAGTTGTATCAAGAGTCGAATACAACTTCCGCCGGGCAAATTCCTATGATCTTACAACACGCACCCATAGTGCGCCGACGACACCAGGCGGATGTATTTGTCGTGCACCGACCCCGGCCGCACTTGCGCCACCGATGCCGGCGCGCGCCAGTCTGCCATGCGGCGTGCGATTTCTTCCGGTGGCACTTCGAGAGTAAGGGTGCGGGCGCCGGGATCGATGACAATGATGTCGCCGTCGCGCACTGCCGCGATCGGACCGCCGCGCGCGGCTTCCGGCGATATGTGACCAATCAGAATGCCGTGCGAGACGCCGGAGAAGCGGCCGTCGGTGATCAGTGCGACGTCCTCGCCGAGGCCCCGTCCCTGCAACTGGATGGTCAGCATCACCATCTCGGGCATGCCGGGTCCGCCGACCGGGCCGACATTGCGCACCACGATCACGTTGCCTGCGACAATCTCACCGGCGCGGATCGCGGCCATCGTATCGGCTTCGGACTCGAATACACGCGCGGTGCCGCGAAACTGTCCCTTCTCGAGGGTCTTGCCCGAGAGCTTCAGCAGGCAGCTCTCCGGCGCCAGATTGCCCTTGAGGACGCTGATGTGGTTGTTGGCCGGCGCGACCGGTTTCGATACCGGGGAAACGATCTCCTGCGGCGGAAGCTGCTCCAGTGTCGGAACATCGACGAGATTTTCCGCCAGCGTCTTGCCGGTCACCGTCATGACGTCGCCATGCAGCAAGCCGGCACGGAGCAATTCCTTCATCACGATCGGCACGCCGCCGATCGCATGCAGGCTGCCCATCGCAAACGGGCCGTGCGGCTGCAGATTGGCCAGTAACGGGACGCGCTCGCCGACCGCCTGGATGCGCTCGATCGTGATCGGTACCTGGGCCTCGCGCGCCACCGCCAGCAGATGCAGATACATGTTGGTCGAACCGCCCATCGCATAGATGGTTGTGATCGCGTTCTCGAACGCGCTCTCGGTCATGATGTCGCGCGGCCGGATGCCGGCCGCCATCAGCCGGTACAGGGCATCGACCGAGGCGCGCGCCTGGGCGCGGACGTCGGCGTGAATGTCGCTGCCGGCGTTGTAGTCGGCCGGATGCGAGGCGCCGCGCGGCAACATCATGCCGATCGATTCCGCGATCGTGCTCATGGTGTTGGCCGTGAACATCGCGCCGCAGGTGCCGCTGCCGGGCATCACGTTGCGCTCGACTTCCAATAGCTCCTCTCCGGAGAGGCGGCCGGACTCGTTGGCGGCGCGGGCCTCCGCGTAATCCATGATGGTCAGATTGTTGCCCTTGCCCGCCCACGCCCCGAACGAGACGCGGCCGGGCGTGCTGGTGCCGGGATAGAGCACGAGCCCGAAGGCATTGGTGCGCGCCAGCGGCATCAGCGCGGCGGCGCCGGTCTTGTCGCAGCCGGAAATCACGATCATGGCGTCGCCGTGATGCGCGTAGTGACCGATCTCGAAACAGTCGGCGACGACGTCGCGGGACGCAAGGCTGTAGCCCGCCGTCGGCGTGCCCTGCGTCAACGCGTCAGACACCGCCGGCGCCCCGACGACCAACCCCTGCCCGCCGCGTTCGGCGAGGATTTCCACCAGGAAATCGGCAATGGTGCGAACGCGGTTGTTGCAGCGATGGGCGTTGGTCCAGGCGCTGGCAATGGTCACCACCGCGCTGGTCTCCGCGGCGCGGTCCGGATCGAAACCGGCGGCGCGCAGTTCGACCCGCGACCGCTTCCAGTAGGTGCTGCTGTCCTGTGTGGTCATGAACCGCTCCCGCCTTGCGTGGACTAGCCAGTCTTGCCGTCGTCGAAACTGACGATCACGGCGGCATTGGCGATGAGGATGGGGTCGTTACCGCTCTCGGACGGAATTTCCAGCCCACCAGCAACCGCCGTCACTTTCACAGTGCCGTACGGCAGCTCTTTTGCCACGGCCGCGGTATCAACTCCTTCCGGATTCGGCACGGCGATCATGACGTCGACGAACATGTCGTTGGCGGTCTTGCCCAGCATCCGGAAGAAGCCGAGGCTGGAATGGCGGATGGCGTCGGAGACGGCGCGCTTGGCGGCCTTGGTGGCATCACGTCCGTGAACGTCGACGCCCATGCCCATTTCGGTGATACAGCGCACGCGTGCCATCGGGTTTCCTCTTGTTGTTTGTTGCGGGATATTATCCGGCGAAAATCCTCCCTCTCAATCCCCGCTTGCGGCCGCGGCGTCAAGCCACGGCGCAACACGGCACGGCAGGCATGCGAATAGCGCGATCAGCGGTCCGAACACGCCTCCATTTCGCGTGCGGCATCCCGCCCGGTGGTCCCTTCGAGAACCTCTTTGGGATCGCCGGGCTGAACAAGATGGATGCGCGTGCCGCTCACGCCGGCGCCCAGGCCCGGTTTCAAAACCTGCTGTCCGTCATAATGCCCGCCATTCTGGGTACGGTACGCGATCGGCTGGTCGCTGAAGAGTCCCCTGATGCGACGCTTGTAGGCCTCGGCGACCGCCGGCCACTCGGCCTCGGACAGCCGGTCAGTCTGATAGACGGTAAAGGGCGACAGGACCTGCATACCCGGATAGAAAAGCATGCCGTGCTGGATCGGCCACAGCAGATCATCGAGCCGTCCATTCACGCCACGCTCGCCATAATGCGGTGCGCGGCCGCCGATGGTGACTGACAGCATCGCGCGGCGTCCTAGGAGATTGCCTTCGCCGTAGCGGTCGCCCCATCTTTCGCCACCATGGACCCCGAGGCCGTATGCGAAACCATAGGCGAAGACACGGTCGACCCAGCCCTTCAGGATGGCCGGCATACCGAACCACCACATCGGAAAACTAAGCAGAACGGCGTCAGCCCACAAAAGCTTTTGCTGTTCGGCTTCAACGTCGGACGTTTGCGTGCCCGTGGCGAAAGCATGGCGCGACTCCGCGACGTAGCTGAAACGATCCGGTTGCGCCTTCTCGAGAAAATCTCCGCGGTCGGCTACTGCTTTCCAATTGACCGCATAGAGATCGGAGACCTGCACCGTGTGCCCCTGCGCGGTCAGCGTTTCGACCGCCAGATCCTTCAAGGCACTGGTGAGCGATTTCGGTTCCGGATGGGCATGGACGATAAGGATGTTGCTCAAGACCTGCTCCTGTTGAGGTTGCGCGATGGCCTCAACATGGTGGGCAAACTCGCAAAGGCGAGCGAGCAAATCCGGCAAACGTCAAATGTTCAGCAATGCTGAACTCAGGCGCGCTCGACTTCTCTCATCATCATCCAGGCCATGTCCGTCAACGCCTGCGGCGACAAGCGCGTCGATGGCCCGCTCAAGCCGATGCTCGCACGAACCTCGCCGCCCTCACGCCAGGGAATGGCAACGCAGTGCAGACCCGGCTGAAAGCTCTCGATATCGACCGCAAAGCCGCGCGTCGCCACCGCCTTGATCTCGGACAGGATATGCGGACCGAGTGCGTCGGCACGGCTGGCGAGGACACGCTTGCCGAGCCTCGGCATGAAGGCGAGAAACACCAGACCGACCGCCGAGCCCTCCAGGGGCAGGCGTACGCCGACCGGGCACGCGCCTGCCTTCAACGCGTGCGACGAGTCGATCGCATCGAGATAGTAGACTTCATCGCCGCTCGGCACCGCGAGCGTGACCATCTCTCCGGTCCGCTTTGCGACGGATTCGAGCACCGGCCGCAGCCGGGTGCGAAGCGCACCATCGTCTCCGGCAATCCGCGCCAGATTGAGAATGCGGCCGCCGAGATGGTAACGCGTATCTCCGGCGCGGCGACGCACGTAACCAAGTTCGTCCAGTGTCCTCAGCAGATTGTGCGCGGTGGTCTTGCCGAGCTTCGCCTGCTCGGCAATGTCCTGCAGACGCGCGGCGCCGCCCTCCTCGGCGATGATCTCGAGGATCGCCGCAGCGCGTTCGATGGATTGAATCAGTCGGGGCTCCGGCATCACACGTTCATCGGTGACGAATACTGTCGGCTAACATTGGCGTGGAGCACTCGAACAGCAAGTCCGTCCCTGCTGAATATTTGGGACGCACTTCCGGCCATGGCGCGGACTGCGCCAAATTATCGCGTTCATTGGGTTGACAATCCAAAATTACAGGCGTATTCCCCGCGCCCTTCGCGAGCATTGGGCCCGCGATCAAACATGAGCCGAGTGATGAACCAAGGTTGCGAAAAGCTCGTCAGAGGATCGAATGGCCTCAGGTCAATCGATGACGCACGCCCGGCTCATGGGAGCGATCTCGCGTAAACGAGATCGACAGTCCGCTCCATACGGACCCTCCCGAGCCAACTGCTCCGGAGGGTTTTTTATTGTCCGAAGCAGGCTCATTCGAAACATCCCGGCGCAAGCCGGAACGGGAGACCCGGATCCCGGGGCTCGCGCCGGCAGGCGTGTGCCCGAAAGCGCGGGGCCTGCCGGAGGGAACGAGGCGTAAGCCGGATACCGATGGCAGAGCGAACCCTGAGGGGTTCGCGGTAGCGGCGCCGCTGAGCGCCGCGCATGAAATTTCTTTTCAATCTGGTTTGCCGCGTATCGCGGCTAAACCGACGCTGGTGGTGAAGATTTCGGATACTTCGCACCCATTGGAAAAGCGGGTTCGACTCCCGCCTTTGACACACGCACCGGGATGCGGCCTCGCGAGGGCTTGCACGCGGCCCGGCGCAGCTTTGCTTCCACAAGAGGCGAAACTGCGTTGCTGTCACTGACACCGATATCGCCTGTTCCCCAGCGTACCCTTCAACTGCCGATGCGCAAGCATCGGCAGGGCGGTGGTGAAGATGTCTGTTACTTCGGTAGAAGCGCCGTGCCGCTATCGCGGTCCGGAGTCGCGGGTTCGAATCCCGCCGGCAGCAATGCCGTGGCTGAGTGTGCTCTTCGGAGCGGCAACAGCATCGTCCGTTCCCCGCCAACCCCCTCCACGATCCGTGGTGAAGATCGCTGTTACTTCGACTGTTAATCGAGCGGTCGCGGGTTCGAGTCCCGCCCGGCGTTCCATGCGCCGGTAGCTCAGCTGGTAGAGCGCTTCCTGGCCTGCAGGTAAACTGCAGGCTGGGGTCTCAGCATCGCCTGTTCCCGGATCGTGGTTTCCAAAACGCCGGTGGTGAAGAGATCTGTTACTTCGCACTCACAAGGTCGAAGGTTCGATTCCTTCCGGACCCAAAGTCCGTAGCTCAGAGGATAGAGCGTGTGACAACGCCCGCAAGGGCAGTCCAGACTCGCCTGTTCCCCGGCGCCCCTTTCCGATCACTAATCAACCCCAAGAGGAGGCCATCATGGTCCATCTGAACAAGATCGTTCGCGCCTTCACGTTCGAGGGTGCGCGCGGCAAGCGCTTCACGCCCGAAATGGCGCTGAAGCGCGCGCTGATGAACTGCCTCCTGTGGGAGAACCAGTTCTACGAGGACGGCGTTGCGATCGCCGAGCGCATCATGCTTCTGGTGCCGCAGGTCGAGCCCGCGCGCGTCGCGGCGCTCGCCATCGAGGCGCGCGAGGCGATGAAGCTTCGGCATGCGCCGCTAGTGGTGGTGCGCGAGATGGCGCGGCACGAGAAGCATCGCGTGCTGGTCGCCGATACGCTCGCCCGCATCATCCAGCGGCCCGACGAGATGACGGAGCTGCTTGCGATCTACTGGGCGGATGCGCTCGGACCGATGCAGCAGCGCAAGCGTCAGCCCGTCTCGGCGCAGGTCAAGAAGGGCCTTGCGCGCGCGGTGACCAAGTTCGACGCCTATCAGCTCGCGAAGTACGACCGCGACGGCGCGGTGCGCATCAGGGACGTGCTGTTCCTGGTTCACGCCAAGCCAAAGGACGCGGACCAGGCCAAGGTGTGGAAGCAGCTCGTCGACGGCGAGCTGGCTTCGCCCGATACCTGGGAGGTTTCGCTCTCGTCCGGCAAGGACAAGCGCGCGACCTTCGAGCGGCTGATCGGCGAGAACCGGCTGGGTGCCCTGGCGCTGCTCCGCAATCTGCGCCTGATGCAGAAGGTGGAGGTGCCACGCAGCACCATTGCGGATGCGATCGAGGCGATGCGGACGGACCGTATCCTTCCCTACCGCTTCATCACGGCGGCGCGCTATGCGCCGGATTTCGAGGCCGAGCTCGAATCCGCGATGCTGAAGTCGATCAAGGGCTATGCGCGGCTTCCGGGCCGCACGCGGCTCCTGATCGACGTATCAGGGTCGATGTTCTATCCGCTCTCGGCGCAGTCCGAGATGACCCGCGCCGAGGCGGCCTGCGGTCTGGCGGTCCTCGCCCGCGAGGTCTGCGACGAGGTGGAGATCTTCACGTTCAGCAATGAGGTCGTGAAGATCCCGCCGCGCCGCGGCTTTGCGCTGCGCGACAAGATCGTCGGCTCGCAGCCGCATAGCGGGACCTATCTCGGCAAGGCCATCAGCGAGATCGACCGCAGGGGCGATCGCCTGATCGTCTTCACCGACGAGCAGAGCCACGACTCGGTCCCCGACCCGAAGGGGCGCGGCTACATGGTGAATGTGGCCTCGTACCAGCACGGTGTCGGGTACGATGCGTGGACGCGCGTGCACGGCTTCTCGGAAGCCGTCATCGCGTGGATCGCGGCATCGGAGCAGACGATGCATTGATCTGCATCTGTAACAACAAGTGCCCCGGGCGCGCCAACACGCGCCCGGGTATACGGCAAGCCTGACCTGTTCTTCATGCCGGGCCGTCGGCCGCATCGCTGCGCGGCTTGCGACGGAAGAAATTCATCACGCCCGCACCCGCCACCGCCAGGCCGACAAGAATGACCTTTGCGAATTTGAGCACAAATGCGCTCACGAGCGCAAACAGACCGAGCTTCTTGGCTGCAGCGCCACCGACCAGCGCCATCAGACCATACTCCGCGATACGATCGGTAGAGGCGCTGAAGTCCTCGTAGCGCTTGCCGGTGTTGTAGGCGAGATTGCCGAGCAGTTCATGGGCCACCGACTTGTCGCCGGCGATGCCTTCCGATGTCGACAGCAGATTGAGGCTGAAGTAGCCATCCCGCCCCAGCGCGTAGGTATTGTAATTGATGCTCTTCGTCGCGTTATCAGGCTCACCCTTGTCCTTGGCGAGCAGCGACCAGACCAGACGATGGGTGGCGGCATCGTAACTCGGCGCCTGCACCCACCCGATCACCTGCATCTCGGGAAATCCGCGGGCGATGCGGTCCTTGTTCGACTCCTCCACCCCGTCCTTCAGATTCTTCAGGAGGTCGTCGGCATTCCAGTTCTTGGCGTCGTCATCCTTGATATAGCCTTCCTTGATGTAGCGGATCACCACGATCCATCCGTCGTTCGCCCCGTTGCCGACGACAAGGCCGACCAGGCTTGCATCGTTGACGACGTTGCCGAGCGCCCGCAAGATGCGGGCGGCTTCGGCCTTCGGCACGAAGAAGCGCCCGGACGGAAGCTTCAGCGCGGCCTGATCGATCAGGGAAACATCCTTGGGCCCGCCGACGGCTACCGTGCTGGCGGCTTTCCAGGCAGCAGCCAATTCCGCCTTTCGCGACGCTTCGCTCGGTGGCGACGCCTGCGCAAATGCCGCCGGTGCCCCAAACACGACAAACAACGCTACGACGGCGGAAATCACCTTATGCACCGAACTCTCCCGAAATATCGCCCTTGATGTGAATTGGGATCACATCAACAACAACCACAAATAGCAAGACACTGAAACGACATATCACTCAGTCGCTTGGCGACTGAGTGGCGAAAGTTGGTCAATGGATTGTTCGAAAGCGTCGAACTCTGCGTCTCACGCCCGGCTTTTGCCGAGCCGAGATGGTCGGCTGCGGTTCGAGATCAGCTTCAGCCAGGGCGCCAAATGGAAGGCGCTCATCAGCATGTACATTGGCACCATGCCGCCGATGAAGGATGCGTGCGCGGCCGAACATAGATAGTCGGGCGCGCCGCTGCCGATCATGGCCGAAAGCAGCGCCATGATCGCAAATGTCGGCGCTGCCGCCAGCGATAGCCAGCCAGCGACAGTGCCGTCAGACCCGCCGGAGCAGGACTTGCTCATGTCTTCGTGCTCGCGCTCTGCTTCCGGAACGCGGCCTCGCCGGCGTCCGACACCTCGACCCACCTCTTGTCGGGCGCGGCGCCCTCGACGTAGCTGTCGTGCCAATTCCACCATTTGTAGGTAGGCGTCTGGGGATATCCCTCGGGCGAGTCCTCCCACACCTCCTGACGGCCGAGCGGCGTGATGTCGAGGTAGTTCCAGGTGCCTCCCATCTGCTCGTCGCCACGGTTGTTGATGAAGTAGGTGCGGTAGATCTTGTCGCCGTTGCGGAAGAACACGTTGGTGCCGTGCCACTCGTTCACACCGAAATCGGTATCGAAGCTGTCGGTGACGGTGACCCAGGGGATCATCTCCCATCCCATTTGCTTCTTCAGGCGCGCGATGTCCGCCTGCGGCGCGCGCGAGGCAAACACCAGCGTCGTATCGCGGGCGTTGAGATGGGCGAGGTGCGCGACCTGATCGGCCACCATCGAGCAGCCGCGGCAGGCATGTTCGGGCCAGCCGAACACGCCGGGCTCGTAGAATGCACGATAGACGATCAGTTGATGACGGCCTTCGAACAGGTCGCGCAGGCTCGCCTTGCCGTTAGGTCCGTCGAACTTGTACTCCTTCTCCACCGCCAGCCACGGCATCCGCCTCCGCTCAGCGGCGAGCGCGTCACGGGCGTGGGTCACTTCTTTTTCCTTCGCAAGCAGTTGCTGGCGTGCCGCCTCCCACTCCTGTGCCGAAACGGTGTGAATTTGCATGGCTAACCTCCTGTTTTGTTGTGATCCTATTTGAGTGAATTTGCAGCGTCAGGCCGGCAGACGGGCGTCGTATTCCTTCATGAGGCCGCTCCAGCCGTCCCAAAACGGCGTCGGTTCTTCGCCGCTCGCACGGGCGACCAGGACATCGAGATGCATGTGCCAGCCGGCCATGTGTTTGAGCAGCGTGGCGCGGTCGGGGAAGCACCGATGCACGATCGTGAGCAGCACGCCCTTGCCTTTCGGCTCCAGTTCGAACGTGACATCGCCGGTGCTGTTCCAGGTGATCGACAATTTTCGCGGCGGATCGAATTCGGTAATCAGGCTCTGCATGCGATGCTCGCCACCGAAGCCGGCCGGGCTCTTGCCGGGCGGGTCCGTCAACTCGTCGTTGCGCCAGACGAGTTCGAAAGGCACGCCAGCCTCCGTTCCCATATCGCCTGCGGCCAGCCATTTGCGGCGCAATTCGCTGTCGGTGAGATAGGCCCAGATGCGCTCGATCGGGCCCGGCAACAGCCGCTGGATTTTCAACGTCCTGGGCTCGGGCAATTCGCCATACGCTTCGGGCTTCGTCGTTGAATTCATTGCTCCACTCTCCTTCACTTCCTGGCCTTCGCCTCGTCTTCCGCGCGCAACAGCGCTTCCAACCGGTCGAGATTGTCGCTCCAAAAACGCTCGTAACGCCTGAGCCACGCATCGGCTTCCGCGAGCCGCGCCGCTTCGAGGCGGCACAGATGGGTGCGGCCGCGAATTGTGCGTTTCATGAGGCCAGCATTTTCCAGCACCCGCACATGTTTCGAGGCGCCGGCGAAGCTCATGTGGAACGGCGTCGCCAGTTCCCCGATCGTGCGTTCGCGTTCGGCCAGTTGTCCAAGCATCGCCCGGCGCGTTGGATCCGCGAGGGCATGAAAGACAGCGTCGAGATTTTGTTCAACCATGTGGTTTAATATAGTCGTGCGAAGCGAACAGTCAACCATTTGGTTTAACGTTTTCGTGATCTGCCTCTAGTTGTCCGGCACGGTGTAAACAACGCAGGGCGCTTCAATGCCGCGCAGCGCATGTGTTCCCATCGGAACCAGGGTCGCCGTTGTTTCAGCCGCAACTGCAGCCGAGATCAGAACTGTCCGGCCGAGCGGGCGGCAAAGCCCTTCGAGCCGGCTGACCAGATTCACCGCGGGCCCGATCGCGGTGAAATCCAGCCGGTCCGCCGCGCCGACATTGCCCCACAGAATTTCGCCAAGATGCAGCGCGACGCCGAACGACAGCGAGGGCAACCCTTGCCCTCTCCGCTCGACGTCGAGATGCGCCATGCCGGCCTTCGCGGAAGCAACGGCGCGTACGGCCGCATCGCAGGCGTCGCGTGGTTTCTCACCGACGGGGAAGATCGCGAGCACACCGTCGCCGATAAATTTCAGCACCTCGCCGCCGAAGGCATGGACCGCGCCGCCGATGCAGTCGAACCAGCCACCCAGCGCTTCGATGACGGCAGCCGCAGGCTGCGCCTCAGACAACGCGGTGAAGCTACGCAGATCGGCATAGAGCAACACCGCCCGAATGGTTTCGCCGACTTCGCGCCGCAGCGGTCCCGCCAACACGCGCGCGGCGCTGCGCCGGCCGAGATAGGCCTCGAGCGCCGCCGACAGCGTCGCGCGCGCGGAGAGCGTGGCAAGCGGCGCCGCGGCAAAGCGGGCCGCCTCGCGTAACCGACCCGCTTCCGCTTCGGTGAACCGGCGCGGTCCGATCCAGCCAAGCAGCGGCCCGCCCTCGCCTGCGCCAACGCTGTCTTCATGCACCGCACCGCCCGCGAGGCCCGCCAACCAGCTCCGCCCCGCATCGCCGGATGAATGCCCCGCGCTTGCAAATCCCGCCGGCGCGAATCCCACCGCCTCGATCACCTCTCCGTTTCCGGCCCGCCACAGCCAGGTGCGGCGGGCGATGATCGGATGCGGCACGGCGAGCGTCAGCGCCCCGCCGGCAAGCGGTACGCCGTCCGCGATCAGGCGCGTGCCGAGTTCGGCGAGGAACCGGTCGGCGCCCGGCGAAGCGCTGGCCGCATCGACCAGCCATGTCAGCGTCGGGCTCAGCTGCATGGGTCGACCATCCGGCAGGAACAATTGATTGTCATCGTCGGCACTTGGTAAATCGTCGCGCCGGCATATGTTCTCGTGCGGGTTGCACGATCCGTCATGCCAGAGAGCAGCGAGGTTTTCGATGCCAGAATCGTTTGTGGTCCAGCGCGAGACCCAGATCGCCGCGCCGCGTGCCAGCGTGTTCGCCTTCCTGACCGACCCCGAGAAGATCGTGCAATGGATGGGCAGCGAGGCCACCACAGAGATGCATCCCGGCGGCCTGTACCTCCTGAAGGGCGTGGGCAGTTCAACGGCGCGCGGCACGTTCCGCGAGGTGGTGCCAGTACATCGCCTCGCCTACAGTTTTGGCTGGGAAGGCAATGACGAGGTGCCACCGGGATCAGGCCTGATCGAGATCGACCTGATCGAGCACGATGGCGGCACGTTGCTGCGCATGACCCATAGCGGTCTTCCCAGCGCGACGCACCAGGCAAGCCACGCCAAGGGATGGGCGCACTATATCGGCAGGTTGACGCTGGCTGCCGCTGGCCAGGATCCCGGCCCCGATCGAGGCCCGAACGGCACCCGCAACGCGTGAGGATGGCAGCGGTCGAGGCCGTCATCGCCGGATTATCCATCCGCTTTCTTCAACACCGTCACGTGCAGGCGACGGCGGATTTCCATCCCCTGCCGCCGGTAGAGCGCGATGGCGGAGCGATTGTGGGTGAACACGTGCAGGAAGGGAATCTTGCCGTGCGATACAATGTGGCGGGAGATGGCCGATAGCAGCATCTGCCCGTAACCGCGGCCGCGGTGGGATGGATGCACGCAGACCGCGGTGATCTCGGTATATTGCGCGGGCTTCATCCGCTCGCCGATCATCGCCACGAGTTGCCCGTCGACGCGGATGCCGAGGAAGGTGCCTAGTTCATGGGTCCGCGTGCTGAACGGGCCCGGCTTGGTAAGCGCGGTCAATTCGATCATCGCGGGAACGTCCTCGACACCGAGGGTGACGATGTCGACGCCATTGGCCGGCGTTTCAAGGATCGTCCCGATCATCTGCTCGCCGGTATCTGCGAGAGCGACCTTGAAATCGGCAGGCGGCGTCACCGGATCCGGGGTGAACAGCACGGCGATATCCTCCGGCGACATCAACGCGCCAAGCGCAGCAAAGCTTTCAGCGGACATATCGGGCATATCGGCGAATGGCGTGATCGCTGTCGGATAACGCCGCGCGCGAGCATCGCCTTCCGCCAGCGCCTGTTGCGTCGTGGTCAGCGCAGTCCAGATCGGGTGGTCGAGTGGGTGGGTGGAGTTGTTGTGAACGGACATCGGGCTACTTTCATTCTCACATGCACGTCAGAACTAGCGATAATCACCTGGGTCCGCCACCTTGCCGCCTTCCCTCACCTCGGCGGTGTAACGCCAGATGTCGGGCCGCGTGCCGTCGATATCCGTAAAGCCATAGTGGCGCGCGAGTTCGCCGGAGCTGACAGACTTCTGATTCCACTTCGACCGATCGGGATCGCCGGCCAGCGCCGCCACGGCGCGTCCGACATAGCGCGGCGATTCCGACAGCGCAAAATCCGGCGGCGCCTGGTGCTTGCCGCCTCCCCGCTCCGTCAGCGCCTCGCGCCAGTTTGTTTCGGTGACGCCGAAATTTTGCAGCATCATTTCTGAGCGCAGCCAACCCGGTGTGATCGCTATCGCCGTCGCGCCGTGGGGCGCGAGTTCGTGACCTTGCGAATACGCGAGGCGATTCACGCTCTGCTTGACGAGATCGTAAAACACCGAGATGCGATAATGCGTTGCGTTGTAATCGGCCGTGCCGTCAGTGACTTCCACCAACAGGCCGCCGGGTTGCGCGACCAGCAGCGGCAGCAGGTAATGCGAGGTCACCAGATGCGTCTCGATGCCGAGCCGCAGAATCCGCAGGCCCTTCTGCAGGTCGAGCTTCCAGATCGGCGTGTTCCACTGCGGCGGTCCGCCCTTCAGCACTTCGGCGCCCCAGATGTCGTTGACGAGCACGTCGATGCGGCCATGCTCGGCGCGGATACGTTCGGCCAGCGCCGCGACCTGCAAAGATTCGAGATGGTCGACCGCAATAGCAACGCCTTTGCCGCCAAGGCTGGTCACGAGTTCGGCGGTCTCCTCGATCGTCTCCGGCCGGTCGTAATCAGATCGCGTTCGAGCATCGGCGCGAGCACTGCTGCGTCCGGTGCAGATCACCGTCGCGCCGGCCTCGCCGAGCGCAGCCGCAATGCCGCGGCCGGCGCCCCGCGTCGCACCTGCCACGACGGCGATCCGTCCGCGAAGCGAAGCCCCCTGTGACGCAACATTCATCGCACCTTCTCCGTCACGCGCCGCCGCAATAAGATCGCATCAAAGCGCCGCTCGAGCGCATTGTCATGCCTACTCTGCCGTCGCCTTGATCAGATTGTCACGAAGCGTGACGACGTTTTCCTGCAACCGCGCGAACTCGTCGGGCTTCAATCCGGTCGCGGTCACCAGGTTCATGTGCATGCCCTTTTCGCGCAACCGCCGGCCGCCCTCGGTCAGGCTGATGCGCACCTGCCGTTCGTCCGCGGGATCGCGCTGGCGGCGCAGATAGCCCGCCGCCTCGAGCTTTTTCAGGATCGGCGTCAGCGTGTTGGATTCCAGAAACATCTTCTCGCCGAGTTCGCTGACCGTCTGACCATCCTGCTCCCACAGCGCCACGATCGCGATCCATTGCGGGTAAGTCAGGCCGAGTTCGTCCAGGCCCTTCTTGTAGGCCCGCCCGAAGGCCAGATTGGCCGAATAGACCGCGAAGCACAGGAAGTCGCCGAGGCGCCGCTCGCCCGGCGACGGCTTGGTCTTCTGGTTAGCCTTTGAACTGTCTTTGGAATTGTCCCTGGCCCCGGCAGTTGAGCCGGGCCTGGAACCGTCATTCGGTCTCATGGGTTCGTCCTTTCCGACACGAACATGTGAAGTCTCGCATCCATATATATCGTATCCGATTAAATCGGAAGCCTTGACATCAGGCATTCATGGCGCTTTATAGCACGCATACGAATGTATCGCATACGATCTAATAGCAAATCCAACAACAGGAGATAAACCATGAGCGCTACAGCCCCCCGCACCCCCGCCACGCCGGCCGTCGACCTGAAGCTCGAAGTCGTCGTCATCCCGGTTTCCGACGTTGAACGTTCCAAGCAGTTCTACACGAACCTTGGCTGGCGGCTCGATGCCGACTTCGCCGGCCCCGACGACTACCGTGTCATCCAGTTCACCCCGCCCGGCTCCAGCGCCTCGGTCATCTTCGGCAAGAACGTGACCCCGGCCGCACCCGGCTCCGCGCAGGGCCTCTATCTGGTCGTCTCCGACATCGAGGCCGCTCGCAAAGAGCTGCTCGACCGCGGTGCCGCGATCAGCGACGTGTTTCACGCCAATGGCGATGTGCACGTCGGCACGGACGAGCCCTATCTGTTCGGACGCAATCGCCTGAGCGGTCCGCATCCCGAGCACGGCAGCTATCGCTCCTACGCCTCGTTCAACGATCCCGATGGCAACGGCTGGCTGCTGCAGGAAGTCACCGCGCGGTTGCCCGGACGCATCGATGGCAATGGCACGGCCTTCACCTCGCAAGCCGATCTCGCGGCTGCGCTGCGCCGCGCCTCCGCCGCCCATGGCGAATACGAGAAGCAGAACGGCGGTCAGTACGACACCAACTGGCCGGACTGGTACGCCGACTACATCATCCGCGAGCAGGCCGGCCAGCAGCAGGCCGCGTAAAACACTGAAGCGATCCTCGTCATCGGCGGCGAGCCGCCGGTGACGGATCTCAGACCAGGGAGCTCAACATGACCAGCATGAAGAAGTTACAAATCTCGGCAATGGCGGCGCTCGTCGCCGGAGCCATTCTTGCGCCGCTTGGCGCGCAGGCGCAGCAGAACGGCGTCACGCGGACCGACCTGCAGCGTCATGATCTCAGCGCCTCCGGACGTGAAGCCATCCAGGTCCGCGTCGATCTCGCTCCCGGCGTCGCATTCGGCAAGCACACGCATCCCGGCGAAGAGATCATCTATGTCGTCGAGGGTCAGCTCGAGTATCAGGTCGGGGACCAACCGCCCGTCACCCTGAAGGCCGGCGACGTCCTCTTCATCCCGGCCGGAACCGTGCATTCGGCCAGGAATCCCGGGAGCGTCAAAGGCAGCGAACTCGCCACTTACATCGTCGAGAAGGGCAAACCCCTCGTCACGCTGGTGAAGTGATGGCTGCGGCGTGATTGCACTTGGCTTCACGTGCCAAGTGCGACCGCCGTTGGTGCGGACTTGACCGGCGGGTCCTTCATGTAATATCGATAGTTACATGAAACGAGACAGCAGACTTTCAGGCGTCCTCCACGTTCTGCTGCACATGGCCGAGCGGAACGAGCCGGTGACTTCCGACGTGCTCGCACGGGCCATGGACACCAATCCCGTGGTGATCCGGCGGATCATGTCCGGACTGCGCGATCAGGGCTATGTGCGGTCGGAGAAGGGCCATGGCGGCGGATGGAGCCTTGCCCGCGACCTCGCGGCGATAACGCTGCGGGATGTCTATCAGGCACTCGGCCAGCCTTCGCTGTTCGCTGTTGGAAACCGGACGGAAGCACCCGGCTGTCTCGTCGAGCAGGCTGTGAATGCCACGCTCGACCGCGCGTTCGACGAGGCGGAGGCGCTGTTGCTCTCGCGTCTTGAGGACGTGACGCTTGCAAGGTTGAGCGCCGATTTTCAGAGACGCCTGGGCGACCGGCGCAACCGTCATCGTCTGGAGACCGCGCATGGATCATGATGCAGCCGCCAAGGCGAATTTGGCCCACTTCTCCGATCCCGAGGCGGTCAAGCGATATGCGGATGGGCCACTGCGCTTCGTACCCGGCTTTGCGGATCTTCACCGCATGACCGGCATCCTGCTGGCGGAGCAGGCTGTGCCGGACGCGCGGGTGCTGGTGCTCGGCGCGGGTGGCGGCCTGGAGTTGAAGGCATTGGCGGAAGCAGAGCCGCGCTGGCAATTCGTAGGTGTCGATCCTGCCTCCGAGATGCTGAAGCTGGCCGAGCAGACGCTGGGACCCTTCAATGCGCGCGTGCAGTTGCAGCAAGGCTATATCGACGATGCGCCCCACGGGCCGTTCGATGCCGCCGCCTGTCTGCTCACGCTGCATTTCCTGAGCGCCGACGAACGGCGGCGCACGGCCAGGGAAATTCACCGCCGCCTGAGACCCGGAGCGCCGTTCGTGGCCGCCCATTCCAGTTTTCCACAGCAGGACAGCCAGCGGCCGCGATGGCTGTCGCGCTATGCCGCGTATGCCATCGCCTCCGGCGTCGATCCGGCTCACGCCAACACCGCGCGCACGGCGATCGAGGCGCGCTTGCCCCTGCTCAGCCCGGAACAGGACGCGCAAATTCTGCGTGAGGCGGGATTCCGGGATGTCGAATTGTTCTACGCCGCCTTTACCTGGCGCGGCTGGGTTGCGTATGCGTGAGGCGTGGTAGCCTGTATCCCGATTCAGCCGTCCAACAACAGACCATGAGCATCCGTCCGATTGTCCGTTATCCCGACCCTCGCCTTGCGCTCCCGGCGCAGCCGGTGACGGTCTTTGACGACGCGCTGCGCGACCTCGCGGGAGACCTGCTCGATACGATGCACGCCGCGCCCGGCATCGGGATCACCGCACCGCATATCGGCGTCTCCCTGCGGGTGGTGGTGCTCGACCTCGACCCCATCGACGGCGCACGGACCTACGTCAACCCCGAGATCATCTGGGCATCGAGCGAATTGATCGCGCATCAGGAAGGCAGCGTGTCGATGCCGGGAGTTAATGACGAAGTTCGGCGTCATGCACGCGTCCGGATCAGCTATCAAGACATCGGCGGCAATTCGCACACCGAAGAATCCGAGGGATTGCGCGCCGTTTGCCACCAGCACGAGATCGATCAACTCAATGGCCTGTTCTGGATTCAGCGACTATCCCGCCTGAGGCGCGGGCGGTTGATCAAGCGTTTCGAGAAGATCTCGCGGAGCTAAGGACAGATCGGGCGGAATACGCTCTGCTATTCCGCCCTGCCCTGCCTTTCTACGCCGGCACCGGCGCAGGCCGCACTGCCATCGCCGGGCGGAACGTCATCATGATCAGGAACGCGCCGAGCCCCATGATCCACGAGCCGATATAGAGCCAAGCGTAGCTCGCAAAGGTGTCGTAGATCAGACCGCCGGCCAGCGGCCCCGTCGCCATGCCGAGGCTGCCCGCCATTGCCGTGCCGCCGATCACGGTGCCCATCATCCGCAGCGGAAAGTTTTCGCGCACCAGGACGGCATAGAGCGGCATGGTCCCGGCATAGAGGAATCCGAACAATGCGGCGACGGCATAGAACGCGGCGAGCTCGCGCACGAAGACGTAACCGAGCGCGCCGAACGCCTGCGCCAGCAGGCCGAACACGAGCACGCGCTTGGCCCCAAAGCGGTCGCCGAGCAGGCCGAAGGCGATGCGGCCGCCCATCCCCGCCAGGCCCTCGATGCTGTAGATGGTGACGGCGGCGATCATCGGTATGCCGCAACTGATGGCGTAGCTCACGGTGTGGATGATCGGGCCCGAGTGGGTGGCGCAGCAGAAGAAATTCGTCAGCAGCAGGATGATGAATTGCGGCGAGCGCAGCGCCTGCGCGAGCGACATTTCCGGTTCGGCCTGCACCGTGGACGGCGCGGCCGCGTTGCTTTCGAGCGCAGGCGCGCGGCGCACCAGCAGCGAGACCGGGATCATGATCGCGGCGACGACAAGCGCCACGATCTGCATCGAGGTCCGCCAGTCGTGGTTCGAGACCAGCCAGGCGGCGAGCGGCGACATGGTCATCGGTGCCATGCCCATGCCGGCCGAGACCAGCGATACCGCAAGGCTGCGATGGGTATCGAACCAGCCGGTGACGGTCGCCATCATCGGCGCGAAGATCGCAGCCGCCGCGCCGCCGACCATCAGTCCGAACACGAACTGAAATACCACCAGCGATGTCGCGACGCTGGCAAGCCCGAGGCTCGCTGCCAGCACAACCGAGCCGGTCAGAACCACCGGCCGCGGCCCCAGCCGGTCGGACAAGGTGCCCCATGCCATGCTGGTGAAGGCCATGGCGAGGAAACCGATGGTCATGGCGCTGGATATGCCGGTCACCGACCAGCCGGTGTCCCGCGCGATCGGCTGCAAAAACACCGGCAGCGAAAACATGCCGCCGATCGCGACACAGCCGAGCAGGCCCCCGGCCACGACGATCGCCCAGCGATATCTAGAGTTTTCCATTCCCTGACCTCCAGTTTGACGTTCTCTGGGTGCAAGACGAATGGGATGGGCCGAAAGCTACAGGCCGGCGAGCACGCCGCCTCACTTTTTTGCGAGCAGGAAGCGGCGCAGCAAGACGCCTACTTTCATGAGGGGAACGATACAACCTGCGTTCGAGTTAACCCGCCCACGCCGCAGAGCGATTCCAGCCCGGGAGAGCGCCAATGGCCATCCATTTCAACCATACGATCCTGCCGACCCACGACCGCAAGGCCTCGGCAACATTCCTGGCCGAGCTGCTTGGTCTGCCGGCTCCGCGACGATGGGGACCGTTTTACATGGTCACCACCGAAAACGGCGCCAACCTCGACTACATGGATGTCGACGGCGACATTGCTCCGCAGCACTATGCATTTCTGACCAGCGAGGCCGAGTTCGACGAAATCTTCAGCCGGATACGGGAGCGGCAGCTTCCGTATTGGGCCGACCCCGGACAGACTCAACCAGGCAAGATCAACCACCACGACGGCGGGCGCGGGATCTACTTCAAGGAGAGCAATGGACATCTTCTTGAAATTATCACCCGCGAGTACGGCACCGGCGGCTGGAATCCCTGAGCGTTCGGGCTGCTTGCGCACAAGCCGATGGACGCGTACGGCCCCGCTAACGCGCCTTCACCGCCGTATCAGGAGCTTCTCGTAGCGCCAGACTTCCAGATCGAACGGACCATCGGCCGTGTCGAGGCGGTTGACCATCGTTCTGGCTAGATGCCATCCGCACTTCTCATAGAATTTGGCGGCGCGCGTGTTGCCGATGGCGCAGGCGAGCCACGTCGTTTCGACACCGCGCTCCGACAACCGTGCTTCCGCGTCCATCATCAGCGCGGCGGCAATCCCGGTGCCGCGCGCTTCCGACGCGACATAGAATTGATAGAGCTCATCGCCCTTCAGCATCGCGAAGCCTGACGGCGCGCCTCGCGGCCCGATTACCCGCACATCGGCGAGCGCGGCGGACATCCGCTCGGCAAAGCTATCGAGCGTGCGCGCCTGCGCTAATTTCGGCGGCAGGATCGCGGCGTGGGCATCCTGCCAGCCGTCATACCACAGGCGCGCAAGCACAGCGGTCTCGGACGGTTCAGCCGGCCGCGCCGTCATCGCAGCATCATCCGCCATCGTTCACCTTCATTGGCCTATGGTTCGACCACCGGCGCGACCTTGCGGCCGGCGACGCCGGTGGCGCAGCCGAAAAAGTATTTTGTGAATTTTACCTCAAGGCCGTGGCCGCGCAGCATGGCCGCGATCTCGGCCGCATTGCCGAAATTGGTGCTGTAAGTGCCGATCATCGCAAAATCCTGCGCGCCGCGCAGCAGCGTGCGTTCGACGAGCGGCAAGACGACCTTGAGGTGAAACAGATAGAGCGGCCTCAGCCACCATCCCTTGGGATCGGACGCCTCGATCATGGAGAAGACGCCGCCGGGCTTCAGCACGCGCGCGAGCAGGGCGGCCAGGCGGGCATGCTGTTCGGGGTTGAATGTCTTCAGGCCGAAGGTGGAGATGACGAAGTCCGCGCTCTCCGGCGGCAGATCGCTCGCCAGCACGTCATCCTCGATGAACTCGATCCGGTGGGCGCGGTGGGCGTGCAGCCGCTCCATGGCGCGGCGATGCATGCCGGAGGAGATGTCGACCGCGGTGATCGCGCCGACATCGTCAAAGCGCTGCAACAGATGCGGCCAGACCTCGCCGGTCCCCGCCATCAGATCGTAGCCGCGCGCACCGCCACCGGGAAGCGCCGGCATCGCCGCCACGCATTGCTTGCGCCAGCGCTCGGTGAAGCCGAACGAACAGAGCAGGCTGAAGGTGATGTAGCGGTCCGAGCAGCGATCGAAGACGGCCTTCACGAACTGGGGATCGTAGATGTCACCCATTGCAGTTGCTCATACCCCTGCTCTCACCTCTACTCCGCCTCCGCGGTGCGCACCCGTCCGGCAAGATGCGCCATGTAATTGGCCTTGCCGATCCGCACGCCTTGTTGCCTCAGGATGTCGTAGGCGGTGACGAGATGGAAGTAGAAATTGGGCAGCAGCCACTCGTCGACATAGAGATGGCCGGTGAATGAAATGAACCTGCCGCCCGGCAGATCGATCCGCTTGTCGCGGTCGAGCACGCGGTCATCGATCCCGGCGGTCCGTTCCGCGACGTAAGCGATCGTGTCCTGCACATGCCGCTTCAGGCCGGCAAAATCCAGCGTCGCCGGATCGGTCTCGGGCGCCGCCGCATCGCTGCACCAGGCAGCGAACTGATTGGGCTGGTTGCAGGTGAAGACGATCTGGTGCGGGAATGGAAACATGTCATCGGCCAGCCGGGCCGCCAGCAAGGCTTCGGGGCTCTCGGCCTTCTCGAGCCATTGCGTCTCGGCGGTGTCGAGCAAGCCGGCAAGCACCTGCAATCGCGTCGTAAAGATTTCGGTCGTTCGCTTGAGCACTGAATCGGACATCCCCTGGCAACTCCTGCTTCACTCGGCCGCTCCCGGGCGGGCTTTCACATCGTACGCCGCACCATTAAGATTACGTCTTAACCAATAATTAATTATGTCTTTGCGGGCACGAAATGCCCGGCTTAGCGTTTTGGGAATGCTGCCCAGTAACCTCCCATGGGTGAATGCCATGACCTATCGAACGACGTTTATTGCATCTCTCAGCGCAGTCGCGCTTGTCCTTGCTGCGGGCGAAGTATCGGCCGATCCGGCCGCGGCACGCGGTGCGGGCGCGGCGCCAACGCGTCCGGCCTTTCCGGCATTCCCCAACGCCGGGCACCATCACCATCACAGAGGCGTAAGCGGTTTCTGGCCCGGCGGCATCGTCTACGGTCTGCCGAGCGATATCGACCGACCGGTGATCGTAGAGGCCCCGCCGCCAATCAAACAGTCGGACGACCTCCGTTACACCTGCGTCTATGACATTCCCTGGGACTACGTGCATCGCTGTCCGCAGTACAATACGCCGCGGTATTAGGTCTGCGCTTGGCGCAATCTATCGATCCGCTGCGCCGCGCTATGGATCGCTTCCGCCCTCGCGTTCGAGCTACGGCGGACAAGTCGCTGCGCTCACAATGACGTCGAGATAGCGACGCAACATACCAATGTCATCCCCGCGCATGCGGGGATCCAGTACGCCGCGGCCTATCGGTTCAATCGCTGACGTCTCTGGAATACTGGTCCCTGCCTTCGCGGGGGATGACAGCGGAGTATGACTTCGCGATCTCGCGGCGCATTTGCGCGCAAAGGTTTGCATCTTCTTCTACGGATTGCGTTGACGCACGATAACAGTATCGCCAATTTCAAAGGACATTAAGTCCGCACCGACCTGGAGCGGGCCGTCATAGATTTCGCGCGTTCCTGCCACGATATCTTCAACGGTTGCCCGAGGAATTTTGTCGCTGCCGAGAAAGACTAGATGGGAATAGACTGCCAGCTTCGGCTTGGCCAAAGAAAACACCTGTCCGGCTTCCCGGGGACTTGTATGGTGGTCCATGACGCGCCGCATGTACGGATTTGAAGACAGCAGTTCAGCTCGTGCGACACAGACCTCGTGAATGAGCAGGTCAACGCCGGCACTATATTTTATGACGTTTTGGTCGTACCGGGTGTCGCCCGAAATCACCACCGCGCGACCTTTGTATTCAATGCGATAACCCACGGCGGGCTTGATGGCCGCCCCGTGATCGACCGTGAAAGCGATCACCCTGACGTCGTCCCTGTCATAGACGACGCCGTCCTTTTCGAACTCCTCCACGACCGTTGCGATACCCTCAGGCGACAGCTTTTCGTCCTCTAGCCGGATTTTGATGTCGAGAGCGTAAGCAGTTTCCAGGCTGGTCATCAGTGACTTCGNCGCCAACCGGGCCAATCAACCGGAATGGCTCCTTCCGGCTATTATTCAGCCANCCCCGTGAGCCATAGATCAGGAATGCCCAACGTGTGGTCCGAATGATAGTGGGTAAGGAAGAGCGCATCGATCTTGCTCATGATCGTGCCCTTCGTCATGTTGATTTGCCGCAAACGGATAGTAGCGCCGCGCCCAGCGTCAAACAGCAACTTCTGATTTCCTGCCTCTACGAGCGTGCTCGAGCCGAACCGATCCGGATCAGGAATTGGCGTACCGGTGCCGAGCAATGTGACCTTGAAATCGCTGTCAGCCCTGGTCTGCGCATTGACGGCCGCGAAAAGAAGGACAGCCAATATTCCAACGAACGAGGCTAGCGCCTTGGACATGACCGCAACCCTCCTTGGTGGGTTAACGAAGAGCCTCATCCTTAATTGTGGGACTGTCAATGACGCCTGGTCGTGCCAATGCCACCACAGCCTATAGCGAAAGCGTAACCCGCCGCTCCATCAGTTCGTCACGATGACGCGCATGCGGCTATCGATAACTACTTCCTTGCCACAACGAACGGCCGCGCATCCTTGCCGCGGGAGGCATGGCGGGCGCGTTCGACGATTTCAAATCCTGCCGCCAAAATCTCGCGTTCCAGATCCTCCACGGACAGGAACGCCACATAGGGCGCCTTGCCGACAAGCTGCATCAGGGGCAGCGCGATGCGCAGCAGCGAATTCATTTCCTTCAGGCACGGCGTCTTGGAAATGAAGTGCCCGCCGGGCCGCAGCAGGCGATGGACGCCGCGCAACGCCGCTTCGCGCTCCGCCAGCAGATGCAGAACGTTGAAGCCGAAAGCAACGTCGAAGCTCCCGTCCGGCCACGGCGCCGCCTCGGGCCGCGCCACCTCGAACGTGGCATTGCCTTGGCCTTCCGCCTTCGCCTTCTCGCGCGCGATCGCGATCATTTCGCCGGATACGTCGGTCGCCACGATGCGCCCGACCGACGGCGCCAGCCTTAGCGCCGTCGTTCCCGTTCCGCATCCGAACTCGAACGCCGTCTCGTCTCCCTTGAGGTAATCTCGCGTCCGCTCCAGCGTGCGCTCATAGCCCGCCATATCGGCGATCGGATCGCTGGCATATTTGCGCGCAGCACGGTCCCAGAACTGCACATCGCTTACGAGACGAAACATGGCGTGTCCTCCGCGGCGGCTTCTAGCATATGCGCGGGAATTGAAAACGGCAGATGACAGGCCGGGCGAAGGCGGAATACGCGACGCTATTCCGCCTTGCGGGACGCTTTTCTTGCGGCTTTCCGAGCCGACCAGCGCGCTCGAAATCGCTTCAAGGCGCGCAGCGTCATGGGGGCAACCGCTTGAAGCGCTAGCGAAGCACCTCCGGCTACCAACCCTTTGACAAGATCAAATGCCAATTCGGGCCAAAAGTACCACATGACCCCTGCGTCCTTCTTCACAGGGGCACCGCCGGGCAGCAAGTGGGCAGAATAAAGAAATAGAAAAAGCCCCGTCCGTCGCCGGCGGGGCCCAGAAAATCTCTGTACGCGGTTCAGCGCACGCGAAACCTCTTTGGTTCACCCGCTCAAGGTGGACTCAAGAATGAGAGAGGCACACATCGTAGGTGCCGTACGATTAAAGCCGCGCATGACGATACTCCCAAAACGAAACCGAACGGCCCGTAGCAGAACTGCACCGACGGGCCGTCATCCCCTATCCAACCAGACCGGACAACATCTGTCTGTGTGCCATTTCACAATCGGCAGCACATATGCGCTGCCGAGTTGGCCGATCTCGCGCGGCAATCCGTATTGGCTCTCAGGATGCGCGGGCGGTATTAACCGCCAACTGAGCGGCGAAAGCCCGCATGTAGGCGGGCCGCGTTTCACCGCGGGCGAGATAGGCTGCCAGGTTCGGGTATTCGTCCAGAATGCCCGATGATTTCAGCCTGAGCAGCACCGATACCATCATCAGGTCGCCTGCGCTGAACGCACCATCGAGCCAGTCGGCATCGCCCAGGCGGACGGAAAGTTGTTTCAGCCGGTCGCGAATGCGATCCTCAACCAACGGCAGGCGCTCGGCATGCCAGGGCTTGTCACCCTCCAGTATCCTGGCGGTTACAAGTTCAAGGATTGGCGGCTCCACCGTGTTGACCGCCGCAAACATCCAGGTGATCGCGCGCGCCCGGGCATTGGCATCGTCAGGCAAGAGGCCCGCATGGCGCTGGGCGATATGGAAGACGATCGCCCCTGTCTCGAACAAGGCGAGATCGCCCTCCTCATACGTCGGAATCTGCCCGAACGGATGCAGCGCCAGATGCGCGGGCCCCTTCATCGCACCAAACGAAACCAGGCGAACCTCATAGGGCTGGCCCACTTCCTCAAGCGCCCAGCGAACGCGCGTATCACGCGCCAGTCCCTTGCCGCCATCGGGTGACCGTTCAAAGGCAGTTATGGTGATGGTCATCGTGAGGCTCCTCCTTGGCCCAAAAATCATCGGCCGCGAATAGCGGGAGAGCGGATCGGCGCACTCCGCTGAAGACGGTCACGCGATCAGGCGGGAACATACGTCAATCTAATCACGTCCGCGCCGATTCGATCGCTGGCCAAAAGCCGGAGCGGCGGGCGGGCGCCGGCGAAGAATGGCGTGCCGCGACCAAGCACGATGGGATGCAGGTAAAGTTGGTATTCGTCGATAAGGCCAAGGGCGGTCAGGCTTTGCGCAAGCTCAGGGCCCGCGACCTCAATTTCCCCGACGCGCTCAGCCTTGAGCCTGCGCACCACTGCTTCGGGGGCTTCCCCCACGAGGGTGGCGTTGGGGCCCACCGACTCCAACGTGCCTGACACAACCCACTTTGGCTGGCGCCGCCACGCGGCCGCGAAGTCACGTTCCTCCGCGCTCCACTCATGATGGACTTCGTCCCAATATCGCATGATCTCGTACATGCGGCGGCCGTAGACACTGCCCGTCAGATCGCGAGCGTGTTCAATAAAGTGACGGAAGAGTTCAGGGCTCGGCCTCATTTCAAGGTGATCGACGTATCCGTCCAGCGACTGGTTCATTGCAAAGACGAGCTTTGCCATGTCATCTCCATCCCATGGTTTGCGGCATCGGAACGACGAACAGGGTTTCCGGAAGCCGACATCGCCCTGCAAATTTTTTCGACGGTTGAGGCCGCATTGACTTGGCGGAATGGCGCTTCCGTCTCTGGCTGGTCTACTTTCTAGAGAGCATGAGGGTATGAACTCGCATTCTCGCGGCGCGTAGCGCCCGAGCT
>NZ_LLYB01000055.1:19794-19872 GCF_001440475.1 Bradyrhizobium lablabi | reverse complement strand
GCTTGCTGCACCCGAGGTCTCGCGTGCCGTTGCGCATAGCAAAAGATGCACACGAGCATACAGGTACAGCGGGAGCAG
>NZ_LLYB01000055.1:0-19776 GCF_001440475.1 Bradyrhizobium lablabi | reverse complement strand
ACGGCTTACTTCGTGCTCTTCCCGGAGAACGGCTCTTTTGCCTCCGTCGCCTGCGCTTCTTATCGCACGCTTAACGCCAGCACCGCGGCGCCCGAACCACACGACTTCACCGTACGCTTCGTGCGCGTACGTCGAGCGCGCATTCAGCGTCCACCGCATCTCACCGCGCGTTCGTGACGATCGCGAGCGCCCCTCATCCGCCGTGAGACGGGCGGAGTTATGCGACTGATTTGGGTGAGAACGGAAGCGGAATATTTTTGATTCGTGGGATTGACACGATTTCGGAAAATCAGAAGTGATTTGGCTAATGTACCGCCTCGTCATGGGTGACACGGAGCAATAAGTCAGGCGCCCGTCTGTCCCGCCGCCGAAGAATAGAGCGCCTCCTGCTCCTTGCGGATGCGAACGGCTGACAGCGTCTCGTCGATCGCCACATCGGCCCAAGTGATGCAAGAGTCCTTGGCTACCGGTCGGGTCAATCGCACGTCATGCGCAAGACCCAACGGCAGATATCCCTCTGCCAGCGACATGCTCGCGGGCGTCAACTTTCCGAACACGGTGTACCCTCCCTCCCCGTCGAGCGTATCTCCCGGGCGCAGGTTCTTTTTGGCGGTCGCTGCAACATCTGCATTGAAGCATGTTGCGACACCCGTCGGTTCACCGCGAAGCGCAATGGCGGCGACCGAAATTCCGAGCTCCAGACCAATCAGATGCCATTTCTTGTAGGAACTCATGTAACGACCTGTCGGATCCGTAACGACATTGTACTCTTCGAAGCAATTCCGGATGTACTCACTGTCGCCTTCAAAGCAAACCCAAACGCCTTTCCGGATATCGTTTGGGATCTGAGCGCCGTCGACCGTGAGGCAGGACACGACCTCGACTTGCCCCTTGGCTTCGAGCACGCCTCCTTCTGAGCGGGGACGCATGAGAGTGGGAATGTCGTCCACTGATCCCGGAGGGAATGCCAGGCCCTGCGACGGCGCCTCCAGGCCGGTCGCATTGGCGATCGCGGCCGACTCGATCGCCGGCTTCGATCCGTCGAGGAACGCATTGAACATTTTTGGGTTCATGCCGCCGCGTGCAGCCTGCTCGGCCGTCAGCCCCCAGTGATCCCAGACCGTTTCAGGTGTCGATTCCCGATATTTCGGCAGCCATTTGTGCCCGCGACCAGCCGCGACCACCGGGAAGCCGCATGCCCGCGCCCAATCAACGAGATCACAGGCCAAGGCCGGTTGATCGCCATAGGCAAGGCTGTAAATCACACCCGCCTGCCTGGCCTTATGGGCCAGGATCGGTCCGCAGAACGCGTCAGCCTCGACCGTCACGTTGATGATCGGCTTGCCGGCCGAGAATGCCGCCAGACAGTGTTCGACTGCGGCCACCGGATTGCCGGTGCACTCGGCGATCACGTCGATGCCGTGGAATTTGACGAGCGCTTCCCAGTTGTCGGTCAGGTGCGTCGTGCCATTCTTGAGCGCATCATCGAGGGTAACAGCGCCATACCGCTCCTCGGCCCACCCGACCCGCTTCAGGTTCTCGATCGCACGCGATGGCGACAGATCGGCGATGCCGACGATATGCACGCCCGGGGTTCGCGGCGCCTGGTGAAGGTACATCGCGCCGAACTTTCCCGCGCCGATCAACCCAACCCTGATGGGGCGCCGCTCGGCTTCGCGCGCGAGGAGTTTTGCGTAGAGGTTCACGATATCTCTCCTGGTCCGCGCTGGTATGTCCGCGCAGCTATTGTGCCATCGCCGAGGACGTTCTCAACTATCTCGATACAATAGGTCTGCTGGAATGGCCACGAACAAGGTCGTTGCTATCGACCAAAAACAAAAAGGAGGAAGCTGGAATGAGAAAGGTGACGGCTCTGACGCTGATTGCTGCGGCGTTCAGTCTATTGATAGTTCCCTTGGCATCAGCACAGGCGGACTACCCGAACCGAGCCATCACCATGGTCGTACCGTTTGCCGCAGGTGGCGCGACCGACGTTATCGCCAGGATTGTTGCGGAAGGGATGTCCAGGCAGTTGGGGAAACCGATCGTCATCGAAAACGTGGCCGGCGCGGGTGGCACGATCGGTTCGATCCGCGTCATGCGCGCTGCACCCGATGGCTACACGCTACTGACCGGACATATGGGAACCCACGCGTCGTCCTACGCCCTGTATGAGAAGAGGAAATACGATCCCCGAACCGATTTCGAGCCGATCGGCCTGATGGCCTCGGCGCCTATCGTGGTCTTCGGCCGGAAGGATCTGCCCGCGACGACATTCAAGGAATTCATCGGGCTGATGAAGGAGAAGGGCCCCGATTTCAAGGTCGGTCATTCCGGCGTCGGGTCCAACGCTCACCTCACATGCACCCTGCTGAATGCTTTGGTTGGAACCAAGCCCACCGAAATTCCATACCGTGGCAACGGCCCGCTCATGAACGACCTGCTCGCCGGAGCCATCGACTATTCGTGCGACCAGGTGATCACGGTCGCCCCGCAGGTTTCGTCCGGCACGATCAAGGCGTTCGTGGTCGCCTCTTCCCAGCGCGCGAAGGTCCTTCCAGACACGGCGACGTCAGAGGAAAGCGGCCTGAAGGCCTACCAGGCTGACGCATGGACCGCATTGTTCTCCCCGAAGGGATTGCCCGGCGATATCTCGACGAAGATCCACGCGGCCTACGCCAAGGCGATGGCCGACCCTGATACGATCGGCCGGCTCGAGAAGCTTGGGGCCGTGGCGCCCGCGCCCGCGCAGCAGTCGCAAGCCTACCTGAGAGACCTCGTTGCCAGCGATGTCGATCGATGGACCAAGGTCATCACGGATGCCCATATCAGCATCGCGGACTGATGCGAATGAGCGGGACTGACGCACTGAACTGCGCGAGGTCCCCGGCAGCAGATGGCTGATAGCGTTAGTCCGCAGCCGGGATAAAGCGGAGCGTGCCTGCCCGGCGTGTTGGCTTGCCGGTGTCGCTCGTGTGATTGACACCGTCCGTGACCGGCACCTCAGGGAAATCGAACGGGCTTACCCCGCCCAGGCAGGCCACGTTGACGGCATATGAGTTCTGGTTGGATCGCCGCTGATGATGGGTGTAGATTCCGCAGCGCGAGCAGAAGAAGTGCTGCGCGGCTCCGGTATGAAAGCGGTAGGTTGTCAATGCATCCTCGCCCTGCAGGATCTTGATCCCGCCCATCTCCGCCATGACGACAACGGCGCCGCGCATTCGGCAGTAAGAGCAGGTGCAGCGGAGAATCGAATTGAAGCCGTCGCTGAGCGTCGCCTCGAAACGCACCGCGCCGCAATGGCACTGGCCAGCCCGAACGTTGGTATCGTCCACCATGTTGCCTCTGTCTCCTGTTCGGGTCAGTTCTACGCCGGGTCCCGATTAAGTTCACACCCTACGCCCTTTTCCCAGTGCGTTTGGTGAGTGGCGCGTTACGCCGCTCGCGTTTGCCGCGGGCGATCTCCGTCGCCAGTGCGTCGAGCTTCGGCTCCCAGAAGCTCCTGAACTGACCGATCCAAGCATCCACTGCCTGAAGCCCGGCAGCATCCACCGAATAGAGTCGTCTTTGCGCCTCGGCGCGGACCATTGCAAAGCCGCTCTCGCGCAGCACCTTGAGATGCTGCGACACGGCGGCCTGCGTGATCCCGAACTCGGCCCCGATCGCCTCCACCACTTCGCCGGAGGCCATTTCCCCATGGCCCAGAAGTTCGAGGATGCGGCGGCGCACCGGATCGGCGAGGACTTCGAAGACGTGCATCAGCTTCCGGTGCCTGGGTGCGCGATATCAGGCGGCATCTCGCCGCGATAGAAAGCGATGGTCCGGTCTGACCGCTCCTTCGCCGAGGCGGGATCGACGCCGCTCGCGACATGTGCCGCACGCCAAAACTCGCCGCTCTCAGTCATGAACCCCTTGCCTTCAGGTGAGCCCATCCATGCCTCGGCTGTCTCATGATCGACGGACGCCCCGGTCGCAAGATAGCCCTCGAGTCCTGCAAGGGCGAGGTCCCAACCGATCCCCACCGCGCCTGGACCGAACTGATTCCAATGATCCTCGATAACGGCGGTGTGCTCAAGCGTCAGCCGCGCCTTGTCGCGCTCTGCCGCCAGCCTGACGTCGATCCAGCTCGTCGCGCCTCCGAATTCCCATGTCGCCGCAAAATGCCTGGGCGGCGTACACGCCGTGATGGTTCCGCCTGCATTGCCCTTGAGCTGGTACTTTCCGCCCAACTGGAGGTCTCCCTCGATCGGCAAGAACCAGCGCGGGATGCGTTCCTTGCTGGTCAGCGCGTCCCAGAGGTCATCGACATCAGTTTCGTAAAGCCGTGTCAGCGTCACCGCGCTCGCTGCTTTGCCGTCCATCTCGAAATTGCGCACCGAGCGCGTGACAAGCCCCAACACCCTCGCGACGTCGATCTGCATCCCGTCCTCCTTGTCATTTCCGAGGAAATTAATATCGGTACGTACTTATATAAGTCAATACTTATATTATCGAAGAAAACGACGTCGCAATGATGTTGGTTCAAAGAGCATGAGGGTATGGGTTCCAGAGTCCGGCAGCCCAGAGCCGTCCTAATCCACACTGCGATTGGCGCGGAAAAACCACCCGAAATACAGACAGAAAAGAAAGAGCACAAAGTGGATCGCGCCACGCATGGCGCTGAGCTCTGGCGATTGGACCGCACTGGTCCACATTAGCGGGATCGGAATGTTCGCCAGGTAGAAGTAGAATTGCATCCCGCTGCTGACGAAGAACCCGCCAGCGAGGAATTTGCGATACTCGCGGTAGCGCACTGCGACGTAGAGCGTGGGCAGCCCGATGAGAATGATCGCAGCAACGAGATAGGGAAGCATGAGACCCTCCCAGGCTTGGCACTTGCCGTCAACCCAGTTATCCTATATATTCGGTATATGCCGAATATGTCAAATAAGTCGCACAAGAACGAGCGCCGGTTCGTGGAGGATGTGGCTAGGCTACTCACGCCTTGGGGCGTACCGCCGGTGGCCGCCCGCCTCTACGGGTATCTGCTTCTCTGCCCTCGCCCCGTCAGCCTCGACCAGATCACCGAGGACATCGAGATCAGCAAGAGCAGCGCAAGCGTGGCTGCTCGGCTGTTGGAGAGCTACACACTCGCACGTCGCCACAGCGAGCCTGGAACCAAACGCGCGCTTTACGCTGCGGCCGACGACTACGAAGCCATGATCCAACAACAGAACCGGCTGCTAGACGCATTGGCNCGAGCAGTTGAATGCCGGGGCCGGAATCGTCCCGTCCAGGGAAGTAAACGCANCGTCTCGAGGAGATGGCGGAATTCTATCGGGTGATGCGCGGCGCCATGGAAGACGCCATGAGCCGCTGGAAGCGCGGCCGGCGACCACGATGAGAAATGAACTCCGCAGCGGCCCATGCCGCGCGGAAATCAATAGCTTCGACCCGAGAGGCAAGAAATGGGACTCGTTCTAAATCTTATCCTCCAGACGATCGTCTGGTTCGGCTTCATGGCCGCGATCATCTTCGTTGCTGCAGGCACAATAAACTACACCGGCGGGTGGCTCTATCTCGGCGAAATGGTCGCGCTCTCTGTCGTTTTTGGAACAATCATGATGCGCGTCGATCCCGGGCTGCTTAGAGAGCGCCTGAAGCCGCCTGTGCAAAAGGAACAGCCGCTCGCGGACAAGCTGATTCTCATCCCAATCCTGCTCCTCATGTTTGGAGGAATGGGTTTCATGGCGGCAGACGCTGCGCGCTGGCATTGGTCGATAATGCCGCCTTTCGTGCAGTGGGCGGGATGCGGCCTTCTCCTGGCGGCCTTCCTGTTCATTTACTGGACCATGCGCACGAACAGCTTCGCGGCGCCGGTCGTAAAAATACAAGAAGATCGCGGCCAGACGGTCATCACGACGGGCCCTTATGCCATCGTCCGCCATCCGATGTATTTCGGCGCGCTCTTCTACATCGCCGGTACCTCGCTCGTGCTCGGATCATGGTGGGGTCTTGCGACCGTCTTCATCCTCGCCCTCCTACTCGGCATCCGGATCGGCATCGAAGAAAAAACGCTCCGCACGGGCCTCGAGGGGTATGACGATTATGCGCGCCAGGTGCGCTGGCGTTTGATTCCGTTCATCTGGTGACACAGCTGACCCGCATAGGAATCGCGCCAACGCCAACGGCGTCAGCCTCCCGCCATCAGGTCCTTTGCCAGCGCCATGTAGGCCGGCAGCGTCACGGGGTCGTTGGCGGCGTTGCCGGCGGCCGGGTGCGAGGCATAGCGGGCGATCACCATCTCCGCCTTCGGATCGATATAGATGCCCTGCCCGTGAACGCCGCGCGCCATGAAGGCGCCGTGCGCATTGTGCGTGATCCACCATTGATTGCGGTACGAGGCGCCGGGCAATGTGGTGTAGCCGGCCGGCTTGAATTTTGCGGGATCACCGCCGCACGCGATTTCCTCGACCACTTGAGACGGCACGATCTGGCGGCCGTTGAACCGGCCGTGATTGCGGATCGTCTCGCCGAAGCGCGCCAGATCGCGCAGCGTCGTCGAAAGGCCGCCGCCGCCGCTCTCGGTGCCGATGCGGTCGACGTGATAATGCGCGTCCTCTTCCGCACCCATCGGAATCCAGATCCGCTCCGATAGCAGATCGGACAACGTCATGCCGCTCGCCCGCCGACAGATAAAGGCCAGCACGTCGGAATTGACGGTCTTGTAGGAAAACGCCTTGCCGTGCTCGCCCTGCTTCTTCTGCTCGCACAGGAAATCGAAAATGTTGGTCGCGCCTTCATAGCCCGGCTCGATCGGCGCCATGCCGTTCGCGCGCCTGAGCCCGAACACGCCGGAATTCTTGTCGGTATAGACCTCGGTGTATTCGAGCCCCGTGGTCATATCCATGGTTTCGTGTACGCGCGCATCGCCGAACGCACTTGCCTTCAGTTCCGGCACATAGTCCGTGACCGGCGCCTGCGGATCGATCTTGCCCTCCGCGACCAAAATGCCGGCGAGCGAGCCGGTGAACGATTTCGTCACCGACATCGCGATATGCGGCTTGTGCGGCTTCAGCGCACCGAAATAGCGCTCGTAGATCAACTTGCCTCGATGCAGCACGGCGATGCCGTCGGCATAAGTCTCCTCGAGCATGTGCGCGAATGTCATGGGACGACCGTCCATCGTGACCGACGCGGACGCGCCGATGTCATGCTCTTCCCGCGGCAACACCGACGCGGGCCCTGCCCCGCGCCAGACATTCACCGTCGGCACGAGTTGGCGGATATTGCTCCACGCCCAGCGTAGTTCGGGGAAGCTGCGGAACGAACCGTTCTGAAAGGTAATGGTCTTGTCCCGCGGCGGCGGAAAGCCCTGCATCCAGCTCAGTGTTTCTGGATCGGTCTCGGCGGCGGTTGCAGGCTGTTGGCTAGCGGCGGTCGCGACAGACATCAAGGCTCACTCCACAGAGGCGATCTCGATGTCGTACCATTTAGCCACGCACCGTACACCCCGCGTTTGCGCTGGGGTGATCATCACTGCAAGCAGTTGCGGAGCACAGCACACAGGCGCTGGATTACGCGTGCACGAAGCGACGCCAAGGCTAGGCCAAGTCTGAAACGTGGTCTCAAGTCACCGTTGCAATTTAGTGCACTGTCACCGTAATCAAAGTTCGCCATCGTGGAAAAGTCCCACGAGTTCACGCTTGTCCCGTGGCGGCCAGTCATCGACAAGCAGCTCGGTCGAGAGGTGTCGGGCATGGTGCGGGGCGGATCGGTGTCCTGGCAGTTGGGGCGGCAGCGAGGATTGGGACTTTAGCCCCTCAAACCCATTGACCGACTTCACTGAGCACCCGTCGTAGCCATTGATGCCCTGGGTCGGCATCGTGTCGCGCATGCCACGTCTGCACCACTCGGAATGAAGGAATATCCAGTGGCGGCGCAAAAAGTCGGAGCGGCAGGCGGCCGGCCAAAGGTGCGAAGAGACGACGGGGTTCCGTTGCCACGAGGTCGGAGGCATCGACCAGCATCGGCGCCATCAAGAAGTGGCCGACCGTCACGACGACGTTCCTTTTCAATCCTTTCTCGGTGAGTACGGCATCGACATAGCCGCTCGGATTGCCCTTCATCGAAACCTGAAGATGGCGCAGCGAGAGATAGCGGTCGAGGTCGAGACTCTCGCCCAAATCGGGATGATCGCCGCGACCGGCGCAGATGAAGTCCTCTTCGTAGAGCAGCTCTTCTCGCATATGGGTCGGCGGCTGCGGGAAGTTGCCGGCGATGAGTTCGACTGCGCCATCGTCGAGCATCGGCAGACCGACACTGCGGCTCGTGTTGCGGACTACGAGGGACACGCCCGGCGCTTCGCGATCGAGCCGAGCGGTCAGGCGGGGTAGGAGCACGAAAGCGGCATAGTCGGAGAGACCGACCACGAATTGCCGCGTGCTTTCGCTCGGATCGAACGCCCGCCCGCCGAGCAGGACACCCTGAACCTGTTCGAGGATCGATCGCACGCTCGGCGCGATGTCCTGCGCCAGTGGCGTCGCCGTCATGCCGCGCGGGGATCGGACGAACAGCGGATCCCCGAACAGAGCCCGGAGGCGATTGAGCGAATGGCTGACCGCCGGCTGGGTCAGCCCAATCCGTTCGGCTGCGCGCGTGGCGTGCCCTTCTGCAACGAGGGCGTCGAAGACGACCAGCAGATTGAGATCGACGTTAGCGATATGAACCCTCTTCATCACGGTGATATTGATAATGAATTGGACTTATCGCAACCGCCGATGCAAGGTCCGCCCCAAAATAAGGCGGGGGCGGATGGCAGAGTTGGAGAACATGAATGTCAGGTCCCACCACCGCAGCAACGGGAAGAGCAAGTTCTCGCCGACGCTTTATTGAGGCTGCCTTCGTCGCAGCAAGTTCTTTCGCCATCAGTCGGAGTGGGCAAGCCATGGCCTCGGAAACTCATGAGGATCGATTTTCACGCGGCCTGGAGATGCTCCGCCGGATCGGCGGCGAGAATTTCGATGGACCGATCAATGCTCTGGCGGAGACCTCCGCCGATTTGTCGCGCTTCACCGTCGAATATCCCTATGGCGATGTGTTGTCCCGCCCGGGGCTGGATCTCCCGCTAAGGCAGCTCTGCACCGTCTCGATGCTGCTGGCCGATGGAAGCGCCCAGCCGCAATTGAAGTTTCATATCGCCGGCTTTCTCAATGCCGGCGGCGCTCCCGAAGCGATCGTCGAACTGCTCTTCGTCTCGGTCGCGGTCCTGGGCTTCCCTGCAACCGTCAATGCCGTCGGCATCGTCCGGTCGGTATTCGCCGAACGCGAGCTGGCATTTCAGCCCATCAAGCCCGCGACGGGTGACGGAGCGGGACGCGGATGGGCCGGACGGGAGATGCTGGAACGGCTCGTGGCGGGCGACGCCCAGGGCTATTTTGACCGCTTCGCCGGCACCGCGCCCGACCTCGCGCAGCTTTCGATCGATTTCGGGTTCGGGGACGCGCTGGCTCGGGATGGCCTCGATCACAAGGCCAAGCTGCTCGCGATCATCGCAATGCTCGCCGCGACCGGCAACCGCGCCGATGCGCTGCGTCTTCATCTGGCCGGCGCTATCGCCAATGGCGTGACGCGCGAAGAGATCATCGAGCTGCTGATACAGCTCAGCGTCTACCGGGGATTCCCTTCGGCCCTGAACGCATTCTCGGTCGCCCGGAGCGTCTTCGCACTCGGCGTCCAGACGCTTCAGGTCAACATCCCCGCGCCCGTCGATACGGAAAGCCGTTCGGCCCGACTGGAGCGGGGGAAGGCTCTACTCGCGAAAAGCTCGGCCGCATCGGGCGACGCCGTGGTCCGCAGCTTTGACGACATCGCACCGGACCTCGGGCGCATGATCGTCGAGCATTCCTATGGCGAGGTGTTCTCGCGCGATGGCATCGATCTGAAGACCCGTGAACTCAGCGCCTGCGCGGCTTTGGCCGCCATCGGTTCCGCGACGACGGAAACCCCTTTGCGGGTCCACATCAACGCCGCCTTGAACGTTGGTGCGAGCCAGGAAGAGATCATCGAAACACTGGTCAATCTCGCGCCCTATAGCGGCTACCCAGCGACACAGCAGGCGATCCGCATCGCTGCGGAAGAGTTCGCCAAGAGCAACCCGTCCTCGCGACAGCGCAAGGAAGAAAGTGAATGATCGATCGACGTTCGATGCTTTCCGCGTTTGGGTAGACCAAAATCATTCCCACTCAATCGTCCCCGGCGGCTTGCTGGTCACGTCGTACACCACCCTACTCACGCCCTTCACCTCGTTTATGATCCGCGTCGCGGTTTCGCCGACATCCTTCGAGACGCTGCTGACGCGGCTCCTCAGGGTGAGGGTTTAAACGGCTGTGACGCACTAGAACTATTCCCGCCTACTCGTCTTTGAGCTGCTGCATGATCGCCAGACCATCGACGATATTCCAGGTTTCAACGATCAGGCCATCGTGATTGAAGCGATGCAGGTCCCAGAAGGTCGTCTCGATGCGACGGTTGGTCGGTGCGACGCCCATGACAGAGGTCGAATGGATCGCGCTCGACGTGCACCGTCCCATCACCCACTCCCCCTCAGCTACGACATGTTCAGCGACGATCTCCAAATTACTCCACGTCGCATGCATCGAAGCGAGAAATGCCCTGATATGTTCGCGCCCCGGACCAACCTCCCGCGATCGCATCTGATGGTCGGCTGAGTAAAAAGCCATACACACGTCGAGATCCCGGCGGTTGAACGCGCTCTTGGCCTTCAGATAGTTCTTTTTGTTGCGCGCCGCCGTTTCAACTGCTGACATGAGGATCATCGCTCCCGGCTCACCACCTGCTACCCTATCCGTCGCCTGCCACTTCGGCGTAGAATAAACGTGCGATCATTGGAGGAAGCGTTGCCCGTCGGCAATACCGCCTTTTCGACCTCGGTGTTCTCGGTCGATGTCGCAGGCGTCGGGTGCCACCCGAACCCCGTCACGTGCGTGGTAAGGGGCCGGCGTGGACCGCTCTCGGTGGTGGGCCAAGGGCAGTCAATCACCGGAGATATCGTGATCATCCGGCCGGGGGTCGAGCATCACATCATCTGCGGAGAGGGTGGCTTGAGCGCCATGTATCTCGATGGCGCCCGTTGGATAAGTCCAGGCACGCTGGCGGAGAGGCTTGAGGGGCGCCTCGGTGAACTGGCTCTGGCCGGGATGAAGCTCGATTCCGATGCGCAGCGAGAGCTGCGCGAGCGTCTCAACCACGGTCAGGATCGTCTTCCCCGAAAGATGAGTGCCGTACTCGCGGACCTGGCGGCAGAACCGATGGCGAGGATGAACCAGAACGAATTGGCCAAGCGGCTGGGACTGGAGCGCACCCAGGCTCTTCGCCTGTTCAAAGATTCCACCGGGATGACCTTCCGCCAATTCAAGCGGTGGACCGGACTGCAGCATGCTGCGCGCCTGATCGTAGCCGGCGCACTCGTGAGAACGGCCGCCATGGACGCAGGGTTCGCCGACACTGCGCACCTGACCCGGACCTTCAAACACAGCTTCGGACTGACGCCATCCCAGGCAATCGCCGGTTTGCCCACGATTGGCGGCGGGTGATTACCCGGCTAGATGCTTCCGATGAGGCGTCGCACCGCAACCGCGCCTTCTTCCGGGTTACACAGCGAGGTGTCTACCTCCAGGTCGTAAGCGCGACGGTACGCCGGATGACCGACCTGTTCACGGGCCATCCCAGGCGCGCGGTCGTCGCGCGACCGTTCTCGTTCCTCAAGAACATCAAGCGGAGCCCAGACGCGGACGACGTAAGTGGGCCGTCCGCGAAGCACGTTCAAACATGCATCCATTTGGACCTCATCCCGCAAGACGAGGTCCAGGACAATGTCGAAGTGCGTTTGCACGACACGTGCAAGTGTCGTGCGCAGGTTTTCGCAGTGGATGCTGTAGGCCTGAGCGCGTTCCGCGTCGCTCCGCATATCGCGGCGATTCGACATTGTGACGAATGCGTCAAGGGAGATGTGGAATGCTGGCACTGGCGCGGTCGCCTGCAGCGCCTTGGCGATGCTCGACTTGCCCGCGCTTGTGGTACCGTGCAAGACAATCGCCGTCGGGGCCATAGCGCCTAATACACATGTCATCATCGATCATCCGCGAGCAGATCATGGTGGCGCTGGAGACGGCGCTGCAGGTGGCATTGCCCGGTATTTAAGTCGAACACAACCGCGATCGGGGCCGGCAGGGGCCGATCGCAAGCGCTGATCCTGTTGGACAGCAGCCAGACGCCGGACAACTCGATGCCGCCGGCGTCATCCAGCGGAGGCATCACGGCAGGAGTCGCCAACCAGAACGTAGGCACTACGGACGTTGCGCAGAAGTGAGGTTGGACACAGTCTGCGCGCCGCTTTATCGGTGTGACCACGCTTCGGCGGCACGTCGAACATGAAGAAGGTCGTGATGCTGGTCATGCGCCGCGCACCTTCGTGGAGCTGAGCAATCAGCGGTCGTTCGGTAACGCTCAAGGTCTATCGAAGACCATCATTCGGTTGGATGCGCGATACTGTCCTAACACATCCTCTACTATCCTGCACCCTACTCCCACTCAATCGTCCCCGGCGGCTTGGACGTCACGTCGTACACCACCCGGTTCACCCCCTTCACCTCGTTGATGATGCGCGTCGCGGTCTCGCCGAGGAATTTCATGTCGAAGGAATAGAAGTCCGCCGTCATGCCGTCGGTGGAAGTCACCGCGCGCAGGCCGACAACGTATTCGTACGTCCGACCGTCGCCCATCACGCCGACGGTCTTCACCGGCAGCAGCACGGCAAAGGCCTGCCAGATCTGGTCGTAGAGGCCGTGCTTCCTGATCTGGTCGATGTAGACCGCATCCGCGTTGCGGAGGATGTCGAGCTTTTCGCGGGTGATGTCGCCGGGGCAGCGGATGGCGAGGCCGGGGCCCGGGAACGGGTGGCGGCCGACGAAGATTTCGGGGAGGCCTAGCTCGCGGCCGAGCACGCGGACCTCGTCCTTGAACAGCTCGCGCAAGGGTTCGACCAGCTTCATGTTCATGCGATCAGGAAGGCCGCCGACATTGTGGTGCGACTTGATGGTCACCGAGGGGCCGCCGGTGAAGGAGACGCTCTCGATCACATCAGGATAGAGCGTGCCCTGCGCCAGGAACTCAGCGCCGCCGATCTTTTTCGCCTCCGCCTCGAACACGTCGATGAAGAGGCGGCCGATGGTCTTGCGCTTGATTTCGGGATCGGTGACGCCTTCGAGCTCGCCGAGGAATTGCTTCGACGCATCAACATGCACGAGCGGGATATTATAGTGGTGGCGGAACAGGTCGACGACGGTCTCGGCTTCCTTGAGGCGCAGAAGGCCGTGGTCGACGAAGACGCAGGTGAGCTGGTCGCCGATCGCTTCATGGATCAGCACGGCGGCGACAGCGGAATCGACGCCGCCGGAGAGGCCGCAGATCACCCTGCCCTTGCCGACCTGGGCGCGGATCTTTTCGATCGCCTCCTCGCGGAAGGCGCGCATGGTCCAGTCGCCGGTGAAGCCTGCGACCTTGCGGACGAAATTGCGCAGCAATTTTGCGCCGTCGGGCGTGTGCGCCACTTCGGGGTGGAACTGCATGGCGTAGAATTTGCGCTTGTCGTCCGCGATCACCGAGATCGGCGAGCCCGCGGCCCGCGCCACGGCGCGAAAACCATCAGGCAGCGTGGTGACACGGTCGCCGTGGCTCATCCAGACGTCGTAACGCCCACCCTTCTGCCAGACGCCGTCGAACAGCGCGCAGTCGTCGGTGACCTCGATGGTGGCGCGGCCGAATTCGCGGTGGTGTCCGCCCTCGACGGTGCCGCCGAGCTGCTGGGCCATGGTCTGCTCGCCGTAGCATATGCCGAGCACCGGCACGCCGGCCGTCAGGATCGGCATCGGCGCCGCCGGCGCGTTGTCGTCAAGCACGGAGGCAGGCCCGCCGGAGAGGATCACCGCTTTCGGCTTCATCTCGTAGAAGGCGGCCTCCGCCTTCTGGAACGGCACGATTTCGGAATAGACGCCCTCTTCCCGCACCCGGCGGGCGATCAGTTGCGTCACCTGACTGCCGAAGTCGACAATCAGAATCTTGTCATGCGCCGAGGCCACTGAAGGCGTCGACGACTCGCGGGCTTTTTGTGCGGCTGTCATGGCAAGCAGATACGCGACAGGGGGCGGCCTCGCAACTGCGGGAAGGCCTTGGCCCACATGCTTCTTGAGGGATGGACAAATTGCTATAGGTCAGTATTATTGACCTAATTTGCTCCGCTGCAAGGACCGGTCGGACGATTTGCACATGCAAATCGCGGAATGGAGGAAACCATGCAAAGCCAGCACTACGCGGCGCCAGATATGGCCGCGCTCGGCCGGGAGTGGATCGCGGCCTGGAACTCGCACGATCTCGAACGCATCCTCGCGCTCTATGCCGAGGACGCGGAAATGACCTCGGACAAGATCAGGGCGTTCGGGCTCGAGGCCAGCGGCACGCTGCGCGGCAAGGAGAGCTTGCGGACGTACTGGAGCAAGGCGTTTGCCTTGCTGCCCAACCTGCGTTTCGATCTGATCGACACGTATGTGAGCCCGGACAGCGTGGTGGTGTTTTACCAGAACGAGCGCGGCGCGCAGATCTGCGAATATTTGCGGCTCGATGCGAGGGGAAAGATCAGGCAGGGTTCGGCCAATCATCTGGCGCATTGAGCAACTCTTTCGTTACGCCGCGCGATGGATTGCTTCGCTTCGCTCGCAATGACGGGGAAAGACCGTCACGTTGCTCCCTCCCTCCTACAGGATCATCCCGCATGAAAATTCCCACCCTGCCCTTCACCGTCACTGACTGGAGCCAGGTCGCGGCGACGACGCATCCCGGCGAAACGGGCGAAGCGCGCTGGCGCACGCTCAACATCGGTGATCTCCGCGTGCGGATGGTCGAGTATTCGCCGGGCTATCTCGCCGATCACTGGTGCGATCGCGGCCACGTGCTCTACGTGCTGGAGGGCGAACTCGATAGCGAATTGCGCGACGGGCGGACGTTCAAGCTCAAGCCGGGCATGAGCTATCAGGTCTCGGATTTCGGCGATGCCGCGCACCGCTCGTCGACCAAGACCGGCGCGAAGCTGTTCATCGTGGATTGAGCGGCACGACGCACCGCGTCAGCGGAAACCCGCGGCGATCCCGACGACCCGGCCATCCAGGCCGTTGAAGCCGTGATGGCCGCGCGCCTGACAGGGATCGCCTTCATTGGCGCCGCCGCTGACCCAGACCACCCTGGCGCGCCCGGCGGACCATTTGATGAAGGGGTCGACGCCGGCCGGCAACGTCACCCGGCAACCATCCTGGGTGTGGTGGATCACCAGCGTGCGCGGCAACGACCCCGGCGATCCCAGGATCGACATGACATTCTGCCCGCTGCCGGACTCGGCGCTGAGAAATCCTGATGTCAGCACCAGCGCGTCCGGCCGCGCGCCCTGCGCAATTCCCTGCGCTGCGCGGATCGTCCCGCGGCTGGTGCCGATGACCGTGACCGGCCGCTTGATCGCGGCCATGTACTGGACCGCCGCGTTCAGCGACGTGCCCGCATCGACCACCAGCACCGCAAGGCCACGTGCCGCATAGGCGTGGCGGGTCCGAACCAGCTGGTTGAACTTGAGCGCGTTGATCTCGCCGTTCTCGCCGGGTGAAATCGCGCCATCGCCGCCGGGTATCAGGATCACGCTCGCCCGTGGCGCGCTCGGCTTGATCAGCACGGCGCGCGATCCGCCGATAGTGACGGTCTCATCGGCGCGGGCCGCACCGGCCGTCAGGATGAGGATTGCCGCGGTCCAGGCAAGACCAATCCCTCGGTATCGGTTCATCACGCCCCCCTCCCAATCAGCCGCGTCCGGATTGAGATCCCGGATGCTTCTAATTCCGTTTCAGTATGGACACGAAAAATCCATCCGTGCCAGTCCGCCGTGGCGTCATCAGCCAGCCTTCGGGCGATTGCAACGCAGCCTTCTCAAAATCTTCCGCCTTGTCCCAGAGCACGCTCGCGGTCTCGTTCAATGGCTGAATCGAAAACTCTGGATGTCGCGACACGAAGCCGCGCACCTGCTCGCCGTTTTCCGGCGGCAGTACCGAGCAGGTGACATAGGCGATGCGGCCGCCGGGCTTCACCATCGCGGCTGCGCGATCAAGCACTTCGGCCTGGTCCTTCAGGCGGACTTCGAGCGCGCCGGGGCGCATGCGCCATTTGGCGTCGGGGTTGCGGCGCCAGGTGCCGGTGCCGGTGCAGGGCGCGTCGATCAGCACCAGATCGGCCGACGCCTTGATGTCGGCCAATGGATCAGCGTCGCCCTTCGGCGCGCGGATTTCGGCGTTGTGGACGCCGGCGCGCGACAGACGCTCGTAGATCGGGGCGAGCTGGCGCTTGTCGCGGTCGGTCGCGATCAGGCGGCCCTTGCCTTGCATCATCGCCGCCAGCGCCAGCGTCTTGCCGCCGGCTCCGGCGCAGAGGTCGATCACCTGCTCGCCGGGTTTTGCGGCCGAGAACGTCGCTGCGAGCTGCGAGCCCTCGTCCTGCACTTCGATGCCGCCCTTGATGAAATCCTCCTCGGCGTGAATGCCGGGATTGCGCGCGTCGGCGCCGAGTTCGATACGCAGGCCGAGCCGCGACCATGGCGTCGGCGTTGCTCCGAGATGACTGAGCGACGCGAGCACCTTTTCGCGCTTGGCCTTCAGCGTGTTGACGCGCAGATCGAGCGGCGCGCGGCTCGCCATCGCGGTCGCTTCCGCCACGCGGTCGTCGCCGAACACCGCGGCGAGATGCGGGTCCAGCCATTCCGGATAATCGCCGGCGACGTGCGGCGGCGCGCCGTCGAGGCGGCGCGAGGTGAGCGCCGTGCGTTCGGCCTCGCTCAGCGGTTCCGGCGCAAAGCGTCCGCCGTCGCACAGCGCCGAGATCGCCTCGGTGGTCATGCCGCGCTCGAGCCTGAGCATGCCGAGCATGCGCGCCCGCGGCGTATCGGCATCCATCAGAAAGGCGCTGGAAGCCCGCCGGCGCAGGACGTCCCAGATCAGGCCCGAGATCGCCGCGCGGTCGCCGGAGCCGGCATAGCGATGTGCAGTGCCCCACTCCTTCAGCGCCTTGGCGGCCGGAACGCGCTCGGCGTCGATGGTGTCGATCAGTTCGATGGCGGCGGACAGGCGGGCAGCGGGAGTCATCAAAAACTTTCTAAATCAGAAGCAGGAGCTTCAGCGCGAAGTAGATCCACATCGCCAGCAGCACCAGCGCGCCGGCGAACCACGCCAGGCTGCGCTGCTGGATGTTGTTGGAGGTGACGAAAATGCCGGCATGGGCAAACCGTGTCACCACGAACACCCAGGACATCAGCACGATGAAGAGATCGGCACGGCGCAGCGGTAGCGCCAGCGCGATCAGGATGTAGAACAGGAGCGGTACTTCGAACTGGTTTGAGAAGCAATTGCCGATCTGGGCGACGCGGGCGGGATATTTCGGCTGCCCTGCCGCGATGTCCTTGATGGTGGTCTCCCGCGCCTTCACCGCCTTTGTCCGGGCGGTCACCATCCAGAACATCAGGAAGAAAGTGAGGCCGATCAGGACGAAGACCGGCAGCAAAACCATTTGAACGGACATGAGAATCTCCCCCAGCCTGCATGAGGCCTTACAAGCAATAACGAGACGTCCCTCGCCTGACAAATCCACTTATCGGGCCCGCTTGAACCGCGAGGAGAGCCTCTGCGACCAACTATCGAGAATTGCAAAAGTTCTGGTCGCACACCGGCCTTTCAAGCCCCCCGCGAGCTGGCGATGAACATCACCTCCCCGATCCTGACCGGCGCCGGCCGCGCCGCCGAGCTGCCTGGCTACTCCGTGAGCTCCCTGCTCCGCGCGGTCGGGTTCAGCGACGGGCCCGATGGAGGCCTTGGCATCGTGATGTCGGCGCTATCAGGCATTGCCGCGGCGCTGGCGGTCGCGATCGTGCTGTCCGTCTATTTCCGCAGCGGCCACCGCAGCCGCCCCGACCTCGTCAAGCACGGGCTGGCCGCTTCCACCGTGCTGATCCTGCTTGCCTTCGTGGTCTCGGACTTAAGGCACGCGGCGCAGGCCTATCTCGGCCTCAATCCGGCAAAGCCCGCGGTGGAATTTGAAATCCGCCTGCCGAAGGCGGCGCTGACCACGGCCGCCGACATCCAGATCGAACTCTTGACCGACCGCAACCAGAAACTGGCCAAGGTTCAGGAGGCGCTGGCCGCCACCGCCGACGGCCGCAGCATCTTGCGCGGCACGGTGACGCTCGATTACCGCACCACCGAGCGCACGATGGTGCTGAACCTGCCCGGCCAGGTCCACAGCACATTCCGGCTGCGGCTGCCAGCAAGCCCCTCGTATCAGCCGCAGTTCGGACCGTGGCATCTGGCCGACGGCATCGTGCCCGTCAATGGCGGCACGGTGACGACCGAAATCCACGACGCCTTCGCGATCCGCTACCGGGTGCTCTGACCGCATTCGCGCCAGGTGTGCCCGCTGACATGCAGATGGAGCGGCTGCGCTGCCCTTTCACATTGAGAAAATAAACGGCTGCGAAACCGCCGGGCACATTTGCTTTGACGGGAACAACCAGGGCTTTACTCTATCCCCGACGGCTACCACACCAAGAGCAGCCGCAGGAGGACTGCAACTTTGCGATTTCGCGATCAGGATATTGTCTTCACCAACGGCGCCAAAGGGCAGAATTTCGAAATTCCCACCGCCAATCCGCTCAATTACTACCACGTCATCAGCAACGCCTCCGACCTGCCGAAGCTGTCGATTGACGGCAAACTGTTCCTGCCGGCCTCGGATCGCCGGAAAGCGGACGGAAAATGGCCACTGGTGATCGTGGTGCCGGGCAGCCTCGGTGTGGCGCCTTCGCATCTGGCGCACGCCGAAACTGTGTCCAATGACGGCTTTGCGGCGTTTGTGCTCGACGGTTTTGGCGCGCGCGACGTGACGTCCACCGTCGCCAACCAGACCCAGTTCTCATTCGCCGCCAGCGCCTATGACGTGCTGGCGGCCTGGAAAGTGCTCGCCACCCATCCCGAAATCGATACATCGCGTATCGGAGCGCAGGGCCACAGCCGCGGCGGCTCGGCCGTGCTGACGGCGGCGACGCGCCGTTTTGCCGATGCGGTGGTCGGCGCCGGCGCCGGCTTTCGCAGCGTGCTCGCGGCCTATCCCTGGAGCGGCCACCAATTTCTCGATCCATCCGTCGATGAGACCGAAATCCGCGTCATCATGGGCGATGCCGATGAATGGTGCTCGCCGATGCAGGTGCAGGGCCACTGCCAGGCCATCCGCCTGTCCGGCGGCAAGGCGACTATGCGGCTGATCGGCGGCGCGCAGCACAGCTTTGACCGCGGTACGCCCATCGAGAACGCTCCCGACGCATCCGTCTCCCCCGCCGCGCCGACGATCTACATCGCCAATGACGGCGCCTTCATCCATCCGCTTCATGGCGTAGCCGACAGCAAGCTGACCGACCGCGACCTGATGGTCTATGCGCTGAAGGCCGGCTACGGCCGCAAGGGCGCCCGCATCGGCAGCCGCGACGGCGACGCCGAGCTGTTCAAGGCGGATATGCTGGCGTTCTGGCGAAGGACGCTGGGGTGAGCGGGTTACGCCATACAAGCAGCCGTCATCACCCGCGAAAGCGAGGGATTTGCATAAGTCGCGCGCGAATGATTCTCTTTAGAGGAGGAGATTCGCTGG
>NZ_LLYB01000054.1:413-2296 GCF_001440475.1 Bradyrhizobium lablabi | reverse complement strand
CGCGGCGAGAAGGGCGGCGAACAAAAGCCCGGGTCATGACCGGGCGCTTACGCACGAAGGCAGCCGCGCGACAAATCGTCCGGTCGCCGCACTGGCACCCATCGGCGAACGAGATCACGCACTCGATGTGCGGATAATGCCTTTTGATCATCCGCAGTGCGGAGCGCGCGGCTTCCTGCTATTGCGCGGCAATGCTTCCAAGAACACCAGCCGGTTCAACTCGAGAAATCCATTCCATGGCGTATTGCGCACCAGCCCTTGGATGTGGCTTTTATCCATCGACGGGCAAAATGTCATACCGGCCGCCGATAAACACGCCGAGCGCGAGGAATGAATTTGTTGACCGTCTTGGGGCTGTAATGCAACGGCGTGATCCGCGCTTCGGCATCCTTCTTCGCGATCGGCGCGACGCGGATTTCTTTAGCGTGTCCCTTGGTCAGTCACTGAGTTCGTCGCGCATGGTTCGAGACTCCGGTTCGGGGGGACTCACGGCAGTGCGATCAACCCACAACGGCCCGTCGCGGTGGCGCCAATGCTCCGAATTCACTTCCGCTTTGTGGCATAACGGATATTGCCGGCCTTTGTGCTGCCTCGACCCGGTCGAGAATGACCCAAGGCGGACGCCTCAACTGCTCGATACGACCCATTGCGCATGGAGGCAATTGAATGGCGCCTCGAAGCAATCTGCTGGCGGCGCGTTTCTTGCGCCAACACGGGGCCGATGCCATTGAGCGTTCATCTGTCCAGTGCGGCATCAAGCCCACCTAACCGCTCGCCACGCGGGACGTTTTCTCGTAATCCATACACCTTGCAAGTACATTTCAAGCGCTCTTGACGCAGACGTTGTAAACCGCACAGGCTAGGAAAATATGTGTGAAAACTGCTCCCCGAATCTACCTCACCTGCTCGCGCCGTCTCGGCGTTCCCTAATGTTGTTCGCTGCTTCGGCGGTTGGCGTGCTGCTTGGCGACAGGATTGCTGACGCGAAGGAGGCGAAAGCACCACCCAAGCCCGACAACGTGCTCTCGCCGGACGCTTCACTGAAGCGACTCATGGAAGGCAATGCACGCTATGTCCAGGGCGCATCGCGGTGCCAGGGTTTTGAGCACGAACGCGAAGTCTTGGTCGGTGGGCAAAATCCACATGCCGCGATCCTGAGCTGTGCCGATTCGCGTATTGCACCCGAATTTGCGTTCGACAGCGGACTTGGCGATCTGTTCGTCTGCCGCGTTGCAGGCAATTTCGCCAACGATGACACGGTCGCGAGCATGGAATATGCCGCTGCGGTACTAAATACGCCACTGATCCTGGTGCTCGGCCACGACCGCTGCGGCGCCGTCGATGCTACGATCCAGTCGCTGAAAGACGACAAGCCGCCGCCGGGGCACATCCCATCCCTCATCGCCGCACTTGCGCCCGCGGTCAAGGCGTCATCGCAGCAAAGCGGGGATGCACTCGCCAACGCGACCCGGCAAAATGTGGTGGACAACGTCAACAAGCTGAAATCGGCAACCCCGATTCTGAACGCGGCAGTTGAGCAGAACAAGCTCAAGGTCGTCGGCGGCCTTTATCGGCTCGACACCGGCAGCGTCGAGCTGCTGGGCTGACACTCCCAGCAACGGGCCGTTTCGCGCGGGGCCGCGGGCGACCACAACCCTGCGATGCCGCGCGCGGAGATGGCCACGAGCTGAAGGTCGTTGGCTCTCCGCAGTCCTGAACACGTTTCGGGGCCGCAAAGCCTCAGTTGCGGCTTTTCGTACTCAGCCAACCTGCTGTATCGCCTGCTGGCCCATCGCGTCATTTCGCTGCGCTGCGGTATTTGGTCGTATCGGGAAAAGCGGACATCGAGTACGCCGCACCAAGCAGGATTTATGCACGAGGCG
>NZ_LLYB01000054.1:0-126 GCF_001440475.1 Bradyrhizobium lablabi | reverse complement strand
AATCCCTCGATCAATGCGGCGGCTTGTGGTGCATCGCCCTTCTGACCTGCGATGAGCGTGAACCGCACCGGACATCCCAGACCTCGAACGGCCATATGTATCTTGGTGCTCAGGCCCCCGCGCGAG
>NZ_LLYB01000053.1:81721-176298 GCF_001440475.1 Bradyrhizobium lablabi | reverse complement strand
GCGCCGGTGGGGTGCGCCGCCGCCGCGGGGCGCAACCGATCGCGTCCCAGTCGGCCGGCGCGACAGGATGCGCCTATGCGTCGCGCTGTCCGCTGGCCGACCAGCATTGCCGGGACACCGCGCCGGCGCTACGCACGGTTGGCGCAGCGCACCTTGCCGCATGCCACCACGCGGAGGCTGTGATGGCGCTGCCGCCGGTGGCGGCGGAAGGGGGTTAGCCTTTTGTTCGCGACTGCACTAGGTTGTCCGAGACAGGTCCGGGGGAGCAAAATATGCTGAAAAAACTGACCATTTTAGCGGTGGCCGCTGCANCTGCCAAGCCTGGCGCAGAGCAAAAAGGACAGCGTCGTCATGGCGATGACGCTGGAGCCGCCGGGGCTCGATCCCACCAACGCCGCGGCTGCGGCGATCGCCGAGGTCACGCTCTATAACCTCTATGAGACGCTGACCAAGATCAATGAGGACGGTTCGGTATCGCCGCTGCTCGCCGAGAGCTGGCAGGCGTCGGCCGACCTGAAGACTTATACGTTCAAACTCCGCAAGGGCGTCAAATTCCACAATGGCGAGCCGTTCGATTCCGCGGCGGTGAAATTCTCCTACGACCGCAATGCGGCGCCGACCTCTACCAACAAGGACAAGAGCCTGTACCAGGCTTTTGAATCGGTCACCGCGCCCGATGCGGAAACGATCGTCGTCGTTGTGAANCCAACCCTGCCGTTCCTGCTGGGGCAGGCGGGCGGCTCGATCGTCGAGCCGAAGAGCGCGCCGACCAATGCGACGCAGCCGGTCGGCACCGGACCCTATACGCTCGGCTCCTGGGCCAAGGGATCGTCGATCACGCTGAACAAATGGCCGGATTATCGTAACGCCGCCGCGATCAAGCTTTCCAAGGTCACCATCCGCTTCATCCCCGATCCCGCCGCGCAGGTCGCCGCGCTGCTATCCGGGGACGTCGACGCGATTCCACGCGCCCCGGTTCAGCGCAGCGTGGCGCAGTTCAAGGCCGATCCGCGCTTCAACGTGCTGATCGGCGGCTCCAGGGCCAAGACCATCGTCGGCATCAACGAACGAAAGAAGCCGCTCGACGATGTGCGGGTTCGCCGCGCCATCCTCGCCGCGATCGATCGCAAGGCGATGATCGACGGCGCCGTCGACGGCTTCGGCACGCCGATCGGCAGCTTCTATACGCCGGGATCGCTGGGTTATGTCGACACTACCGGCATCAATCCCTATGACCCCGAAAAGGCCAAGAAGTTGCTTGCGGAAGCCGGCGTCAAGACGCCGCTCGAACTCAGCCTCAAGCTGCCACCGCCGCCTTACGCGCGGCAGGGCGGCGAAGTCCTCGCGGCCCAGCTCGCCAAGGTCGGCATCATCGCCAAGATCGAGAACGTCGAATGGGCGCAGTGGCTGTCGCAGGTGTTTGCCGGTAACGGTCCGCACAATTTCGATCTTACCATCGTCTCGCATGTCGAGCCGTTCGACCTCGTGAAGATTACCGAGTCCGATTACTATCTCGGCTACAACAACGAAGCCTTCAACGCGCTCTACAAGCAGATCACGGCGACGCCGGCCGAGGCCGAACGCGCCAAGCTGCTCGGCGACGCGCAGCGCATGCTGGCGACCGACGCTGTCGCCGGCTTCCTGTTCCAGCCGCAATGGATCACCGTTGTGAACAAGAAGCTGAAGGGCGTGTGGAAGGAAGTCCCGCAGTTCGAGAACGACTTCTCCGCCTGGTCCTGGGATTAGCCGCGGTAGCCAGACTGCTTGTCTATCGCACGGCGTCGGCCGCGCGATAGACACAAAAGCCGCGATCCGACGGGCGGGTCGGGGCTCACCGTCGTTGCTGATCACCCCGACGGAGAGTGCAGGCAATCGCGTGGCCGTGGCTTGCTGCCGCGCTTGTCGGCCGGCACGTTGCAATTGTCGATCCGTTGCTCGTCCATCCACTTCCTGCCCATGCGCTCTTTTCCGGTCAGCGATCCATTAGCGGGCTGATCCGGGCCGGCCTTTGGTGTGGTTTGGTCAGGTTGCCTGTCCTGAGCAGCGGCCGCCGATGCCAGGCACACCGTGAAAAGCAAACTCATTAGCCCTCGGTGAATCGGTTCCATTGATTGTTCCTCACCAGATCCATGGCTCGGATTAAACATGCCGATATTCACATCGCCACCCGGAACCTGCGGACAATGGGTCGGTTGCCCCTCGTCACGTCGTGTACGCTTCACGACAAGAGGAGAGACAGATGAAAATGAAACAACTCATTCTTGCTGGTTGCTCTGTCCTGATCCTGAGCACCGGCGCAGCAATCGCAGGCCCCTGTGACACCAGCCGCGCCGCCAATCTGAAAGACGCGGGATCCGGACCTGCCAAGACAGGCGACAGCCAGACAACGGGTATGGCCGCCAACACCGGTCAACACCCGCCGACCGGTACGATGAATAAATCGGCCGGAGACGTTGCTGCATCATCGCAGGATACGCAGCGCCAGATGCAGGGCGAGCCGACAGCAGCTCAGCAGGCCGAAGGCGCCAAGGCGGACAAGAAAGCCGCAGACAAGGATTGCTAGCTAAGGCGCGGAGCCGACGCAGGGACGGACGTCGCAGCCTCGATAGTTTCTTCGCCCGGCGGCAGATAGCGAACGAGCCACAGTGATCGACGCGCTGCGTCGATCCGCCGCTTCGGCTTGTCCAAGAGCGAAGTGGGCTTGTCCAAGAGCGAAATGTGCGGCGTCCGGCGGGTGCGGATTCATCAACGTTCGATGTTCCGAGCTTGCGCTACGTTCGAGGGCAACCTAGTTTCGATGACGGCACGAGGTCGTGCCAGCACTGCTTGGGAGGACCCTGATGAGTTGGAAGACTCCGAAGATTGTGGAAGTGTCGGTGGGCATGGAAATCAACATGTACGCCTGCGCGGCGCGTAAATAAAAGCGCGTCGAAACGGTCTGCCCGGCTCCGGCGACGCCTGTTGTTGTGGGCCGGGCAAGCTGTACGATTTTTCGTTGTCTGCAGAGGGCGCAAATCCCACCAAATTGGACAGGAATTCCTCGGGCGGCCGTTGATGTTGAAGACTCTCGGCCGGATTGCAACGTTGTTTCGCCCACATTCCAGATGTTCCGATGGCTCGCCGACGATCCCTGCGTCATGCTAGGGTCGGCCAACGATGGATTCTGGCCCCTTCACCCGATGACCTGCTGAATGCGAATGTCTATGCGCGCAAAGACCTTCCAGGCGGCGGTCGTGTCTCTTGCTATGCTGCTGCCGGCCGGTGCCGATGCCGAGGGCTTCGATACCGAGCATATATTCGGCTTCATGATTGGCACCGATGTCGGCAGTGTCGGCGAGCGGGAATTTCAAACCGAGACGACCGGTCGTTTCGGCAGGAGCGGCGGCACCTATCGGGCGCTCGGCCAGGAGTTTGAGCTGGAGTTCGTACCGGTCAAGAATTTTCGAGTCGAGGTCGGCAGCACGTTTGCATCGCATCTGATCAGCGGCGTGCCGGGTCTTGACGACCAGCGCGGGCTATCTTGGCAGGGCGCGTCGGTCGATTTTCGCTACCGTTTTCTCGATCGGGAGACGGCGCCGTTCGGGCTCACCTTCGCGACAGAAATGCACGCGCATCGGGTCGATGAAACGACGGCCGAACCAGTGCGGAGTTTCGGGACTGAATTCAGGCTGGCGTTCGATCGGGAGCTGGTGCCGGATCGCGTCATTGCGGCGTTCAATCTGTTCTACGAACCGGAGTGGACGCGCGTGGTCGGCAGCAGCGCCATCGAGCGTGACTCCACCGCAGGCGCAGCGCTTGGGGTGCTGGCGCAGGTGCGGCCCGGTTTTCTGCTGGGCGGCGAGGCGCGGTACTTGCGAAAGTATGAGGGGATCGGCCTGGAGGAGCTTGCCGGGCAGGCGCTGTACGTTGGTCCGACAGCGTATTTTCAATTGTCGAAGCGCTCGCGGCTGACGGCGAGCTGGAGCATCCAGGCGTGGGGACGCCCGGCGGGGTCGACGGCCAGCCTTGATCTCGTCAATTTCGACCGCCACCAGGCGCGGCTGGTGTTCGGCGTTAACTTTTAGGGTGGGGAGGTGCGCCGGTTCGGTTCCGGTTTTTCACGGTGGTGTGAAACCTTGCTTCGCCCATTGCCGTATCTGTTTGCGTTATGATCCGGGAACTATTCAAGGGATCTCAGGCATGACTCCGATAGATTTGATCGTGACGGTTTGTGCGGTGCTCTCGCCGGCCACCTGCGAGGAAACGCATCTGGTCTTTTCTTCGAGCGTTTCGTTGCGGCAATGCGCCATGGCGGCGCAGCCCTACATCGCGCAATGGGTGAGCGAGCATCCAAAATGGACAGCGGTCAAATGGCGCTGCGAATATCCCGGCACTAACCGCAAGGCCTCCGGCGAAGCCGAGGGATCCGTTGGCTGATATCGCCTGCAGCGGCTGCTATTTGTTGCAATCCTTGAGATCCTTGTCCGCGACTGAAAACACGGCTTCAGCCTTGATTTCGATGTCGCGAACGAAGCAGTGCTTCGCGCCGCGATAGCCGACCTTGGCGTCATAGCGCCCGGGCTCCACGCCCGTGATGCGCAGGCGCTCGTCGTGGTCGACTTCCTTGTCCTTGTCGTTCAGGGTCTGGTTCGGTCCCCAGTCGTTCTTGCCGGCGGGTGAAAGTTGAAACTCCGAAATGGTCGCGGTCGTCAGATTCCACAATCGGATGCCTTTTCCCTTTCCCTGCGCGGCCGCTTCATTGGCGCCCGCTGACAACAGCGCCACCAGAGCCAGTATCCATCGCATCGGCAATCCTTTCATCGTGGAACGGGTGGAGCTGTCATTGTCTTGTCAGACGATCGCGATTCTTGGCCTTGTCGAAATTTCTTGCCTGGTCGAGGCCGATGGGGGCGATCAACCGGGCTGAAGCGAGATCGGCACCATCGAAATCGGTATCGATGACGGTGACACCGGTCAAGTCGGCGCCTCCAAGCTGGGCTCCTTTGAGAGACGCGCCCGTGAGGTTGCCGTCCTTCAGCACGGCAAACTCGAGATCAACCCGCGACAGGTCGGCGTCGCGCGCGTTCACTCGTTCAAGATTGGCGGATTTCAGCACTGCGCGCATCAGCCCCATGGACTGGTTGCGCATGTCGGCGCCCAGATTTGCCTCCGCGATCGAGGCACCGACGAGGCTTGCGCCGGTGAGATCAGCAGCGACGCGCGCGCCCGAAAGATCGGCGCCGTCGAGGCGGGCGCGCGCCATCTGCGAAGCGAACAGATTTGCGCCCCTCAGGCTTGCCCCGGTCAGGTCGGCGTCGAGCAGCCATGCCTGGTCGAGGATGGCACGGTCGAGTTGGACGCCGGCGAGCTTCGTCTTGTTGAGCTTGGCGGCGCGGAAAATGGCGCCGGACAGGTTGAGCCCCGACAGATCGAGGCCGGATAATCGCTTTCCCGTGAAGTCCGCAGGCGCAGCGGCGGTCGCTGCAGCAAGAGCGGCCTCGACCTCGGCGCGGGTCAATTCGGCCGAGACCATGTCGGGCGAGGACAGGTCGACATGACGCATCATATCCTGCGCCGTTGCCGTCATAGCCACAAGAGCAAGACCGAGCGCTGCAATTCCAATCGAGCGCTTCATATCAAACCTCGCTGATGCCGCATGTTAGCACCGGCCTCAGACACTGCCTATGAGGCATCCCGCTTGGCGGGATCGCCATTGATGCGCCGCATGATGTCCAACTTGATGGCGGCGATTTCGGCGTCTCCCCGAGCGCTGCGCGGCGTGCGAATAGGCAACTCGGCGAGAACCCGAGCCGGGCGCGGCGACAGCAGGAATAGCCGGTCGCCGAGGCGAACCGCATCGTCGACGTCATGGGTGACCAACAGCGCTATCATGGAACGGCCGCCCATCAGCATGGCAATCTCATCGCGCAGACGGGCGGCGAGGGCGACATCGAGCGAGGCCAGCGGTTCATCGAGAATGAGGAATTCGGGCTCGATCGCGAAGGCACGAGCGAGCGCAACGCGCCGGGCGAGGCCGAGCGATAGCTCGCCGGGAAAATGGTTGCGATGCGCCTTCAGTTCCAGAATTTCGAAGAGTGCTAAAAGCTTCGCTTCATCGGCCAAAGGCGCGACCAGTCGCACATTTTCTTCGACCGACCGCCACGGCAGCAGCCGTGGCTCCTGGAACACGAAGCCGATCCGCGCGCCGGCCGGACGCGAGACGCGGCCTTGAAAGTCGGGGTCCAGGCCGGCGAGAATCCGCAGTATCGTGCTCTTGCCGCAACCGGATGGACCGACCAATACGCCGACTTCTCCTGCAGCAAGTGCAAAGGCCACGCCGCTGATGACGTCGTGCTGTTCGCCCGCAGCGTTCCTGAACGTCTTGCTCGTGATATCGACTTCAAGCCGCACGGGGACGCCACCGGGTTAACCGGGCCTCAAACGGCTGCACCAACAAGGTTTCAATGAGCAGCACGATCGCCGCGAAACTCAGCGAGTAGGCAAGCAATAGCGGAATGTCGAATAGCTGGAACGCCACGCCAATCTCGAAACCAACGCCGTTCGGGCGGCCGAGTAACTCCGCAACCAGAACGATCTTCCAGACCAGGGACAATCCAGATCGGGCGGCAGCTGCGATATAGGGCGACAGTTGCGGCAAGATGACGTGCCGGAACTTGCTCCAGCGCGGCAACGCAAACACCGTCGCCATCTCGTCAAGTGAAGCGTCCAGGGCACGTGCCCCCTCACGCAGCGTAACGACAGCGGTCGGAAGCTTGTTGATGGCGATGGCCGCAATGGCGGCGACTTCGGTCAGCCCGGCCCAGATGTACGCGAGCACGATGACCACGAGCGCCGGCAGATTGAGCAGCAGGATCAGCCAGGGGTCGCCGAGCCGGTCGGCTAGCCGTACCCGGCCCATCAGGTAGCCGATGGCAGCGCCCAGCGCCATCGCCAGCGTAAAGGCGAGCGTCACGCGCGCCAATGTCGCGCCGAGATGAAAGAACAGGTCACCCGACCTTGCTTCCGCCATCATGGCCGTGAGCACGGCGGGGGGAGGCGGCAGCTTTGCATCACCGGCAAATAGCGCGGCAGTCCACCAGATTGCGAAGAACATGGCGAATGACAGCAGCCGCGGCACCTCAATCTCCCGGGATCGCATGATAGAACGTTCCGGCATCCAGTTCAGACGCCGGTCCGACAAGCTCGTGACCGCCGATTCCGGCCAGCACGCGATAGAGAATGCGCGCGTCGGCTTCTTCATCGGCGATCGTGCGGCGCGGAATTCCCTCCCGATAGCGATCGCGATAGGCGCGCAACGTTGCGGCGTCCGGAGCGCCGGTCAGCGGCGAAATTTTCTCCCACTCCGCGTCCGAGGTCGACAGGATCTCTTTCGCCGCGCGGGTCATGGCGATGAATCGGGCGATCTTGTCCTGGTTTGCGTTGGCCCATTTTTCGTCGAAGACGTAGCCGATCATCGCGGTGCGGCCTTTGGCGCCCAGTTTCGGCAGCAGATCCTCAATGCCGGCAACGCGGCGAAAGCCCTTTGCTTCCAGCGCGGCGCAGAAATTCCAGTAGTTCAAGGTCGCATCCATTTCGCCGCTCAGCGTCTTCGCAGCCAGCAGCGGTGGCGCGCCGTAGGCGATTGTCGCATCCGATTTCAGGTCGATACCGCTCTGCTTCAACCATGCCAGCAACAGCAGCCAGTTCTTGTCGATCGGGCCGCCCGCGATGGCGAGCTTGCGGCCCTTGAGATCGGCCAAGGTCTGGATCGGCGAAGCGGCAGGGACCATCACGGCGCCGAGCGCGCTCGAATAGGGATAGAATGTCAGTTTGGCGCCAAGGCTGCGCTCGCGCGACACCCAGAGCCAGTCGGTGACCACGACGTCGGCATTCCCGGCGCGAAGCGCAATCTTGCCGGCCTCGGGGGTCGCCAGTTCAACCACCTTGACCGAAAGGTTGGCTTGCTTGTCCAGGCCGTGCGCGCGGATTACCGCAAGTTCCCAGGCGAGTGTTCCGGTCTTCTGCACTGCAATGCGTAAGGCCTCGGCGTTGCAGCAGGTGCCGAGCGAGACCAGAACAACCGTGGCAAACAGCAGGCGAACAAAATGTGTCATGGTACCTTGCGCGATTTCCCCGAACGTCGGCTTTTCAGCGAACCAGTCATAGCATAGCTTGCGCGGTTAGCAGCGGGAGGAAGACGATGACGCCTGTCGGATCGCTACGACGTATTGTCGCCGCGCTGGTGGCGCTGACGACGATGGTCGTGATTGCGCACGCCCAGGATATCAACGATTACCCGACGTCAGCGCGCGTCGAGTATGTCTTTGGCTGCCTGAAGGCGAATGGCGAGACGCGGCAGGCGATCGAGCAATGCTCCTGTTCAGTCGATGTGGTCGCTTCGCTTGTGCCCTATGAGCGCTATGTCACGGCCGAAACCGTGCTCAGCATGTCGCAGGTCCGGGGAAATCTGGGCGGGCAGTTCCGCACCTCGGAGCAGGCCGCAACCGCGCTCAACGAATTGAGACGGGCCCAGGCCGAAGCTGAGGTACGCTGCTTCTGAGCGTCATAGGCGCGCGGCCAGCGTTAGATCCCGGAATCGTCGACCTTCCATTCGCGCTGGTAGACGTGTCCCTCGGTATCCTTTGCCTCGGCGCGGAAGCGTTTCGCGCCATTCGAGACGTAAGTGAACCTGATATTGGGATCTTCCGAAATCGAGATACCGCCTTCCATCGTCAAGACCAGGCTGTCGTCCTGCCAAAGCCGCAGTTCGTTGACGAAGAAAGCCGGGACATAGAGGTGCGTGACCTGGTCCATCTGCAGGCCGGAATTGTTAGGATGCCCGATCATGATCTGGGCCTCACGGACGCCACTGGCCGGACCTTCGCCGGCCTTCGCGAACTGCCGGTAGCGCATCTGGCCGAGCCTCGCCTTGGCCTCGTCGGCATTCTTGGCAGCCGGCGCGGAGCAGCCGCCGGACGCCTTCACATAGGTCTTGGCCATGTAGAGCTTGCCGTCGCTGAGTTCGGCCACCGCATGGACATCGGTGTAATTGTTGACGCGGACGCGGGTGGAGATCTCCGACACCTTGGCGTCGGGACCGATCTGGAATTTCGCCGCCATCGGCGCAGGGTTCTGGTCGATGACCAGCGTAATGCTCACCACCTGACGGCTGTCATCAGGCGAAAGCTTCGTTCGCAAGGTGACGGGGACAATGGCCGCATCCTCAGCGCGAACAGGCATCTCGATGCCGATCACGTCGCTGCCGTCGCTCATCGGACGGTTGTTGAAGATATCCTGGACCAGGCCGGGCCAGGCGTCATTGGTCTCGGCCGCAAGCGCCAGCGGCGCGCCGAACAGCAGCAAGCCAGCGACAGCGAACAGGCGACAGAGATATCCAGGCATGGTCACCACCTTCACGCGAATGGAAGCAGCGGGCGCAATATAGGGCACTGCGCCGGCTATTCCCATTCAATTTCCGAAAATGCCGCGGTTGCGTTGCGGGCGTTGAAGTCATCATACAGCTCCCACCGGGACCGCTCGGAGCCCGCTGCAGTAGCGGCCGCTGCGATCGGCTCGCCGCGGGCGACCAGTCGGCGCACGTCCGAGGCCAGGGTTTCAAGATAGCGGCGCTCGTCGGCGAGGGCGGCTGGCCATTCGCTCACGGGGCCGTGACCGGGAACCACGCGCTGCGCGGGTAGCGCGGCGAGTTCACCGATGACGCCGAGCCAGCCGCGGATGCTGCCGTCCAGCACGGGCGTATGGGTGAGAAATACGAGGTCACCCGCGAACAGGGTCCCGGTCTTTTCATCGAGCACGGTAAGATCGCAATCGCTATGCGCGGCAGGCCAGGCCCGCAAGGCGAGGCTTCGCCCGCCGAGATCGAGATTGAGCGTGCCGCTGACGAGCCGCGTCGGCGGTACGATGCGTATTTCGTCGATCAGTTGATCGCCCATCGTGCGGCGAAAGGCGTCGAGATAGAATTGTCCGCGCGCGGCCAGCGCACGCGGCAGGTTGGCGTGGCCGAGAAAGCTCGTTCCGTCCTGCACGAAGGCGCCGTTACCGAAAAAATGATCGGGATGGCCGTGGGTATTGATGACGTAACGGACCGGCTTGTTGGTCCGGGCTCTGATCGCTGCCAGCAATTGCTGTCCTTCGCGGAGGCTGCCACCCGTATCGATCACCGCAACCGCATCCTCGCCAATGACGAAGCCGACATTGGCGATCGCGCCGTTGTTCTCGCGCGTCATCTGTGCCGTCTGGCCGGTGTGCACGAATACGCCATCCGCAATGGAGTCGACCGGCAATTCCCGTTGCTGCGCGAGCGAGGATGACGCCGGCGCAAGCATCACGAGCGCGGCAAGGATCAATGCGGGGCGAGCCATATTTCGGCCTCCGTCCACCACGAAGCACGATCGGCGAGTGCAGTTTCATCGCGGCAATGTTTGCGTCGCAGCACAGGCATCGAGTCCGTCACCAACATTATTCCTGTTGCAGCCCCCAATTGACAAGCATAGCATTTTGCTCGTCTGTGGCTTCAACGGAACTTGTTCGTCGAAGTTGCCGATAGTTTTTTGGAATTGGCAACCATGGCGGACCGCAAGTGCAGCAGCTTTCGATGACATATGCCGGACAAAAGCGCTGGCTGGCGATTTCCATGGTGGCGATCTTCGCGGTACTGCTAGGGCCGGACGTCGCGCGCGCACAGATCAAGGAGAGCGGCGATCTGTCGATCGAACTGGTCGATCCCAAGGTGCTTCGGGTGTGCGCCGATCCGCGCAACCTGCCGTTCTCCAACGACAAGGGCGAGGGGTTCGAGAACAAGCTCGCGGAATTGTTCGCCGAGAAGCTGAACAAGAAGCTGGACTACATGTACTTTCCGCAGGCGACCGGCTTCGTCCGCATGACCCTTGGTGCGCATCGATGCGACGTCATCATGGGCTTCCCGCAGGGCGATGATCTGGTTCAGGGCACCAATCCCTATTATCGCACCGCTTATGCGCTGGTCGCCAAGCAAGGCAGCGGCCTCGAAGACGTTGCGACGCTGGAAGACGAGCGCCTGAAAGGCAAGCATATCGGCATCGTCGCCGGCACGCCGCCCGGCACCAACATGGCCGTCAACGGCCTGATGGCGAATGCCAAGCCCTATCAGCTGATGGTTGATACCCGCCTGGACTCGTCGGCCGAGGCCATGATCAATGACCTGATGTCCGGCCAGATCGATGCCGCCATTTTGTGGGGACCGCACGCAGGCTTCTATGCCAAGAAGGCAAACCCGCCGCTCCATGTCACGCCGCTCGTGAAGGAAACGACCGGCCCGCGATTGACGTTTCGTATCGGCATGGGCGTGCGCGGGGCAGACCAGAACTGGAAGCGGCTGCTCAACCGCCTGATCCAGGAAAACCAGCCCGCCATCAACAAGATACTGCTCGACTACGGCGTTCCCCTGCTCGACGAGAATGACCGGCCGATCGGCGCGGAGACGGCAACGAAAGCGCAATGAGGGCAGCGCTCGCAGGCCTGATCCTCGCGGCGTTCCCGTTCATCGTCTCGCCCCTCGCGCAGGAAAGACCTCCCGAACCCGGCGACTACCGCATGCAGGATTACCGTGCGCCGGTTCCTGCAACGCTTGCCGGCGCGCGGGTTCTGACGACCGCGGAGGCGGAGTCGATCTGGCGGGCGAAGACGGGCGTGTTCATCGACGTCATGCCTCGCGCGCCGAAACCGGCAAATCTTCCCGAAGGCACGATCTGGCGTGACAAGCCGCGGCTCAATATTCCCGGCAGCGTGTGGCTACCGGACACCGGTTACGGAAAGCTCGCGGCCGTGACGGAAGACTATCTGCGGCGCGGGCTCGTTCGCGCCACAGCCGGCAACACGGCCGCGCTGGTCGTGGTGTATTGCCAAGCCGATTGCTGGATGTCCTGGAACGCGGCGAAGCGAATCCTGTCGTATGGCTATTCGAACGTGGCCTGGTACCCGGAAGGAACCGACAGTTGGGAACGCGCCGGCTTGCCGCTGGTGGAATCGCAGCCGGAGCCACGGACAGGTGAGGAGACCGCATCGCCGCGTTAGAGCATGATCCGGAAAAGAGTGTAGCGGTTTTGCGAGAAGATCATGCTCAAACAAAAACGACTATTCGATCTCCTGCTGAATCGTTCGCCCGAGCGCGAATAGTCGCTGGTCGATCGCCGTCGGCACCTCGCAGACGAATTTGATGACATTCCGCCGGTCTTCGAAAATGCGCGTCTGCCAGACGAGCTGGTTGCCGAGCTCGTCGACCTTGGTCTGATCGGGCGGCGTTTCACCCTGCAGCGCCTGCAGGGCCAGCGTATCGGCGCGGATTTTCTCCGCCGCCTCGCGTTGCTTCCGCGTGACGCGTTCCAGCCCGTTCATCACCTGGGAGCGTTGGGCATTGAGCGCTTCGAACAGGCCGGCAAACAACAATTTCCCACTGGCGGCTTTGTCGGCCGCACCGCTCAGATATTCTGTGATTGCCTTTTGCGCTTCCTCAAGCGGAGTTCGTCTTGCCGCAAGCTTCGCAACCAGCGAGCTGACCTTGGCGTCATTCTTCCATTTACCGGAGGCGTCGTCGAGCGGCGGGCCTGCCCACACCGCGGCCAGCGAAATTTCGGGCACCTTGGCCTGGGTGCACGGCCAGTCCGGATAGCGCGGATCGGCGGCCTGGGCGCGTCCGCTGATGACCGTCATGGCAAGAAATACGGCGATCGCACTCCGGTATCTCATGTCTCGCCTCCGGCCGGCCCGCGGCGTATCAGGCCGCGCGATGGATCGTATGCCAGGATGGCGCCGACCATGAAGACGATCGTGCAGCCCCCGACGACCGCAAGCGCGATCCAGTTGACCTGTCCGTACAGCGCAAAGCGGATCAGCTCCACGGCATGCGTGAACGGATTGAACAAGCAGACATAGTAGAGCATCGGGCTGCTCTCCAGGATGCGCCACAGCGGATAGAGCGCTGATGAGGCGAAGAACATCGGAAAGATGACAAAGTTCATCACGCCTGCAAAGTTCTCCAGCTGCTTGATGCCGGAAGAGATCAGCATGCCGAGCGCGCCGAGCATCAGGCCCGACAGGACCAGCGCCGGCAGCACGGTGAGATAGCCGGCCGGCGGCGGCGCGATGTCCCAGAACCAGGCAATCAGCAGGAAGGCGTAGACCTGAAGCAACGAGACCGCGGTTCCCGCCAGTAGCTTGCAGGACAAGAGAAACCAGCGCGGCAGCGGGCTTACCAGCAACGTCCGCATATTGCCCATCTCGCGGTCGTAGACCATCGAGAGCGAGGACTGCATGCCGTTGAAGAGCTGGATCATCGCCATCAGGCCGGGCGCGATGTAGACCTCATACAGGATGTAGGTCTCATAGGGCGGGATGATGGAGAGGCCGAGCACCTGGCGGAAGCCGGCGGCGAAGATGAACAGCCAGACCAGCGGCCGCACCAGCGCCGAGATGAAGCGTTCGCGCTGATGCAGAAAGCGAAGCGCCTCGCGCCACACGATGCCGTTCAGGCAGGTGAGGTATTCGGCCGCCGAGAAGCCGCTCCGGGTTGGCGTGATGGTTGTCGAGGTCATGACGTCGCGCCTGCGCTCGGTTCGGCGGAGCCGGTCAATCGCATGAACGCCGTGTTGATGTCGCTGCCGCCGGCATCGGCGATCACGCGCGGTGCCTCGCCCTTGGCCAAGACCCGGCCCTGATGCAGGACGACGAGATCATCGCTCGCGCCGATTTCGTCGAACAGATGGGTCGCCCACAGCACGCTGATTCCCTGTTCGGCCACAAGCTCGCGGACGTGGGTGAGAATGTCGGCGCGCGCCTTGACGTCGAGGCCGACGGTTGCCTCGTCGAGCAGCAGCAGGCGTGGACGGTGCAACAGCGCCCGCGCGATTTCCAGTCGCCGCATCTGGCCGCCGGAGAGATCGCGCACCTTGCTGCCGGCGCGGTCGGCAAGGCCGATGCGCGCCAGTACCTCATGGCTGCGCCCGCGGGCATCGCGCCGGCCGATGCCGTGCAGGGCGGCGTGATACAGCAGGTTCTGCGTCACCGAAAGGTCGAGATCGAGGGTACGGGGCTGAAACACCACGCCGAGCAGCCGGAGCGCTTCGCCGGGAGTACGCGCGACGTCATGGCCGAAAATTCCGATACGCCCATGTTGTATTCCGAACAGGCGCGTGATCAGCGAGAACAGCGTGCTCTTGCCGGCGCCGTTCAGGCCGAGCAACGCCGTGAAGCTTGCGGGCGCGACGGAAAAGCCGATGTCGATCAGCGCGCGCCGGGCGCCATAGGCGTGGCTGACGCCATCGATCGACAGTGCCGGCGCCGCCATGACGTCGGGCCGGGAAGGGATGTCCCGTGTATCCTGACCGGAGGAAAATGCGTCAGTGGCCGTCATGGTTGTGCAATCGTGATACCCCAGGGCAGTTCGCCGACCTGGATCGTCTTGATGACCTTTTGCGCGGCGACGTCGATCACCGATACGTCGTTCGAGACGCCATTGGTCGTCATTAGATATTTCTCGTCCGGGGTGAATGCCATGTGCCAGACCCGCTGACCGACCAGCAGATACTTTGTTACCTTGTGGCTGGCGGTATCGACGACGGCGACGCGATTGGCAGGGCCGAGCGCGACGAAAGCGGTTTTGCCGTCCTTGGTCATGGCGATGCCGACCGGCTGGATGGCTTCGCTGCGAAGCCCGGGAATCTCGAATGTAATCTTCTTGGTCACCTCCCGCTTCGCCGGGTCGATCACCGAAATGGTGCCGCCGATCTCGGACGAGACCCACACCTCCGAATTGTCGCGCTTGAACTCCGCGTAGCGCGGGCGGGCATCGACCAAGACGTTGGCGACGATCTGGCGCGTCGCGGTGTCGATGAAATGCGCCATGTTGGTGGTTTCGGACGTATTGATCAGGATCTTGCCGTCCGGGCTGATGGCCATGCCTTCAGGCTCGACGCCGACCTGGATGTCGCCGAGACGGGCGCGCTTCTCGACGTCGATGATGGTCACCGTGTTGTCGTTCTCGTTGGCGACGTAGAGAATCTTTCCCTCGGCATCGAGGGCGAACAGTTCGGGGTCGGGGCCCGAGGGCAGGGTATCGACAACCTCCTGCTTCGCCACGTCGATGACCTGGATGCTGTCGTCGTCACCGACAGCGACGAACACGAACTTGCCGTCCCGCGTGAACTCGATCCCGCGCGGGCGCTGGCCGACCTTGATGGTCTTGATGACGGACCAGTTGTTCGTATCGATCACCGTTACGGTGTTGCTCTTTTCGTTGGAGACATAGGCGATGAAGGCCGATGCGGGGCTCGCCGCCGCGAGCCAGAGGGCCATTCCGGAAATCAGGCAGTGACGCCACATGCGCAATTTCGTCCTCCTCAACGCAATTTGCATTTCGTCTCCGGCCGATCGGCGCCAAGCGTGTCGAGCTCCGACACCTGATGCAGGAATCCTTCCTGCGGGGAGACCGAGACCACCATGCGCCCATCGACCAGCAGGATCGGCTGGCGAAGCTGCAGGTTCCAGTCCCGCAATGTCAACCGCCGGCCCTTGAACGCCGCAACCGAAAAGTCCGGTCCTTTCAGGAAATCCGATACCGCCTTTGGATCGCCGGACCTCGTGCGCGATGTGGCTTCGCCGATCATGCGTGCTGCCGTCCACGCCTGCATGTCCAATGCGGTCATGTGTCGCGAGTTCAACTTTACAAACCGGTTTTGCATCTGGATCGCGCCCCACTGATCCTGTGCGGCGTGCCAGCTGGTCGGAACCAGGCCTGCCGAGCCGGCGACGGGGCGCGGGTCCCAGGTGCGATAGGGCAAATAGGACGCGAACACCTCGCTCTCGTCGGCCGCGACGAGGACGTCATAGGCCGGCGCTTGTTGCGTGAAGGTCGGCATTTGCCGCTGGATCAGGGTGACGCCGCTGTCGGTGCGGCGGGCCCCGCCGGTATCCTCAAACGTTCGTTCCTGAACGATCTTGGCGCCGAACCGCGTCGCCGCGCGGCGCAAGGCGTCGGCATAGAGCTTGTCCTGATCATGCGAGCCGACGACGAGCAGCCAGCGTTTCCACTGCTTCCACACCAGATATTGGGCGAGCGCATCCGCGAGCATCGAGCGCGTCGGCGCGACATGGATGACGTTGGCGCGGCAATCCTGCTCGCGCAACCGGTCGTCGATGGCGCCGGCGTTCAACAGCAGCGCCCCGCGATCGCGAAGCGTGTCAGCCGCTTTTAAGAGATCGTCCGCCGGAAGATCGGCAATGATGAAGCCGGTGCGCTCGGCAAGCGTCGCCGCGGCTTTCGCGACGTCCTCATTGTCCTTGAGCCGGACCTCTTCGAGCGTGAAGCGCTGATTGAGGAACTTGCCCGTGGTGTTGTTGTCTTCGATGGCAAGGCGCGCGCCGGCCACGCCATCGTTCTCGGCCGGCAATTCGACGAGCGACAATTTCGGTTTCACGCCGGCGCGGCCGAGATAGCCGATGCCGATCTCGGTTGCGTCGGCCGCGAGCACGGGGGTAGCCGCGATGCTCAAGCCGATCGCAGCGACCACCCATCGGATCATGGCTTCTCCCTGACAGGCCTTCTCGACTTACTCCGGAAGGCCGTTGGCTTGAACCATGACCGAATTGTCTGGGCTTGCAACTCAATTCTGCCGCGCAGGGACTGCGTCGTTTCAGCCCTTCAGGCGCGCGGCGTGCCAACGCAGATGATCGCCCATGAAGGTGGAAATGAAGTAGTAGCTGTGATCGTAGCCGGGCTGCCGGCGCAAGGTGAGGGGGATCTTGGCCTTCTCGCATGCGCTTTGCAGCAGTTCGGGGCGGAGCTGTTCCATCAAGAACTGATCGGCATCACCGTAGTCGACCAATAGATCTGGCAGCCTGGCGCCGTCCTCGATCAAGGCTACCGCATCGTGCTTGCGCCATGCTTGCCGGTCGCTGCCGAGATAACCGCCGAGCGCCTTGATGCCCCATGGCACCTGCGAGGGAGCGACGATCGGCGCGAATGCGCTGGCCGCGCGATAGCGGCCCGGATGGCGCAACGCGACCGTCAGTGCACCGTGGCCGCCCATGGAGTGACCAAAAATGGATTGCCGATCAGGATCGACGGGAAACTTGTCAGCGACCAGCTTCGGCAGTTCTTCCGTCACGTAGCTCCACATGCGGTAATTGCGGGCGAACGGCTCTTGTGTCGCATCGACATAGAAGCCGGCGCCAAGCCCGAAGTCATAGGCATTGGCGGGATCACCGGGCACGCCTTCGCCGCGCGGGCTGGTGTCGGGTGCAACGAAGATAAGTCCAAGTTCGGCGCAGGCGCTGCGAAATTCGCCTTTTTCCGTGACGTTGGCATGGGTGCAGGTCAGGCCCGAGAGATACCAGACCACCGGCAGCCTGGCGCCGGCGGCGTGCGGAGGGATATAGACCGAGAAGGTCATGTCGGTGCGGGCTTCGCCGCTGGCATGTCGATACACGCCTTGCGTTCCGCCGTATGACGTGTTGAGCGAAACGGTCTGCATGGTCATGATCTTGCTACTCCGGCGCCGTGCGGCACGGTTACGCCGATGCCGCTTTCGATCGCCAGCCGCACCAGTTCGGCGGAAGTTCGCACGCCGAGTTTCTGGCGCATGATCGACGATGTGTTGGCAACGGTCTTGTACGATGAATGAACCAGCCAAGCGATCTCGGAAAGGCTCTTGCCCGCGCTGAGCAGGCGGAGGATTTCCATCTCCCGCGACGTGAGTTTGGAAAGCGGGCTGCGGGCGAATGCAGGTCCGGCAAAGGCGATGCTTCGCGCGATCGCGGACGGCAGATAGACGCCGCCCTTGCCGACTTCACGGATGGCCTCGACCAGATCCTGCGGATCGCCTGTTTTCGCGACATAACCCTTGGCGCCGATGTCGATGGCGCGTGCGGCGAAGACCGGATCGTCGTTCATGCTGAACATGATGATTCGCGCGGAAGCGGCGCGCGCAAGAATGCGCCGCGCCAGTTCGAATCCCGACACGGTCGGCAGGTTGATATCGATCACGCAGATGTCGGGCCGCTCGGCGATGAACACGCGTTCGCCGCTCTCCGCGTCGGCAGCCTCCAGCAGCACGACCTCCGGATCGTCGGCAAACACGGTGCGGCAGCCCGAAGCCACGATGGGATGATCATCGACGATCAGTACACGCATTACATCGATCCCATTACATCGATCACAAAGTTGCTTCCATCGTATTGCTGCATCGCGTCAAGCTGCATGTCGCCGGCGCGAGGCCGATCATGCAACGCCGACGCGATTGCTGTACGCTTCAATCTGATCGTCGGTTTTTCGACTGTCAACGGTCCTCTCGTCGGGGAACTGATTGCGACGCGATTGGGGCAAACGTCATGTGGCAGAAATTATCGTTGCGTTCCCGGATCAATTTGCTGCTGGCGCTGGGGCTCACGTTAGGTTTAGCCATCAACATCGCGCGGCTGGTGGTAGAGGCGGCGCCCCGTGTTCGCGCCGAAGATCAGAGCGTCATCCGGCTGGCGCGCGAGTTCGTCGAGACGATCGTGCCAAGCCTGAACGAGGCGCCGGACCCGGATGCGCGGCTGAACCAGATCGTCTCCGACCTCAGCCGGCTCCGTCATGTCAGCATCACACGGCAGGGCGATGTTGCCACCGCCGACCACGCCGGCAATGGCGATGGGGAACGGTCGCCACCGGCGTGGTTCATCGCGCTCGTTCATCCGGAAACCACCACCGTGAGCGTACCGATCACGATCCACGGCAAGCCGCAATCGCTGCTGATCACCTCGCATCCGAACGACGAGGTGGCCGAGATCTGGGATGGAATCGTGACCCAGCTCGCGGTCAGTTCTGCGCTGGCCATCGCGCTCTTTCTGGTTACGATGATGGTGGTCGGCCGCGCGCTGGCGCCGCTGCAGGCGCTTTCGCAGACCATGGCGAACATCGAGGCCGGACAGTACGCTTCGCGTGTCGAGCCGGGCGGCGCGCCCGAACTGGCGGTAATCTGTGCCAAGCTGAACCACCTTGCGGGCGCCCTCGGCGAGGCCGTCGAGGACAAACGCCGGCTCGCCGAACGCACGGTCTCGCTGCAGGATATGGAGCGCAAGGAGATTGCGCGCGAATTGCATGATGAGTTCGGGCCGTATCTCTTTACGCTCCGCGCCCACGCCGGCGCGCTGACGCGGCTGTCCGAGGATGGGCGTGCACCGAGCGCCGATGCGTTGCGCAAGCATGCCACCGCCATCATGGAGCAGATCAATGCGCTTCAGCAATTCAACCGCAGGATTTTGGAGAAGCTGCGGCCGGTCGGGCTTGCGGAGCTTGGACTATCCGAGGCGCTCGGCGTACTGCTGCGATTGTGGCGTGAGTCCCGTCCCGATGTTGCCATTGAGGCGAACATTGCATGCGCGCCGGGTGAGGGCGGTGAAGTCGCGGATCTGACGATCTACCGCACCGTCCAGGAAGCCCTGACGAACGCTTTCCGCCACGCCGACGCGACGTCCGTCAGCGTCACGGTCGAACAGGCCGAAGGCATCCATGGAAGTCGCGGCTGCGCCGTGGTGCGGGTCAGCGACAACGGCCGCGGCCTGGCGCCGGATCACAAGTCCGGCTTCGGCCTGGTTGGCATGCGCGAGAGAATTCTGGCGTTGGGCGGGACGCTGAATATCGTCTCCGATAATGGGGGCGTCACGGTCGAGGCGGTCGTTCCCCATGGGTCGAATCCTTGATCGATCGCGAGCTGCTGTCCGGGAATTTGTCCCGGTCCCCGTCGGGAGGAATGCAAGGTGAGGAACCAGACCTTTTGCGGCTAGCGCGCATCCTTGCCTTCTCACTAGTATCATCCGCATCGAACCGGCAGGGGACAGGCCGGTGTGGGGTGGGGTGGGAATATGGGTGCACGCGTACGGGTGGTCGGGACGATCTCGATCTGTCTGGTTCCCGGGCTGGACTGTGCTCAGGCCCAAACCGCACCCGCAGCTAGTGAGGTTTTGCCGGCGATCGAGGTTGTTGCCCCGCCGACATCAGCCAGGCCGGCGGCCAGACCGGCCCGCGGCAGTACCGCGTCTCAGCCCGTCCGAAATGTGCGCAGGGTCTTTGTCTACCCAACTGCGCCGACGCCGACGGCCCGGTCGGGAGTGGACGTCGACAAGGTGCCCGCAGCGGTCAATGCCGTTGGCGCCGCGCAGATCGCGCGCACGGACTCGCTGAACATCGCGGACGCGCTGCAGCAACAGGTGCCGGGTGTCATCATTAGCGATACGACCGGCAACCCGTTTATGCCAGACATCCAGTTTCGCGGCTTTGTTGCATCCCCGGTCGCCGGTACCCCTCAGGGGCTTGCGGTGTATCAGAACGGAATGCGCATCAACGAAGCGTTCGGCGACACCGTCCATTGGGACTTGATCCCAACCGCCGCAATCAGGTCGGTCACCGTTGTAACCAATAATCCCGCGTTCGGACTCAATGCGCTCGGCGGGGCCGTGAATGTGACGATGAAGGACGGCTTCAACTACAAGGGTGCCGAAATCAACACCATGGGCGGCTCGTTCGGACGTATCCAGAGTTCGGCTCAATATGGCAAGCAGGTCGACAATTTTTCCGTCTATGGCGCGCTCGAAGGCGTGCGGGACAACGGCTATCGCAATTTTTCGGAATCCGCGATCCGGCGCTTCTATGGCGATGTTGGCTACCGCACCGACAGCAGCGAATTTCATCTCAACGTCGGCGTCGCCAAGAACAATTTCGGCGCCTCGGCGGCCGTTCCGGTTGAACTGCTGCAGAAAGACTGGGGCGCGACCTACACGACACCGCAGACCACTGATAACCGCGTGGCCTACGCCAACCTCACCGGGAAGGTCGAGGTGACGCCAACCTGGACGATCGAGGGCTCGGCGCGCGTCCGAGCGTTCCGGCAGAAGACGGTCGATGGCAACCCGACCGAGACGAAGCCATGTATTGGCGATCCGACGCTGCTTTGCTTCAACGAAGAAGACACCGTGCCGGGAGCGCCAGCGAACGGGCTCAATGGAGTCCAGCTTGCAAATACGTTCCCAACCGACGCCGTGCTGGGGCAGATCGACCGGACGACCACCCGTTCGACGACGACCGGTGTGACCCTGCAGGCCACCAATACCGACCAGTTGTTCGGACACAACAACCAGTTCATGGTCGGCACCAGTTTCGACTCCGGCGTCACCCGCTTCGGTGCCAGCGCGGAACTCGGCACGATCAGTCCAAACTACGTCGTCAGCGGTAGCGGCATCTTCCTCGGGCCATCCGGCACACCGATTTCGATCGGTCCGGTCTCGCTTCGCGCCACCAACCGCTACACCGGGCTCTATGCGCTCGACACGTTCGACGTGACGGACCGGTTTTCAATCTCCGGCGGCGGCCGGTTCAATTATGCCAGCATCAACCTTCAGGATCTGATCGGCACCGACCTCAACGGCAGTCATACGTTCAGCCGCTTCAACCCGATGATCGGCGGCACTTACAAGGTTACGCCTGAGCTGACTGCCTATGCCGGCTATTCCGAGGCCAATCGCGCGCCAACCCCGCTGGAGCTCGCCTGCGCCGACCCTGCGCGCCCCTGTATCGTCGCGGCATTCCTGATCGCGGATCCGCCCTTAAAGCAGGTCGTGTCCCGCACCGTCGAAGCCGGCTTCCGCGGCACCAAGGAGCTGACCATCGGAACGCTCGGATGGAAGGTCGGGGGGTTCCGCGCGACCAATGCCGATGACATCCTGGCAATTCCCAGCGAGCTGCAGGGCTTCGGCTATTTCCAGAATGTCGGCAGGACGCGACGCCAGGGCATCGAAGCCCAGGTCAATCTGACGTCAAAGACGCTGCAGCTCTATGCCAGCTACGCCCTGGTCGACGCGCGCTTCCTCGACCCCCTGACGCTCGACTCCCACAGTCCGTTCGCCGATGCCGACGGCAAGATTCACGTCGTTCCGGGCAACCGAATTCCGGCGATACCGCGCAACCGGGTCAAGCTTGGCGTCGACTATTCGATCACCGACGCCCTCAAGGTCGGCGGCGATGCGTTGTTCGTCGGCAGCCAGTATTTTGTCGGCGATGAATCCAACCAGGCTGCGCGGCTTCCCGGCTATTCGGTTTTCAACCTGCACGCCTCGTATCAGATCAACAAAACCTTCCAGCTCTACGGCCGCGTCGACAATATCTTCGACAATCGCTACGCGACTTACGGGACGTTCTTCGATACAGGTGCTGTGCCAAATTTCGCCACTGGCGCGGATTTCACCGACCCTCGCACGATTAGCCCGGCGCGGCCGCGCGCCTTCTATGCAGGGCTGAAAGCGACCTTCTGATCGGTGTCGCAGCGACAGCAACTACCGCCGCCGGGACAGGCGAGGGGTCCGGGGATTTCAGCGCCTAACGATTCCTCTTCAGGAAGCGTCCGGGACCGGGGCGATATGCGGAGCCTTGTGGATGGCGGACGGAACGAAGCCGAAATGCTTCCGGAACACGCGGCTGAAATGCGACGAGCTGGAAAAGCCCCACGAAAACGCGACGTCCGTGATCGTCTTTCCGTGCTGGGTCTCCAGTTCCTGCCGGCAGTGCAGCAGCCGCGCCCGCCAGATGTAATCGCTGACGGTCATGCCCTTGTCGCTGAACAGCATGTGCAGATAGCGCTTGGTGCAGCCCAGTGCCGCCGAGATCTGGTCGATGCAAAGCTCCGGGTCGCGCAAATGTTCGCGGATGAAAGCCTGGGCGCGGATGTACATTGCTTCGGGACCGACGCGATCGAACATCGTGTCGGCCTCGCGCAGCGGCAACAGCAGCAAGTCGATCAGCGAATCGGCGACGCCGATCGCGTTGTAGGGCGATAGCCTGTTCGCTTCGTCAAACGCGGTGTGCACGAAGTCGTAGGCGATGCGGCCGGTGCCGTTACGCGCGGAAAGCTTGCACGGCAACATCTTCGACGTGCGGAAGCCGCGTTCGTGAAGCAGTTCCTTCGGCACGATCACGACCTCATGCCGGGTCAGCGAGGGGCTGACGATCGTGTGCGGGCAGGAGACGTCATAGGCGAGGCAATCGCCGGGCATGATGTCCATGCGCCGGCCGGCCTGTTCGAAATGCGAGATGCCGTAGGTCTGGAACAGGATCTTGACGTAGGGATGTTCGCTCAGCTTGGTGCCGGAGACCGTGTGCGCGATACGATGCTGGCTTGCCTCGATCTGGCACAGCTTCAACTGCGAGACGGTGGTGTAATTAATCCGGCCCTCAAGCGAGGAACCCTCCAGCGGATCAACATCGAACTGACCGCAGAGATCCGTCAGCGCATCTGACCAAGTTTGGATCTGCCTTTTCGGCGCTAACCCGGAAGTGCTGAGTGAACGAACTGTTTCAGACATGGCCCAGCCACCGATTTGAGAACAGGCCGCAACCTCGGCCAAGGCCTTGGCAACACGGTCGTAACATTTGGACCCAATTTAGGCAGTCGTTCAGGAAGGTGCGCAGATTCTTCCATATATCCCTTTGACAATCCTCCAACTTAGTTTTGGCGGCGTCAAGGAAAACATCGGCGCGGAGTGGCGCTGGCGGTCGTGGGAACACGCCCACGCAAATGATGCTTCGCAGCATTTTCGACAGAGCCGAAACATCGCGTCGGCCTGAATTAAAAAGTTTTTTGAGTTTTCGCTATTGAGCAAACGCGCTTCGCTCTTGGGCAAGTTTCCTATTTCAGGACGGGATACGAATAGGGACCAAGATGGAAGAAGTGGGCCGTTTCGGCGGAAACCCAAGAACTCGTATCTGGGAGGAATCGACTATGCGCAAGGTGCTATCCGCGACTTGTCTTGGCGCCATGGCGGCATTCGCCGTCGGCGGCGCCTATGCCAATGAAGACCTGATCAAGATGTCGCAGAACCCAAAGGACTGGGTGCAGCCGGCCGGCGACTACGCCAATACACGCTACTCGAAATTGAACCAGATCACCGCAGCCAATGTCGGCAAGCTCCAGGTCGCCTGGACTTTCTCGACCGGCGTGCTGCGCGGCCACGAAGGCGGCCCGCTGATCATCGGCAACATCATGTACGTCCATACGCCGTTCCCCAACAAGGTCTATGCTCTTGACCTTTCGCAGGAGAACAAGATCGTCTGGAAGTATGAGCCGAAGCAGGATCCGAACGTCATTCCGGTGATGTGCTGCGACACCGTCAATCGCGGCGTGGCTTATGGCGACGGCAAGATCTTCCTGCACCAGGCCGACACCACGCTGGTCGCGCTTGATGCCAAGACCGGCCAGGTGGTGTGGAGCACCAAGAACGGCGATCCCGGCAAGGGCGCCACGGGCACCTCCGCGCCGCTCGTCGTCAAGGACAAGGTCCTGATCGGCATTTCCGGCGGTGAGTTTGGCGTGCAATGTCACGTCACGGCTTACGACCTCAAGAGCGGCAAGCAGGTCTGGCGCGCGTTCTCCGAAGGGCCGGACGATCAGATCCTGTTCGACCCCGAGAAGACCACTGAGCACGGCAAGCCGGTCGGCAAGGACTCGAGCGTCAAGACCTGGCAGGGCGACCAGTGGAAGATTGGTGGCGGCTGCACATGGGGCTGGATGTCCTATGACCCGAGTCTGAACCTCGTCTATTACGGTTCGGGCAACCCCTCGACCTGGAATCCGAAGCAGCGTCCGGGCGACAACAAGTGGTCGATGACCGTCTTCGCGCGCAATCCCGACGACGGAAAAGCCAAGTGGGTCTATCAGATGACGCCCCATGACGAATGGGACTATGACGGCGTCAACGAAATGATCCTGAGCGATCAGCAGGTGAACGGCCAGGAGCGCAAGCTGCTCACTCACTTCGACCGCAACGGTTTGGCCTACACGATGGACCGTGCAACCGGCGAACTGCTGGTCGCCGAGAAGTACGATCCGAAGGTGAACTGGACCACCGGCGTCGACATGAACAAGAGCTCGCCGACCTACGGCCGTCCGAAGGTTGTCGATCAATACTCGACGGAAAAGGGTGGCGAAGACAAGAACACCAAGGGTATCTGCCCGGCCGCGCTCGGCACCAAGGACGAGCAGCCGGCAGCCTATTCGCCGGACACGCAGCTGTTCTACGTGCCGACGAACCACGTCTGCATGGACTACGAGCCGTTCAAGGTGAGCTACACCGCCGGTCAGCCCTATGTCGGTGCGACGCTGTCGATGTATCCGCCCCAGGGCGAGAGCCATATGGGCAACTTCATCGCCTGGGACGGCAAGACCGGCAAGATCGTCTGGTCGAACAAGGAGCAGTTCTCGGTGTGGTCGGGAGCGCTCGCAACAGCCGGCGGCGTTGTCTTCTACGGAACGCTCGAAGGCTATCTGAAGGCAGTCGATGCCAAGACCGGCAAGGAACTGTACAAGTTCAAGACCCCGTCCGGCATCATCGGCAACGTCACGACCTATGAGCAGGGTGGCAGGCAGTATGTGGCCGTGCTGTCCGGCGTCGGTGGCTGGGCGGGTATCGGCCTTGCCGCAGGTCTGACCGATCCGACTGCGGGCCTCGGTGCGGTCGGTGGCTACGCTGCGCTGAGCAACTACACCGCACTCGGCGGCACGCTCACAGTGTTCGCGCTGCCGCAGTAAAGCAGAACCACTTCCTCCGGCGCGTGGCTCGCTCCACGCGCCGGCTGGTCTGCATCTGATATCGAGGATGAGCTCTTGCGTAAAATCTGGTTGATTGCGGCCACTGTCATGTTCGTGGCGCCGGGAACGACTGCCTTCGCTGCGGACGATGCCACCGCGGTCAAGTCCGAGGACGGCAAGTACTACGACAAGGATGGAAACCCGACCTACAAAGTCGGAGCCGACGGCACGGTCGATTGGTACACCTACTCAGGATACCGTCGCTATCATTCCGAATGCCACGTCTGCCATGGCCCCGACGGAATGGGATCGACCTACGCGCCGGCATTACAGGATTCGTTGAAGACGATGAACTACGGCGACTTCGTCGGGGTCGTTGCCAGCGGCCGCAAGAACGGCAACTCCGTCATGCCGGCGCTCGGCGATAATCCGAATGTCGCCTGCTACATGGACGACCTTTATGTGTATCTGCGTGCCCGCGCCCATGACGCCGTCGGGCGCGTCCGGCCCGCCAAGAAGGAAGACAAGCCTGACGCGTACACCGAGACAGAAAAGTCCTGCATGGGGGGCAAATGATCATGCCGAACATGCGAGGCATATGTCCTGATGCTCCGTGCAGCGACTTGAAGAACCAATGTGGAGTTTAGAATGAAGACCCGCGCTGCTGTCGCATTCGAAGCCAAGAAGCCGCTTGAAATCGTCGAGGTCGATCTCGAAGGCCCGAAGGCCGGTGAGGTTCTCGTCGAGATAAAGGCGACTGGAATCTGTCACACCGATGCCTACACGCTCGATGGATTCGACAGCGAAGGAATCTTTCCTTCGATACTCGGCCATGAGGGCGCGGGCATTGTCCGCGAAGTCGGCGCGGGCGTGACGTCGGTCAAGGCCGGTGATCACGTGATTCCGCTCTACACGCCGGAATGCCGCCAGTGCAAAAGCTGCCTGAGCGGCAAGACCAATCTTTGCACCGCCATCCGCGCCACCCAGGGCAAGGGGCTGATGCCGGACGGCACCTCGCGCTTCAGCCATAAGGGCAAGCCGATCTTCCATTACATGGGCTGCTCGACGTTCTCGAACTTTACCGTGCTGCCGGAAATCGCGGTGGCAAAGATCCGCGAGGACGCACCCTTCGACAAGAGCTGTTACATCGGTTGCGGGGTGACGACGGGCGTTGGCGCCGTGGTGAATACCGCCAAGGTGACGCCGGGCGCCAACGTCGTTGTTTTCGGTCTCGGCGGCATCGGGCTCAACGTCATCCAGGGCGCGAAGATGGTGGGAGCCGACAAGATCGTCGGTGTCGACATCAACGATGCCAAGGAGGATTGGGGCCGCCGCTTCGGCATGACACACTTCGTCAATCCGACCAAGGTGAGTGACATCGTCCAGCATCTGGTCGGGCTCACCGATGGCGGCGCCGACTACACTTTCGACTGCACCGGCAATACCACCGTGATGCGGCAGGCGCTCGAAGCATGCCATCGCGGCTGGGGCGTCTCCGTCGTGATCGGCGTTGCGGAGTCGGGCAAGGAAATCGCTACCCGGCCGTTCCAGCTCGTGACCGGCCGCGTCTGGAAAGGAACGGCCTTCGGCGGCGCGCGTGGCCGCACCGACGTGCCGAAGATTGTCGACTGGTACATGAACGGAAAGATCGAGATCGATCCGATGATCACCCATGTGCTCAAGCTCGAGGAGATCAACCAGGGATTCGATCTCATGCACCAGGGCAAGTCGATCCGTTCGGTTGTCGTGTTCTGAACAAAGGAACTTCAAACACAAGGAGGATAGGCCCATGACTGTTCATATCCACCCATCGGTTGACAGCGGCGTAAAACAGGGGACCGGCAGTTTTGCCGGCGGCACCCTGGTCTGCAAGTGTTCGGACAGGCCGGTCAAGGTCGCCATCAAGGGCGACGTTGCCCATAACCATGCCTGCGGCTGCACGAAATGCTGGAAGCCCGAAGGCGCGATCTTCTCGGTCGTCGCCGTCGTTCCGCGCGACAATGTGAAAGTGACCGAGAACGGCGACAAGCTCAAGATCGTCGACCCGGCGGCGGTGATCCAGCGCTATGCCTGCACGGGCTGCGGCACGCATATGTACGGCCGGATCGAGAATACGGGGCATCCGTTCTACGGTCTCGACTTCATTCATCCCGAGCTGTTCCAGGAGACCGGGTCGGCGGCGCCGGGTTTTGCGGCGTTCGTGTCGTCCGTTCTGGAGTCCGGCGTGCAACCGGGCGAGATGGCTGGAATCAGGGGGCGGCTGAAGGAACTCGGACTGGAGCCCTATGACTGCCTGTCGCCACCGTTGATGGATGCGATCGCGAGCCATGTGGCCAAGTCGAAGGCCAAGGCGGCCTAGACAAGACTTGCGGCGCACAGCCCGATCTTGCGCGGTACCCGAACTTGCGCTGATGGCGATCGCCATCAGCGCAACCGGGCTGCGAGAGCGCTACGACGTTGTGCCATTCCGTCGTTGAGGCCGGTAGGTGAAGACCTGCCAGCCCGCGGGTTGTGCCGGGTTCAAGGTACGGCGCGACCTGCGCCGTACCGAATTCCATGACATCGAAGGCCCATCGAAGCCATTGTGCAATCGCCTTCCACGGCCGGTTGCCGCGCGTGCAGTCGGCTGCGCTTGACCAATCGTCTGATTTTGTATGCTGCGGTGCGATGAGCCTTGTCGTGACGGCCGCGGCGCTGAAGGCAGACCTTCCCCGAAGGTGTTGACCCGTCGAGCAGTTCCCTTTTTATGGGCGATGCGGCCCTGACCGGACGCCCCTTCGCGAGGATTCCCATGATGCCGATCGCCACCGACGCTGCCTTCATCCTGCCTGACGACTTCACCAGCACCGCGCTGATGGGACGGATCTGGCGTCCCGACCTTGGCGGGCCGTCGGTGGTCGCGATTCGTGAGGACGGCGTGTTCGACATTACCGACGAATTCCCCACCGCCAGCCAGCTTGCCGGCGCTGCCGATCCGGCCGGGGCGCTGCGCGCGGCGCGTGGCGAGCGGCTCGGCGCGCTGCAGGATCTCCTGAACAATACGCCACCTGATACCCGCGACCCGACCAGGCCGTGGCTGCTGGCGCCGATCGACCTGCAGGTGATCAAGGCCGCGGGCGTCACCTTTGCCGTCTCGATGCTGGAGCGGGTGATCGAGGAGCGGGCGCGCGGTAATCCGGATTCGGCAGAGGCGATCCGTGCCGAGGTGACGCGGATCGTCGGCACCGACCTGTCGCAATTGAAGCCGGGCTCGGCCGAAGCGCAGCATGTCAAGGATGTGCTGGTTTCGCAGAATGCCTGGAGCCAGTATCTCGAAGTCGGCATCGGGCCGGATGCCGAGGTGTTCACCAAGGCGCCCGTGATGTCGGCGGTCGGCACCTGCGTGGATGCGGGCCTGCATCCGAAATCGACCTGGAATAATCCGGAGCCGGAGGTCGTGCTGGTGGTGGCAGGCGACGGCCGCATCGTCGGCGCTACGCTCGGCAACGATGTCAATCTGCGCGACTTCGAGGGGCGCTCGGCGCTGCTGTTATCCAAGGCCAAGGACAACAACGCATCCTGCGCCATCGGCCCGTTCGTGCGGTTCTTCGATACGGACTTCACGCTCGATGACGTCAGGAAAATGGAGATCTCGCTGGAGGTGAAGGGGCCGGAAGGCTTTGTCCTGCACGGCGCATCTTCGCTGACGCAGATCAGCCGGGATCCGGCCGACATCGTCGGACAGACGATCAACGAGAACCATCAATATCCCGATGGCTTCGTGTTGTTCCTCGGCACGATGTTTGCGCCGATCCAGGACCGTTTTGCGAAGGGGCAGGGGTTCACCCATGTGGTCGGGGATCTCGTGACGGTTGCGACGCCAAAGCTCGGCCGGCTGACCAACCGGATGCGCCACAGTGGCGACTGCGAGCGATGGCAGTTCGGCCTGACCGATCTCTTCGCCGCATTGATGCGTCGCAAGGCTGGCCGAACCAGCAACTAACCTCGAGCCGTAACCCGGAGACATTCCGTAAATGGCGAAAATCAGAATTGGCCTGGCCGGCTGCGGCTTCGTGTCCGAGCTGCACATGCATGCCTACCGCCGCGTCTACGGCGTGAACGTCGAAGTTCGGGCCGTCGCGGCGAGAGGCGATCATGTCGTCGAGTTTGCCCGCCGTCACCAGATTCCGACGGTCTATCGCAGCTTTCGCGACCTGATCGCCGATGCTGATCTCGACGTCATCGACATCTGCACGCCGCCCAATCTGCATACGTCGATGATCGTGGACGCAATGCAGGCCGGCAAGCACGTCATCTGCGAAAAACCGTTCGCCGGCTATTTCGGCCGGGATGGCGACAAGGCGCCGATCGGAAAGCACGTGTCGAAGGCATTGATGTATGAGCGCGTGCTGGAGGAAATGGAGAAGACCCGCGTGGCGATCACCAACACCGGCAGGCTCTTCATGTATGCCGAGGACTGGATCTACGCGCCGGCGGTGACCAAGACCGTGGAGATCCTGAAGGCCACCAAAGACAAGATCCTGTTCATGAAGGGGGAGGAGAGCCACTCCGGCTCGCATGCCGCGCACGCCACGCAATGGGCAATGACCGGCGGCGGCTCGCTGATCCGGATGGGATGCCATCCGCTGTCGGCGGTGCTCTATCTCAAGCAGGTGGAGGCGAAGGCGCGCGGCGAGACCATCGGCGTTGCCAGCGTGACGTGTGACGTCGGCAATGTCACGGCATGCCTGCGCCCGGACGAACGTTCCGTGCTCAAGGCCAATCCCGTCGATGTCGAGGACTGGGGCGTGCTCACGGCCACCTTCTCCGACGGCACCAAGGCCACGGTGTTTTCCGGCGACATGATACTCGGTGGCGTCCGCAACCTGATCGAAACCTACACCAGCGGCGGCTCGCTGTTCGCCAACATCACGCCGAACACGCACATGATGAGCTATCAGACCAGCGAGGAGAAGCTGGCGAACGTCTACATTACTGAGAAGGTCGACCGGAAGACCGGCTGGCAATACATCTGTCTCGAAGAGGAATGGACGCGCGGCTATACGCAGGAAATCCAGGACTTCATGGAATGCGTCGCCACCGGCCGGCAGCCGCTGTCGGATCTGGCCTTGGCCTTCGAGACGATCAAGGTCAATTACGCCGGCTATTGGTCGGCGGAAGAGGGGCGACGCGTGACGTTGTGAGACGTTGGTGAAATGATCCGATCGTGTGCCATGCGGGCCACATGGTTCGAGACGCCGCGGAGCCTGTCATCGGGCTGCGCCATGCGCGGACCCGTTGGCGGCTCCTCACTATGAGGGTCTATCACCTCGTGTAATGCGAGACCTCATCCTGAGGAGCGGCGTTAGCCGCGTCTCGAAGGATGAAGCCCGATTGCAGGTGCTACGCCGAATACACCGACGATTTCGGCAGCGGGAATACCGGGTCCTGCGTCCTGATGCTGGTTGGCCAGACCACCGAAATATGCTCGCCGGCATTTTGCATCACGACCGGGGTCGAACGCTCGTTCTGACCCGAGAGCGGCGTGCCGGGCCGATAGAATTTCACGCCGTAGCCCTGGATCGTACCGCCCACCGGGATATCGACGTCGAGCGCCGCCTTGCGAATCGCTTCGGGATCGAAGCCGCCGTATTTCTCCTTGGCGACGGGCAGCACGTTGTTGAGAAGGACCCAGGTCTGGTTGAAGCCCATCGAACAGTGCGGCGGAACGTCAGTGGCGCTGGTCTTTTCCTTGTATCGCGCCACCATGATCTTGGTGAGATCGCCGATGCCGGGCGCCAGCTTCGCAGGATCGAGCAGTTGCGCGGGCACCGGATCGATATTGCAGAAATTGTCGATGTCGGCACCGAACGTCGCGCGCAATTTGTCGAGTTGGCTGTAGCCCGCGCCGGCGCCGAACAGCATCTTGAACCTGAGGCCGTTCTCGCGCGCCTGGCGCAGGAACAGGGTGATATCGGGGTTGTAGCCCGCGTGCGAGATCACATCGGCCCGCGCGCGCTTGATCTTGGTCACCAGCACCGAAAGGTCGGGCGCGGAGGCGGAATAGCCTTCCTTGAGCACGACCTGCAGGCCGGCTTCCTTCGCATAGGCTTCGTCGGCGGCAGCAACGCCGACCCCATAAGGACCATCCTCGTGGATCAACGCGACCTTGACGTCCTTGGGCTCCATGCCGAGTTTGGCCTTGGCATGCTCCGCGATGAAGCTCGCGAAGGCCTGGCCATACTGGTCGGAATGAATTTGCGCGCGGAAGACATATTGCAGGTTCTTGTCCTTGAACACGGCGGTCGACACCGCAGTCGTGATCCAGAGGATCTTTTTCTGCTGCTCGACCTTGGCCGCCAGCGGCACCGCGTGCGAACTCGCATAGACGCCGTTGATGATGTCGATCTTCTCCTGGTCGATCAGGCGATTGGCCTCATTGATCGCGACATCGGGCTTGCTCTGGGAGTCGGCAGCAATAGGGGCGACCTTGTACTTGCCGCCGATACCGCCCTTTTCGTTGACGAGGTCGATCGCAATCTGCGCGCCGATCGAGGAGGCGACCGAGCCGCCTGCGGCAAAGGGACCGGTCAGGTCGTAGATCAGGCCGATGCGTACCGTTTCGGCTTGCGCCTGCGCGCGGGTCCAATCGAAGGTGAATGCAGCGGCGGCGGCCGCAGAAGTCTTCAGCAGTGTTCTGCGTGAAGTCGGCATCGTTTCCTCCCTTTTTATCTGTCGTCGGGACTGCTTGCCCGCGCTTTTTGGCCAAGTATTTGGAGAAGAGGGCAGGATGTCAACCTGTCGGCGATTGACCCGGTGGCGCGCCGGGATGGCGGCGCTCAGACTTTCGTCTCATCGTTCGGAATGCATCGCACCATCGTCACCGTCGCTTGCCGCGCGCCGACGTCCGGGTGAGCCTGATCCGGCCCTGGGTTCGCGGCAGGAATTGCGCGCCGCGGGCGCTGAGGAATTCCAGCATCGCGCGCGCCGGGGGCAGCAAGATCTTGTCCTTGCGAGACAGGGCGAACCATTGCCGGACAATGGGCAGGCCGACCACATCCAGCGTGACCAGCCGCCGCTCGTCGAGTTCGGTGGCGACCGTATGCGCGGAAATAAACGCAATGCCGAGCCCGGCGATCACCGCCTGCTTGATCGTCTCATTGCTACTCATCGCCATGCCGATGTTCGGACGAATTCCCGCCGTCTCGAACAATTGCTCCATCAGGCCGCGTGTGCCCGAGCCGGGCTCGCGCGTCAGGAACGTCTCATTGGCGAGTTCGCTCAACGCGATGCGGGACTTTCGCGCGAGGCGGTGGCTGGTCGGCGCGATGATGACATGCGGATGATCGCCGATCGGATGGACATCCATATCGATGTCGGCTGGCGGGCGGCCCATGATCGCGAAATCGAGATCGTAACCGCGTAGCGCCATGCCGATCTCCTGGCGGTTTCCGATCGAGAGCGTGACATCGATGTTCGGATGCCGTTTCGAGAATCCGGAGATCATGAACGGCACGAAATATTTCGCGGTGCTGACGGCACCGATCGAGATACGTCCCGCCGTTTTGCCTGCGATCATCTCCAGCGAAGTTTCGCAATCCGCAATCGCCGCATCGATGCGCTCGGCGAGCGTCAGCACCTCGCGTCCGGCGTCGGTCAGCAGCATGCCGTCATTGGTGCGCTGGATCAGCGGCACGCCTGCAATCTCCTGCAGATTGCGAATCTGCAGCGTCACGGCCGGCTGCGTCAGATGCAGCCGCTTGGCGGCCGCCGTGACCGATCGATCGCCGTGAACGGCTGCCAGCGCGCGCAACTGGCGAATGGTCAATTCCCGCCGAAACCTGTTTGCCATGGGCCTGTCCAACATAAGAAAAACTTTGGCAAAGCCAAAGATAAGAAAATTTCACTAATTTTGCAAACTGGGTTGTTGTTATGCGCGGACTGCGGATGGGCACGACGCTTTGCAATCGCCCCGAAAAGCGGGCGCCAAACGGGGAACGGCCATGAGCGCACGCGTGACCTTGTGCTCGCATCTTGATCAGACGGGGTCGGAGACGCTGGCCGGGCCGGCAGTGTCCACCGTGATTGAAGCGATCGCCGCTGCGGCGATCGGCCTTGCGGATCTCATTGCCGACGGACCGTTGGCCGGCATCACCGGCAGAACCGATGGCGTCAATCCCGACGGCGACTTTCAGAGGGATATCGATCTTGCCGCCGATGCGATGATGCGCGCCGCGTTGCGCAAGTCGCCAGTCGCCGCCGTCCTGTCAGAAGAATCCGAACTGCCGGAAGTGTTCGATGCCCAAGCGTCGCTCTGCGTCGCGATCGATCCGCTCGACGGATCGGCCAACCTCGAAAACAATATCTCGGTTGGAACCATCTTTTCGATCCGCTCGCGCGGCAACGACATCGTCTCCACCTTCTTCGAGCCTGGCACGGCGCAGTGTGCGGCAGGCTTCGTGGTCTACGGCCCGCAAACGACGCTGGTGCTGGCGTTCGACGAGCGCGTCGATATCTTCATCCTGGACCGGCGTGCGAGGGAATTCCTGCTCGTTGCGCGCCGCGTCAGGATCGCGCCCGACACGCCCGAATTCGCCATCAACGCCTCGAACCGGCGGCACTGGCACGGACCGGTGCGCACCTATATCGACGAGTGCCTGGCCGGCACCAATGGCGGCTCTGCGGCCGATTTCAACATGCGCTGGATCGGTTCGCTGGTCGCGGAGTCGCTTCGCATTCTGGTTCGGGGCGGGGTGTTTCTGTACCCGGCGGATGCGCGGCCGGGCTATCGCGAGGGACGTCTTCGCCTGCTTTACGAGGCGCATCCGATGGCGCTGGTGATGGAGTGGGCGGGCGGCGCCGCGACCACCGGCCGCCGGCGGATCCTCGAATTGTCGGCGAAAACGCCGCACCAGCGGGTGCCGCTGATCATGGGATCGATGCGCGGCGTTCGCGACATCACCGCCATTCACGAAGGCACGCAGCCAATGTTTGACAACAGCGACGCGCCGCTATTCGCGCGGCGCGGCCTGTTTCGTTGACCGGGAAGAAAAGATGTCGCGCAGCTACCCCATCATATCGATCACGGGCTCATCCGGCGCCGGGACGACGTCGGTGAAGAAGACGTTTGAAAACATCTTCCGCCGCGAGAACGTCGCCGCCGCCTATGTCGAGGGCGACGCCTTCCATCGCTACAACCGCTTCGAGATGCGTACGAAGATGGCCGAGGAAGCCGAGCGCGGCAACAAGCATTTCAGCCATTTCAGCCCGGAGACCAACCTGTTCGAGGAACTGGAAAAGCTGTTCCGCGACTACGGCGAGTCCGGCACCGGCACAACCCGGCACTATGTTCACGATGACGAGGAAGCAAGGCTGTACGGCGCCAAGCCTGGCACGTTCACCGAATGGGCACCGTTGCCGGAAAATTCCGATCTGTTGTTCTACGAAGGCCTGCATGGCGCTGTCGTGACCGACAAGGTCAACATCGCGCAGCATGCTGATCTCAAGATCGGCGTCGTTCCCGTCATAAATCTGGAATGGATCCAGAAGCTGCATCGCGACCGCCGCGACCGCGGCTACACCGCGGAAGCCGTCACCGACACCATCCTGCGGCGGATGCCTGACTACGTGAACTACATCTGTCCGCAGTTCACCGAGACCGACATCAATTTCCAGCGGGTGCCCACCGTCGATACGTCGAATCCCTTTATCGCGCGCTGGATACCGACGCCGGACGAATCGATGGTGGTGATCCGCCTGAAGAATCCGCGCGGCATCGATTTTCCCTATCTGCTGTCGATGATCCCGAACAGCTTCATGTCGCGCGCCAACTCGATCGTGATCCATGGCTCGAAGCTCGATCTCGCCATGCAGCTCATCCTTACCCCGCTGATCCTGCAACTGATGGAACGTAAGAGGCGCATGATATGACCGATCTAGCTCTGTCCCGCGTTGCCAACGATACGGCTGTGTCGCATGCGGAAATGGCAAACGCGATCCGCTTCCTGGCCATCGACGCCGTCGAGAGGGCGAAGTCCGGTCATCCCGGCATGCCGATGGGCATGGCCGATGTCGCCACCGTGCTGTTCTCGCGTTTCCTCAAATTCGATGCCACCGATCCGGCATGGCCGGATCGCGACCGGTTCGTGCTGTCGGCCGGTCACGGCTCGATGCTGCTGTATGCGCTGTTGCATCTTACCGGCTACGAGGGTGTGACAGCGGACGAACTGCGGGCGTTCCGGCAATGGGGATCGAAAACCCCTGGCCATCCCGAGTACGGACATACGCCGGGCGTCGAAACGACCACGGGCCCGCTGGGGCAGGGCATCGCGACGGCGGTCGGCATGGCGCTGGCGGAGCGCCTGATGAACGCGCGCTTCGGCGATGATCTCGTCGATCACTATACTTACGTGATCGCCGGCGACGGCTGTCTGATGGAGGGCCTCAGCCACGAGGCGATTTCGCTGGCGGGACACCTCAGGCTCAGCCGCTTGATCGTGCTCTACGACGACAACGAGATTTCGATCGACGGCTCCACGTCGTTGTCATGCTCGGATGACCAGCTTGCGCGCTTCAAGGCGTCCGGCTGGTCGGCGGTCCGGATCGATGGCCATGACCCCGAGGCGATTGCGGCAGCGATCCGCCGCGCGCGGCAGAGCGACCGGCCGTCCCTGATTGCCTGCCGCACGGTGATCGGTTTCGGCGCGCCGAACCGGCAGGGCACCGAAAAGGCGCATGGCGCGCCGCTCGGAGCCGATGAAGTCAAGAAAACGCGCGGCGCGTTGAACTGGCCGCACGCGCCATTCGAGGTTCCGGAAGCCGTCCTCGATGCCTGGCGCGAAATCGGTGCGCAGGGACATACCGAACGGCGCGCCTGGGTCGAGCGGAGCCGTCGCGTCAATTCGGCGGGACGCTCGCCGTTTCACGATGCGCTGAATCGGAATTTGCCCTGCGGATATGCCGACGTCATGGCGCAGCTACGGGCGCGGTTCGGCAGCGAACGGCCAAAACTCGCCACCCGGCAGGCGTCGCAAACGGTGATCGACGTGATCGCCGAAGCGTTGCCGAATCTCCTCGGTGGTTCGGCTGATCTCACCCATTCGAACCTGACACGCGCCAAGACGCAGCGGCCGGTGCGGGCCGATGCGCTCGAGGGCAGCTATGTCCATTACGGTATCCGCGAGCATGCGATGGCGGCTGCGATGAACGGCATCGCGCTGCATGGCGGCTTTATTCCCTATGGCGGCACGTTTCTCAGCTTCGCCGATTACAGCCGCCCGGCGATCAGGCTGGCGGCGCTGATGGGCATCCGCGTCATCCATGTCATGACGCATGACTCGATCGGCCTGGGTGAGGACGGTCCGACGCATCAGCCCGTCGAGCATCTGGTGTCACTGCGGGCCATTCCGAACTTGCTGGTATTTCGTCCCGGCGACGCCGTCGAGACCGCGGAGGCGTGGGACTGCGCGTTGCGGCAGCTCAGCGCCCCGTCTGTGCTCTGCCTGTCGCGACAGGCGGTCCCGACGTTCCGTGAAGTGGCTGACGAAACCAATCTGGTCGCGTACGGCGCCTACGTCGTCGTAGAACCGGAGGCCGGCCGCGACGTCACCTTGATCGCAACGGGCTCCGAAGTATCGATCGCGCTCGAGGCGGCACGATTGCTCGAGAAAGACAACGTCCGCGCCGCAGTGGTCTCGGCGCCGTGCTTCGAGCTGTTTCGCCAGCAGTCCCGCGAATACCGGACCGCCGTTCTGGGGCGCGTTCCCAGGGTCGGCCTCGAGGCCGCGGTCGAAGGCGACTGGGCGCGCTGGCTTGGCGATGGCGGCGAATTCGTCGGCATGACCGGCTTTGGAGCATCCGCGCCGGCCGAGACGCTCTACCGCGAGTTTGGCATCACGCCGGAGGCCGTTGCGACCGCCGCCATGCGCTGCCTGGCGCGAACCCGAATGACGGCGACTTACGCATGACGCCGAACGTAACGCCCAATACCGACAGGAGCCGCCGATGGCCAGAATCACATTGAGGCAATTGCTGGATCATGCCGCTGAGCATGGCTACGGCGTGCCGGCGTTCAACATCAACAATATGGAGCAGGGGCTCGCGATCATGGAAGCGGCGGCGGCTGCCGATGCGCCCGTGATCATCCAGGCCTCGCGGGGCGCGCGCTCCTATGCCAATGACATCATGCTGTCGAAGATGATCGACGCGCTGGAGGAGATGCATCCGCAGATTCCAATCTGCCTGCATCAGGACCATGGCAACGAGGAGTCGACCTGTGCCACCGCGCTCCAGCACGGCTTCACCTCCGTGATGATGGACGGCTCGCTGAAAGCCGACGCCAAGACTGCGGCGGATTACGACTACAATGTCGACATCACCCGCCGCGTCGTCGAGCTCGCGCACTGGATCGGCGCCTCGGTGGAGGGCGAGCTTGGCGTGCTCGGCTCGCTCGAACATGGCGGCGGCGAACAAGAGGACGGCCACGGCGTCGAAGGCGAGGTCAGCCACGATCAACTGCTGACCGATCCGGATCAGGCGGTCGATTTCGTTCGCGCCACCAAGGTCGATGCGCTGGCGATCGCGATGGGCACCTCGCACGGCGCCTACAAATTCTCGCGCAAGCCGGACGGTGACATCCTTGCCATGCGGGTGGTGGAGGAGATTCATCGCCGGCTCCCCAACACGCATCTGGTGATGCACGGCTCGTCCTCGGTGCCGCAGCCGCTGCAGGACGCCTTCAATGCCTTCGGCGGAGAGATGCCGCAGACCTGGGGCGTGCCGGTCGAGGAGATCGTCCGCGGCATCAGGCACGGCGTGCGCAAGGTCAATATCGATACCGACTGCCGGCTGGCGATGACGGCTGCGTTTCGCAAGGTCGCAATGCAAAGCAAAAGCGAATTCGATCCGCGAAAATTCCTTAAACCCGCGATGGATGCGCTGCGCGACCTTTGCCGTGATCGGTTCGAGCAATTCGGCACGGCGGGCCACGCCTCGCAAATCAAGGTCATCCCACTGGCCGAGATGGCCAGGCGCTATCGCTCCGGCGCGCTCGATCCACGCATGGGAGGGATGGCCGATGCCGCAGAATGACCTGACGACGCGTTCGATCCCGACCAGTCGCCGCACACCAGCCAAGGAGGCCGAAATGAACATGCACTCGATGACAGTCCGCGGCAAGGATCGCTATAAATCCGGCGTCCTCGAATACAAGAAGATGGGCTATTGGGAGCCCGACTACGAGCCCAAGGATACCGACATCATCGCGCTGTTCCGCGTCACGCCGCAGGACGGGGTCGATCCGATCGAGGCGTCGGCGGCGGTTGCCGGCGAATCCTCGACCGCGACCTGGACCGTGGTGTGGACCGACCGCCTGACCGCGGCGGAAAAATATCGCGCCAAGTGCTACCGCGTCGATCCCGTGCCGAATGCGCCGGGGCAGTATTTTGCCTACATCGCCTACGATCTCGACCTGTTTGAGCCCGGATCGATTGCAAACCTCTCGGCCTCGATCATCGGCAACGTGTTCGGTTTCAAGCCGCTGAAGGCGCTGCGGCTGGAGGACATGCGGCTGCCGGTGGCCTACGTCAAGACGTTCCAGGGGCCGGCGACCGGCATCGTGGTCGAGCGCGAACGCATGGACAAGTTCGGCCGTCCGCTGCTGGGCGCCACGGTGAAGCCGAAGCTCGGCCTCTCGGGACGTAACTATGGACGCGTGGTCTACGAGGCGCTGAAGGGCGGGCTCGACTTCACCAAGGACGACGAGAACATCAACTCACAGCCGTTCATGCACTGGCGCGAGCGGTTTCTCTACTGCATGGAAGCCGTCAACAAAGCGCAGGCTGCGTCCGGCGAGATCAAGGGCACCTATCTCAATGTCACCGCCGGCACCATGGAGGACATGTATGAGCGCGCCGAATTCGCCAAGGAGCTCGGGTCGGTCATCATCATGATCGACCTGGTGATCGGCTACACCGCGATCCAGTCGATGGCCAAGTGGGCGCGCCGCAACGACATGATCCTGCATCTGCACCGGGCAGGGCATTCCACCTATACGCGGCAGCGTAGCCACGGCGTCTCGTTCCGTGTCATCGCGAAATGGATGCGCCTCGCAGGTGTCGATCACATTCATGCCGGCACGGTGGTGGGTAAGCTGGAAGGCGATCCAGCAACTACCCGCGGCTACTACGACATCTGCCGCGAGGACTATAACCCGACGCGGCTCGAACACGGTGTGTTCTTCGACCAGCATTGGGCGAGCCTCAACAAGATGATGCCGGTGGCGTCGGGCGGCATTCATGCCGGCCAGATGCACCAGCTGCTCGATCATCTCGGCGAGGACGTGGTGTTGCAGTTCGGCGGCGGCACCATCGGTCATCCGATGGGCATCCAGGCCGGCGCTACCGCCAACCGGGTGGCGCTGGAAGCGATGATCCTCGCCCGCAACGAGGGTCGTGACTACGTGCACGAGGGGCCTGAGATTCTCGCCAAGGCGGCAGCGACCTGCACGCCGTTGAAGGCGGCGCTCGAGGTCTGGAAGGACGTCACTTTCAACTACGAATCGACAGATATGCCGGACTACGTGCCGACCGCCAGCGTCGCGATGTAAGGAGAAAAGATCATGCGTATCACTCAAGGTTGCTTTTCGTTTCTGCCTGATCTCACCGATGAGCAGATCACGCGGCAGGTGCAGTATTGCCTCGGCAAGGGGTGGGCGGTGAACATCGAATTCACCGACGACCCGCATCCGCGCAACAATTTCTGGGAGATGTGGGGCCTGCCGATGTTCGACCTGCCGGATGCCGCGGGCGTGCTGATGGAACTCAACGAGTGCCGCAAGGTCTATGGCGACCGCTACATCCGGATGTCGGCCTACGATTCCAGCCATGGCTGGGAGTCGCTGCGGCTGTCGTTCATCGTCAATCGGCCGAAGGATGAGCCCGGCTTCCGCCTCGAACGCCACGAGGCGGCCGGTCGCAACATCCGCTACACGACGACATCCTATGCCGCCGACCGCCCGGAGGGCCGGCGCTACGGTTGAAACAGCTCCTCGGGTCGGCGAACGTGTTCTCCCTGATCGTTGCTACGTTCGCCGAACTAACTGCTCCGTCGCTGTGCAAGCGGCGACGGAGTTTTTTGTCTCTCGGGAATGCGCGCTGAGGTTCGGCAGATGGATATGGATGTGCCAACAACCACGGACAGGGTAAGCCTTCGGGAAGAGCTTGAGGCCGTCGGCATCGAGGAAATCCTGACGCAGCTCGATCGTGAGCTGATCGGCCTGAAGCCGGTCAAGACGCGAATCCGCGAGATCGCGTCACTGCTGCTGATCGAGCGCATCCGCAAGCGGATGGGACTGACCTCGGGAGCACCGACGCTGCACATGTCGTTTACGGGCAATCCCGGCACCGGAAAGACCACGGTGGCGCTGCGGATAGCCGATATCCTGCACCGGCTCGGCTACGTCCGCCGCGGTCAGGTGGTGTCGGTGACGCGTGACGAACTGGTCGGGCAATATATCGGCCACACCGCGCCGAAGACCAAGGAGATCCTGAAGAAAGCGATGGGCGGCGTGCTGTTCATCGACGAGGCCTATTACCTGTACCGGCCGGACAACGAGCGCGACTACGGCCAGGAGGCGATCGAGATCCTGCTGCAGGTGATGGAATCGCAGCGCGACGATCTGGTGGTGATCCTCGCCGGCTACGGCGACCGCATGGACAAGTTCTTCGCGAGCAATCCCGGCTTCCGATCGCGCATCGCGCATCACATCGACTTTCCCGATTATTCCGACGATGAGCTTATCGACATCGCGGAACTGATGTTGCGGGAAATGAACTACAAGTTCACGCCGGAGGCGCGGGCGGAATTCGTTCGCTACATTGCATTGCGCAAGAACCAGCCGCTGTTCTCCAACGCGCGTTCGATCCGCAACGCCCTGGATCGCCTGCGGCTGCGCCAGGCCAATCGTCTCATCGCCGATCTCGACCATGTCCTGACTGTGGACGACATAAAATCGATTGAGGCCTCGGACGTGCGGGCGAGCCGCGTGTTCGGGAAGGGAGGAAAATCCGCCGAAGCGGATTAGCGTGTGCCTTCTCTGGCGCCAGGTCGACGACTGCGATCAACGAAGCTAACGCTGTAATGCCGTTTCAGGGATCGCCCTGCGAACCACTTCGCGCATCGCAAAGCTCGAATGGATGCGCGCGACGCCGGGCATCCGCGAAAGATGCTGCTTGTGAATGCGCTCGAAGTCGGCGATGTCGCGCGCGATCACCTGCAGATGATAGTCATCGCTGCCCGACATCAGGTGGCAGGACACCACGTCGGGGCAGCGGGCAATCGCCGCTTCGAACGCGGCGAGATATTCCTCGCTTTGTTTCTCCAGCGTGATGGTGACGACAACCGTCGTGACGAGGCCGAGCGCAGTCGGTTCGAGGTCGGCTCGATAGCCGCGAATGATGCCGGTTTCCTCGAGCTGACGAATGCGACGCGCACAGGCGGTGGGTGACAGCCCGACCTTTTCGGCGAGCTCGATCTGGCTGGCCCGTGCGTCGGAGAGCAACTCAGCCAGAATCCGAAGATCAATGCGATCCAGCTCGCTCACGCCGCTATTCTCTAATTTTTGTCAGCAAAGAGCAGAATATCTGCGAAAAATGCTGCCGGCAAGCCGCTATTCGCAGAGAAGCGTTGTCCGTTCAGAGATAGTTTTTGATGTCGGATAGCAGCTTCCAATGCAGGAGCAAGGCGATGCGGATCGGTGTGCCCAGGGAAATCAAGGTCGAGGAATATCGCGTCGGTCTGACGCCGGCGTCGGTCCGGGAATATGTGGCGCAGGGACACGACGTGATCGTCGAGCAGGGCGCCGGGCTCGGCATTGGCGCCGGTGACGATATTTACCGTTCGGCCGGTGCAGCGATCGTGGACACGGCAGCCGAGGTCTTCGCGACCGCGGACATGGTGGTCAAGGTCAAGGAACCGCAGCCGACGGAATGGCGCCAGCTTCGCGAGAACCAGATCCTCTTCACCTATCTGCACCTTGCGCCTGATACCGCGCAGACCAAGGGGCTTCTCGCGTCCGGCTGCACCGCGATCGCCTACGAGACGGTAACGGACGCAAATGGCGGGCTCCCGCTGCTGGCGCCGATGAGCGAGGTGGCGGGACGGCTGGCGATCGAGGCGGCAGGCGCCGCCTTGCGAAAATCGGCGGACGGCATGGGCAAGCTGATCGGCGGCGTGCCCGGCGTCGCGCCGAGCCGGATCGCCGTGATCGGCGGCGGCGTGGTCGGCACGCATGCCGCCAGGATGGCGGCAGGCCTGGGCGCCGACATCGTCATCCTCGACCGCTCGCTGCCGCGGCTTCGCGTCCTTGACGAGATGTTCCTCGGTCGCGTTCGCACGCGCTATGCGACGCAGGATGCGATCGAGGAGGAGGCCATCGGCGCCGACGTCGTCATCGGCGCGGTGCTGGTGCCGGGCGCCAGCGCGCCGAAACTCGTCTCTCGCGCGCATCTCGCCCGCATGAAGCGACGCGCCGTGCTGGTCGATGTCGCGATCGACCAAGGGGGCTGCTTCGAGACGTCGCGGCCGACGACCCATCAGGCGCCGACCTATCTGGTCGACGAGATCGTGCATTATTGCGTCGCCAACATGCCCGGCGCCGTGCCTGTCACGTCGAGCCATGCGCTCAACAATGCCACGCTGCCGTTCGGCCTTGCGCTGGCCGGGAAGGGCATCCGCGCGCTGATCGAGGATCCGCATCTGCGCGCCGGGCTCAACGTGCATCGCGGGCAGATCACCAACCGTGCGGTCGGCGACAGCCAGAATTTGCCCGCGGCGGCGCCCGAGAAAATTCTGGCGGCGTGAAGCCCCGCCGGCTGACAGGCGAGATCCCCGCCGGGACGACCATCAGCTGCTGGACGGGTGGCCGGAATTTGGTTTCTGGCTGAGAAAACGCCGGGCCAGCTTGATGAAATTGTGTACGACCATCGACGTCTCGTCTTTCCTGAACACGAGAAAGACATCGGCGGAGGGCGGTGAAGGCCTGATTGGCCGAAATACGATTTCGTCAGTCGTGAAGCGGGCAATTGATTGTGGGACCAGCGCTACTCCGAAGCCGGCGGCGATCAAACTGGGGACCGACTGTGCATCGATGACTTGCTGGGAAACCCGCGGCAGGAAGCCGGCGTCGACACAACATTTCTGGATGTAGCGCGCAAACTGTGAACTTTCGGGCTGCAGGACAATCTGATCCTCCAACGCAAGGTCGCCGAGGGCGATGCGCTTGCGTCGCGCCAGTGGATGCGTCTTCTGCATCGCAACCACAACCTCTTCCGACCACGCAAGCTCGCTGCGGAGCAGATGCTCGGTGGGGATGCTGCGGTTCAGGCTGATGTTTGTCGTGTGATTGAGGAGGGCCGCGATCTGCAGGGCCGGCGCTTGCTCATGCACCGTCATCCTTACCGAAGGCGCATCCTTTCGATACGCGGCGAGCAGGTCGGCCAGGCGTCCGCGCAGGATGGAGCCGGTTGCTCCGATGTCGAGAGTCCCGACCAGGCCGGCGCCGATTGAATGGATCTCGTCCTCGGCCAGTTTGATCTGCTGTTGAATGGCGCGTGCACGCGCCAGGAGGGCTTCTCCGGCTTGCGTCAACTCGACCTTGCGACTGGTCCTGTAGAGAAGCTGTGTTCCCAACGCCGCTTCTAGCGACTGGATATGTTGGCTGAGAGGAGGCTGCGAAAGATTCAATCGTCGCGCCGCAGCAGTGAAGCTGCGCTCCTCGGCCACCGCAATGAAGTACCGGAGCTGGCGGAGATCCATAGGATTTCCCTCTTGATCGTGTCGTTCTATATATTGGACACTTGGTTCGGCATGGTCAACGAATGGCTTGGTGCGCAGCCGGGACGGGGTCCGGCGGGCAATCATCGGTTTCGAAGCGACGTCAGCGTCGCGTTTAAGAGCAAAAGTGGCACCCGGCCGCGGGCCGACGAAGCCACATCAAATGAAAACACCGACCAAGCGAGGGAACGTCGTGCCAAGGCTATTCAAGTCACTCTTCTTCCAGGTCATCGTGGCGCTGGCGCTGGGTATTGCGCTTGGCATGGTTCACCCGGATGCCGCTCTTCAAATGAAACCGCTGGGCGACGGCTTCATCAAGCTCATCAAGATGCTGGTTCCGGTGATCGTGTTTTGCGTTGTCGTGCACGGGATCGCCGCCGCAGGGGACCTGTCGAAGGTTGGGCGAGTCGGGGTGCGCGCGCTGATATACTTTGAGGTCATCACGACGATTGCGTTGGTGCTCGGCATTGCGCTCGCCTATTACTTCCAGCCCGGTACCGGAATGAATATCGATCCGAAGACGCTGGATGCAAAAGCGTTGAGCGGCTTCAGTCAGACGGCGGCCCAGGTCGCCGGCGGCGGTGTCTCGGAATTCCTCATGAAGCTCATTCCCTCGACGGTGGTCGGGGCCTTCACGACCGGCGACATCCTGCAGGTGCTGATCGTCTCGATCATGTTCGGCTGTGCTGCCTCCCTGTGTGGCGAGCGGGCCAAGCCGGTGACGGATTTCATCGGACGTGTGAGTGACATCGTCTTCAAGATGATGAATTTCGTCGTCAGGTTGGCGCCGCTCGGTGTGTTCGGGGCGATCGCATTTACGGTGGGCAAGTACGGCATCGGCTCGCTCAAGCAACTCGGCGGGCTCGTCGCTCTGTTCTATGTGGCCGTGGTCGTCTTTGTCGTCGTCGTGCTGGGCGCGGTCATGCGCGTTTCCGGCTTCAGCCTGTTCAAGCTGCTCCGCTATTTGCGCGAGGAACTGACGATCGTTCTCGGCACGGCAGCCGGAGACAGCGTGCTTCCGCAGACGATGCGCAAGCTCGAACTTCTTGGCATCAAGCCGTCGACCGTCGGACTGGTAATCCCGACGGGATATTCGTTCAATCTGGATGCCTTCTCGATCTATTTGACGCTGGCCGCCGTGTTCATTGCCCAGGCGACCAATACGCCGCTGGCCACGGGTGATCTTCTGGCAATTCTCGGCGTTGCTCTCCTGACCTCGAAGGGCGCTCACGGCGTCCCCGGCTCCGCCATCGTCGTGCTTGCGGCCACCCTCGCGGCCATCCCGGCCATTCCGGCCATCGGATTGGTGCTGATCCTGTCGGTGGACTGGTTCATTGGCATCGCACGCGCGCTGGGCAACTATATCGGGAATTGCGTCGCCACGGTCGCGGTGGCCTCCTGGGAAGGCGACATCGATCGGGAGAAGGCGCATCGGGTCCTGAATGGGCAGGTCGATCCCGTGAGCGCGGAAGCAGGGATCGATCCGGCGGATCTGGACACAACGGGAGCGCAGCCTCAGGCGATCTGATATCAGGCATAAGGCGTCCGGTATCGGCCAGACCAACCGGGCCGATCTGGACGCCTCGCCATGCTCGAAGTTGATCGGAGTTTGAACGATGCTGACGCTTTCGGTTGCACCTTTGTCAAAGGCGGGGTTCGCGCCTTTCGGCGAGGTCGTCGAGACCGAAGATGTGAAGCCGAAACTGATCAACGAAGGATTTGCCAGTCGCTATGACGATCTGGCGAAGATTGACGTCGCCTCGGCAGGCGGAGAGGTCAATATCAGCCTGTTCATCGGCACGGTGAGACCGGCGCCGATTGTCATCAAGATGATGGAGCGTCATCCGCTCGGCAGCCAGCTTTTCGTCCCGTTGAACGAAGCGCCCTGGCTGGTGGTCGTTTGCGCAGATCCGGGCATCCCGTCGAGCTACCGGGCGTTTGCTGCGTCGGGACGACAGGGCGTCAACTACGCGAGAAACTGCTGGCATCATCCGCTGCTTGTCATTGCGGACGCCAGTCCGTTCGTTGTCGTCGATCGAAAGGGCGCGGGAAGCAACCTCGAGGAAAAGTGGCTTGAAGAACCAGACTGGCTGCGGGTCGCGTTCGATAGTGCTGCAATGCACCCGGGCATTACGGCGAAGCAGGGCTAGTCGTTCGATGAACAAGAACCGTCTTTGAGAGGCCAGGAAATGTCATCTCGAACCTATCACGTCCCAACCGGCGGGCATCCAGCCCAGACGGAGCTTCTGACCGGCCGCGCGGTTTTTACGGATGCCTATGCGGTGATACCCAAGGGCGTCATACGCGACATTGTTACAAGCTATCTTCCACACTGGAACGATGCGCGCGTTTGGGTGCTGGCCCGACCGCTATCCGGATTCGCCGAAACGTTCTCCCATTACCTTGTCGACGTGGCGCCGGGCGGCGGAAGCGAATCGCCGGAGCCCGATACGGAAGCGCAGGGGGCGCTGTTCGTGGTTGGCGGTAAGTTGGCCTTGCGGCTCAACGGGGCGGAACACGTGTTGCGGCCCGGTGGCTTTGCGTATCTTCCGCCCGGTTGCCGCTGGAGCGTACAGAATCGCAGCTCCGAAGCGGTGCAGTTTCACTGGATCCGGAAGCTGTATCAGCGCGTGTCCGGGATCGCGACGCCGGAACCCATTGTGACAAACGAAGATTCCATCACGCCAACACCAATGCCTCATACGGATGGAAGATGGGCCACGACGCGCTTCGTCGATCCATCAGACATCCGGCACGACATGCACATCACCATCGTCACTTTCGAGCCGGGCGCGTCGATTCCGTTTGCGGAGACCCACGTCATGGAGCACGGTCTTTATGTTCTTGAGGGCAAGGCCGTCTACCGGCTCAATCAAGACTGGGTCGAGGTCGAGGCCGGGGACTATATGTGGCTCCGCGCCTTTTGCCCCCAGGCGTGTTACGCCGGTGGGCCCGGGCGGTTCCGTTACCTGCTCTACAAGGACGTGAACCGGCACATGGATTTGCGAGCCCTGAGGCCGGCGGCCGCTTCTGCAATCGGGCTTGTCGGATGACCTGACGCTTCAGTGCCAGCGATGACAGACGTTGCGAGGGGACGACCACGTCTAACGGCCCAGCCGGAACTGCACTACTTGCCCTTGGTCTCGACCTTCTGCTTTTCGTCCTCGTTCATTTTCTTCACGACGGGATCGCGGCTGGCTTCGCCGGTGGTTTGCGTTGTCGTGGCCGGCGGGCTTTCGTTTGGCAGGGAGGTTTGTCCCGGCGGGTTCGTCGCCGGCCGCGTGGCGGTCGCGCCCGGCGGCGACGTCGTTTGAGCGGTCGCCGCCTGAGCAGTTAGTAGAAGCACGCCCGACAGCAAGGATACCGCGAGCGCAGTTGAGTTGGGTTTCATCGGCCTGAACTCCTCTCAGACCAATGAAAACGGCCCGTTCGGCCTAACGTTCCTCCTTACGCCTCCAATTGCTTGCCGATCGGCAGTGCGCGGATGCGCTTGCCGGTCGCGGCGAAGATCGCGTTGATCAGCGCCGGTGCAAACGGCGGCACACCCGGCTCGCCGACACCGCTGGGCGGCGTGTCCGGGCCGGGGGGCACGATGTAGACGTTCGTTACGGCCGGGGCCTCGTCCATCCGGATCACCGGGAAATCGTCGAAATTGCCCTGCTGCACCTTGCCGTCCTTGAAGGTGATCGCGCCATGCTTGGCGAGGCTCAGGCCCATGATCGCGGTACCCTCGATCTGCGACTGGATCCGCTCCGGATTGACGAAAGTGCCGCAATCGATCGCCGTATCGACCCGGGGCACGGTGAGCTTGCCCTTGTCGTCAACGGCCACCTCGACGATCGTCGCGATATAGCTGACGAAGCTGCGATGCGCGGCAATGCCGAGCCCGTGCCCCTTGGGGACGGAACGCCCCCAGCCGCCCTTTTCTGCGACCAGCTCGACGACCTTGCGAAGACGCGCGGTGTCGATCGGATAGCTGTCATAGGGCTCGCCGTAGTTCCAGAGGTCTTTCACGGAATCGAGCTTGACGATCCGCGGAGAGCCGATCAGCTCCAGCAGCATGTCCTTTGGATCGCGTTTGGTGGCGTGCGCGAGTTCGGCGACCATGGACTGCACCGCGAAGGCGCGCGGGATGTTCGACACGGAGCGGAACCAGCCGATACGGGTATGCGCGGCCGCTTCCGGATTCTCACATTGCACGTTGGCGATCTCGAAGGGCATGTCGACCAGCCCCATGCCGAGTTCGAACGGCGCCTGGTGCACCGTGTTGGCGGCAAATGTCGAGGCGATGCTCGGCGCGACGCTTCGATGGCGCCAGGCCGTCACCTTGCCGCTCTTGTCGAGACCTGCCTCGATGCGTTCCACCGAGACGGTGTGCAGGAAGCCGTTGCGAACGTCGTCCTCCCGTGTCCATTGCACCTTGACGGGGGCGCCGAGCTCCTTTGAAAGCAGGGCGGCTTCGATGGCGTAATCGCACTTCGACTTGCGGCCGAAGCCGCCGCCGAGCAGCGTGACGTTGACGGTGACATTCTCCTGGGGAATGTCGAGCGTCTTGGCGACGTCCTCGCGCGTTCCGCCGGCGCTTTGCACCGGTCCCCAGATCTCCGCCTTGTCACCCTTGACGTCGGCGACCGCAACCGGCGGCTCCATGGCGACATGGGCGAGATGCGGCAGGTAGTACTCACCGACGATCACCTTGTCGGCGCCCTTCAGGGCGGCTTCAACGTCGCCTTCCTTCCGCACCACCAGTCCCGGCTTTCGTGCGGCTGCCTCGAGTTCGGCCCGGTAGGCGACCGACTCATACTTGCCGTTGGCGCCATCGTCCCAGACGATCTTCAGGGCGTCGCGCCCCTTGATCGCCGCGCCGGTGTTGCGGGCGATCACGGCGACGCCGCCGAGTGGCTGGAATTTCGATGGCCACGGCCAGCCCTTGACTTCCATGACCTTCTCGACGCCGGACACCTTCATCGCCGCTGCCCCGTCAAACGACGCGACCTTGCCCCCGGTTACTGGCGGCCGGGCAATGACGGCGTATTTCATGCCAGGCAGGCGGACGTCGGCGCCGTAGCGCGCGGTGCCTACCGTGATGTCGCGGAGATCGACCATGCTGATCTGGCCTTTGCCCAGATAGCGGAAATCCTTTGGGTCTTTCAGCCTCAACCCTTCGACACTCGGTACCGACTCCTTGGCGGCGTCGGCCGCCAGATCGCCGAAGCCAATGCGCCGTCCGCTCGCACTGTGGACGACCTCGTGATTGACCGCCTTCACTTCGGTCGCCGGAACGCCCCAGCGTTTCGCCGCTGCGGTTTCGAGCATCGTGCGGGCTGAAGCGCCGATCTGGCGCATCGGCATCAGGTAGTGCCGCGTGCTGCGCGATCCGTCGGTGTCCTGATTGCCGAATTTCACCTCGTCGCCATGCGCCTGCTGAACGCGAACGCGCGACCAGTCGGCTTCCATCTCTTCGGCGACGATCATCGGCAGGCTGGTGCGGACGCCGGTTCCCATCTCGGCGCGATGCGCAACGATCGTGACAATGCCGTCCGGTGCGATCGCGACGAACACGCGCGGATCCACCACGGTGCCGTGCGGCATCTCGCCCGCGCCGGTCTTATACGCGGCAAGGGCGGGGCGTGACATCACGGGAGCAGCCAGAACGAAGCCTCCGGCGAGCCCGAGCCCCTTCAAAATGCTGCGGCGTGAAACGTTGTCGACTTTGACGTATCGCTCAAAGCCACGGAGCTTCCTGGGATTGGTGATGATGTTCATGATCAGACCCCCGTCGATGCGAGGTGGACCGCATTTTCAATGCGCTGATAGCAGCCGCAGCGGCAGATGTTGCCCGCCATGGCCTCGCGTATCTGGTCGTGCGTGGGCTTCGGATTTTCTGTCAGCAGCGCGGCGGCCTGCATGATCTGGCCGACCTGGCAGAAGCCGCATTGCGGAACATTGAGCTGGCGCCAGGCCTTCTGAACTGCGTGATCGCCGGTCGGATGAAGACCTTCGATCGTCGTGACCTCCCGACCAACCACGTCGGAGACCGACGTGATGCAGGAACGTACCGCCTGCTTGTCGACGATCACGGTGCAGGCGCCGCAAAGCGCTTGGCCGCAGCCGTATTTCGTGCCTGTCAGTCCGGCTTCATCGCGGAGGAACCAGAGCAGCGGAAGATCGGGGTCGCCATCCCAGTTCTTTTGCTGGCCGTTAATCTTCAAGGTAATCATGATCGATCCTCGCTCTTCATAAGCTGCTGATGGTAGCTCCGACGTGAGCGGCAACACTCCTGCTGACCACTCGACGCCGTCGCTTCGAAATTCCTTGCTGTCTGGCTGGGATTTCTGTGAGCCATCCTCCTGATCGTTATTATTGGTTTGGTTCAGTCGGCCGCGCTTTTGGATTACTACTATAAGGCGTTCTCCATTTTGCTTCCGCATGTTTGGCGAAAGCGGGGCATCGCCCAAGAATTGCATTTGGTAAGCGACACTGACGCAGTGAGATCGGGCACGAGCAATTGGCGTCAAACTTAAACGTTTCCGTCAGGACAAAATGGAAGATCGTCTCTTCAACATTGTGCGGTCAGCATGGACTTGCATGCGCACATTGAACGCTGGCGTGAGGCCTCTCGCACGCTCGTGATGCACTGCACATCACCGAAGGCTGAGCTGTTCTGCAAAATACGCATGAGGCGCCAGGCTGCAGCGGCGATGCGATGGAGGCTTACGCTACGGGCATTTGTTGCAATCGCTGACATCAAATGGAAGAGGTGATTGCTCGAGACACAATTTTTCTGTCGCCATTTTTTTGACCGAGTCTCTCCTTCAGGTTGAGTGATGTGCAAATCCGATCAGGCAACAACGTCGATCACACGCACAGACACGGAACTCGCGACAGCGATGTGTCAGGATCCAACGCGGCGCGCGCTTATCCTGACGGCTCTTGCCACGGGCGCCTGCCTGGCGTCGTCCAGCCCCTGCATTGCCGAGGAAGATTTACCTGGAAGCAACGAGCGGCCTCAGAAGGGCGACGTTCTGGTTTTCGCCGAAGGGGATCGTGCGGGCGAGGTGATCAAGCCGCAGGATTTGCAGGCTGGCGGTCCGCCGGTTCGGGCCTGGCCAAAAGATCCCAAGACATCGGTCGTGCGCAAGGGCTCGCGCCTGAACGAAGTGCTCGTCGTCAAACTGGAACCGGCTGAGCTGGATGAAGAAACGCGCTCACGCGCCGCCGGCGGCGTCGTGGCTTATTCGGCCATCTGCGTCCACACCGGTTGTCCGATCACGGCTTGGGTAAAGGCGGCTGGCGGCGACAAGGACGTGTTCAAATGCGTTTGTCATAATTCGGAATATGACCCCCGGCAGGGCGCGCAGGTTGTGTTTGGACCGGCGCCCCGGCGCCTGCCGGCGCTTCCGTTGGCGATGGACGACGGTTCGCTGACGGTGGCCGCAACATTCATTGGAAAGGTAGGTGCGCAGCAGGCCAGGTGACGGTGGGCGGCCGTCTCGATCCACGACCAGAAAACAGAATTCGTGAGATGAAAACAAAGGGGAGGTTGCGCTATGGCCTTGAAGCAATGGATTTTGTCCGGTTTGCTCGCGTCTACATGCCTCGTTTCGATCGCTGCCGCGGGTCCGATCGAGAACTACGCCCCGGTGACTGCGGAGCGGCTCAAAAATCCGGAACCCGGCAACTGGATGCATTATCGCCGGACCTATGACGGCCAGGGATACAGCCCGCTCGACCAGATCAACACCTCCAACGTGAAAAATCTCGTGCCGGCGTGGACGTTCTCGACCGGTGTGGTCGAGGGACATGAGGCTCCGCCGATCGTCAACAATGGCGTGATGTTCGTCGCAACGCCGTCGGGGCAGGTGATTGCGCTCGACGCCAAGACCGGTGACGAGTACTGGCGATACAAACGCCAGCTTCCCGAAGACCTCTTTCAATTGCACCCGACCAATCGCGGCGTCGGGCTGTGGGAGGACAAGCTGTACCTCGCCACGACGGACGACCATCTGGTGGCGCTTGATGCCAAGACCGGCAAGGTAGTCTGGGATACCAAGGTTCAGGACTACAAGAAGGGACAGTATCTGACCCTGATGCCGCTGGTCGTCGACGGCAAGGTGATCGTCGGCGGTTCCGGTGGCGAGTTGGGCGTGCGCGGTTACGTCGTTGCCTATGATGCCAACACGGGCAAGGAGCTGTGGCGGACCTTCACCATTCCCGGTGCGGGTGAGCCGGGTAACGAGACATGGAAAGGCGACGACTGGAAAACGGGTGGCGGATCTGCCTGGATGACGGGCAACTACGATCCAGACACCAGGACAGTCTATTGGGGCACCGGCAACGCCGCACCCTGGCCGGGCGACACTCACCCTGGCGACAATCTTTACACAAGTTCAGTGCTCGCGCTCGATCCCGATAGCGGCAAGCTGAAAACTTACTTCCAGTACCACCAAAACGATTCCTGGGATTGGGACGAGGTGGACGCACCAATGCTGGTCGACCTGCAAAGGGATGGCCGGACGATCAAGAGTCTTATCCATCCGGGGCGGAACGCGATTTTCTGGGTACTGGAGCGCAAGCCGGACAGCATCAAATATGTCGCCGGCTGGCCTTTTGTTCATACCGACGTCTGGAAAGGCATTGAGCCCGAGAGTGGCAAGCCGATTGTCGATCCGGCTCACAAGCCGATTATTGGCAAGCGGGTCGAATTCTGCCCATCGTTGTGGGGTGGCAAGGATTGGCCGTCGGCTGCGTACAGCCAGAAAACCGGCTTGGTCTACGTTCCGGCCAACGAGAATTTCTGCGGCGGCTTCACCGGCGAGAAAGTGCCGTTGGTTGCCGGTCAGCTTTGGCTCGGGACCAAGCCCGAAGATATCGGCCTGACACCTCGTCCCGGCGCGACACACTTCGGCGAACTGCAGGCGTGGGATCCGGCCACGGGCAAGAAGGCCTGGTCGCATAATTTTCCCAAGTCGCACCTGTTCGGTTCGGTGACCGCTACCGCAGGCGATCTTATCTTTGTCGGCGGCACCAACGACCGGATGTTCCGCGCCTTCCATGCCAAGACCGGTGAGCTGCTGTGGGAGCAAAAGACCAACTCCGGCATCATGGGCATGCCGGTCGCCTATGAGGTGGACGGGACGCAGTATATCGCCATCCAGTCGGGCTGGGGCGTGGACGCGCAGCGCATCCAGGACGCATTGGTGGGCAAGGTCCCCGGCCTGGAGAACAACGTGCCGCAAGGCGGCGTCGTCTGGGTGTTCGCCGTTAAGAAGTGACGGCGAGCGGTCGCGCCGGGCGCCTGGCTTCTGCGGCGGCAGTGGCGAGGCGCTGGCGCGATCCAGTCCTCTCGCGCGTGGCGTACAGTTATGCCTCGTTCAGGGCCTGCGCGAGGTCCGCGATCAGGTCGGACGGGTGCTCGATGCCGATCGACAGCCGGATCGTGCAGTCGAGAACGCCGATTTTCTGGCGGATGTCAGCGGGAACACCGGAGTGGGTCATGCTTGCGGGCAGGCTGGCAAGCGACTCGGTGCCGCCGAGGCTTACTGCCAGCTTGAAGATCTGCAGCGCGTTGAGGAACTTTGAAGCGGCCGCCTGGCCGCCGACGATGTCGAACGAGAATGTGGAGCCTGCGCCGCTGCATTGCCGCGCGAACAAACGGCCGGCGACGGAGTCCGGTTCGTGGTGAGCAAGATAATGAACCTTCGCCACCTTGTTGTGATCGCGCAGGTAATCCGCCACGAGCCGCGCGTTTTGGTCCGCTTTCTCCATGCGCAGGCTCAGCGTCTCGAGCGATCGGCCGATCATCCAGCAGGAGTGCGGATCGAGTTGGGTGCCGATGGCGCTTCGCAGTGCCTTGATATCCTTCAGGATGGCTTTTGAGCCGATCGCCGCGCCCGCGATCAGGTCGGAATGACCGCCGACATATTTGGTCAACGAGTACACCGAAAGATCAGCGCCGTGTTCGATCGGCCGCTGAAACACCGGTCCGAGCAAGGTATTGTCGCAGGCGACGATCGGCGTATGCCGCTGGGTCTGCGCGATCATGTCGGCGACGCGGCGGACCATCGCTACGTCGACGAGACCGTTGGTGGGATTGGCCGGCGTCTCAATGAAAATCATCGCAACCCGGCCTTTGCGCATGGCTTCCTCCGCTGCCGCCTTGACCGCGGTCTCATCGAGACCGTCGGCAAAACCCACGGCGCCGATCGAGAGGTTCGCAAGCGTCTTCGCAAGCAGTGTCTCTGTCCCGCCATACAACGGCTGAGAGTGCAGAATGACGTCGCCGGGGCGGACGAAGGCCAGGATGGTGGTCGAAATTGCCGCCATGCCCGAAGAGAACAGCGCGCAATTTTCCGCGCGCTCGTAGACGGCGAGCCTGTCCTCGACGATCTCGCTGTTGGGGTGGTTGAAGCGCGAGTACACCAGGCCCGCGCCCATCCCCTCCGGAGGCTCGCGCCGGCCCGAGACGAAATCGAAAAAATCCTGTCCGTCTTCGGCGGTCCTGAAGACGAAGGTCGAGGTCAGGAAGACCGGTGGCTTGACGGCGCCTTCCGACAATTGCGGATCGTAGCCGTAATTCAGCATCAGCGTTTCCGGATGCAGCATGTGGTTGCCGATGTGGGTCTTCGACGGAAACGGTTTCACCATGGCTGTCTCCCTGTCGGGATTCGGAACGTCGCACTGCGTTGCAGGTCCGCAAGTGGCGAGGCGGTGAGAAGCGATGGATGCGACGGCATCCAACGAGTCCAACGCAAGCAGGGATCAGCGTAGCAAAATCCGGGGCTGATTTCACCGCACCCCTGTCGGATTTCACAAGCGAGCGAATCGTCAGGCGTGAACCGCAACCTTCAATGCCTCGGCGCGGATCTCTTCCACGAGCCGTTCCTTCAGGCTGACGAATTCGGGCGTAGTCTTGATCTTGTAGGATCGCGGGTGCGGCAGATCGACCGCGATCTCGGCCTTGATACGGCCGGGACGGGCGCTCATGACGATGACGCGGCTGCCGAGGAAGATCGCCTCCTCGATATCATGGGTGACGAACAGCACCGTCTTCTGGTCGCGTTCCCAGATGCCGAGCAGCATCTCCTGCATCAGCACGCGGGTTTGATTATCCAGCGCGCCGAACGGCTCGTCGAGCAACAGGATCTTTGGATCGTTGGCAAGGGCTCGCGCGATCGCGGTGCGTTGCTGCATGCCACCGGAGAGTTGCTTTGGCCAATGATTCTCAAAACCCGACAGGCCGACGCGCTGAATGAAACCGTCGGCGATTTTTTCGCGGTCTGCCTCGGAAACTCCGCGCTCGCGCAGGCCGAACGCGATGTTTTCGCGCACGGTCAGCCATGGAAACAGCGTGTAGGACTGAAACACCATGCCGCGATCCGCGCCAGGGCCCGTGACCTCTTGGCCGTCCAGAATGACGCGGCCGCTGGTCGGACGGTCGAGCCCCGCGATGATGCGCAGCAGCGTCGACTTTCCGCAGCCCGAGGGGCCGAGGATGGTGACGAAGTCGTTGTTGCCGACGTCGAGGTCGATCGGTTCGAGCGCGCGTGTCGGCGCATGGCCCTGGCGCGCGGGGAAGATGCGGGCGACCTGGTCGATCTTCAGTTCGGTCATGCCAGCTTCCACGGAAACAGCCAGGCGTTGAAGCCCTTGAACAGAAAGTCCGACACCAGGCCGATCAGCCCGATGACGATGATGCCGAAGATGATCTGGCCGGTGTTGAGCAGCGCCTGGCTGTCGGTGATCATGTGGCCGATGCCCGAGGATGAACCGATCAGCTCGGCGACGATGACATAGGTCCACGCCCAGCCGAGAACGAGCCGGAGGATTTCCGCGACCTCGGGGGCGGAGGAGGGCAGCAGCACCCGGTTGATGATGCCGCGGTCGCTGGCGCCCAGCGTGTACGCGGCTTCGACGAGGTCGCGCCTGGTGTTGCCGACCGTCACGGTGACCATCAGGATGATCTGGAATACCGAGCCGATGAATATGACCAGCAGCTTTTGCAGTTCGCCAATGCCCGCCCACAGGATCAGCAGCGGGATAAAGGCGGAGGCGGGCAGGTAACGGGCAAAGGAGACGAACGGCTCCAGAAAGGCTTCGATCGGCTTGTAAGCGCCCATCAGGACGCCGAGCGGCACGGCGATGATGGCCGCCAGCACGAAGCCGCCGACGACCCGCCAGATGGTCATGCCGATGTCGAACAGAAAGCCGTGCTTTGCCAGCAGTTCCCAACCCTCCTGCAGCATGGTCAGTGGAGTGGCGAGAAAAGTCTTGGAGACGTAGCCGCCGAAGGTTGCCCAAGCCCATACGGCGACGAAAAGCACGAAGAACGCGAGGCCATAGGCGACGCGCTGCCTCGATGTCACGGGATCCAGAGGGCGTATCACAGGCATATCCCCAAAACGGTGCGCTGATATCGCCGGTCCCGCTCCCGTGACCGAAAGCGGGGCCGGCGCAAACCAAAACTACTTGATGAAGCTCGTATCAACGAGATCGTCGATCTTCGGAACCGATTTGATGATGCCGATCTCGAGCAACAGGTCTGCGGCTTCCTTTGTGAACGCCTGCCACTCGCCAGCGAAGAATTTCTGGTTCGCGGCCTTGTCTTGCCAGCGCAGATATTTTGCCGAGTTGCCGAACTGTTCGCCGGACTGCTTCACATCGGATCCCATGATCTCATAGGACTTGGCCTGCTCCTTCTCGATCATGGCGACAGCCTCGAAATAGCTGTCGGCCAGCGCCTTCGCGGCCTTCGGATTCTCGGTCAGAAATTTCGGCGTGCAGCCGAACGTGTCCATGATCATCGGGTAGTCCAGCGTGGTCGCGATGATCTTGCCCTTGTCCGGCGCGGCGCGCACGGTCGAAAGGTACGGCTCATAGGTCATGGCTGCATCGTTCTGGCCGGACACGAATGCCTGCGCCGCTGCGGCCGGCTCCAGGTTCACCACTGTGACGTCCTTGACCGTAAGGCCGTTCTTCTTGAGCATCCAGGCCAGGGTGAAATAGGGAGCCGTGCCGGGCGCGGACGCGGCGACCGTCTTGCCTTTCAGGTCCTTGATCGCTGCGACATCGTTCCGCGTTACCATGCCGTCGGCGCCGTAGCTCTTGTCGAGCTGGAAGATCTGCTTGGTGGCGACGCCATTGGCGTTCCAGGAAATCCAGGTCTCGACCGTGGTCGCCGCGCACTGGATGTCGCCGGAAGCGATGGCGAGATGGCGGTCCTTCTGCGGGATCTTCTTGATCGTCACATCGAGACCGTTCTTCTTGAAGATCCCGGCCTGGTTGGCGAGCGTGAGCGGCGCAAACCCGGTCCATCCGGAGATGCCGATGCCGACCTTTACATCCTGGGCGGCGGCCGGTGCGGTTACTAAGAGAGCGGCGGCTGCCGCGAAAAATCCAAAACTACGCATGGCTGTATCCCTTTTGCTGGTTCATGGATTGTATCTTGGTCTGTTCATCGAAACTTCTGCCTCGAAATTGTTGCATGGTCCGTGCCAGATCTTGCGTGCATCGTTGTCCCCTCAGCCGCCCTTGAAGCGAGCAACCAGTTTATGGGACTCGCCCGGATAGAGCAGGCGCACGGCCGTCAGCGGCCGGGCGCTGCGCCAGGTGTGCCGGTCGATCACCAGGCAGGGCGCGCCGATCGCGATGTCGAGCGCTGCCGCTGCCTGCTCATCAGCCACGATGGCGCTGATCGAATGCTCGGCTTCCGTCCATGGCACATGGTGAAGCAGCCATGTGCCGGGCGGCTCGGTCGCAAAATCCGCCGTGGCTGCTTCAGGCACCGCGTCGAGATCGATCAGCCTGTCCTCGATGGCGAACGGTACGTCGTCGGCGCTGTGACGGCACGCAATCGCGATCACCTTTCCGGTCTTCCGTGCCCCAAGCCGGGCGCGGTCGGCGGCGTTCGCGGCGCGCCGCGAGCACTGGATCAGCTCATAGCCGTAACTGCGGCCAAGCGCGCCGATCTCAGCGCGGATGTCGGCGATCTTGAGCACGGCCGAAAGGAACGTGGGCCGGCGGACAAAGCTGCCGGCCTTGCGCCGCCGCTCGATAAGATCGGCCTGCGTCAGCTCCGACAGCGCCTTGCTCACCGTCATGCGCGAGCAGCCATAGCTCGACATCAGCTCGTGCTCGAACGGGATGCGATGACCGGGGGGCCATTCTCCGGTCAGGATACGGCGCTCGATGTCGATCCGGATCTGCTTGTACAACGTCGGCTTGTCGGCCGACTGGGGCTTGCCGCGATCGGTGACGAGGCTCATGCGACGAGCCTCCGAACCGCTGCGTTGAACGCGTCGCGCGCCTTCTGACGCAATACATGCCGTCCATTCTCGACGACCTTGGCGCCGCCTGCCCAGACCGTGTCGACGGCACCCGCGCTCGTAGCAAAAATCCAGCCGTCGAGGATAGCGTCGCCGCGGCGTCCGGCGAGTGAGGGGTGGCTGGTGTCGAGGGTTACGATGTCGGCGCGCGCGCCTGTCTGAAGTCCGGCGGTTGGCTGTGCGAGCGCCTGGGCGCCACCGGTGAGCGCGGCTTCGAACAGCGCGCGGCCGGTCGACAGGCCGGGACCGCCTGAGAGCACGTTGCGCTCGCGGTGTTTCAAGCGCTGGCCATATTCGAGCTGACGCAGTTCGTCGGTGACGCCGACCAGAACGTTGGAGTCCGTACCGATGCCGAACCGCCCGCCGGCGCCGAGGAATTCGCGGGCGGGAAAAATGCCGTCGCCGAGGCTGCCTTCGGTGATGGGGCAGAGCCCGGCAACCGCACCGCTTCCTGCAAGCGCGGCGGTTTCCGCCGCTGTCATATGGGTCGCATGGATCAGGCACCAGCGCTGATCGACGGGCGCATCTTCGAGCAGCCACTCGACCGGCCGTCGTCCCGACCAGGCGATGCAGTCCTGGACTTCTTTTGTCTGTTCAGCGGCATGGATATGCACCGGCCCGCCTTCGGCCAGTGGCGCGATGGCCGCCAATTCGTCAGGCGTCACAGCCCGCAAACTATGCGGCGCGATGCCGACATTGGCGCCAGGCAAGGCGCGAACGGCGATGCGCGTCGCATCAATCAGCCTGGCGAATTGGTCGACCGAGCAGATGAACCGGCGCTGGCCGGCATGCGGCGCGGCCCCGCCGAATGAGCCGTGTGCGTAGAAACTCGGCAGCAGCGTCAATCCGATGCCGGCGATTTCGGCGGCTCGCGCAATTCGCATCGCCATCTCGGCGAGGTTGGCGTAAGGCGCGCCGTCGTGGTCGTGATGCAGGTAGTGGAATTCCCCGACGCGCGTAAAGCCTTGCTCGAGCATCTCGACATAGAACAGCGTCGCAACAGCTTCGGTGTCTTCCGGCGTCATTTCAAGCGCGAAGCGATACATGGTCTCGCGCCACGTCCAGAACGTATCCGCCGAATTGCCGCGCGTTTCGGCGAGCCCCGCCATGCCGCGCTGAAACGCGTGGCTGTGCAGGCTCGCAACGCCGGGAATGGCGAGCTTGTGGCGTTCGTCGTGCGAGCCCGGCGGAACGCCGACTGTAACCTTCGTGATGGTCTGATCCGTCACCACCACCTGCACGTCATCGGCCCACCCCGAAGGGAGCAGCGCTGATGCGAAATGCAGTGTCGACATGTTTCGAAACCGGCTGGACAGAACACCCGCACGATTTTATGTATAGACATATCGATACGTCAAGCTCCTGCCGCGGAGGAGAACTGCATGGCCGAGCGCTTCGATCGAATCTGGCTCAACGCCCGGCTCGCCACGGTCCGGGAGGATCTGCCCGGGCTCGGCGTGATCGAGGGCGGCCTGGTCGCCGCGCGCGCCGGCCGCATTGCCTTTGCAGGCAGCCGCGCCGATTTTCCGTCGGACGCCGATGCCACTGAACGGATCGATTGCGCCGGGCGCTGGATCACGCCGGGACTGGTGGATTGTCATACCCACCTGGTGTTTGGCGGAAACCGCGCGCATGAATTCGAGCTGCGGCTGCAGGGCGCAAGCTATGAAGAGATCGCGCGCGCGGGCGGCGGTATTGTCTCGACGGTCGCGGCGACGCGGGCGTCCAGCGAGGCCGAGCTTGTCGCCGGCGCGCTGCCAAGGCTCGACGCCCTGATCGGCGAGGGCGTGACGACACTGGAGATCAAATCCGGCTACGGCCTCAATGCGGAAACCGAGATGCGCCAGCTATCGGCGGCGCGTACGCTGGGCCGCATCCGGCCGGTCGCCGTCAAAACGTCGTTTCTTGGCGCGCACGCGCTGCCGCCGGAAGCCGATGGCGACAAGGACCGATATATCGATCTGGTCTGCCGCGAGATGTTGCCAGCGGTAGCGCAGGCGGGATTGGCCGACGCCGTCGACGGCTTCATGGAAGGCATTGCGTTCTCGGGAGAGCAAACGACGCGGGTGTTCCGCGCAGCCAAGGCGCTCGGATTGCCGATCAAGCTGCATGCGGATCAATTGTCGAACCTCGGCGGCGCCGCGCTCGCTGCGGAATTTTCCGCTTTGTCCGCCGATCATCTGGAGCACACGGACGAGGCCGGCGTTGCCGCCATGGCGCGGGCAGGGACGGTGGCCGTGCTGCTGCCGGGCGCATTCTATTTCATTCGTGAGACGAAAAAGCCGCCGGTCGAACTGTTCCGCACGCACGGCGTGAACATGGCGCTCGCCACCGACTGCAATCCCGGCAGCTCGCCGCTGACGTCGCTGCTGCTGGTCATGAATATGGGGGCGACGCTGTTCCGGATGACCGTTGCCGAATGCCTCGCCGGCGTGACGCGGGAAGGGGCGCGAGCGCTCGGCATTCTCGGCGAGACCGGTACGCTCGAAGCTGGCAAATATTGCGATCTTGCGATCTGGGACATCGACCGGCCGGCCGAGCTCGTTTACCGGATCGGCTTCAATCCATTGCACAGCCGGGTGTGGAGGGGACAGTGAGCCGCGCCGACGCCTCCATTGTGGTTTCGCCTGGCAGGGTCAGCCTCGATGATCTGGCGCACGTTCTTGCCGGCGCGCCGGTCGTGCTCGATCCATCCTTCTGGCCACGCGTTGAAGCTGCATCGGCGATTGTTGCGGCAGCCGCACGCGCGGAAGCTCCCGTCTACGGCATCAATACCGGGTTCGGAAAACTGGCGTCGAAACGGATCGCGGCCGACCAGACGGCCGTGCTGCAGCACAATCTCATTGTCTCGCATTGCTGCGGCGTTGGGCCGCCGACGCCGGAGCCGATCGTTCGCCTGATGATGGCGCTCAAGATCGTCTCGCTGGGGCGAGGTGCATCGGGCGTGCGCCGCGAGATCATCGAGCAGCTCCAGGCCATGCTTGTGCACGGCATTTGTCCGCTGGTGCCGCAGCAGGGATCGGTCGGTGCCTCCGGTGATCTCGCGCCGTTGGCGCATATGACGGCCGTCATGATCGGGGAGGGGCAGGCGCTGGTCGGCGGAGACATTGTGCCGGGCCGCGATGCGCTGGCCGTCGCCAATCTTACGCCGATCACGCTCGGGCCGAAGGAAGGCCTTGCGCTGATCAACGGCACGCAGTTTTCCACCGCCTATGCCATTTCGGGGTTGTTGCGCGCCCATGGCCTGGCCACCACGGCACTGGTGACAGGCGCCCTGTCGGTCGACGCGGCGATGGCTTCGACGGCGCCGTTTCGCCCTGAAATCCAGCAACTGCGGGCGCATGCCGGACAAATCGCGGCAGCCGCCGCTCTGACCGCATTGCTGGAGGGCAGCGATATCCGCATGTCGCATCTCGAAGGCGACGAGCGCGTGCAGGATCCATATTGCCTGCGCTGCCAGCCGCAAGTGGCCGGCGCCGCGCTTGATCTGCTCGCGCAAGCCGCGCGCACGTTGACGATCGAAGCCAACGCTGTCACCGACAATCCGCTGGTCCTGGTCGATACGGGAGAGATCGTGTCCGGCGGCAATTTTCATGCCGAGCCGGTCGCGTTTGCGGCCGACCAGATTGCGCTGGCGCTGTCCGAGATCGGCGCGATCAGCGAGCGGCGCATCGCGACCCTCGTCGATCCCGCGCTCAATTTCGGCCTGCCGCCGTTCCTGACGCCCGATCCCGGCCTCAACTCCGGCTTCATGATTGCCGAAGTGACGGCAGCTGCGCTCTATGCCGAGAACAAGCAACGCGCCGCAGCCTGCTCGATCGATTCGACGCCGACCAGCGCCAACCAGGAAGATCATGTGTCGATGGCCGCGCACGCGGCGCGTCGTTTGTCCGACATGGCGGATAATCTCGCCACGATACTAGGCATCGAACTGCTGGTTGCGGCGCAGGGTATCACCCTGCGCGCGCCACATTCGACCAGTCCCGCGCTTGTGGCTGTCATTGCAGCGTTGCGCGAAGAGGTGCCGGCGCTGGGTGGCGATCGCTACATGGCCGGCGATCTTGCGAAGGCAACGGCGCTGGTCGGGGCAGGCGCATTGCCGGCGGCCGCGATGTCGGTGCTCGAACAGAACCCGTTTCCAATCCTTGCCGAGAGAGGCCATTCGTCATGAACCGCCGACTGGACAACGACCGTACGATCCGCTCGCCACACGGCTCTGAGATCAGCGCCAAGAGCTGGCTGACGGAAGCGCCGCTCCGAATGCTGATGAACAACCTCGATCCCGATGTTGCCGAACGTCCGAGCGAGCTCGTCGTCTATGGCGGAATCGGGCGTGCCGCCCGCGACTGGGAAAGTTTCGATCGCATCGTCACCTCGCTGCGCAAGCTCGAGGGCGACCAGACGCTGGTGGTCCAGTCGGGCAAGCCGGTCGGCATCTTCCGCACCCATGCCGATGCGCCGCGCGTGCTGATCGCGAACTCGAATCTGGTGCCGCACTGGGCGACGCTCGATCACTTCAATGAACTCGACAGGGCCGGGCTGATGATGTTCGGCCAGATGACGGCCGGCTCGTGGATCTATATCGGCAGCCAGGGCATCGTGCAGGGGACGTATGAAACCTTTGTCGAGGTCGGGCGGCGTCACTATGGCGGCAATCTCGCGGGCAAGTGGATATTGACCGCGGGTCTTGGCGGCATGGGTGGCGCGCAACCGCTGGCCGCAACCATGGCCGGGGCGTCGATGCTGGCGATCGAATGCCAACCGAGCCGCATCGAGATGCGCCTGCGCACGGGCTACCTCGACCGGCAGGCAGGTTCGCTTGACGAGGCGCTCGCGCTCATGGCGGAAGCGGCGCAGAGCAAGAAGGCAATCTCGGTCGGCCTGCTCGGCAATGCCGCCGACATTTTTCCGGAACTTGTGCGCCGTGGCGTCAGGCCCGACATCGTCACCGACCAGACCAGCGCGCACGATCCGATCAATGGCTATTTGCCGAAGGGATGGACGCTCGCCGAGTGGGAGTCGAAACGCAGCGATGATCCGAAAGCGGTTGAAGTCGCGGCGAAGACCTCGATGGTCGGCCACGTCCAGGCCATGCTGGATTTCCATGCACAGGGTATTCCCACGCTCGACTACGGCAACAACATTCGCCAGATGGCCAAGGACATGGGACTGAACAACGCGTTCGATTTCCCCGGTTTCGTTCCGGCCTACATCCGTCCGCTGTTCTGCCGGGGCGTAGGGCCGTTCCGGTGGGCGGCGCTATCGGGCGACCCCGAGGACATCTTCCGCACCGATGCCAAGGTCAAGGAGCTGATGCCTGACGACAAGCATCTGCACAACTGGCTCGACATGGCCAAAGCGCGGATCAAATTTCAGGGGCTGCCGGCGCGGATCTGCTGGGTCGGCCTTGGCGATCGCCACCGGCTCGGCATGGCGTTCAATGAAATGGTGGCGAAGGGTGAGCTGAAGGCGCCGATCGTCATCGGCCGCGATCATCTCGACAGCGGCTCGGTCGCGAGCCCGAACCGCGAAACCGAGGCGATGCGCGACGGCTCGGATGCCGTGTCCGACTGGCCGCTGCTCAATGCGCTGCTCAATTGCGCCAGCGGGGCCACCTGGGTCTCGCTGCATCATGGCGGAGGCGTCGGGATCGGCTATTCGCAGCACGCCGGGATGGTCATCGTCGCCGATGGAACGCCGGAGGCCGCGCGCCGTCTCGAACGCGTGCTGTGGAACGATCCGGCGACAGGCGTCATGCGCCATGCCGATGCAGGCTATGAAAGTGCTGTCGCATGTGCCCGCGCCAACGGCCTCGATCTACCCAGCCTGACGTTGTAGCGCACCGGATCGGCACGCGCTTCGCAGGCGTCGTCGGCTATCTTAAAAAGTGATGGAACGTTGATACCGGTGATTTACCCTTGGAGGGCGTCGGGCCATGGATTCTGGTCAGCCGACGGCACTCGACTGAAGGGCGGATTATCCCTCTTGATGGTTGTGCATACGCGTAACTTGCTTATATAATGCTCTCCTAGGGGTCAGTGACCCGTGCAAATTCAATTGGTTTTCCGGTCAGGCCCGTCATTCAGGCGGGCCGTTGCCGTTTTGGGACTACCGAAAGATGAGCCAGTCCAATCGTACCGACCATATTCGCCTGACATCGCATCCGGTGCCCGGCGCGACGCATGAATTCCCGATCCGGTGGGGCGCGCCGACCGCGCGTGAGCGTGGTCCGATCATCGGGACGGTATCGCGTCCACAGGATCGCAACGTGATTGGCACCCACGGAGGCTCCTATGCTGTCTACCGCGCGCTTGCCGTATCTTCGGGCGCGCTGGACCCGATCCGTCGCCCCGATCTGACCAACACGCATCCGGCCGCGACCGTTGGGCCGTTCTCGCAATGGATGGATCCGGAACGCATTGTGGCCCTTGACCCCTGGGGACATCTCGTCGCCGAGAATTTTCGCGCCGAAATCGCTGAGGGTATCGACATCAGGCCGAGCATCGCGATCACGCGCGCCCGTCTCGATCTGCCCGAAATTCAGGCGGCTCTGGCCGCCAAGCGGCTGGAGCCCGATGGTGAGTTCGTTCACGCCAGCGGCTCGGTCTCCGTCGTCAAGATCGCGATCGATCCGGTCTGGTATCTGCCGGGGATCGCGCAGCGCTTCGGCACCAGCGTGACCAACCTGCGGCGTGCGCTGTTCGAACAGACGGCCGGCATGTTTCCCGAGCTTGTCACGCGACCGGATCTGCAGGTCTTCCTTCCGCCGATAGGCGGGATGACCGTCTATCTGTTCGGCGACGTCACGAAGCTTCCGGACCATCGGACCAAAATTACCTGCCGGGTCCATGACGAATGCAATGGCTCGGATGTCTTCGGCTCCGATATCTGCACCTGCCGTCCTTATCTCATCCATGGCATCGAGGAATGCGCGCGTGCCGGACAAGCCGGCGGTCTCGGCGTCATCGTCTACAACCGCAAGGAAGGAAGGGCGCTCGGCGAGGTCACGAAGTTTCTGGTCTACAATGCGCGTAAGCGCCAGGAAGCAGGCGACGATGCGGCCGCCTATTTCGAACGAACGGAATGCGTTGCCGGGGTGCAGGATGCGCGTTTCCAGCAATTGATGCCGGACGTCATTCACTGGCTTGGATTGAAGCGCATCGACCGGTTCATCTCGATGAGCGACATGAAGTACGATGCGCTGACGGGGCAGGGCATCGAAATTGTCGAGCGCGTCGCCATTCCCGACGACATGATTCCGGCCGACGCCCATGTGGAAATCGCCGCCAAGAAGGCCGCTGGATATTTTTCGCCGGACCAGAAGCCCGAGGACCTGATCGCCTCCGGCCGGCCGCTCGAAAAATATTAGGGCGGGCCGGACCTTTGATCGTGACCGCAGACACGAGCGCAGACGCCTTTTCTCTTTTGAGTGCGCAAGCGGTGCGCGCTCGCGCCCACCGGATGCTCGAAATCGGCTTGAACGACCAGCTTCGCCATTTCCGGGTGGACCTTGGCCGGCTCGACGCGGCGGTAGACCTCGTGCTTGCGACAACGCGCAAGGCCTATCCGACCTTCGATGTGCCCTTTCATTCTCGCTGGCGACATTTCGTTGTCGGTGGCGTTGATCGCTGGGCGGCGCTTGCCGACGCGAGGGACTGGCGCGACGGCAAAGAGCGCGCCCGTTCCGAATTTGACCTCGCCATCGTCAGTGTGCTTCTCGACGCCGGTGCAGGTCCGTCGTGGCGCTATCGCGATCCCTTGACCGGCGCCAGCATTGGCCGTTCGGAGGGGCTGGCGCTTGCCAGCCTGGATATGTTTGCGCGCGGTGCCTTCTCAGCGAAGGCTGACGAACCGTTGCGGGCCGATGCCGCTGTGCTTCAGCGATTGACCGTTGCCGATCTGCGGACTGGCTTTCAGGTTGCGGACGACAATCGGCTGGTTGGCCTCGAAGGCCGTGTCAGCCTTCTTCGCCGGCTGGGTGAACAGGTATCGGCGGCGCCGCAGGTTTTCGCTCGCGGCGACACGGCCCGACCCGGCGGATTGTTCGATCACCTCACGGAGGCGGCCGAGCAGGGGGTGATCGAGGCCCCGACGATTTTGGCGGAGCTGTTACGCCAGTTGGGGCCGATCTGGCCGTCGCGCATCACGCTCGGCGGAATCCCGCTGGGGGATTGCTGGCGTCATCCGGCGCTCAAGACAGAAGACGCTACCAGCGAGCTGGTGCCGCTGCACAAGCTGTCGCAGTGGCTGTCCTATTCGCTGATCGAGCCGATGCAGCGGGCGGGGCTGCAGGTCACCGATATCGACGGCCTGACGGGCCTCGCGGAATACCGCAATGGCGGATTGTTTGTCGACGCCGGGGTGCTGGCATTTCGCGACCCCGCGGACGCGCAACGCGAACACGATGTCGCATCTCCGCTCGTGGTCGAGTGGAGGGCGTTGACCGTTGCGCTGCTGGACCGGTTGGCGGATCTGCTGCGGCAGCGCGTAGGTCTTGACGCCCTCTCGCTTCCACTGGCGAAGATTCTGGAAGGTGGCACCTGGGCGGCGGGCAGGGCGATGGCGTTCGAACGCCGGCCCGACGGCTCTCCGCCCGTCAAGGTCATCAGCGACGGTACGGTTTTTTGAGCGACTATTCGCAAGAGGGCAAGAGCATGGAAGGCGTTACGATCGTGGATCACCCGCTGGTCCAGCACAAGCTTACGCTGATCCGGGACAAGACGATTTCGACCAAGTCGTTTCGCGAGCTCCTCAAGGAGATCGGGATGCTGCTCTGTTACGAGGTGACGCGCGATCTGCCGTTGACCGATGTGGAGGTCGAGACGCCGCTTGCGCGCATGCACTCCGCCAAGATCGCGGGAAAGAAACTGGTCTTCGTGCCGGTATTGCGGGCAGGGGTGACCTTTGTCGACGGAATGCTGGATCTCGTTCCGACCGCCCGCGTCGCGCATATCGGACTCTACCGCGAACCGCAGACATTCGTGGCAGTCGAATATTTTTTCAAATCGCCGTCCGATCTTCACGAGCGATTGGCGATCGTGGTGTCGCCGGTTCTTGCAACCGCGAACACGGCGGTGGCGGCGGTGGACAGGCTGAAGGAACGCGGCGCAAAGGATATCCGGCTGGTGTGCCTGCTTGCCGCGCCGGAGGGGGTGGAGCGCTTTCGCGGTCTGCATCCCGACGTTCGGTTGTGGACGGCCGGCATCGACGAGGGGCTGGATGCGAACGCCTTTATCCTGCCCGGCCTCGGCGATGCCGGAGATCGCGCTTACGGGACGCGATAGCTCACTGCTTACTGGAAAGCGGTTTCCGAAAAATTTCGGAGCTTGCGCGAGTGCAACCGCTCCAACGGCATATCAGCCAGCTTTTCCAGCGCCCTGATGCCGATCGTCAGGTGCTGACTGACCTGCCGCTTGTAGAATTCGGTGGCCATGCCGGGCAACTTCAGTTCTCCGTGCAATGGCTTGTCGGATACGCACAGCAAGGTGCCGTAGGGCACGCGAAAGCGAAACCCGTTGGCGGCGATGGTCGCCGATTCCATGTCCAGCGCGATCGCCCGCGACTGCGATAGCCGCTGCACCGGACCGCGCCGGTCGCGCAGCTCCCAGTTGCGATTGTCGATGGAGGCCACGGTGCCGGTGCGCATAATGCGCTTCAGGTCGTATCCGGAAAACCCCGTGACTTCCGCCACGGCCTCCTCGAGCGCGACCTGGATTTCAGCGAGCGCGGGAATCGGCACCCACAGCGGAAGGTCGTCGTCGAGCACATGGTCTTCCCGCACGTAAGCGTGCGCCAGCACGTAGTCGCCCAGCGCTTGCGTATCGCGCAATCCGGCGCAGTGCCCGAGCATCAGCCACGCATGCGGTCTGAGCACGGCAATATGGTCGGTGATCGTCTTGGCGTTCGCCGGTCCGACACCGATGTTGACCATGCTGATGCCGCCATAGTTCGGCTTCTTCAAATGATACGCCGGCATCTGTGGCAGGCGCAGTGCCGGCGCGCCGGCATCCAGCCGCTGCTCGCCGGGGTAGGTGATGACGTTGCCCGGCTCGACGAATTCAGTATAGCCGCCGCCGCCTTTCGCCATCAGCTCCCTGGCGCGCGCGCAGAATTCGTCGATGTAGAATTGGTAGTTGGTGAAAAGTACGAAATTCTGGAAGTGCAGCGGGTTGGTGGCGGTGTAGTGCGTCAGGCGATGCAGCGAATAGTCGACGCGCTGCGCGGTGAATTGCGCCAGCGGCCGCGGCCGGCCGACCGGCGCTTCATATGTGCCGTTGGCGATCTGATCGTCGGTTCCATCAAGGTCCGGGACGTCGAACAGGTCCCGGAGCGGTCGCTTGATGTGCTTGGCGGCGCTGCCGTCAACATAGGTGCCTTCGAGAAAAGCAAAATGCAGCGGGATCGGCGTATCCGATTCCGATACAACGACCGGAACGCCATGATTGTGCATGATCAGATCAAGCTGCTCGACGAGATAGGTTTCGAACAGGTCGGGCTGGGTGATCGTGGTCGAGAAGTGCCCGGGCGTCGGCATATGGCCATAGGCCTGGCGGGAATCGATCTGGGTATACGAGTTCGTGGTGACGCTGACTTCCGGATAGAAGGCCCGGTAGCGCCGGTTGCTGTCGCCACCGGCCGCGAGCGCGGCAAAGGAATCGCGCAGGAACGAGGTATTTCTCGCATAGAGCGATCGCAAGGCCGCGACCGCCTCCCGTGCGTCGTCGAAGCTTTGCCGCGGGAAGGGCTCCGGCGTGGCAATTGAACCGATGGCTTGGGGCTGGCCGTGATTCTTCATGGCCTTAACATAGTATCCTGGAGCCGCGATGGGGAGGCTTGACGACGCCGGTCCTGCCAGGAACTTTCTCGGCCCAAAAAGCGCGTTCAGTTGTTCGGCAAGGCCATGCCGGCGGGCTTTGAGCCCCACATGCAGAAGCTCGTCGGCTCGAAGCCGAATTGCCGCGGCCGGTGCGTGGCCTCGTCCTCGATCTCGTCGACGCCGACCGAATATTCGAAGATCATGCCGTCGGGACCCTTGAAGTACAGGAAGCGTGCGCCCGACGTCGGGTGCCGGCCCGGGCCGAACACGATTGGAACGCGGCGCTCACTGAGGAAATAATAGGAACGCAGCACATCGTCGCTGCTCTCAACCTGATGATTGATGTGCTGGATGCCGGCCTTCGGGGCACGCACAAGCGCGATCGTGTGATGGATCGCGTTGACGCGCATCAATGGGATGTCGCCGATGCGGTCGCTGACGCGGGCGTTGCACACCTGGGTCCAGAACCGTTCGTCGCGGGCGGGATCGGTGGAATTCAGTCCGATATGGCTGAAGCCGGTAATCCCGGCGTCGCGGCTGGCAAAATATCGGCGCCCGCTTCGTTCGGGCCGCACCACGAGTTCAATGTAGTTACCGGTCGGATCGCGAAAGCCGATGAAGGCTCTCACCTTGCGTTGCTCGGCTTCATGCGGGGAGCCAGCGTGGACTGCATGGCCGAGCGACTCCAGCGTTGAAGCCGCTTCCTGCAGGCTGGCCTCATCCTCGACCTCGAAGCCGACGGTCTGATCATTGGGGTCGCCTTCGGAATAGCACAGCGTATGCGCGCGGGCGTCGGAACGGAGATAGAGGTCCTTCTTGCCGCGTTCGGCAATCTGCAGCCCGAGGCAGGTCGTGGCGAAAATCTCGGCAGACTCCAGGTCGGGCGAACCGAGGCGAACGTAGCTCACGTCCTTTAGCTGAATCATGCTGCTCTCCCGCGCATCTACACCGCTGCGCCCAGTTCCGGTACATCTTTGCTTTCGCTACCCCAGTCGCAGAGCGAGGTAGCAGTGAGCGGAAACTGCCGCGCCAGCCGCGGCTTTCCATCGAGCCTGGCCATGCCATTCACATAAGAGAAGATCAGCCCGTCGGGTCCCTCGACATGCAGAAACATCTGGCGCGAGGCCGGTTCGCGGCCCGGGCCCTGAACGACCCTGATCTGGCTTTCCTGCATGAAATAGCTGTTCTGCATGATCTGATCGAGCGCTTCGACCTCGAATGCCGCGTAGAGAATTCCATTGCGTTTCGATGGATACAGCGCAACGCGATGATGCAGTCCGTCGATCCGCAGATAGGCGATATCACCGACCCAGTCGCTTACCTCGGCGCCAAGCGCACGCCAGAACGCGAGGTCGCGGGCGTGATCGGTCGTGCGGAGGCCAACGCCGTGGAACGCGACGATGCCGGCGTCGCGCGCGGGAAAATAGCGCCGTCCACTTCGGGTCGGCCGGACCACCAGATCAATCCGGTTGCCCGATGCATCCTCGGCCAGCAGCGCCGATTGCACGTAGCGGCGCTGGCACTCGCCGGCAGTAGCCCCCCTGGCGGCAAAGCCGGCCTCGCTTAGCTGTCGGCCGATTTCCTTCAGCGCCTCATCGTCCCAGACCTCGATCCCAACGCTTGCACCGTCCGGGGAATTTTGGCCGAGGCTTACCGTGCGAAACCGGTCGTCCGAACGAAACGCAATCTCGCCATTCTGATCGGCGACACGTTGCAGTCCAAAGATGTCGGAGACAAAGTGTGCGCTGGCGCCGGGCTCGCTGACGGCCAGACGGACGTAGCAGACCGAATTGATCAGCGGTATCGCACGGCCATTGTTCATCGTGTCCGCGCCTTCGGATGCTGGTGCTCGAGGAAAATCTTGATCATCCGCCGCCAGACCGCGAACAGTTCGTCGAACCATTTTGGATCGTTGTCCCAGAGCGTGCGCAGCGCCATGCCGCGAACGACGCTGAGCGTAAGTGCGACGATGTCGGCCGCCACCGGGCCCGGAACGCCGCTCGCCGCCAGCGCCTCGGTCCAGGCTGTCTCGACCGGCCGGCGAGCCTTGCGGGAGATGTCGAGGATTTGCTTGCGGACGGCCTGGTCGGTCGAGGTCGACAGCACGATGTCGATTGCCACCATGAAATGCTCGCTAAAGAAGAATTCGCGGGCGTCCTCGATGACAGCTTCGATCAGGTCGCGCGGCCGGTTGATGGCGGCGGCGCGGCGGCGGCTCTGGATCTGGGCCTGTTCGAAGACATACTCCAGCGTCGCCACGACCAGTGAATCCTTTGTCGGGAAATGGTGGAGTTGCGCCCCCCGTGACAAGCCTGCCTCGGCGGCGACATCGGCAGTTCGAAAACGGGCGTAGCCGCGCCGGCGTATCAGCTCCGATGCAGCCTTCAGGATTCGCGTTCGCGTCTCCTCGGTGCGTTCCGCCTGGGTTCGCCGCCGGGCGGTGCCAAGCGATCGGCGTACGGTTCTTTGCGGGGCGGGGACACGGTCGGGACGGCTCGGCATTTTCACACCTCGATCTGAACCTGCCCGTCAACGATGGTGACGGGATATGTTTTCAACGCGACCTCGCAGGGCATTCCGGTCGGTTCGCCGGTGGTGACGTCGAACGTGCCGAAATGGAAGGTGCATTCCACGATCTTCCCGCTGATGATGCCTTCCTCCGCAAGCGAAGCTTCGCCATGCGTGCACATGTCGGCGGTGGCGTAGATCGCACCTTCGACCCGATAGAGCGCGACATTGGAGCCATCGGGCAGGGGAGCCTGCTTGATTTCGCCTTCCACCACCTCATCAGCGGCACAAAGAATTACTGTTTCTGCCATCGCACGGAACCTAGAGCATGGTGCTGCCGCCGTTGACGCTGATGACCTGGCCGGTCACGAACGAGGCTTCGGCGGAAGCGAGATAAGAGACCATGGACGCGACTTCCTCCATTTCGGCCGGACGGCCCATGGGAATGACGCTGACGAATTTGGCGGCGAGCTGAGGGTTGCTCTTCGTGATCGCCATCATCTGCGGTGTATTCACCGCGCAGGGGGCGACCGTGTTCACGGTTATGCCGTCTCTGGCGAATTCGCGCGCCATGCCGGTCGTGAGACCGTGAACGCCGCCTTTGGCGGCGTTATAGGCAGCATGATCCCACAAGCCATTGCGGACGGAGTCGGCGCCGAGATTGATGATGCGGCCATATGCCTGCGCGCGCATCCTGGGGACCGCATACCAGGAGCACCACAGGACGGTCCACAGGTTGCGGTCGATCGTGGTCTTCAGCGTTTCCGGCGAATGCTCGGCAAAGGCCTTGATGATGCCGCCGCCGGCATTGTTGACGAGAATGTCGAGGCGGCCGAACCGCTCGCACGCCAGATTGATGGTCTTTTCGGCTGTATCCTGATTGGCGAGGTCGCCGGCATGGCTCGCGACTTCCGCGCTGAATTCCTTGGTGAGATGCGCTGTGGCCTGCTGCAGTCCGCTCTCGTCGATATCGGCAAGCACCAGCCTGGCGCCGTCCCTTGCCAGCCGCTCGGCGATTGCAAGACCGATGCCTTTCGCCGCACCGGTGACAATGGCAACATTATCTCTGAGTTTCTTGTCCATGTCCGCCATTTCTTCAGAGAATGATGCTGACGCGGCCCTGGGCGCGCAGGCCCTCGCTGTCCAGAAGGCAGCGCTTTTCCTTGATCCGGAACGTGCCGTTACCGGGCACCAGGCGATAGCGATTGCTGCCGAAATAGGTATCGGTCACACCATCCTTGGTACGATAGGTGATGAATGCCGAGCTGACCTCCAGTTCGTCGCCGATCTGTTTTCGGATTCGCACGTTGCTGACGAGGTGACGCGTCCTCGAATGCGGGAACTCGGCGTGCGCGGTTCGCTTCATCAGGCGCTTGACCCGCTCGCTGAGCCGGAAGCGGTCATCGGCGACATAGAACAAATTGTTGTCGGGCGAAGCATCGACCGCAAGATCGGTGGCCGGGACATAGTAAATCGCATCGTCCGTGAACAATTCCAGCCATTCCGGCAGGCGCCATTCGTCAAGTAGTTCGGCTTCGGCGAACAGGAAATCTTCGACTTCCGTGCGAGCTATGGCTTGCATGACTGTTGCTCCGTCGCTCATGCCGGCACCCTGAAAACGTGTTCATTCCAGTTCGACCAGAACGCGCGCATCTGCAACTCGTCGTCATAGGACGGGTTTTCCTTGCCCATGCCCTTTGAAATATCGTTCCACTGCGCCTCGGCGGAGTTGCGAAAGCCGCGCTGACATTGTTCGAGCGCCTCGACGTCGTCGGGCGTCGCAAAGCCGCCGGGCCCGAGAAATTCGAGGAAGTTGAACAGCCGGTACTTTCGCGCCCATTCGGTCTCCTCCCTGGGGGCGAGAGCCCAGGCGCTGATATTCATGAAATCGGGCGCGGCGGGATAATAGGTCCGCACCGTCACCGCCATGATGTCGTTGATCACCAGGTTCGGGAAGATGAACAGGTTGCGATTGAAGGTGGCGATGCGGTCGGCGCGTTCCTTCCCGAACCGCGTGAGCAGGCCGTCATAGAGGCGCGAGAGTTCGCGCTTGCCTTCCTCGCCCCAGGAAGGAATCCACTGCGCCACGGGGCGGCCCCAGGGCGCCTTGTACTCGAGCACGGCATGGCCCTTGCCGAGATCGCGGGCCGATCCCTCGAATGCGACCTGTGCCAGCGCCCCGGTCGCCGATTTCAGATAGTCCAGATAGGTCGCGTGCGTTGTCAGTGCGTGATAGCCGTCGATGCTGTTTTCGGTCAAAAGCTTCCAGTTGGCGCGCATCGAATATNTCCTGCGTGCCGCCGACGATGGTCATCCCGGACTCGGCCTGGTCGCAGATCANCGTCGAGATATTCCTTGACCGGGCCGAGATAGTCCGACAGGTCTTCGACGCCCTTGTCGAAACAGATGAAGTTGAAGTCGCGGTAACTCTCGAAGCGCGGGACCTGCTGCATGTTGGAGGTCGAGCGCTCCTTGAAATCCTCGGCGTAAGACGTCTCCCCCGGCTGGCTGCGCAGCGTTCCGTCGAGAGCGAACACCCAGCCGTGATAGAAGCACTGGAAGGATTTGGCGCTACCGTGTTTTTCCCGGCAGACTTGCGCCCCGCGATGCGGACAGGTGTTCAGCATCGCCCTGAGATTGCCTTTGCCGTCGCGTGCGAAAAGGATATTCCGGCCGCCCACCTGGCGGGTGACGAAATCGCCGGGCTTGGCGAGTTCGGAACTATGGCCGAGATAGAGCCAGCTTTTGTCGAATATCCGCGTCCGTTCGGCTTCCAGAATCTCGGGATCGACAAAGGCCTGGCGCGAAACCTTGAAGATCTTTTTGGATTCGTCGACCATGAGCGCGGTGCTCATCCGCTGGAACGCGTTCATTGCTGTCTCTCCCCAAAAGGTTCTTTGCTTGTTTTCATTTCAAGGCGGTCCGCAGATCGTAGGCTCGTGACTCCAGGTCCGCGCGGGCGGGGCGCTTGCTCGCCGCGATCACGCGCCGCAGCACGGCCATCTCCTTGGCGGCATTGACCGACAGCGCGCCGACTACATCCGAACCGCGCATCGCGATCACCGAGAACTTCCCCGAACGCGTATCGCCGCGAACGATGTGATCGCTGTCGAGCATGTCGCCGGCGACCTGGATGTTCAGGTCGTATTGATCGGTCCAGAACCAGGGCGGGTCGTTATATTCGCTTGCCTCACCAATCATGTTGGCGGCGACCGATATCGCCTGGTTCTGCGCATTGGCCCAGGTTTCGACCCGGATGGCGCGGCCATGGCAGCGGCTCCATTGCAGCGCCGCATCTCCTGCGCAGAACACGCCGGGCGCCGCGGTACGCCCGTTGGCGTCTACCGCGATTCCCGTAGCCGACGGCAGCCCTAGCCGATCGGCGACTGTCGGTACCGATTCAACCCCAATGCCGACCAGCACGAGATCGGCGGCGATCATGCGACCGTCGCAGAGGGTTACGCCGTCAGCGGTGGCACCGCTAACCGTCGTGCCGAAGATGAAGCCGACGCCATGGCTCCGGTGCTTTGCCGCGACGAGATCGCTGACGATGGAAGGAAACGCGCGCGCCAGCAGGCGCTGTTCGCTTTCGATCACGGTGACCGCGCATCCCATGATCGCCGCTGCACAGGCCGCTTCCAGACCGATCACGCCACCGCCGACGATCACCAGCCGTGACTTGTTCTGGATCGACTTGCGGAAGCGCAGCGCATCCTCGACGTTGCGGAGGTATTGAACGTCAAGCCCGCAATTCTCGAGCGCCGCGAAGCGGCGAGGGCGCGTGCCGGTCGCGATCAGCAGGCGGTCGAAAGCGAATGAGCGGCCGTCCGTGGTCGATACGGTCCGGCGATCGGCGTCGCAATCCGTTACGGCCGCGCCGGTTTCGAGCCGGACTCCCAACTTGTCCTGCCAGTCACCGGCCTGCTTGATATAGCTGACGGGTACGTCCGGCGCGTGAAGCATTTCCTTCGAGAGTTGCGGCCGCTCATAGGGCGGATGCGGTTCTTCGCCGAGCATCGTGATGGCACCCTGAAAGCCCTTCGCCCGCAGGGCTTCCGCGGCCCGGCCGCCGGCCTGGCCCGCACCTGCAATCACGATGTTTTCGATCTGCGCCGACAATTTCGGACCTCGTCCGTTTCCGCTCCCCAGGCCGCGATTGCCGCGGCCGACATTATTCTTCGATTGCAAGCATAATAAAAACAGTCCAACCTGCTTGTAAAGTGACATCGCGGCGGCGCCTGCGGAATGTTTGGCACGGCACGTTTCGGTGCATAACGAGAACGAGGAAGCGCTTTGGCCGAGGCCATCGACATCCATACCCATTTCGTTCCGCGCAGCATCCCGTTGGAAACGGGACGCAATCCGCTCTGGCCGTCGATCGAGACCAGGGGGAACGACGCTGCCGCGGTCATCGTCGGTGGCAAGGTATTTCGCGTCATCGATTCCAGAAGCTGGGATGCAGAACGCCGGACCGATGACATGGCGGCTGATGACGTCGATGTGCAGGTGGTTTCACCGATGCCGGAGTTGTTGTCGCACTGGTTTCCAGCCGGGGACGCGGACGCGCTCTGCCGTCATGTCAATGAAGGGATCGCGGAACTGTGCAACGCACACCCCCGGCATTTCGTCGGCATCGGTATGGTGCCGATGCAGGATACGGCGCTCGCGGCCAGACGGCTGGAAGAAGTGAGTTCGCTCGGCCTGCGTGGCATCGAGATCGGCACGCATATCAACGGCATTCCGATCGGCGATGCGCGGCTGCGCGAGGTCTATGCCGCGGCTGAACAGGCCGGCCTGATGGTGATGGTCCATCCGCTGCATCCGCTCGGCCTCGACCGCATGGGCGGACGGCCCGAACTCGCCGCCGTTGCCGCATTCCCGTTGGAAACCGCCTTCGCGGCGGTGTCCCTGATGACGAACGGTATTGTCGAGGCATTTCCGAAGCTGCGGTTCTTGCTCAGCCATGGCGGCGGCGCGCTGCCCTGGATATTGCCGCGCTTGCGGCATGCGAGAACGATCGGACCACCCCTGGATAGCCTGTTTTCAAGCGATCCCGGCGAGATGGCGAAGGCATTTTATTACGATACCATCCTCTATGATCGCGCGGCGCTGGACTATCTCGTTACAAAAGTCGGCGAGGCGCGGTTGGTGGTGGGGTCGGATTATCCCTTTACCATCAAGCAGGACCGTCCGGCGGAATTCGCAGAAGCGGCGCTCGGCATTGCGCGCGAAGCATTCGCCGACAATGCGCGAAGCCTGCTCGGCCTCGAAACGAGGTCGACGGCGCGCCGCGCCCGTTGAGAGGGAGGTTGTCCTGGGTACGTGCTATTCCTATCCCCAATTCTGTTCGCTGGGACCGCTGCCACCGCGCACGCCAGCCCGCCCTGACCCGCAAGTGCCGCGCGACAGCGCGCTTGGCCCATGTACGCATGGCGCGATAGGCGCTTTCTATTTCTACATGGAAGGTTCGAGCGACGACGCCGCGTTCGGCTTTTGCGATATCGAGGTGTCGGTTCAGCATGTCGCCGAAGGCAAGGTGAGATTGGAGCTCTATTGTATTGCCGACGGCTATCAGAGCGCGCGGGGTATCGGCAGGCGGCATCCGTTGAAAGTGGCGATCCTGGCAAAAGACAAGGTTCTGGCAACGGTGGACTGGCATTTCCCCGACGTGATCTGCGGTCACGCCGATCCCATGCATTTCGCAACGGATCTTGCCATGGCGGATCATCTCTTCGCCGGGATTGACCGGATTGAACTGGTCGGGACGACCGGTGAGTCGGAACCTTGCGGGTAGGGTCTGACACATCAGCATCGGCCGGTGCCGTGAGGGCATATCAATAAACCGGATGGACTGCTTGTAATAAAATGTTCTCATGGATAGTAAACCAGCGTACAAGTAAGAACAAATCGAGGACCGTCTCTCCGCCAATAGCGGCAACCTGTTGATGTCGAGGAACAAGTCATGCGCGCGTGCCGGACGATCGCGTTCAGCCTGTTCGTTATATTGCTCGGGATGGGCATGGCGGATGCTGCCTCCTTTCCATCGCGGCGGATCACTCTTGTCGTGCCGTTCCCGGCGGGCAGCGCGACCGATGCCGTGACCCGGCGTCTGGCCGAAAGTATCGGGACCGCCACAAACGTCGCCGTGGTGGTCGAGAACAAGCCGGGCGCCGATGGCAATCTGGCAGCATTGTCGGTTCTGAAGGCCGAGGCGGACGGATACACGGTGTTCGTGACCACCAACTCGACCCAAGCCGCCAACGTCAATCTCTTCAATTCAATGCCCTATGATCCCGCCCGTGATTTTGCGCCGGTTGCCGGGATCATGACCATTCCGATGATGCTGACGGTCAGGGCAGAGTTTCCCGCGCGCAACGTCGCGGAATTCGTCGCGCTGGCAAAGGCGCGCGAGAAGCCACTGTCGTTCGGCAGCGGCAACACGTCGAGTCGCGGAGCTGCCGAACTCTTCCGCTTTCGTGCTGGAATCCCGATGCAGCACGTTCCCTATCGCGGAATGCCCCAGGCCCTGACCGACGTTCTTTCCGGCGAGATCGATTGCGTGTTCGCCGATCCGGCCAGCGCGCAAGGGTTGGTGCAGGATGGGCGGTTACGTGTATTGGCGGTGACCAGCCACGAGCGGCTGGCCCCGATGCCAAATGTTCCGACAGTTACGGAAGCCGGGATATCCGGAGCTGATCTGACCGCCTGGGTCGGCGTCTATGTGCGGGCCGGCACGCCGACCGATGTCATTGCCAGGCTCAATGAGCTGACGACCGCATTCGTCTCGCGCGAGGAGACTAGGGCCTATCTGGAATCGGTCGGTGCAAAGCCGTTTCGCGCGACCCCCGACGAGTTGGGGGCATTTCAGGCGGCGGATACCAAGCGCTGGGCAGAGATCGTTGCGATTGCGAAAATCGAGAATAAATGATCCGTCGGCCACCGATGTCGGCGTATCAGAAGGTTGCGCGTCTCAGGCCGCCCGTCGTCGCTTGCGGGCCTTGGCACGCGGCGCTTCCGTCTCCTCGCTCTCCTTCTGGCTCTCCGGCAGCGTACCATCCGACATCGCGAGCAGATTGTGCTTCATGGCCAGCAGCGCATCCGATGCGCCTTCCAGCTGCTTGCGGTCGATCCCGTTGACGATCATGGCGTTGAACTTGTCGGTTTCCTTGCGGAGCTTCTCGAGGAAACCGCGGGCCTGCTTGGTGACGTAGACGCGCTTGACGCGCCGATCGACGGGATCGGCCTGCCGTATCACGAAGCCGGAAGACTCCAGGCGGTCGATCAGCGCCCCGACGGCGACCTTTCCGACGTCGAGCTCGTTGGCGAGCTGGGTCTGGGGCAGGCCGTCCTTGCGCGAAATGAACGCAAGTACCCACCATTGCGAACGGGTGATGCCGAGCGGCGCCAGAGCGCGGTCGAACATCATCCTCCTGAGCCGCGACACGTCATGGATGAGATATCCAAGCCGGAGATCCCAATCGGGCTGATCGACCATTGATGTTTCCCTTGAAGCGAGTCGGGGCAGGCCTTACTAATACCATACACCAGCGTATTTTAAAGGGCATATCGCGATTTTCGGCGCAAACTGGGCACTCTAGTTGCCAACCGTTAACCGGTTTACAAAAGAAGTACGCTAGTGTATGAATTGCTCCTGGCCGGAAATAGCGAAGCGCGATCAAAATCGCGCCGCAGGGAAGGAAGACACCATGTTCGACGCCGCCCTGCTTCAAGGCAAGCGTATCCTGGTCACGGGCGGAGGCACCGGGCTTGGCAAGGAAATGGCGGTGGGGTTCGCGGCCCACGGCGCGCATGTCTACATATGCGGGCGGCGCAAGGAGGTGCTGGATCTGGCGGTGGCCGAGATCCGCGAACGGTCGCGCGGGCAAGCGGACGCCTTGATCGCCAACGTTCGCGACCCTGATAGCGTCGAGGCGATGATGTCGGCGATATGGGCGGACGGCCCGCTCACCGGCCTCGTCAACAACGCAGGCGCCAATTTCCTGGCGCCGACCGAAAGCCTGTCGCCGCGGGGCTACGAGGCGATCCGGTCGACGGTGATGGATGGTTCCTTTTACGCGTCCGTTGCCTGCGGCAAGCGATGGATTGCCGAAGGTTTACCCGGCGTCATCATCAGCAATCTCGTCACCTGGGTCTGGACCGGATCGGCCTATGTGGTGCCGGCGGCAATGGCGAAAGCGGCGGTGCATGCCATGACCATGTCGCTGGCGGTCGAGTGGGGCCCCAAGGGCATTCGCGTCAATGCGATTGCGCCGGGGCCGTTTCCGACCGAAGGCGCGTGGGACAAGCTCAATCCGTTGGCGGAAACCGGTGTCGGCGCGACGCAGGCGGACGAGGTTCCGCTGCGCCGTTTCGGCAAGATGGACGAGTTGCGCAATCTCCTGATCTTCCTGATGTCGGACGGCTGCAGCTACATCACCGGTGACACGATCAGCATCGACGGCGGCCATCATTTGGCGGCGCCCAGCACTTTCGCTGGCCTGGCGAAACTGTCGCCGGCCGACTGGCAGCGCGCCCGCGAGGCCATTCAGGCCTCGGTGCGGAAGGAAAAGCAAACGCGGTCGATCTGACGCGCGGGCGGCGAAGCTGGCCTGCGGCACGAAGAGGGAGAGGCGCCGATGGATCTCGCGATGTCGACCAGGAGCTTTGATTGCACCATCGATGCTGGCCTCGCCCAGATCGTTCTCAATCAGGCAGACCGCGGCAATCCGATCGACGGCGAATTTTGCCGCGAATTCAGCCTGTGCGTTGCCGAACTCAGCGAGCGGGCCGATGTACGGTCGGTCCTGCTGTCGGCGCGCGGCCGTCTGTTCAGCGTTGGCGGCGACCTGACCTCGCTGGTGAAGCAGGGAGACGCGCTGCCCAGAACGATCAAGGCCTGGACGGCCGATCTTCATGCCGCGATCGCGCGAATGGTTCGGATGCGGGCGCCTGTCGTTGCTGCCGTGCACGGCAATGTTGCCGGCGGAAGCGTGTCGCTGATGGCGGCGGCGGACCTGGTCGTGATTGCGGAATCGGCGCGCATCTCGTCGGCCTTCGCAAAGATAGGGTTCAGTCCGGACAGCGGCTCCACCACCACGGTTACGCGCCGGATCGGCATGGCGCGCGCGAGACGCTTTTTTCTGCTGGCTGAAACGCTGGACGCCAGGACAGCCCTGTCGCTCGGCCTCGTCGACTTCGTCGTCCCCGATGGCGACGTGCAGCGCGAGGCGGAACGAATAGCACGGGAACTGGCGGCGGGTCCGACAGAAGCCTATAGCGCGATCAAGCGCCTGTTTTCGCAGACGCTGGACCGGTCGCTCGAGAGCCAATTGGAGGACGAGGCGCAGACGCTCGCCACCATTGCGCGGACGGCCGACGCGCGCGAAGGCGTCAAATCATTCGTCGAAAAGCGAAAGCCCGTATTCACCGGGCGGTGAAGCCAGCGCCAGGCCCCATCGGGACGCGACAATCCTGCCCAGTTGCAAGCTATCGTAATCCAGAATAAGGTACACTAGTGAACTAAATCAATCCGAACGTAGAATTCGGAAAAATCCGCCGCAGGAGGGAAAGATGACCGCAGCCGCTGCCAAGCGAGATATTTCTCCCGCCAGTTTCCGCGAGGCCGGATACTGGCTCGATAAGACCGTTGATCAGCTTCTTGCCGAGGCGGTGGCCAGGACACCCGACAAGGTATCGATCGTCGCCGATCGGGCAGATCGCGGGCAGGCCCTTCGTTTGACCTACAAGGAGCTCGAAAGGCGCGCAAACTGCGCTGCCACCTCGCTGCTGCAGCTCGGCGTCGGGCGCGGCGACATCGTCACGGTGCAATTGCCCAACTGGTGGGAGTTCGTCGTGACAGCCTTCGCCTGCAGCAAGATCGGCGCCGTGATGAATCCGGTGATGCCGATCCTGCGGGAGCGCGAGCTGGTCTACATCCTGAATTTCTGCAAGGCCAAGGTTTTCATCGTTCCGAAGGCCTATCGCGGATTCGACTACGCAGCGATGGCGCAGGGGATGCGCGGCGATCTGCCCGATCTCCAGCACGTGATCGTCGTCGATGGCGACGGACCTGACAGCTTCGAGCGGGCGCTGCTGGCGTCCGATCCCGGAAAACTTCCCTCAGGTCTGGCTCCGGATGACATGGCCGTCCTGATGTTTACCTCGGGCACCACGGGCGAGCCGAAGGGCGTCATGCACACCTCGAATTCGCTCGTTGCCTGCTGCAAGGCGCTGACGGGCAGGTTTGGCCTCGATTCCAGCGATGTCCTGCTGGTGGCCTCGCCGGTTGGCCACATGACGGGATATGCCGCAATCGTTCTGCTCTCGGTTTATCTTGGCGGCACGATGGTCCTGCAGGACGTGTGGGAGGCCAAGCACGGCGTCAGCCTGATGGCGGGCGAAGGCGTCACCTATACGGCCGCCTCGACGCCGTTCCTGAGCGACATCTGCGAGGCTGTGAAGGCGGGCGCTCCCCATCCGAAAGATCTGCGCTCGTTCCTGTGCGGCGGCGCGCCGATTCCTTCCGTGCTGATCGAGCGGGCGGCCAACGAGCTCGGTCTAAAAGTCTGTTCGCTCTGGGGCATGACCGAGATCCTGTCGGGCACGCTCACCGAACCTTCGCGGGCAGGGGAAAAGTCGGCGACTACGGATGGCCGGGCGCAGGACGGGATGGAAGTCCGGATTGTCGATCTCGACGGCAAGCCGGTGCCCGCTGGTCAATCGGGACGGTTGCTCGTTCGCGGTGCCCAGATGTTCAAGGGCTATTACAAGCGGCCGGAGCTTCAGACATTCGACGGCGAGGGATGGTTCGATTCCGGTGACCTCGCCTACATGGACGAGGATGGCTACATCCGCATCTCGGGCCGGGTGAAGGACATTCTGATCAGGGGCGGGGAAAACGTGCCGGTCGTCGAGGTCGAAAACCTGCTCTACAAGCATCCGGCCGTCGCCGCGGTCGCTCTGGTTGGTTTTCCCGATGCACGGCTCGGCGAGCGCGGCTGCGCCTTCGTCGTTCCGCGCCCCGGCAGCACGATCGATCTGGCCGCGGTGCAAACTTATTTAAGCGACTGCAAGATGGCGAAACAGTTCTGGCCGGAGCGCGTCGAGGCCGTCGCTGACCTTCCTCGCACCGCCAGCGGCAAGATCCAGAAGTTCAAGCTGAAGCAGATCGCTGCGGCATTTGCCGAAACGAAGTAGCGCGGAAGCGGCATCCGTCCTGGTCATTGATCGGAGTAGGACGGGTCCCGCCGCTCGCGAAATGCCGCGACCGCCTCCGTATGGTCATTCGTCTCCAGCAGCATCACCTGCTGCCGATCCTCCATCATGAGTGCCGCATCCAGACTGGGCGCGTCGATGAGGACGTTGAGCGCCTGCTTTGTCAGCCGCAGTCCCATCGGAGAGACGCGAAGCATTTCGGAGGCGAATTCCATTCCCTTTGCCAGCAGTTCATCGGCCGGAACGATATCGCTGACCAGCCCGATCGCTTTCGCGCGTTCGGCCTTGAGGAAGCGTCCCGTAAGCAACAGCTCCGACGTGACGGAAAGACCAACGAGCCGGGGCAGGAGGTAGCCCGAGCCCATGTCGCAGCCGCCGACGCCGATGCGGATATAGGCGGCGTTCATCCGTGCATCCGGCGCGGCGAAGCGGACGTCGCAGGCCAGCAGGAAGGAAAAGCCGGCGCCGCACGCGGCGCCATGGGCAAGGCCGATGATCGGCTGCGGGCAGGACCGCATCAAGCGGATCACGCCGGAATAGTTTTGCTGCATCCTGAGCTGACGCTGTGGCCGTCCCTTGCCGGGTGCCGCGAACGCATCCGAGCCGAGTTCGGCGCCGGCGGAAAATTCCGGTCCGTTGCCGCGCAGGATCACCACGCGCGTCGTCGGGCGATCGTGGAGACCGGAGAAATAGCCGGTTAAATCCGCGATCATTTCCGGCGAGACGGCGTTGAGCTGGTCGGGGCGGTTCAGGGTCAGGATCTCGATCGCGCCGCGGGTTTCCAGGGTAATCGTGTTCGGTTGCGTCACGGGTGCGCTCCCATCGTTCATTGTCTTTGCTGACATATAGTAATATAGTGTACCATAATCGGGCGCAATGCTGGGCTGCCTTCGGCAGCGCTGGCAGAGGCCGCAAGATAGCGACCAGACGTCAGGGAGACGAGACCATGCCATATCAGTCCGTGTTCAGGCCGGACCTGTTCAAGGGGCAGACGATCATCGTGACCGGTGGCGGCAGCGGGATCGGGCGCTGCACGGCCCACGAACTCGCCGCCCTCGGCGCGAACGTGGCGATCCTGGGCCGAACGGTGGAGAAGCTCAACGAGGTGCAGCGGGAAATCGAGGAGGATGGCGGGCAGGTGATGAGCCACGCCTGCGACATCCGCGATGACGCGATGGTCGTGGCCGCCATCGAGGCGGTGCTTGCGAAATACGGGCGTATCGACGGCCTCGTCAACAATGCCGGCGGTCAGTTTCGCTCGCCGCTGAAGGCGATCTCCACCAAGGGATTCGAGGCGGTCGTGCGCAACAACCTGACCGGCGGATTCATCTTCATGCGCGAGGTCTATAACCGCTGGATGGAAGCCAATGGCGGCGCGATCGTGAACATCATCGCCGACATCTGGCACGGCTGGCCCGAGTTCGGCCACTCGGCAGCCGCCCGTGGCGGCATGCTGACGCTGACTGAAACGGCGGCTTGCGAGTGGTCGGGATCGGGCGTGCGTGTCAACGCGGTGGCGCCCGGCGGGATTGTGTCGAGCGGCTTCGATACTTACACGCCGGAAATGCAGGCGAAGCTGCACGACTTCACCGAGCGCGTGCCGCTGCAGCGGTTCGGAACCGAAGCGGAAATATCCGCCGCCATCATCTTCCTGCTTTCGCCGGCGGGCGCCTATGTCACCGGCTCCTGCCTTCGCGTCGACGGCGGCACGCCGAATGCGCGAACCACCTGGAAGCTGGAGCCGCACAGCCGCAGCGTGCCGTTCGAAGGCTTTCATCGCGCCACATTGCCCGAGGTGATGAAGCGGAAAGCCAGCGGCTAAGGTGACCGTCGCCTAGTCGACGGCAATGATCAGCTTGCCGTGATTTTCTCCGCGGTAAAGCCGGGCAATGGCGCCAGGCGCATGTTCGAGCCCCGGCAGGATTTCCTCGTCGTGGACGATCTTGCCGTCGAGTGCGAATTGCGTCAGGTGCGTTGCCGCTTCCTCGAACTCGGCAACGTGGTCAAAGATGATGAAGCCGGACCACCGCAGGCGACGGGTGAGAACTTCCCGTTCGGGACGGGGCCCTGTGGGAACAGGCGTCCAGGAGGCGTTCGCGGCCGTGCCGCACTGGATGATCCTTCCACGCAGCCGCATGGAACGGATCGCCGCGTCGGCGATCGGCCCGCCGGTATTGTCGAAGAAGACGTCGTTGCCATCTGGGCATGCCTCGCGGATCGCGCCGGCAAGATCGGCGGTGTCGCGATAGTTGATCATGCGCCGATAGCCGTAGCGCGCTTGCGCCAGTGCAGCCTTTTCGGCTGAACTGGTCAGCCCGACGGCATGGCAACCGGCTATCCGAGCGAGTTGTCCGACAAAACTTCCGACGCTGCCGGCCGCGGTCGAGACCAGCACGTGTTCGCCGGGTTTGGGATCGCCGAGCCGGTGCAGGGCCAGATAGGCCGTGAGACCATTGATGCCGAGCAGGCCGAGATTCGCGCTCAGCGGCAATGCCGAAGGGATTACGCGGCGCAGCACGGCCTGTGCTGTGGCGACGCAGTACGTCTGCCAGCCGAACCAGCCATAGACGAACTCGCCCGCGCGAAATTCAGGTGCATTGCTCATGAGAATTTCGCCGACGGCGAGCGCGCGCATGGGAGAATCGAGCGGCACCGGCGCGCTGTAGTTTCCTTCGTCATTGGCCCATCCGCGTTGCGCGGGGTCGACGGAAAGATAGTGGTTCCTGATCAGGATCTCTCCGGCGCGCGGCGTGGCCACCGGTTCCGTCACCAGCGCAAACTGCTCGGCCTGCGGTATTCCCCGCGGCCGCGCGACGAGCCGCACCTGCCGGTTCATGTCGGCTTGCATGGCGGATCCTCCCAATTGGTACACTTGTGTACGAATTGACAATACGATAGAAAACGCCTCGAAGACAAGAAAGCGTTGCGGCGCAGGCCGTCTTATTCACCCCCGGGATCAAGCAAGAGGCAACAAATGGCGGGGCTCTTCTTCGAACAATTTTCCGTCGGACAGACGTTCTCCCATGAAATCCGGCGTACCGTGACCGACATGGACAATATCCTGTTCTCGTCGCTGACTTATAATCCGGCGGCGGTGCACATCGATCACGAATACGCCAAGGGCACCGAGTTCGGAAAACCGCTGATGAACTCGATCTTCACGCTGGGCTTGATCATCGGGCTGTCGGTTCAGGACACGACGTTGGGAACGACCGTCGGTAATTTGGGAATGGAAGACACGAAGTTTCCGCGACCCGTATTCGGCGGCGATACGCTGCGCGCCGAGACCAAGGTCGTATCATTGCGCGAAAGCAAGTCGCGTCCGACGCAGGGCATCGTGACGTTCGAGCATCGCGGATTCAATCAGCGCGATGAGGAAGTGGTCTACTGCCGCCGGAACGCTCTGATGATGAGGCAACCAAAATGAGACTGCGCTCGCTTCTGTTCGTGCCGGCCGACAGCGAACGGAAATACGCCAAGGCCACCGGCGTCGGCGCCGACGCGCTGATCCTTGACCTGGAGGACTCGGTTGCGCCGGGCCGAAAGGCCTTTGCCCGGGATGCCGTCAAGGCGCTTCTGGGGGAAGCGAAGAGGGACTGGTCGTTCTTGGTTCGGATCAATCCGTTCGGCACCGGCCTTACGCTGGAAGATCTGGCGGCGGTGGTGCGTCCGGGCCTCGACGGCATTCTCATTCCCAAGGTCAACGGCATCGAGGATGTCGATCTCATCTCGCATTATGTCGATGTGCTGGAGGTGGCCACGGGCATGACGCCCGGCCACGTCAAGCTATTGGTCGTCGCCACCGAAACGCCTGCCGCCATGATCGGTTTCAACGGCTATGCGCGCAAGAACAAGCGCCTGGTGGCGATGACCTGGGGCGCGGAAGATCTGGGCGCGGCGCTGGGCGCGCTCACCAACAAGGAGGCGGACGGATGCTGGACGTTTCCTTACCGGGTGGCGCGGGCACAATGTTTGTTCGCGGCCGGCGCCGCGGACGCGGCGGCGCTCGAAACGCTGTATGCGGACTTTAGGGATCAGAACGGACTAGCGGAGAGCTGCAGGATCGCGCGCCGCGACGGATTTGTCGGCCGGATCGCGATCCATCCCGATCAAGTTGCCACCATCAATACCTGCTTCACGCCGTCGGAATCCGATCTCGAACACGCGCGCCGTGTCGTCGCCGCTTTCGCCGCCAATCCCGAGATCGGAACGGTCGGGATCGACGGCAAGATGTACGACATGCCGCATCTGACCGCCGCGCGTCGAACGCTGGCTTCCGTCGGGGAGGGAGGTTTCAATGGATAAATCATTCTCCAATCAGGCCGACGTGCCGGAAGACCATGCCGCCATTCGCGACGGCGTTCGTGCCGTCGTCACCCGCTTCGATGACGAATACTGGCTGGCGCGCGACGAGGACGGCGAGTTTCCCCGCGAATTCCACCGCGCCATGGCCGATGCCGGCTGGCTCGGCATCACCATGCCGGAGGAGTATGGCGGTTCCGGCCTTGGCGTGACCGAAGCCGCCATCATGATGCATGAGGTGGCAAGCCACGGCGGCGGCATGACGTCGTCGTCCGCCGTGCACATCAATCTGTTTGGCCCGCATCCGATCGTCGTGAAGGGAACGGATGAGCAGAAGCGGCGCTGGGTTCCGCGGCTCGTTTCAGGCGAAGACCAGTGCTGCTTCGGCTTCACCGAACCGGATGCGGGGCTGAACACCACGCGCATCAAGACCTTTGCCGAAAAAGTGCCCGGCGGCTACCGCGTCCATGGACAGAAGGTCTGGACCTCGACCGCCCAGGTTGCCAACAAGATCATGCTGCTGACGCGGACCACCAAGTTCGAAGACTGCAAGCGGCCGACCGACGGCATCACCATCTTCTACACTGATCTCGATCGCTCGAAGATCGAGGTCCGCCGTATTCCGAAGATGGGTCGCAAGGCGGTCGACTCCAACGCCATTTTCATCGATGGACTGTTCATTCCGGAAGCGGACCGGATCGGCGAGGAGGGAAAGGGGTTCTCCTACATCCTTCACAGCCTTAATCCAGAACGGATACTGATCGCGGTCGAGGCGATCGGAATCGGGCAGGACGCGCTGCGCCGCGCGACGCGCTACGCCCGGGAACGCATCGTGTTCGACCGTCCGATCGGTCAGAACCAGGGCATTCAACATCCGCTGGCCGAGCGCTGGATGTATCTGGAGGCAGCCTGGCAGATGGCGACGCGCGCCGCCTGGCTCTACGACAACGGTAAGCCCTGCGGCGCCGAGGCCAACAGCGCGAAGTTTCTGGGCGCTCGCGCCGGTCACGATGCGGCCTGGCAGGCCATCATGACCCATGGCGGCTTCGGCTACGCCAAGGAGTATCATGTCGAGCGGTTGTTCCGTGAGGTCGCGATTACCCGGCTCGCGCCGATCACGGAGCAACTGATTCTGAGTTTCATCGCCGAGAAGGTGCTCGACTTGCCGAAGAGCTATTGATCGGCGACGCCTCCGTCAGAGGTTGCGCGAAATCAGCTCGCGCATGATCTCCGAGGTCCCGCCATAGATGCGTAGCACCCGCGCATCCGCAAACAGGCGGCAGATCTCGTATTCGCGCATAAAGCCGTAACCGCCGAAGAACTGCAGGCACTGATCGACCAGGCGGCCGTGCATCTCGGTGGTCCAGAGTTTTGCGGTCGAAGCCGCATAGGTCGTGAGCTCGCCGCGGACATGGTCGCGCAGGCACTGGTCGACATAGGCCCATCCGACCGCAAGATCGGCTTTCAGATCGGCCAGCCTGAACCGTGTATTCTGAAACGTTCCGATCGGCTGTCCGAACGCCTTGCGCTCTCCGACATAATCCTTGGTGATGTCAAACGCCTTCTGCGCGGCGGCGATCGAGTGCAGCGCGATCGTCAACCGCTCCTGCGGCAACTCGCTCATCAGCGCGGCCATGGCGCCGCCTTCCGAGCCGAGCAGGTTTTCGATGGGAACGCGGATCTGGTCGAAGAACAGTTCCGAGGTATCGGAGGAGAGATGACCGAGCTTGTCGAGGTTGCGGCCGTGCCGGAAGCCGGCGCGTTCGGTCTCGACCAGCACGAGGCTCATGCCGCGCGATCCGCCGTCCGGGTTGGTTCTGACAACCACGATGACGAGATCGCACATCTGGCCGTTCGAGATGAAGGTTTTCTGGCCGGAAATGACGTATTCATCGCCTTCCCGGACCGCGCGCGTGCGAATGCCCTGCAGGTCGCTGCCGGTGCCGGGCTCGGTCATCGCGATGGCGCAGACGGTTTCGCCGGCGACCATGCGCGGCAGCCATTTCTTCTTCTGCTCCTCGGTGCCGTAATGCAGCAGATAGCCGCAGCAGACATCGCTGTGCACTGAGAAGTCGGTCGCTGGTCCTGCAAAGCCGGAATAAGCGAGTTCTTCGATGACGACGGCGTTGTGACGGAAATCACCGCCGATCCCGCCATATTGCTCCGGCACCTGCGGACAGAGCAGGCCGGCCTCGCCGGCGGCCGGCCACAGGGCGCGGTCGATGATCCCGGCTTTTTCCCATTCCTGAAAGTGCGGCTGTATCCTGGTTGCGGCAAAGCGGCGGACGCTTTCGCGCAACAGGGCGTGCTCTTCGTCGAATACCGGGCGATTTTGCAGCATGTCCGTCGTGCCGTAGGTTGGAGCTAGAAGGCGACCTTGTCGCCGCCCTTGAGCTGGAGAATTTCCCTTGCCTCGTCCGGAGTGGCGATCTCCAGTCCAAGGCCTTCGATGATCTTGCGGACTTGCGTCACCTGTTCGGCATTGGTCTGGGCGAGGCGGCCGGCGCCGATCCATAGACTGTCTTCAAGCCCGACCCGGACGTTCCCGCCCATCGAGGCCGCCATCGCAGCGACTTGCATCTGGGCGCGGCCGGCGCCGAGAACCGACCAGCGATAGTTGTCGCCGAACAGGCGGTCGGCCGTCCGCTTCATGTGCATGACGTCATCCGGATGCGAGCCGATGCCGCCGAGGAGCCCGAAGCAGGTCTGGATGAACAGCGGCGCCTTGACGAGGCCTTCGGTCCAGAAATAGTGCAGGTTATAGAGGTGGCTGGTGTCGTAGCATTCGAGCTCGTAGCGCGCGGCCGAGCCGTTCAGCGTCTCCAGCGCATAGCGGATATCCCTAAACGAGTTTCGGAACACGAGATCGTGGGAGCCCTCCAGCATCTGCGGCTCCCAGTCGTGCTTGAACGACTTGTAGCGCTTCAGCATCGGGAACAGGCCGAAATTCATCGAGCCCATGTTGAGGCTCGCGACTTCCGGCTTCCAGGTGGCGGCTGGCCGCACGCGCTCCTCGACGGTCATGTAGGGCGATCCGCCGGTCGTCAGGTTCACGACGACGTTCGAACTCTGCTTGATGACGCGCAGGAACGGTTCGAACGCCTCCGGCGATTGATCCGGTCGCCCATCGACCGGATTGCGCGCATGGAGATGAACGATCGCGGCCCCGGCCGCCGCCGCGCCGAGCGCGGACTCCGCGATCTCGGCAGGCGTCACCGGCAGGTGCGGCGACATCGAGGGCGTGTGGATCGATCCGGTAACCGCGCAGGAAATGATGACCTTGTGCGATGCCATGATCCCTCTCTCAACTTGCGATTCCGACGTCAGCGACCGTCAGGACACGAACTTGTGGAAGTCCGGTTCGCGCTTCTCGTTGAACGCCGAGACGCCTTCCTTTGATTCAGCAGTGTCATAGAACATTTTCACCGCGTGAAGGGCGAAGTTGCTGATGCCGCGGATATTGTCCGAATCGGCGTTGAAGGACCGTTTCGCCAGCGCGATGGCGGTCGGCGACCGCTGTGCCAGCTTGTCGGTCCAGTCCTTGACGGCGGCGTCAAGCTGCGCCGCGGGGACCACCTTGTTGACGAGGCCCATTTCGCGGGCCTGCTCGGCGGTGTAGCGATCATTGATGAACCAGATCTCGCGGGCTTTCTTGTCGCCGACGTGGCGGGCAAGAAAGGCCGTACCCCAGCCGGCGTCGACCGATCCGACTTTCGGACCGACCTGTCCGAACTGGGCGGTGTCGGCCGCAATGGTGAGGTCGCAGAGCGTGGCGAGCACATTGCCGCCGCCGATCGCGAAACCATTGACGCGGGCGATCACCGGCTTCGGCACATCGCGGATCAGGCCCTGCAGTTCATCGATCGGCAGTCCCACCACACCGCGGCCGTCATACTGGCCCTCATGCGCCGATTGATCGCCGCCGGTGCAGAACGCCTTTTCGCCGGCGCCGGTCAGGACGATGCTTGCGACCTGCCGATCGTTGGCGGCGAGATGGAAAGCCTGGATCAGTTCTTCCAGCGTCTGTCCGCGGAACGCGTTGTAGACTTTTGGGCGGTTGATGATGATCCACGCCGCGTGGTCGCGAACTTCGTAGATGACGTCGGTAAACTGCTTTGGATCGGTCATGGCATTTCCTCGCGCGGGTTAGATCATGTTCATTCCGCCGGACACGGAAATGGTCTGTCCGGTGATGTATTTTCCATCGTCAGAGGCGAGCATGGCAACGATCCCGCCATAGTCTTCCGGCTCGCCCATCCGCCGCAGCGGGATTCCCCTGACCATCGCGTCCTTCCATTTGACGGCTTGCTCGCCTTCGCCAAGGACGGTGGCCATCATCGGCGTGTTGGTCGGGCCCGGGCAGATGGCGTTGAGCAAAACGTTCTTGCGTGCCAGCTCGCGGGCCAGCGATTTGGTGAAGGAGATCAGCCCGCCCTTGCAGGCGGAGTAGACGGCTTCGTCGCTGGTTCCGACCCGCGCCGCATCGGAGGCGATGTTGACGATCCTTCCGCCGCCGCGTTCGGCCATCAGGGGCGCAACCGCCTTGTGGGTGTTGAGCGGCCCATAGAGGTTGATGCGGATGATCTTGTCCCAGAGGTCCTTGTCGGTCTTCAGGAACGGCATCGGCCGGTCCCAGCCGGCATTGTTGACCAAGAGCCAGATCGGGCCGAGCTCGGCTTCCACCTTGGCCACGGCCTCGCCGACGGAGGCGGCATCTCCGACATCCACCGCGTAGGTCTTGATGACCGCCTGCGGCGCGAGCTTGGCGGTTTCTTCGCCGGCTTGCGGGTTGATGTCGAACACCGCGACCTTGCAGCCTTCCTCGGCGAGGCGCAGCGTCAGCCCACGGCCAATTCCCTGTCCGCCGCCGGTGACGACGGCTACTTTTCCAGCTAGGCCCTTCAACGCAAACCTCCCTTGTCGTTTGTCATTGTTGTTGGCGCGCGCGGCCCGATCAAGCCGGAATATGATGCTGCCGGCATTGCAGCGCTCACACGCGCGGCGTTCAGCTCACGAGACCGCGCCGTTCTTCTGCAGCGCAAATCCGTGCTGCGAATACATCTGCCGCGCGATGATCGTCTTCATGATCTCGATCGAACCTCCGGCGATTTTTACGATCCTTGCGTCCGCATAGGCTCGTGCAATCGGATATTCCCACATATATCCCCAGCCGCCGAACAGCTGCAGGCATTCATCCACGGTCTCGCAGTGGAGCTCGGAGGTGAACATCTTTGCCATCGCGGCGTCCACGGGATCGAGCTTGCCCTCCATGAACAGCGAGATGCATTTGTCGGTGAAGACGCGTGCCACGGCCGCCTTGGTCCTGAGATCGGCCAGCTTGAACTGGGTGTTCTGGAAATCGGCAATCTTCTGACCGAACGCGCTACGCTCGGCGGTATATCGCAACGTCCAGTCGATCACCGTCTCGGTGACGGTTGCCGAGCGGATCGCCTGGGCGAGGCGCTCCTGCGACAGCTTGGTCATCATCTGGGCAAATCCCTTGCCCTCCTTGCCCAGCAGGTTGCTTCCGGGAATGCGGACATTGTCGAAGAACAGTTCCGACGTATCCTGCGCCTTCATGCCGAGCTTCTCCAGATTCCGGCCACGCTTGAAGCCGGGCCGGTCGCTCTCGACGATGAACAGGGTAACTCCCTTTGCCCCGGCATGGCTGTCGGTCTTGGTCGCCAGCACGACGAAGTCGCAAAGCTGGCCGTTGGAAATGAAGACCTTCTGGCCGTTGATGACAAAATCGTCGCCGTCGCGGGTAGCGCGGGTCCGGATCGCCTTGAGGTCGCTACCAGCATGAGGCTCGGTCATGCCGAGCGATCCGATCGCTTCGCCCGAGACCATTTTGGGCAGCCACTTGCGCTTTTGTGCCTCGGTGCCGAAGGACAGGAGATACGTCGCGACCAGATCGGTATGGATCAGAAAGCCGGGCCCGCTGGCGCCGGACCGCCACAACTCCTCGAAGACGACGACGTCAAAGAGGTAATCCAGTCCCGTCCCGCCATATTCCTCGGGCACCGTGCAGCAGAGCAGGCCGGCCGCCCCGGCCTTCAACCACAGCTCGCGCGGAACGATGCCATCCTCTTCCCATTTGGCGTGGAAGGGGACGATCTCGCGATCGACAAAGCGCCGGACCGTTTCCCGGAAAATTTCATGCTCTTCGCGAAAGATCGTGCGCTCGATCATTGTCAAAACGCGTCCTGTCTGATTTAGTTTGCTAGTGTACCATCTCTGAGATGGATATACAATGCAAGACTGGCGCTACGCAAGTACGATAGTACACCAACGAACGGTAACTCAAGCGACGAGGAAGCGATGCCTGGAACGCCGGAGCTGAAGCAATTTCGGGCCGAACAGTCACCGAGCGGGGTCCTCCACCTGGTCTTCGACATGCCCGGCCGCTCGATGAACGTGTTCTCGAACGCGGCGATCGAGGAACTCGGCCGGTTTGCCGACTGGCTGCCGCAAAGCGACGTGGCGGGCGTCGTCATCCGCTCCGGCAAGTCCTCGGCGTTCTGTGCCGGCGCCGATCTGGCCGAGCTGGAGACCGCCTACGATATGGTCATGGCAGCGCCCGCCGCCGAACGCGACCGTGTTGCGTTCGATCACTTCTTCCGGCTGAGCCAAGGGTTGCGCAAGCTCGAAACCGCGGGCAAGCCCGTTGCGGTTGCGATCGCGGGACTGGCGCTGGGCGGCGGCGCCGAATTCGCGCTTGCGGCGCATTACCGGGTCATCACCGATCAGCCGCAGAGCACGTTTGGCCTGCCCGAGTCGCTGGTGGGATTGTTGCCGGGAGGGGGAGGAACCCAGCGTCTTCCGCGCCTGATCGGTGTCGAGGCGGCGCTGCCGGTTCTGCTCGACGGCGCCAGGGTCGGCGGGGCGGCGGCGATCGCGGCCGGTCTCGCGGACGCTTTGGTGGCGCCGGGCGAGGAGGTGGCGGCTGCGGAACGCTGGGTATTGTCGCGCCCACCGGCCGCGCAGCCATGGGACCGGCCCGACTGGCGTGCAAAG
>NZ_LLYB01000053.1:13946-81671 GCF_001440475.1 Bradyrhizobium lablabi | reverse complement strand
TGGGGCACTATCCGGCGCCGCTCGCCATTCTCGACTGCGTCAAACAGGGATTTCCGCAACGCTTCGACGACGCGATCCGGACCGAGATGAAGATCTTTGCGAAGCTGATCCAGCGACGCGAGCCCCGCAACATGATCCGGACGTTGTTTCTTGGAAGGCTCGACTACGAGCGGCTGAGAAAGAACGGGATGAATCCCAAGGTCGTCGATGCTGTTGCTGCGATCTCGCGCGTACTGGCGGTCCAATCGGAGAGAGGCGAAGAACTCTCTCAATCCTTCGCACGGGCGGGATTTCGCATCGATCAGGCGCAGAATGCCGTCTTCGATGGGCGGATCTCCGGTGCAAGCTATTGGTTTGACGAGGAGCCGAAGACCTGGGGCAAGGAGCTGCTACGCGCCCGCCTCGCGGAAGCGGAAGCCGTGGCGGTGGGCTGGCGGTCCCAGCTCGACGAGGCCGAGCGCCGGGCCGCCGACTATTTGCTCGTAACAAAAGAAGGCTTTCCCGCGTACCTCGGCGGCCTGTTGGCCGCCGGAGTTGGTTAGGCGAAGCGCGCAGCCGAAGGGAGGTAAATCGTGGCAAAGCCGCTCGATGGCGTCAGGGTTCTTGATCTTTCAAAAGTTCTCGCCGGTCCGCTCTGCGCCGAGTATCTCGGTGATCTCGGCGCCGAAGTGATCAAGGTCGAGGCGGTGGGGCAGGGCGACGAGACGCGCGGATGGCCACCTTTTCCCGCGCCCGGGCTGGGCACGGTATTCCTGAGCGCCAACCGCAACAAGCGCAGCATTGCGATCAACATGAAATCGGAGAAGGGACGCTCGCTCGTGCACGAACTTGCACGATCGGCCGACGTCGCGATCGAGAGTTTTGGCACGGGCGTCGCCGAACGGCTGGCGATCGACGCCGACAGCCTGCGTGCGCTGAACGATCGTCTGATCCATTGCAGCATCTCCGGGTTCGGCCGGTCGGGGCCCCTGAAGAATTCACCGGGCTATGACGTGATCCTGCAGGCCTTCAGCGGCATCATGTCGATGACGGGGGATGAGGGCGGCGGTTACATCCGAAGCCCGATTTCGCCGATCGACCAGATGACCGGCGTGCATGCCTTCAGCGGGATTCTGGCGTGCCTTCTCGCACGGGAAAAATCCGGCAAGGGCGCAGCCATACAGGTGTCGCTGTTCGATACTGCGCTCGGGCTCCTGAGCTACAATCTGCAGACCTTCTGGGAGCGCGGCGTGCAGCCCGCCAAATGCGGCTCCAGCCATGAATCGCTCTGTCCCTACCAGGCCTTCGAGGCGTCCGACGGACCGATCATGATCGGGGTAGCCAACGATAATCTCTGGCGCAAGTTCTGCGCGGTAGCGGGCCTGAACGCGATCGTCGACGATCCCAGGTTTCGCACCAATGCGGACCGCGTCGTCCATCGCGCCGAAACGTTGGGCCATGTGCAACTGGCGATCGCGTCGCGAACGGTCGAACAGTGGAACACGGCGCTCAACGCCGTCGGCATTCCCTGTTCGCCGATCAATACGATCGCTCAACTCCTCGCGCATCCGCACACCAGGGCTAATCCTCTGATCATGCCGTACGATCACGCCGCAGCCGGCCGGCTCAACTGCGTGGGTCACCCCGTGACTTTCGTCGGAGAGGAGCGCAGCGCGGGCCTGCCGCCGCCGATGCCGGGGCAACATACCGACGAGATCCTGCGGGAGGCAGGTCTGTCGCCGGCAGCCATCGACGAATTGCGCCGCGCAGACGTGATCGGTTGAGCGGGCGGTCTTCGATTGATCGAGGGCGAGACGCTTGGTGTCTCGCCCCCGGTGTTCCAATCACTCCTCGAGCAGCTTCCATGACGTCTTCTCGAAGACGGCCATGCGCAGCGTCCGGTAGGGCGCGTAGTTCTCCTTGGTGTTGGTAAGCTCGATTCCCGGAAGCAGCATGCCGACGCGCTCCTTGTTGAAGGTCGTGGCCTGGGTCAGCAGGTTTTCGCGCGTCAGATTGTCGCCGCAGCGCTTCAGCCCGAGAGCGATGGCCTGCGCGTTGACGTAACCCGAGAGCGCGATGAAATCGTTCGGGCTGTCATTCGGCGCCCACTTCTTCATGAAGGCGATATAGTCGACGACTTCCGGATCCTGCGCCCAGGCCGGATCGCCGGCCTGTTTCGTGAACTGCGTCGTATAGGCGCCTTGGACATTGTCCAGCCCGGCGGGGGTCAGCACGCCTTGCACGGAATTGACCGGACTGGCGAGAAACTGGGCCGGCTTCCAGTTCAGTTCGTTGGCCTTCTTGATCGCCTGGGCGGCGAACTTTGGCGTCGTGAAATAGACCAGCGTGTCGGCGCCGGAGGTCTTGAGCTGGATCACCTCGGAATCGACGGTGGGATAGCTGATCTCGTAGGTTGCCTCGGCTACGATCTTGGCGGCGCCGGTTCCCAGCCCTCGCTTGAAGCCCGTGAGATAATCCTTGCCGTAATCGTCGTTCTGATAGAGGACCGCGATCTTTGCGTTCGGCAGCTTCTTGGCGATGAATTGCCCGAAGGTGGCGCCCTCCATCTCGAACGGCGGATAGAACGGCACGGTCCAGGGGAAATTCTGGGGATCGTTGAACCTTCGGCCGCCCGCCGAGATGAAGATGTGGGGGACCTTGTTCTGGTTGAGGTACTTCTGGACGGCGATGTTGGGAACCGTGCCGACAGTGCCGACCTCGGCGAGGACTTCATCGCTTTCGACCAGCTTGCGGGTCTGCTCGATGGCTTTGGGCGGACTGAACCCATTGTCGAGCGAAATCAAATTCACCTTGCGGCCGTTGATGCCGCCTTTCTCGTTGAGCATCTGGAAATAGCCGGTCATGACGCGGCCATAGCTCGAAAAAGCCGATGCCGGTCCGCTGTAGGGCACGGTCTGACCTATCTTGATTTCGGTGTCGGTGACACCAGGGCCGTACTTCTTTTCAGCCGCGCCAACCACAGCGGCGGAGCCGCCGAGGAACAAGGTCGAAATGACGACCAGTGCCGGTATCTTCATGCTTTCCCCCTTGTTGTTTTTTGAGTGCGTGAACCCGTTGCCAACGCGAGCGGGCATCATCTAATCAGTACACACATATACCATATACTATAAAACGGAAATGGCGGGCTGCAAGGTTTCTTTGGACCTTGTTGTTGCGACGCAAGAGCGCGGCGCGTGAGAAGGCAGATCGAGCTTTGCCTTGCTTGCTGATCCGGCTGTGCTACATATCGTAATATAGTGTACTAAAAAATGCGATGGCGGCTGCCAGCTCTCGGTCATGGGGTTCGCCGGAGCGATCCGCTATTGTCGTCGGCTGAGGAGGAAACATGGGTGCATCGGGCGCGACAGCATTGGCTGCGCTGAGAATCGGTGGACGCGTTGCGTTCGAGCGCCTGGTCAGGCCGAAGGCGTGGCAGCGTGACGACGTACCTTGCGCGCCGCGCGCGATCACGCCCGAATGGCTGACGGCAGTCCTTTGTGAAAAGCATCCGGGCGCCATGGTGACGCAGGTCGAGATCAAGCCGGCCAGTGCCGGAACGCACGAACGGCACCGGCTGCTGCTCACCTACAACGAAGCGGGCTGCCGGGCCGGCTTGCCGGGATCGATCTTCACGAAGTCGCTGCCGAGCGTCGTCACGCGCATGATCGGCGGTTTCAACGGCACGGCGCGGGTGGAAGGCCAGTTCTTCGTCCAGCTTCGGCCATTGCTGCAGATCGAGGCGCCTGTGGGCTACCACGCAGCCTTCGACCGCAGGACTTTTGCGTCGATCCTGCTGCTGGAAGATCTCGTGGCAACGAAGTCTGCGACGTTTTGCAATCACCGGACCTACGTCACCCGCGAGATGGCGGATGACATGGTTGATGTGCTGGCCGCGCTGCATGCGCGCTTTCACGGCGATCGCGAGCTTGCGACGCGATATCGCTTCGTCGCCGGTTACCCGAGATGGTTCACGATCGGCGCCGAGAAGATGGACCTGGAGCATTACACCCGGAAGGCATTCGAAGCCGCTTCGCACGTCATTCCCGAAACGGTGTTGGCGCAACGCGACCAGGTGTGGCCGGCGGCCATGCGTGCGCTCGCCGTCCACGAAGGCGAGGGGCAGGGTCTGATCCATTCCGACGTGCATATCGGCAACTGGTACCGGACAGCCGCAGGAAAGATGGGGCTGTGCGACTGGCAGTGCCTTTCACGCGGCCATTGGTCCCGGGACTTCGCCTACGCGGTGACAGCGGCGCTGACGCCGGATGATCGCCGCCAGTGGGAGAGGGATCTGCTGGTTCGCTATCTCGAACGGTTTGCCGAACTCACGGGCTCCAAACCGGATTTCGACGAGAGCTTTCGACACTACAGGGAGCAAATGGTGCACGCGCTCCTGATGTGGACGATTACGCTGTGTCATTCGCCGTTGCTGCCGAACATGCAGCCGGAGGAGACCACGCTGACCATGATCGAACGAATAACGACGGCGATGGCAGATCTGGATTCCATCGACAGTTTATAGGATGCCGGGTATAGCTGGTTCAGGAATGCCGAAGAGAGTGGTCCATGCAAGATGTGATGTCGCTGGATAGGAAGACGATTGTCGTTACCGGGGCAGCCCAGGGGATCGGGCAGGCAATCGCGAATTTTGCGATTTCCCTGGGAGCGCGCGTCGTTGGTGTCGATCTTAACGGTGACAAGCTTCACGCATTTGCCGCGACGACGAATGGTCAGTTACTGCCCTATGTCGGCAGCGTGGCTGATCCGGAGTTCACTGAGACGACGGTGAGCGACATTAAGGCCCGTGTTGGCGTCATTGACGGCCTTGTCAATAATGCCGGCATCACGCGGCCCGCGATGATCGAAAAGATGACCTTGCAGCAATGGAGCGAGGTCATCTCGGTACATCTGACCGGAGCGTTCCTGTGGACCCAGGCGATCGGTCGCATCATGCTTGCGCAGGGAAAGGCCGGCCGCGAAAATCCAGGATCCATCGTGAATATCTCCTCGGATGCCGGGAGAGCCGGTTCCATCGGGCAGATAAACTATGCTGCGGCCAAGAGCGGCCTGCTGGGCATGACGATGTCGACCGCCAAGGAATGGTCGAAGTTCGGCGTTCGGACAAATTCGGTGTGCTTCGGCGTCGTTGAAACCCCGATGACCGAAACGATCAGGGGCGATAAGTTTCGCGACGGCATTCTGGCGCGGATCCCGATGGGGCGCTGGGCGGCGCCGGAGGAGGCGGTCAAGCCGGTGTGTTTTCTGCTCTCGGATGCCGCGTCTTACATCACCGGCCAGCACATTGCCGTGGACGGCGGTTATCACATCTCCGTCTAGCCCAAGTCCGCAGGGCGAACAGGCGGTCGACTTTCGCAAGTTGGGCGTTATAGGAGTGGTGCGACGTCCGTAGAAGCCTGGGCAGCCTAGGGCGCCCGGTGTTGTGGAATTGCGCCTAAAAGGTTGCGCCACGGTGAACGATCCCGGGCCCGGCATCTTATCCATGCGGAAGCCCATGATGTCGCCAAGAAGCCACGCAAACTCAGCGAGTCTCAGCTGCTCTGCACCCCGGGCGATGTTTTATGGGACGATTAGATTGGAAGCGTGCGTCTGCAACCAAATTCGCATATGTACGCTGCCCGAGGCATAGCTCCCATATCAGAGCAGGCCTGTTCAAAGTAATGCTCGCCATCAGCCTCTGCTGGTCGCGAATCAATGACGGATTCAACGTGGGTCGTTCCATCAAAGCGCGCGTTGCCAGCAGGGCAACGAAGCGAAAGACTTCTCTACCGCGGACCGCGATCTCTTCTTCATCGCCTCTGGGCATGATGGCCCTCCATCTGCTCGCGCAGTGGAGGAAGTCGGGTCGCAAAGGCCTCGTCTTTCTGGCTGAAAGCGAGAACAGGGCCGAGCGGCTGGGTGCCGTCATTCATGCCCTGGCCCCCTCGTGTGATGTGCTGGTCCTTCCGAGGCTGAATACGCTGCCGTTCGATCAGTTGGAGCCGTCGCACGAAATTGCGGGTCGACGAAGCTCGGTCTTGAGACGCCTTGCCAAGCCCGAGAAGCCGATACTGCTGATATCCACGGCAGAGGCCGTGATGGAGCGCCTGCCCGTGCCGGCGAGTTGGTCCCGCGTCATCCTTCGCTTGAAGGTGGGCGCCGCGTTTTCCGAACGAGATCTTCGGGCGCGGCTCGAGGCGCTCGGATACGACCTCGATGACGAGGCGGACTATCCAGGCGGCGCGCTGTTTCACGGCAAGACATTCGAGATTTTTCCCGCAGGCGCACTGGGACCGTTCAGAGTAGAGCATTCCAGCGGGGTGATACGCCGGATCGTGGCATTCGATCCGGTTGAGCACGGCATCGTTTTCGAGACGAAGGAACTTCTCATCGACCCGATGTCGGAGCGGCTGGCGTTCGGCAATGCGCGCGGAAAGCGCTCCACCCTATTCGACTATTGCGGGCGAGCCAAGTGGACAGCGGATGCAGGGGTTTCAGCGCACGCTGATAGCTGGCTTGGCACGATCGAGGAGGCGGCCGGCCGCACGGACAGAGAGCGCGAATACATCGGTGGGCGCGAATGGAAGAAGGCGACCCGACGTATGAACGTGTTGTCGCAAAAGTCATCTTTCGTTCCTACGCCGGACTTTTCGCAGGTCGCATCACCCAGGAAGGCGCTCCGTGCATTCATCGACGAGACGCAACGCGCCGGCTCGCGATTGGTTTTCGTCGCAGCGCAGGCGGACGACCTGCGCGTGATGGAGCGGATGAGCGGGGTCAAGCCGGAGCGTTTTGCGGACTGGGACGAGGCGACTGCCGGACACAAAAGTGAAGCGGCACTTCTGGCCGACTTCGACAGAGGTTTTGTCGTGCCTGGCCGGAAACCTCTTGTCGTCGTGACGGCTTCCGATGTGCTCGGCAGCAGGGCACATCATCCGCAGCCCATGGCCAGGAGCTGGAGTGCGGCTTTCGACCACGCAGATGTGCCGGAGCAGGGCACGGTGATCGTTCATCTGCAGCGAGGACTGGCCCTGCTCGACGGCCTGCAGACCGTGGCAACGGGGGGAGGGTCGTCGCGCGAAATGATCAGGCTCGTGTTTGCGGGAGATGACGCCGTTCTCGTTCCGCCCGCTGACCTGACGATGATCTGGCCATACGCGTCGGAGCTCGGCGAGCTGACCCTCGACAAGGCGGATGGAAGTACGTGGTGGAGCCGGCGTACCGAGGCGGAGAACGAAATCCAGATCGCCGGCAAGCAGCTCGCCAAACACATCAGTCAGCGACGCCGCCGGCGAGCTCAGAAACTCGTACCTCGGGGTCCCGTCTATGAGAGGTTCGTCGCGCGTTTTCCCTATTTCACGACGGTCGACCAGGCGAAGGCCATTCGGGACGTTTTGGATGACCTCGCGTCGGGCCATCCCATGGACAGGGTCATTTGCGGCGATGTCGGGTTCGGCAAGACCGAGGTGGCGTTGCGAGCTGCGGCCGCCGTGGTGTTGTCAGGGAAGCAGGTCGTGGTCGCGGTACCGACCACGGTCCTTGCAAGACAGCATGTCGCGACTTTCCGCAAACGTTTCGTTCCGTTCGGTATCGAAGTCGGAAGTTTGTCGCGGACCGATTCCGGCGCGCAGACAAGAGAGGTGAAGGAGGGGCTGAAGAGCGGAAAATTGAAGGTCGTGGTTGGAACGCAGGCTCTCGCCTCGAAGGACGTGAAGTTCGCCGACCTCGGCCTGGTTATCATCGACGAGGAGCAGCATTTTGGAGCGGCAGAGAAGGCGAAGCTTTCCGGGCTGGCCAAGAGTATTCATGCCCTTTGGATGAGCGCCACGCCGATCCCGCGGACCCTCGCGGCGGGTCTCGCCGGCTTCAGGGATCTCAGCGTCATTGCCTCTCCGCCCGTACATCGACTTCCGGTCGTCACGAAGGTCGCTCCGCTTTCGGACGCCGCCATCGCCGCGGCATTGCTGCGCGAACAAAGACGCCATGGCCAAAGCTTCCTGATCTGTCCGCGTATTCAGGATCTCGATCCGATGCTGGCGCGGGTTCAATCGATGGCCCCGGATCTCCGCATCGTCTGTCTTCACGGCAAGTTGCCCGCCGACGAAATAGACGACCGAATGATGAGCTTCGTCGAAGGGAGGGCAGACGTTCTGCTGGCGACCAACATCGTGGAGAGCGGTCTCGATATTCCGCGGGCAAACACGATCGTGGTCTGTTGGCCCGAGAGGTTCGGTCTTGCGCAACTGCATCAGCTCAGGGGAAGGGTGGGACGCGGCGGGATACGCGCGTTTGCGTATTTGCTCACCGATTCCGACTCTGAGCGATCCGAGAAGCGGCTGGCCGTTCTGGAGGAGTTCAACCGACCAGGTGCGGGTTTTGCCATCAGTGCGCGGGATCTGGATCTCAGGGGAGCGGGGGACCTGCTTTCCGAGCGGCAGTCGGGCCATGTCCAGGTGTTCGGACCGGTGCTCTACAGCCACCTTCTGAAACTGGCCTCGGAGAAGGCAGACGACAGGGCCGCCGACCTCTGGGTGCCCGACCTTAATCTGCCGATCCCGGACATGTTGCCGGCAGGCTACGTGCAATCGGAAGCGGTTCGGCTGGAAATCTACGCCCGTGCCGCCAGGTGCCCAAGCGAAGACGAACTGGACGACCTCGAGGAGGAGACCTCCCGTCGCTTCGGCAGATTGCCCCCGGCGGCAAGCGATTTCTTCGCCGCAGCAAGGCTCCGGATCGACTGCAGACGAAGAGGAATCGTAAGGCTCGATGTCGGAGCGGATGCCGTGGCCGCGACATTCCTGCCGGGAAAACTTGGCAAATCTCGGGCGAGATCCCTGCAACGCGATGGCGATCGGGTCATCTATATCAGCAAGGATCGCGAGAGGCCGCTTGGAAAGGTCGAAGGCTTCCTCGACATTCTGGACGAATGATCGCGGCGACGGCATTTGTCCAACATAAGAGACAACTTATCCTCTAACACTTCATCCGCCGGAGACCGTCTCGGGTCAACGCGGGTCGAGAGTTCACCGACATAACTGTGCGGCGAGCCTTCCATAAGCTGGTCTCCCGTTGAGTCAGCTGAACGGCTTCGATTGTCTTTCGCGCAGCATTTTTCCGCACGACTGCTGCAGCGAAGAGGTCCGCGTCTCGGCTCGATCTGGCCCCGAAGCCTCGATAACAACGCAGCCGCCAACATCGTTAACGAAACGGCGGAGTACCTCGGAATTTCCGCGCGCTCGCTCCGTGTAACTACGGAAAAGCGCTGCCACAGCAAGTGACAGCTTTTTGGCCCGATACTAAGCTGGGAAAAGTTGGCAACGGGTTTTATCTACCAACGCTCCGGCAATTCTCTGCCAACGGTTCTGCAAATTCATCGTGAAAGAAGGGATTTCTCCAATGTTGAAATACTACGTCAAGACCACGGATGCCCTGAAGCGTCTGCGCACGGACCAGGACGGCGTGGTGTCGTTCGAGTACATCATCGTGGCGGTTTGTATCATTGGCGCAGTGTCAGCGGTGTTCGGTGTTGGAGCTGGTGGTGCGATCGGGCAGTCGCTGACTGCCGGGATCACCGCTATCACCAATGCTTTCACTGCGGCGGTTTGATACGGCCAACTGACGCCCGAGGGGGGCAATCCAAGGTGCCCCCCTCTTGAAAGTGTGCCCCACTTTTTCGAGTGCCTTCTTTCTGAGGCGTACATTTCATGAACTGGATTGCTTCCACAGCCTCGATTCTGGAAATCCTACTGTTGCTATATGTCGCGACGATCGATGTCGCGACGCGAGTGATCCGAAATAAAATTTGTCTGGTGCTGGCACTCCTCGGGATCGCTGGTCAATTGGCCAGCCCGATGCAAGTTGCCGAGTCGCTGATGGCAGCCGCGATCCTCTTTCTCCTTCTGTTTGTTCTATACGCGCGCGGAGGAATTGGCGGCGGCGACGTCAAATTGCTGACTGCCTTGGCGATCGGTTTTCCGCTGACGGGCGTGATCGAGTTGCTGACCGTCACCGGGCTGACTGGCGGCGTCCTTGCCCTGGTGCATCTCATGATGCGCCATCTACCATATCCCAACCTGGCGCCAGCGGGATCGTCAATGGCACGTCGCGTGTACGCGATAGAGCGCTGGCGCCATTTGCGACGCGCACCGCTACCTTACGGGGTGGCCATAGCGTGCGGCGGTATCTGGACCATCTTCAGCAAAGGATTTTGACATGTCGTCCGCGTTGCGCCTCTCGATCATCCTGGTGCTGTTGCTTGCAACCACCGCGTTCGGGCTGATTGCCTATAACATGAACCTGCCGAAACAGGTCCCGGTCCCGGTAGTAGAGCTTAAGGAGCAGGGGCCGACGCCTCCTTCGACTGTCGGATATTTTGTTGCGGCACGTCCGCTATCGAAAGGTACATTGGCTCGCGAAGATGATTTCACGGTTCGCTCGGTGCCGCCTGAACGTGTTCCAGCAGGAGCGATTCTTGAGACGCCCGACTCGAAGGTCGGACTTCCCGGCTCGCTGGTTCGCAAGTTCGTCGACGCTGGCAGTCCGATCACTTTACAGGACGTATTGCGACCGCGAGATCGGGGTTTCCTGGCCAGCGTCCTGGCACCGGATAGCCGCGCCATCAGCATCAAGGTGGACGAGGAGTCTGGCGTCTCGGGCCTGATCAGGCCAGGTGATCACGTTGATGTCTTACTGACCCACGTGTTCGAGAAGGCAGATCCCGCGCGTCGGGCCTTGAGCGAAACCGTTCTGAGCAACGTTCGAGTCATTGCGATTGACCAGGAGATTGTGCAAGGCGGGCGAGCTGTCAGCTCGATGGCCGGCAAGCAAGCGCAAGCCGTGTCGCTGGAGCTTACGTCAGAGCAGGTCAAGAAGATCACAGTCGCAAAGCAGATTGGAACGCTCTCCCTGGCCGTGCGGGCAGCAGTCGATGGTTGGGATACAGCGGACACTGGCGCCATCTCCAGCTGCGATGTGTCGCCGGAACTTGCTCGCCAGAATGCAGTCGCCGGCCGGACCGCATCGGTAGTCGTCCATTCTGGTGGTCAGACCAAGCAGTACTCAGTCAGGAAACAAGACTCGGACTTCGGCGACGCCATCTTTAGTTGCGATGGGTCGGAAGTTTCGCGCCGAGGTGCGACGATGGTGGCAGGCAAGTCGCTGGAGAAACGTTGATGAGCGTTAACATTGCAGTCGTCAGTTCGCCTGAAGAAGCTACATCTGTCGTAGCGCGCAACCGAGTCGTCTGTTTTGTAAATGACGAGCTCAGTGCTGCGGCTCTGCGCAAGGGCCTCGAAGGTAGCAACGTATCGATCAGGCGTGGCACGATCCGTAATGCCATACGGATGCTCGAAACCGACACCGAATTATTGGCGTTGGTTACGGACATCAGCGGAATCGATGATCCATTTGCCGAACTGGAGAGGTTGGCCGGCGTCTGCCCACCCGACGTCCGGGTAGCTCTGATCGGTGAGAGCAGGGAGATCACCTTCTACCGTCAGCTTATGGACCTCGGCTTGACCGAGTACCTGCCGAGGCCGATCACGCGGGACATGGTGCTGGACCAGCTGCGCCCGAAGCTGCTTGGCGACGTGGCGCCGGGGCCGACCGACCGTGGCGGGCATGTGATCTCGATCTGCGGCGCGCAGGGCGGTGCCGGCGCAACGAGTATCGCCATCAATCTCGCGCTGCAGCTGGCCGAGACCACCAAGGCCAAGGTCGCGCTGCTCGACCTTCATCTGCAGGGCGGCGAAACAGCTGTCATGTTGGGTGTTCAGCCCGGGCCAGGTCTACGTATCGCGCTGGAAAACCCGATGCGCGCGGACACGTTATTCCTGGAGCGCGCCGCAATTGAAGTCAACGAGCGCGTCTGCCTGATTTCCGCCGATGAAGAGCTGGATGCGCAGCTCGACATCACCGAGGCGGGCGTGAGGCACGTGCTGGGTCTGCTACGCCAACGGTTCAATTACATCGTTGTCGATGTACCGGTGCCGTTTCCGCCATCGATCCATCCGGTGATCACTCTTTCTCGTCACGTGCTGGTGCTGCTGGAAGCCGAGGTGACCGGACTTCGCAATGCCCATGCACTGCGCACCGCCGTCACCAACATTGCCGGCAAGGATCGGGTCTTTACTTTGCTCAACCGTGCCAATCGCCCCGGCGGCCTACCCAGGGCCGCGGTTGTCAAGGCCTTGGGGGCAGAACCGGACATGGTGGTACCCGATCTCGGGAAAGGGATGACCCAGGCGGTCAATCTCGGAATTCCAGCGCTCACGCACGTATCGGGTTTGCGACGTCACCTCGCCCCGATCGTACGGGAGATCACGGGGCTCGGCGCCGAGCGGAAGGGACGGCTCAGGAGGCTGCTCGGATTATGAAGACCTTTGGTAGGCGCGACGACGACACGCCAGCTCGTTTGCCTGCATTGACGCCATTGCCTGCGTCGACGCAGAGCGTGCCTGCTTCTGCGCCCAGGCACGAACCTTCACCCCAGCGGCCCATGATATCAGCGTCGCTCCGCGAGCGCGTCATCGAGCTGATTGAGCCATCGGTGGCCGCGACTGTTTCGCGCGATGTCCTTCGGCGGCAGATTGAGGAGATCATCCATGGAATCGCCAACGAGGAACGGCTCGAGCTGTCAGGTCGCGAGCAGCTTCAGCTAGCGGATGAAATTGCGGACGACATGACCGGCTACGGGCCTCTGCGTCCGCTTCTGCTCGATCAATCGATCAACGACATCATGATCAACGGACCGAGTAACATCTATGTCGAGCGAAGTGGCAAGCTGGAGCGAATCGCGGTGCGATTCCGCGACAATGATCACATCGCATCGGTGGCGCAGAAGATTGCTGCGCAAGTTGGGAGGCGTGTTGACGAATCCAGTCCGATGGTAGATTGCCGCTTGCCGGACGGCAGCCGGGTCAACATCATTTTTCCGCCGCTAGCGATCCATAGCCCCTGCATTTCGATCCGAAAATTTCCAAGCCGCCGTTTGGATATCGCAGGGATGATCGAAAACGGGTCAATGACCGCAGCCATCGGACAATTGCTGGAGATTGCCGCCCGGTCTCGGCTCAACGTTCTGGTCTCTGGCGGCACCGGGTCCGGCAAGACGACGCTGCTGAACGCCATGAGTCAATTCATCGATCACAGCGAGCGCATCGTCACCATCGAGGATGCCGCGGAGTTGCAGCTTCAGCAGCCCCACGTGATCAGCCTGGAGACCCGGCCGCCCAGCCTCGAAGGCACAGGGCAGGTGACGCAACGCGATCTTCTATGGAATGCCCTGCGCATGCGTCCTGACCGGATCGTCGTGGGTGAGGTGCGCGGCGCCGAAGCATTTGACATGCTGCAAGCAATGAATACCGGCCATGATGGCTCGATCTCCACGGTCCATGCCAATAGCGCCCGCGATGCCCTGACCCGCATCGAGAACATGGTGCAGATGGGACAGGTCAATCTGCCGTCGCGGGCCATTCGAGCTCAGATCGTCGCTGCGCTGGATCTCATCGTGCAAGTCGAGCGCATGCGGGATGGGCAGCGCCGCATTGTCCAAATTAGCGAGGTGATGGGGCTGGAAGGAGATGTGATCACCACAAATGACATCGCAGCCTTCGAGTACCAGGAGGACGATGTGCATGGGCGGATATCCGGCACCTACAGTTCCACGAACGCCCTCCCGAAGTTCAAGAGCCGTCTTGTCTATTTTGGGCTTGATCGTGCCTGGGCCGAAGCCATGAGGCAAATATGATACCGGAGTTCGTGATCGTCACTGTTCTGGCGCTTGCGATGTGCGCGGCGGTCAATTCGTTGTGGCTCGACGGTCGAGAGCGACGCATGCAGCGCCAGCTGACGGTAGCTCTACCAGCCTCGCATCCGGTCAATCTGCCATCTATTCGGCGGGCGGAGACCGGCTCCCGGTCTCTGTTTCTCCATCGCTTGGCCAATTACAGGCCCGAGATGGTTCACGCCTGGCATCCGGCGTATGCGCTGGTTGCCGCCGCGATCACGGTGGCGGCAATCTTCCTTGCCAATCACCTGCTGAGATTTCCCACCCTTTACGTGTCTGTCGCGGCTGCAATTGCCGCCATAGTGGTCGTGCGAGTTCTGTTTGGATGGCAACAACGTCGCTTCGCCAGTCAACTTTTTCGACAGCTGCCCGACGCGATCCAGCTGGTGACGAGTACGGTTCGATCTGGTCTGCCTGTGCACGAGGCATTTCGCACGATCGCGCGCGAGATGCCGCAACCAACTGCCGGGCAGTTTGCGATCGTATGCAACGAAGTAAATCTGGGAAGACCTCCGGAGGAAGCCGTCGAAGCCGTCTATCGGCGAACGCAAGTGGCAGAGTATGCAATGTTTGCGGTGACGCTTGCCGTTCAGTTGAAGTCAGGCGGCAGCTTGGCCGAAACCTTGCAGACGCTGGGCGACACTGTGAGTCAGCGTGTTGCCCTGGCTGCTCGCGCCAAGGCGCTGGCAGGAGAAGTGATCTTTTCCTCACGAGCACTTACGATCTCCCCCTTGATTGCGGGCGCGTTGCTATACGCAGCCAATCCGAAAAATGTTGATTTATTGTTCTCTGATCCGACTGGAAACAAGCTCCTGGCTTACGCGGTAGCGTCAGTGCTTATCGGGCACCTGGTGATCAGTTGGATGGTCAGACGGGAAACAGAGCTATGACTTTTGGCCTCAGTCTGGTGGCTCTCACAGTCGTAGCCGGGACGGTGACCTGCTTGTTGGTCATCCGTGAAATACATGTCCGTGCATTGGATACGCGGGTATCAAATGCCGTGATGGGGCTCCCTTACCGGTCAGCGCCGTTCCAAGACATGACCAGTTGGTTTTCGTGGCTCGGCACGCGGTATCGGCGCTTCTACGCCGAGGAGAATCTGGAACAGCTACGAACGATCCTTCACTCATCAGGTTTCAATCATCATCGAACCTTGCCGATCTGGATCGGTATCAAAGTTGTCAGCACGTTCTTGTTCCCGGTCATTGCGCTGCTTCTGGCGCAGCTTTCGGGAAGGGGGCCTGCCGACGTGCTGGTCTTCGGGCTCATTGGCGTGGTGATCGGAATTATGGGGCCGCGATTGATTCTGTCGGTGCTGAAACGGCGTTTTGATGCGGCCATTCGTCTAGGCACACCGAATATGATCGATCTGCTGGTTGTGTGCAGCGAAGCCGGAATGGGCATGGAGAGCGGGCTGGCACGTGTGGCGGAAGAAATGAAGCAGTCCAATCCCGCCATGGCCTGGGTGTTGCGTCGACTTCTTGATGATCTCAGGATATTGCCAAATCGCGTCGACGCATTCGAGAATTTGGCATCAACCTCGGATGGGCTTCGCCGGTTCGGCACCATGATCAGCCAGAGCCTGCAGTATGGGACGCCGTTGAGCCAGGCGCTACGCAGTATCGCTGTCGACCTGCGGCGAGAACGTATTACCAAGCTCGAAGAAAGAGCACACAAGTTAGGCGCCAAGCTGACCATTCCGATGGTGCTGTTCCTGCTTCCAGCCATGTTCATCATCATGGGAGGAAGTCCCGTTCTGCATCTTATTCGTTCGTTCGCTAGCTTCGGTAAGTAGCCATGAGCACGATCGCCCTGTCGAAAAACTGTTCTTACGATCGGATCATGCGGCTGTTTGGCAGCATGTGGTTCTTTTTGCTGGCGCTTTGCGTGGCCATCAAAATTGGGGCATCGCCTGCCGATTCCTGGCCATCGCTTCTGTCGGGCTTTTGTCTCGGCATTTTCTACATGCTCCTGGCGCTGTTGATCATGACGCGCGCTCCGGCAAAGGCGCATGCAGATGGCCTGCTTCCGAGAATAGCTGCGTTCGTCGGCAGCTATCTGCCATGGTCGATCAGCTTCCTGGGCAGAACAGACGAAACGCTGCCAAACCTGGCATCGACAGCTTGCGTGCTGGTCGGCACGATCATGATGCTGGTCACCATCCGACATCTAGGTCGGTCATTCAGTTTGGTGCCACAGGCGCGTTCGGTGGTGCAGACCGGTCCGTATCGGTGGATCAAGCACCCGCTCTACCTCGCAGAAGAAATCGTGGTCCTGGGCGTCGTGCTGCAATACCTCACACCGGTTACGGTGATCGTACTGGTCCTCCATGTGTGCATCCAGATATGCCGAATTCTTTACGAGGAAGACCTGCTTCGGCGCAATTTCCCTGAGTATTCCAGCTACGAAGCATCGCGTTGGCGAGTGGTCCCTTATGTTTGGTGAGCGGCTATGCGTGGCCGAATTGTCATAGACATGGTTCAAATCGCTACTGCCCGGACGCCGCGATCGGAAGTGGTCGGTATCGGTCGAGGCAGGCTGGCGTGCCCTGGAGATACGTTCATCGCGGATCAGCGCGGCGCTGTCGCGTTTGAAACAATAATCGTTTACATATTCTTGGTGGCTTCCCTGCTCATGCCGCTCGCCGACGTAGCCGCCGCAGGTTTCCGGTTTATCTCCGCGTGGACGGCGCTGCGCTCGTTCGGGCAGTATATCCAATATAAAAATCCAACCGACCCTGCGAACCCAGGAACCTGGATATCAGGGCTTCAGAAGACGGTCGCAGGGCATACCATCAGCAACATCCAGGTCATGTGCGGAACAACTGTCTGCAACTCAGGCAACCTTACCGCGACTCCCAAGTACTTTACTTTTTCGACAACTGTCACTTTGGCCCCGATTGTATTGACGTCGGTGCTGTGCCCGAACAGCTGTACGTACACGTTGCCTTACTCTGAACGCTTCCAGTAGGTGTTTCCATGCGTAATCTGCTCCGTTCCAGACGAGGCTCAGCCGCATTCGCGACAGTCATCGCACTCGTGCCGCTCATCGGCGTGGTCGCGCTCGGGGCCGAGGCCGGATCGTGGTACGTTACCAGGCAGCACGCGCAGAACGCCGCTGACTCCGCCGCCTACTCGGGCGCCTTGCAGCTTGCATGCAGCATTGCCGGTGTCTGCAATACATCTTTAGTGGCTGCTAGCGGCAAGCAATTCGCGGCGCAGAACGCGTTCTGTAACCTCGGCGACACCAGCTATCCGGGCTCGAACTGTGTGAGCCTCCCGAGCGGAATCTCGCAGGCCGTGCAGATCGATATCGGCGATTATGCGGGCGCGTTCACAACGCCGGCTGCAGGAAGCGGCAACGCCGTTCGCGCCAGGGTCAGCCAGCAACAGCCCGCCTACTTGGCCGCAGTGCTGGGCCTGACCACCGTCAACATTCCCGCCCAGGCCATTGCTGTGGTCCAGCAGCCGAGCAAGGTCTGCGCCTTGGCGCTTGGACCAGATCCGAACGCCGGTGGTGGGGCGCTTAAAATTGCGGGTAACGTCAGCAACAACGGAACCGGTTGCCCAATAATGTCGGACGCTAGTGTCCAATTTGCCAGCACAGCAACTTTCAACGGTAGCGGATGGGCCGTCTTGGGTGCAACTGGCTGCAGTCCAGCCGGCACCTGCGCCAATCCCGGCGTAACGCACAACTATTTTATGCCGTACGCATACAATCCGCTTAGCAAATTGGACAGCCAATCGTTCAACAGCAGGACTGGCCCGTCAACAAAACCATGTGGTGGCAATGTTACCAATGGCGTCACATGTGCGCTGAGCCCGAACAGCGCTGGCGGCGTTTACAGCGACCTGAAGGTGAACGGCGGAGGCACCTTAGATTTTGCCCCCGGAACGTACTTTTTCTACAAAGCAACGATAACTTTTGCCGGTAACGTCAAATGCACCGCTTGCACACCGTGGCCGCCTGCGGGCACAGGTCTGGGTGTGACGCTCATATTGCTCGGGGATTCGAGCATGTCCATCGCTGCCGGCGCTACAGTTGATCTGTCCGCGCCTTCTACCAACACTTTCTCTTCTGATCTGAACGGGGTCCTGATTGATGATCAGGCACCGAACAAGAGCAGCAATCAAGTTACAATCAATGGCGGTACGGTTAAACTAGGTGGTGCGATGTATTTCCCGCACGTCGACGTTACGTTCAACGGATCGACTCAAAGCGCCAATACGACCTGTTCACAAGTGATCGCCAAAACACTCACCATGGGCGGTGGTGGCTTCCTGAGCACGGATGGATGTAATCCGGCCACCGTCCCTTACACGCAAGTCGTCGTTTTGGTGCAATGATGAGAAAGCTCGACAATCGAGGTGCTGCGGCCTTCGAGCTTATCCTCGTCTTCGTGCCGCTTTTCACACTCATCTTCGCCATCTTCGACCTCGGACGCTATGCGATCACGATGCAGTCCTTGCGAACGCTCGCGGGCGCCGGCGCCCGGGCGGTCATGATTCAGTGCTACACGCCCGAAGTAGTGAAAAATCAGTCGCCGTCCGGCTGCACCAACGATCCCATGTCCGCTACCGACAAGCAGAACGCGGCGCCGTTCCTGTATCGCGGCGGTCTCGCGCCGACGTTGACCGTGGCGTCCGGCGGCAACAATTTGACGGTCACAGCTTCTCAAGCCGGCTTCGTCATGCTGATGCCGATATGGGGCACAGCACTCAATGCGCCGAGCGCCTCCACAACCATCCCCTTCTAATCGGGCCTCGTTCTGGCGTGCGTGCGGTAAGCGCTGGAGTTTGGCCCGACTTGAAGGATGTGTACCGCGTCGGTCAGGGAACGTTTGGCGGGCTAGTTGTCGAGCGCAGAGAGGTAGGAAATTAGGGGCGGCGCAATGCACGAAAGCGGGCATAGCAGTGGTGTCTCGGCAACATTTAAAAGTTTTCTCCGTTGTTGCACAGACGGATAGAGGTCTCTTCTTGCTAACGATGCAGATGAGGGGATGATGATTCAGTGACGCATTCGCGGCGAACACTTGGCCTGTGTGAGGCGATGCTGAGTTTGCGCGCGAGACCGGTATGCGTAACGACAAGGAATTCGAACGTAACGATTTGTATTGGAACTGCTTGTAAGCTCTACGACCTGGTGTGCGGGGAGAGTTTTAGGACGCCGAGGCCGTAAATTTACGGGGACGGAAGTGGATCGCGGCGAGGGGAATCGAATGAGGGGCGGTCGCGTTTTTGGTGGCGCGCGAGGGAGGCTTTTCGTCTCGGGCGCAATAGTTCTTGCCGCTGTGCTTGGCTTGTTTGATTCTGCTGATCATGCGGGGGCCGCAGAGCGGCGGAGTTCCGGCGGCGGCGTCTTCGTCAGCGAAATGAACGATGTCCAGCGCGTCAAGGTCACCGTCAACAAGTCGCGCACCTTCAGGGTCGATACGCCTTTTTCAACGATTGTCGCAGGCTCGCCCGACATCGTTGACGTGAAGTCCTTGAGCGATCACCTGATCTACATCCAAGGCAAGCAGACCGGCACCACCAACGTCATCCTGTTCGATTCCTCGATGAAGCAGATCGGCATCCTCGATGTCGAGGTCGCGATCGATACCGGAAATCTTCAGCAGAACATCCGGACCAGCACCGGCATGCGGGGAATTCGCGTCTCGGCCTCCGAGGGGCAGGTGGTGCTGAGTGGAACCGCGACCGACGCGGTTGCGGCGGAGCGGGCGATGGCGATCGCCACCAGCACCGTTGCGAAAGGGGGCGTCGTCGTCAACGCGATGAGCGTCGCGGCGCCGCAACAGGTGATGCTGGAAGTGCGCTTCCTCGAGGTCAATCGGGACGCCGGCCGCAACCTCGGTGTGAACCTGTACGCTGCCAATGCCAATGGGACCAATGTCGGGAATACGGGACTTGGCAATTTGAACACTGCGGCGGGCCGAACACCGATTGGTGGTATTAATACGGTCCAAAGCCCCCTTGGCAATGCTGGCGGTACGCCTGTTGGTGCTTCTCCTACCGGTAGCCTTCCGCTACTCGGAACTGTGGGAACGCTCCTCGGTACCGCGGGCGGTGTAGCTCCTGTCCCGTTCGGAAGTTTGTTGACCAGCATCGTTCGAACGGCCAGCGGCGGGTCCGTGGACTTGCTGATCACTGCATTGGAAACCAAAGGATTGGTTCGCCGGCTGGCGGAACCGAACTTGGTCGCGCTTTCGGGCGATGCGGCGCGCTTCCTGGCAGGCGGCGAATTTCCAGTGCCGATTCCAACCACGAGTGCAGCCGGTTTCCCCACCATTTCTATCGAGTACAAGAAGTTCGGCGTTGAGCTGGCCTTCGTGCCCACCGTTCTCTCGCGCGGCGTAATCAACCTCCGGGTTGAACCGTCGGTCAGTGAGCTTGATTTCGCCAATGCGGTGACGATTGCGGGGACGACAGTTCCAGCGTTGACCCGCCGCGACGCGCGGACCACGGTTGAATTGCGCGATGGTCAGAGCTTTGCCGTCGCCGGTTTGCTGCAGACTCGCAATCGGCAGGAGGTCTCGCAATTGCCCTGGATCGGTTCGGTGCCGGTGCTCGGAACGCTGTTTCGCAGTTCGTCCTACCAGCAGCAGGAAACCGATCTCGTCATTATCGTCACGCCGCGCCTCGTTGCGCCGGCGGCCCCAGGCCAGACGCTGGCGTCGCCGCTCGACTCGCGGCTGCCGGCCAATGATGTCGACTTCTTCCTCAATGGCCAGATGGAAGTGCGCAAGCGCTACAACGACTACGTCAATTCCGGTGGCGAGCTTAAGGGACCCTACGGTCACATCATCGCGCCAGAGGTCACCGCGACGATTCCGGTACCGGCCCCCGCTGCAGACCAGCCGGTCGTGAAAACGCTCAACTGAGAAAGGAAGCGAGAGATGACCATCAGGTATCTGGCTCTGTTCGCACCCATCCTGCTCGGGGGCTGTTACGGACTGTACGGTCATGACGAGGTGGACCGCTACTTCCAGCGTTCCGACACCATCACGATGAGCGCCGGTGATGCCAAGCAGGTCAATGCCGTCACCCATACAATCCATCCGTGGCCGCGAAACGTCGGTGATCGCAGGATCGCATACGACGCTCGGCGCGTGGGCGCCGCCGTGACGCGCTATGGCAACACGAAACAGCCGGTGGATCAGCTTCCCGACATTGGCGATGCGACGAAACAGATGGGCGTGCGGACTGCCCCAACCCAGAACGTCAACATAGAAGGATTGGGCGCCGGATCGACTGGTGGAGTATCAGTGCCGGTTGGTGGCAGAGAGTAGGTAATTTGGTTTTGGTAAGTAGAATTAGCAGTGATTTTTTACGAACGGCGCAGTGAGTCTGCTGGACCGCGCGGGGGACGAAGGTTTATGCGGCGTCTGATTTTAGTGCTGGCCTGCTGCTGCTTGGGGATAGTCCTTGGCGGGTGCGATTACACGTTGAGAGAGGCCGCAATCGTGGCGCCGGTGGATCCGCCGGGCGGCGACCCCGTACAGGAACCGACCGACGTCAAGTATTATCCTTCCGACGAGCCCGTGCGCCTGGGGCTGGAGCATTTCAATCGCGGCGCCTACGGAATCGCTAATCGCTATTTCAGGGATGCTGTCGAGAAATCGCCGAAGGACGTCACGGCCTGGATCGGGCTCGCGGCGAGCTATGATCGGATACGTCGCTTTGATCTCGCCGATCAGGCCTATGCGCAGGCGATCCGGCTGGGGGGCGAAACCGTTCAAGTTCTCAATGATCAGGGATATTCGTACATGCTGCGCGGCAATCTGAATGCGGCGCGGCGAAAGTTCGAGAAGGCTTATTCGCTCGATCCGACCAACCCGGTCATTGCCAATAACCTTGAGCTTCTCAATGGCAGCCGACGGTTCATCGAAAGGCCGCCGAATAATCAGCCATAAAGCCGACCTGTCTTTTTTAGAAGACCAGACGATCTAATACGGCGGCAATACCGCATCGGCCTTTTGACTGTCTCGCTTAACGATGATGATCGCCCCGTTTCGGATGGCGAATCGAGCGCCGACTAATTTGGGCACCTTTTCCGTTAGCGATGATGGCAGAGGGATTGTTCCTCCCGCGACGGGATCGCCGACGTTGATGGCCGGTGTCGCCTGGCCCGCATATGGCGCCGGCTTGATGTATTCACGGATCAACTGAACTTCCTCGCGCGAAAACGTGAGCGGCGCCTGTTGTGGCAGACTTTGCAACAAGGCTTTGCCCTTGTCGGCGGCGGCCTTGATCTCCGCCTCCCTGGCTTTCTCCGCCTGATCAAACTTTGCCAGCCGTTCCCTTGAGGAAAGCAATTCGCGTTGCAGCGAGGCAATCTCGGCTTTCAGGGATTTGATCTGCGTGAGTGCCACCACGGCGCCGGCGCAGATCGTGATGACGAGCAGGGTCAGGAGCGCAAAGGTTCCGCCGCCAATCCCCGCGGCTCTGCGCCGAGCCGTTGTACCCGGTGCATCCCGCACCAGATGACCGCGCCAGATGCCGCCCAGCCGCTCGAGCCTTGCGGCGATTGCCTTGAGGATGCGGCGTGAAGTGTCTCGCGTAGGTGGTCGGAACCCGAAGCCGGAACTCCGCGTCAGAAAAGCAGGTGCGTCCGCGGCGCGATCGGGAATGCAAGGCGCGTTACCGGCTTCCAGCGCGCTCAAAAGCGAACGGCCGGCATCAGTGATTTGTAGTTCCTGACTTTCCAGGACCACCAGACCGGACTGAACGATGTCGATATCGCCAAGCGGCGAGAGCTCTTCCGTCGCTTGGGCCTGATCTTCGTTCGCGACAAGGATTGCAACTTCGCGCGTGACTTCCTCGAGTGTCGCACGCCCGTCGGGGCGTTGAGCCAGCACCGTCAGGATAGCCAACTTGAAGTGCATGCTAGCCCTCGCCATCCGCGAAGCGGCTGAGTCCGGCCTTCGGCAGCGTTCAACAATTCCGCCGCCGTGGAGTCGAGCGTATCATGCAACATCGAGATTCGCGATTGCCGACGCATTTTGCCGCAGTTGGAGGAAGCTGCGGCAGGCTCCGTCTTAATGCAGAGATTCGCTTTTGACGGTGTAAATTGAAGGTCGCTACGGTCGCGATTACCCTTTCATCGTGTAATGACGGCCCGTCCCGCGGCCGTGCGATNCCTGCCAGCCATGCCTGACGAGTTCTGGATCGATGTGTTCTTCCTGCGGCCANCCCGACACACAGGTAGGCCATGAATTTCCAGTTCTCGGGAACCTGCAGGACTTTTGCAACATGCGCCGGGTCAAGGATTGAAACCCAGCCTACGCCAAGCCCAACAGACCGAGCCGCAAGCCAGAACGTCGCGAGCATGGCGGCGACCGAATATTCGAGCGTCAGCGGCATGGTACGGCGCCCGAGATTGGCCCCTTGATTTGTGCTCTGATCGCAGAACACGGCAAACTGCACGGGCGCAAGCTGCAGCCCTTCCAGTTTAAGCCGTGCGTAAGCGATTGCGCGGTCCGCTTCATAGGAAGCAAGCGCCTCCGCGTTGCAACGCGCGAAGTCCTCTCGGATTTTGTCTCTTGCGTCTTTGCTTTCGACGTTCACCCATCTCCAGGGCTGGCTGTTGCCGACGGAGGGTGCAAGTTGCACGAGATCCAGCAAGGCATCGATCGTCTCTGCCTTGACCGTGTCAGCGCGGAAGCGTCTCACGTCGCGACGCCACGCGACAAGCTGCGCAAATTGTGCCCGGAATCGTTCATCGAAAACCGGCGGCGTCGACGTCGAAAGGTTTGAACCGGCGAGCGGCTCGCGGCTTGCCGTGCTTTGCTGGTCGGGGTCGGGCATCAGGTTTCCGCGATGATGTGAAAGAAGCTGCCGGTCACGCGGCCACGGCGGCTTCCCGTGGGCGCGAAATCGCTGCCGTAAGCGTCGGTGACAAAGGCGAACGGCTCGTCCGAGCCATGAGCCGTGATCTCCGCATAGTGGAATTCGTGTCCCTTCAGCGTCTTTCCGAGGGGACCGAGGCACCCGGAGGCTGCAAGGCGCGCTTGCCTGTAACCGAGATGCATTTTCGGTTTGAAAAAGCTCGTTTGAACGCCGAGAAGTCCGGCCATCGGATAGGTCTTTCCCGCCGCGTCGGTCAGGGTCTCACCCAGGATCATGTAGCCGCCGCATTCGCCATGAACGGGCTTGATCGCCGCGAAATGTCGCAGCCCCTCGAGAAAACGGCTCGCCGAGGCAATTTGCGCGGCGTGAAGCTCCGGATATCCGCCCGGCAGCCAGCAAATATCGCAGTCAGCTGGCGGAGGCTCATCAGCAAGCGGAGAGAATGTTCGTATTTCCGCGCCGCTGTTGCGCCAGCCATCCAGGATATGACGATATGTAAAAGAAAACGCCTTGTCGTGAGCGATCGCGATGCGCTGTCCCGGTGGCTGCAGTGCTGTTGCGTGTGGGCCCGCCTGCGAGGCAAGAAATGCTTCCGCGCATCCGAAGAGGGCGTCCATCTGCACGTGTTGCGCCACGAACTCCGCCATTGCGTCCAGTTTGCTTTCCAGCTCCGGCGTTTCAGCGGCCTGTACCAAACCCAAATGGCGCTCCGGCAGCGCCATGCCGTTGGATTTTGGCAGGCTGCCCAGGATGGGAATTGCAAGTCTGGAAATTCCATCGCTTACCAGCCGAAGATGCCTTTCACTGGCAACGCGGTTCAGAACGATGCCCGCGATCTTCACCCGTTCATCAAAGGTCATAAAGCCCTTCGCGATGGCGCCCGCAGATTGCGATTGCGCACTGACATCGAGCACCAGCACCACGGGAAGGCCGAGCGCAGAGGCCACGTCCGCGGATGAGCCGCTGCGACCGGGTTGAACGGGAACGCCATCGAACAAGCCCATGGACGCTTCGCAGATCAGCAGATCGCTGTCCTTCGCAGCTTCGGCTGCAAGCTGTGCGATCAGACCAGGTTTCATCGCCCAGCTATCGAGATTGACGCCAGGCTGGCCGCAAGCGGCACCATGAAAGGCCGCATCGATATAGTCCGGCCCGCATTTGGCGCCGGCCACGCGAATTCCACGTCTTCGGTAAGCCCGAAGAAGTCCGATCGTCAAAGTAGTTTTGCCGCTGCCGGATCGGGGAGCAGCAATCATGAGACCGCGTGGGGGAGGGGCAGCTATCATTCTACGCGCCGGTTGCCGAGCGCAAAATCACGTGCGCGACGCTGCTTGCGACGGACGAATATGCCTGCGCCAAGGTCACAGATCCAATCTCCTCGATGTCGTGCCGAGTTGCACAGCGAGATCCTCGATTTGCCCCAACGATCGCGGCGGCTTCGCCTTGCGATCGATCCGTCCGCGAAACACATCCGCAAGTACTTGATTTTACTTTGGAAAGTTTCAGCGGTGGCATGGACATCAGGTTCTTTCTTGTCAATGCGGTACCTGACGCAACTCGGCTGATCGGTCAACCGCCGTTGACCGGAGCATCTTCGGCGGTTAGCGTCATCGGCGATGGTCCTTCCGCCAGGAAGGTGAAAAGGGAAGCCGGTGCGATAACCTCAACGCCGGCGCTGCCCCCGCAACTGTAAGCGACGAGCCCGCGCCGGTGCCACTGGGATTTCCCGGGAAGGCGGCTACGGGCAGTGACTCGCGAGCCAGGAGACCTGCCATCACGAACTGTGCTTTGGAGGCGTCTGGGCGGGGTGCACCGGACGGGAGCGAGCCCGACGGCGCCGTTTGCCGTCGCGCGCGACCCAACAAAGCTCGCGGCCGCAAGGCCATGATACGAGCAAATGATGGATCGCGACAGCGCTACTCAACCCGCTGGTCAAGCCTTGATCGAACAGCCGCAGGCCAACCTGCCTGACAGGCCCGTCGTCGTGAGTGTTTGCATTACCTGCAAGACTGCGGACGGCGGTGCTGTGGTCGGCCCGGAGATGTACGCGGCTGTGCAGGCTGCGATCGGAAAAGACGGCGCCAACGTTGCCGTCCGCCCGGTGCAATGCCTCAGCGTTTGCAAGCGCCCGGCGACGGTGGCGGTCACGAGTCCCGACGGATACACATTCTTGTTTGGCGATCTGCAGACCGAAAGCGGCACTGCGGCGCTGGTATCCTTCGTGCAATCCTACCAAAAATCCGATTTCGGTCTGGTCCCCTGGCGGGAACGTGCAGAGGTGCTGCGAAAGGGCATGGTGGCACGGGTACCTCCCATCCGTTGGTCACCGGACGACGGACGCGCACCGAAATGACGGATCTGGCGACGACTTTGGTGCTGGGTGGCGCCCGCTCCGGCAAATCTGCGTTTGCGGAATCGCTTGTAAGCGACAGCACGCTGGCGAAGGTTTATATCGCGACGGCTACCGCCGGCGACGAGGAGATGAAGAGCCGGATTGCGTTGCACCGCGCCCGGCGCGGCGAGGGCTGGATCACCATTGAAGAGCCGCTGGCGCTGGTCGACGCGTTGACGCGCGAAGCCGGCCGCAATCGCGTCGTGCTGGTGGACTGTCTCACCTTGTGGCTGTCGAATCTAATGTTCGCCGGGCGCGATCGAGACGTCGAAGCCCGCCGTTTGACGCAATTTCTGGACGTCGCAAAGCATCCCGTCGTTCTTGTCTCGAACGAAGTCGGTCTTGGGCTGGTGCCGGAAACACCGCTCGGCCGCGCGTTTCGCGATGCGCAGGGGCGACTGAACCAGGTGGTCGCCGCAACCGTTCCGCAAGTTGTGTTCATGGCAGCCGGACTTCCGCTCTGGCTCAAGCGCTAATCTCAAGGAGAATGAATATGTCGCGTGTTCCGGTTACGGTGCTGACTGGGTTTCTTGGCGCTGGCAAGACCACCTTGCTGCGCTCGCTGCTGACCCAGGCGGATGGACGCCGCATCGCCGTCGTCGTCAATGAATTCGGCGACGCTGGTTTCGACGGCGGCCTCGTGGAAGAATGCGCAGCGAACGCCTGCGCGCCGGGTGACGTCATCGAACTTACCAATGGCTGCATCTGCTGCACGGTGGCGGATGACTTCATTCCGACAATGGAGCTGCTGTTGGGGCGCGACAAGCCGCTCGATGCCATTGTCATCGAGACTTCAGGGCTGGCGTTGCCGCAACCCTTGCTGAAGGCATTCGCATGGCCGGCGGTGAAAACGCGCGCCACGGTTGACGGTGTCGTTACCGTCGTCGATGCGCTGGCGCTGTCGGAAGGTCGGGTTGCGCTCGATGAGGACGCGGTCGCAGACCAGCGCGCCGCGGATGACTCGATCGATCATGACGACCCGATCGAGGAGGTGTTTGAAGATCAACTGGCTTGTGCCGATCTTGTCGTGCTCTCGAAGAGCGACCTGGTGTCATCAGTGGCGCTTGCCGATATTGAAACACGGTTGAAGGCTGCGCTCCGCCCGGGAGTCAATGTCGTGCGTTCGACCGGCACATTGGCACCCGCGGTGTTGATCGGAATGAACGCCGGGGCCGAGGAGGACATGGCGCCCCGCGCCGGCCATCACGGCGAGGATGAAGAACACGATCACGATGATTTCGACAGCATCGTCGTCAAGCCGTCGGTCGCCCTCAGCGTCGACGAGGTGCGTGGTCGGATCAGCGACGCGCTCGGTCTCGAAGGCGTGTTGCGCGTCAAGGGCCATGCGCGGGTCTCGGACAAGGTCGCGCCCGTGGTGGTGCAGGCTGTCGGGAGCCGTGTCGATCTGGTGTTCGGCCGACCGGACGCGAAGCAGGCCGAGCGTCTCGTCGTGATCGGGCTCAAGGGATTTGACGGGACCGCCGTGCGGCGGGCGTTGGTGGAGTAGTCCGCGAGAGCCAGATGCATCTCAAGCTCGACACCTCAGGCGGCATCGACGATGGCGATGTCGCGCGCGATCTCGGACAGGCTACCGCCGATATCGTCGTGTTGTCTGCGGCGGACAGCGATCTCGCCGCATTTGGCATCGCCCATGCAGCGATGCCGGACGGCTTTCCGACGGTGCGGCTGACCAATCTGTTGGCGCTGGGTCACCCAGCATCGGTGGACGCCTTTGTCGAGCGTACGCTGAGGGAAGCAAAAATCGTCGTGCTGCGCATGCTGGGGGGCGAAAGCTACTGGCCGCACGGCGTTGAAAGCCTGCGGAGCGATGCATTACGTCGAGGTTCGCTGTTCGCCTGTATTCCCGGCGAGCTGGATTGGAATGCCTCGCTGGCCGCGCGCGGAACGCTGGATCGCGATAGCACACACGCGCTGTGGCGTTACTGCACCGAAGGCGGCGTCGAAAATGCCCAACTCGCGCTTCGCTTTGCGGCGCACCTGATCGGCCGAGGTGAGGCACCGGTGCAGGCGCGGCCGATGCCACCAGCGGGATTTTGGGGCGGTGAGCCGCCACGTTCCGACCGCCCCAATGCAATCATCGTGTTCTATCGCGCGCTGGTGGCCGGTGGCGACACCGCCGGCATCGACATGCTGCGCGAGGCGCTCAATGCGCGCGGGCTCAATACGGTCTGCCTGTTCGTCACCAGCCTGAAAGACGGACGGTCGGCAGCATTTTTGCAGACGGTACTGGCGGCCTATCCGCCTGACATCATCATCAATGCGACGGCGTTTGCGACGGCGACCACGAACGACGATGCCGGCGTGCTGGCGGCGTCAGGTTGCCCGATCCTGCAGGTGGCGCAGGCCGGCATATCCCGGGCCGCCTGGGAGGCTTCGACGCGGGGCCTGGCGCCACGGGATCTCGCCATGCATGTCGTGTTGCCCGAAGTCGATGGCCGCATCTTCGCGAACGTCATCGCTTTCAAGGAACGCAGTGACAGCATAGGCGAATTTGCGCCGACGACGTTTCGTCCGGCCCCGGATCGGGTCGATGCGACGGCCGATCTGGCGCTGGCCTGGGTGCGGCTGCGCCGAGAAGCTGTGGCCGAACGCCGGGTAGCGCTAATTCTTGCCAACTATCCGAACCGCGACGGCCGGCTGGCCAACGGCGTCGGCCTGGATACGCCGCAAAGCCTGATCGACGTTCTCAAGGCTTTGGAAAGGGCAGGGTACGATACCGCGGAAGCGCCTGTCGACGCTGAAACCATGATGCAGCTGCTGCAGCAGGGTCCAACCAATGCGCTCGAGCAGCGCGCCACGCGCACGAACGGCGTGACATGGTCGCTGGCGGACTATTACGCGGCCTTGGCGGTGTTGCCGGACACTGTCAGGGGCGCGGTTGAGGGGCGATGGGGCCGCGCCGAACGGGACCCGCATGTCGTCGATGATGCGTTTCGCCTTGGCCTGCATCGGTTCGGCAATATCATAGTCGGTGTTCAGCCCGCGCGCGGTTACAATATCGATCCGAAAAGCAGCTATCACGATCCGGATCTGGCGCCGCCGCATCACTATCTCGCGTTCTACTTGTGGATCAGGCGGGAATTCGACGCGCACGCGGTCGTTCATCTCGGCAAGCATGGCAATCTTGAATGGCTTCCGGGCAAGAGCACTGGCCTGTCGCAGGATTGCCTGCCAGAATCCGTGCTGGGTCGGTTGCCGCATCTCTATCCGTTCATCGTCAACGACCCCGGCGAAGGTATCCAGGCCAAGCGCCGTGCCGGCGCCGTGATCGTCGATCACCTGACGCCGCCGATGACGCGCGCCGAGTTGCACGATGATCTGGCGCGGCTGGAGGCGCTGGTCGATGAATTCACGCTTGCCGCCGATCTCGATCCCAAGCGCGCCGATGCCATTGCCGAGGACATCCTGTCGCTGGCGCGGGCTCAACGGCTGGATGCCGACGTCAATGTCACCCGGGACACCCCGACGGCGGAGGCGCTGCGTGCGCTCGATGCGCATTTGTGCGACCTCAAGGAGATGCAGATCCGCGATGGCCTGCACGTGTTCGGTCGCGCGCCCTCAGGATCGCAACGTAACGACCTCCTGGTATCGATTGCCCGGCTGCCGCGCTCGGATTTGAAGATGCAGGATGCCTCGCTGCACCGCGCACTGGCTACCGATCTCGGTCTCGGCGATTTCGATCCACTGACGCGCAATCTGGCCGATGAATATGCCGGCGCGCGCCCGAAGGTACTCGCCGGGTTTGGGAATGGTCCATGGCGTACGGCTGGCGACACGGTGGAGCGCATCGAAGCGCTGGTGCTGGCCCTGGTCGCCGGCGAGCGCGACGTCGGTCCTGCATGGACGGCCACGCGTGCGGTGTTGGACTGGATCGATGCTGCCTTGCGTCCGGCCATTGACCGCTCCGGGGATGCCGAGATGGCGGCACTCCTTGCCGGGCTCGATGGCCGTTTCATTCGGCCCGGTCCTTCCGGCGCTCCGACGCGTGGGCGGCCCGATGTGTTGCCGACCGGTCGAAATTTCTTTGCTGTTGACGTTCGTGCGGTGCCGACGCCGTCGGCATGGCGCATCGGCCGGCTTTCCGCCGAGCGGCTAGTCGAATCCTATTGGCAGGAAGCCGGCGAGTGGCCGCGTTCGATCGCATTATCGGCCTGGGGTACCTCGAATATGCGCACCGGCGGCGACGACGTCGCCCAGGCGCTGGCGCTGATCGGCGCCCGCCCGCTATGGGAGGAGACCTCCGGCCGGGTGACCGGTTTTGCGATCACGCCGCTGTCGGAGCTGAAGCGTCCGCGCGTCGATGTCACCTTCCGCGTGTCGGGCCTGTTCCGCGACGCGTTTCCGACGCAGATGGACATCATTGGGTCGGCCATCCGGGCGATTTCTGTGCTGGACGAGCCGGCCGAGGCAAATCCAATCGCCGCGAATGTTCGCGCAAAAAAGCTTGCGCTCGAAGCCGCCGGCCTCGACGGTGCCGCCGCTGAGCGGCAAGCGGGCTACCGCGTCTTCGGCTCAAAGCCCGGCGCCTATGGCGCAGGATTGCAGGCGCTGATGGACGAGGGCGGTTGGGACACGCGATCCGACATCGCCAACGTCTATCTCTCCTGGGGTGGCTACGCCTACAGCAGTGGGACCGAGGGTGAAGCCGCGCGCGACGATTTCGCTGATAGGCTCAAGGACACCGACCTCATCGCGCAAGCGCAAGATAATCGCGAACATGATATTCTCGACTCCGACGACTATTACCAGTTCATGGGAGGCCTCGCGGCCACCGTGCAGACCCTGCGCGGCGCCGCACCACGCATCGCGCATATCGATACGTCTCGACCCGAGGCGCCGCTGGCGCGGCCGTTGTCCCACGAAATCTCCCGCGTGGTGCGTGGCCGCGCCGCCAATCCGAAATGGATTCGCGGTGTGATGCGACACGGCTACAAGGGCGCCTTCGAAATCGCCGCTACCGTGGACTATCTGTTTGGCTTCGCCGCTTCGACTGACGCCGTCGCCAATCATCATTTCGATCAATTGTTCGCGTCTTACCTCGAGGACGAGGGCGTCCGCGAATTCATGCGCGGTGCCAATCCTGCAGCCTTGCGTGAAACCGCCTCGCGCTTTGCCGAGGCGATCCGCCGCGGGCTGTGGACGCCGCGTTCCAATCGCGCGCGTGATCTGATTGCAGAGCTTCTGCCGAACCAGCAACGGGAAATCGCATGAACGACCCTTCAAATGTGCCGAACGACCACGATGCCGAGAACGCGCGCCACAAGGAGAAGGCACAGAAGCACAAGGCAGCGCGCGACAAGATCATGGCGACCAAGACCGGCGAAAAGGGCTTGCTGATCGTCCATACCGGCGCAGGAAAAGGAAAAACCTCGGCGGCGCTGGGTATGGTCTTTCGCCATATCGGCTACGGCTTTCCCGTGGGCATCGTACAGTTCACCAAATCGCCGGAGTGGAACACCGGCGAAGCGCAGCTTCTGAGGACGTTCCCTGACCTGGTGACGCTCCACATCATGGGAGAGGGCTTCACCTGGCTCACACAGGATCGCGAGCGGGACATCGCGGCCGCCTCCGCCGGCTGGGAGCGCGCCAAGGAGATGATCCGTGACGACCGCCATCGCCTGGTATTGCTGGACGAGCTCAACATTGTGCTGCGTTATGACTATCTCGATCTCGAAGCGGTCCTGAAATTCCTCCGCGACGAGAAGCCGGCGGACAAGCACGTCGTCATCACCGGCCGCAACGCCAAGCCGGCGCTGATCGAGATGGCCGACCTCGTCACCGAAATGACGCTGGTCAAGCATCCATTTCGCGCCGGGATCAAAGGCCAGAGAGGTATCGAGTTCTGATGAACACGCGCACACCCGCGTTGATGATCCAGGCAACCGGCTCCAATGCCGGAAAGTCGACGATTGTGGCCGGTCTGGCGCGGGCGCTGGTACGGCGTGGCCTGAAGGTGGCGCCGTTCAAGCCGCAGAATATGTCAAACAATGCCGCTGTTACGGTGGATGGTGGCGAGATCGGGCGGGCGCAGGCAGTGCAGGCCCGCGCCGCGCGGATGCCGCCGAGCGTGCATATGAACCCGGTGCTTCTGAAGCCGGAGACCGATACCGGTGCCCAAATCATCGTTCAAGGAAAGCGCTGGGGGACGCTTCGCGCGAAGAACTTCCTCGACAAAAAGGCGGCACTGCTGCCTGCGGTGCTGGAGAGCTTCTCGCTTCTCGCCGATCACGCCGACCTTGTTCTGGTGGAAGGCGCCGGCAGCCCCGCGGAGATCAACCTTCGCCCCGGCGACATCGCCAATATGGGATTCGCGTCGGCAGCCAACGTTCCCGTGGTACTCGTCGGCGATATCGATCGTGGTGGTGTGATCGCAAGCCTCGCCGGCACGCATCTCGTGCTCGAGCCCGAGGAGCGGGCGCGTGTCCGCGGTTTCATCATCAACAAGTTCCGCGGCGATGTAAGTCTGTTCGATCAAGGTCTCGTCGCGGTGACGCGCCTGACCGGCTGGCCATCGCTCGGCGTCGTACCATGGTTGCCGCAGGCGGCCTGGTTACCGGCCGAAGACGCCGTCGATCTCGACCGTGCGCATGCATCGTCGTCCACGCGCGTTATCGCGGTGCCGGTACTCGCCAGAATTGCCAATTTTGACGACCTTGATCCCTTGGGCATGGAGCCCGGGGTGAAGCTGATCTTCGTCCGGCCAGGCGAAGCGATCCCCGGCAATGCCGACGTGATCATCCTGCCCGGCAGCAAGTCGACGATCGGGGACCTCGCGTTTCTGCGCGCGCAGGGGTGGGACATCGACATCAAGGCGCATGTCCGTCGCGGTGGTCGCGTGCTCGGCCTGTGCGGCGGCTATCAAATGCTCGGCAAGACCATTGCCGACCCCCAGGGCGTCGACGGCGCGCCCGGCATTATCGAGGGCCTCGGTTTGCTCGATATCGCGACCGTGATGAGTGCCGACAAGTCGACCACGCTTGTGCGGGGCACCCATTGTGCCACCGGCGCGGATGTTGAGGGCTACGAAATCCATCTCGGGCGCAGCGAAGGCCGTGACTGCGAACGGCCGATGATCATGATCGACGGCCGGCCGGATGGCGCAATATCCGCTGACAGGCGGGTGGAGGGGACCTACGTCCACGGCCTGTTTACCGGCGACGCCTTTCGCAAGAAGTGGCTGGCTGATCTGGGGATCGCGTCAAGCATCGCCTATGAGGCGCAGATCGAAGCGGCGCTTGACGCCCTGGCCGATCATCTGGAAATGCATCTGGACATCGATCAGATCCTGAAGATTGCCCATAGCCGTCAGAGCAGCAGCGCGAGCGCGGCATAGATCGCCGCCTGCAGCAGGCAGGCGGCGACGAACAATTTCAGCGCGCGCCCGATATCGTCAGGCGTGGCCGCCTCGCGCGCACCGGCGTTGAGAAAGGGGTCGTTGACGAGACCTTCGGCGTAGCGGCGCGGCCCGGCGAGCGCGATCCCGAGGGCGCCGGCCATCGCGCTTTCCGGCCAGCCGGCATTCGGCGACCGGTGACGGGCCGCATCCCGGATCATCACCCGGAAGGACGTCCCGACCGATCCGTTCGCTATCGGGGCAACGACGGCGATCAACGGCCCGGACAACCTGGCGGGAACGAGATTGACGAGGTCGTCGAGCCGCGCCGCCGCCCAGCCGAACCACCGGTAGCGCTCCGAGCGATGGCCGATCATCGAATCCGCCGTGTTGATGGCCTTGTAGGCGAGCAGCCCGGGCAGCCCCAACAGTGCCAGCCAGAATACCGGCGCGACGATGCCGTCCGAAAAGTTCTCGGCGGCCGATTCAATCGCCGCGCGGCTTACCGCGGCTTCATCGAGTTGATCGGGATCTCGTCCCACGATCATAGAAACCGCGACGCGGGCGCCAGTGAGCCCGTCGGATGCGAAAGCCATGCGTACCCGGCTGACGTGCTGGTAGAGGCTGCGCTGCGCGATGAAGACCGATGCGACGAGGGCAAGTATCACGTTTCCGCCCGTGACGTACCGCGTTATCTCGGTGAGGAAAAAGCCGGCAATACTGGCAATTGCGACCAGCACGGCGATGGTGGCAATGCCGGCAATCCTGCGCAGCAATGGCGGCCAGGCGTCGCGATTGAGCAGACGGTCCAGCAGGGCGATGAGGGCCCCGAACCACGTTACCGGATGCGGCAACCGCCGCCACAGCCAATCGGGATCGCCGATGACGGCATCGAACGCCAGGGCTGCGATGACGACGAGGAGCGTATCACCCCAGATCAGCATTAGCGGGTCACGCGCTCGAGCTCGGAGGCGAGGCGTTCCAGCGCATCAATCAATGTAAGCCCGCCGCAAACGGTCAGCTTTTCCGGGATCACAATACGTTTCGTCGCGGGATAGAAACGCTCGAGCGCGGGATGGAGCAGGAACGCTCCACCTTCGTCCTGGGCCAAATCGCTGCTGCTGGAAACCAGGAGAAAGTCCGGCCTCAAGCTGACGATGGCCTCCAGCGAGGCGAGGCCTCCCGTTTTGTTGCCGAGCTCGCCCGCGGCGTTATTCAGGCCAGCGGTCCTGAGCAGTGAAGTGGTCAAGCTGTCGCTGCCGGCGACCCAACCGCGTCTCGACACCGCCAGCACCCGGTAGGATTTGCGCGATGCGACCTCCCGGACATGGGCGACCGCCGCATCGAGCCTGCCGATCTCGCGCGCCGCCCGATCCGGATGTCGCACCAGCTCTCCCATCTGGCGGATATGCTTCTTCACATCGTCAAGGGAGCGGGCCACATCGAATTCGACGACGCGAAAGCCTTTCTCCTTCAGTAATTCGCGCGTGGCGCGCTTGGTGAAGCGGCCGGACACCACGACATCCGGGTTCAAAACCAGCACATCCTCCGCACCGCCCGATAAGGGAGGAAATTGCGCGGCCTTGGCGGCGTCCCAGGAGCGAACGGGATCGCGCGCATAGGGGCTGAGACCGAGAATTTGCGCAGGGTCGGCGAGCGCCACCAGCAATTGATCGGTACAAAGGTTGATTGAGGCGATGCGGGGAAGTTCGGCGGCAGCAGCTTTATTTTGTGAGCTGATTGCCATAAACATCGTCACCGCGAGGAGCACGTTGCAAATCGTTGCGCGCGTTGATCGAGGCATTGGCATTTGTTGTCGATAGTACATGGAGGCGATCTCACGGAGGCGATAGCGCGCCATGGTGGCACGCCGCAGCAATGGCTCGATCTGTCGACGGGGATCAACCCGTGGCCATGGCCGATACCGGCTGACCTGCCACCCGCTGTTTGGCAACGCTTGCCCTCGCGGGCCGACCAGGACCACCTCATCGCGGTCGCCCGCACAGCCTATCGGGTGCCCGGCGGGGTCGGGATCGCAATCGCCCCGGGGACGCAGGCGCTGATCCAATGGGTGCCAAGGCTGGCCGCCCCGGGACCGGTTGCGATCATGGGACCGACCTATGGCGAGCATGCGTTGACGTGGCAGCTGGCAGGGCAGGAGGTCGTCGCATGGGATGATCCCGGCAAGCTGCCCGAAGGCGTGCGCCACGCCGTCATCGTGAATCCGAACAATCCCGATGGACGTGTCGTCAGCCCCGACGCGATTGTCCAGCTCGCTGCCCGGCTGGGCGATCGTGGAGGCTGGCTCGTTCTGGACGAGGCGTTTGCCGACGTTGAACCCAGCGTCAGCGCCGTCGCAGTTTGCAAAGGACTGCCGATTGTGATCCTGCGCTCGTTCGGCAAGTTCTACGGCCTTGCCGGATTGCGGCTCGGCTTCGCCGTCGGCGCGCCCGACATCGTGCAACGCATCGTCGCCGCGCTGGGGCCGTGGTCTTGCTCCGGTCCGGCATTGCATATCGGGGCGCTTGCGCTTGCCGATCGGCAATGGGCCGAGGGCACGCGCGACAGGTTGAAGCGCCAGGCGAACAGACTCGATGATGTCCTGGTGAAGGCCGGCTTCGAAGTCGCGGGCGGTACGTCGCTGTTCCGTCTTGCGCGTCATCGGGATGCTCTGAAAAGGCACGCTACGTTGGCCCGACAACATATCTGGTGCCGCTGCTTTGAACGACATGAGGACCTGCTTCGATTCGGCCTGCCGCCCGATGAAGCTGCTCTCCATCGCCTGTCCGCTGCCTTCGCCAAGAGCGACTAGCCAATTCATCGCTCAAACACCGGTCCATGGCACGATCACGCGTTCGCGCTGGTAGTCGGCACGATAGGCCGTCACCTTGAACACATCGGCCATGACGGCTTCGGATAACGCCTGCTCCGGCGTGCCCTGCGCGACGAGGCGGCCGTTCGACAGCACAAGAATGGTGTCGGCGAACCGGGCGGCAAGCGCGAGATCGTGGGTGACCACGATCACCAGAACGCCACCGTCGGCCGTGCTACGAAGGTTCTTCATCACGTCGATCTGAAAACGCGGATCGAGGGAAGCCGTCGGCTCATCTGCCAGCAGGATGGGCGCTTCGACCGCCAGCACCCTGGCGAGCGCGACGCGGCTACGTTCGCCGCCCGAGAGCTCGGTAACGCGACGCGCCGCGAGCGTCGTGATGTCGGTCGCCTGCATCGCGCGAGTTACGGCAATTTCGTCCTCCGGTGAAAGGCGAGCCGGATCGGTCGCGCCACGCGGGTAACGCCCGAGCGTGACGATATCTCTTACCTGCAGCGGCCAATGCACGACATGCCCCTGCGGGAGGTAACCAAAACGCCTGGCGCGTTCGCGCAACGGCAGCGACGACAACGGGTCGCCGCCGACCTCCACGGTACCCGTCGACTGCACCAATCCAGCGAGCGCCCGCAACAGCGTGGTCTTGCCGGCACCGTTCGGACCAACCAGTGCCACGAGGTGCCGGCTTGAAAACGACAGTGAGACGTCCTTCAGCACGGCACGGCCGGACAGGGTCACGCCAAGCCCCTCAACCCTGAGAAGTGCGCCGTTCATGCAACGCCTCCGGCCAATGCCCGGCGCTCACGCACGATCAGATAGAGAAAGAATGGTACGCCGATGATGGAGGTGAGGACGCCGACCTTGATATCGGTGTTCGAGGGAATGATCCGCACGGCAATGTCGGCGGCGGTGAGGAGCGCCGCCCCGGTCAGTGCGCTCGGCAGCAGCAATCGCGCCGGGTCGTAGCCGACCACCGGCCGCATCAAGTGCGGCGCGACAAGGCCGATGAAGCCGATGGTACCGGAGACGGCGACCGCGCCGCCGACGCCCAGCGCGACGCCGGTGATGACCAGGAGCCGCACCCGTGTCACATCGATGCCAAGGCTCTGCGCGGTCTCCTCTCCAAGGCTGAGCGCGCGAAAGGCGCTGCGTTGGCTCCACAGCAGGATGGCGCCCGCCGCAATGAACGGCAAAGCCAGCATAACGTGGCGAAAACTGCGATCCTCTAGGGAGCCAAGCAGCCAAAACGCAATTTCCAGGTTGGCGAACGGGTTGGGTGACAGGTTCATGACCAAAGAGGTTGCCGCTCCCGCGAGGCTGGAGATCGCCAAACCCGCCAAAATCAACAGCAGCAATCCGGCGTTACGGCCGGCGATGCTGAGCAGGACGAACACCGACACAAACGCCATGGCAATGCCGGCTACCGGTAGCGCATAGGAACGTACGTCCGCCCATCCCAGCGCGATCATCAGAACCGCACCGAAAGCCGCCGATTGTGGTGCGCCGAATAGCGATGGCGACGCCAATGGATTGCGCAACAGGCCTTGCAGCGCCGCGCCGGACAATCCGAGCACGGCGCCGATCGCCGAGGCGAGGATGGCGCGCGGCAGGCGAATTTCCCGAATGATCGTCTGCTGCGCGCCAGTGCCTCCGCCGAACAAGGCATCGATGACCGTGACCGGCGAAAGCCTGACAGGCCCCGTTCCAAGCGAAACCAGGGCGAGCAGCACGACCAGTACGACAAGCCCGACCGTGATGGTGTATGACGGCTTCGTTGCGGATTGGCTCACCATGTCGCGTTAACTCCGGCATAGACCGCAGGACCTGTGGTGCCGAAGTTGAACACCTCCTGGTAATGCTCGTTCAGGATATTTTCGCCCCGCGCGAAGACCTTCCAGACGGGATCGATCCTGTACTCGGTATAGAGATCGACCCGGGTATAGGGATCGAGCAGATTGGTTTCGTTGGCGCCGCTGTAGCGTTTGGAGACAGTGAGCACGCGCGGCTCGATCAGCCATTTGTCGGTGGGCGTAATGGCCAGTGCAAGCCGGGCCACATCGGAAGGACGGCGCTGCAAGGTGAGATTGGTCTTGAGATCGACCGCATGCAGATAAGTGTAGGCGGTCTTCAACTTCAGATACCCCGGCAGGAGAACAAGATCCGATCCGAATTCGATGCCGGAGGTCTCCGCACGGGTGACGTTGACATAGTGCCCAAGGGGATTTGCGGCATCGATCGAAAATTCGATCAGGTTGGAAAACTCGTTGGCGAACGCCGTGACCGACAGTGTCAGTCTCCCGTTGAACAGGGTTTGATCTATTCCGGCATCATACCCGAAGCTCTGCTCGGGACTGAGCGAGCTATTGCCGTAGGTTGGCGCGTAGAGCTGATACAGGGTAGGGGCCTTGGCGCCGGTGCCGGCGCTGGCACGAAACTTGGTGCCGGTTTCGGCAATCGCGTAGGCCGCGGTCGCGCGCCAGGTCTCGAAACGGGCGACGTCGACGACGTCGTCGACCCGCCCGCCAAGGCTGATGTTCAGCCGATCGCCGATCGGCAATTGCCACAGCGCAAACACCGAATTGGTATCTTGCGTCCCCTTGAGTTGCGGCGTCTGCGGTCCGGGAATCGGAAGCAGCTTGGTGGCATAGGTGTTTGCGGTTTCGTGCTGTGTTCTGGAGCCGAAAATAAGCGATCCCAGCGGCCCCATTTTCAGGTTGCCCTGGTATTCGGCGCCGACACTGTTGCCGATGTAATCGGAAATGGTCGATGTCGTATTCTGCGGCAGTTTGTTGATCTTGTAGCTCACCTCGTTGAAGGAGCGGTCGATGTGGGTCTCGAACACGTTGAAGCTGTGGTTCAGGATTCCGTCGAGCGTATCGATGGAGGCGCGTCCCCAGACCTGCTGGAGCAGACGCGTGGCGCTCGAAGGCGTGTCGGGAAATGCGCCAGTCGCCGCGTCATAGGCCGATCGCGTGAACGAGGAAAGAATTCCGGATTCCAGTCGCACGCCTTCTCCGGCATCGTAGCCGATACGCGCCGAACCGCCGACGCGATCGAATCCGTCGCGCTCGAGCGGGCCATACTTGGCCTCAAGTGAGGGGATACGATAACCAAAGCGCGAGAACCCGTTGCTGTGTTGTCCGCCTCCGGCAAAGGCGTATGACCATGGACCGGCAGAGCCTGTCACCGATCCGCTGGTGGCGGCGGTGCCATAGCTTCCGCCCTCGGTGCGGACGTTGAATTGGGCGGGGCCGCTGCCCTTCCTCGTGATGATGTTGACGACACCGCCGATTGCGTCCGAGCCGTAGAGCGCACTTTGCGGCCCCTTCAACACCTCGATTCGCTCGATCCAACTCGGCGTCAGCATCGCGAAATCGAAATCGCCACTGGCGGCGGTCGGATCGTTGACGCGAATGCCATCGATCATCACGAGAGTCTGACCGGTGTTGGCGCCGCGCAGCCGGATGTTCGTCGTCGCGCCGGGGCCGCCGCTTTCAGTGATGTCGAGACCCGGAACGGTTCGCAAGGCGTCGACCAGGGAGCCCGGATTGGCGGTTGCAATCGCCTCCTTGTTGACGACGCTGACGGCGCTTCCTGTACGGCTGAGCGGCTCCGGCGTTCGGTCCGGTGTGATCACCAGTTCGGACGGTTGCGGGGGTGAGGAATCGGGCCTTGCCGGCACCGCCTGTCTCGTGCGCGCGGCATTGTCCGTTCGGCGAGCGGGCTTGACGGGCCTGGCCGACGGCTTGGGTTCGATAACGACCTCTGGAAGTTTTTGCGGACCCGACTGGGCGATCGCCTCTACGGGAAGGCCAAACAGGCCAAATAACGCCGCGAAGCCCGCGGCAAACCTAGAAAACCACATGACCACCTTTCCTTCGACCCACCGTCGAACGAGTTGAGCTTGGTCATCGGCCGGTCTCCTGGCTCGCGGTCGTCTCCCGGTCCGCCTTCCCAAACCAATGCAGGTTCAGTGGCATGTTGGACCGAGAATGGCCGCTTACAGTTGCGGGGGCAGCTGCGGCATTGGGGACGTTTCCCCGCACCGCATTCCCGTTTCACCTTCTACGCGAAGGCACCGATGACAGATGGAACGAAGCACAGCGCGACATCCGACGCAACCATTGGCATCGCAAACGCGACCCCTGCTTACGACAAGACTCCGGATTATCGCGCGGAGAACCTGCGAAAGAAAACACCGGTGAGGCAACCAAGCAACGTCCAGAACAGCAGGCTCGTCATGGTCACGGCAACCATGAACTGATGCGAGAGCGCATCGGGAACGTCGCTATGCGCGCCGGCAAGCTGTGGCGCGCCGACCAGGTGCGGGAAGACGACCAGGCAAAATCCCAATACGGTGGCCCAGACGGCGCGATGCAGAAAAATGAGACCCATGCCGAGGGCGGTTGCCAGCGCGGTCATGATCCACCAAAGCTGACGTGCGCCGAGCGCGGCGACCGGTACGCCCGGGAGTTCGGGCGGCAGTCCAAGCCCCGGCGCGGCGGTGAAGACCACAAAGCCGCTCAGGCCCCACAGCAATGCTTCGTGCCGGTCCACGCCGCCGCGCAAAGCATAGAAGCCGGCCAGCAGAAGCGAAAATCCAATTGCCGTGAGAATATTGGCGGCAGCCGTCAGGCCGTTGCGCTGCAATCCTTCGGTTGGTTTCCAGGCGGTCGGCTCATGTTCGTGAGAAGCGTGGTCGTGGGGCGCATGCCCCTTGGCCGATTCGTCCGTCGGCTTGGCACCGGCTTCCGGCGCCTGGTGCTCGTAGGTTTCGGCTTTGAGGATCAGCGGGACGGTGCTGAAATATTGCAGGACAGTGACTGCGGTGCCGCCGATCAGTCCGCTCAAGACCGCGGAAAAGACAATCGAACGAAAAATCGACATCGCAATCAGTGGCAGGGAAACGCATTTGAATGACGGACGTCGTGTGCGGCGTTGTGGACGGCATCGATATGGGAAAAACCGACGAACCCCACGATGAAGAGGCCGAGAGCCATGGCAATAACAGCCTGGTAGACCACGCTCAGGTCATGACTGGCGATCGGCAAGCTGGCGGCGGTACGAGTTTGTTGCATGTCGGTTCTCCCAGGTAATAGGCGTTTCTAGCTGAAGCGAAAGTCTTCCGCGACCCCTAATTGCCCATTTGTTCGATAACGTCGCGGCTGGTGAGGTGAAAATTGACCCCGCGGGCAATTTCCCTTCGAGCAATTTTGGCCGCGGCCGCGGCACGGAACGCGCGTTCCTGGTCGCGAAAAAAGGCCAGGCAATCGTCAGGCTCCGGAAAAAACTGCAGTAGCGTTCGAAAGGCCAGCCGATGCACCATGCAGAAGCCGCCATGGTCATTCGGCCCGAACGCCAGGGCATCGATATCATCCCGCCAGCAAACTGGATTGTCGCTTGGATGCAACGGTAACTCCGGAGTTTAGCCCAGCGGGGCGGGGTAGCTTTAACCACGCAGATAGCGCCAACCGATAACGACGCCGCTCACCGAGACGATCGTGCCGAGGATCGACAGCAGCCACACTACAATGTCCCAGGCCGGGCGGTACATCAGCAACAGTTGAAAATCGAAACTGTGCAGTGCGTTGAACAGCCAGCGATATGTGCGCCGGCTGCCGTCCACACGGCCGATGATATCGCCGGTGACCGGGCTGATGTGAAACCACGTCCTTGCGTCATCATCGAATACCGCGCGCAACACCGGCAATTCGCGGTCGTGATGATGTGCATACCAATGAGCGTCGTACTCCTTGAGGGTCAATCGTTCCGTGATGTGGGCGTGCGGCAGCAGTTTTTCCGCGGCAGTCCAGAGGCGATCCTGCGGAAGTCTCGCAGATGCGCCCGATGCCACATCCAGTGGCGTCTGCGTGCCATCCCGCGATGCGACTGTCATCATCGGGCTGCGATCGAGCCAGACGAACCGCGCTTCAACCGCACCGAATTGCGGCGTTGGCAGCTTCGCCGCAATGGTCGGCGCATCATGGCCGGCATAGCGTTGCAGCACCTCGCGCGTCGTGTTGCGGCTCGCGAAGTATTCGCCGGGATTGAGCGAAAGCCAGCCGGAGAATATCCAGGTCAGCACGAAGATGCCGGCAATCAGGCCGGTGACGTGGTGCCATGCCATCCAGCCGCGATACGGCGTGATCCTGTCGCTCGCATAGCGCTGCTTCAGCCGCACGCGCAGGATACCGATCCAGATGCCGGTGACGCCGACGATCAGGCAGATGCCGGAGATCCACAGCACCACCAGCCGCCACAGCGGCCCGTCCTTGCGCAGCACGGTCGGATAGATCCAGTGCGGGATAGAGCCGAGCCAGTTCCAGACGCGTTCGGTGCGGTCGGTGTCGAGCGCGATCTCGCCGGAGCGCGAGGAGACATAGAGCTTGGTGCCGGCATCGTCGCCGAGCGCAATCAGATAAAGCGGTCGCAGCGGATCGTAACGGGCCGTCACGCTCCATTGATCGCGATCGACGATTTCTTCGAGCTGCGGCGTTCTGCTCGCGGGGTGATATTGCGCGACCGCCAGCGCCTGTCCCTCGGAGACGCTGGTGATGGCGCGGCCATCGGCGGCAGAGATCACCTGCCGTGTGCCGTCCCATGCCGTCATGCGATATACCGGCTCGTCGGCCAGCATCGAAAGCCGGAGGTCGCGCGGATAGCGGGTGGCGCCAGCCTTCTTCATGGCGTCGTCCGGCGACAACGCCACCTTCTCCCATCGGATATCAGGAAGCGCAGCCAGCCTTTCCTTGTTGGAGAGGCCGGGAAACGCGACATACATCATCACGACGCCTGAGATGAACCACATGGCAAAGAACAGGCAGGTGATGATGCCGACCCAGCGGTGGCCGATATACAGCCACCGCCGGAGTCTGCGTTTCAGGGTGCGTGACACGCTCAGAACTTCACGTTGACGGCGAGCTGGGCCGTGCGGGGCATTCCGAGCAGCCATTGAGTGGTGCCGCCGGACGTCGTGTAGACCTCATCGAAAAGATTGTAGACGCGGAACGACACGGTGGTGTTGAGATCCGGCTTCCACTGCACGCCAGCATTGACGATGTTGTAGGCCGGGCGCGTCATCGTGTTGGCATTGTCCGCATAGGTCTTGCCGACGATCTGCACACCCGCATAGGCCGACCAGTTCGGTGCAAAGGCCCAGGTCGCCCAGATATTGGAGACGTTCTGCGGTACATTGACCGGCACGTTGCCGGCATAGTTTACGGCTGCGCCGCCGACTGACTGCACGAAGTCGTCATACCTCGCGCGCAGGAAGGCCGTGTTGGCATCTATTCGCCAGCCGTAGTCGAGCAGGAAGCCGACCGATGCTTCGACGCCGCGCGACGATTGCTGGCCGACCTGGACGATCAGCGACGGAATGTTGGGATCGCGTGCGAGCAGATTGTTCTTCACGATCTCATAGCCGGCCAGAGTCCATTCGCCGCGGCCGCCCCAGAACGATTGCTTGACGCCGATCTCGACCTGCTTGCCGGTGGCCAGTTCGAAATTCCTGTTTGCGGCGGACAGCGAGATGATCCCTCCGACCGGATCGACCGCAGTGGAATACTGGCCATAGAAAGCGAGATCCTTGACGGGCGTATAGACCGCACCCGCGCGCCAGGTCGTCGAGGAGAACGACTTTTCGAAGCTGTCGGCGGCCGAGCGATAGTCGGTGCGCGTGACGGTCGGCTCATCCTGACGGATGCCGGCAATCAGGGATAGTTGCTCGGTGACCGACAGCCTGTTCTCGGCAAACAGCGCGTATTGGTTGGTCACGCTGCCAAAGCCGGGACCCGTAGGGTTCGGGCTGTTGAATATGCCTGGAACGAAGTTGTACGGGTTGACGGATGACGCACCGCCATAGGGCGAATTGTTGGTATGGGTGAAATTGATGCTGTTGACGTCAAAGCCTGCGACGAACTCATTGACCATGCCAAGGATGTGTCCGCGGAATTTCGCATCCATGCGATTGCCGACCTGCTGCTGATCGTGAAAAATCTCGATGTAACTGCTTCGATTGATCAGGCCGGTGGCGGGATTGTAGGCGTAGCTTTCGACGTCCTTCCAGTGTCGCCTGGAGTTCAGATAGTAGAGCGTGTTCTGGATCGAGATGCCATCAGCGACCTGCCATTCGGTCTTCACCTGGTTCCAGCTATCCTGGTAGCGGATGTGGCTGTCGCTGACGTTGTAATTCTTGAAACGTAGCTGCTCATCGAGCTTGCCGTTGATCAACGGCGTGCCGAAGTAACGCGACGGATTGCGGTCACCATAGTCGGTAGACAGCGTCCAGGTGACGTCTTCGTTCTGCCTGATCTGGACCACGGCGTGAAGTGCGACATTCGAGGTGTTGTCGCGATCGACCCAGCCGTCCGACATATTGCCTGTTGCGGTGATCCGATAGGCGACGTCCTTGCTGACCGGACCGCCGCTATCCACGGCAATTCGCCGTGTCATGTTGCTGTCCAGCGAGACCTCGGCCTGGTTGCGAGGGACCCACAAGGGTAGTTTCGAAACCACATTGATGGCGCCGCCGACCGCGCCCGCGCCATACATCACCGACGCAGGGCCGCGCAGCACCTCGATGCGCTCGGTCGACCAGGTGTCGAACGGAAACGTCACTGTCCCGGCGCCGATATAAAGCTGGGTACCGTCATACAACGTCATCACGGAGCCAAGGCCGGTGAAGCCCCGGGTATTGAACGAGACGCCGCCATTGCCGGGTGCCGGGCTCGCCGTGAAGCCGGTGGCGTTTTGCGTCACCGCGTCGAGGATATTCTGCTGGCCGCGTTCGGCGATGGTTTCAGACGAGATCACCTCCACGCTGGCCGGCGTCTGCAGCCGCGTCAGGCCGAGCCGGCTGCCGGCCGTGCTCGTCCCGGTGAGGTTGAGCGTCGCTGCGGCGAAGGCCGGACCCGTCGCGGCGACCGGTGCACCGGTGTTGGCTGCCACGTTGCCTTGCTGGCGGAGATGCGCGGCGCGGGTAGCCGTGCGGCGTCGGAGGCTGCGGGCATTCGGCGGCGCTGCCGACGGATGCACCACCACGGGGTCGAGCGTCTGGCTCGGCCTTGTGGATTGTGTCCAGCCATCGGCGGGAAAAAGCAGGCAGGATAATGTAATCGAACCGAGAAACGCGCGGCGGTGCCGCGGCGCGAAGATGGCAGGGGAATTCATCAATGAAGCTCGCGATAACGTGGCACGTCACCGCGAACGTAGTTTGACCGCTGCCTCGAGGAGAGAACGGCTCAACACCCACCAGGACACCCCGCCCAATGTGCTCGCGTGTGACCACGACTGACGGCAGGTCTCCTGGCTTGCGGGTCGTTGCCCATCGCCGCCTTCCCAGGCCTGCAGGCCCAGTGGCATTTGGCGAAGGCTCGCCGCTTACAGTTGCGGGGGCAGCCACGGCATTGGGGAGACCCCGCACCGTATTCCCTTTTGATCTCCCGAAGGAGAACCGTCGCAATCACCATAATTTCATCTGGAAAGGGCTGTCAATCGCGCGCCTCCCCACGACTGCAAAATCAGCGCGGGACTTACTCCATAAGAGAGCGGCTCAACGCCATCCCAAAGCGGGTGCGACGTGAGTGAGAATTGCTTCGATGACATGGGCGTTGTACTCGACCCCGAGTTGATTGGGGACGGTCAGGAGGAGGGTATCGGCCTCGGCAATCGCCTCGTCCGCTCTTAGTTGCTCGATCAGCGCATCCGGCTCGGCAGCGTAGCTGCGGCCGAAAATGGCCCGCGTCCTTTCATCGATGAAGCCGACCTGGTCTTCACCTTCGCCACCGCGTCCGAAATACGCGCGATCATAGTCGTTCATGAGCGCGATGATGCTGCGGCTGACCGAGATCCGCGGCTCTCGTGCATGGCCGGCCTCTTTCCAGGCCGCACGGTAGGCCCGGATCTGAGCGGCCTGCTGGATGTGGAAGGCTTCTCCGGTCTCGTCGCTCTTGAGTGTCGAGCTCTGCAAATTCATGCCGAGCTTTGCCGCCCAAATGGCCGTGGCATTCGAACCGGCGCCCCACCAGATCCGCTCGCGAAGGCTTTCGGAATGTGGCTCCAGACGCAGCAGCCCGGCCGGGTTGGGAAACATGGGCCGGGGATTGGGCTGCGCGAAACCGCGGCCGCGCAAGAGGTCCAGGAAGACTTCTGCGTGGCGCCGCCCCATGTCGGCATCGCTTTCGCCATCGGCCGGCTGAAAGCCGAAATACCGCCACCCATCGATTACCTGTTCGGGCGATCCCCTGCTGATGCCGAGCTGCAGGCGTTGGCCCGAGATGAGATCGGCCGCACCGGCATCTTCCGCCATGTAGAGCGGGTTCTCATAACGCATGTCGATCACCGCGGTGCCGATCTCGATTCGGCTGGTCTTCGCGCCGACGGCAGCCAACAGGGGGAAGGGGGAGGCGAGCTGGCGGGCGAAGTGATGGACGCGAAAATAGGCGCCGTCCGCGCCGAGCTGCTCGGCCGCAACGGCCAGGTCGATCGACTGCAGGAGCGTGTCCGCGGCTGAGCGCGTCTGCGATTGTGGAGACGCGGTCCAGTGACCAAAGGAGAGAAATCCGATCTTTTTCATACAAGCGGTCCGTCGTCACGAATGGCTTCAACCGCCTTGCAGGAGGCGATCCCTGATCCCGAGGCTGCGCCAGCTCGAGGAAACATCTGAATGTATGTTGCCTCGCCGATCATGTAATCATCGATGCTCAAGTCTGGCCTGTTTCGCCAAACACAATATCAAGAGCTGCCCATGTTCCTGACTGAACACGATCTGACCGAACTGATGGCATGGCGCCGGGAACTTCACCGTAAGCCCGAACTATCGGGACAGGAAGAAAAGACCGCGGCGACCGTGCAGGCGGTGCTCCATGCAGCCGGCGCCGACAAGGTCGTTACAGGGCTTGGCGGCCATGGCGTGCTCGGAATCTACGATGGGGACACGCCCGGCCCGACCATCATGCTTCGAGCCGAGCTCGATGGATTGCCGATTCAGGAGACTTCGGAGCTGGCGTACCGGTCATTGGTGCCGGGAAGTGCGCATCTCTGCGGCCATGACGGTCACATGACCATTCTGGCGGCAGTCGCGCGGGGCCTGGGCCGGCAACGGCCGAAGCGGGGACGGGCCATGCTTCTGTTCCAGCCGGCCGAAGAGGACGGCTCTGGTGCCGCAGCGGTCCTTGCCGATGCGAAGTTCGATGAGGTGCGGCCCGATTTTGTTTTCTCGCTGCATAATCTGCCGGGCCTGCCGCTTGGGCAGGTTTCAATTGCCGACGGTCTGGTCAATTGTGCGTCGCGCGGAATGCAGATCGTTCTGACGGGCCGAACCGCGCATGCCTCCAGCCCCGAGTTCGGCGTTTCGCCGCAACGGGCCATCGCAACGCTATTGAACGAAATCACCGCGCTCGGACGGGGCGGCGCGCTGGATGAAGCGTTCTCGATGGTGACGGTCACCCATGCGAGGCTGGGTGAGCCGGCATTCGGCATCTCGCCCGGTCAGGCCGAGCTCTGGGTGACGCTGAGGACGCTGACCGATTCGACGATGGAGCTGATCCGTCAGCAGGCGGAAGATCTGGTGCAACGCGTGGCGGCGAGCCAGGGGCTGCAAGTCAGAATCACCTATCGCGACGTTTTCAGTCACTGCCTGAACAATGCGGAGGCCGTCGCGCATCTGAGAGGCGCGCTCGACGCAGAAGACGTGCGACATTCCGCGCAGGGCCTTCCGATGCGGGGGTCCGAGGATTTCGGACGATTCAACTCGCGATCGAGGGCCGCGATGTTCTTCCTCGGCGCCGGAGAACAGCATCCCAGCCTGCACGAGCCGGACTATGATTTCCCCGATGAGCTCATTGAAATCGGTGCGAGAGTCTTCATGCGCGCTCTACGTAACCTGTTGGATTGAAAAGGTTTGAACGCATGCAAGGCTGCACTGATGATGCCGTCCGGTGCCGTGTTTGATGGTCACGCAGAAAATTAGAACGGATAAAAACTAGAAAGATTCAAAACATGATCGCGCGTCGAATCGTGCGAACGAAAATTCATCCGTTGAAGCGTGTGTTCGAAAAATATTCGCGCGGGAATTTAGAACAATTAGAAAGTGCGGTGTTGCTCTATCGCCACTGATGCAATCCGCTGTGCGTGCGCAGCATCACCTTAGATAGCTTCTACTCGCTGTTTCCACTTCGGTAGCTAGAACGAGCAGGGACCTGCTTGAGGGCTTTTGGGGTGGAAGTATGACGTATGAAGTCGCTGCCAGAAATGTTATGCGCGCTGTTTCGCTGGGAGCGGTAAGTTATCTCGCGCTTTCGTTGAATGTTTCGATCGGCCAGCAAGCGTTCGCACAGACTTTGCCACCGGTTACGGTGGATGCTCCCGAGAAGCCCAGAGCACGGCAGGCGACCCAGAGATCGCAAACGTCAACATCACGCGCGCAACGCCGTGTCGCCGCGCCCGCACCTCGCCGCGTGGAGCCGGTGCCCTATGTAGTGCCTTCGACCGGCGCGCTTGGTGCTCCGCCCGCGCCCTATGCGGGAGGGCAGGTTGCCACCGGATCGCAGCTCGGATTCCTCGGCAACCGCGGCGTCATGAACACGCCGTTCAACCAAGTGAGCTACACTGCGCAACTCATGCAGAACCAGCAGGCGCGCACCGTCGCCGACGTCCTGTTCAACGATCCTTCGGTCCGGATGAAGACACCCGCCGGCAACGGCATCGACGGCCTCTATATCAGAGGTTTCTACTATGACAGCGGTGACTACGCCATGAACGGCCTCTACGGCATGGCGCCGGCCTATTCGACTTCGGCCAACTATCTGGAACGGGTCGAGGTTCTGAAGGGGCCGGGTGTCATGCTCGGTGGTATGCCGCCTGCCGGCGCCATCGGAGGCAGCCTGAACCTGGTGACGAAGATGGCTCCCGACTTCGACATCACGCAGCTCACCGGTGTGTATATTTCCAAATCCCAGTTTGGCTCGTTTATCGATGTGGCGCGCCGCTACGGCGAGCACAAGGAATTCGGAATCCGTTTCAACGGTGGTGGACGAGGCGGACAGACCCCGATTGACCGTCAGACCGACGAACTCGGTAACGCGGTGCTGAACATGGACTATCGCGGCGAGCGTGCACGTGTTTCCGTGGACCTCGGTTATCAGGCCGAGAATCTCAGTCCGCCGCAGCGGTTCTTGACGTTCACGACCAGCCCGCCCTTTCCACCCGCACAGGCCATTCAGGTACCGCCCGTCCCGAGGCCCGGCACCAATTACATGCCGGACTGGGCTAGCTGGAAGCCGAGAGATTCGTTCGCGATGGCGCGCGCCGAAGTCGATATGACCGACTGGCTCACGATGTATGCCGCGGGCGGCTATCACAGAAGCGAGAACAACTACCAATACGTTTCGCCGCGCATCACCAACGCCGGCGGGGTGGTGGGAAATTGGTCGAATCCTGCTCTAAAGGGGGTCGACATCCTTGACAATTATGCGAGCGAGATCGGCTTTCGCGCATCTGGTCACACCGGACCCGTCCACCATCTCTTTACCGTCAACTACTCGACCTTCGATCGCGACTACTCTTCGTTCGGCAGGTCAGGCGGGACAGTCAGTTCGAACCTGTACAATCCGGTTCCGATTCCTTTGCCGAACTTCACTACCATCGTCCAGAATCTGCGAACCCAGACCAACATGAACAGCGTTGGCATCGCCGATACGATGTCGATGTTCGGCGACAGGCTGCAGCTCGTCGTCGGAGCCAGGCGGCAGGCGGTGGGTGTCGATAGCCAGAACTTATTGACGGCCGGCACTTCACACATCAACATTCCAGTCTGGAGCCCGGGCTACGCGGTCATTGTGAAGCCCGTCGAGAACGTTTCGCTTTATGCGAACTACATCGAGGGGCTCAAAATACCGGAAGTCGTCTCCGGAAGTACGACGTATTCGAACGTCGGAGAGATTCTTCCTCCTGCCCAGACCAAGCAAATGGAAGTCGGCGCCAAGATCGATATGGGCCGCATCACCTTCACGGGCAGCTATTTCGATATTACTGCTCCGAACGCAACCGCAGTTCCCGTGCTGGGACAGGCTCTGCCTGCGAGGAGACTTGTCGGCGAGCAGCGCAATCGCGGCATCGAACTGTATACCTTCGGCGAGCTGGCGCCTTGGTTCCGGGTTCTCGGCGGCGTGACGTTCATTAACGGCGAAGTGGTCTCGCAATCGTATACGTATCCAGGGTTTGGAGTGATCAACTACAATGGAAAAACGCCGGTAGGCGTGTCGACGATCAATGCCAATTTCGGCGTTGAATGGGATACCCCATTTGTGAACGGTCTCACCCTGACGGGCAGGGTCATCTACACCGGCGACAGTTACGCCGACGATGCGAACTTGCTGGTGCTTCCGGCGTGGACGCGGGTCGATCTCGGCGCGCGCTATACCTTCCTGTCTCCCTGGAACGGTAAGCCGATTGTCATTCGTGCTGCTGTCGAGAATGTTTTCAACGAGGCGTACTATAATTCCTACCGGACGGTCAGCAGTGCCGTTTCGATTGGCGCCCCGCGCACCTATCTTGTGTCGACGACGTTCAACTTCTGAACGCCCACCGTTCTCATCGCTTGCTATGCAAGCTGCCGCGGATTTCGTCCGCGGCGGTTTTTCTTTGATCTGCTTTGTCACAAAAGTTCACTTATCGAAATTGATGACAATGTGATGAAAGATTCTCCGAGCACCCGATGTGCGATTTTCGAATCTCGAAAATTGTTCCGAAGTCCCGCACTAGAATTGCAAGAAACTGCGGATCGTTTTGCAAATCAGTGACTTGTCGGTGCGCAACGGTGCGCAAGCGCGGAGGTTGTATCGTGTCGCGCAATCGCCAACTTGGAGCTATTAAAAACTTCGGCGCCGATATTGCTTTGACCATCATTTGCTTCTGACTTAGTCAAACGTCATTGCTTTCGTTTTTCTGAAGAGGGGCCGAACCAATGATGGTGTTCGACAGAGACGACGTCACCTTCACCGTCGTTATCAATCACGAAGAGCAATACTCGATCTGGCCGACGTTCAAGGAAATTCCGAACGGTTGGAAAGCGGCGGGCAAGACGGGCAGCAAGAAGGAATGTCTCGATCACATCGAGCAGGTGTGGACCGACATGCGCCCGTTGACCTTGCGAAAATTCATGGATGAGACGGCGCCACAGCAGTCGGCTTGAGCCAACGGAGCCTTGATCTTTCGATGCGGCTTCTTTGTCTGCCTTACTCCGGCGGCAGCGCCATGATCTATGCGCGGTGGCGCAGGCTTCTGCCGTCGTGGATCGATGTCCAACCGGTGGAGTGGCCCGGGCGCGGCGCGCGCATGGACGAGCCGCCGGTGACCGATCCGCGCGTGCTTGCCTCGCAGCTCGCCCGCGAACTTGGCGCACAGCTTGACGCGCCTTACGCGCTGTTCGGGCACAGCCTTGGTGCCGTGATTGCCTTCGAACTCGCGCACAGCCTGATCGATCGCGGCGCGCCGGCACCAGCCATGCTCTTTGCCTCGGGCGCGGAGGCGCCGGCCGTTCGAGACGGCAGCAAATGGCGCGAGCCCCTGAGCGACGAGGCGTTGCTGCGGGAATTGCGCAACCTGCGGGGCACGCCGGAGGAGGTGCTGTCGAACCCGGAGCTGATGCGATCGGCCCTGCCGGTGCTTCGCGCCGACTTCCTGATGTGCGGCGCCTATCTCTACCGGCCGCGGCCACCGTTGCCGTGCCCTGTGCACGTCTTTGGCGGCGTTGACGACGAGACCAGCCGCGAAGCGCTGCAGGCCTGGGGCCGCGAGACCTCGGCGTCATTCACGCTTCATATGCTGCCGGGGCATCACTTCTTCATTCACACGCAGCAGGCTGAACTGATCGACCTGATCGGCACGGCGCTGGCCCGGCAATCGGGGCGATCGATTGGCTTGCATCGGAGCGAGGATCATGAGCGCGTTCTCCGTCCAGCCACTCCTTGAGGGCAGAAGTCTTCCGTTGCTGCTCAGGGCCGACACGGCCGGGCAGCCGCTCGGCGAAGCGCTGCCCATGCTGCGCGAGACCATCGACCGGCATCTGACCGATTGCGGCGGCCTCGTGTTTCGCGACTTCTCGCTCGACGGTCCCGATGCGTTTCGGGCCTTCGCGGCTGGTTTCGGTCATCCGCTACTGACCTATGAGTTTGGATCGACGCCGCGTTCGCAGGTCACCTCGGGGGTCTACACGTCCACGGAATATCCGCCGCACCAGCATATCCCGCTGCATAACGAGCAGGCCTATACGCGCGATTGGCCGATGAAGATCTGGTTCTACTGCATGCAGCCGGCGCTGGAGGGCGGCGAGACGCCGATCGCCGACAGCCGCGCCATCTATCGCGACATGCCGCCGGCGATTCGGGAGCGCTTCACTGAGCAGGGCGTGATGTATGTGCGCAACTACGGCAACAGCCTCGATGTCGATTGGCAGCAGGTATTCGGCACCGACTCCAAATCGGACGTCGAGGCTTACTGCGCCGGCCATGACATCGAATGCGAGTGGAAGGAAGATGGCGAGCTTCGCACGCGCCAGGTCTGCCAGGGCACGGCGCGCCATCCGGTGACGGGAGAGTGGGTCTGGTTCAATCAGGCGCATCTGTTCCACGTCTCGAACCTCGAGCCGGAGGTGCGCGAGAGCCTGCTCGACGTGGTCGGTGACGAGGTCGACCTGCCGCGCAATGTCTTCTACGGCGACGGATCTCCGATCGACGATGAAACGCTGTCCACCGTCCGCGGCGTGCTCGAGAAACACAAGCTCAGTTTTCCCTGGCACGCCGGCGACGTGGTGATGCTCGACAACATGCTGACCGCGCATGCCCGGGCACCGTTCAAGGGGCCGCGCAAGGTGATCGTCGCGATGGCGGAAGCCCATCGGCGGAGCTGATCTGAAGGCATTCATCAGCCCGATGGTCAGGGAGTCTCGGTTCGCGTTCGGACAGGATTTTGGGAAGATGCACAACGACAACCTTGTCGAACGATTGCGCGAACACGCCGCGGTGCGCCCGAATAAGGTGGCGTTGCGTTTCCTGGAAGGCGACGATGTCGCCGACGAGCTGAGCTTTGCCGCGCTCGATTCGCGGATCAGATCGGTCGCGGCCCGGTTGCAGGCGTTGAACGGCTCGGGCGAGCGGGCGGTGATCCTGCTGCCGAGCGGGATCAACTATGCCGTGGCCTTCTACGCCTGTCTGTATGCGGGCGTGATCGCGGTCCCGGCGTATCCGCCGGAGGGCGGGCCCGAACGTTATGCGGGACGGCTCAACGGCATTCTGCGCGATGCGGCGCCGCGCTTCATCCTGGTGGAGACGGCACTGCGTTCGGCCGTGGAAGCAGCGTTGCCCGAACTGGCCAACGTCCAGATCATTGCGGTGGAAACGATCCCGCTTGAAACGGCGCCGGAATGGCGCGAGACGCGACCTGCGGCCGACACCATCGCCTTCCTGCAATACACCTCAGGCTCGACATCGCAGCCGAAGGGCGTGTGCGTCTCGCATGAAAATCTGACGGCCAATGAGAAGGCGATCCAGGCCGTGGCGGGCGGAACATCAGATGATGTCTTCGTAAGCTGGCTGCCGCTCTATCACGACATGGGATTGATCGGCGGGCTGCTCAATCCGCTGTTCACGGGCTTTACCGCCGTCCTGATGTCGCCGCGCAATTTTCTCGAGCGGCCGCGGCGCTGGCTGGAGGCGATCGGCCGTCACGGCGGCACGCTCAGCGGCGGGCCCGACTTTGCCTACGCGTTGTGCGCCGATCGCATTTCCGATGAAACGCTTCGTCGGCTCGACCTCAGCCGTTGGCGGTTCGCATTCTCCGGCTCGGAATTCGTCCGCAAGACCACGCTCAGGCGGTTCGGAGACCGGTTCGAGCGGACCGGGTTCGATCGGCGTGCGCTGACCGCCTGCTACGGCCTGGCCGAGGCGACGCTGCTGGTGAGCGCCGGTGAACTTATTACCGAGACCGTCAGCCATACGCTCGATACGGCGGCGCTTGCCGCAGGCCGTGTCGCGAACGCCGATGCGGGCACTGACCTCGTGGAATGCGGCCAAACGGTTGCCGATCATGCCACGCGCATCATGCGCGTCGATGGGTCGGCCGCAGCCGACGCGGACGAAGTGGGCGAGATCTGGGTTGCCGGTCCGAGTGTCGCGGCTGGATACTGGAACAATCCGGAAGCGACGCAGAAAGCCTTCGTCGAGCGAGACGGCATGCGCTGGCTGCGCACCGGTGATATCGGCTTCATCAGGGAAGGCGCGCTGGTCGTCACCGGCCGGCTCAAGGATCTCCTGATCGTTCGAGGGCAGAACGCCTATCCGACGGATGTCGAACAGGCGGTCGAAGCCGGTGTGGAGTCTGTCCGCAAGGGGCGGGTTGCTGCCTTTGCGGTCGAGATCGACGGACGGGAAGGCATCGGTGTCGCGGCGGAGTTCAGCCGTACCGTGCTCAAGCGCAGCGATCCCGAGGTGCTTGCGCATGCGGTCGGCGAGGCGGTGCTGCGGCAGGCGCAGGAATATCCGGCCGTGATCGTCCTGTTGAATCCGCAAGCGATGCCGCTGACGACCAGTGGCAAGCTGCAGCGTTCGGCCTGCGCGTCGCGCCTGGCCGACAATACGCTCGACAGCTTCATGGTGTTCGAGAGGGGGCGCCGCCGCGACGGCGTTCCGTTGACGGCGCCGGCGACCGATACCGAGCGTGCCGTGGCCTCGATCTGGTGCGATGCGCTCGGCGTCAGGGCCGTGCACCGCGAGGATGATTTCTTCGTGCTGGGCGGAAACTCGATCACGGCCGGCCAGGTCGCCGCCGCGATTCGCGAACGCTTCAGCGTGGAATTGGAGCTGCGCAGTTTCTTCGACACGCCGACGCTCGCAGCCTTCGCCGGCCATATCGATGGCCTGGCACGGACCGGCGCAGGGCGGGCGCTGCCGCCGATCCCGCGGACAACGGCCGCCGATCGCGCGGCACTGTCGCACGCGCAGGAGCGGCTGTGGTTCCTCTGGAATATGGATTCCACCGGGACGGCCTATACCGTTGCCAGCACGATCCGCCTGAAGGGACGGCTCGATCATGCCGCCTTGTCGCACGCGATCGGCGAGATCGTCCGGCGCCACGAGGTGCTGCGCACGACGTTTGTCGCCAGAGATGGCCGCGCAACGCAGGTCATCCACGACACCATGAACGTTGGTATCAGGCATGAGGATCTCCGCGCGTATCCCGCGCGCGACCGCAACGAACATGCTGCGGAGCTCAGGCGGTCCGAACTCGGAAAACCGTTCGACCTCGTGAACGGGCCGCTGTTGCGGGCGGCGTTGCTTCAGCTCGCCGATGACGCGCATGAGCTGCTGCTGCTGTCGCATCACATCGTCGTCGACGGCTGGTCGCTGGACGTCATGCTCGAAGAGCTGGCCGGGCTCTACCGTGGCGCCATCGGGCAGGACACGGGCGCACCGCCGCTGCAGATGGTTCAATATGCCGATTTCGCGGCCTGGCAACGAAATTGGCTCGCGGGCGGCGAGGGCGACCGGCAATTCGCCTATTGGCGCGCGAAGCTCGGCGATGTGCACCCGGTTCTGGCTTTGCCTCACGACAGGCCGCGAACGGCGACGCAAAGCCATGCCGGGGATACGATTGGCCTTGCAATCGACGGCGCGCTGGCTGCGCGGCTTCGGGAGATTGCTACAAAACATCGCGTCAGCGTCTTCATGCTGCTGCTCGGGGCGTATCAGGCGCTGCTCTATCGCTATACCGGGCAGAACGATCTGCGCGTCGGCGTGCCGGTCGCGGGACGCCGGCATGCGCAGCTCGAACGTCTGATCGGATGTTTCGTCAACACGCTGGTGCTGCGCGCCGAGATTGCCGATGACGCGACGTTTCCGAGCCTGCTGCAGCAGGTCAAGGAATCGGTGATCGAAGCGCTGTCGCATCAGGATCTGCCCTTTGAAATGCTGGTCGACGGCCTTCGTCCCGAACGCAGCGGCGGCCACAACCCGCTGTTCCAGGCCAAGTTCAATTACATGACGGCGCCGCGCGGCTTCGACGGTGTCGAAGGGCTCACCGCCGAGATCGACATCATGGATCTCGCGGGCTCGCATTTCGATCTCGCGCTTGATGTCGTCGACGGCGCCGGTGGCATGAAGGCGACCTTCAACTACGCGACCGATCTTTTCGATTCCCCGACGATCGCGCGGCTGGCGACGCAGTTCGGTTCGATGCTGCGTGAGATCGCTGACAATGTAGAGCGACGAATATCGGAGTTCGTGATTGAGGATACGAACCGACAGATCGTGAAGAGCCAAACCGTCGCGTTTGGATTCTCCGATGTGATCAGTCTTCACCGCGTGGCGACGGCCGACAGGCAGGCCGTGGTTGCCGTCCGATGCGGCAGTGAGACCTGGACCTTTGCAGATCTCGAGCAAAGATCGAATCGCATCGCGCATATGCTTGCCGGGAAGGGCGTGACGCGTGAGGTGCCGGTTGCGTTGTGGACCGAGCGCTCGCCGGCCTTCGTCATTGCGCTGCTGGGCGTGCTGAAGGCGGGTGGCGCCTATGTGCCGCTCGATCCGAAATGGCCGCGGGAGCGCGTCAGGCGCATCCTGAAGGATGGCGGCATCGAAATCGTGCTGGCGGCCGGCGAGAAGTTGGCCGAAACGCGTGCTCTCGATTGCCTTGTGCTCGACGCGGACGCTGAGGCGACACGCGAAGAAACACCAGGTGAACCGCCTGATACGGTGATCCACCCCGCGCAGACGGCATACGTCATCTATACGTCGGGATCGACGGGAACGCCCAAGGGCGTTGCCGTCTCGCATGGTGCTTTGGTCAATTATGTGCAGGCCTTCTTGCAAAGCCTGCAGCCGCAGCCATCGGCAACCATGGCGATGGTCTCGACCGTGGCGGCCGATCTCGGCCACACCGTCCTGTTCGGCGCGCTTGCGTCCGGCGTGACGCTGCATCTGCTGTCTCCCGAAGCGGTGTTCGATGCGGATGCGTTCGCGCAAACCATGCGCGACGGCGACGTCGGCATCCTCAAGATTGTGCCCAGCCATCTTCGCGGCCTGCTGCAGGCGCAGCGCTCGGCCGATCTGCTGCCACGCGATGCGCTCATCCTGGGTGGAGAGGCCTGCGACGCAGCGCTGCTTGACGACATCAGGCAGTTGCGGCCGCAATGCCGAATTCTCAATCACTACGGGCCGACGGAAACGACGGTCGGCGCGGTGACGCATGAATGCGAGACCGTGGACGAGAACGGGCCGATACCGATCGGCTTGCCGCTCGCCAACCTGCGCGCCCATGTGTTGGACGATGCATTCAATGAAGTCCCGATCGGCGTCACAGGCGAACTCTATATCGGCGGCGCCGGCGTCGCGCGGGGCTATCGTGGCGCGGCGGGCCTGACCGCCGAGCGATTCGTGCCGGATCCATTTGGACCGGCCGGAGAGCGGCTCTATCGAACCGGTGATCGCGTTCGCTGTGACCAGGCGGGCCGGCTGATTTTCCTCGGCCGCACCGACGATCAGATCAAGCTGCGCGGCTATCGCATTGAGCTTGGCGAAGTCAGCCGCGCCATCAAGGCGCTACAGGGGATCGATGACGCCGTGGCGATCGCCCGCGCGATCGGCGCGAACGCCGAGCGGCAGGAACTCGTGGCTTACTGTGTGCCTGCCAGCGGCGGGACCCTGCGGCCGGAGGCGATCAAGCAGCAGCTCGCTGCGGTGGTACCAGAGTATATGGTGCCGTCACACATTATTATAATGCAGCGGCTGCCTCTCACGCCCAATGGCAAGGTCGACCGCAAAGGTCTGCCGGAACCGACCGAAGCGACGGCCGCGCCAAGCTATGCCGCGCCCGTGGGTGACACCGAGGAGGCGATCGCGGTCGTCTGGTGTGAGGTGCTCGGTCGCGATCGCATCGGCCGCAACGACAATTTCTTCGAGCTTGGCGGCGATTCCATCCTCAGCCTGCAGATCATCGCCCGCTTGCGCAAGCGCGGCATCCGCCTGACGCCGAAGCAGATTTTTGGTCAGCAAACGATTGCTGCCCTGGCAACCGTCGCGGTCGTTGCGGCAGCGCCTGCCGCCAAAAAGGAGAAGCCGGACACACAGGCAGCGGCCGGCGGCGATCCGGCACCCGGTATGCGTCATCTGCTGCCGATCCAGACGCGTTTCTTTGCTGAGGACATCAGCAACCGGAATCACTGGAACCAGGCGGTGCTGCTGATCTCGCAGCCGCGGATCGACTGGGAAACGCTGCGGCGTGCGCTCGCGGCAATCGTGGACCAGCACGATGCGTTACGCTTGCGCTTCAAGCAGGCGAATGGCGCGTGGCAGGCGGAGCAGGGCGCTCCGCCGGCGCTGTCGGAGTTGTTATGGCTTCATGCTGACGTCGGTGATGTGGCACAGGTCACCGCGCTTGCTTCAGCCGCGCAGGAGAGCCTGTCGCTATCGTCGGGTCCTCTGCTGCGTGCGGTCGGGATGGATCTTGCTGATGGCAGTCAGCGGTTGCTGCTCGCGATCCATCATCTGGTTATCGATGGCGTATCCTGGCGCATCCTGCTGGAAGACCTGGCTTCGGTCTATGATCAGTTGAAGCAAGGCGGCGCCGTCACGCTGACGTCGAAGAGCGACTCCTATGCATCCTGGGGCGAACGGCTGCACGCCTACGCGACAACCGCGGAACTGGCCGATGAACTGCCGTTCTGGCTCAATTGCGGGGCGGGGGCGAGCCTGCCATGCGACGACGACCATGGCGGCATCGACCTCGTCGGCGACGGCGAGGAAGTGTCGCTGGTCTTCGATGCCGAGATGACATCGAGGCTGCTTGAGGAGGCCCCCTCCGCCTATCGGACGCAGGTCAACGATCTCTTGCTGGCGAGCATGGCGCGCGCCGTCGCGCGCTGGAGCAGGCGTGAAGATGTCACGGTCGAGCTTGAAGGGCACGGCCGCGAGGACATGTTCGCCGGCGCGGATGTTTCCCGCACGGTCGGGTGGTTCACGACGGCGTTTCCGGTGCGGCTGCAAGGCGCATCTGGCGACGACGCCCCGCTGATCAAGGCGGTCAAGGAAAGGCTTCGCGCTATACCAAACCGCGGGTTTGGTTACGGCGTGTTGCGCCATCTCGGCTCCGAAGCCCAGCGCCATGCCCTGGCGCAGTTGGCGGAGCCGCAGGTCGTCTTCAACTATCTCGGCCGGTTCGATGGCAGCATCGGCGCATCCTCGCGCTTCGCGTTTGCGTCCGAGAGCGCAGGTCCGTCTCGCAGCCCTTCAGCTCCCATGCGCGGCTGGCTGAACATCACAGGGCTGGTGCGTGACGGCCGGCTGCACTTGTCCTTCGGCTATGGACGCAAGCGCTACCGGCGCGAGACGGTCGAGCGGCTGGCAGGGCTTTACGAGACGGCCTTGCGCGAACTGGTGGCGCATTGCTGCAGCGGCACGTCTGGTCTCACGCCGTCGGATGTTGCGTTGTCCGGGCTCGGTCAGGCCGATCTCGATCGGCTGGGCGCGGCGCTGGATCTTCGCGGCATCGAGGACATCTATCCGCTCTCCCCGATGCAGCAGGGCATGTTGTTCCATGCCCTCCGGGATGGCGACAATGATGCCTATGTGAACCAGGTCGGGCTCGAACTGTTCGGGTTCGATGCCGATAAGCTTCGAGCGGCGTGGCAGGCGATGAGCGACCGGCACGCCGCGCTGCGGACCGGCTTTGTGTGGCAGAATCTTTCGGGCGCCGCGCAACAGGTGGTCTACCGCCATGTGGCGGTGCCGTTCGTCGAAGAGGATTGGCGCCAGCGAGCGGCGGCGCTTGAACGCAGCGGCGAACGTGCAGGGCTGGATGCCGCGCTGGCCGAAGTCTCCCGGCGGGAACGCGCGCAAGGCTTCGACGTCGCGCAGCCGCCGCTGCAGCGGGTGCGCCTGATCCGGCTCGACGACGAGCGCCACTGGCTGATCTGGACCCATCACCACATCTTCGTCGACGGCTGGAGTTCGGCCCGTCTGGTTGCGGAGGTGCTGCAGCATGTGAACGGTAGTTCGCTGCCGGCCGTGCAGGGAAGCTATCGCGACTACATCGCGTGGCTGCAGGGCCGCGATCACGCAGGCGCCGAAAAGTTCTGGCGCGATGCGTTGGCCGGGCTCGAAACGCCGACCCTGCTGGCGAATACGCTGGCCACGAGCAGGACATCGGAAGCCGAAGGACATGGCAGCATTGCGCTTGCGGTGAATGCGGAGTTGACCGAGCGGCTGAAGGCATTTGCGAAGCACGAGCGCGTGACGCTCAATACGCTCATTCAGGGCGCGTGGGCGCAGTTGCTGCGGCGGCATTCGGGACAGGCGGCCGTCAGTTTCGGCGTAACCGTGTCGGGCCGTCCGGCGGAACTGCCGGGCTCCGAGGAGATGGTGGGTCTCTTCATCAACACACTGCCGATCGTCGATGCGCCAAGCCCGCAAGCCGGCGTCGGCGACTGGCTGCGTCAGTTGCAGGAACAGAATCTTGCGTTGCGCGAGCATGGCTGGACGCCGCTCTACGAGATCCAGCGCCTTGCCGGCCATGCCGGGCAGACGCTGTTCGACAGCCTCCTGGTGTTCGAAAACTATCCGATCGATGAGAGCCTGCGGCGGACCGGGGAGAGCGGCCCGCGCCTGGGGCGCGTGGACCATGTGACGCCCACCAACTATGCGCTGGCGGTTGCCGTGTTCGCCGGCAGCGACAGGCTCAATCTCGAGTTCAACTACGACCGTATCAGGTTCGACGAGGCGGCCATCCGGCGTCTTCGCGACATGCTGCAGGGGTTGCTGGAGCGGATCGCGGCCGATGCGGACCGTCCGCTCGGCCAACTCGGATCGGCAGCCGGTGACGAGGCCCGAAGGGTTTTGAACTGGAGCCGTGCGGAACATTTGGCATCGCCTGCTTCCCATATCGGCATCGTCGCCCATATCGAGGCGCAAGCTGCGCAGGCTCCTTCCGCTGTCGCGATGGTGTGGGGCGACCAGCGCGTCAGTTATGGCGAGTTGAACGCCCGCGCAAACCAGCTTGCGCGGCGGCTTCGTCGCTGGAACGTCGGCCCGGATCGCCTGGTCGGCATCGCCTTGCCGCGTAGCCCGGTAATGACGATCGCGCTGCTCGCGGTCCTGAAGGCAGGCGGCGGCTATCTGCCGCTCGATCCGGACTATCCGGCCGAGCGGCTCGCTCACATGCTGCGCGACAGCGGAGCGAGGCTGGTATTGACGCAAAGCGCGCTGCTCGAACCGCTCGCGCCGGTGCTGCACGAGACCGGCGTTGAGGTCTGCTGTACCGATGAGCCGTCGCCGCTTGCCGGGGACGACACCGGCAACCCCAACATTGAAATCCATCCGGACAGCCTTGCCTATGTGATCTACACGTCGGGATCGACGGGCAAGCCGAAGGGCGTAGCTGTCGCGCACGGACCGCTCGCCATGCATTGCGAAGCGATCGGCCGGCTCTACCGCATGACGTCGAAGGACCGGGAATTTCAGACGGCGTCGATCAATTTCGACATCGCCCACGAGCGATGGCTGGTGCCGCTGATGACGGGCGGGTCGCTGGTTCTGCCGTCCAGGCCAGGCTTGCTGATCGACGACCTCGTCAGCGAGATCGAAAGACATTCGGTCTCGACGATCTTTCTGCCGCCGGCCTATGTGGATCAGTTGAGCGCGGCATTGTGGCAGACCGGGCGCAGGCTCGCGATCAGGGCCTGCATCGTGGGCGGCGAAGCCTGGTCGGATACTGGCATCAAGGCGCTCCGCCAGGCCGCCGATGTCGATCTTCTCGTCAACGCCTATGGCCCGACCGAGACCGTGATCGCGCCGACGGCGTGGCCAGTCGACGACGCCGCACTGACGTCGGGTCAGGCCGCGCCGATCGGACGTCCCGTTGGTAACAGGTCCGCTTACATCCTCGATGCCGACCTCAACATCGTTCCCGTCGGTGTCACCGGCGAGCTGTTCATCGGCGGTACCGGATTGGCGCGCGGCTACCTGAACCGGGGCGCACTGACGGCGGAACGGTTTATTCCGGATCCGTTCGGCGATAACGGTGCGCGTCTCTATCGCACCGGCGATCTCGCGCGCTGGCGAGCGGACGGGGTGATCGAGTATATCGGCCGCGCCGACCAGCAGGTGAAGATACGCGGCTTCCGGATCGAACTCGGGGAGATCGAGGCGCGCCTGCTCGAACAGCGCGGCGTGCGCGCAGCGGCCGTGGTGGCGCACGAGAGCAGGACCGGCCGCCAGTTGGTCGCCTATGTGAGCGGCGAGCCCGTGCTCGACGGCAGCGCCTTGCGCGACGCTCTATCGGTCATTCTGCCCGATTACATGGTGCCGGCGACGATCGTCGCGCTGGAGCAATTGCCGTTGACCCCCAATGGCAAGATCGACCGGCGCGCGTTGCCGGCACCGGATGAGGATGCGCTGGCACGCCGCTTCCATGAGGCGCCCGAGGATGAAATCGAGATTGCGCTGGCGAAGATCTGGGCCGAGCTGCTCGGTGTCGACAGGGTCGGACGCCACGACCACTTCTTCGAGCTCGGCGGGCATTCCCTGCTTGCCGTGCGGGTGCTCAGCCGGGTGTCGCAGGAGATCGGCGTATCGATCGCGGTCTCGGATCTGTTCGCTCACCCTGATCTGGCGTCATTCGCACGTGTCGTGTCGATCAGGCTGATCGAGCAGGAGTTCGATGCCGAAGAGCTCCAGGAATTGATCGCGGCGGGGCAGTGAATATGGCTGATGCAGCAAAGCCGAGTTTGCGCGATCTGGATGCCGCGCAGGTGAGGAAGCTCCTGTCGCTGGCGAGAGATCGCGGCAAAAATGCCAGCAGGAGTGGTGCCAGTTCGATTCCGGTGGTGCCGCGCGATGCGCCGCTGGAACTGTCCTTTGCGCAGCAGCGGCTGTGGCTGCTGGCGCAGCTCGATGGCGCCAATTCCAACTATCATATCCGGGGCGCATTGCGCCTTTCGGGAGATCTCGACGCCAGAGCATGGCGCCGGAGCCTCGACCGCTTGTTTGCGCGTCACGAGGCGCTCCGCAGCATCTTTCGCGTGATTGACGGACAGCCGCGGGTGGAACTGTTGCCGGCTCACGAACATCTGCCGGTGCTCGAGCATGATTTGCGCGGTCGCGGCGATGTCGAACAGGAACTTGCGCGCCTGTGTCGCGAGGAGGCCGGTGCGCCGTTCGATCTCGCCACCGGACCATTGATCCGCGGCCGCCTGATCCGGACCGCGGAGCGCAACTATCTCTTCCTGCTCACGCAGCATCACATCATATCCGACGGCTGGTCGATGGCCGTGCTGGTGCGCGAGCTCGGCACGCTTTACCGGGCATTCGCGGCCGGCCAGGACGACCCGCTGCCGCCGCTGGCGATTCAGTATCCGGACTACGCCGCCTGGCAGCGGCAGTGGCTGGCGGGCGAACGGTTGCAGCGGCAGGTCGATTATTGGCGTCAGGCGCTTGCGGATGCGCCCGCCGTGCTCGAACTGCCAACCGACCGGCCGCGATCGCCGGCGAGGTCGCTCGCCGGCGCCTCGCTGCCGATCGAGATCGATGCCGATCTGGCGCTCGGCATCAGGCGGCTCAGTCAGTCGCAGCGCACGACGGCATTCATGACGGTGCTGACGGCATGGGCGGCGGTGCTGTCAAAACTTTCCGGGCAGACCGATCTCGTGATCGGTACGCCGACGGCTGGCCGCAACCGGCGTGAGATCGAGGGCCTGGCCGGCTTCTTCGTCAACATGCTGGCGCTCCGCATGGACCTGACGGCGGAACCAAGCGTGGCGGAGCTGCTCAGCCGCGTGCGCGCTGCGGCGCTTGCGGCCCAGGATCATCAGGATCTTCCGTTCGAGCAGCTCGTCGAGATCGTCCAGCCGCCGCGTCGGCTGGAGCATCCGCCGGTGTTCCAGGTCGTGTTCGCCTGGCAGAACAACGAGGCGGCAGTCCTGGAGCTGCCCGGGCTCAGGGCCGAGATCGCCGATATTCCGCTGCAGCAGGTCAAGTTCGACCTCGAGCTCAATCTGGGCGAGGCGGATAGCGGCATTGCCGGCACCCTGAACTATGCAACGGCGCTGTTTGACGAAGCGACGATCAAGCGTCACCGGGATTATCTGCTGGCCGTGCTGCGCGCGATGGTTGCCGATGCGGATCAGATCGTCGATCGCATCGATATTGTCGGCGCCGAGGAGCGCAGGCTCGTTGTGGATACGTGGAACGAGACCGCTGCGCTGTTCACGTCCGAGCGCTGTATCCACGAGCTGTTTGCCGAGCAGGTTCGGAGAGCGCCGGAAGCCGTTGCGCTGGTTCACGAGGGTGTTCGTCTGAGCTATGGCGAATTGGATGCAAGGGCCAACCGGCTCGCACGGCACTTGATCGTATTGGGTGTCGGCCCGGATCAGCCGGTCGCGATCTGCCTGCAGCGTGGCATCTCCATGGTCATCAGCCTGCTGGCCGTGCTCAAGGCGGGCGGCGCCTATCTGCCGCTCGATCCGACCTATCCGGCGGAGCGGCTGCGGCAGATCGTCGAGGATGCAAAGCCGAAACTCTTGATCGCGGATCATGCCGGACGCGCGATATTCGCGAATGCGACGTGCGAGATTCTCGATCCGGAAGCGAGTACTTCGGCCATTGTCGGCCTGGCGCCATCCGCTCCGGCCGTTACAGGGCTTACATCGCGGCATCTCGCCTACATCATCTACACGTCCGGTTCGACCGGAAGGCCAAAGGGGGTGATGGTCGAACATCGCGGCCTGGTGAATCTGGCGCTGACGCAGCGCGCGCTGTTCGAAGTTTCCCCACGCAGCCGCGTCGTGCAGTTTGCCTCCTTCAGCTTCGACGCCAGCACATGGGAAACCGTCATGGCGCTGTGCTCGGGAGCCGCGCTGTTTCTTCTCAGTCCGCGCGAGCATCAAAACGCCTCGGAACTGCTCGGCTACCTCGCGGATAACGCGATCACGCATGCGACCTTGCCGCCGGCGATGCTGCAGGGACGTACCGACCTCGACAGGCTGGCGTCGCTGCGGGTACTCGTTCTCGCCGGTGAGCGGCCCAAGGCCGAACTCATCAAGGGGGTGCCTTCAGGCGTTGCCGTCTTCAACGGCTACGGGCCGACGGAAGCAACGGTCTGCGCCACAACCTGGCGGCGGCCGGCGGGCTTTGATAGCGACGTCGTCCCGATCGGCCGCCCGCTACCGAATACGCGGATCTATCTGCTGGACAGGTTTGGCGCGCCAGTTCCGCTCGGGGCGATCGGCGAGATCTATATCGGCGGGGCAGGGCTCGCCCGCGGCTATCTCGATCGCGCCGACCTGACAGCGGAGCGCTTCGTGCGTGATCCCTTCGCGGCGGATGTGACGGCGCGCATGTACCGCACCGGCGATCTCGGCCGGTACCTGCCGGATGGCAATATCGAGTTCCTTGGCCGCAATGATCACCAGGTCAAGATCCGCGGCTTCCGAATCGAGCTCGGCGAGATCGCGTTTCGTCTCAACGAGCACCCCGGTGTGTCCGATTCGGTGGTGCTGGTGCGTCACGATCTCACCGGCGACCCGCGGCTGGTCGCCTATGTAGCCGCGCGTGGGGGCGATAACGCAGCGATCGATGCCGGTGAATTCGCGGCCGCGATGCGAAGCCATCTTCGTGCGCGCCTGCCGGAATACATGGTGCCATCGGCCTTCGTTCGGCTGGATGCGCTGCCACTCACGCCGAACGGCAAGGTCGATCGCAAGGCGCTGCCGGCCGCGGAGGATGATGCGTTTGCAAGGCGCAGCTTCGAGCCACCGCAAGGCGAGATCGAGGAGGTCGTTGCCGGGATCTGGGCCGAGCTGTTGGGCGTCGAGCGGATCGGGCGCAACGATCACTTCTTTGAACTGGGTGGCCATTCGCTGCTCGCGATCCGCATGCTGGAACGGCTGCAGCGTCATTCGCTCCGCGCCGATGTGCGCACGCTGTTTGCAAAACCGGTGCTGGCCGATTTCGCCGCCGGTCTCAACGGCGGCGGAGAAGCCGACATTCCGGCCAACCTGATCACGCCGCGGACGACGGCGATTACGCCTGAGATGTTGCCGCTGATCGCGCTGACACAGTCCGATATCGACGGCATTGTGGCCAAAGTGCCCGGCGGCGTTGCCAACATCCAGGATATCTACGGCCTGTCGCCACTGCAGGATGGCATCCTGTTTCACCATCTGCTGTCGAGGGAAGGCGATCCCTATTTGCTGGTCGGCCAGATGGCGTTTGCCGGCCGCGACTTGCTCGATCGCTATCTCGCCGCTGTTCAGCACGTCATCGACCGCCACGACATTCTGCGCACGTCGATTGCGTGGGACGGCTTGTCCGCGCCGGCGCAGGTGGTCTGGCGAAAGGCTTCCGTTGATGTCAGCGAGGTCGTGCTGGATGGGGAAGGTCCCGCGCATGAAGAGCTTGCGCGGCGCTTCGACCCGCGCCGCCATCGAATCGATCTTGGCCAGGCGCCGCTGCTGCGATTTATAATCGCGCGCGATCCCGGCAAGGAGCGCTGGCTGCTTTTAGTGCTGCTGCATCATTTGATCGGCGATCACTCGACGCTGGAGGGGATGCACCACGAAGTCCGGAAGATATTGTCCGGACGCGGTTACGAGCTTTCGACCCCGTATCCGTTCCGAAACCTGGTGGCACAGTCGCGCGGATCGGCGGCTGCCGCGGAGCATGAGCGTTTCTTCCGAAGCATGCTCGCCGATATCGATGAGCCGACCACGCCGTTTGGCCTCGACCGGGTGCACGGTGACGGTGGCGGCGTGACGGAAGCGCGGCGAATGCTGCCGGACCAGCTCAACGCACGGCTTCGTGCCCTGGCGCGGCACATGGGCGTGAGCCTTGCCAGCCTCTGCCATCTTGCCTGGGGACAGGTGGTCGCGCAAAGCAGCGGCCGCGAGCACGTCGTGTTCGGCACCGTCCTGTTCGGCCGCATGCACGCCGCCGCCGGTGGCGATCGCACCATGGGCCTGTTCATCAACACATTGCCGCTGCGGCTCGATCTCGACGGCACGGCGGTCGAAGACAGCGTTCGCGGGGCGCATGCCCGGCTGGCTGAACTGATCGCGCATGAGCACGCCTCGCTGGCGCTCGCGCAACGATGCAGCGGCGTCGCGGTGCCGGCGCCCCTGTTCAGCTCGATCCTGAACTATCGGCACAATGCAAGGCCGGAGCCGTCGTCCACAGACCAGGGTGGCGTGGGCCTGCACGGCATCGAGTGGCTCGGCGGCGAGGAGCGTACCAACTATCCCCTGATGATGGCGGTCGAGGATTATGGTGAGGGGCTCGGCCTGACCGCCCAGGTCGTCCACCCGCTCTCGGCCGATCGCATCTGCGCCTTGATGCAGCAGGCGCTGGATCAACTGGCTGAGACGCTGGAGCAGGCGCCACGCTCTCCGGTCCGGCAACTGGATGTTCTGCCTGGCGAGGAGCGTCGGCTTCTGCTGGAGACGTGGAATCGGACGCACGTGCAATATCCGGGAGACCGCTCATTTGTCGCGCAGTTCGAATC
>NZ_LLYB01000053.1:13642-13826 GCF_001440475.1 Bradyrhizobium lablabi | reverse complement strand
GGTCGGGCTGGCGCTCGACCGCGGCGTCGAGATGATGGTGGCGCTGCTGGCGGTGCTGAAGGCCGGCGGGGCGTACCTGCCGCTCGATCCGGATTATCCGGCCGAGCGGCTGGCCCACATGCTGCGCGACAGCGGCGCCGCGCTGGTGCTGACGCAAGGCTCGCTGCTCGATCAATTCACGCCA
>NZ_LLYB01000053.1:13276-13351 GCF_001440475.1 Bradyrhizobium lablabi | reverse complement strand
TGGTGCTGGCGGATCGTGCGTCGGCGCATGATCCGGCCCGGCTCAAGGCCATCGTCGCCAGCCAGGGCGTGACCA
>NZ_LLYB01000053.1:13007-13092 GCF_001440475.1 Bradyrhizobium lablabi | reverse complement strand
CCTCGATGCTACCGACGATCGTCCGGTGCTGGGCGGTCCGATCGGCAACACCACGCTGCATATTCTGGATAACGACCTCAACCTC
>NZ_LLYB01000053.1:12836-12963 GCF_001440475.1 Bradyrhizobium lablabi | reverse complement strand
CGCACGCGGCTACTGGCGGCGCGGCGCGCTGACGGCGGAGCGCTTCATCCCTGATCCGTTTGGCCCGCCCGGGGCGCGGCTCTACCGCACCGGCGACGTGGCGCGGTGGCGGCCTGACGGCGTGCTC
>NZ_LLYB01000053.1:12502-12579 GCF_001440475.1 Bradyrhizobium lablabi | reverse complement strand
ATATATCGGCCGCGCCGATCACCAGGTGAAGATCCGCGGCTTCCGGATCGAACTCGGCGAGATCGAGGCGCGGTTAA
>NZ_LLYB01000053.1:12078-12236 GCF_001440475.1 Bradyrhizobium lablabi | reverse complement strand
TCGGCTATGTCAGCGGCGAGACATCGCTGGATCCAGCCCCGCTCAAGACCGCGCTGTCGGCAGCACTGCCGGACTACATGGTGCCGGCGCGGATCGTGGTGCTGGAACGGCTGCCGCTGACGCCGAACGGCAAGATCGACCGCAAGGCGCTGCCGGCA
>NZ_LLYB01000053.1:1161-12013 GCF_001440475.1 Bradyrhizobium lablabi | reverse complement strand
CCTGCTGCGCCAGACCGACGTCGGCGTCACCGACAATTTCTTCGAGCTCGGCGGCGACTCTCTGATTGCCGTTCAGCTCGTCAGCCGCATCAAGCGTGATCTCGGCCAAGATTTGCCGCTGAACCGGCTGTTTGAAATGACGACCGTCGAAACCATGGCGGCTGCGCTCGCGCCCGAGATCGAGGCCGACAAGCGCAGCGACGACATCGCCGCGATGCTCGACATGCTGAAGGAAGTCGAACTTGCCGATGAGTGATACCGCCGCCACCCAGAAGCAGCAGCTTCGCGACATCTCTCAGCGCTTGATGCGCCTCGATGCCAACAAGCAGCATGCGTTCCTGACGCAGCTCGCGGCAAAGGGCGTCAATCTCGCGATGCTGCCGATTGCGCGCCAGGAGCGGACACGGGCGCCGCTGTCCTTTGCACAATCGCGCCTCTGGTTCCTGTGGCGGATGGATCCGGATAGCGCCGCCTACAATATTTCAGCGACCGTGCGGGTGCGCGGCAAGCTTCAACGGCACGCGCTGCAGCAGGCCTTCGATACGCTGGCCGCCCGCCACAGCGCGCTTCGCACCGTGTTTCGGCAGGAAAGCAAGGAAGCCGAGCAGATCGTACTCGATCCGCAACCGGTCGCATTGCGGCAGGTGACGCTCGATGGCGATGACCGTGAAGGGCAGGCGCGCCTGCTGGCGCGCCAGGAAGCATCGCTGCCGTTCGATCTCGAAGCCGGCCCGCTCATGCGTGCCGCGTTGCTGACGCTGGCGGAGGACGATCATTTTCTCGTCGTCAGCCTGCACCACATCGTGGCCGATGGCTGGTCGATGGGCGTGCTGGTCGACGAGTTCTGGAAATTGTACGCGGCGGCTGCGTGTGGCGAGACGCCGGCGCTGCCGGAACCAGATATCGAATATGCCGACTATGCCGACTGGCAGCGGCTCTGGATGAGCGCGGTCGATGGCGAGCGGCAGGTCAAGTATTGGACCAGCCGTCTCAAGGACCCGGCCGTGCTGCAGCTCCCGATCGACCGCGCACGGCCGGCGGTGCCTGATCTCGCCGGATCGGCGCTTCGCATGACGCTTGATCCGGTGCTGGCCGACGGCCTGCGCGCGTTGGCGCGCCTGAAGCAGACGACACTGTTTACCGTCCTGCTGGCGAGCTTCAAGCTGCTGCTCTATCGCTACACCGGCCAGCCCGACATCAGCGTCGGCGTGCCCGTCGCCAATCGCCACCGCGATGAAACCCGCAGCGTCATCGGGCTGTTCGTCAATACCCAGGTGCTTCGTTCTGAGATCGACGGGCGTGCGTCGATTGCGGACTTCATCGCATCGGTTCGTTCGGCCACGGTTGAAGCCCAGGAGAACCAGGACCTTCCGTTCGAGCGATTGCTTGAAATCCTGCAGCCCAAGCGCAGCCTGAGCCAGAATCCGCTCTTCCAGGTTCTCTATAACCACCAGCGGCGCCGCGTATCGGGCAATCCGCCTGATCGGACTGGCCTGCAGATCGAGAAGGTTGAGCCGGAGATCGAAACGGTCAAATTCGACCTCGCGCTCGACAGCGAGGAGGGGCCGTCAGGCGAAATCCGCGCGATCCTCACTTACGCAACCGCGTTGTTCGAGGCGGCAACGATCGAGCGCCTTGCGTCGCACTGGATCACGATCCTGAAGGCAATGGTTGAGGACGGCGCGCAGCCGATCGCCGGCCTTGCGCTGCTTTCCGAACAGGAATGGACCAGGCTGCGCCAGTGGAACGGGGTGGATGCCAAGACGGTCTCGCCGTTCGCGCCGGTGCATCAAACGGTTGCCCGGTTTGCCCGTGAAGCGCCCGATGCTCCGGCGCTGATCTTCGGCGACGAGGTGACCTCCTATGCCGAGCTTGATCGTCGCGCCAACAGGCTCGCGCACCGCCTGATCCGCCTGGGCGTCGGTTGCTCCGACCTCGTCGGCATTTCGGCACGGCGTTCGCCATCTCTCGTTATAGCCCTGCTTGCCATCCTGAAGGCGGGCGCCGGCTATCTGCCGCTCGATCCCGAGCATCCGGCGAAGCGGCAGGTCAGCACCATGCGCGACGCCGGCGCGCGATTCGTACTGGTCGATGCAGAAGGTTCGGCGTTGACGTCGCCGCTGCCCGGGATCGAGGTCGTTCCACTCGATGAGAGCAATCTTGACCGTGAGGCCGAGAGCGACCCGCGGATCGCGGTTGCCCCAACAAGCCTTGCCTATGTGATCTATACGTCGGGTTCCACCGGCATTCCGAAGGGTGTCGCGGTCGAGCATGGGCCGTTTGCGATGCATTGCGAGGTGACCGCCGGGCTCTACGATATGGACCGGCACTCGCGCGAACTGCACTTCCTGTCCTTCACTTTCGACGGCGCCCATGAGCGGCTCTGGACCGCGCTGACCTGCGGCGCCGCGCTGGTGATGCGCGATGCTGACTTGTGGTCGGCCGAGCAGACGCTCGACGTGCTGCGCCGGCAGCGTGTCACCAACGCCGGCTTCCCGCCGGCCTATTTGCAGCAGCTCGCCGATTTTGCGGCGTGGCGCGGCGATCCGCCACCGGTCGAGCTTTATTCCTTCGGCGGCGAGGCGATGCCGAAGGCGGGCTTCGACAAGGTCAAGCGCGCGCTCAAGCCTCGGACATTGATCAACGGTTACGGTCCGACCGAAACAGTGGTGACGCCGCTGGTCTGGAAGGTCGACGCCAGCGAAGAAATCGACGGTAATTATGCGCCGATCGGCCGTCCGGTCGGACGCCGCTCGGCCTATATTCTGGACGGTGATCTCAACGTCGTGCCGGTCGGGGTGACCGGCGAACTGTTCATCGGCGGCGAAGGACTGGCGCGCGGCTATTGGCGGCGCGCCGAACTGACGGCAGAGCGGTTTATTCCCGATCCCTTCGGTGAGCCCGGCGGGCGGCTCTACCGCACCGGCGATCTGGCGCGATGGCATGCCGATGGTGTGGTCGAATATGTCGGCCGGTCCGATCATCAGGTGAAGATCCGCGGATTCCGGATTGAGCTCGGCGAAATCGAGGCGTGGCTGATGCGGCAGACCGGCGTGCAGGCGGCCGTCGTCGTTGCCCGCGAGGCCGGCGCGAGCCGCCAACTGGTCGGCTATGTCTCAGGTGACGGTGCGTTCGATGAAGCGGCGATGCGCGCTGCACTTTCGGACGAGCTGCCCGATTACATGGTGCCGGCCCGCATCATGAAGCTTGAGCGGCTGCCGCTCACGGCCCACGGCAAGGTGGACCGCGAAGCCCTGCCGGCGCCCGAGATATCAGTTGCAGCGGTCGCGCATATCGCGCCGCGAACGGCGACCGAGACGACGCTGGCGGCGATCTGGGCCGAGCTGCTTGGTCAGCCTGTCATTGGCGTCGACGGCAATTTCTTCGAACTTGGCGGCGATTCCATCATCTCGCTGCAACTGGTCGGCCGCGCCCGCCAGGCGGGCCTCGTGATCGAACCGCGTGACGTTTTTCGGCACCAGACGTTGCAGGAGCTGGCGCTGATAGCGCGCATCGAACGGATGGAGCAGGACGTCGTTCCCGAAAAGGATTTTGAGGGCAGCGAGCATCCGCTGTTGCCGATCCAGGCGCGGTTCTTCGGCGAGGACGCCGGCGAGCGTCATCACTGGAACCAGGCCGTCCTGTTGATGCCGAAGTCGCGGCTCGATTGGGCCGTGCTGGAGCGCACGGTGGCCGCGGTCGTGGCGCATCACGCGGCCTTGCGCCTGCGCTTCGCGAAGATCGATGGCGCATGGCGGGCGACCTATGGTGCCGCGCCGGCGATCTCGGAGCTTTTGTGGATTCGAAGCGGTATCCGCGATGCCGCCGAAGTGACGGCAGTCGCTTCGGCGGCCCAGGCCAGCCTGTCGCTGGCAGGCCCGTTGCGCGTGGTCGGCATGGACCTTGCCGACGGCAGTCAGCGGCTCCTCGTCGTCGTGCACCATCTCGTCATCGATGGCGTGTCGTGGCGCGTGCTGCTTGAGGATTTTGCCGCGGCGTACGGACAGATTCAGCAAAGCGCGTCGTCGGTCGAGCTGGCGAAGAGCCAGTCCTACACAACCTGGGCCGCGCGGCTGCAGGCCTATGGCGGCACCGAAGCGCTGGCGGCTGAGCTGTCCTATTGGCTCGAACGGGGATCGCGCGCCGATCTGCCCTGCGACGATGATCACAGCGGCGTCGATCGGGTTGCCGAGGGCGAGGAGATTTCGCTGGCGTTCGACGCTGATTTGACGACGCGGCTGCTGAAGGAAGCGCCGTCGGCGTACCGGACCCAGGTCAATGATCTCTTGCTGGCGGCACTGGCGCGGGCGGTATCGCGCTGGGCTGGAACTGAGGATGTCGTTGTCGAACTCGAAGGGCATGGCCGCGAGGATATTTTCGCAGGCCTCGATATTTCCCGCACCGTTGGCTGGTTTACGACCGCTTTCCCCGTACGCCTCCCAGGCGGCTCCGGTGACGACGCTTCGCTGATCAAGTCCATCAAGGAAGAGCTTCGGGCGATTCCGGCCCGCGGGCTGGGCTACGGCATATTGCGCTATCTCGGCACCGAGGCGCAGCGCAACGCGCTTGCCACGCTCGCCGAGCCGCGCATCGTCTTCAATTATCTCGGTCAGTTCGATGCCAGCGTTGGTGAGAGCGCGCCGTTCCGCCTTGCGCCTGAGAGCGCTGGGCCGGCACGCAGCGACAGCGCGCCGCTTGGCCGCTGGCTGAGCATCAACGGCCAGGTGCGGGAGGGGCAGTTGCGGTTGTCGTTCAGCTACGGCCGCAGGCGTTACCGGCGCGCGACGATCGAACGCTTTGTCGAGCATTATGCGGCAGCGTTGCGCGAACTCGTCGACCACTGCACGGGCGGCGCCCGCGGCATCACGCCTTCGGACTTTGCCCTGTCGGGATTGAGTCAGGCCGATCTCGACACATTGGGCGCAACAATCGATTGCCGCAAAATCGAGGACGTCTATCCGTTGTCGCCGATGCAGCAGGGCATGCTGTTCCATGCGCTGCGCGATGGCGAAAGCGGCAATTATGTCAACCAGGTCGGCCTCGAAGTCCGTGGCCTCGATCCCGGCCGGCTGCGCGCCGCCTGGCATGAGGTCAGCGCGCGCCATGCGGTGCTGCGAACCGGTTTTGCCTGGCGCGAACTATCAGGCGCGGCGCAGCAGGTGGTCCATCGCCATGTGACGCTGCCATTCCTGGAAGAAGACTGGCGCGAACAGGCCGCCGCCATGGACCGGAGCGAATTCGAGGCAGCACTTGCCCGTGCGGCGCAGGCCGAGCGTGCCAAGGGGTTCGATTTGGCGCAGGCGCCGTTGCAGCGCGTCCGGCTGATCCGGCTCGATGAGAACCGCCACTGGCTGATCTGGACGCACCACCATATCCTGCTCGACGGCTGGAGCTCGGCGCGACTGATGGCTGAGATATTGCAGCACGAACGCGGCGGCCGCTTGCCCCCGGTGCAGGGGCGCTACCGCGACTACATTGATTGGTTGCAAAAGCAGGACCGCGACGCGTCGGCGTCATTCTGGCGCTCGGCATTATCAGAGCTCGACGAGCCCGGTTTCCTCGCGGATACGCTGGGAGGACCGGCGACAGGCGGATCAGGTCATGGCTCGCTGGATCTGCTTCTTCCTGCGGATCTGGCTGCAAGATTGCAGGCATTCGCCAAACGTGAGCGCGTCACGCTGAACACGCTGCTGCAAAGCGCGTGGGCGCAATTATTGCGCCGTCACACGGGCCAGCGCGTGGTCTGCTTTGGTGCGACGGTGTCGGGCCGGCCGGCAGAGATCAGCGGGTCCGAGGATATGGTTGGCCTGTTCATCAATACGCTGCCGGTCGTGGACCAGGCAAATCCGCAAACCGATGTGGGGGCGTGGCTTCGCGACCTGCAGGAGCGCAACATAGACCTGCGTGATCACGGCTGGATGCCGCTCTATGAGATCCAGCGTCTCTCGGGCCGATCCGGGCGGGCGCTGTTCGACAATATCCTCGTCTTCGAGAACTACCCGATCGATCAGGCGCTGCGCGGCGAGAACGAAAGCGGCCGTCGCTTTGGAAAAGTCGAGCAGGTCTCGATCACCAACTATGCGCTGACGGTGGCGGTGTTCGCCAAGAGTGATGGCATCAATCTGGGCTTCCGCTATGACCGCGGCCGGTTCGATGACGACCAGATCAGATATCTGCAGGCGTCTCTCTCACGTCTGCTTGCCGAAATCGCGGCCGATGCCTCCCGACCGCTCGGTGAACTCAGCGGCCTCGATGCCGATGAGACGCGGAGGGTGCTCGGCTGGAGCGGCGGCCTTGCCAAGACTTCGAATTTCAGCAGCATCGTTGCACAGATTGAGGCACGCGCGGCTGCCTCACCATCTACGATCGCGCTGGTGTTTGGCGACCAGGAGGTCAGCTATGGCGATCTGAACGCGCGTGCCAATGGTTTGGCGCGGCGGTTGCGCGACCATGGCATCGGTCGTGATCGGCTGGTTGGTCTTGCAATGGAGCGCAGCGCCGAGCTGATCGTCGGTGTCCTCGCCGTGCTGAAGGCGGGTGGCGCCTATCTGCCGCTCGATCCGGATTATCCGCCGGATCGCCTTCTGCACATGGTGCGTGACAGCGGAACGACGCTGGTACTGACGCAAGACCGATTGCTGGAGCGTCTCGCACCGGTGATGGCTGGCGCGGCTGCTGAAGCCTGGACCATCGACAGAGAGGCCTGCGCGGAAACTTCGAATCGCAATCTCGACGTCGCGATGCATTCGGATAGCCTGGCCTACGTCATGTACACGTCGGGATCGACGGGCATGCCCAAGGGCGTGGCCTGCTCGCATGGTGCGCTCGCTGCGCGGCTCGGCTGGATGCAGGCGGAGTATTGCGTTGATGCCGGCGAGACCTTGCTGCAGAAGACGCCGTTCAGCTTCGACGTCTCGGTCTGGGAGATCCTGTGGCCGCTCGCGACCGGCGCACGGCTTGCGATTGCCGCGCCCGGCGCGCATCGCGAGCCGCGGCTTCTGGCGGAAGCCATTATCGCGCACGACGTAACGACGCTGCATTTTGTGCCGCAGATGCTCGAGCATTTTGTTGCCGAGCCCCAGGCCAGATGTTGCGTCTCGCTCAAGCGCCTGTTTGCCGGCGGCGAGGCCCTGTCGGCGGAGCTGAAGGCGCGCGTGCTGGCAGCATTCCCCGGTGTGCGCTTCGACAATCGCTACGGGCCGACCGAAGCCTTGATCAATGCGACGTTCTGGAACTGCCGCGACGATGGCGCGGCGCGTGTGCCGATCGGACGACCGATTCCGGGCACGGTAATTCGCATCCTCGATGCCGATCTGAATATGGTCCCGGCGGGCGTGACGGGCGAGTTGTTCATCGGTGGCGATGGGCTTGCTCGCGGCTACTGGCGGCGCGGGAAGCTGACGGCAGAGCGTTTCATTCCCGATCCGCTCGGCGGGCCCGGAGCGCGGCTATATCGATCGGGAGATCTGGCGCGCTGGCGAGCCGACGGTGCGATCGAGTATGTCGGGCGCTCCGATCACCAGATCAAGATTCGCGGCTTCCGCATCGAGCTTGGCGAGATCGAGGCACGGCTGCTGGAGCAGCCCGGCGTTCGTTCCGCAGTGGTCGCGGCGCGCGAGGCCGGGGCCGGCCGCCAGCTCGTCGGTTATGTCAGCGGCGCGGGTGAACTTGAGGAAGCGTCGCTGCGGACCGCGCTGTCGTCCGTTCTGCCCGATTACATGGTGCCGTCGCGGATCGCGGTGCTGGAACGGCTGCCGCTGGCGCCGAACGGCAAGATCGATCGTCACGCGCTGCCGGCGCCTGATGCTGTCTACGCAGGCGCAGAGTACCAGGCGCCACGCACGCCGGCCGAAGTGGCATTCGCGGCGATCTGGGCCGAATTGCTTGGCCGGCCTGCCGTTGGTCTCGCCGACAATTTCTTCGAGCTCGGTGGCGACTCGATTATCTCGCTGCAGATGGTGAGCCGGGCTCGCCGCGCCGGTTACCTGATCGAACCGCGCGACGTGTTTCAGTATCAGACGCTGGAAGCCCTGGCGCTTGCGGCGCGTACCGAGCAACACAGCGAAATGCTCGCAGATCAGGGGCAGGTCACCGGCCCGCATTCGCTGCTGCCGATCCAGGCCCGCTTCTTTGCCGAGGACGCAGGCAGGCGCGATCACTGGAATCAGGCGGTGCTGCTAAGGCCGAGGGACCGCCTCGATTGGGACGTCATGCGGCGCGCGGTAGCGGCCGTGGTCGATCATCACGACGCGCTGCGGCTTCGCTTCGAAGAAGGTGAGGGAGGCTGGCGCGCGAAGCACGGCGTTGCGCCGGACGCCGCGGATCTGCTTTGGGTTCGAAGTGCGGCCGATGGCGAGGGCGTGACGGCGCTGCCGTCGTCCGCGCAGGCCAGCCTGTCAATTTCCAATGGACCGCTGCTGCGTGCGGTCGGCATCGACGTCGCCGACGGCAGCCAACGCTTCCTGATCGCGATCCATCATCTGGTCGTCGATGGCGTGTCATGGCGGATTCTGCTGGAAGATGTTGCCGCCGCATATACGCAGCTTGCGCAGGACGCGATCGTGGTGCTTCCGTCGAAGAGCCATGCTTACGCGTTGTGGGGTGAACGGCTGCAGACCTATGCAACATCGCCTGCTCTGGCTGCCGAGTTATCCTACTGGGCTGATCGCCGCACCGGTGCGGATATTCCCTGCGATGACGATCATGGCGGCATTGATCGTGTCGGCGATGCCGACGAAGTGCTGCTCTCATTCGAGCGGGAATGGACGCAGCGCTTGTTGAAAGACGCGCCATCCGCCTATCGTACGCAGATCAACGATCTGCTTCTCGCCGGCCTCGCACGTGCCGTCTGGCGCTGGAGCGGGCAGGACGATGTGCTGGTCGAGCTGGAAGGCCATGGCCGCGAAGACTTGTTCGGCGATCTCGACATCTCGCGCACGGTCGGCTGGTTCACGATCGCGTTTCCCGTGCGGCTGGCCGGCGGGGCGCAAGCTCCGTCCGCATTGATCAAGACGGTGAAGGAGGAGCTGCGCGGCATTCCCGGCCGCGGGCTCGGCTATGGCGTATTGCGCTATCTCGGCTCCGAAGAACAGCGCGCAGCGCTGTCCGGCATTGCCGAGCCCAAAATTGCCTTCAACTATCTCGGCCAGATCGACGGCGGCAGCGGCGAGGCGGCCTTGTTCGCCATGGCGGCGGAAAGCGCAGGCCCGTCGCGCGACGCATCCAGCCCATTGCGGCGCGGGTTAAGCGTGAACGGCACGGTGCGCGACGGCCAGTTGCGGCTCTCGTTCGGCTTCGGTCGCAAGCGCTATCGGCGCGAGACGATCGAGCGATTGGCGGCGTTGTACGAAGCGGCGCTGCGCGAGCTGGTCGATCACTGCACCAGCGGCGCCCGCGGCCTGACGCCGTCGGATGTGGCACTGTCGGGCCTTGGCCAGGCCGAGATCGATCGTCTCGGGCTCGATTGGCGAGAGGTCGAGGACATCTATCCGTTGTCGCCGATGCAGCAGGGCATGCTGTTCCATGCGATGCACGACGGCGAGAGCGGACTTTACGTCAATCAGGTTGCTGCGGAAATGCACGGCCTCGATGCCGCAAGGCTGCGTCGTGCCTGGCAGGCGGCCAGTGACCGCCATGCGGTGCTGAGAACCGGCTTTGTCTGGCGCGACCTGTCCGGCTCGCCGCAGCAGATTGTCTATCGTCGCGCGGAAGTACCGTTTGTCGAAGAAGACTGGCGCGCGCGGGCTGCCGGGTGGGACCGGGCCCAGTTGGACGCTGCGCTGGCCGATGTGTCGCGCCAGGAACAGGCCGCGGGGTTCGACCTGTCGCGGCCGCCGTTGCAGCGGGTGCGGCTGATCCGGCTCGGAGACGATCGGCATTGGCTGATCTGGACGCATCATCACATCCTGCTCGACGGATGGAGTTCGGCGCGGCTGATCGCCGAGGTGATGCAGCATAACGGCGAAGGACGGCTGCCGGCATTGCAGCACCGCTATCGCGATTACATTGCGTGGCTGCAGAGCCGGGACAGCGATGCTTCGGCGGCGTTCTGGCGCGATGCGATGGCGAGGCTCGATGAGCCGAGCTTCCTGGCTGGACATGTGGATGTGAAATCATCCGGCCACGGCATGCTCGCGCTGGAGCTGGACGCCGCGTTGACCGGGCGGCTGCAACAGTTTGCGACGCGCGAGCGCGTCACGATGAATACGCTGGTGCAGGCCGCATGGGCGCAGTTGCTGCGGCAATATACCGGGCAGAGCACGGTTTGCTTCGGCGTCACCGTGTCGGGCCGGCCGCCTGAACTTGCCGGCGGAGAGGATATGGTCGGCCTGTTCATCAACACGTTGCCGGTCGTCGACGATGTCGCCCCGCAGCAGAGCGTCGGCGCTTGGCTGCGTGAATTGCAGGATCGCAATCTGATCTTGCGCGAAAATGGCTGGACGCCGCTCTATGAAATTCAGCGTCTCGCGGGGCGTTCCGGACGGCCGCTGTTCGACAGCATCGTGGTGTTCGAGAACTATCCGGTCGACCACGCGCTGATCGGGAAGAACCGGCAGATCCGCGTCGGCGAGACCAGGATCGTCGAGACCAGCAATTATCCGCTGTTCGCGAGCATCGGTCTCGATGAACGGTTGCGGCTGGTCTTCAACTACCAGCGCCGGCATTTCGATGAGGCGCAGATCGCACGGCTGCAACAGGCCTTCGTGCGGTTGCTGGAGGCGTTGAGCATCGATGCCGATCGGCCGGTCGGCGCGGTCGTGGCCGGCGATCCCGCTGACGATGCGCTGCTCGCGCGGGCCAACAGCACGCGGTGCGATGAGCCGCGCCGGGGAATTGTCGAACAGTTCGAAGG
>NZ_LLYB01000053.1:859-1043 GCF_001440475.1 Bradyrhizobium lablabi | reverse complement strand
GGTCGGGCTGGCGCTCGACCGCGGCGTCGAGATGATGGTGGCGCTGCTGGCCGTGCTGAAGGCCGGCGGGGCATACCTGCCGCTCGATCCGGATTATCCGGCGGAGCGGCTGGCGCACATGCTGCGCGACAGCGGCGCGGCGCTGGTGCTGACGCAAGGCTCGCTGCTCGATCAGTTCTCTCCC
>NZ_LLYB01000053.1:494-569 GCF_001440475.1 Bradyrhizobium lablabi | reverse complement strand
TGGTGCTGGCGGATCGTGCGTCGGCGCATGATCCGGCCCGGCTCAAGGCCACCGTCGCCAAACAGGGCGTGACCC
>NZ_LLYB01000053.1:0-178 GCF_001440475.1 Bradyrhizobium lablabi | reverse complement strand
CGCACGCGGCTACTGGCGGCGCGGCGCGCTGACGGCGGAGCGCTTCATCCCCGATCCGTTTGGCCCGCCGGGAGCGCGGCTCTACCGGACCGGCGACGTGGCGCGGTGGCGGCCTGATGGTGTGCTGGAATATATCGGCCGCGCCGATCACCAGGTGAAGATCCGCGGCTTCCGGATC
>NZ_LLYB01000052.1:17389-71860 GCF_001440475.1 Bradyrhizobium lablabi | reverse complement strand
CCGTCTCGCGGATCGCATCCGCGGTCTCGCCAAGGTCGAAGTTGAACATCCGTTGCGCGTTGGAAATCATGGCCGCCTCCCGGCGAATTAAACGTTGTTTCAAACAGACTTATGCTTCGGGCCCACGCTTGTCACGCGGCGAAATGCATCGGGACCGCCCAGGATCGGGCGGACAGTCGATGTGGCCAAATGCGCCCAACTCGCCCTTGCGCCGGGGGCCGGGTCGAGATGTAATAGGGTAAAACATCGCCCGCTCGGTTTGCTTCGCGTGGGTAGAATTCAGGGAGAGCCACCCATGCACGGAACCGTCGATCTCGCCAGCGATTCCCAACTGCGAACCGCGCGCGATGCGGCCCAGGCCATGCCGCTGGCGGATTTCGACGTCAGCAACCCCGAGCTGTTCAAGACGGATTCGTTCTGGCCGTATTTCGACCGGCTGCGCCGCGAAGAGCCGGTGCACTACTGCAAGGACTCGATGTTCGGGCCGTATTGGTCGGTGACCAAATACAACGACATCATGGACATCGAGACCAACCACGCGGTGTTCTCGTCGGCAGCTTCGCTCGGCGGCATCACCATTCGCGATGTCGCGCCGGACCTGCGCCGCGAAAGCTTCATCGCCATGGACCAGCCGCGCCACAGCGCGCAGCGCAAGACCGTGGCGCCGATGTTCACGCCGACCCATCTCGACGAGCTCGCGATCAACATCCGCAAGCGTTCCGCCGAATGCCTCGACAACCTGCCGAGAGGCGAGGTTTTCGACTGGGTCGACCAGGTCTCGATCGAGCTCACCACGCAGATGCTCGCGGTGCTGTTCGACTTCCCCTGGGAAGACCGCCGCAAGCTGACGCGCTGGTCCGACGTCGCCACGACGCTTCCCGGCCCCGGCGGCCTCGTCGCGACCGAGGAAGAACGCCAGGCGGAGCTAATGGAATGCGCGACCTATTTCGCCAGGCTGTGGAAGGAGCGCATCAACCAGCCGCCGAAGAGCGACCTGTTGTCGATGATGGCGCATAGCGATGCCACCCGCGACATGGACCCGAAGAACTTCCTCGGCAATCTGATCCTTTTGATCGTCGGCGGCAACGACACCACCCGCAATACGCTGTCGGGCAGCGTCTATGCGCTGAACAAGAATCCGGACCAATACCGCAAGCTGCGCGACAACCCCGATCTGATCGACAGTTTCGTGCCGGAAGTGATCCGTTGGCAGACGCCGCTGGCGCATATGCGCCGCACTGCACTCGAAGACATCGAATTCCGTGGGCGCCAGATCAAGAAGGGCGACAAGGTCGTGATGTGGTACGTCTCCGGCAACCGTGACGAGGACGTGATCGACCGCCCCTACGACTTCATCATCGACCGCGCCCGGCCCCGCACCCACCTTTCCTTCGGTTTCGGCATCCACCGCTGCGTCGGAATCCGGCTGGCGGAACTACAACTAAGGATTATATGGGAAGAAATCCTCAAGCGGTACGATAATATTGAGGTAACAGCCGAACCGAAGCGGGTATATTCGAGTTTCGTCAAAGGCTACGAGACCCTGCCGGTCCGCATCGCCGGCTAACCCCTGAAAGCCCTACCGGGATTTACAAACATGAACGTCCAGACCTCCATCAGAGCCGACAAGAAAGAGCTTCTGCGCGCCGCGCGCGAAGAGGCCTATTCGACGCCGCTCAGGGATTTTCACCCCGGTGCGCCAAGACTGTTTCAGAATGACACCCTATGGCCCTGGTTCGAGCGGCTGCGCAAGGAAGAGCCGGTTCATTACTGCGAGAACGCGCCGATCGAGCCCTATTGGTCGGTGACCAAATACAACGACATCATGCATGTCGACACCAACCACGGCATCTTCTCCTCCGATTCCACGCTCGGCGGCATTTCGATCCGCGACGTGCCGCCCGGTTACGACTATCCGAGCTTCATCGCGATGGACCAGCCGCGGCACTCGGCGCAGCGCAAGACGGTGTCGCCGATGTTCACGCCGACGCATCTGGACGAACTGGCAAAACTGATCCGCGAGCGCTCGCAAAAGGTGCTGGACAATCTGCCGCGCAACGAAACCTTCAACTTCGTCGAGCGCGTCTCGATCGAACTGACCACGCAGATGCTGGCCACCCTGTTCGATTTCCCCTGGGAGGAGCGGCGCAAGCTGACGCGCTGGTCCGACGTCTCGACCGCGCTGCCCAAGAGCGGCGTCGTGGACTCGCCGGAGCAGCGGCGCCAGGAGATGGACGAGTGCTACGCCTATTTCTCGAAGCTCTGGAACGAGCGCGTCAACACGCCGCCTAGGAACGACCTCTTGTCGATGATGGCGCATAGCGATGCCACGCGGCACATGGACCCCGACAATCTGATGGGCAACATCATCCTGCTCATCGTCGGCGGTAACGACACCACCCGCAACACCATGAGCGGCTCGGTGCTGGCGTTGAACGAGCATCCGGATCAATACCAGAAGCTGCACGACAACCCTGCCCTGATCGACACCATGGTGCCGGAAGTGATCCGCTGGCAGACGCCGCTGGCGCATATGCGCCGCACCGCTCTGGTCGATACCGAGATCGGCGGCAAGAAGATCAAGAAGGGCGATCGCGTCGTGATGTGGTACGTCTCGGGTAACCGCGACGAGGAAGGCATCGAGCGGTCCGACGAATTCATCATCGACCGCGCCCGTCCGCGCACGCACCTGTCGTTCGGCTTCGGCATCCATCGCTGCGTCGGCATGCGCCTCGCCGAGCTGCAGCTCAAGATCGTGTGGCAGGAGATGCTGAAGCGGTTCGACCGCATCGAAGTGGTCGGTGAACCAAAGCGGGTCTACTCCTCCTTCGTGCGCGGCATCGAGCAACTGCCGGTCCGCATTCCCGGATGAGCGCCGAGCTCAATCCGCCGGAACTGGCGGAGGCGATCAACGCCAAGGGCTTTCCCGGCGCGGCGGGTGTCCGCATCGTTGCCATCAAGCCGGGCTACGCCGAGATCGCGTTGGCGCGCCGCGACGACCTGCTGCAGTTCTTCGGGCATTTTTTCGGCGGCGTCATCACCTCGCTCGCCGATCATGCCGCTGGAATGGCCATCACGTCCGCTCTACCGAAGGGCAAGATCGGCGTCACCGTCGAGCTCAAGGTTAACTTCCTCAGCCCCGCCGACGGCGCGGAGCTGATCGCCCGCGCCAAGACGCTGAAGATGTCGGGCTCGATCAGCGTCGCCACCATCGAGCTGTTTTCGAAAAAAGAAGGCGCCGAAACGCTCTGCGCGTTCGGCACCGCCACCATGCGCGCGATGGATCTGCCGGCCGAGTTGCGGCCGCGCTAGGCGCGAACCGATAAATCCAGAACGGTCGGCGGATGTCCGCTTTACTGCGCATTTCCGGCTCAAATCGGACGGAGCGTGAGGTCCGGAAAGTGCCGAACTATGCGGACGTGGTGCTTCAGTCCCCGGTCTGGCGCGGCGTCGTGCCGCCTGCGCTGTTTGGCCAGATCCAGTCGCGGATTTGCGGCATGTCCTCCCCATGCTCGCGCACGTAGCGCGAATGCTCGATCAGCGCATCGCGGAGTTTCTGTTTTACGTGGGCGGCCGCGATGCCGAGCCCCGGCACGCGCTCGATCGCTTCGATGGCGAGATGGAAACGGTCGAGCTGGTTCAATACCACCATGTCAAACGGTGTCGTGGTGGTGCCTTCTTCGGCGTAGCCGCGCACATGCATGCCGCCGTGGTTGGTACGGCTATAGGTCAGGCGGTGGATCAAATAGGGATAGCCGTGATAGGCGAAGATCACCGGTTTGTCGCGGGTGAAAAGGCTGTCAAAGTCCCGGTCGGACAGGCCGTGCGGGTGCTGCTCCTTCGGTTGCAGCGTCATCAGGTCGACCACATTGACCACGCGGATCTTCAAGTCCGGCAGCGCCTTGCGCAGCAGGTCGACCGCGGCGAGCGTCTCCAGCGTCGGAACATCGCCGGCGCAGGCCATGACCACGTCGGGCTCGGCATTGGGGGCTTCCGTGCCGGCCCACGTCCAGATGCCGATGCCCGCCTCGCAATGCGTGATCGCCTCGCGCATCGACAGCCATTGCGGGAAGGGCTGCTTGCCCGCGACGATCACATTGATGCGGTCATAAGTGCGCAGGCAATGATCGGCGACCCAGAGCAGCGTGTTGGCGTCCGGTGGCAGATAGACGCGGACGATATCGGCTTTCTTGTTGGTGACGAGATCGATAAAGCCGGGATCCTGGTGGCTGAAGCCGTTGTGATCCTGACGCCAGACATGCGAAGTGAGGAGATAATTGAGCGAGGCGATCGGGCGCCGCCAAGGCAGCGCGCGCGAGACCTTCAACCACTTGGCATGCTGGTTGAACATCGAATCCACGATGTGGATGAAGGCCTCGTAGCAGGAGAAAAAGCCGTGTCGGCCGGTAAGCAGATAACCTTCGAGCCAGCCTTGGCAGAGATGCTCGCTCAGCACCTCCATCACCCGGCCGTCACGGGCGAGGTGAACGTCATAGGGTTCGATCCCCTCCATCCAGATGCGATCGGTTGCCTCGAACACCGCGTCCAGCCGGTTGGATGAGGTTTCGTCCGGGCCCATGATGCGGAAATTGCGTGCGTCCGCATTGAGCTTGACGACATCGCGCAGAAACCTGCCGAGCTCGCGCGTGGCTTCGGCGACCGTGCCACCTGGGCTGGGGAAGTCGACGGCATAGGAGCGAAAATCCGGCAGCTTGAGTTCGTGTTTGAGCAGGCCGCCATTGGCGTGCGGATTCGCCCCCATCCGGCGGTTGCCTGTTGGCGCGAGCCGCTGCAGTTCGGGCACAAGCCCGCCGTTCGCGTCGAACAGCTTCTCGGGCCCGTAGCTCCTCATCCACTGTTCAAGCAGTTTTAAGTGATCGGGATTGCCGCGTGGATTGGTGACCGGCACCTGATGCGCGCGCCAAAATCCTTCGACCTTCAGGCCATCTATCTCTTTCGGCCCCGTCCAGCCCTTCGGGCTCCGCAACACGATCACGGGCCATCGCGGCCGGTGGAAGCTGGTCGTTTGGTTGCGCGCGCCTTGCTGGATCGAGCGGATGCTGGAGAGCGCGACGTCGAGCGCATCGGCCATCAGCCGATGCATCACATGCGGATCGTCGCCTTCGACGAACAGCGGCTCGTGACCGTAGCCTCTGAAGAGATCGCGAATCTCCTCATCGGTCATACGCCCCAGTATAGTGGGATTGGCGATCTTGTAGCCGTTGAGGTGCAAGATCGGCAGCACCGCGCCGTCATGCACGGGACTAAGGAACTTGTTGGAATGCCATGATGCGGCGAGCGGGCCCGTCTCGGCCTCGCCGTCGCCGATCACGCAAGCCACGACCAAGTCGGGGTTGTCGAACGCGGCGCCATAGGCATGCACCAACGCATAGCCGAGCTCGCCACCTTCATGGATCGAGCCCGGCGTTTCGGGCGCCGCATGGCTCGGAATCCCGCCAGGGAAAGAGAATTGGCGAAACAGCTTTCGCAGGCCATCCGCATCACGCGTGATGTCCGGGTAGACTTCCGCGTAGGTGCCTTCGAGGTAGGTGTTGGCGACCATGCCGGGGCCGCCATGGCCAGGGCCGCAGACATAAATGGCGTTGAGATCATAAATGCAGATCGCGCGATTGAGGTGGGCATAAATGAAGTTGAGGCCCGGCGTGGTTCCCCAATGCCCGAGCAGCCGCGGCTTGATGTGTTCCGGCTTGAGCGGCTCCTTGAGCAGCGGATTGTCGAGCAGATAGATCTGGCCAACGGAGAGATAATTGGCGGCGCGCCAGTAGCGGTCGAGCAGTTCCAGGTCCTCGGCGGATGCTCGTTCGTTAGGGTTTGTCATCAATTGCATGCTGACCTCCTGGGAAACATGCGAACAACCGACCCCCAAACCCGCCGATCCGTTCGATTGCGTCAGGTTAAAATGCGAATTTGACGACAGGTGCTTGAGCCAGGTCAAAAGCGCGTGCCCGATGAGGAGGCATGGGATGATCCGGTCCAGGGCATCGTCCCTCGGCGCCTTCTCGCCGGCATGTTGCGCGCCGCTACAACGGCAGCCGTGCGGTCCGTCTCAAGCGCGATTCGCCTGGTTCCGGCAGAACCCGCCGCAGTCTTGTTTCCCTGGCTAGCCCCGGCCGACAAGATGAGCCGCGGAGCGCCAGGCGTGAAGCGACAGCGCTTCGAGGCTTCGTACCGTATCGACGCGAAGCAGTGCGGCGTCGGCGGTAAGCGTCCCGTTGGCGACCGCGCCGAGCGACGCGCTGCGATGGGTGCGCAGCACTTCGTCGAGTTGTGTCGTGCAACGCTCGAGCTCGGCGATGGCCTCGTCAGGCGGGATCGCGCGCGGACCGGCCATGGCGTCGGCGCCGCGCAGACCCGGCACAATCTGCGGCGATCCGGCAACGCGGGGCGGCACCGCCACACCGCGCGCGATCGCGGCTGCGCTTCGCATCGCTTCTGCGCATAGCTCTCCGGCGCGGATGTCCTCCGGTCCGGCCCTCACCGAAGCGAAATGGATTCCCCCTTTCGCCAGATCCGTCAGCCGGGACGCGTGGTCGAGTGCATGCAGCGTGCTGGTGAGACGCCGTTGCTCGTCGTCAGTGTCGGGCGGTCCGGTCATATCAGACAGGAACAATTGCGCCTGGCCCAGGGCGTCGGCCGCGTCCTGCAGCGATACGGCGTCCTTCCCCATACGAATTGGTTTTGCGCTGCCGGCCAGCGCCGCCTCGACCGAACCGCACACGGTGACGAGCACCCGCGCGATCGTTCGACGCACCGCCTCCACGGCAACAACCGGACTGGTGAGCGCCAGGGGTTCGAGGCAGCGTGTGAGCGGTGAGCCGCGCTCGGGCAGGATACGCTCGACCAGTCGCGTGAACCAGTTGACCAGCGGCAGCAGGACCACCACGCCGACAACATTATACGCCGTGTGATAGCCGGCCAGCAGCGTGACGCCATCGAAGGTGCTTGTCGCACGCTGAAGCAGAGGGATGACGACCGGGAAAAGCACCAGCGCGATCAGGGCGGCGATCAGCTTGAAAAGGACATAAGCGAGGGCCAGCCGCTTGGCGGTGGCGCTCGCGCCAATCGCGGCCAGCGCGGAACTCGTCGCTGTTCCGATGTTCTGGCCGATGATCAACGCACAGGCCTGGTCCAGCCCGATCGCACCGGCATAGTGACCGGATAAGGTCACCGCGACGGCGGCCGTCGACGACTGCATCAGCGCGGTCATCACCAGTCCGATCACGACCAGCACCAGAACGCCGTACAGGGCCGACCACCACCGGACTTCGGGACCTCCGAGAACCGCCGGCAGGTCCGCCGGGTGCAATCGTTCGGCCAGCCCACCCATGCCCTGCTGCAGGGTCGTCAGCCCAAAGAGCACAAGCCCGAACCCGGCGAGAGCGGCGCCCGCGCCGGATATTCGCCCGCGCGTCAGAAGCTTGGTCAATGCGCCGATGAAGATCATCGGCAACGCCGCGGCCGTGAGCGAGACGCGGACGCCTATGAGCGCGACCAGCCAGCCGGTCCCCGTGGTGCCGACATTCGCGCCGAAGACAAGGCCCAGCCCTTGCGGGAACGTCAGCAAGTCCGCGCTGACGAGTCCGATCGTCGTCATGGTCGTTGCACTGGAGGACTGCACCAGCAGCGTCACGACGACGCCCCAAAAGGAGCCTTGCAGTGGCGTTGCCGCCGCCTTGCTGAGCATCGCGCGCAGGGCGGAGCCGGCCAGCGTCTTCAGGCCTTCGGTCATCACGGTCATGCCAAGCAGGAAGAGCCCTACGCCGCCGAGTACCGAGATTGCCGTGGACATGCGGGCTCCTGAGGTGAATGACGGTCAGGCCAGCTCTCGCACTGTAGCGCAGTTGCACCGATCACGCAGCAAGGGCTCGCATGAACAAAGCGATATGCCGGACCAGGCATAACCAAACCCGGATGTCGCGGAGCCTGTCATCGGGCGCGCACTCGCGCGACCCGTTGGCTCATCCGGGCTACGCTTGCTGACAGCTACCCGGTACCATCAAAATTGGTACATCCAGATTGCCGGCTTTGCGAACGTTTCAGTTTTCGTATCATCGCAACCACAGGAGCTCTCTTGTGCGCGCGCTCCGGCGAGAAAACCGCGTTGGCTCAATCCAGCCCCCTGTACCGCAGCCAAGGGCATATATCTCGTCGGGGCGCGCAAGCAAGAATTTCCTGGCGCGACGCTCCTCTCGGAAGATATTGCATGGTGACAATGCGCGGCACGGATTTGCCGGCCGCGCTAGGCGTTAGAGCGGCGCGACGCGTCTTTCCCTCCGGTTGAAGAAGACAATATATAAATTCTTGATCGATGAAGCTTTGTCGTGCGCCGGATCATCATCCTGCTCATTGAGCTTGTCGCGATGTCGTCGGTGCATCACCGCTCTTACAAGCCACCTCCAAAGGCTGTTACGGTTGCGTTGCGGTCAACGTTCCCTGGCAGCGCTGTCGGCCTGACACGGCGGATTTCAAGCCACTTATGCGCAATCAAGAAACGGATTTTGTCGTGAGTGCCAATAAAGCGATGAAACTTGCAGTGATCGGACGTGGTTTGATCGGGGCGGCGGCGGCGCGCCATTTGTGCAAAATGGGCCATGATGTCGCGCTGGTCGGGCCTGATGAGCCGGCCGATCTTTCGCGCCATAGCGGCGTGTTTGGGAGCCACTACGATGAGGGCCGGATCACGCGGCGCTTCGATTCCGAGCCATTCTGGCGACAAATGAACCGTGCCGCGATTTCGCGCTACGGCGAGATTTCAGCGGAAAGCGGCTTGGAATTCTACCGGGAAGTCGGCGTGCTTCACGTGGGCCCTGTTGAAAGAAGTGACGTCGCTTCGGTTGGCAGAATCGCTGCTGAGGCCGGGATCTTTTGTGAAGCATATGATGATGCCGGGCTCGCGGAGCGATTTCCGTTTCTCGGATTTACGACCGGAATGCAGGGCTATTTCGAGCCGAAGAATGCCGGATACATCAGCCCGCGCCGCCTCGTGCGTGCGCAGACGATCGCGGCCGAGCGTGCCGGGGCGCGGATCATCGATGAGCCTGCGCTGGGGATTTCGGAAAGCGGCTCCGGTGTGACGATCCGGACGCGATCGGGCGATGTCGAGGCCGAGCGCGTTCTCGTTGCGGCAGGCGGGCATAGCCAATCACTGCTCGGCCAGTCATTGGGGTTTACGGTCTATAGGCGTACCGTGGCGATGTTTCGGCTTGGCGCGGCGGAGGCGCAACGTCTGACCGGAATGCCGTCGATGCGCTGTCTCGGGCCCAAGGGCGAGAATCCCTATATTCTGCCGCCAATCGCCTATCCGGATGGCCGAACTTGGTTGAAGCTCGGTGGTGATCCGGTCGATCTTCCGCTCGAAAGCGAGGCGGATATCAAGGCCTGGTTCCGATCGGGCGGCTCGATTCCCGTGGCTGATGGGCTTGAAAAGCAGATCCTTGGTCGTATTCCCGGTCTGGATTTTGAAGAACGCCGCGTCGTACCTTGCATGACCACCTATGGCACAACAGGCCTTCCCTGCATCGGGCCGCTGTCGGAGCGTGTCACCGTCGCATTCGGCTGCTACGGGAAGAGCGCGAAGTGTTCGGACGAACTGGGTCGACTGGGTAGCATGGCGCTGCTCGGTGAGGTCAGAGCCGAGCTCGCACCCTGACTTAAGCGCCCTCCGTTGACACCGTCGAGCGGCGACACGACATATCCCGTACCCGCCGACCGAGCTCACCGCCGAGGACGAAGAAATGGACGCGCCCCGCAACATCGATCCCGTTCCCGCCGATTCCGACAATGCCGTCGTGCACTGGCTGACGAACGAAACGCGCGATCAGCGCTTCATCGACAATATTTTCGCCGAGCTGTGCGTGCGGCTTCAGCACGCGGGCATTCCGGTCAAGCGGGCGACGCTTCATCTCCTGATCTATCATCCGCAATGGCTTGGCGCCCGCATCATCTGGGCGGACGGGATGCGCGAGGCCGAGATCAATAGGGTCGATTACGATGTCAGGGAGCGATCCGAATACATCGGCAGTCCCGCCAACGAAATCCATGACGGCGCCACCGAGGTGCGCGAGAACCTCGAACGCGCTTCCCAGCTTGGCCGCAAGCATGCTCTCTACGACGAGATGCGGGCGAAAGGCCTGACCGACTATGTCGCCTGGCCGCTGTACCACACGCTCGGCAAGCGGCACATCGTGACCTTCGCAACCGACTGCCCCGGCGGTTTCGACGACGCGCATATCGCCGGCCTAAAAAAGCTGCTGCCGGTTCTGGCGCTGGTCAGCGAAATCCGCATGAAGAACCGGCTGGCGCGAACGCTGCTCGAAACCTATGTCGGATCACACGCCGGCGAACTCATCCTGGCCGGCGCCACCAGGCGCGGCAGCGGCACGACGGTGCGCGCCGCCATCATGATCTGCGATCTGCGCGAGTTCACAAAGATCTCAGACAACTGGCCGCGGGATGACGTCATCGATCTCCTCAACGGCTATTTCGACGCGATGTCGGAGCCGATCGTGCGGCATGGCGGCGAAATACTGAAATTCATCGGCGACGGCCTGCTCGCCATTTTTCCGCTCAGCCAGCCGTCGGCCTGCGCCAATCTGCTGCGCGCCGTGACCGATGCCCGGCAGGCCATGATCGCCCTGAACGAAGCGAACGGAAAGACCGGCCGTGCGCCGCTGAACTACGGCATCGGCATCCACGTCGGCGACGTCATGTACGGCAATATCGGGTCGCGCACCCGGCTCGATTTCACCGTCATCGGTCCCGCGGTCAACATGGCTTCGCGGCTCGAGGCGCTCACCAAGCAATTGGGCAGGACGGTGCTGCTATCGAAAGCGTTCGCCGAGCTGGCCAAAAACGAGTTCGATCTCGAACGTGTCGGCGAACATCCGGTGCGCGGATTCAGTGAGCCGATCGAACTGTTCGCCTATCACGGCTGAACGCCGATGATCTAGGCTGGCCCACGCGCGCATCCGCTCAGGAACAGGCCGGTCGCGACTTGCGCGCGACGCTCGAGCTCGTTGCGGTCCGGCGCTGGCGCGTGACCGAACATCACGGCGCGTTGCGGCTGGAACGCGAGCATGCCGAGCAACATGCCGGCAGCGACCTCCGCATTCTCGATATCGATCAGGCCACGCTTCGCTTGCGCCTTCAACCAGTTCGCCAGCGTGCTTTCGGTTCGCTTGATCGCCTTGGTGTAGAAGGTATCCGCAATCTCGGGAAATTGTTCACTCTCGCCCAGGATCATGCGCTGAAGCGCAATCACCTCGCCGTCCAGGATCAACTCGCCACAGGCGATCAGCGCTGCGCATAGCGCCGCCTTGATGTCGGTCCCCTCGCACGCCTTCAGGCGAACCACGGAAGCGAAACGATCGAGCCGGTCCGTGATCATCGCCTCGAACAACGCCGACTTGTTCGGAATCAGGCGGTACAGCGTCTTGGTGGAAACGCCGGCACGCCGCGCCACGCTCTCCATGCTGGTGGCGGCGTAGCCGGTAGACGAGAACTCGTGGCGCGCGGCATCGAGGATCACGGTGCGCGTCTCATCGTCGGACCGCGCCTGCGGTCGCCCGCGACCACGCGGTGCTTTCGATACCGCACTTCCGCCCGACACTCTCGCCTTCGTGATCGCCATATCGAGCCATGCCTTTAGCTGATGCCTGTCATTCCATTGACAGTCCGAATATGGGCTTTATTTTGGAAAATATCAAGTTTCCAAATTAATGGAGGGCCGCCATGAGCGCCCAGACCGCCTCTCTCCAGTCTGTTGAACAGCTTCCGGCCGAAACCGGCCAATCGCAGGTTCCGGTCCCCGCTCCCTCCCACGAGATTGTGGCAGCAAGGCCCGAGCCCGACCGAAAGGGCCGCTTGAAGCGCGTTTTGCTGGCGGGAGCCGCCGTCGCCGCGCTTGTCGCCGCATCCTGGTATGGCTGGGACTACTGGACGGTCGGTCGCTTTCTGGTTTCGACGGATGACGCCTACGTGAAGGCCGACAACACCACGATCGCCCCGAAGGTCTCCGGCTATCTCAATCAGACCCTGGTCGGCGATAACCAACATGTGAAGACGGGTCAGGTGCTGGCGCGGATCGACGACCGCGACTTCAGGGTCGCGCTCGATCAGGCCAAGGCCGATGTCGCCGCGGCCGAGGCTGCGGTCGAAAGCAAGCGCGCGCAGCTCGACGTGCAGCAGGCCGTAATCGACGCAGCCAGGGCCACGCTGGACGTCGATATCGCGGCGCGGGTCTTCACCGCTCAGGAAAACAAGCGCTATACCGACCTCGCCGCGACCGGCTATGGCAGCGTGCAGAATGCGCAGAACGCGCAGGCGCGCGACAACACCGCCCTTGCCGCCATCGAGCGCGACAAGGCAAATCTGGCCTCTGCGCAAAAGCAGGTCGAACTGCTGAAGGCCGAGCTGGCGCAAGCCGTTGCAGCCGACGCGCGCGCCAAGGCGGTCGAACGACAGGCCGAACTTAATCTGTCCTACACGACCATCACCGCTCCAATCGATGGCGTTGTCGGCAATCGCACGTTACGCGTCGGGCAGTTCGTCCAGGCCGGCACCCAGTTGATGTCGCTGGTGCCGTCGAACGGCGCCTATGTCATCGCGAATTTCAAGGAAACCCAGCTTGGGAACGTCCGCGCCGGCCAGCCGGTGGATATCGAAGTCGACATGTACCCGGGAAAGGCCGTGCATGGCCATGTCGACAGTCTTGCGCCGGCGAGCGGACAGGAATTCGCGCTGCTGCCGCCGGACAATGCCACGGGCAATTTCACCAAGGTGGTGCAGCGCATTCCCGTGAAGATCGTGCTCGACGGCGCCGATGCGGCTCTCCGGCCCGGCATGTCGGTCGTTCCCAGCATTCAGACCAACACCGCGACAGCGGTTCGCCCGCAACCTGCGCCCCCTCACCCCGTGACGTCGCAGCTCGCCTCAAACAGGTGATGCCATGTCGGACCTTGCCCTCACCCATCCAGCATCGGCGCCGCGTGCAATAGCCGCGCCGGCCGCGCTACCTGGCCGCGCCAGCGCGACCGTGTGGATTGCCATCCTCGCCGCCATGATCGGCGCCTTCATGGCGATCCTCAACATCCAGATCACCAACGCCTCGCTGCTCAATATCGAGGGCGGCATCGGCACCGGCGTCGACAACGGATCATGGATCTCGACCTCCTATCTGATCGGCGAGATCGTGGTGATCCCGCTGACCGACTATCTCAGCCGGGTGTTTTCCTTCCGCAACATCATGCTGAGCTTTGCCTCCCTGTTCGCCGCCTTCTCGGTCGCCTGTGCCTTCGCCACGGACCTGCCGACGATGATCGCCTTGCGCGCCTTCCAGGGATTTTTCGGCGGCGTGCTGATCCCGATGGCGTTCACGCTGGTGTTCACCAAGCTGCCGAAGGCGCAGCAGCCGATCGGGCTCGCGATGTTCTCGCTGGCGGTGACGTTTGCACCGGCGATCGGTCCCACCATCGGCGGATATCTCACCGAGAATTACGGCTGGCAGACGATCTTCTTCGTCAATGTCATTCCGACGGCGGTGATGGTCGCGACGCTTTACTTCACGCTCGAGCGCCAGCCGCTGAACCTTGGCCTGTTGCGCGAGGGTGACTGGTTCGGCATCGCCACCATGGCCCTTGGCCTCTCCGCGCTGCAGGCGGTGCTGGAGGAAGGCAACAAGAACGACTGGTTCGGCTCGCCCTTCATCGTGAAGCTGGCGCTTGTCGCCGCCGTCAGCCTGTCGCTGTTCGTTGCCAACGAACTGATCGTCGAGAAGCCGCTGCTGCGCCTGCGCCTGCTCACCCAACGCAACTTCGGGCTCGGCACCGTTGCCGCTGTCTTTATCGGTTTCGCGCTGTTCGGCTCGATCTACCTGCTGCCGGCCTATCTCGGCCAGGTGCAGCGCTACAATGCCGAGCAGATCGGCACCGTATTGGCGTGGACCGGCCTGCCGCAGCTATTGCTCATTCCGCTGGTGCCGAAGCTGATGGAGCGCTTCGACATCCGCTTCATCGCCTTTACCGGCACCGCGATCTTCGCGGCGAGCTCCTTCATGAACACGGCGATGTCGCTCGACTATTCCGGCGACCAGCTTTTCATCCCCAACATCGTCCGCGCCGTCGGCCAGGCCCTTCTGCTGACGCCGCTGAGCGCGATTTCGCTGGGCAGCGTGGCGCCGCAGGATGCAGCCGCCGCCTCCGGCATCTCCAACATGATGCGCAACCTCGGCGGCGCCATCGGCACCGCCATGCTCTCCACCATCGTTACCAAGCGCGAGCAATTCCACTCCAACATCATCGGCCAGGCCGTCGATCTCGGGCGCGAGGAAGTGCGCCAGCGGATCGCGACGATGACGGATTACTTCATGGCGCATGGCATGAGCGATCCTGCCAGTGCGCGCCATCAGGCCATCATTGCCCTCGGCAAGACCGTCAAGCAGCAGGCGTTGATCATGGGCTTCAGCGACACCTTCGCAGTGGTCGGCATCGTACTGGTGCTGGCGGGCATCGCCCTTCTCCTGACCAGCAAGCCGAAGGGTGCCGCAGCGGGCGGCGCGCATTGAGGATGTTCGAACGGAAGCCGAACTGTAACTGCGCTTCATCCAGCACTGACGAGGAGATTTCAATGACAAACACGATTGCCGAACGTGGCCGGGGGAGCTTGCAGCCATCACGAACTTTTTAGTCCTTCGTTATCGCCTGCAGGGCTTCAAAGATCGGTCGCCAGTCACATTTTCTATGATGATCGTCATCTTTGAGTGCCTGTCATTGGAAGGAGTGAAATATGGGCCAGGTTATCCAGTTTATCCCAAGATCTGAGCGCGAGCGCATCCGCCTTATTCGAGAAGCTCGCGCGATTTACGACAGCATTTTCCCGCCGGCCGCTCCCCTGAAGGAGCAGGCGGCCAGGGCACTGACCATTCCCGCGGTCGGTCGGGCCAGTGCGCTTCGCACCGACGAGATTCCATCGTGATCATGGTCATCGCCGCGCATCTCGATCGGCGCAATCAACTCCGCTCGCATTGCAGGCGATGTCAGAGATCGGCGTGTCGGGCGGCTACGCGAATTTTGGGAAACCGTAAGCCAATCACCCTGGGGCGTGCCTTACATCGCGAGCGCCGATGTTGGAGATAGAATCGCCCGGCTCGCCGTGCGGCTGAGAGTCTCCGATCAGATCAATCTGGCTTTATCAAAATGATGGTAGCGTTTCTGGCAATGGTGAGCGCTGTATCTTTGCCGCCCATATTCTCGACGCGCTGCGCGCTGGCCGCCAGGCGATTGATTGGCGGACTTTCGATCGGCCGACAAATCGCAGGAGAAATGCTGAGCCGAATCGTCATCTCGGTGACCTGCCTGTCGGGCGATAAGTGCCGAAGGTTCAGCACAAGGAGACGAGATCGCCTCGCCGCGCCCCCTCACCTATCCCGCGGAGTACATCGCGGATGAGCCTGCCAAGCCGACGGCAGCTGCAAGGATAGCCCGGCAATCAAAAACGATGTTTCCCACTCAGATATGTGGGGCGTAACGGGCTTGCTTCAAGACCCCGGTCATCCTGTACAACCGCCGGCCGAAGCTACAACCTGCGGGGTGACGAAATGGGTGCATTGACCGATCATGCGGTGATTATTGCCGGCGGAGGCCCGACCGGGCTGATGCTGGCCGGCGAGCTTGCCTTGGCGGGCATCGACGTAGCCATTGTCGAGCGTCGCCCCGGCCAGGACCTCACCGGCTCGCGCGCCGGCGGGCTGCACGCCCGCACCATCGAGGTGCTCGATCAGCGCGGCATCGCCGACCGGTTCCTGTCGCAGGGACAGGTGGCCCAGGTCGCCGGCTTCGCCTTTATCCGTCTTGATATCAGCGACTTTCCCACCCGGCACAATTACGGGCTGGCGCTATGGCAGAATCATATCGAGCGCATCCTCGCCGGCTGGGTCGACGAGCTTTCGGTGCCGGTCTATCGCGGGCGCGAGGTGACGGGCTTTGCGCAGGACGAAGTCGGCGTCGACGTCGCACTGTCCGACGGAAAGTCGCTGCGGGCGAAGTATCTCGTCGGATGTGATGGCGGCCGCAGCCTGATCCGTAAATCAGCCGGCATCGATTTCCCCGGCTGGGATCCGACCACCAGCCATTTGATCGCCGAGGTCGAGGTCGCCGCGGAGCCGGAATGGGGCATGCGCCACGACATCAGCGGCATCCATGGCCTGAGCAGGATGGAGGATGGCGGGCCGGTCCGGGTCATGGTGACCGAGCAGCAGATTGGCGCTACCAGCGAGCCCACCTTGTGCGATCTGAGCGCGGCGCTCGTCGCCGTCTACGGAACCGACTATGGTATCCACAGTCCGACCTCGATCTCCCGCTTCACCGACATGACGCGGCAGGCGGCGTCCTACCGACAGGGGCGTGTGCTGCTGGCCGGCGACGCCGCGCATGTGCATTACCCCGCGGGAGGACAGGGCCTCAACACCGGCGTGCAGGACGCGGTGAATCTCGGATGGAAGCTGGCCCAGGTGGTCAAGCAGACCTCGCCGCAAAGCCTGCTGGATAGCTATCATGCCGAGCGCTTTCCCGTAGCGGCGCGCGTGCTGCGCAATACCATGGCGCAAGTCGCGCTGATGCGTCGCCCCGACGACCGCGTCAAGGCCCTGCAGGAAACCATGTCCGACCTGCTCGGCATGGATGCGCCGCGCAAACGTATCGCCGCGATGATGTCCGGCCTCGACATCCACTACGACCTCGGCGAGGGACACCCCCTGCTCGGCCGCCGCATGCCCGATCTCGACCTGATCACCGCGGGCGGCCCGCTGCGGATCTACACCCTGCTGCACAAAGCCCAGCCGGTGCTGCTCAACCTCGGGGAGCCCGGCGGCCTCGACATCACGCCGTGGGCGGATCGGGTACGGCAGATCGACGCGCAGTATGCCGGTGCGTGGGAGCTTCCGGTGCTTGGCCCGGTCACAGCTCCCGGCGCCGTGCTGATCCGGCCCGACGGGCATGTGGCCTGGGTTGGAGACCAGACCCAAGTTGGACTCACCGATGCGCTGACGATGTGGTTCGGACCGCCCGCCGCGGCGTAGCGACGCGTGGCCGCCCCGGCGGCCCTTTTACCCTTATTGCCGATTTCTTGCCGATTTCTCCCAAGATGAGACGCTCCATGCGCTCGAACGCAAGCGCGGTCTAACAATCAATCGACGACTTTGTCGGCATCTTTAAGCCGACTGTTTGCGGATCTCCCCGCGCTCTGCCACTGTTCAGCGCGGTCAGCGATCTTGTCGTATTCCTCGGCGACCCGCAACAGTCGCCGAGTTTGTCCGACATCGTGGTATCTCCTCGCCCTCGCGCGCGTCGCCTGGGCGCGCTCTCGCCAGTATTTCGGCTCTTTGATCGGGTCACGCATGCAGCTGGTAAAGCAGATTCCAATGCGTCGCTCCCAAACATATGTGTAGCGCCGAACGCTCGTAACTCACGAATTGTTAGTAGGGCCGAACAAACTTTGACATCGCCGCCGGGTGCGCGCCTCGGTCAAGACAGCAGCCGGCCCCTGATCCAGACGCGTATCGAAGCGAGCCTGCGATGCCTCCAACCGCCACGAGAAAATTTCCACTTTTCCCCGATTGAATTCCAGACGTGGAGCCTTTGCCGCATGCCGGGCTAAACGCTTTGCCACGAACTGAAGGCATGCTGATAGCGGCGACGGAAATTGACTGCCGTCGCTCCGGCAAGCTCAGATGGAGTTAGCGAGTTGGCGCGACACCGACAGGATGGCGTGCATGGTCTCGGCCGGTACCAGCGTTGGATGGAGATGCGTGCCTTCCAGTTTCACGACCGGCCATCCCCGCCGTTGCGCTTCCAGCATGGCGTGATCGTAGATCGGCGAGCATTGAATGAACCCGGCTGGAATGTGATCCCAGCCGGCGAGTTCGATCGTATCGTCGAACCAATCGACCGATAGTTTTGGTAGTCCGCGCTCGAATTCCGCGAAGGCGATCGGGTCTCTCGCCAGCAGGTCCAGGCCAACGAGGGACGCGCGTTTGGTGTCGCCGGCGAACCATCGTGACCAGACGGAAGCGTGCCGTCGTCGGCCGCGAGGCCTCTGATGAAATCGAAAAGCGCAAGCCGGACAGGCGTGGCAGGGCCACGCGACGGCGGCACCTCGCCGTCAACGATGACGACACCGCGACAGGGCAGCCGGTGCGCAAGATCTGCGACCAGCGCACTGGCGGAGCTGTGGCCGACCAGGATCGGCTCGTGACACGATTTGATGCGCTGGAGCAGGTGCGACGTCCATTCGCGCCAGGCCGGCGGCGATGGCAGGTCGTCGAGTACGTCAGGTATCTGGACGTTGTGTCCCGATTTCCGCAGCTCTTCTGCCGTAGGCTCCCAGCTCAATGCCCGAACCAACGGACCGGGCACAAGAACGAAATTGAGACTCATACGAATTCCGCAAACCGAATTATCTCGGCGCCATGATACCGCCGAGGGTTGCGCGGGCACAAGCTCGACACGGCTCGCAGCCGACCACGTGGCTTTCATCGAGCTCGCTTCAATTCGAGTTGGGCTACCGCTGCGGCCGGATCAGTCGGGTGCCATTCAATCCCGGTGTGCCGCTTCCCAATCCTTTGCGGCTTTCACCAACTCCTCGAAAGCTGCGCCGCTTTCGAGCAGCGCACGTTTGAGCGCGGGCTCGAGCGGCTGCTCGGCGCCGGCATCGTCGAGCGGCATCTTGTCCGCACGCACTGCCTTCATCAACCGGGCGATCTCGCCTGCCGCGTGGGCCGGTGTGTGCATCAGCACCAGCCGGCGCATCGGCATGGGGTTGTTCGGCACGTGACAATTATCGCATTGCGCATCGCGCATTCGCAGCGCCAACGTCCTGTAGGTGGAGTCGAGCCTTGGCAGATAGGGATTGTCTTGCCGGAACAATCCGTCGAATAGCGTTACGCGCGGCTGGATGCGTCCCTCCTTGTCCATCCACATCCATTTGCCATCGAACTTTGGCGATATCGGTTGCGTTGAGACAACAGGGCTGTCGCTGCCGCGCTCGGTAAATTGCCCGATGACGATCTTCGCGGTCTTTGGATTGACCCAGAGCAGAACCGAGTTCGCGGCCTGATAAACACCCCACTTTTCCTCGTGGTGCCAGAAGGGATAGGGAAACTGCCCGGGCGGCAGCCGGTTGCGGAATCCTGCCCGCAGGCGGATCAGGTACAATCGCTCGCGCCCGACATACTCGATGCTGTATTCGCCGCTGTACATGAACAGCGAGAGATAGAGGCCGGCAATCACATCGGGCGCAAACTGCGTGAGATTGGTGTTCTCGAGCGCTGCTGCGGCGTCCTGATTCCGGCGGCCCCACAGCAGCCGCGGCGCGAGGCTGCGCCGCAGCGCGGAGTCGCCGAACAGGCTGCGCCGGCATCGGTCGAAGGCCGCCTGGTCCGAAGGTGACGCGGGCGGACAGACTTGCTGCAACTCCAGTGCGACCTCGGCGGCCATCTGCGCGATCTGCGCAGCAAGGTCGGGCAGATCGTCGTCGATGTCAGCGGCATCAGCGGCGAGGAAGGCGGCGAGCAGCAGCGCGCCGCCAGTCACCAGGCGCCTTGAGATGGCGCCGAACATGGGCCTACCGCACAGGCTTCATGTAATTTGCCACGAGATGATCGGCGACCTTGCGCCCCATCGCGTCTCCGACCTCCAGCGAATTGCGGAAATGAATGCCGCCCCAGATGCGGACCTCTTCGTGCTCCTTGGCCATCTGCGCAAAGCTGGTGAACTGGCGTGAAAGCCGCGCGTCGGACGTATCGGTCGCCGTGAAGTTTTCCGTTCCGTTGCCGAAAACAGCTTCAAGAACGCCTCGCGCCGCACCCGCGTTGATCCCCGCCTGCGACGGGTATTCCGGATGCATCGGCGTGGTGTTCAGCGGCAGCCAGCCGGCGTCGCGTTCAGTCGCATCGTTGCCGTCCTGGTCGCCGTTGCGGATCGCGGTGACAGGCCGCCAGAAATTATATTGGAATTTGGCGTCCCAATCGACGATGAAGCAATTGGCGAGAGCCATGGACATCAATGCGAACACGCGCGCGCTATCTGCTACGGAGAGATTGTGACGCGCAGAAGCCTGCCTGGCCGCCTGGAACCATGCGGGCCCAAGATTGGCCTGTGTCCAGAAGCGCACGGCGTCGGATTGCGCGTCGGTCCGCTTCGTGCTTTTCACGCCGCCCATTTCCCTGGTCTCGTTGTAGTCGCGCGCGTAAAGCGCACTGTTGAGGGCCGGGGGCGGAGCCGGGCGGAACTGACTGGCGCTGTCCATGCCCCACGGCTTGGCCGTCGCATATTGCGGGAAGATTGGCGGCGTGGTCGGCACCCAGACGCCGGGCGTCGTAAGCGGGCGGTAGGTGTCGGGCATATTTGTCGCGTCGCTCTGCCGTTCCGTGAACACGGCGTCCGCAGCGCTTTTGCCTAAATCGATACCTGCGGCCCTTGCCGGATTGTCCGGAATGTTTTTCATCGTCTCCGCAAAGGCTGCATCAATCCGTTCCTTCTGGCCGGGATACTGGCGCATGAGAATTTCGCGGGCCGCCGCTGCGGCCGCAGCCTCGGCCGAGGCATTCGGGTTGGCTGGAAGCTCCGGTATGTAACGCGAATACCGGTTCTGCACCGAGTTGACCGCGTCGGACATCGACACGTTCACCAGCGCCATACTGCGCGTCCATGGATTACCGGCGACATTGACCGCCTTCATCACGTCCATGGCGGTGTTGTTCCAGTCGCCGATGACATCAGCGCGGACCGGTGTATTGGCTGAAATCAGGGCCAGGCCGACGATTGCAACTTTCAGCACGTTCATCGTTGCCTCCTCGAAAAGTTGGATTTTCGAAATGACTTCCAAAAAATGGGGTGTGAATGTACCTCCGTAATCATCTTGTCGTGCGCACAGCCGCAATCGCGCCCATCATGCGAAAGCGTCGTCCAACGACGATGAGTCCATTGCAGACTTCGCCAAGTCGTCCGATTGCGACAGCATTTAGCGATCGTCGAGCTTGCGCTCGGCCGTATCCGTTGCCGGAGCCGTCATCGCCGACCAACGGTCGTCAAAACTCGCAGCCGGGAGCTCATTCGCATCAACCGAGAGGCCTTTCGCAGTCGTGCCAGCGGAGACGACAGTGCCGTCGGTCCAATGCAAGTGCGACTTCATGGTGGCGGCCGTTGCGGCGACAGCGAGCAGGGCGACAGCCACGAACCCGGTAATCGTTCGATGCCTCGTCATCAGAGCCTCCGTGGTCCGAAAGCCCCCCTTAGGTTAGGTCACGGGAACCTCGCGAAAGTTCAACAGCGATGCGGCAAGTATCGGTGACGCGAATTCACAGATCCGACAACGAAGGTGTCCCAATTTCAAAACATTCGGATCCGGCGTGACCGTCTCGGCCTTGATGCGTGGGCACGCAATGGGGTCTACGTAAACGGGAATACTGCCATGAGCGAGATATATTCCGGACGTTGTCTCTGCGGCGCGGTGGGTTTTGAAGCAAGGGGTCTGCCGCCCGGCCCAGGCGGCGAGGCGCCGGCTGCCTATGCATGGTAGAGGCGGCGTGCCCAAAGGAATATCTTCATCTGTGCGCAATTGGGTAACTCAGCGAGCGAGTGTCTGTTTATGCGCCCCTCCATTATCTGTCACATGAGCACGTCGATTGACGGCCGCCTTCATCCCAGCCGCTTTACATCGGCCGCAGCGGGCGTCTCGTCCGCTGTCCTGCGCGGACACTATGAAAAAATTCACGAGAGCTTTGGCGCCGACGGATGGATCGTCGGCCGCAAAACCATGAGCGAAATGACCAAAGGATCCGAACGGGCGATCCCCAATGCGCCGAAGGTTGCGCGCGAAGCCCATCTCGGCAATCGCGGCGGCGAAAAACTGGCCATCGGTATCGATCCATCGGGACGCGTGCACTACGGCAAGGATAATGTGGGCGGCGATCATGCCGTGGCGGTTCTCGGCGAGCAGGTCTCGGACGCCCATCTTGCAGAACTGCGCATGGACGGAGCGTCTTATGTATTTGCGGGTCCGAAGGGCGATGATCTGGCCGGCGCGATGGAGCGCATCGGCTCAATCTTCGGCGTGAAGAAGCTGCTGCTTGAAGGCGGCGCCAGCATCAACGGCGCTTTCCTCAAGCACAGGCTGATCGACGAGTTCAGCACCTTGATTTTTCCTGCCGTGGACGGCGTCGCCGGAACCCAGAGCATTATCGACTACCACGGCCCGGAGGGTGACCGGCCCGGTGCCGGGCAAGCGCGCCGGCTTGCGAGACACTTGAAGGCGGAATGGTCTGGCTGCGTCACGCCGTGGAGCGCGCACTCAGTTGAAGCACCACCTAGCTCGAAGGAGACGGCGGCTCACGCCTTGGCTAAAAGGAACGGCAAGCGCCGCTGCGCGGAGACCAAACGCGGCTTTCTTCAAATCCAGCACTGCTCGTTGGTGACGGCGCGGCTTTCAATAGCTGCGATAAAGTCGCGCAGCTTGCCGCGCCAAGTGGGGAACTACTGCTGTCGGGATTATTGACCGCTATGTGCAGGGCAGCCAAATCGGCGCCCAGTTTGAGGCGATCATCACCTACCCCTGTTCCATCGCGGACGCGAGTTCTGAGAGCTTCGGCTAGCTATAGGATGGCTCACGCTCTATATTAGCAGTATCACTGATCGTAAAAACGGCTTCGGTGACTGAGAGACCGTACAGTGCTCCCGCCGCCTACAGGAGGGAGCCTATGAGTTCGATTATCTATCCATTGCATTTTCAGCGAAGGTTCGAGCGTCGGTGGGCCTCCAGGATGGTCAGCGACGGGCCGCGCCGCTCTCCATCACGAGGGACGAATACCTGTACCTGCGGACACGTTGTCACTGCTCCGGTCGGATCAACCTGTTTATCCACGGGGGCTGTCAACGAATGGCGGTGTTCCGCTTGTGGCAACAACCGGGAGACGATCGCTGATCCCGGCATAGGCTCAACGCAGCCAGTTCGATGAGCGACTGGGGTGCCTTGTGCCCGGCAAAAGTGCGCGCGCGGTGAACTGAAGCCGCTCCTGCAAAAGCTACTCTGACACGGCAACGAAGAGCGCAGAATTCTCGCGGCTCGACCTCAAGCAAGGAGGCTCTGATGACAGGCAACATATTCAACAGCAAGGGTATGCGCGTCGGCACCCTAGTAGGTCGAGAAATTTTCGACCGTCATGGCACGAAGCTATATGACCTCAAAGGGATCAACATCTACCGAGTATCCGGAGAGTTGGTTGGTCATCTCAGTGACGCGAGCGGTTCGGACAAACGGCTCGATAAAGCGACCGACCGCTTGTTCACATAGGGCAAAGGCAAGGGAAGCCACCATCTCGATACAGGATAGTAACGACTCGAGCTCCGCGTCTGCCCGCGCAGTCAATCACACATCGAAATACTGCCGGCCCAAATCGTAATTGCATTTGCCCGGATAGAAGCAGCGTACTGGTTGGCTGCTGGAATTCTTTCGTCCATTGCAATCACTTCTTCTTAGGACGATCAACGCGGGCCTCACGGAACTCTTGCGGCCCCTTAATTAGCCGGCGCTTACGGTCTGCCCGATCCTCCGCAGATGCTTTTGAATCAGCGATGCGATCGATTGCATTGGCAGCCAATTCCCGAGCCCGCAATTTCTGATCTTTGCCCGATAACCGGCCTTTTACTTTCACGTCCAGACCAAGTTCAACCAGACGGCGCGTTGCCTCTGAAAGAGTAGGCTTATCGGGTTGGTTCTCGGCCCATCTCACAATGGATGCTCGCAGGACGGGGGCGGCGCGAAATCCCATCATCGGATCGCGTCCTGTTGCGGTTCGCTCCCGCTTCCTTGCTTTAGTTGGTCTCGACATGATGCAGTGATCCAAGCGCAAGACAACGGACATGTACTAATGCTGTTCCTTAGGCTGAGCGCTCTCGAAGATGAATGCTGCCTGGAAAATTGGTCCTGCGCTTGTGCGAACTTCGATAGCCATGTGATTCCGCTCGCCCTGCGGAGAGAGATCCCTCGCCAAGCCAGCAAGAACAGTCGCGGCCTCGACCTCAGCCGCCGTTTGATCGTCCAGCTCCACCCCCTCTTCATCCGCGTAGAGAGTTTCGCCATCCCTTATGTCAAAGTAGTAGCGGATCATGGGGCTCTCCTTCTGTTGGGAGCCGGCAGGGGTTTATCTTGGCGCTCCTGCGTGTCGCGTGCGCGATAGCAGACAAGTGATCGAGCCTTCTAATGTTCCTGTCATGACTTTATCGTTGAAGGAACTGGCTGCTTGATTACCTTCTTTTTCGCCGCCGGAGCCGCGATCAAACCATCCCGGATCGCCTGCTTTCGCGCAAGCTTGCGCATCCGGCGTACAGCGTCGGATTTCTTTCTTGCAGCCTCCTCTGACGGCTTCTCGTAACACCGGCGCCTACGCATTTCCCTGAATACTCCCTCGCGCTGCATCTTCTTCTTCAGCACGCGCAGGGCTTGCTCAATATTGTTGTCGCGGACGATTACTTGCATGAGTCGATCCTCGCGTTTGGGCTGGTAAACAGGACGGGTCCTGTTGCCAGCCAATTGCACAGGAACTTCGATGAACGGCGATGTGAGGATGACCGCGTCGGCGATTGCTTCACCGATCCGAAGCACCGGGGCTATCCCAGTGCGACGAGCGCTTTGGTGACAGAACGTGACCACTCCGGGCCGATCGTGTCAACCGGAACTCGCCATCCGCAATCCAATCCGTCGAAGCTCGGGGAAGCGAAATTGACCTGCTTGGATGCTTCGCAAATAAGTTGGTCCGGCCCTTGAAAAACCGCAATAGTTGTATACGTCGCAACTATTCGATTAGCCGCTGTGCCTTGTTGATCGCGCCCGCGGGCTCCTTTTCCAAAGACATCGACGACGTTGAATTGGCTCGCATGATGGTTGCGCGACATGCTCGCGCTTTGGAGAAAGAAATGACGACTGGTACTGTGAAATGGTTCAACGGCCAAAAAGGCTTCGGGTTCATCCAGCCGAGCGACGGCAGCACTGATGTCTTCGTGCACATCAGCGCGGTCGAGCGCGCCGGACTTGCCGGGTTGGCCGAGGGCCAGAAGGTTACATTCGAGATCAAGACCGACCCGATGCGGGGTAAGGTAAGCGCGGAAAATCTTTCGCTGGCCTAAAGCCGGCCGCGCCTTTCCACGGATGTACTGGAAAGGCGTCATGCCCGCTCAACTCTAGGGGTTGAGCGGGTTATTGTCATTGGAGTGGGAAGGCAAGCGCATGGCTGGCAGGAAACCTGGCGACCCCTCCCCTGAAAGCATCGCCAGAGCGCACCGTCAAAGGATTGCAGCCGAACAAGGAAAGCAGGCCATGGCGGATGTCGAGCGGCGGGCTGTTGCTGTTCGCGAAAACATGGCGCGCTTGCGAGCTTTGAGGGAAGCTGCAGAGGCAAGGCGCGAAGCCCTACCTGATCAACACGGCGCATTGGCAGTGAAAAGCAGGAAGAGGCAACCGACCTCAAGACCGCGCCGTCGTCCCGTCGCGTGAGTGCCTTCTCCGCTATCCGCTGGGGACATTGCCAGACATGCCGCTAAACGAGCATGCGACCCCTTGAATATCATCGGGAAGCTTGCGGACCTTGGACGCGAAGTCCTCGGTTAAAGGCCAGCACCATCGTCCGGCAAGCCGGCACCGCCCCCTATACAATTGCGGCATGACTGCTGTAGCCAGATGAGAATGCCGCCCCTAGCCGTTTTGTTCTAAGCCAATCCCAAGGCCCGGCATCGGCTCAGGCGAGCCTGATGTCCCAGAGGCCCTCTTCACGGCAGGCGATCAGCTCGTCGCGAAGAAGCTCGCTCACGAGCGCAATCGCAGTCGAGCCGGGATGATCGATGGGAGACGCAAGGGTCAGTTCGCGCATCGGCGACGGTTTTGATATCGCCGCCATTTCCAGCCGGCCGCTGGCGACTTCCTGGCGCACCGAGGACGGCGGTAGCAGCGTGTATCCGAGCCCCTCCTCGACCAGGCTGGTCAGCACCCGGAACGAGTCCGCTTCCAGTTTGACGTCGAGCTTCAGCTTCTTCTTCGCCGCCGCCTGCTCGATCAGCGCGCGGAGGCCGTGCGAATGACTAGGCAGCACGAGGCGCTGTTTCAGCAGCCAGCCGATATCGACCTGCTTCTTTTTCGAAAGGCCGCTGCCGCGCGGCCCGACGGCGACGATGGGATCGCGGCCGAGGCTTTGCACGGCAAGATGCAAATCGCTAGAGGGACCATAGATCAGCGCCAGATCCATCTCGCCGCGGTGCAGCCATTCCGTCAGATGGCCGCTGTAGCTTTCGACGATGCAGAGCGAGATGCCCGGATAGGTGTCGACGGTGCGGCGAGCGAGCCGCGCCGAGATGACGTAGCTCACGGTCGGCACGAGGCCGAGCACCACGCGGCCCGACGGCGGTCCGCCGGCGGACTGGATCTCGTCACGCACCTGGTCGATCTGCCGGACGATGCCCGCGGTGCGCGCGAGCAGAAGCCGGCCGGCATCCGTCAGCACCATGCCGCGGCCGTTCCGGGTGAACAGCTCGGCGCGCAATTCATGCTCGAGCAGCTTGATCTGGCGGCTCAGCGCCGGCTGCGCTACCCGCAGCGTGTCGGAAGCCTTGCTGAGGCTGCCGAGCTCCGCCACGCAACTGAAGGTCCTGAGCTGCCTGATATCCATTACTTGCCAATCTTCGAAGGCAGGTTCATACGCTATAACAATTCAGCATAGGGGCCCTGCCGCCGTTTCGCAACGGCCCGCGCCTTAGGCAATTGACATCAACACCATCCATCGCCAGAAAAACCAATGACCGCACAAGAGCAACAAGACGAATTCCACGACATCCGCGACGCCGTCGCAAAACTCTGCGCCCAGTTCCCCGGCGAATACTGGCGCAAGCTCGACCGCCAGATGGCGTATCCGAAGGAGTTCGTCGATGCGCTGACCGAGGCCGGCTACCTCTCGGTCCTGATCCCCGAGGAATATGGCGGCTCCGGGCTGAAGCTCTCGGCGGCGGCGGCGATCCTGGAAGAGATCCAGCGCGCGGGCTGCAATGGCGGCGGCTGCCATGCCCAGATGTACACGATGGGCACCGTGCTGCGGCACGGCAACGACGCCCAGAAGGCGAAGTATCTGCCCGGCATCGCCAGCGGCAAATTGCGGCTGCAGGCGTTCGGCGTCACCGAGCCGACCAGCGGCACCGACACCTCCTCGCTGAAGACCGTCGCCAAGCGCGACGGCGACCACTACGTCGTCAACGGCCAGAAGATCTGGACCAGCCGCGCCGAGCATTCCGACCTGATGATTCTCCTGGCGCGCACCACGCCGAAGGAGCAGGCCAAGAAGCGCACCGATGGCCTTTCGGTGTTCATCGTCGACATGCGCGAAGTCAAGGGCAAGGGTCTGGAGATCCGCCCTATCCGCACCATGATGAACCACGCCACCACGGAAGTGTTCTTCACGGATATGCGGGTGCCGGCCGAAAACCTGATCGGCGACGAGGGCAAGGGCTTTCGCTACATCCTGTCCGGCATGAACGCCGAGCGCATTCTCATTGCAGCGGAATGCATCGGCGACGCCAAATGGTTCATTGCGAAGGCCACCGCCTATGCCAAGGAGCGCGCAGTGTTCGGCCGCCCGATCGGACAAAATCAAGGCATCCAGTTCCCGATTGCCAAGGCCTACGCCGCGATGCGCGCCGCCGAACTGATGGTGAAGGAAGCCACCCGCAAATACGAGGCCGGTCTCGATTGCGGCGCGGAAGCCAACATGGCCAAGATGCTGGCGGCGGATGCTTCCTGGGAAGCGGCCAATGCCTGCGTGCAGACGCATGGCGGCTTCGGCTTCGCGGAAGAATACGACGTCGAGCGCAAGTTCCGCGAGACGCGGCTGTATCAAGTCGCGCCGATTTCGACCAATCTGATCCTGTCCTACGTCGCCGAGCACGTGCTCGGCCTGCCCCGCTCCTACTGAGTATATCAGATGCTGCCATTGGAAGGATTGATCGTCGTCTCCGTCGAACAGGCCGTTGCCGCACCGTTCTGCAGCTCGCGGCTGGCGGACGCCGGCGCGCATGTCGTCAAGGTCGAGCGCCCCGAGGGCGATTTCGCCCGCGGCTATGATGCGGCGGCGAAGGGCCAGAGCAGCTATTTCGTCTGGCTCAACCGCGGCAAGAATTCGCAGGTGATCGACCTCGCGACCAAGGAGGGCCGCGCCGCACTCGAGGAGCTGATCGCGAGCGCCGACGTGCTGCTGCAGAACCTCAAGCCGGGCTCGATGGACAAGCTCGGCTTCTCGCTGGAGCGGCTGAAGAAAGACTACCCGGCGCTGATCTGCTGCACCATTTCGGGCTATGGCGACAGCGGCCCCTATGCCGACCGCAAAGCCTACGATCTCCTGATCCAGGCCGAGAGCGGCCTTGCCTCGATCACCGGCGGCCCCGAAGGCCCGTCGCGCGTCGGCATCTCCGTCGTCGATATCGCGACCGGCGCCACCGCGCATGCCGCGATCCTCGAGGCGCTGATCGCGCGCGGGCGCACCGGCAAGGGCGCCGATATCAGGATCTCGATGTTCGACGTGATGGCCGACTGGATGGCGGTGCCGCTGATCAATTCCGAAGCCGGCAATCCGCCGAAGCGGATGGCGCTGGCCCATCCCTCGATCGCACCCTACGGCGTGTTCAATTCAAAGGACGGCAAGGGCATCCTGATCTCGATCCAAAGCGAGCGCGAATGGAAGAAGCTCTGCGCCGAGGTGCTGGATCAGCCCGACCTGCCGAACGATCCGCGTTTTGCCAACATGGTCGAGCGCGTGCGCAACCGCCAGCTCACCGACAAGACCGTGGCCGACGCCTTTGCTTCGATGAATCGCGTCGAACTGTTGAAGCGCCTCGACGAGGCCGACATTGCCTTCGCCGAAGTGAACACCATGGCCGACCTTGCGGTGCATCCGCATCTGCGCCGCGTCGAGGTCGATACGCCCAACGGCAAGGTGAGCTATGCCGCGCCGGCCGCGATCTTCGTCGGCGAGGAGCGGCACTATGGGCCCGTACCCGCCATCGGCGAACACGTCGAACTTCCCGCAGCCCGTATCAAAAGCCTGAAGTCATGACCGAAGCGGCTACAAAACTCGACCTCGACCATCTGCGCCAATGGATCGGCCGCAGCACGGAAGCGTCAGACATCGTCACCGCGCAGCTCGTGAAAGGGCTGCGCGCAACGCTGTTTCAGGACATCGGCGAGCCCAAGACGGGCGATGCCGCGCCGTGGACCACGCATTGGTGCCTGGCGCAGCCGGTGTTTCCGATGTCGATGCTCGGCCCTGATGGGCATCCGACCCGCGGCGGCTTCCTGCCGCCGGTGCCGCTGCCGCGCCGGATGTGGGCCGGCGGCGAAATCGAGTTCATTGAGCCCTTGCGCGTCGGCGATGAATCGACGCGAAGCTCGCGGATCGCTGATGTGACGGTGAAGACCGGCTCGACCGGCACGCTGTGCTTCGTCTCCGTCGAGCATACGGTCACGACGCCGCGCGGCGTCGCGATCCGCGAACGTCAGGACATCGTCTATCGTGACATCGGCGGCGCAGCGCCGGCTTCACCGGCAAAAGCCGCTCCGCCACCGCCGGTCGCCAAGCATCGCGAAAGCCATGTCAGCGATCCCGTGCTGCTGTTTCGCTACTCGGCGCTGACCTTCAACGGCCACCGCATCCATTACGATCGCGATTACGTCACCAAGGTCGAGGGCTATCCGGGCTTGATCTTCCACGGCCCGCTGCAGGCGGCGCTGATCGTCGAGTTCGCGGCAAAACTGCACGGCGATTCGGCGCCGAAGAAGTTCAGCTATCGCGGCGTGCAGCCGCTGTTCGAAGGCAGCGAGTTCTCGATCAACGCCAACGAGACCCACGCCGGCATGGAATTGTGGATCGCCAACGCCGAGGGGCAGCCGACAATGAAGGGCACGGCGAGCTGGTAAAACTCCGCCGGGGCGTGCACTGACAAATTCGCCACGAGTAGCTTGACCCAGATCAACGCTAACTTTGCGTCCACATGGCCTGGATCGTGCAACACCGACCGACCCATGTCGTATCCATGGCGAGAGCAGTTAATTCGAAGAACCGGCTGCAAGTGCGCCGCGTGGTGGACGTGCCGCTCCGCGAGGTCTCCGGTATTTGTTTGGGTCGCGGCCGAAACGGTCGAATGTCCCTGATAACGGTCGGCGACCACGCAGCGAAGGTCGCGTGGTTTTCTCTTTCGCGCACCGACGACACCGAAATCCGCTGGCAGACGAACAACATTTCGAAGCTTCCCGGATCACTGCTTCCCAAGCGCGACTCCCAAATCGAGGCTGTCTGCTCAGATGGCCTCGGACGCATTCTCCTACTCCAGGAGACGCCTCCGCGTGTCGAACTTATCGACCCCAAGGCACCTAAGGTGGTGGCGTCGATCGACCTCGCCATCGAAGGGCGCGACGAAATTGCACGGGCTTGGTCCCGCCCGAAAGGGTCGCGGGGCGAAGGAATGGCCCTCCTACGCGGAGGTCATTTGCTCGTCGCAAAGGAGAAGGAACCGGCGGCCCTCATTGAGTTCGGCCCACCAAATTCGCGGTCGCGCGGCCTTGTCCAGGGCGGCGCACTGCGGGATGGTGAGCCATGGCGGACTAAGAAGGGTCATCACCGGTTCGTTGCTCTCGCAGTCTGGTATCCCGACAAGGCGATGGCCAAAAACTGCGCCGATTTCAGTGATCTCGAGATAGGTCCGGATGGCCATCTCTATCTGCTCAGCGACCAGTCCTGCACAATTGCGCGGCTGGATGATCTTCGAGCAGGCGGAGGTACCGCTGCGCTCCTCAATGCGTGGCGACTAGGCGAAATGGACGGCAAGCCGGAAGGCCTCGCATTCACCGCAGAGGGTCATCCGATCGTCGGGCTCGACACGCGAAAACCACGTCGAAATCTCGTCTTGCTGGAGCCGGCGGTTGCACACCTCCGCAGGCGCGGCGAGAACCTGTGACCTGCCACTCTTTTTTCCCTGGCGCTGGGAATCGCCCTACCTAGCCATGACGCGCTTGACTACCATAGTCGCGATGCCCGCGAGCACGGCCTTGGAGGAGCTTTCATGCGTTTTGCGATCGGTGACGCGACCGTCGACATTATCGTCGATGACGACGATTTTGTCCTTCCATTGTCGGAGTTCCTGCCGGGAGCCGATCCGGAATTGCTTGAGACGCACCGCGGCACACTGGAGCCTGAGTTTGTCGATCGCGCCAGAGATCTGGCCAGGTTCGCCATCCAGAGCTTTGTGCTTCGAACCGGCGGAAAGACCCTGCTGATCGACAGTTGCATCGGCGATCACAAGGACATTCCCGAAATCCCGGCCTGGCACCAGCGGCGCGCGAGTGGTTTTCTCGACCGGCTAGGGCAAGCCGGCGTCGATCCGGCCGAAGTCGACCTGGTGTTCTGCACCCACCTGCATGTCGATCACGTCGGCTGGAATACGCGGCAAGACAATGGCCGCTGGCAGCCGACCTTTCCCAACGCGCGCTATCTGTTCGGTCGCCGCGAGCTTGCTGACTGGATGACGCAACACGATGCCGGTCGCGCGTTGCCGATTCATGCCCGGGCCCTCGAGCAGAGCGTCATTCCGATCGTCGAGGCAGGCAAGGCCGATCTGGTCGACGACGGCCATGAGCTCGGTCCAGGTCTGCAGCTTGCGCCGCTGCCGGGCCAACCCAGCGGCCAGATGGGGCTCGTCGTGAACTATGCCCGGGATCGCGCGATCTTCTGTGGGGATGCCGTGCACCACCCGCTGCAGGTTTTTCAGCCGGGCCTGTCGACGTCGACCTGCGTCGATCAGAAGCTGGCGGCCGTGACACGAAAGAAGATCCTTGCGGAGGCTGCTGACAGCGGCCGGCTCGTGGTGCCGGCGCATTTTCGCGGGCCCTGCCGCGCGCATATCCGCGCGAATAGCAGGGGCTACGAGCCGGTGTTTGGACACGGACAGGGATAAGCCCGGGTACTGAACACTCGCTCAGCATAGGTGCCATTCGTGACGTGGCGACAGTCTCGCTTGCCGACCTCCGTACAGCCGCCCTAATCTTGCAAGCGGAAACGCGACCAAGAAAAATGCAGAGGGAACCGACTGGCATGGCTCAGCAGGGTGCAGTGCGTCCTTCCGAAACGGGGGTTTTTGACGCGGTCGTGGTCGGCGCCGGCTTTGCTGGCCTCTACATGCTGCATCGGTTGCGGGGGCTTGGATTCACTGCACTGGTTTACGAAGCTGGCGGCGGCGTGGGCGGGACGTGGTACTGGAATCGCTATCCCGGCGCCCGCTGCGACGTCGAGAGCCTGCAGTATTCCTTCTCGTTCTCGGAAGAGCTGGATCAGGAGTGGAACTGGTCTGAGAAGTATTCGCCGCAGCCGGAAATCCTCGCTTACGCCAACCATGTCGCCGACCGCTTCGACCTGCGCAGCCAGATAGTTTTCGACACCCGCGTCACCGCAGCAACCTTCAACGAGGATACCGATAGCTGGCTGATCGAGACCGATCGTGGCGACAGGGTTACGGCGAAATTCTGCATCATGGCGGTTGGCTGCCTGTCGGCGCCGAACCGCCCGGCCTTCGAGGGCATGAACGACTTCCGCGGGCCGATCTATCACACCGGCGAATGGCCGCACGAGGGCGTCGACTTCACGGACTTGCGCGTCGGCGTCATCGGCACCGGCTCGTCCGCGATCCAGTCGATCCCGATTATTGCGCAACAGGCATCGCAACTCACCGTGTTCCAGCGCACCGCGACCTGGTCCGTGCCGGCGTGGAACGAGGCGCTGTCGGCGGAATATCTGAAGGAAGCCAAGGCGCATTATCCGGAACTGCGCGCGAAGGCCCGCGCACGCCCCACCGGCTTCTATTTCCCGTTCAATACCGAGCCGGCCCTGCAGGCAACTGCGGAGGAGCGACGACAACAATATGAAACGGCGTGGCAGCGCGGCGGGCTTCCCTTTCTCGGTGCCTATGGCGATCTGCTGTTCGAAAAATCGGCCAACGACACCGTCGCCGAATTCGCGCGGCAGAAGATCCGCGGCATCGTCAGGGATCCCGCGACCGCCGAGCTGCTGTGCCCGCAGAACGTGTTCGGCTGCAAGCGACTCTGCGTCGATACCAACTACTTCGAGACCTACAACCTGCCGCATGTGAAGCTGGTTGATGTGTCCAATATGCCGATCGAGCGTTTCACCAAAGACGGCATCGTGGTTGATGGTACCGAATATCAGTTCGACGCGATCGTTTCCGCCACCGGCTTTGCCGCCATGACCGGCTCATTCGACAAGATCGGGATCACCGGCCGCGGAGGCCGCACGCTCGCCGAGAAATGGCGCGCCGGCCCCCGCGCCTATCTCGGCCTTGCTTCGGAGGGATTTCCGAATCTCTTCATGATCACCGGTCCCGGCAGCCCGTCGGTGCTCGCAAGCATGATCCAGGCGATCGAGCAGCATGTCGACTGGCTGGCCGATTGCCTCAGTCACATGCGCGATGTCGGCGCCCGCAGCATCGAGCCCGTTCAGGCAGACGAGGACGCCTGGGTGGCGCATGTCAACGACGTCTCGACGGTCTCGCTGCGTTCGACCTGCAGCTCCTGGTATGTCGGCACCAACATTCCCGGACGGCCCCGCGTATTCATGCCCTATATCGGCGGCTTTCCGATCTATGTGCAGAAGTGCAATGAGGTGATGAACAATGCCTATGACGGCTTTGTGCTGAAGGGCGCGCGCTCCAGCAACGCGCCGCCGCAGGTGCGCCTCACCGAACGTTGGCAGGTGCCGCTTGATATCGAGGTGATTTCACCGGCCGCCGTGGCCGCGAAGCGGGTACCAGTGGTTTGAACCAGGAGATGACGAGACATGACCCGCCATCGACCGGGTATGCTTTGATCCTAGCGCAAACCATGATTTCGAGTGATTTTGACAGGGGGAAAGTCATGCGGTCTCGCGCCAGGCACAGATTTACGCTGTTGTGCACCTTTTGTATCGTTGTACTCACTGCTTTGAGCAGCGTGGCTCGGTCCGAAGTTCCGTTCACGTTTACCGTGCCGCAAAGCAGGGTCCTCGTAAAAGTCTCCGACCCATCGTTCCTTCCTGATGCGGCGTCGAGTGCCAAGCCCAACTACTTCAAGGTGATCCGGCAGGAGCCGGTGCTGATCGTCAGCGGCTGGCTGGAGCCAGCACCGAAATATAGGGGACTCAAGGCGTTCTGGGAGAGCGAGTCGCGGTCTCCAGCTTTCGCCGGCCCTCTCGCACCGATTCAGGTCGAAATGCTGAAGGAGGGCGCGTGGGAGGTGGTGGCATACGACGTGTCCATCCGAGGCGCCATCCAGTCGAATTTACGGGCCGAGCGGGTCGAGGCCGGTACGTGGATCGACCTGCATTTATCCACCATGGCTCGCGNCCACCCCGTCCACAAAGCTGCGCGCTGACCTGCTCGCCGTGCTGCGGAAAGTNGCAGGTGCTGAAGAAATAAAACGGCTCTCGGTCATAGCCGTTGTCGCCCGCGGCTCCGATCCGTGGATCCGCTCAGCTCGGCGGGCTAGACCTGCCCTAAAGCTCGTGCAAGTCTGGTGCCGCATCCAACGGAGGTGACGCTACTCCGGCGCGCCGTCCTGCTTCTAGCCGCGTGCCACAATCCTGAGCGAACCGTTCGCCCCATCAACGCCGCAACGAGAACAACGCTGAAGGAGACGAGACATGAGCCGCCATCCTGACTTCGTGCCTCAAGGCGTGATCCCGGCCGTGCTGCTGCCGTTCCACGAGGATTTCTCGATCGACGAGCCGAATTTTCGGGCTCACTTGCGCGATGTCACGGCGGTGCAGGGACTATCTGCCATCACGATCAATGCTCACTCCACCGAGGTCGCTTCGTGCACGCGCGACGAACAACGCCGCGTCATGGAGATCGCGAGCGAGGAAGTCGGCGACAGACTGCCGATCATTCATGGCGTGTGGGCGGACGGCAGCCTGGAGGCGGCGCGGATCGCTCGGCAGGCCGAGGCCGGCGGCGCTTCGGCGCTGCTGGTATTCCCGCCGGCGCCCTTCACCCTCGGCCAGTCGGCCGAGATGGCGCTCGCGCATTTCAGGACCATCAGCGATGCGACCGATCTGCCGCTGATCGTGTTTCAGTATCCATTGGCCACCGGCCAGGGCTATCCGGCGGCGACGCTGGAGCGATTGTTCGACGAGGTACCGACCATCCGCGCCATCAAGGACTGGACGCCACAGGTAGCGCAGCACGAAAGTCAGATTCGCGCATTGCAGGGACGTGCACGCCCCATCAACGTGCTGTCCACCAACAGCGCTTGGCTCTTGAGTTCGCTGGTGCTCGGCTGCAATGGCCTGCTTTCAGGCAGCGGCAGTGTCATCGCCGACCTTCAAGCCCGGCTCTATCGCGCCGTGAAAGCCAACGATCTCGCGGAAGCCCGCCGGCTGAACGACCGGATCTATCCGACGGCGCGCGTGTTTTACGCCGATCCCTTTGTCGACATGCACAACCGCATGAAGGAAGCGCTGGTGCTGCTTGGCAAGCTGCCGCGCGCGGTGGTGCGCCCGCCGCTGGTCAAGATATCGGACGCGGAAATTGCGCGGATCCGTGACGCGCTGATCGAAGCAGGGCTGCTCGGCACCCCGGCGACGCTGGGACGCAACGCGGCATAGCGGCCCGCGACCAGGCACGCGGCTTGACTTCGCGAACCAATCCATCGACAGGTGGACGGCTTCGTCGCCTCTTCCTTGCAATGACGGAACGCCAACAAACCATTCCTGGGAGCCGCCCGATGTCGTCCCGAAAGCCCGCCGCAACAAAGAGCGAGACTGTCACCGTCAAGGACGCCACCTTCGGCCTGCTGCGCGCGTTCGGCATCAAGCGCGTGTTCGGCAATCCCGGCTCCACTGAATTGCCGTTCCTCAGCGACTGGCCCGACGACATCGATTACGTGCTCGGCCTGCAGGAAGCCTCCTGCGTCGGCATGGCCGATGGTTATGCGCAGGCGACCCGCAACGCCGGCTTCGTCAATCTGCATTCCGGTGCCGGCGTCGGCAATGCGCTCGGCAATATCTACACCGCCCATCGCAACCAGACGCCGCTCGTCATCACCGCCGGCCAGCAGGCGCGCTCAATCCTGCCGCTGCAGGCCTTTCTCTATGCCGAGCGCGCCTCCGAATTCCCGCGGCCTTACGTCAAATACAGCGTCGAGCCGGCGCGCGCGGAAGACGTGCCGGCCGCGATCGCGCGGGCCTATTATGTGGCGATGCAGCCGCCCTGCGGGCCGACCTTCGTTTCGATCCCGATCGACGACTGGACCCACCCGGCGCAGCCGGTCGAGGCCCGCCATGTCAGCCGCGAACTCGGGCCCGACGCCGACGCGATGAAGGCGCTGGCCGATGCACTCATCGCCAGCAAACGCCCCGCTCTCGTCGTCGGCCCCGCCGTCGACCGCGCCGAAGCCGTCGACCTCATGGTGAAGGTGGCCGGGAAGACAAAGGCAGCGGTGTGGGTGAGCCCGTTCTCGGCGCGCTGCTCGTTCCCGGAACGCCATCCGCAATTCGCCGGCTTCCTGCACGCTTCGCCCGGGCAGCTATCGGACACGCTGCGCGGCCATGACCTCGTGGTCGTGATCGGCGCGCCGGTCTTCACCTTCCATGTCGAGGGCCACGCCGCGATCTTCGACGGCGCCACCACGATCTACCAGATCACCGACGATCCGGATGCCGCCGCCGTCACGCCATCGGGCGCCAGCATCATCGCCACCATGAAGCCGGCCCTTTCGATGCTGCTCGATTTGCTGCCCGAGACGAAGCGTGCGATGCCGCCCGCCCGCGTGCTGCCACCGGCGCCAGTGGCCGCCGATCCGCTCCCCGTCGAATTCCTGCTGCATTCGCTCTCGCAGGCCATGCCCGACAATGCAGTGCTGGTGGAGGAAGCCCCCTCGCATCGCCCGGCGATGCAAAAGTTCATGCTGATGCGCGGCCAGGACAGTTTTTACACCATGGCAAGCGGTGGCCTCGGCTACAGCCTGCCCGCCGCGGTCGGCATGGCGCTGGGGCGGCCGGGCGTGCGCACCGTCTGCCTGATCGGCGACGGCTCGGCGATGTATTCGATCCAGGCGCTGTGGACCGCCGCGCGCCGCAATCTGCCGCTGACGGTCGTCGTGATCAACAATGCCGGCTACGGCGCGATGCGCTCGTTCAGCCAGGTAATGCAGGTGCGTAATGTGCCGGGCCTCGAATTGCCGGGCATCGATTTCGTCAAGCTCGCCGAAGGCATGGGCTGCCACGCCGTACGCGTGACGAAATCGTCCGAACTCGCCGGCGCGCTGAAGAGCGGGCTCGCCTATGACGGCGTCAGTTTGATCGAGGTGCTGGTGGATTCGGCGGTGCCACTGCTCTACGCGCAGAAGAGCTAAGCCAAGCCTCTCTCCCCGTCATTGCGAGCGAAGCGAAGCATCCATGCCTCCACTTGCCGCACCATGGATTGCTTCGTCGCTTCGCTTCTCGCAATGACGGGGAGAGATGTGTGGCCGTCTCATTGCGGCAGAGCTATGCGCGACGCACCGCAGCGACTTCCCCCGCAAGCCGGCCATAGTCTGCCCAGACCAGATTCAGAAACAGCGGCGGCTCCTGCCCCGCCAGCAGCATTTGCGCATGGCGTTCCTTTGCGCCATCCATTTCCCACCACTTCTGCGCCGATGTCGCGACCTTGCGAAAGTGATTGAGCATGCCGGAAAACTGCCGCCGGTCGGCGCCGGCGAGGCTGGCGCAATGATTGAGCCAGTTGAACCCGGCGATCACTGATATCGCGAGGTCATTCATGGTATTGCCGGAGAATTCGATCACGGTGTCTTCATGCGGCCGCTGGCGAAGATAGGCATCCAGTATCGCACTTTGCGAATCCGCCTCCGCGAGCAGCTTGAATTCACCTCGTGGCACCATCAGGAGATAGCGAACGGCCTCCAGCCGCGTATGATCGCAGACCGTCTGCTTGTCGGCGCCGGCATCCGAGGGCTTCCGCTTGCACGCCGGATAGACCCACTTTCCGTTGTCGGCATCGTCGAGATATTGCCTGCCCTGCTTCTCGATATCGGCGAGCAGCGCGTGCGGAGCATCCGGCGCCGGTGCAGCTTTTCCGAATAGCCAGGCACGCCAGCTCATGACGCCTCATTTGATTCAAACGCCCGCCAATTCGCCCTGCAAGTTCCATCCGCGGAACGTTACTTGACCGCCTTCTACGTTCGCACGAGAGTTCATTATGGGGCAACCGTGGAGTGAATGTCATGCAACAGGCAATTCTCGGAAAAGCAGCCCTCGCGGTCTCCGTCTTCGCATGCGCGACCATGCTCTCATTTGGCTGGAGTGAACAAAGGGGCGTTTCGCTGTCCATCGAACGCGCGCAGGCGCAGATGGTTGACCCGTCGACCCCGGCCATCACCACCCGCCGGTCGGCGCGGCGGGTTGGCCGCGCGACGGCGATGGGCGCCGGTGCTGTCGCAGCCGGTGCTGTCGCCGCCGGAGCGACCGCTGCGTATTATGCCGGCGGCGGCCCCTACGCCTATTACGGCGGCCCGGGCGCATATGGCGGTCCCGGCTATTACGGCGGCCCCGGCGTATGGAGCCAGGACTACGCGGCACGCAATGGCATCATCTGCCAGCCCGGCACCCTGGTCCGCCTGGAAGACGGCCTGATGCACAGGTGCCAATAAGGTAGCCAAATGGGAAGGGCGGCCGAAGGACCGCCCTTCTCCTGCGCTCCAGTCCGGTGTGCAAGCGGCGACGCCTCAAAGCCCGTCGATGAATCGTTGCAGGGCGGCATTGATCGCCTCGGGCGCCTCCTGCTGACCCAGTGCCCGATGCCCGGCAGGATCGGCGTTCCGGATCATGACGCAGTCGATCGCGTTCATGTCAATTCCTGCGTGACGTTCCGGCTCAGGCCAGCCAGCAACTGGGGAAGCTTCGCCAGGCCCTCGGCGCTGGCATCGTGGAAGCGCTTCAGTGCCGCCAGCTTTTCCGTCTCTTCCGGCCTGACCCGCGCCATCGTGGCGAACAGGCTGTTCAGGCGCGACCGCGCCAGCCACTCCTCGATGTTCGCCTGGGCGCGCCAGCCCATGCGATTCCTGGTCGAGACGGCCAGCATGCGCAGCCAGTCCGTATCGAGAACCGGGTTCGGCACCGGTGTGCACAAGGCGTTCTTCTGCGCATCGTCGGCGAAAGCCGTTTCGATGAAGCCGATCAAGCCTGCGCTGAAAGTCGGTTGGCAGGTTCGTGTCATCTGAATGTTGATACGGCTGCCGTCCCATATCGGAACCGGCGGCTTTCGCGAAATGCCGCTGGCCGAGCAATCGACGATCAGCGAATTCGGCATCAGCGCCACCTCGCCATGATCGAGGACGAGACGATCGGGATAGACGGCCTTCAGATAGCCCTTCCGCACGACATTGCCGATCCGTCTCAGTTGAACCAGTTCAGCTTCAGTGATCGTGGCGCAGCGGTAGATGGTCGGCGTGACCTGCGGGTCGAGGCGCAGCAATTCACCACTTGCCTCCAGCCGTTCGAAGAGATCGGCAATGTCGGCCGCGGCGCTCAGCGCTTCGAACTGCCGGGTGAGGCTTGCGACGAGAGCGAGCAGGAACTCATCGCCCGGCTGGATATTGGCGCGGTTGATGAACCAGGCGTCGCGCGGCATCACCCAGTGGATCCGCGCCGGGTCGACCCCGTGACCCAGCAACCAGAGACAGGCATCGATCCCGGTCTTTCCGGGACCCACCACGACAAAATTCTCCGATCGCGCCGCCATGCCTGGAAGCAGGTTTGGCGGAATGCATTTCACGCCGGGAGCGACCGAAAATCTCGGCTCGCGCGTCGAGGGAATGTCGAATGTCAAATAGGCGCTGTCGACCACGCGCTTGCGAACGGCGACACGATGCCGCCGGCCGGTGAGCAGGGACTCAAACGTGTCGTCCGCCGTGACGTTGCACATCGGAAAAAACTGCACGCGCCCCGAAGGAAGCAGGCGCTGCTGCATGACCTGGTCGAAATAGGCCAGCACCTCCGCGCCGCTCGCCAGCGAATACAGGCCCTCGTTCAGGCCCGCGACATCCAGCCCGGGATGGCTCAACTCCCGCGAACTGACGCCATAAAACCTGGAGGGCTGGTGAAGGCGGACGAAGGGATAGGCGTCGTTCCAATGGCCCCCCGGCTTGTCGCGCCGGTCGACCATGATGATCCGAGCATCGCTGTTCGTCAGCACCTCGTCGGCAAAAGCCATCGCCGCGGCGCCTGCGCCGATCACGAGGTAGTCGGTTTCGTGGCTGTCCATAATCGAACCCCCAAGAACCAATTGTACGCATCAAGTATGGATTGCTTCGCTTCACGCGCAATGACGTGGTGAGAGATGACCTCAGCTTACTTCCCGTAACTCTCCCGCATCTTCGCCTGGATCTTCGCCATGCCCGCGATCCAGCGGTCGTAATTCTCGGTCTTCTTGCGCATGTAGCCGAGCACCTGCGGGTGCGGCAGGATCACGAAGCTTTCCGCTTCCAGCCCCTTCAGCACGTCCTGCGCTACCTGCTCCGGCGAGAGATCGCCATCGCCGGATTGCGGGCCTTTCGGGATCGAGCGCAGCATGTTGGTGTCGACGCCCTGCGGGCACAGGATCGAAACCTTGATGTTGTCTGCCTTGTGCGAGATCGCGAGGTTTTCGGCAAAACCCACGGCCGCGTGCTTGGTGGTCGAATAGGCCGGGCTGCCGACCTGCGACAGCAATCCCGCCGCCGAGATCGTGTTGAGGAAATAGCCGCCGCCGCGGGCCTTCATTCGCGGGATCAGATGCCGCGCAGCATAGACATGGGCCATGACATGGACAGCCCAGCTTCGTGACCAGGGTTCGTCGGAGGTTCCGCCGGCATTGACCGACAGTGGATCGAAGCCGCCGCCGATGCCGGCATTGGAGCAGAACAACGCAATCGGGCCGAATTGATGCTCGGTCTCCTCGATGACGTGAAGGATGTCCTTTTCCTTCCCGACATCGCATTTGAAGGCGGCCCCGCCGATCGGCGTGGCGACGGCCCGCGCGGCGGCAGGATCGATATCGACGACCACCACCTTGGCCGCGCCTTCGCGGTGGAAGGCCTCGCACAACGCCTTGCCGATGCCATTGCCGCCGCCGGTGACAACCACGACTTTGCCGGCCACCTGCATGAGCGCTCTCCCCGTTTATTATGATCCTATGTCAGGATCATCATATCGAGAATAGCCGTATAATGGCAGGCGGCGCCGAGCAAGACGAAGCCATGCCAGATCGCATTCTGGAAGCGCAGCCGCTGCCACGCATGGAAGATCACGCCAAGTGTATAGAGCACGCCGCCCGCCACCACGAAGCCCAGCGCCAGCGGCGGCACCGCCTTCACCACGGCGTCGTATAGCGTAACGCCACTCCAGCCGAGCGCGAGATAGAGCCCGACCGCCAGACGATCGTACCGCCCCGGCACCGACAGCTTCAGCACGATACCGGCGATGGCGACGCACCACACCCCGACGAGCAGCGCGATCGCCAGATAGCTCTCCCGGAGCTGCACGATGAACGGCGTATAGGTGGCGGCGATCAAGAGATAGATCGCCGAATGATCGAAACGGCGCAGCACCCATTTGGCGCGCGACACCGGCCAGAGATTATATACCGCCGACAACGTCAGCATCGCCAGCAGGCCCGCGACGTAAACCGATACCACCGCAATCTCGAACGCGCTGGCATACACCGCGGTCAAGACGATCAAGGCGGTGGCGGCGACAAGCCCGAGCGAGATGCCGACGATATGCACGACGCCATCGGCGATCAGCTCGGCGCGGTCGTAATTCCAGTGCATGGCGTCGGCCGCCGCATGGATCGATGTCGAGGCAAGTTGCTTCAGTCTGAAAATGGTCATGCAAGCCCGCAGAAGCTGGTGAGGGTGCGACAGGATATAGGTCTTCCGAGGTCAACAAACCGTTCAAGCCACAGGCCCGAACGCCGCCATCATCCGTCGACGGGGCACACCAACGCGCGCCCGACAACAAGTTCCGGCAGAACACCACGTACCCCATCGCCGTGGCATTTTCGTGCTGCCGCGGACGACCGCTATCCTGAGGGATCCAGTCGTCCGGCGATCACAAGAGCTTGATTTTACCTCTGCAATCGCCACCTTCCTGAGCATCGCCCACCAGAGTCTTTGCACCGAGCCCCCCACCCGCATGCCTCCCAGTTTTTCAGATATCGTCGAGGAAGCGCGCCTGTCGGCGCGGGCGCTGCTGGACTACGGCGACAGCTTTTTCAATCCCACCGTGCGACTCGGCGTCACCGGCCTGTCGCGCGCCGGCAAGACCGTGTTCATCACGGCGCTGATCCATGGCCTGACCCGCGGCGGCAGGTTTCCGGTGTTCGAGCCCTATGCCACGGGCCGGATCGCCCAGGCCCGGCTGGAGCCACAGCCGGACGACGCGGTGCCGCGCTTCGCCTATGAGAGCCACGTCCGCACCCTGATCGAGGAGCGGCGCTGGCCAAACTCGACTGTCGACATCTCCGAATTGCGCCTGGTCATCGACTACCAGCGGCAGAACGGCGCAGACCGCACGCTGACCATCGACATCGTCGATTATCCCGGCGAATGGCTGCTCGACCTGCCGCTGCTCAACAGGAGCTTTGAGCAATGGTCGGCCGAGAGCCTCGCGCTGTCGCGCGAGGGCCCGCGCGCAAAACTCGCCGCGCCCTGGCATGAGCACCTGAAGACACTTGACGCGCAGGGCCGCGAGGACGAACAGGCGACGCTCGCCGCGGCAAAACTGTTCACCGATTATTTGCGCGCCTGCCGCGACGAACGCTTTGCGATGAGCCTGCTTCCGCCCGGACGTTTCCTGATGCCAGGCAACCTCGCCGGCTCGCCGGCGCTGACGTTTGCGCCGCTCGATGTGGCCATCGACGGCACCGCGCCCGACGGCTCGCTGTGGGCGATGATGCGGCGGCGCTATGAGGCCTACAAGGACGTCGTGGTGCGCCCGTTCTTCCGCGATCATTTTGCCCGGCTCGACCGCCAGATCGTGCTGGTCGATGCGCTCGCCGCCTTCAACGCCGGCCCCGAAGCGCTGCACGATCTCGAAGCGGCGCTGGCCGGCATTCTCGATTGCTTCCGCATCGGCCGCAGCACGATCCTGAGCAGCCTGTTTCGTCCGCGGATCGATCGCATCCTGTTTGCCGCCACCAAGGCCGATCACCTGCACCACTCCAGCCACGACCGATTGGAAGCCGTCTTGCGGCGCGCCGTCGCCAAGGCCGCCGACCGCGCCGAATACGCAGGAGCTGCCATCGACGTCGTCGCGCTCGCCGCGGTGCGCGCCACGCGCGAGGCGACGGTCGCGCGCGGCCGGGAGAAGCTGCCGTCGATCCTCGGCACGCCCGCGCCTGGTGAGACCGCCAATGGCGATACGTTCGACGGCGAGACCGAAGTGGCGACCTTTCCGGGCGACCTGCCCGCCGATCCCGAACAGCTGTTCAACGGCGGCTTTCGCGGCCTCTCCAGCATGCCGCACGACAACGCCGATTTCCGCTTCCTGCGCTTCCGGCCGCCGCTGCTGGAACGCAACGCCAAGGAAGAGCCCGCGCTGCCTCACATCCGCCTCGACCGCGCCCTTCAGTTCCTGATCGGAGACCGACTGCAATGAGCGAGAAGACGCCCCATCGGCGGCCGGCGACGTTCAAGCTCGGCGATCCCGGCGTCGTCGTGATCGATCCGGACGAAACCGGCCGCCCTGCCCGCGGCACGGTGCAGATCACGCCCGAGGCGGATCCCGCGCTGCTGCCCGTGCCGATCGATGCGCCCCGTGTCCCGGTGCGCCGCGGCTTTCGCTGGGGCGCGCTGTTCTGGTCGGCGGTCGGCGGCCTGGTGCTGCTCGGCACCGGGCTCGGCGTCGTCAACCTGATCGAGGATCTGTTCGCGCGCAGCCAGACGCTTGGTTACGTCGCGCTGGCATTTGCAGTGGCCGCAGGGCTGGCGCTGGCCGTCGTCATCGGCCGCGAAGCGTTCGGACTGGCGCGGCTGGCGGCGATCGAAAAATTGCATCTCCGCGCCACGGAGGTGCTGCGCAGCGACGACCGCGCCGAGAGCCGCGCCGTTGTCAACGACCTGCTCAAGCTCGCGCATCAGAACCCGCAACTGGCGCGCGCCCGCGCCACGCTTGTCAGCCATGCCGACGACATCATCGACGGCGCCGACATGATCAAGCTGGCCGAGCGCGAATTGATGGCGCCGCTGGATGAGGAAGCGCGGCGGCTGGTTTCGACTGCCGCGCAACGCGTCTCGGTCGTCACTGCCGTGAGCCCTCGCGCCCTGATCGACGTGCTGTTCGTGTTCGTCGCCGCGATGCGCTTGATCCGGCAACTGGCGCGGCTCTATGGCGGCCGTCCGGGCACGCTCGGCATGATCAGCCTGTTGCGCCACGTCATCGGCCATCTCGCCATCACCGGCGGCATGGCGGTCGGCGACAGCCTGGTGCAGCAGGTGCTCGGCCACGGCATCGCCGCCAAGCTCTCGCAGCGGCTCGGCGAAGGCGTGCTCAACGGCCTGCTCACGGCAAGGCTGGGGCTAGCAGCGATCGACGTGACGCGCCCGCTGCCGTTCACCGCGCTGCCGCGCCCCGCGCTCTCCGATCTCGCCAAGGATTTGCTCAGCAAGCGCGACGAAGAGACGACGTGAGGTTCGATTCGCTGGGAGCGTGGTGCTGGTCTCGCGCCAGCGGTTGAGCGCCGTTGGCTGGTGATGCACGAATTAAGTGTCGGCTTGCGCACGTCCTGACTCTATACACTCGGTCAAAGCTTGATCTGCCGCGAGCCTCGCACCTCGGTCGTCATGCAACTCGTCCAGTTTTTTCAAGTACGCGACTGCCGCGACTTGCAAGAGACCGAAATCATACTGGCCGATGTCACGAAGATTGGTGACGTAGCGATAGAGGGCGGAACGCCTGCTATCGTTCTCGCTGATGCTGCTGTGTCGGAGCAAGTAGTTCCGCCAGGCGAACGCACATGCGCCTTCTATGGCCCGAGAAGTCATGGGCACCTCCCAATGGTCAGAGAAAGACTGACGAGCCGTTTCGTTCCGCGAATTTCTCCGGTGTAATGCTGTTCCGTAGCTGCGCTGCAAGGTGTTTGCGCGTGGGCGATGTCGGTGCTGCGGTCGGCGACGTCGATGATGCAATCGGTTACCAGTTTGGCTGTTCCCCAGGGTAGATCTGCTGAGCAAGCGCGACGACGAGGCATGAACTCCTTCTGTAGGTGGGCAAAGGCGCATAGCGCCGTGCCCACCATCTATCACAGCGCACGCCTCGCGATGCTGGGCACGCTTGCGCTTCTTCCAACCCTACGAAGCGCGGGCTGACATATCCGATTTCGCCTAGCGCTTCACGCAATAGGACGACCGTGGTTGCGCCGCCAACGCGGCCTTCTGCTCGAAAGGCGCGTAACTGGTGTCGTAGCGCGGACACGCCAGAGCGGCACCTTGGGCGATGATCGCTCGATTGATGTCGGAGCCGTCGGCTGTGGTGCAATAGCCGACCTCGCGGCCATCGGTCTTTTCGCCGGTCAAGCGACAGGTCACCGTCCCGGAGACGAGCGTGGCCATCACGCGCCGGGCGTTCTCGCCGCGCGGTGTCCCCAATTCGGCGGCATCGACGCCTTTCAGGCGCACTCTCGTCCCCGCGACGACGACGGTGTCCCCGTCGACCACACGGGCGGGACCGCTGATGGTTGTCTTGGGGGTCACGGCATCGGGGTTCGCCAAATGCCGCTGGACCTCGCGAGCGACGTAAAACACCGCGACCAAAACGATTGCGATCATGGAGAGGCGATTGAGGAAGCCGCCGCCCGAAGGCCGCCGTTCGCTCCCGGTTCGCAGTCCGAGGACACGGAGCAGGCGCAGGCACATAAAGACCGCAAGCGCCGCGAAGATGATCGTGTAAATATCCACGTCACCATCCAATAGAAAAGACAAGACGGTGACCGGCACCAAACCAGACCCGAGCCTTCTTGTCTTCTGCCGCCATTCATTCGTTCATCGTCGCCACGGCTGCAGAATGCATCACCATTACCCCGACCGCCACGACAAACAGCACATCGAGCACACCGTGCACGTCTGACGCGAGAGCGGACAATTCGGAGCCGCCGCTTTCGGCCATTAGCGGAAGTCGCACTTTCGACTGGTTATTCGTGCAGTCGCAGCGAGGAGCCCACTTGCCACGGTGGTGCATAGGTTGGTCGGGTTGAAATCAATGGGGTAGCCGAGTAGCGAGAATCCGCCTTGGCCCGGAAACCGCAGAGAAGAGTTAGCCACTCTGTCCGTGCGCTATGCCTTCCGCAGCGTCCACACGTTTCAAAACCATGAAATGGTCGAGTACAGGTTGCCGCCGGCCTGCTTATTCAAACCTGTCTTGGCCGCGCATTCACTTTTTCTCCGTTTGTGATACCTTGTGTAGTATCAAACTCTCCGGGGACCGAGAACTGAGCGGGGAGCGCCATGAAAGGCGTCACCGAGTGGCTCAAGTCAATCGGCCTGTCGGAGTACGCCCAGCGCTTCGGCGAAAACGGCATTGACCTCTCCGTCCTCCGCGACCTGACGGAGCAAGACCTCAAGGAGCTGGGCGTCCTTTTAGGTCATCGCCGCAAGCTGCTGCGCGCGATAGCGCAGCTTGAGGACGCAGGCAGACCTAAACCGGCGGAAGCAGCGACCGAGCCGAAGCGACCGGATGAAGGCGAGCGACGCCACCTCACAGTGATGTTTTGCGATTTGGTTCGTTCCACAGCCGCGGCGCGGTTGGATCCGGAGGACATGCACGCGCTGATTGGCGCGTATCACAGCTGCATCGCGGAAGTCATAGGTCGCTATAACGGGCAGATTGCCCGCTATATGAGCGAGGGTGCGTTGGTCTATTTCGGCTTCCCCCAAGCACATGAGGATGATGCTGAACTGGCTGTGCGCGCCGCGCTCGCACTCATTGATGCCGTAGCGGGTATCCGTAACGTCGCCGAGACGCTGCAGATCCGCATCGGCATTGCGACAGGCACTGTGGTCATCGCCGAGCTTCTGATTGAGAAAATACTGGCGGAGCAAGAGGTCGTCGGCGAGACGCCAAACCTTGCCGCGCGCCTGCAAGCGATGGCGGAGCCAGGGACCGTGCTGATCTGCGCGAGCACGCGCCGGCTCACCGAGGGAAAGTTTTATTACAGCGACCTCGGCCCCGTCGTGCTGAAAGGCTGGACGAAGCCGTTCCAAGTCTATCAGGTGCTGGGAACGAGCGGCGTGGAGAGCCGCTTCGAGGCGATGCACGCTGCCAAGCTGCCGCCCCTGTTCGGGCGCGAGGAGGAAATAGAGCTACTGTTACGTCGCTGGCGACAGGTCACACTGGAAGGGGGGCGAGCGGTGACCCTTACAGGAGAGCCGGGTATTGGCAAGTCACACATCGCGTTGGCGCTTAATGAGCGGATCCAGGGTGAATCACACATTACCTTGCGCTATTTTTGTTCTGAGCATCATACCCACAGCGCATTGTTCCCATTCATCACCCAGCTCGAACGTGTTTCCGGGTTCGAGCGCGGCGATTCACCGCAGGAGAGGCTGTCCAAGCTCGGCGCGCTACTGGCGCAATCCACACACAATTCCGAACACCTGGCGGTTCTGGCCGACTTGCTGGCGCTACGGGTCGATGATCATCACCGAATGCGGGACATCACTCCGCAAAAGCGCAAAGAGAAAACCTTCGCGGCATTGCTGGCCCAGCTCGATGGGTTAGCGGCCCAGCAGCCGGTGTTTCTCATATTCGAAGATGTACACTGGATTGACCCAACCTCGCTCGAGCTCCTTGCAGCCGCTGTGGAGCAAGTGCCGCAGCTTCGGGCACTGATGCTGATCACGGCCAGGCCAGAATTCACTCCCCCATGGCCGAGTTATCCGCACACCACGACAATCCCGCTCACCCGCCTTGACCGACGCGACGGCGCGGCGCTGGTCCTGCGGGTAACCGGAGGCAAGACGCTTCCCGAGGAGGTAATGAAGCACATTCTCGCGCACACCGACGGGGTGCCTCTCTTCATTGAGGAACTGACGAAGATGGTGATCGAAGGCGGGTTGTTGCGAGAGCGTGACCACGAATACGTTCTTGACGGTCCTCTACCTTCGTTCGCGATCCCGACCACCTTGCAGGCTTCGCTGATGGCTCGCCTTGACCGGCTGTCACCGGTGCGGGATGTGGCCCAGATCAGCGCCGTCGCGGGCCGCGAATTTCATTACGAGCTTGTGAGTGCCGTCGCCGGGCTGCCGAAGCAGAAATTGGACGAGGCGTTCGACCAATTGGTGCGCTCGGAACTGGTGTTCTGCCGGGGAGAAATTCCAAACTCGGTATACACGTTCAAGCACGCGTTGGTGCGGGATGCGGCGTATGCCGGGCTGCTAAAGAGCCGGCGCGTGCATCTACACGCCGCTATCGCGAGGGGGCTCGAGCAGAAATTTCCTGAAGTCGTGCAAACTCAGCCTGAGATAATTGCCTACCACTACACTCAAGCGAAAAACTACGAAAGGGCCCTGCACTATTGGTACGAAGCCGGCAAACAATCTGCGGCCCGTTCGGCGCACAACGAAGCGATCGGTCATCTGAAACAAGGGCTGAATCAGATTCCCAACATCGACGAACCGACGCTGCGAAACAAATCGGAGTTGCTGCTCCAAATCTCTCTCGGCAACTCCCTTCGGGCGATCACGGGCTGGAGCACTGACAGTGTGAAGCATGTGTACACGCGGGCGATTCAACTGTGCCAGGAGAGCGGGCTTGACGAACATATCTTGCCTGCGGCGTTTGGCCTGTGGAGCTGGAATTTCGTTCGTGCTTCGCTTGGCGAGGCTCAAGTCCTTGCCGAACATTTGCTGAAGAGCGCTGAGGGCGCCGGCAACTCGGTTTATGATGTTCTTGGCCATGAAGCCTTGGGGTTTACCTTGTTCGCACAAGGGAAATTTGCCGCGGCCCACGCGGAGCTGCAACGCAGTATCAGTCTCTGCGACGACTCCAAGGCCGCAGAATATCTTGAACTTTCAGCACAAGATCCGCGAGTTCATGCAAGGTCCTACGACGGCATGGCACTTTGGGTGCTCGGCTATCCAGATCGGGCGTTGCGGCTTTGCGCGGACGCCCGCCGATACGCAGACGCATCGCAATATCCTTTCAGTGAGGCCATTGCACGAACGGTAGGCCTTCGCGTGCACCAGCTTCGCGGCGATGCTGCAGTCGTTGCCGGTGAGGCTAACGCCGCCATCGCATTCTGCGAGGAGCATGAGTTTGTGCACTATCTGGCCATGGCGTTGATTTTGCGCGGGTGGGCAAGTGCCGACCAGGGTGAGTTTGAGAAAGGTATCGCCGAGATTCAAGAAGGCCTGGAAAAAAAGCGAGCGACCGGGGCCTTGCTGCTGGAGTCGTACTCTTTGGGATTGATGGCGGATGCCTGCATCAAGAACAAGCGTTATGGGCAAGCGCTTGACGCTTTGAAGCAGGCGGAATCAGGACTCAATGGAGAGAACAGCGAACGCTTCTACGCGACCGAAATATATCGTCTGCTTGGCGAAGCGTACCTTAGATCGAACCAAAACCTGGATCAGGCGGAGCATTATTTTTGCAAAGGTCTTGAGGTCGCGCGCGAACAGAAAGCCAAATCGTTTGAACTTAGAGTTTGCCTGAGTTTGTGCGACTTGCATGAGCTGAGACCGGACGCCGACAGATGTCGCTCACAACTTCGCGAAGTTTATGGATCTTTTGGCGAGGGTTTTGACACGCAGGATCTCGTGAAGGCCAAGGCAAGACTGGAAAGTTCCTGGTGATGTTCAGGTGCGGACCGCAATCGGTCCAATGGGTCACACGCAGAACTGCCTGAGCGAGCATGTATTGGGAAGGACGAAGATAGTGCGAAGCACTGCTGGGTGAAAGCAGCCATCCGCGGGGCCGATAATGTCTGCGTTGGGTCATTTTCGGACCTCGGCCCGGTCCTGANGCGATGTCGGTTTTCCCCTCGCAACAGACTTGGCCTCATACGAACGTCAGGTNCCGAGAAGGGCCAACTCCGGACTCATGCGCCGCAGAAGAGTGTCGCTATTCGATCACCTCGTGGACATTGGAGAGCTACTCGGGCAACCCCGCTTTGCGAAAACCCTCAATCATCAGCTTCGCATTGATTGATAGCTGGCTCCGAGCGATCCACGCCGATATTGTGAAAGTGGGGTCGAGCTCAAGCATACCGGCTGCCGCTTCACGGGCCTCCGCGTCCCGTCCGAGATGGGCGAAAGCGGATGCGAGGCAGCGGTATGGTCCTGGATAGGAGGGGTTGTGACGCTGGGCTTTCTTCCCGGCCCTGATGGCCTCGTCAAAGCGACGAAGCTCAATAAGGGCAAATCCCATCCCGGTTAAGACTGTATATTGTTGCGGGTCTAACGGGCTCATTCGCACGGCACGTTCAAAGCTCCGGATCGCTTCTTCTGGCTGCCCCGCAATCTTGTAGACCCAACCTCTGCAGTTCCATGCACGATATGAATTTGGGTTGAGAGCAACCGCCCGGTCAGACATCTCGATCTCAGTCTCACAATCGCCGACCAAAAGTGCCGAGATCAACGCAGCAGTTGCTAACGTGTCTGGATCATCATCGTCGAGTTTCAATGCCACGCGCGTAAGCCGGACGGCTTCCTTGCGTTCGAACTGGGGGTCGACGGCATAGCTCCTGACCACATTTTCTGCGTGACAAGCAGCTGCCAGACCAGCGGCAGCAGCAAACCCAGGGTCAAGCTTCAAGGCGCGCTGGACTAGTCGGAGCGCCTCGGCCAACCCTTCGCGGGTCGATCGGAAGGCTCGCTGTAGAGCCCGGAGATAAAGATCATACGCGGTGAGGTCTTCCGGTCGCCGCCGCTTCGCCAGTGCAATTTCTGCTTGAAACAACTTTGGCTGAATAGCTGAGACAACGGCGAGCGTGACTTCGTCCTGCAACGCGAAAATATCCGTCATGTCACGCTCGAACTTTTCCGCCCAGATGTGTGCGCCCGTAGCCACTTCAATCAACTGGCCCGTGATACGAACTTTTCCGGACGCCTTGCGCACCGCCCCCTGAAGGACATAGCGCACGCCAAGTCTGCGCCCGACTTCCTTGATGTCGACGGCTTTGCCCTTGAAGGTGAAACTCGAATTGCGAGCGATCACGAACAACCATTTGAACCGCGAAAGCGCGGTTGTGATTTCCTCAACCATCCCGTCCGCGAAATACTCCTGCTCGGGATCGCCAGACATGTTCGCGAACGGCAGCACGGCGATGGAGGGCCAGTCGGGAACTGCAGGAACGCTCTCGGCCGCATCGCCCGGATTTGGGCTCGCAACTTCTCGCGCCTCCCGCACCTGTCCGACGAAGCGGAAGCCCTTGCGCGGTAGTGTTTTGATGAAGCGCTGTTCCTCGCCGGAATCGCCGATTGCGCCCCGGGCGGCATTCAGGCGGGTTGTCAGCGCCGCGTCAGATACGCTGCGCCCATTCCAAATGGCTTTGATGAGGTCGTCCTTGCTGACAACCCGCTCCCTGTTGCGGATCAGGTAAGCAAGCAGGTCAAAAACCTGCGGTGTGATCGACACCGCATCGGTCCCCCGATGCAGTTCACGCCGTTCGGTGTCGAATGCGTATTCCTCGAAAAGATAGCGCAAGCTGCCATTCCTTCTCGGGGGCGCTTCTGTAGCACCTCTAGCGCACGAAGAATAAGCCGCCGGTAAGGGAAATGTAAGCCACCAGTTAAGCGCACCAAAGCATCTTGCGGCAACTTCAGCCTAGTGAATAGTCCAGACAGGACACCCTAATGAGCACGATCCGCGGGACCACTGAGCTGGGACCTGTAACCGCAAGGCGGCAGGTCTACAGTCCGTTCGAAACGTATTGGAACGCATTTCAGGAGTGGCGCAAACGCCAGAGATTACTGGCCAACTTGTGCGACCTAAGTGACAGGGAGCTAATGGATATCGGTATTACGCGCAGCGAAATCGACTACCTCGCTTCGCATCGAGGTTGTGATCCCCGAGGCGTCCTATCCGGCGAATGAATGTCGATATCTGGCAGCGGTGGACGGTCGGAATGGTCACGACCGGAAGCGTCGTGGCGCAGTTGCTGACTTCCGATATGGGTCAAACTCGGAGTCGCGGCCTCTCCTGCTCCCGGTCCGCTCTGCACTCGAAATCGGACATGGCCAGTTCACTGCCGCCCGTCGGCTTCGGGCCAGGAACAGACCAGATCAAGACGCGGCGGAGTACTTTACTCAACGGCTCAACAAGAACTTGAAAACGGCACCGGTGAACGCCGTCGGATCACGACTCGGCGCATCGTGAACGAGATTCGGAAAGCTCAGGGAGCGAACCACCTGTAAGTATGAGTACTGTTGATAACTGCTAAAGCACGAAGACTGTTAGCCAGCTCACAATCTCTGTCGAGCCGATCAGGTTATCTTGCTTTGAGAATAGCCGCTCGGTGGGCAAAAGGATTAATACGCCTGAACGGTTTCTCGTCCCCTGCGAGCATTGCTTTTGACTGTGGTTGGAGCTTGATAGGGTGTCAGGCCATGAGCCTGTATCCTGGCGACGAAGCACACAGTTGGGAGGTGGCGATGGCGTCGACTGTGATTGGCAAGCAGGCGGTCGTGATCGGCGCCGGCATGGCCGGGCTCACGGCCGCGGGAGCACTGTCCGACCACTTCGATCAGGTAGTTGTGCTGGAGCGCGACACCCTGCCCTCGGAGCCTGCGCACCGCGCGGGAACGCCACAGGCGCGGCACGTGCATGCGCTGCTGCTCAGCGGCCAGCGCGCCCTCAGCGAGCTGTTCCCGGGGTTCGAACAGGATCTCGTGCGGGCGGGAGCCGTGCCACTCAGGGCTGGTCTCGATGTTCGCGTTGAACGCCCGGGCTACGATCCATTCCCGCAACGCGATCTCGGCTGGCTCGTTTACGCGGCGTCACGGCCGACAATCGAGCGCGCCGTGCGACGGCGGGTGGAAAGCCGCGGAAATATCACGCTGTACCAGCGCTGCCGGGTGCTGGAAGTGTTGGCCACGCCAAATGGAGATAAGGTCACCGGCGTGCGCTACGAGAACGGCGACGGCGCGAGCGAAACGATTGCGGCGGATCTGGTTGTCGACGCTTCCGGACGCGGCGCCCTCACTCTCGCTCTGCTGCAATCGATCGGCCGACCACTGCCGGAAGAGACCACAATTGGCATCGACCTCGGCTATGCCACATGCGTCTTTGCCATCCCGGAGGACGCCTCGACTGACTGGAAAGGCGCTATGACCTTCGGCCAGGCGCCCCAGAACAGCCGTGGCGGCCTCATGTTGCCGCTCGAGGGCAACCGCTGGATGGCGACCATTGGTGGGCGCCATGGTGACGGGCCGCCTGGCGACGCGGAGGGTTTCCTGACTTACGCAAAGACGTTGCGGACGCCGACGATCTACAACGCGATCAGCCGCGCCAAGCGACTGGACGGGGTCGCGCGCTACGGCTTCCCTGAGAGTGTGCGGCGTCATTTCGAGCGACTTGACGACTTGCCCCGCGGGCTTTTGCCGATCGGCGACGCAATCTGCCGCTTCAATCCCGTCTACGGCCAAGGCATGAGCGTGGCTGCGCTGGAGGCGTGCCTGCTGCAGAGGCTGCTCGAGAGACTAGGAGAAGACAGCAATCCAATCGCTGCGCTGGGACCTGCTTTCTTCGCCGAGGTGCAGACGTTGATCGAGACGCCATGGTCGGTGGCCATACTCGACTTCGCGTTTCCCGATACAAGGGGGCAACGTCCGGCGGATTTTGAGACCACGCTCAAATTCGGTATCGCCCTGACCCGGCTCGCCGCCGAGGATCCGGCCGTCCACAAGCTGACCATTGAGGTCCAACATCTATTGAAACCGCGCAGCGTCTATCGCGATCCCACGCTCGTGCAGCGGGTGCTCGCGAAGATGGCCGAGACGTGACCGATGCGGGGAGAGACTGGCGCCGGTACCTGGCTGCGATGGTTATTCGGGCAGCCCGGCTTGCCGCAATCCTTCTTGGTATCGCAAAAGGTCTTCGGCCCGCCTGAAAGGACCCAACACGTCTTTGAGAGTGGAAACACGCAGCGTGGGGTTCAGCAGCCGCAGCCGAGCCACTGCCTTATGAGCTTGCTCCGGCCGCCCGGCCATTGCATTGCTTGCGGCGGCGATCCGTAATCCAGGTTGATAGTCCGGGTTGTCCTGCAATGCCATTGCCGCCCACGATGCCGCTTCGTCATAGCGGTCCAGGAAGAAATGTGCATGCGCGGTCCCGCTTGGCGTTCTTAACGGCGGATCAAGTGGGCA
>NZ_LLYB01000052.1:15445-17360 GCF_001440475.1 Bradyrhizobium lablabi | reverse complement strand
GCCAGTTTTTTACCCAGCCGCCGAAACTCCATGCCTCGGCCAAATTGGAATTGAGCGCAAGCGCGCGATCGACTAAGCCAGCGCCCACATCGAGGTCGCGAACAACAAACGCCAACGCCCATCCGCTCGCGGCGAGCGCGATCGCATCATCTTTGCCCAACTCAACCGCCCGCTGAGCGAGCCTTGTCACTTCGGCGATCTCGCTCGCTGTGTCTGAATCCCAGCCACTGGACTTGGCATAGACGTGGCAAGTGGCAGCACGACCGTAGGCGGACGCAAAATCCGGGTCGAGTTCGATCGCCTTGTTGAACAGGCGCAACGCTTCGTTGTTCGCTTGCTCATTCCCAAACTGATAAAATCTGGCCAACCCGCGTAAATAGAGGGTATAGGCGTCGAGACTTTCGGTCGGCTTACGCTTGGCACGCTCGATTTCGGCTTTTTCCACTGCTGGCGCGATCGCCCCGACAACGCTCTCGGTCACTTGATCCTGCAGATCGAAGATGTCGCCGACCCCGCCATCGATGCGATCAGCCCAAAGATGTGCCCCAGTGGCGGTGTCGACGAGCTGTCCCGTGATGCGGACTCGATTGGCCGCTTTGCGAACGCTCCCTTCCAACACGTAACGCACTCCGAGCTCGCGCCCGATCTGTTTAACGTCGACANGCGCCCCTTGTAGGTGAAGCTCGAGTTGCGGGCGATGACGAACAGCGCCTTAAAATGAGACAGAGCAGTGATGATGTCCTCGACCATTCCATCAGCAAAGTAATCCTGTTCCGGATCACCGCTCATGTTGGTGAATGGCAGAACGGCAATGGAAGGTTTGTCAGGGAGAGCGAGAGGTCTAGCCGTCTCGATCGCAGGCTTTGCCGGCTCTGTCGCGCCAGCGTTGTTATCTGGTCGCACACGCCAAGCCCGCATCGGATCAGCGATGTTTTTCAGGCTTTGCGAGCCTATATCGTCAAAGGTGATATCGACCTTGCCGCGAATTTGCCGGTGAGCGTCGTCGGAGATGCAGACGCCGCCCGGTTCCGCGATCCCTTCGAGACGTACCGCAATGTTGACCCCATCACCAAAGATATCGTTCTCTTCGATGATAATATCACCGACGTGAATGCCGATGCGGAGCTCGATCCGCTTGTCCGCCGGCACATCGATATTTTGCTCGGCCACGCTGCGTTGAATTTCGTCGGCACATCGCACGGCGTCGACCACGCTGGCGAACTCAACCAGGGCGCCGTCCCCCGTATTCTTGACGATACGTCCGTGACGTTCGACGACTTTGGGATCGAAAAGCGTCTTTCTAAGAGCTTTCAGCCGCGCCAGCGTGCCTTCTTCGTCGATCCCCATCAAGCGGCAAGAGCCCGCGACATCCGCCGCCAGAATAGCTGCCAGTCGCCGCTCCACGTGCTCGCTGCTCAAGATGCACCCCCATTCTTGGGGAAGGCGTGTGCCTATATAGCAGGATTGTGGGCCGATGTCCGGCTATGCGCATGTCCGAAACGGCTCATTGGTTCTCAAGGCAGACGTGAGGCGTTCAGTTCGAAGGGTGGGCAGAGCGAAACGATCCCCTCATGTTTGCGCGCAAGGATCTGGCCGCGATGGTCATTCAGGCAGCCCGGCTTGCCGCAATCCTTCTTGGTATCGCGAGAGGTCTTCGGCCCGCCTAAAAGGACCCAACACGTCTTTGAGAGTGGAAACACGTAGCGTGGGGTTCAGCAGCCGCAGCCGAGCCACTGCCTTATGTGCTTGCTCCGGCCGCCCGGCCACTGCATTGCTTGCGGCGGCGATCCGTAATCCAGATTGATAGTCCGGATTGTCCTGCAATGCCATTGCCGCCCACGATGCCGCCTCGTCATAGCGGCCCAGGAAGAAAAGGGCATGCGCGGTCCCGCTTGGCGTTCTTAGCGACCGATCA
>NZ_LLYB01000052.1:14433-15425 GCF_001440475.1 Bradyrhizobium lablabi | reverse complement strand
CAGGCGCATGGCACGCGCGANAGCGCTCGATCGCCGCTTCCGGCTCGCCGAGCCAGTTTTTTACCCAGCCGCTGAAACTCCATGCCTCGGCTAAATTGGAATTGAGCACAAGCGCGCGATCGATTAAGCCGGCGGCTAGCTCAAGATCGCGAACAATGTGCGCTATCGCAAACCCGCTGGCAGCGAGCGCGATCGCGTCATCCTTGCCCAACTCAACCGCCCGCTGGGCGAGCCTTGTCACTTCGGCAATGTCGCTCGGTGTGACTGAAATCCAGCCATTGACCTTCGCTTTGGCGTAGCAAAAGGCAGCACGACCGTAGGCAGATGCAAAATCCGGATCGAGCTCGATCGCGCTATTGAACAGGCGTAATGCCTCTTCGTTCGCTTGCCGGCTAGTAAACTGATAAAACCTGGCCAACCCGCGTAAATAGAGGGAATAGGCGTCGAGACTCTCGGTCGGCTTGCGCTTGGCACGCTCGATCTCGGCTTTTTCCAGCGCTGGCGCGATCGCCCCTACAACGCTTTCAGTCATCTGGTCCTGCAGATCGAAGATGTCGCCGAGCCCACCATTAAACCGGTCTGCCCAAAGATGTGCCCCGGTGGCGGTATCGACGAGCTGTCCCGTGATGCGCACTCGATTTGCCGCTTTGCGAACGCTGCCTTCCAACACGTAGCGCACCCCAAGCTCGCGCCCCACCTGCTTCACGTCGACGGCGCGCCTCTTGTATATGAAGCTCGAGTTGCGGGCGATGACAAACAGCGCCTTGAAATGCGACAGCGCCGTGATGATGTCCTCGGCCATTCCATCAGCAAAGTAGTCCTGTTCGGGATCACCGCTCATATTGGTGAATGGCAGAACGGCGATCGAGGGTTTATTGGGCAGAGCAAGGGTCTCATCAACAGGCCAGCGGTTCGGCACGGCTGGCACGGCGCGACCGTATGGGACGCGCCAGACCCGCATCGGTTCGGCGATATTCTTCAAGGATTGCGAA
>NZ_LLYB01000052.1:13698-14371 GCF_001440475.1 Bradyrhizobium lablabi | reverse complement strand
AATCCCCTCGAGACGCACTGCAATATTGACCCCGTCACCAAAGATATCGTTCTCTTCGAAAATGATATCACCGACGTGAATGCCGATGCGGAGCTCGATCCGCTTGTCCTGCGGCACGTCGATATTTTGTTCGGCCATGCCGCGCTGAATTTCGTCGGCACATCGGACGGCGTCGACCACGCTGGCGAACTCAGCAATAGCGCCGTCCCCGGTATTCTTGACGATACGTCCGTGATGCTCAGCGATTTTGGGATCGAAAACTGTTCTTTTAAGCGCTTTCAGTTNCAGCGTGCCTTCTTCGTCGATCCCTATCAAGCGGCAAGAGCCCGCGACATCCGCCGCCAGAATAGCCGCCAGTCGCCGCTCTACGTGCTCGCTGCTCAAGATGCACCCCCATTCTTGGGGAAGGCGTATGTCTATATAGCAGGATTGCGGGCCGATGTCCGGCTATGCGCATGTCCGAAATGGGGCCAACAGCGGTAACGTTGAGAACGAGCGAACGTCTTCCGGTTTGGGTCAAGGCAGACGTGAGGCGTTCAGTTCGCAGGATGGACCGAGCGAAACGATCCACTCATGTTTCAACGCAGGGATCGCTGCGCTCCACCGACTGCTGGTGACTGCGATCTGATTTTCAGCGCGCAATTGCGACAAACTGGCACGAGAGGCAAATCAT
>NZ_LLYB01000052.1:13508-13599 GCF_001440475.1 Bradyrhizobium lablabi | reverse complement strand
ATCGTCACGAACGCGCGGTGAGATGCGATGGACGCTGATGTCACGACGACGTACGTGACGTCTGGCGTACGGCGAAGTCGTGTGGTTTGGG
>NZ_LLYB01000052.1:0-13349 GCF_001440475.1 Bradyrhizobium lablabi | reverse complement strand
GGCACACGAGACCTCGGGTGCAGCAAGCACCCGGTCTTCCCTGCGCCCTCTAAATGAGAGAGGGCAAAGAGATGCAAACCTCGGGCGATGAGCGTCGCGAGATCGCGAAACTATATCCACGTCATTGCGAGGAGCGAAGCGACGCGGCAATCCATCTATCCCCGCGTTGAGGCGTGGATTGCTTCGCTTCAATGACGCGGAAAGACCGCCGTCCTCGTAGGATGGGTAGAGCGAAGCGAAACCCATCGCCACGCGCACCGGCGTTGAAGCATTGATGGGTATCGCTTCGCTCCACCCATCCTACAGGAGCTAATTATTGCGAGCGCAGAGACTACGAAGCGACAGTGCTACGCCAGAAATCCCCCGCCAGCACGCGCCAGCGGAACAGCGGCGAATCCGGCGGCGGCGACAGGTCCGGCGTCCAGCCGGTGATCTTCTCCAGCGCGTAGGTATCCATCAGCGTCCCGCGCCAGACGCGCTCGACCCGCTCCAGCGGCTGCCGCTTCGCGGTCGTCAGATCCCACAGCGGCAGGCGATGGTCCGGCTCGCGCCCGACATAGAGGCCGGGGTGATCCTTGATCAGGTCGATGCCGGGATCGCGAAAGCCCTGAAACCTGCCGCGCTCGTTGATCTGGACGACCGGCACCTGCCCGTTGAAATGCCAGCGCAGCATCGCATAGGTGCGATAGTCCGATGTTGCGATCCAGGTCGCGCCGGTCGCCCGCAACTGCTCGCGCGCGCGCGCCGCGACCTGTTCAAAGCCCGCTTCGATGCCGGCCGGATCGGTCCGGCCGATCCAGTTCCAGGGCGCCGCCACGTAATAGAAGAACACGCCGACCACGAAGGCGATGCCCGAGATGACCGCCACTCTCGCCCACCAGAACGTCGACTTGATCATGCGTTCCGAAGCACCCTCGCGTCGCAGCATGACCAGGTTGATGGCGGTCGCGGCAAAGCCGGCCGGCCACAGGAACATCGGCCAGGTGTCCCCGACGCGCAGCGTCAGCGACTTCCAGAGAAAATAGAAGAACGGCACCAGCACGGCGGTCGAGAGCAGGATCGCAACCGGTTCGCGCGTGCGATAGCCGCGCCAGGCCGTCAGCGTCACGCCGAACAGCACCACCGGCAGCAGCACGAAGCCAACGAGACCGAACTGCATGCCGATGAATTCGCCGACGGTGCGGAGCGAGAACTGGCGGTCCGCGACCGCGCGCACCGCCTGGAAACGGAACGAGGCCCAATCGTGCTGCGCATTCCAGATCAGGACCGGCGAAAACACGATCACCGCGATCAGCGCCGCCCGCCACGGATACGAGCTCAGCAGCCAGCGCCGCCGCCAGTCCGGCACCAGCACGAAGGCGATCACCGCCGGCAGCAGCATGATTGCGGTGAATTTCGACAGCAGCGCAAGCCCTGCGAACAGGCCCGCGGCAAGCCACCAGCGCGGGTTGCCGCTCTCGTTAAGCCGCACCAGCGACCACAGCATCGCAACCGCAAACGGGATCATCGCGGTGTCGGGCGCGACCTTTGCCATCAACAGCCCGTAATACAGCGCCGCTTCCGGCAACAGCAGCGCGAAGACGACGGCGCGCATGTCATGCGTCACGCGGCGGACGATGTCGGCGAGCAGGAGCTGCGTGACCAGCATCGCAACGATGCCGCCGAACCGCACGCCGACGAGGGTGTCGCCGAAGATCGCGGTGCCGAACCGGATCGACCAGGCAATGCCGGGCGGATGATCGAGGAAGGAGAGCACGCTCTCCTTCGACCAGGTCCAGTAGTAGGCTTCGTCGGTCCGCAGATCGAGCATCCCGGCATAGACCAGCCGCATCGCCGTCATCGCCGCGATCAGCAACGCCACGGCAAGCCAGGACTTTGCAAGCCATGGCGGCGCGGCGGAACTGGCTCCGGGCTTATCGGGTGGGGCGATCGTCACGGCGCTTTCTCCTCGACTGCGCCGGGAGTGTCAACGCGCCGCCGAAAAAAGATCTCTCCGTCGTCCCTGCGAAAGCAGGGACCCATAACCACCGATCGTGATAACGAGAACCGCCTGGGCCACAGCGCTATTGTTCGGCAGCGGCGCATGGGTCCATGCTTCCGCAGGGACGACGGTAGATGGTGTTCACCGATGGAATAAAGCACTAGTATCGCCGATATAGCCAATATGGATCGCATGGCCGCCCTTTCCCGAGACCAGATCACGACCTCCCTCCGCGGCATCAGCCTGCGGCAGATCCGTCTCGCCACCGGCGTGATCCTGTTCGCCTATCTCGTCAGCCATTTCCTCAACCACGCGCTCGGCAATATCTCGCTGGAGGCGCTGGAGAGCGGCGTCCAGATCCACATGGCGTTCTGGCAATTCCTGCCGGTCACGATCCTGTTCTACGCAGCATGCGTGGTGCATACCGCGCTCGGCATCTGGGCGCTGTATGAACGCCGGCAATTCCGCTGGAAGGCGATCGAGCCGCTTCAGCTTGCGCTCGGCCTCAGCATCCCGATGATGATCATCGCTCATGTCATCGGCATCAGGCTCGGCCAGACGCTTTACGGACATGAAAGGCACTATCCGCAGATACTGTTCCTGTACTGGATCTGGGCGCCGTGGCGGATCCCGATGATGTTCGCGGTGATGACCATCGCCTGGGTCCATGGCTGCATCGGGTTATATCTGTGGCTGCGGATGCGGGCATTCTTCAAGCGCCCCGCCCCGTTCCTGCTCGCCGCGGCGGTGCTGATCCCGACGCTCTCCATGCTCGGCTTCTATCAGAGCGGACGCATGGTGATCGACAGTGACAGCACCGAATGGCGGGCGGAAACCCAGTCGGAACGCCAGATCGGCACGCGGGCGGAGGCGCAGACGCTCGATCGCATCACCGACTATTTCCTGTTCGGCTATTTCGGCCTGATCGGCATCGCGCTGGTGGCACGCGGCGTCCGCGCCGTCAACGAACGCCGCCGCGGCATGATCAACCTCTCCTACGGCAACGGCCGCACCGTGCGGGTACCGAAGGGGCTGAGCGTACTCGAGGCCAGCCTGCGCAACAACGTGCCGCATGCCAGCGTGTGCGGCGGCCGCGCCCGCTGCTCGACCTGCCGCATCCGCATTATCGGCGACTGCAGCGGGCTGCCGGAGCCTTCGCAGCGCGAGGCCTTCGTGCTCGGCCGGGTCGGCACGTCGGATCCGTCCATCCGCCTCGCCTGCCAGTTACGGCCGCCGGCCGACCTGTCGTTCTTCCAGCTCTTCCTGCCGCATACGATATCCGCCGACGGCCATGACTCGCACCCGACGCGGATCGGGCAGGAGCGCTATCTCGTCAGCCTGTTCGTGGACATGCGCGGCTCGACGCAGCTGGCGGAGAAGCGACTGCCGTTCGACACCGTGTTCATCGTCAACCGTTTCCTTGGCGCGGTATCGCAGGCGGTGCTCGAGAGCGGCGGCATGCCGAACCAGTTCGTCGGCGACGGCATGCTGGCGCTGTTCGGGCTTTCGACCAGCCGGCAGAACGCCTGCCGCCAGGCCTTGCGCGCGGCGGCGATGATCGCCGCCAACGTCGACGCGCTGAACAAGTTTCTCGAACATGACCTGCGCGAGCCAATCCGCTTCGGCATCGGCATCAATGGCGGCGAAGTCATCGTCGGCGACATCGGCTATCGCGACCACATGGTGTTCACCGCGCTCGGCGATCCCGTCAATGTCGCCGCGCGATTGCAGGACATGACCAAGAGCCTGGCATGCGAGGCCGTCATCTCCGATGAAGTGCGCGCAACGGCCGGACTAGCCGCCGATGCGCTGCCGCACCATGACGTCGAGATTCGCGGACGCAACGAAACGATGATCGTGCGCACCGTGGAAGACGCGCGCATATTGTCGGCGCTGGTTGACGAACAGCAAAGCGCGGCAGCGTGAAAACGCTTTGGTTATAGCGGTTCGAAGCGTGTGTGATGTTTTTCACACCTGAATAATCGTTCAGAAAATTGTCGGCGAACGCAGGCCGTAAATCTCGAACCCGCTCTCTCAAGCACACGACAGATTGGCGATGGGTAAGACTGAAACTTAAACCCGCGCCAAGACAAAACGTCGACCGCGCACATTTGAAAGAGAACGACCATGCTTCGCAAAGTGACCCTCGCCCTTGTTGCCGCCGCTTCCCTGAGCGCCGTTGCGCTGGCTCCCAGCACCGCTTCGGCGGGCGGGTTCTGGCCGCATCATCATCACCACCACCACTTCGGCCACGGCCATGGCCATGGCATCAGCATCGGCCTGATCGGTGGCGGCTATGGCTATGAAGGCTGCTACGTCACCCGCCGGGTGATGACGCCGTTCGGCTTCCGCTGGCGGACCGTTAACGTCTGCTATTGATTGATCTAGATCAATGCGTTGGCCCCGGTCGCAGCTTGCGGCCGGGGTCTTCCGTGCACGATGCGCCACGCCATGCCTGGGGCCAAGCGCAAGAATGACCTGGCGCGCAGCGAGTCAGGTCAATCGACCGATTTGGGAATCCTCGCTGTCCGGCTACGTCAAATGAGGAGGAAACCGGAAAAACAGCCTAAATCGGCCGCGAATGGGGGCTTTTTCGCCGAATCGGCCGGTCCGTTTGCGCTACCCAGCCCGCCCTAACCCGCGTATCCTGATGCTGCGGGCATGCCGGTTAGTGCGGGGACCGGCGGCTCGTATATTTTTTTGATTCCGCGGAGACGACGTGAATGGCTAAGGGTACGGTGAAGTGGTTCAATCCGACAAAGGGTTATGGATTTATCCAGCCCTCGAGCGGCGGCAAGGACGTGTTCGTTCATATTTCGGCAGTTGAGAAAGCTGGGCTTTCGACGCTCAATGAAGGGCAGACCGTCGAATACGAAGAGATCGCCAACCGCGGCAAGACTTCGGCCGAGAACCTCAAGGTTTAGCGCGCAGGCGCAATCGGCAACGGCACGCTCTCGGACCTAAATCCGGGAGTTGGGCTTAAAAAACTTCTCGAAAACTGTGAGCGTTCGGCGGAGCGGGCACCGCTTCCGCGCGCGCAATGGTCAGACTGTTGCGCCAAAACCGGCCGCTCAATCTTCCGTAACCCACCTCTCGACCGTCATCACGTCCGGTGGCTGCAGATAGCCGCGCGGCCAGAGATCGACGACCCATTCGACCTTGGTGGCGCGATCGACCAGCACTGCGGTGTTGTGCGGCGTCTGCAATACCAGCGTATTGCCGCGATATTTCGGATCACCGATCGCGTGGTGCTTCAACAGCCCCCACTCCCGCAGCACCAGGAGCAGGCTGGTGGTGTTGCGCGTGGTGTCCCAGCAATCGTAATTGTGCTTGTCGTCGAAGTAGCGGAAATCCGCCTTCGCCACGCGCTTGTTGGTGCCGAGGATCGGCCCCATGCGGCGGTCGAACCATATCACGGCCTTCTGCACGGCCGCGCGTTCGGCGACGGCCGAGGCGCGGCCCGCGGCCATGATCTGGGTCAGCGCGCCGCGGTCACCGGCGGTGAAATCGAGGATCTCGCGGCGGCGGCAGACGAAGCCGTAGCAGACGGTCATGGAGGTAGCGGAAGGCGGATAGATTGAGACCGAGCTGTAGAGGTTGGCGACCTCGGCACTCATCTCGACCGCTCTCGCCGACGGCGCTGCAAACAGCGCGGCGACAGCGACGATCGCAGCCGCAACGCCCTGGCGCGTGAGGCTTCCCAGTGTCGGCAGAGCGGCGTCTCTCATCATTCCGCAGTTCCCAAGCGACAGCGTTCGTGACGCTTAGCGCGGCTCCCGCGCACTGCCAACCAGCAAGGCTGCGATCTGGGGACCGCGCCGCGGAAATTCCGCCCGCTGTGTTGTCCGCGCGCCAGTTGTTCCGCTCCGGGGATCGGAGAGGCGGCGCTAGCCGACCGGCAGCGGTGCGTCGCGCTTGACCTCTTCCATCACGGCGTAGGTTCGCGTCTCCCGCACGCCCGGCAGCGCCAGCAGGCTCTCGCCCAGGAACCGGCGGTAGGCCGTCATGTCGGCGACCCGGGCCTTGACCAGATAGTCGAAGCCGCCCGCCACCATGTGACACTCCAGCACTTCCGGCGCGGTCTGCACCGCCTTGGCAAACCGCTCGAAGACATCGGGCGTGGTCTTGTCGAGCATCACCTCGACGAACACGAGCAAGCCCAAGCCTAACCGATGCGGATTGAGCCGGGCACCGTAGCCTTCGACAAAGCCGTCGCGCTGCAGCCGCTTCAGCCGCTCGCCGATCGACGTTGGCGAGAGCCCGATCCGCTCGGCCAGCTCCACATTGGCGATGCGGCCATCCGCTTGAAGAATTGAGAGAATTTTGCGGTCTATCTTGTCAATATCAGTCATTTATCCGGCCAATAAACGCATCTACCGCACTATCTAAGGACAAATGTCGAATTTGTCTATCGAACTACGGTTGAGGCGGCAGTAAACTTGCAGAACTAGCCCAAGAGAATCGCATGTCGATCCATCCGCCAATCCCGCCGCCCTTCAGCACGCCCTACGCGCCAGATGATCGCGCCATGGCCACCGGCCTGCTCCGAACCGCGCGGCTGGACGCGGCACGAGAGGGGCGGATCGACCGCGTGGCGAGAGGGCTGATCGAAGCGATCAGGGCCAATGACGATCCGCTCGGCGGGGTCGAGGACATGCTGCGCGAGTTCGCGCTCTCGACCAAGGAGGGACTGGCGCTGATGGTGCTGGCGGAAGCGCTGTTGCGCGTGCCGGATGCCCGCACCGCCGACCAGTTCATCGAGGACAAGCTCGCCCAGGGTGACTTCGTCCACCACGAGACGAGGTCGAGCGCGTTTCTGGTCAACGCCTCGGCGTGGGCGCTCGGTATGTCGGCCCGCGTGATCCAGCCCGGCGAGACGCCGCAGGGGACCATCGGCCGGCTCACCAAGCGGCTGGGCGCACCGGCGGTGCGGGCGGCGACGCGGCAGGCGATGCGGCTGATGGGCAATCATTTCGTGCTCGGCGAGACCATCGACGCGGCGCTGTCGCGCGCTCAGCCGCATTCGTCGCGCCCTCAACGTTACTCCTTCGACATGCTCGGCGAAGGCGCGCGCACTGCCGACGACGCCACGCGCTATTTCAATTCCTATTCGAGCGCGATCGAGGCGATCGGCCGCACGGCCGGTGATCGTCCCCTGCCCGACCGGCCCGGCATCTCGGTCAAGCTCTCGGCGCTGCATCCACGCTTCGAAGCGGTGAGCCGCGCACGCGTGATGAACGAGCTGGTGCCGCGCCTGGTCGATCTTGCCCGGCGAGCCAAATCCCATGACCTCAATTTCACTGTAGATGCCGAGGAAGCGGATCGGCTCGAATTGTCGCTCGACGTGATCGCGGCAGCGTTCGCCGATCCCTCGCTTGCAGGCTGGAACGGGTTCGGGCTGGCGGTCCAGGCCTATCAGAAGCGCGCCGCCGACGTGATCGATTACGTCGACCGTCTCGCGCGCAGCCTCGACCGCAAAATGATGGTGCGGCTGGTCAAGGGCGCCTATTGGGACACCGAGATCAAGCGCGCGCAAGAACGCGGCCTCGACGGCTATCCCGTATTCACCCGCAAGGCGATGACCGACCTGAATTACCTCGCCTGTGCAAAACAATTGCTGGCGCTGCGGCCGCGGATATTTCCTCAATTCGCCACCCATAACGCACTCACTGTCGCAACCATCCTCGAACTGGCAACGGAGCAAGGCGGCTTCGAATTTCAGCGCCTGCACGGCATGGGCGAAGCCCTCTACGCAAAGCTTGGCGAAGACCGGCCCGATATTGCCCATCGCACCTACGCGCCGGTCGGCAGTCATCGCGACCTTCTCGCCTATCTGGTGCGGCGACTGTTGGAGAATGGCGCCAACTCGTCGTTTGTCGCGCTCGCCGCCGACGAGACTATCCCGGTGCCGCAATTGCTGCGGCGTCCGGCCGACATCATCGGCCGTGCCGACAATGCGGGCCATCCGAACATTCCCCTGCCGCGCGATCTCTATGGGCCCAGCCGAAAAAACTCTCGCGGGATCGAATTCGGCGAACGCGCGGCGCTGGAGCAACTGGTCTCGGCCATCGCTGCCGCACCATTGCCTGCGACGGGAAGCATCGCTGACGCAACCGAGAGCGAAGCCAATGCGGCCATACTGGCAGCGCGGAACGGCTTCAGGCATTGGGCCAGAACGCCGGCCGAAACACGCGCGGCCGCACTGGAAAAGGCCGCCGACTTGCTGGAACGGCGCGCGCCGAACTTCGTCGCGCTACTGCAACGCGAGGGCGGCAAGACACTGGACGATTCGATATCGGAAGTCCGCGAGGCCGTCGACTTCTGCCGCTACTATGCGGCCCGAGGGCGCGAACTGTTCGGCGAAGGCAAGGCGATGCCGGGACCGACGGGCGAAAGCAATATGCTCTGCCTGCGCGGCCGCGGCGTCTTCATCGCGATATCGCCGTGGAATTTTCCGCTGGCGATCTTCCTGGGTCAGGTCACCGCGGCATTGATGGCGGGTAATGCGGTCGTTGCGAAGCCGGCCGAGCAGACGCCGCTGATTGCGGCCGAGGCTGTGCGGCTGTTGCATGAAGCCGGCGTGCCGACGTCAGCGCTGCATCTGGTGGCAAGCGACGGCCGGATCGGCGGCGTGCTGGTGGCGCATCCCGACATCGCCGGTGTCGTCTTCACCGGATCGACCGAAGTCGCGCGCACCATCAACCGCGCGCTCGCCGCCAAGGACGGGCCGATCGTGCCGTTGATCGCCGAAACCGGCGGCATCAATGCCATGATCGTCGACGCCACTGCGCTGCCCGAACAGGTCGCCGACGACGTCGTGACCTCGGCGTTCCGCTCCGCCGGCCAGCGCTGCTCGGCGCTGCGGCTGTTGTACCTGCAGGATGACGTCGCCGATCGCATGATCGAGATGATCGCCGGCGCGGCGCGCGAACTTGTCATCGGCGATCCCGCGGATCCCGCCACGCATGTCGGCCCGGTGATCGACGCCGAGGCCAAGCAGCGGCTGGATGCGCATATCGAGCGCATGAAGAAGGAAGCAAAGGTGCACTTCGCTGGTCACGCACCACAAGGCAATTACGTCGCGCCTCATATCTTCGAATTGTCCGATGCCGGCCGGCTCACGGAAGAAGTGTTCGGCCCGGTGCTGCATGTGGTGCGCTACCGCGCCGACCGGTTGGACCAGGTGCTGCACGCGGTCGAAGGCTCGGGCTATGGGCTCACGCTCGGCATTCACTCCCGGATCGACGACACGGTGGAGGACGTCATCGACGCCGTTCAAGTCGGCAACATCTACGTCAACCGCAACATGATCGGCGCCGTGGTCGGCGTGCAGCCGTTCGGCGGTCACGGGCTATCCGGCACGGGTCCGAAGGCCGGCGGGCCGCATTATCTGGCGCGTTTTGCAACCGAACAGACAGTGACCATCAATACCGCCGCAGCCGGCGGAAATGCAGCGCTGATGTCTGGCGGCGAGTAGTTGCATCGCCCACCCGAGATGGGTCAAATGGCCGCCGAATGCCAGCTTTCGCTGGCGGTAATTCCGACCCACGAAAAACAATCAGACAAGCCACACGGAGCGGCGCCACGATGGATAAGGGTATTTTCGAAGGCCTCAAGGTTCTGGACTGCGCGAGTTTCATCGCAGCCCCTGCGGCCGCCACCGTGCTGTCGGATTTCGGCGCCGACGTCATCAAGATCGAGCCGCCCGGCGCAGGCGATCCCTACCGCAACCTGCCGAATTTGCCGGGCTACCCGCATAGCGAGCATAATTTCGCGTGGATGCTGGAAGCCCGCAACAAGCGTAGCCTCGCGCTCGATCTCTCCAAGCCCGAGGGCCAGGCCGTGCTGCATCGTCTCGCCGCCCAGGCCGACGTCTTCATCACCAATTATCCGCCACAGGTGCGCGAGCGGCTCGGCATCACCCATGAGCATCTGGCGCCCCACAACGAACGGCTGATCTATGCGTCCTTCACCGGCTATGGCGAAAAGGGCGAGGAAGCCAACAAGCCCGGCTTCGACTCCAACGCCTATTGGGCGCGCTCCGGCCTGATGGACCTGGTGCGCGCGGATGAACACACCACGCCGGCGCGTTCGATCGCCGGCATGGGCGACCACCCGTGCGCCATGGCGTTCTACGGCGCGATCGTCACCGCGCTCTACAAGCGCGAGCGCACCGGCAAGGGCTCGCATGTCAGCTCCAACCTGATGGCCAACGGCATCTGGGCGGCTTCGGTGCTGGCGCAAGCCAAGCTGGTCGGCGCGAAATTCGGCGAGCGCCGTCCGCGCGAGCGCGCGCTGAACGCCGTGACCAACCATTACCAGTGCAAGGACGGCCGCTGGCTGATCCTCTCGCTGCTCAATGAGGACCGGCAATGGCCGACGCTGGCGCGTTGCCTCGGCCGCGAGGATCTCATCACTGATCCGCGCTTCGAGACCAAGAAGGACCGCCATGCCCGCTCGCTCGAACTGATCAAGATCTTCGACGAGACCTTTGCGACCAAGGACCTCGCCGAATGGCGCAAGATTCTCGACGGCAACGGCCTCGTATTCGGCGTGGTCGGCATTCTCGATGACATCCCGAACGACAGGCAGATGATCGAAAACGAGGTGCTGGTGCCGTTCGAGAACGACACCATGCTGACGATCTCCAGCCCGATCTGGGTGGATGGCAGCAAGAAGGTTCAGCCGCGCAAGCCGCCCGGCATTGGCGAGCACAGCGACGAGATCCTGCGTAACGCGGGGTATGACGAAGCGACGATCGGCCAATTGCGCGCGGCCGGCGCGGTGGCCTGAGGTAACGACCATGCCCAGCTATCGCCTGCATTACTTCCCGGAGTCCGGAAACAGCTACAAGCTCGCGCTGATGCTCACATTGTGCGGGCAAAAGTTTGAGCCGGTCTGGACCGATTTCGGCGGCGGCGTCACGCGCACGCCGGAGTGGCGGCGCGACGTCAACGAGATGGGCGAAATCCCGGTGCTGGAAGAGGACGGCGTCCGCCTCACCCAGACCGCACCGATCCTGCTCAAGCTGGCAAAGCAGTTCGGCCGGTTCGGCGGTGAGACCGAGCAGGAGCAGTTCGAACTGCTGCGCTGGCTGTTCTGGGACAACCACAAGCTCACCGGCTATATGGCGACCTATCGCTATTTCCGCACCTTCACGCCGTCGCCGGACGAGCATGTGCTGAAACATTTCCGCCGGCGCCTCGATGATTTCCTGTCGATCCTCGAACAGCACCTGCAGAAGAATGCCTTCGCCATCGGCGAACGGCCGACGGTGGCCGACATTTCGATGATGGCCTATTTGCATTATCCCGCTGACGAGACCGGGTATGATTGGGCTGTGAGCCATCCCGCAATCAACGCCTGGCTCGGGCGGATGGCGCAATTGCCCGGCTGGAAGTCGGCCTATGATCTGTTGCCCGGCAAGCGCCTGACGCATTACGCCAAGTAACCGATCAAGTGAGCGCGCGTAACTAGCGGCTTTTGATGAAGCACATGCCGATGCGCGAGGTCTTGCCGGCGGCCTGACAGGTCAGGCCCTCGGCGCAGGTCCAGTCGCGAAAACTCGCGTCATTGTTGCTGGCCGGTTTGCCCTGCACATAGCAGTGCGCGCCCCAGCCATCCTGATAATTGGTGCCGGCGAGTTCGGTGCTGCCGCGCAATTGCGGACGGCTGGCAAAGCCGCGCGAGTAGTCCGGCTCTTTGCCGTCGCGCAGCGCGGTGAGAATATCGCGGCGACGGATCTGATCGCCGAAGAAATGCGGGGATCCCGGCACCACGGTCGAGTTCGACGGTTTATCCGTCATCCAGTCGACGCCGGGGAAATGAAAGCCGCCGATGCCGCGCGTCTGGTGGCAACCCGAACAGGTCACGTCATTGAGCCGCCGCTCGAACCCGGCGAGCGAGCGGATGTTCTGCAGCTTCGCGCCGCCTTCCGTGGCCTTCCTAAGCGCAGCCACAACGTCGGCCTCGCTGAACACGGCGCCCTCTCCTTGCACCAGCCCGAACTCGGGCTCCAGCTCCGATGGGTCGAACCCGACCGGTGTCGGCGCAATCGCGCCTTGAGCGAGGAATTTCTCCGGGATCAGCACGGTGCCGCGATCGAACGCGACGAGGTTGGCTGGATCGAGCAGCCATGCCCTGAACTCGCGCTTGAGGCCATCGTCCGCCAGAAGACGTGCACGGTCGATCTGGTTTTCCATCGGCGCTTCGGCAAAGATGCGCGCGTTCCGATCGTAGCGAAACACCTTCAGGAGATAATCGGTGCGGAAATCGCGGACGGCTGATTTCGGCGCGTGCGCGATCTGCAGATTGGTCTCGATGCGATCGATATTCTCGTGGCGGATCAGGTCTGTCGCGGCGAGCGGCGCGGCGAGCCAGCGACCGGCGATGTCAGAACAGGTGATCGCCTCGCCATCCCCCCTCGCCTTCAGCACCACGTTCAGCGTCATCGGCAGCCGCGGCGGCGAAGCCGTGTCGCCGGCTGCCTTGTTCACCCGTGTCAGGCGGTAGATCAGGCGGATCTCGCCGCAGCTTGCCTCCGCGGCGTAAGTGCGGTCCATGCGGTTGACGATGCCGGCCAGTGCGAACCGCGTCTCCGCTGAATAAAGCAGCACGCGGTCGAACAATTGGAAATCAAAACCCTCGCCGACGCCGATCGTCTCCTTCGGCAAGCTCGCGCCGTGCCGCGCGATATAGCGATCGAACTCGCCATCGATCGCTTGCCGGACTGGCGCCATCGACGGCACGGCGAACAATTCGCTATTGGTGAGCGGCGTATCCGCCGACCGCTCGGACAGCAGCACGCGATCGAGACGGAATTTTCCGCCATCGAGTTGACGCAGCGTCGCGGGGTCGGTGACGGCGGTGCCACGTTCCAGGACAGCATCTTGTGCCGCACACGCTGGCGAGACGCCGCACAGCAGAAATAGGACGATGGCAAGAAATCGTGGTGCGCGGCTCATGTCCCAACTAACACCGCGCAAAGAGGTCTATTCAAGGAAAAAGGCGCTTCACGTCGCCGTGAAACGCCTTGCTGTTCGCGTCTCGTCCCGTCAGCGCGCGACGATCAGACCCTTGCTGGTCACAACCACCCAGCGGCCGTCCTGCCTGCGAATGGCATCGACCCGGCCGAGGCCGGGCACGGGATCGCCGGCATAGACCTCATACATGCCGCGGCGGCTCTCGATCAGGGCGCTGCCGTTGGCAACGTCACGCAACACCCAGCCTTCGACGGTCGGCAGCCGGGCGACTTCGGGCTTGGCCGGGGCGGCAGGTGCTGACGGTGGAGCTGCGGCAGCAACCTGTTGCGGCACCGAGCCGGTCACGTCCTTCGCGGCAGCCGCGGCGGCAGCCGCGGCGGCAGGCG
>NZ_LLYB01000051.1:41239-55974 GCF_001440475.1 Bradyrhizobium lablabi | reverse complement strand
AGCCGGAGACGGCGCGCAGCGCGAGCAGCGCCATCGCCGCGGCCGTCGCCACAACGAATTCAGAAAGCCGCGCGAGGGCGCACCGGCCGATGCTGCCGCGGCGCCGAGCGCAGAGGGCGCGCCGGCAACGGAGGCGCGTCAGGATCGTCCGCCGCGCGAGCGCTTTGAAGGCAAGGGCCGTGATCGCGAGGAGCGCCGCGACAAATTCGATCGCAACAAGGGCGACCGCAAGGGCGGCCGCGACAAGGACCGCGAACGTGGCGGCCGTGATTTCGGCGGACGCGACAAGGGCGGTCGCGACAAGCGCGACTCCGGCCCCTCGCACCGTCAATGGGCGACGAGTGCGAACCCGCGCGAGCGCGATCGCGCGGCCGATCCGAATTCGCCGTTCGCCAAACTGGCGGCGCTGAAGGAACAGCTCGCGGGCAATCGCAAGGAATAGTCGAGAAAATATTTGGAGCGGCAGCGTCTCGACAAATGGCTGTGGCACGCGCGGGTGGTGAAGGCCCGCACCTCCGCTGCCGCCCTCGTCGAGGCCGGTCACGTCCGCATCAACGGCGTGCGCGAAAAATCGCCGGGACATTCGGTGAAGGTCGGCGACGTCCTGACGATCGCACTGGATCACAGCGTGCGCGTCCTCAAAGTCGTCGGATTTTCCGAGCGGCGTGGCGACGCCACGGCCGCGCGCGTGCTCTACGACGATTTGCAGAACGCCAAACCATGACTATCTGAAGCGGGCCCGCAGGAGGCCCGTAAAAACGGCCGCCAGAGGCGTGCTGCTTCCCTTGCGGCAGCGCACCGCATGCGCTACGCAAACCCCGGAAAACTGATCCGTTTCGGAGCGTTGGATGACTTACGTCGTCACTGAAGCCTGCATCAAGTGCAAATATACCGACTGCGTCGAGGTCTGCCCCGTGGACTGCTTCTACGAGGGCGAGAACATGCTGGTCATCCATCCTGACGAATGCATCGACTGTGGCGTCTGCGAACCCGAGTGCCCCGCCGACGCCATCAAGCCGGACACCGAGCCGGGCCTGGAGAAGTGGCTCGAGGTCAACACCGAGTACGCCAAGAGCTGGCCCAACATCACCCAGAAGAAGGAAGCGCCGCCGGACGCGAAAGAATTCGAAGGTGTCGAGGGCAAGTTCGAGAAATATTTTTCCAAGGAGCCCGGCTCCGGCGATTAAGCCTGTGGATAAGTTAAGGGCTTATTGGGCCTGATTCCGGCCCCAATCTGAGCCGTACGTGCTTGTTTGATTTAACCCTGTTCGCGGACTTATGGCGGGAACGGGCCCGTAAAGGCCCGGAACTCGGCGTAAATCATTGATTTTTGCGGAAAATGTGCTATATTGGGCACATTACAAGCCGATCCTGGCCATGCGTAACCTGTGGCCCCGGTGGGTGACCCGTAAAAACATCGAACAGGGGCGTGGCAGTTCCGCGCGCAGGCTGTGTCACAGAAAACGCGTAAAAAGAGTGCTTCCAAGACCACGAAAAAAGCCGCTCCGGCGAGCCGCAGCGCAACCAAGGGCCGTGCCAAGGCGTCCGTGAAGGATGCCAGGAAGGTTTCGGCCGCAAAGTCCTCAAAGAAAAGAAGCGCGATGCCAGAAAAGACTGCCAAGACCGCCGCGAAAGCGACGTCGAAGACCAATGCCCCGAAAGTTGCTGCCAAGGTTCCCGCAAAGACCCCTGTGAAGGCCGCTCCTGCGAAGGCTGCCGTTGCGCCAAAGGCTCCCGCCCACAAGCCGGCCGCTGCGGCCGCGCCGCGCGTCGAGGAACCGAAGAAGGTCGTGACCCAGCGTCAGGGCTTCAAGGCCAATGAATTCGTGGTCTATCCGGCTCACGGCGTCGGCCAGATCCTGGCCATCGAGGAGCAGGAGATCGCGGGCGCCAAGCTCGAGCTGTTCGTGATCAATTTCATGAAGGACAAGATGACGCTCCGCGTGCCGACCGCCAAGGTCGCCAATGTCGGCATGCGCAAGCTGTCCGAGCCGGCGCTGGTCAAGAAGGCGCTGGAGACCCTGAAGGGTCGCGCCCGCGTCAAGCGGACCATGTGGTCGCGCCGCGCGCAGGAATATGAAGCGAAGATCAATTCGGGCGACATCGTCGCGATCGCCGAAGTGGTCCGCGACCTCTACCGTTCGGAATCGCAGCCCGAGCAGTCCTACTCCGAACGCCAGCTCTATGAAGCGGCGCTCGATCGCCTGTCGCGTGAAATCGCCGTCGTGCAGCATTCGACCGAGACCGAAGCGGTCAAGGAAATCGAAAGCCAGCTCGCCAAGAGCCCGCGCCGCGGCGCCAAGGCGGAAGCGACGGAGGCTGACGGCGAAGCCGACGAGGCCGATGTCGACGCCGACGGCGACGATGCTGCGGTGGCGGACGAAGCCGCCTGAAAGAATCCCGAGGACTGAAACGAAAAGCCCGGTCGCATGACCGGGCTTTTTGTTTGGCGCACGTTGTTGATGCTTGCGCGAACCGAAGATGTTCGCGTGCGCTATCAGCGCGACAACGACGCCACGGTTCCGGTTCCATCCCTTGGCGCGGAAACGGCCAGTTTTCGACCTCTTGTGACCCGAATCACGGGAGATTGTCCTGGCTACTACTTCTAGATTTACCGCAAGGGGGATTCGATGAAAGGGCAGGTACAGTCCATCTTCTGCGCCGTTCTCATCGCGGCTTTCCTGGCCACGCTTCTTCCACTGAGTGCGCCGGCCGCGCAGGTCCGGCAGTGCAGCGCCGCTGTGCCCAAATCGGCGAAAGGGCATTGGTCCTGGCGCATGATCGACGGCCGCAAATGCTGGTACTCCGGCAAGGCCGTGATCGCGCGGTCAGCTTTGCGCTGGCCCGCCGCGGCGCCGGCACCGGTGCAAGCCAAGGCCGAAGCGGCACCAAAGGTCACCGTCAGCGTCGCTGCGGAGAAGCGCAGCGATCCCATGGAGGCGCAGGCGCAGATGACTGACGACGATAGTTTCGAATCGCGATGGCAGTTGCGCGTCGTTTCCAGGTAGGGCCGGCATAGGTGGTCGCGGCGGGAAGCCTGTCGAGCGCCGAAGCGACGCATCGCGTTGCAGGGCTCGCTGGGCAATATCCCTCAGGGGTGTTCCAGAGTGGGAACTTTGGGCGCGCTGACGGGAACTTTCGGCCCGCTTTCGCGTTGAAGTGCATGACCTATGAAAACCGAACGACACCCCCGCGCTCTCGCGAGGAGCGAGCGGCATTGATGGAAAAGCGCCGTGAGGATGCCGAGAAGGCCCTCGACGAGCGCAGGAAGGCCGATGATGCCTTCCGGGCCAATTTCGAGCGGCTCAAGGCGGAGCGTCTCGCCCGCGAGGCGGCAGCCAGCAATTCATGATGAAGCGATTGGCGGAACTGATTCAGCGGCGAATAACTCGCCGCTGAATGCGGCTGTAGCGTTTGTAGCCCGGATGGAGCGCAGCGTAATCCGGGGGCTGTCCGGAAAGCAGATCGAGAAATCCCGGATTGCGCTGCGCTCCATCCGGGCTACGCCTGCCTGGTTTCAATCCACCACGATCTTGACGCGATCCCTGGGCTTGACCTGCGCGTGCTGGTCGAGGCCGTTGAGGATGCGGAAGCGCTCGGCCGGGCGGTCGACGCCGGACATGCGGTGGGAGAGCGATTCCACGGTGTCGCCGGGTTGCGCGGTGATGACCTTGATGCGCAGCGGGCGCGCGGCCTGGACTTCTTCCATCGTCAGGCGGCGGAACGAGTTCACGGTCTCGCGCGCATTGCGCTCGCTTTCGGTATTGCGCTGCTTGGAGGCGAAGATGAAGCGGTAGACGTCGCTGCCGTAGCGCAGCGCAAACACCTTGAATTGCCACTGATCGCCGTTCGCGTTCGCCGCGGCGACCGGGAAACCGTTGATCATGAGGTCTTCGGTCGAGCCCTTGTCGACGCCTTCCATCCAGCCGGAATTGAGATAGTCGGCCAGCGACTGCTCGGCCGGCACGCGCACCACGTCGAAGCGCATCGCCTGCGTACCGCCCTCGCGCACGCCGATCACGGCCTGCGCGGTATTGTCGAGTGTGAACGTCTCGGGCGCCTGGAAAGTGAAGCCGAGCTTGGGGTGCAGGAAGCGGCGGCCGCGCACAAAACCCTCGCTGGGATCTTCGCCGTAGACGAGGTTGTCTATCGCGGCGAGGTAGGTCTCGCGGTCGCGCTCGCCGCTCTGCGGCGAGGTGTATTGCCGGGCGCTCGCCTGCGCGTTCTGCACGCGCTCGGGGGTTGCCGGATGCGAGGACAGGAAATCCTGCGCGCGTGGATCGAGCGAGGTCTTGCCGGCCTTCAGCGCTGCGTTGCGCTCCATCGCGGCAAGGAAGCGCGAGGCGCCATAGGGATCGAAACGGGCCTTGGCCGAAATGCCGACGCCGATGCCGTCGGCCTCGAATTCCTGCTGCCGCGAGAAGCTCGCCATCGTCAGTTTCGTCTTGGCCAGCGCCAGCGCGGTCAAATCCGGGTCGTTGCTCATGTCGGTGACGACGCGCGTCACCACGGCTGCCTGGCGCGCCTGGTCTTCCCGGATCGAGGCATGTTTTGCGATGACATGCGCCATTTCGTGGCTCAGCACCGAGGACAGTTCCGACGTGTCGCTGGCGAGCGCGACCAGGCCGCGCGTCACGTAAAGCTGCCCGGTCGGCAGCGCGAAGGCGTTCACCGCGCCGGAATTGAGAATGGTCACCCGATAGGCCTGGTCTGGGCGGTCGGAGGCCGCGACCAGCCGGTCGACCGTCTTGCCGATCAGGGTCGCTAGTCTCGGGTCGTCATAGGCGCCGCCATAGGAGGCGAGAATCCGCTCATGCTCGCGCTCGCTCGCGGGCGTCTGCGCAACGGTGCGGCTCGGCTTCGGCTGGGGAACCACCGGCGCGGCCGTCTCGAGTTTTCCCAGATTTCCACAGGAAGAAAGCGTCAGTGCAGCGCACAGCAGCGCAGGCGCAGCCAGAAGGCGGCCGCCCGTGTTTCCTCCGCGCCGTTGTGCACGATGCGTCAAATCAGCCACTAAGATCACGACCCCACTGGAATCGCCGATCTCATCCCTTTTTCGCGCGTGATCCAAGTGAAAACCGGTGCCCAGTCTTCGGATCAAGCGCTATTTCCCGCCCAGCACCTCGATCTGCTCCACCCGGAGCACCTCAATCCGTGGTCCTCCCCGCGACGAGACAACGCCGCGGACACGAATCCTTCGATTTTCGAGCGACTTAGGTCCAAGGCCGGCGTTCTCAAACGCCGGAATGATGCGCCTTGAAATAGTCGCAGCAAAGTCCTGTGTCCAGTTCCGCCCGAAGTTCAGGTAGGTGATTGCCCCCGCCTGCCGCACGGACAGTACTCTGCCCTCGACCACCGTAAAGTGCCCAATCGCGGCCAGAATATCGCCCGGACTTTCAGTGTTTTTTATGGCCGCGGTTTCAGCCCAAATCCCCAATTTGGCCTGCCGCGCGCTCGTCTCGGCCGAAGTCAGTGCTGCAGCGCAATTTTTCTCGGATATATCGCTCGAAACTAGCGCTTCGCCGCGGCGCAAGAGTTCCGTTTGCACCGAGTGTTCCGAGCCCTCGACGAACACGAAGGCCGACTGGCGGCCGTAGCGGTCCGGCGAATCGTCCTCGCCGCGCAGCGTCACGTCGCGACCGCCGACGATGGCGGACAATGCGGCTCTGATTCGGGCCTGATCGGTTCCGGCTTGCTCGATGCCGGCGAGGCGGATCTCGCGGCCGTCTTCGAGGCGAAGGCTGCGCGCACCGACGACAGTGGCAACGCGGCCTTCGCCTTGCGGCTCAAATGCGCAATCAGCCGCTTCGGCACGCCCGACCGAGGCCAGCGCGAGAAGGGACGCGGCACATGCCGGCAGCGCAGCGCTGCAACGCGATTGCTGACGCATCATAACGCTACTCTCGGTCCCGCCGGTTCCTGTATGCTTGATCAGCAACCACAATGCTACCTTAGATTGCCACGCCGGGAGAGACAATGGAAGTCAATGGCATTGCCCATATTTTCCTCACCGCCTCGAATTTCGAGCGCTCCCGCGATTTTTATCGCAAGCTGTTGCCGTTCCTTGGCCTGAAGCCTGTCATCGAGACCGAGACGACCTATTACTGCGTCGGCGGCCGCACCGCCGTCGGCATCAGCGCGCCGTCAGCGGAGCACGAAGGCGCAGCCTTCGAGCAGAAGCGCGTCGGCCTGCATCACCTCTGCTTCCGCGCCCGCGAGCGCGCCGACATCGACGAGCTGCACGGCTTTCTGCAGACGCTCGGCGCCAGGATCATCCGCGCGCCGCGCGAGGACCAGTGGGCACCGGGATATTACTCGATCCTGTTCGAGGACCCGGATGGGATCAGGCTCGAACTCAATCATGTGCCGGGGAAGGGGCTGTTGGCCTGAGGTGCGTAGGATGGGTATCGCTACGCTCCACCCATCCTACGAACGACCCATCCTAGTGGGCACGCCAAAACCTAAACAGGAACAGCCAATCCCAGAGCAATGCCGCGACAGACAGGGCGCAAATCGCGAGGAACGTTCTCAGGTGCCGTTGATCAGGCAACAGGAATCTGAGCGAGGCTGCGATAACTAGTGCGTTCAGAATGCCGGGGGTCACCATGTTGAGGATCATGTAGAAGCCGAGGTCGCCTTGTGCGTGGCGCTCGCGCGCACCCTCGAATGCAACAAATGCCAACACAACACAAAACAGCAGACAGCATCCCGCCATCAAAAGCGAAATTCCATTAATGGCCTTGGAGGTAAGCGGCCGAGTGTTGGACAAGTGTCGGTCTCCACGTCAGTGCGTAGGATGGGTTTCGCTTCGCTCTACCCATCCTGCGAATTAAGGACGGCGTACTTCGAAATAGGTTTTGCCCCCGCGATGAAAACCTGCGCTCTCATAGAAACGCAGGGTGGTCTCCTGCTTCGAACCCGTCGCCAACAGGACTTTGTAGCAGTCGGCCTGCCAGGCTAGATCGAGCGCATGAGCAAGAACCCGTTGGCCGAGCCCCAGCCGACGGTAGTCGGCGTGCGTGACGACATTCTCAATCACTGCATATGACCTGCCGCCTCGAGACAGGTTAGGCACGATCGCGAGCGTGCACGACGATACGAGCAGCTCCGCTGCTTGCGCCACGATCACGGTCGTGAAGCCGGATGCGAGCAATGTCGACCAGACACGCTCGGCAGCAGCTGTCTCCAGTTGAGGATCGTGCGGATGAAGGTGTCGGTAAAGATTCAACAGCTCGGGCAGATCATGTTCTGCCGCAGAACGGACAATGGCTTCGGTCATGTATTGATACCAAGGATCACGGGTTTGTAGGATACCATCAGAAATAGTTCACGCATTGCGCTTTGTGGATGCTCTACCCATTCTACGCATCGGTTGTGCACGTCGGTTGTACGCGCACGGAAAACTCAGTGCGTAGGATGGGTAGAGCGAAGCGAAACCCATCATGCCTCTGAGCAAGGACTGTCTCCGCGTAGGACTAGCTCTTGGGCTCGAGCGGCAGCGTCGTGAGGAATTGACGATGCTGGTCGAGCCAGTCGGGATTCTGAGTGGCAATGATGCCGACACATAGCTGGACGCATTCATTGCAAATGAAGCCACCAGCGCCCGCGATCAGTTGCAGAATTTCCGGTTCGCGCTTTCCACAGAACGAACATGCGACCTCGGGTGAAGCGTTCATCGCTTCCACGATATTTATGCCTGCATCCCGCAGAGCCGCAAACAAGCTTTCAATATCTTCCGGCTCCAGTTTCTCCGTCTCGATCAACCCGTTCAATTGATCGAACGTAATGGTGCGGTTGGCTTGACTGAGCTGGATCGCCGCTCGAATTATCTCGGGCAATTTCACCTAGTAGGCCCCTCAGTCGAACAAAATGGAGCATGTACGGTTCCCAAGAGGGAAGCCGAGCTTCTTCGGATTCTGATTCGCAATCTAGCAGGTGCGATCCGGCGAGACGCAAAGAGCGGCGCTCAACATTAATGGATGGTTGCTTGCGTACGATAAATGTTGGATCGCAGCCGTGCGTAGGATGGGTGAAGCGATACCCATCATGCCTCCGCGCGAGGGCGTTTCGCTGCGCTCTACCCATCTTACGCTACGCGCCGGTTGTGCAGCGCCGCTTCGCACGTGCAGCACAATTGAGTTGTTGTCATCATCTTATGCGCTGCTTGGTAGCGAACACTGTAGCCAAGCACCGTCTTTGGTCGGGTATCGCACGCAAGCGGCAGCCGAATTGCCGCATCAACGCGTGCTATGCCGGGGAACTTGGGCTAAGTTTTTCCTGCCGTGGCGCAATATTCAGCCTGCTGTCAACCACACACCCGGTGGCCCCCATGCAGCAGATTTCGGACTGGCTCGAGAATCTCGGCATTGGGCAATACGCGAAGCGTTTTGCCGAGAATGGAATCGATGTCAGTGTCCTTCCCGAATTGCGGGACGAGGACTTCGACAGGCTCGGGGTTCTGCTCGGCCATCGCCGCAAGATGATGCGTGCCATCGCCGACCTCAATCAGGCCGAACAGACTGCGGCTCGCCCACATGATGCCGAGCGACGCCACCTCACCGTCATGTTCTGCGATCTCGTCGGCTCGACGGCGCTCTCGGCGAGCCTCGATCCCGAGGACATGTGGGAGGTGATCCGTGCCTATCGCGCCGCCTGTGCGACGGTCGTCGCCGCCTATGGCGGCGTGATCGCCAGGTTTGTGGGTGACGGAATTCTCGCCTATTTCGGCTATCCCCGCGCCCACGAGGATGATGCGGAGCGTGCCGTGCGCGCCGGCCTCGACATCATCCCTGCCGTGAGGCGGCTCGACATGCGTACGCAGGAGCGGGTCGAGGTGCGGGTCGCCATCGCGACGGGACTTGTGGTGGTGGGCGACCTCACCAGCGGCAGCGTATCGGAGCAACAGGCGATGGTCGGCGACACGCCGAACCTTGCTGCCCGACTGCAAGCGCTGGCGGAGCCGGGGGCGGTCGTCGTTGCGGATTCGACGCGCCGGCTGCTCGGCGATCTCTTCACCTTTCAGGACCTCGGGCACCGCGAGGTCAAGGGCATCTCCGAACCGATCGCGCTCTGGGCGGTCGAAGGCGGAGCCGCGTCGGAGAGCCGCTTCGAGGCGGTGCGTACCGCGCGATCCGTCGGCTTTGTCGGTCGCAAGGCGGAGATCGAATTCGTGTGCTCGCGCCAGCAACTGGCGTATCAGGGCGAAGGCCAGGTGGTGCTGATTTCAGGCGAGGCCGGGATCGGCAAGTCGCGCCTTGTGGCAACGCTCTCCGAGAACCCTGCGTTGGGGGCGCCCCGCCGGCTGCGGTATCAGTGCTCGCCCTACCACTCGAACACCGCGCTTCATCCTTTTATCGCGCAACTCGAGCGCGCCGCCGGCATCGGGCTGCAGGATAGCCCCGACCAAAAACTCGACAAGCTCGAGGCCATGCTGGCGCTTGGAACGCAGCAGGTGGCCAAAGCTGTGCCGCTGATTGCCGCGCTGCTTTCGATCCCGACCGGCGAGCGTTATCCCCCGCTGGGCTTAAGTCCGGCGCAGCAGCGGCGCCAGACCTTCGCCGTCCTGCTCGACCAGTTCGAAGGCCTGGCGCGACAGCAACCGCTGCTGATCGTCTGCGAGGACATGCATTGGGCCGACGCCACGACGCTCGAACTGTTCGACCTCGCGGTCGATCGGATCAGGGGATTGCCGGTGCTTGCACTCGCGACATTCCGGCCCGAGTTCGAGCCGCCCTGGGCAGGACTAGCCAATGTCAGCCTGCTGCGGCTCGACCGGCTTGACCGGCAGGAGACGCGCGCGCTGGTCGAGCAGGTGACCATCGGCCGAAAGCTGCCGGGCGAGATGATGAGGCAGATCATCGACAAGACGGACGGCATCCCGCTGTTCGTGGAAGAATTGACCAAGATGGTGCTGGAGTCGGGACTGCTCGTCGAAGATGCCGGGCGCTATCGTCTCGATAATCCGCTGCCGCCGCTCGCCATTCCCGCTACACTGCAGGACTCGCTGATGGCGCGGCTTGACCGGCTGGCGCCGGTCAAGGAGGTGGCGCAGATCGGTGCCGCCATCGGCCGCGAGTTTTCATATACCCTGCTGCGCTCCGTGGCGGGGCGCGATGATCTGACGCTGAGCGCTGCGCTGGCGCAACTCGAAGAGGCGGAGCTGTTGGAATGCCGCGGCGCGCCGCCGGAAGCGACCTATAGTTTCAAGCATGCACTCGTTCAGGAAGCGGCTTACGAGAGCCTGCTCAAGAGCCGGCGGCAACTGCTCCACCAGCATATCGGCGACGTTCTGCGCGACAAGTTTCCCATCATCGCCGAGACCGAGCCGGAAGTTCTTGCACATCACTTCACTGAAGCGGGGTTGAGCGCAACAGCCCTCGACTGGTGGCGCAGGGCCGGCCAGCAAGCCCTGAGACGCTCGGCCTATACCGAGGCGATTGCGCATCTCGGCAAGGCGGTTGCCATCGCAGATAAACTGCCCGTTGGGCCGGGCCGGATCATGAACCGGCTGCAGCTTCAAATCGCGTATGGCCGTGCGCTGCGGAGCAACCTTGGACACAGCGCCCCCGAAACGGTGGCCGCATGGAAGCGTGCGCGACAATTCGCGGCCGACATCAATGATCCCGTCGAACTGGCGCCGATCCATTCGGGCCTGTTCAATGCCTGCCTGACCCATGGCGAGATCGCGCCGATGCGGGAGCTGGCGGAGGCCATCATGAGCGCCGCCGGTCAGCGACCGGAATCGCCGGTGGCCGCCGTCGTCGCACACTGGACCACCGGGGTCACCTCCTGGTTCGGCGGCGATTACCTCAACGCGCGACTGCACCTTGGGCGCGCGCTTGAGATCTATGAGGCCGAGCCTGACCCCGCGACCTTCAAGGCGTCGACGCTGGACCTGCCGTTCGTCATCATGAGGTTTCTTGCGCTGGTGCTTTGGCCGCTCGGCATGATTGACCGATCACGACGGCTCGCCACTGAGGCGGTATGTGCCACGGGAGAAAAGCGGGCGCTTTCTCAGGCCAATGCGCTCGTCCACAAGGCAGTGTTCGACGGAGTGTGTGGCGGCATGTTGCAGGAAACGGAGACGATCCTGGCGCTCGCCCTCGCCCGCGACCATACGATGCCGTTGTATGTCGCGGCCGGCGGCTACCTGAACGGGCTGGCGCAGTGGCGCGCCGGCGACCGGACAAGTGGGCTTGCGGAAATGTGTCGCGGCTGGACATTGCTTCACGAGAATGACTGCTACCTCTGTGAACCATTTTGGGGAATGCAGATTGCGGTGGCGAATGCGGAAGCCGGGGACGTTGACGCCGGGCTGGAAATCCTGCGGGAGTTGATCTCGTGGACAGAACGCTCCGGCCAGCATTGGCTCGATGCCGAACTCCATCGCAGCCAGGGTGAGCTTCTGTTGCGGCTTGACCCGCCTGACGTAGCGGGGGCCGAGGACGCTTTCCGCAAAGCCCTGGAAATCGCCCGCGCCCAATGCACGAAGACGTTCGAGTTGCGCAGCGCCGTTGGACTGGCGCGGCTCTACCGCGCAAATGGCCGGGCTGATTCAATCTTCGAGCTGCTCGCGCCGATCCTCGTTGATTTCGGCGCGGGGCAAGGTCTTCCCGAGATCGAGCAGGCGGAAATGCTGCTCCGGCAAACCGCTCCTTTCGAGCCCGTGCGCAGGATCGGTTGAGCGAAGCGCCGTCTCGGAAGGCATTCCGCTTAACGGAAAACGTCTGCGCCTTGCCGCTGTTGACACCATGCGGCATGATCGCGCCGACCAAAATTCAAAGCCGCAGTCAATGCGTGCCGGCAAGGGAGGCCCTCCATGAAAAGAGCAATAACAGGCGTGTTCGCCGCCGCATTGGCGATGTCGGCGACGGCCGCATTGGCGCAGAGCAAGCCGCCGCTCAAGCTTGGCGGCATCCTCGACATGTCCGGGCTTTACGCCGACATCACCGGGCCGGGCTCGGAGACCGCGGCGAAGATGGCGGTGGAGGATTTCGGCGGCGAGGTGCTGGGACGCAAGGTCGAGATTCTCGCGGCCGATCATCTCAACAAGGCCGATCTTGCCGCCAGCATCGCGCGCGACATGCTCGACAACCAGGGCGTCGAGATGATCTACGACGTGGCGGCGTCCGCGACCGCGCTTGCCGCCGGCGAGATCGCCAAGGCGCGCAACAAGATCATCATGTATAGCGGCCCGGCCTCGATCCGCCTCAGCAACGAGGCTTGCGGCCCCTACACCGTGCATTATTCCTACGACACGTTCGGGCAGGCTAATGTCACCGGGCTCGCCACCGTCAAAAGCGGTTTCGAGACGTGGTTCTTCCTCACCGCCGACTATGCTTTCGGCCAGGATCTGGAAAAGGACACGACCAACGTGGTGGTGAAGGCCGGCGGCAAGGTGCTCGGCAGCGTCAAGCATCCGCTCAACACGTCGGATTTTTCGTCGTTCCTGCTGCAGGCGCAGAGTTCGAAGGCCAAGGTTGTCGGCCTTGCGAACGCCGGCGGCGACACCATCAATGCGATCAAGCAGGCGGCGGAATTCGGGCTGACCCGGAGCGGCGGGCAGAAACTGTCGCCGCTGCTGGCCTTCGTCACCGATATCGACAGCGTCGGGTTGCAGACCGCGCAGGGCCTGTTGCTGGCGGAAGCTTTTTATTGGGACCTCAACGACGATACCCGCGCGTTCTCAAAGCGCTTCCAGGAACGCGTCAAGCGGCCGCCGACGGCGGCGCAGGCGAGCGTCTATTCGTCGGTCCTGCATTACCTGAAAGCGGTGAAGGCCGCGAACACCACGGATGCGGCGGCGGTGATGAAGGTGATGAAGGAGACGCCGGTCAACGACATGTTCGCCAGGAACGGCAAGATCCGCGACGACGGCCGCATGGTGCACGACATGTATCTGTTCGAAGTCAAGAAGCCGTCGGAATCGAAGGCGCGCTGGGATTATTACAAGCTGCTGGCGACGATCCCCGGCAGCGAGGCATTCCAGCCGCTGGAAGCCTCGCGCTGCCCGCTGGTGAAGAAATAGGATTGCATCCTCGTAGGGTGGGCAAAGCGCAGCGTGCCCACCATTCCGGCGGCAAAGTTGGTGGGCACGGCGCTAGCGCGCCTTTGCCCACCCTACGAATTCAATCTCAACCAACAACAACGAAAGCACGACACATGAGCGCAAACGAAATGGTCCTCCAGAATCTCGAGCAGGGCCTCCTCACCATCACCATGAACCGCCCCGACCGGCGCAACGCGCTGAATCCCGACATGACACGCGGGCTGGTGGAGGCGGCGCGGCGGGCGCAGGAAGATCACGAGGTGCGCGCGGTGCTGATCAAGGGCGCGGGCGGCACGTTCTGCGTCGGCGGCGACGTCAAGTCGATGGCGGAAGGCAGGGCGCCGCTTCCGTTCGAGGCCAAGATGGCGAACCTGCGCCGCGGCATGGAAGTCTCGCGCATCCTGCACCAGATGCCGAAGCCCGTGGTGGCGCAGCTCGATGGCGCGGCCGCCGGCGCCGGTCTCTCGATCGCGCTGTCCTGCGACCTGCGCGTCGCCAGCGCCTCCTGCAAGATCACCACCGCCTTTGCCAAGGTGGGCTTCTCCGGCGATTACGGTGGCACCTATTTTCTCACCCAGTTGCTCGGCAGCGCGAAGGCGCGCGAGCTCTATCTTTTGTCGCCGGTGCTCAGCGCGACCGAAGCCTATAATCTCGGCATGGTGACAAAGGTTGTGCCGGACGCCGATATCGACGCCGAGGCGCGCGATCTTGCGATGTCGCTGGCGACAGGTCCCTCGATCGCGCTCGGCTTTATCAAGCGCAACATCAATAATGCCGAGACCATGTCGCTGGAAGCGTGCTTCGATGGCGAAGCGATCCATCACACGCGCGCCGGCGACACCGCCGATCACAAGGAAGCGGCGAAAGCCTTTGTCGAGAAGCGCAAGCCGGTGTTTCAGGGGCAGTGAGATGGCGGAATACTTAAGGCTGCGGCAGATCTGCCTGGTGGCGCCGCATCTCGAGCCGGTGATCCCAAGCATTGCCGCGATCATGGGCCTCAATGTCTGTTACCGCGACGGCAACGTCGCCAAGTATGGCCTGGAGAACGCGCTGCTGCCGGTCGACACGATCCTGCTGGAAGTGGTGGCGCCGACCCAGACCGGCACCGCGGCGGGGCGCTTTCTCGACAAGACCGGCGGCCGCGGCGGCTACATGGCGATCTTCTGCTGCGACGACCCCGACGCACGCGGCAGGCACGCCAACGCGATCGGCGTGCGCACGGCGAACGTGATTACGCATGCGCCCTATCACGGTGTGCAACTGCACCCGCGCGACTGCCGCGCCGCCTTCATCGAGTTCAATCACACCGATGGCAGCGACGATGTGCTCGGCCCTTATCCGCCGGCGGGACCGGATTGGCAGAAGGCGATCCGGAAAGACGTGACGCTGGCGCTGACGGAAGTTCAGATGCAGAGCCCGGACCCGCAGGGCCTGGCCGAGCATTGGGGGAAGATTCTGGGCGTTGCCGTGAGCAAGAGCGCGGGCGGGGAGGCGGAGTTGAAACTGCCCAATGCGCGCTTCCGCTTTGTGAAAGGTGGAAGCGATCTGATGAGCGGGCTGACGTTCAAGGTCGCGGATATTGCAAAAGTGCGCAACGCAGCCAAGGCGAAGGGCTGCAAGGTGTCGGGCGATACGTTCGATCTGTGCGGCGTGACGTTCAAGCTCGTCGCGTGAGGCGATGCAGCTT
>NZ_LLYB01000051.1:41160-41234 GCF_001440475.1 Bradyrhizobium lablabi | reverse complement strand
GGGAGAGGGTGGATCAATCGCGCGGAAGCGCGATTGAGACGGGTGAGGGGTTGTCTCCGCAGACACATCTCTTA
>NZ_LLYB01000051.1:0-41152 GCF_001440475.1 Bradyrhizobium lablabi | reverse complement strand
CCCTCATCCGGCGCTTCGCGCCACCTTCTCCCACAAGGGGAGAAGGGAAGAGTGCAAGCGGAAAGAGAACTACCGCCCCTTGAAATTCGCGACGCGGCGTTCGGCGGTGGCTTTCACGCCTTCCTTGAAATCCTCCGTCGCGCGGAGTTTCGTCTGCTCGACGAGTTCATGGTTGGTCGCAGCGAGCACGCGGTCGGCGAGGCCGGCGCGCATGGTGGCGCGGGTCGAGATCAGGCCGAGCGGGGAGCATTCGGCGATTTCGGCTGCGAGCTTCATCGCCGCGGCGCGCACCTGGTCCTGCGGCACGCAGACATTGGCAAGGCCCATCCTTGTTGCTTCCTCGCCGGTGACGCGGCGGCTGGTGTAGAAGATCAGCTCCGCATTGTTCTTGCCGACCAGTTCGGGAAGCGTCGTGGTCAGGCCGAAGCCGGGATGGAAGCCGAGCTTGGTGAAGTTCGCCGCGAAGCGCGCCTCGGGGCAGGTGACGCGGAAGTCGGCGGAGACGGCGAGGCCCAGGCCGCCGCCGATGGCAGCGCCATGGACGGCGGCGACAACCGGCTTCTTGTTGCGGAAGATGCGCACGGCCTGAACGTAGAGATGGTTGATCGGAAGGTTGGCGGCGGGATCCTTTTTCGCGCTTTCTTCCTGCTCCTGCCGCTTGGGATCGGAAAAATCGGCGCCGGCGCAGAACGCCTTGCCTTGGGCGGCGAGCACCGAGGCGCGGATTTCGATGTCGTTGTCGAACTCCTCCAGCGCGTCCGCGATCTGGTTGATCAGCGAGACGTCGAAGAAGTTCAAAGGCGGCTTGCGGATTTCGATCAGGCCGACGTGACCGTGCTTCTCGACGCCGATATCAGTGTATTTGCTCATGAGCTTTCCTCGTTGAATTAGCGCAGACCCAACCCACGGGCGATGATGCCGCGCAGCACCTCGGTGGTGCCGCCCTGTATCGTCAGCTTGGGCGCGGTCTTGATGGCGAAATCGAGCTGCTTTTCCAGCGTCTCGCGGTTGGTGGCGGTTTCCTCGACAAAGGCTGATAGCTCGCGCACGCGATGCGGCAGTTGCTGTTCCCAAATGGTGCCGATGTCCTTCACGATGGACGCCTCGACCACCGGCTCCTTGCCGGCCTGCAGCATGCCCGCGACCGAGACCGACATGCGCCGCATGGTGTGCACCTGCGCCACCAGCCGGCCGATGCCTTCGGCGCTGCGGGTATCAGGATTGTTGCCGACGGCGCGGACCAGTTCAGTCAGCACGTAATAGGTTTCGAGGAAACGTTCCGGGCCGGAACGTTCATAGGCGAGTTCGCTCGTCGCCTGCTTCCAGGCGCCGTCGATTTCGCCGAGCACGTGATCGTCGGGAACGAAGTAGTCGGTGAACACGACTTCGTTGAATTCATACTGCCCGGTGATCTGGCCGATCGGGTTCACCTGGATGCCCGGCTGCTTCATCTTGACCAGGAATTGCGTTAGCCCATGGCGGCGGTTTTCCTTGGTCGGCGGTGACGTCCGGAAGATCGCGATCATGTAGTCGGCGATATGGGCCGAGGAGGTCCAGATCTTGGTGCCGTTGATCAGATAGCCGCCGTCGGTTTTTGTCGCGCGGGTTTTCGCGGCGAACAGATCGGAGCCGGAATTCGGCTCGCTCATGCCGATGGCAAAGCAGATCTCGCCTTTGCAGATGCGCGGCAGGATCTCCATCTTGATGTGCTCGGGCGCGTATTTCAGAAGCACCGGGCCGCTCTGGCGGTCGGCGACGAAGAAGCGCCGCGTCGGCGCGTTCGCCACGCGCATTTCCTCGGTTACCACATAGCGCTCGAGAAACGAGCGCTCGTGGCCGCCATATTTCTTCGGCCAGGTCATGCCGAGCCAGCCGCGCTCGCCGACCTTCCGGGAAAATTCCGGCACGTCGGTGTCTTCGCGGTTCGGCTTGTGCGGATCGAAAGTGCCGGCGGCGATTTCTTCCGCGAGGAAGGCGCGCACTTCCTTGCGCAATTGCTCGCATTTGGGCGGTAGGCGGATCGGATCGAAACGGAGGGCTGCGGTCATTGTTATTCTCTATGCAGGCAAATCGGTGTTGACGTCAGCGCGAGGCCACCAGCGGCCATAATTCGTCGGCGCCTCTGACGCAGACGAGCTTGCCGAGCTCGACCGCCCAGTAGCTTTCCGAGCCGAAATCGTCGCGCCAGGCCAGCGCACGCAGCGAATAGCGATGCAGGATGTGCTCGACGGTGAAGCCGATCGCGCCGTGCACCTGATGGGCAATCGCGGCGCCTTTCTCCGCTGCTTCCGAGCAGCGGATTTTTGCCGCCACCGCTTCGAGAAACACTTCGTCGTCGAAGGAGGTGGCGTTGGCGATGGCATCCGCCGCCGAAGTTGCCGCGGCCAGCGCGGCCGCCGACTCGCCGGCGAGCCGCGCGAGATTGTGCTGCACCGCCTGGAATTTCGAGATCTTCTTCTCGAACGCGACGCGCTCATTGGAATAGCGCACGGATATTTCCAGCATCGATTCCAGCGCGCCCGCGATCTGCAAGGCACGCGCGACGCCGCCCATCAGCATCAGCCGGGGCTGGTCGAAACCGCCAGGCGCCGGCTTGGTCGCGACCGGCTGCACCTTGTCGAGCGTCACGGTATCGGAGTTGTCGCCGCCGAGGCCGATCCCAGCCTCGATCCGGCACTTGGAAGCATCGACCAGCGCAATTGAAAAGCTGCCTTTGGCATCGCTGGCGAGCACCGCAAAATGCTTTGCGGTCTTGGCGAACGGCACGCCGCGCGCCCGGCCGGAGAGGCTGCCGTCGGCATTGACGGTAATCCGGTCTTTCGGGCTTGCGGGCACCACCGTCATCTCGCCGTCGGGCGAAGCGATCTTGGCCTGCGCCAACAGCCAGCCGGCCAGCATGGTTTCGGCGAGCGGGACCGCGACGGCAAAGCGCCCGGCGGCGCTGAGAACGCTGAAGCCTTCGGCGAGCGAGGCGCCCGAACCGCCGCAATCTTCCGGCACCCAGGCCAGCGGCAGGCCGGCCTCCGTCAGCGCCTGCCACAGCGGGGCCTTCCACTCGCCCTTCTTGTCGTGATTGATGGTTTGGGCGTCGGCGAGATCGGCAAAGATTTTCTCCGCGGTCTCGGCAACGATGTTCTCACTCTCCGCCACAGCGTTCCCCAAATTTGAGATTGGCATGCCAGTCCCGACGTTTGTGCCGGGTTCGGCTGCGGTCTTTTCTTGCGCTTAATGATGGGCAAAAGCCATAGCCGTGACAAGCGCTGTCCGCAGGGCGGCATGAGGCGGTGGCATGATGATCGCGGGCGAAGAATAAATTCCGCGCAACGGACTTCTTCGGATTTGCAGGCCATTGGCCGCGCGATATGGTAGCCACCGGTCCTGCGAACCGACGGTTCGAAACTTTGATTCAAGAACAACAAAGGAAATGCGGATGTCGAAGGATGGTTTGTGCGCGATTGTCACCGGTTCAGCTTCTGGCCTGGGAGCGGCGACCGCGGCCATTCTGGCAAAGGGCGGCGCGCGCATCGTCGTCAACTATTCCAACAGCAAGGCGGAAGCCGAAGCGACAGCCGACCTCTGCCGCAGCGCTGGCGCCGAAGTCGTGGTGGTGCAGGGCGACGTGTCGCGTGACGAGGACTGCAAGAAGATCGCGGCCGCGGCGGTGCCGTGGGGGCGGCTCGACGTGCTCGTCAACAATGCCGGCACCACCAAGCACGTGCCGCATCACGATCTCGACGGGCTAACGGCCGAGGACTTTCAGCGCATCTATGCCGTCAACACGATCGGCCCGTTTCAGATGATCCGCGCGGCGCGCGCGCAGCTCGAGGCCGGCGCGAAGGCGTCGGGGCGGGCGTCCGCCGTCGTCAACGTCTCGTCGGTTGCCGGCATTTCCGGCGGCGGCTCGTCCGTCGCTTACGCCGCGAGCAAGGGCGCGCTCAACACCATGACGCAATCGCTGGCGCGGGCGCTGGCGCCCTTGATCCGCGTCAACACGGTGTGCCCCGGCTATATCGACACGCCCTGGTTCACCAAGGGCCGCGGCGAGGCCGGCGCGAAAGCGGTGCGCGACGCCGTGGTGGCGAAGGTGCCGCTGAAGGTGGCGTCGACCGCGGAAGACATCGCGCAGCTCGTGTGCTTCCTGGCGTCGCCGGCGTCGAGCAACATGACCGGCGAGTTCGTGCGCATGGATGCGGGCATGCATCTGGTGTTGTGATCGGAAGCGTAGGGCCTCGTAGCCCGGGTGAAGCGAAGCGCCAACCCGGGAGAACCGAAGCCGCGTGCGATGCTGTCCCGGATTGCGCTGCGCTCCGGGCTACGACCAAATACGCAATGTCGTCACCTATTTCCCGGATCCGGGATCATGCGCCTTGCCACCAGCCGGTTCCAGATGAACAGCACCACCAGCGCGCCGATGGTGGCGGTGATGAAGCCGGCGCCCTGGTCGGGGCTGTAATGGCCGATCGCCTGGCCGATCCAGGTCGCCAGAAATGCGCCGGCGATGCCGAGCACCGTGGTCAGGATGAAGCCGCTCGGGTTATTCGGACCGGGTGAAAGAATCCGCGCGATGATGCCGGCGACGAAGCCGACGAAGATGATCCAGAGAATGCCGCTCATGTCTGTCCCTTTCCCACTGCGTCGATGATGAAACGGCGGGGTGCTGCCAGCGCACCGCGCGATCGCGGCGTCAGATCCGTCCCGACATTTCGTTGTCGCTCGGCAGTCGCCCGTCCGGCGTCAGGTGATTGACGACATCGGGCAGGTACTGGCTGAGGCCTTGCAGCAAATCATCGCGCGACAGGCCGCTCTGCGAAGAGAGAGACTCGATCTGGTCGGCGCCGAGCGCGTTGGCGAGATCGCCGGGCGCGACCTGCTTGTTGGGGCCGTTGCTGACCCAGGAGTCGGCCTGATCGCCAAGGCCGTTCTGTTGCAACTGCTTCATGAGGTCGCCGAGGCCGCCGCTCAGGATGGTGCCGGCCGCGCCGCCCGCGAGCAGGCCGCCCAATCCGCCCTTGAGCAAGTCGCTCATACCGCCCGCGCCGCCGCCGGGCATGCCGGCAGTCACATTGCCGGGGGCAGGGGCAGGGGCGGGTGTCGGTCGCTGCGCGCTGCCCGCCTGACTGCCGGTGAAATGCTTGATGCCTTTCCAGGCCAATAGCGCCAGGATCGCCATTGTCATCGGTGACATGCCGCCGCCGCTATCGGATTGTGCGCTGGGGGTGCTCGGGCCGCGTGGGCCGTTCTGCATGCCGTTGAGTACGTCGAGTAAACCCATGGTCGTCTCCTCCGCGTAGCCCCGTGCGAAACATAAAGTCGGCCCATGACGGTTACAAGTCGCGGCCGGATGCGTCCGATAGGCACTGGCTGACGGTTCTGCTATCGAGGCTTGTTGCAACGCGATGGGTGTCAAATGGTTTCGGGCCAGACGATCGGTGTCGCGGGTGCCGGCAGCATCGGCTGCTTTGTCGGCGGCATGCTGGCGGCCGGCGGCCGCCCTGTCGCGCTGCTGGCGCGCCCGCGCGTGATTGCCGAAATCGAAGCGAGCGGCCTGCGGCCGACGAGCTTTGAAGGCTTCGACCAGACCATCCCACGCGATCGGTTCGCATTGTCGGAAAATCCTTCTGTTTTTGAGGATGCCGGCGTCGTGCTGGTCACGGTCAAGAGCGCGGATACCGCTGCCATGGCCGACGTGATCGCAAGGCACGCACCATCAGATGTGGTCGTGGTCAGCCTGCAGAACGGCGTCGGCAACGCGGCCGTGCTGCGTAACCGCCTGCCGGGCCGGCGCGTGCTGGGCGGCATGGTGCCGTTCAACGTGATCGCGCTCGGCAACGGGCGGTTTCATCGCGCCACCTCGGGCGACATTGTGATCGAGCAGGACGAGGCGCGCACGGCGGAGACACTGTCGGTGCCGGGATTGAAGGTGCGGCCGACCGACAACATCGAGGGCGTGCAATGGGGCAAGCTGCTGTTCAATCTCAACAACGCGCTCAATGCGCTGGCCGATCTGCCGCTGCGTAAGCAACTCAGCCAGCGCGCATGGCGCCGCCTGTTCGCCGACCAGATGGCGGAAGGCCTGGCCGCGATCCGCGCCGAGGGCATCAAGTCGGTATCGCCGACGCCGCTTCCCGTCGGCTTGGTCACGCATTTGCTGCGGGTGCCGAATTTCATCTTCGAAGCCGTGCTGGGGCGGACGATGAAGATCGATCCCGAGGCGCGCTCATCGATGTGGGAAGATCTGCAGCGCGGCCGCCGCACCGAGATCGACTACCTACAGGGTGTGATCACCGAAATCGCCGACCGGCGCGGCCTGGACGTGCCGCTGTCACGCCGGATCGTGGAATTGATCCGTCAGGCCGAGCGCGACGCCAACGGCTCGCCCGGCCTGACGCCGGAGCAGATTCGTAGGCGCTATTGATCGGCCTTGAAATGGTGCTGATCCGGCGCGAATTTCGTATCGCAAAGCCGATGGGAGAAGCGACATGAAACGAACGGGAGCGCCGCTGGCGATCGTCATTTTGGCCGGCTGGGCGCTACTCTCGCCCGCGCAGGCCGTGCCGCCGACGGCAACGCCGTCACCGGGCTATGACGCGCGCCTGCAGGAACAGCGGGCGGCGGCGCGGGCGGCCACAACGCCCGTCGTCAAGCCGCGCCGGGTCAAGAAGCCGCGGGCGCATTGATGCCGACGGCGCCACGTGCGGAAGCTCGCGTTAGATTCCGGGCTTCTTCGATGTGCAAGCCGCACACCAGGATTCGCGCTACGCGCGCTTCGGAATGAAGCCGAGCGTCAGCCCTTCTTCTGCTTGGCCGGCTGCTGTTGCTGCTGCTGCGGATTGAGCAGCTTTTTCAGTCCGTTGATGCTCTCCGAGAGTCGCGGCCATTCACACGAGAACTGGTCCTTGGCGCACTGGGCAGCGCGGATGCGCGCCGCCTGCTTGACGGGACTGGCTATTGGTATCGGCACCTTTTCGGTCTCGATCGGCGGAGCGGCCTGCATCGCGTTCGACTGCTCGGTGCGCAGCGAGATCTGCTGCAACCCTTGCGCGGGCGGCGGCTCCGGCTGCTGCTTGGCCGCCTGCGCCGCGGCGAGGTGGTTGCGGCGCTCGCGCTCCAGATAGGCGGTGTAGTGCTCGTCGATCTTCTTCTGCTCTTCCGGCGTCGGATTGGGGCCCGCGATATCGAAGGTGCGGTCCTGCATGAAATCGTAATAGGTGTAACCGCCGCCTGCCTTGCGGCGGCCGGCGAACTTCGCATTGCATTCGGCAAGCTTCGCCGTTTTTTCTTCCTTGGTATTCGCTTTCTCGGCCACGTCGGCGCATGATTCGAAATCCACCGGCGTGCTGCGCCACCATTGCGCGTTCGACGGCGCCGGCGCGAACACGAGCAGGCCTCCGATCGCGGCAAAAACAAATGACGGTGCACGTGAGGCGACCACGGACGATTTTGCTCCAGTCGAATTCTTGGGAACTTTGATTGAGTCGATTGTCATCATTTTGGCAGCGCTGTCACGCCGAAATTGCACGATTTTCCCGCTAGCGTTGTGAGCTTACCCTCTGGATGTGACCGACGGAACACAGTGCTAGGCCATTAAAAATCTTGAAGAAATTCAACGGCAAAGCAAAGTTCCGCGCGCAACCTTGCAGCGATTCTAACCACGGGCGTCTGAAGGCGAGCGGATAAGCACGCCACATTGTGGCAACAATCAGTCAGCGCGTCGCGCGCGGGCCAAGGTGGTCGACGCCGTCTCATGGAACGTGGCGCGATAGAGCCGTGCGAATTCGCCCATGTGATGGAAGCCGTTGGCGCGCGCACACGACGTCACGGTGATCGCGTCAGAACCCTTCACCAGTTGCGCGCGGGCCGACCAAAGCTGCTTGAGACGCAGATAGCGATGCAGGCTCATGCCGCGAACACTCGCCACTGCCGTGCCGAGTGTCCTGACCGATACGCCGCATTGTTCGGCGAGGTCGGCGCTGTAGATCGGCGAGGCGGCGTGAAACGCGACATACTCGTCGATCATGCGAACGAGGCGGCAATAGCCCCTGCTTGCGATCCTGCCCGCCACATCAGGCGTTCTGCCGCGACGGAACATCTCGTCGATGGCGAGCAGCAGGTCTTCCTGGAGGGCCAGCGCCGAGCGCGGCTCCAGCAGCAGCGCCGGTCTGGCGGAAGCCGTCTGCAAGATGTTCGTCGTGATGGATCTGACGGTTGCCAGAGCCTCGAGGGTGGGCGTGAACGGGCGGAGCAGGTCCGGCGTATCGAACCACTCCCGATCGCGCAGGCCGGCGCCGAGCGTGATGATCGCGTGCAGCGATCCGCGAGGTTCGACGAACTGCAAATCGACATTGCCGCGCATGCCGATGAATGCCGGACGGTCCACGGACATGCCGTTGACGGCGACGTCGTAATCGTTCTCGATCTGGAAGATGACGACGCCGTGCGTCGCGCGGTAGCTGACGTCGACAATGCGTGGGAACGAGCTGAGCACCGTGATCTGGCAGCCCGGCAACTGCACCATCGCGCGCGCCGTATGGAAATTCGCAAGGCTGAGCGGGACGCTGCGCGCGTCCGCGACAAATTCGACCGGCCGGAAGGCATCGATGTCGGAGAACTGGACGATCGAAAGCGCCGGCGAGGGGACCAGCTTCTGGAACTGCATCGTGAGGCACCGGCAGCGCGAATCTTTTGCCGCCAGCGTCGGCGGGTCTGGTTAACGTCGCATTAAGAAGTGTGGCCGGGGAGAGGATTGCAAGCGGCTTTCGGTCGCAGAGAAAAAAAGCAGGGAAGGGCTGTCGGTTTCGCGACGTCTGGCGCTGGCCCGTGCGCTACGCGGGTTCACGCAGCACCAGCTGCCCGTTTCCCCGGCCGGCCGACCGGTCGCCCGGACCCATTCAAATCCATTATACCTGCTCAAGCGGAATGCTAATTGTTTTGCCGCAACCGACGTCATCATGTGGCGGCTGGTCTGGAGCCCTCGTGCCGGGCGTGCCGGAGCCGCAGGAGGGAACCGTTTTTATGAACATCACCACGGCCATGACCAGCGTGCCAAAGCCCGCAGCCGACCTGATCGAAGCCTTCCGGGATGCGCCGACCTCGATCATCTCAGACAATCTCGCTCGCCTGCCGGGCGCCGTGGGTCTTCGTCCCTTCCATCGCGGCGGGCGGCTGGTGGGGGTGGCCTTCACCGTGCGGACGCGGCCGGGCGACAATCTGGCGATTCACAAGGCGCTGGAACTGGTCGGCCCGGGCGATGTGATCGTGGTCGATGGCGGCGGCGACGAGACGCGGGCGCTGGTCGGCGAAATCATGAAGACCATCGCCGAATACCGCGGCGCCGCGGGCTATGTAATCGACGGTGCGATCCGCGATGTCGCGGCGTTCGCCGCCTCCGACTTTCCATGCTTTGCGCGGAGCGCGATCCACCGCGGGCCCTACAAGAGCGGTCCGGGTGAAATCAACGTGCCGGTATCGATCGGCGGCTCGGTGATTTCTCCCGGCGATATCGTGGTCGGCGACGAAGACGGCGTGGTGTCGTTCCCCGCTTCGACCGCACCCGGCTTGCTGGAGGCGGTCCGCGCCCAGATCGCGCGCGAGGAGCAAACTCTCGTCTCGATTCGCGAAGGCCGCTACCAGGGCAGTTACGGCAAATCCTGATTGAACGGAGGGACGATGAGCCAGAAAGACGAATTCCACAATCTGGATAACACGGCTGACGGCCTGTTTCGCGAACTCGCTGCCGGCGTCACCACGCGCATCTTCTCCGGCGAGCACGCGATGCTGTCGGTGGTGACGCTGGCGCCGCATGCGCAAGGCACCCTGCATCACCACCCCGAGGAGCAATGGGGCGTGCTGCTCGATGGGTCGGCGGTCCGCGTCCAGGGCGGGGAGGAAATTCCGGTCAAGAAGGGTGATTTCTGGCGCACGCCCGGCAACGTGCCGCATACGATGCGGGCTGGACCGGAAGGCGCCCGCGTGCTTGACATCTTCAGCCCGCCGCGGCCCGAGTACAAGAAAGCCGGGTCCGGCTTCGGCACTTAAACACCAGCCTTGCGAACAAAAACAAAAAATCGCAGGCGACACTGGGAGGAGAGGTTCGGTGAAGATTACACGACGCAACTTGCTTGCGGCGTCAGCCGCGTTCGCAGTGACGCCGGCGCTGACGCAGCCGGCCAAAAACATGACGCTGGTGGTGCCGTTTCCACCGGGGGGATCGACCGACGCGCTGGCGCGGCTATTGCAGTCTCATTTGCAGACGAAGCTCGGCCGCACCGTGCTGGTAGAGAACAAGTCGGGCGCGGCCGGCTCGCTCGGCGCCATCCAGGTTGCCAAGAGCGCGCCTGACGGCGCGACGTTCCTGGTGACCTTCGATTCGCATGCGGTGATTCCCTCGATCCTGGAAAAGCCGGGGGTGGATGTCGAAAAGGATCTGGTGCCGGTGTTCCTGGTCGGCACCGCACCTTACGTCGTCGCCGCGAATGCCGAGCGGCCGTACAAAAATTTTGCCGACGTGGTGGCGGCCTGCAAGGCCAAACCCGGCGCTGTGAAATACGCCTCCGTCGGCATCGGCACGCTCGGCCATCTGGCGATGACGGTGCTCGGCAAGAAGGCCGGTGTCGAGATCACGCATGTGCCCTACCGCGGCGGCGGTCCGGCGATGAACGACGTGCTCGGCGGCCATGTCGACATGATCGTGGGATCGGCGGCGCTGATCACGGCGCAGCTCGGCACCAACATGCTACGGCCGATCCTGCAATTGGGCCTCGAGCGGATGCCGGTGCTCAAGGACACCCAGACCGCGATCGAGGCAGGCTTTCCCGATTTCGAGACGCTGGCCTGGTGGGGCATCTTTGCGCCCAAGGACACGCCGGCCGAAATCATCGCCGCCATGGCGAAATCGGTGAAGGAGATTTTGAGCGAGCCGGCGGTGGCGACGCAATTGCAGGAAACGCAGCAGATGACGCTGCTGCTCGCCGACGGCAAGGAATTTTCGACGTTCTTCGCCAAGCAGGTCGGCATCTGGGGCCAGGTGGTGCGCGAGAACAATATCAAGGCGTAGCGGCGGGGTGCGCTCATAATCAAGGCCCCGCCGGAGCGGGGCCTTGACCAACCGAAGCTGTGGAACGCCTTAGTTATAGTCTGAGTACTTGAACTGCGGCATCGCCTTGAGCTGCTCCTTGGTGCCGCTCATCACCGCGTGATCGGGCATCCAGTCGTTCGCAGTGCCGCTACGTGCGGTCGTGGTGGTGGTCGTAGCCGCACCGGTCGTTGTTTCCTTGGTGGTCTCGCGCGTCGTCGTGGCCGGCGCGGTCGAACTCGTGCGCACCGGCTCTTCCATGAATTTGAGCTTGTCCATGGAAACGGCGATGTCATGCTCGCCCATGCCCAGGAAACCGCCGACGCCGATGACTACGGCGGCGACCTTGCCGTTCTTGTCCAGGATCAGCTCGTTGATGTCGCCGAGCTTCTCGTTGGCTTCATTGTAGACGTCGAGGCCCATGAGCTTGGACGCGCGCCAATTGCCCTTGAGCATCATCTTTTCATGTGTGCCGGCGCTGGTCGCGGCAGGCGCGGCTTTGTCCGCGGGCTGGGGCGACTGCGCATAGGCGGGGGCACTGAAGACGGCGGCGCTCAAGAGAGCCGCAGCTAGAAGTTTCTGCATTTTATCCTCCTCGGAAGTGATCGATTTTCCTAGAACAGGGCGCAGGCGCGAATGTTCCTCGGCGTTTTTTGCGAGAAGGTTCGGAACAAGTCTGAAGGACGCGGCGCGGAGATACCGGCGGCGAAGGCCGGTGGGCAAGCGGGTTGCTTGGCCGCAGGCTTTATGCGTCCTGGCGCGGAAACATTGTTATGGCGGTCTGCGTTGAAATATCGGCTCACGCCGGGTGGCAACCGGCCGCAACGGAGAATGATGAACGCAGCTATTTTGCCGGTTTCTTGCTGCGACACCAACGCATCGGTACGCGCTGACATCTAACCCGTTCCCGGCGTGAGCGCTCCCTTTCATCCGGCGGCCAGCCCAAGAGGGCTGGCGATGGCAGGTCTGCTTTGCTATGAAGCGTCCCAAGCACCTGCTTGTCCGAGCGGGTCCGCGGTCCCGTAGCTCAGCCGGATAGAGCGACGGTTTCCTAAACCGTAGGTCGGAAGTTCGAGTCTTCCCGGGATCGCCAGCTACCACACGGCATACGCGGCCGCGCTCTGGCTGCCTGGTGATTTGCCTTTTGGTCAATCTGCGCGATTTCTATCGTGACGTGCGCCGCGCGCCCGCTACAATGGTCAAACGTTGGGGGCGTTTGCATGCTGGCTGTATGGTACTACAACGATGGCGGTGAGCCGCGTGGCCCCTTGCCGCTGGCCGAACTGCTCCCGCTCCTTTCACAAATTGCCGATCGTCAGCATGTCAAGGTTTGGCGGCACGGCTTCGACGACTGGAAGCCGGTCGGGGAAGTACGCGAGGTCGCTCGGCACCTGCCAGTTGCCGCGGAAGGTGCGGAGATCAAGAATATCGAGCCTGAGCTGTCCGGCATCGGCGGCTGGCTTGGTCTGCTGGCGTTTGGTCAGGTGATGGGCATTTTGCGTCAGGTCGTGGCCGTCGGCCAATACCCTCAAACGATCAGCGACGATATTTGGAGACGCTTTCCGATCGCGTTGTGGGGCGAAATGGGAATGTACGCCGCGTTGATTGGTCTATCGATCTACACGGCCTGGCTCCTGTTTAATCACTCGCGCCGCTTTCCAGGCTTCTTTCTTGTACAAATGGTCTGCGCAATCTTCTTTCCGATCGTGGACCTTTTTTGGGTGGCGACGATCTTCTCGGTTTCTCTCGACCAGCCGATGAGTAAGTTCCTGACCGTCGAGCCCCTCGAGGCCGGCAAAATGCTCGTTACCGCGATCGCATCAGCGATCTGGATTTCCTACGTGCTGCGTTCCCGGCGGGTGGCAAACACGTTCACGAAGTAAAAGAGCCCTCTCCACTTGCATGGGGAGATGCCGACGCATTGCGGCGGCGCCGTCATTGTCGCTGTGGCGAAAGCTAGGTAGCCGCGTTCCTCTCCAGCAGCGCCTTGAACTCCGCCCGCGCGCGCTGTGCCTCGCGCCTCGCCGTCTCCGACGTTTCTCCAAGGCCGAAATAGCCGTGGATCAGGCCGAGGCCGTCGTAATATCGGGTCGGCACGCCTGCGGCGGCGAGTGAGTCGGCGTAGCCCTTGCCCTCGTCGCGGAGCGGATCGAACCATGCGGTGCAGACGACGGCGGGCGCGACGCCGGCGAGATTTTTGGCGCGCAGCGGCGAGACGCGCCAGTCGGAGCCGTGGGCGCCGTCTTCGAGGTAATGGCCGCAAAACCATTCCATGGTGGCGCGGGTGAGGAAATATCCGTCCGCGTTTTCGGCGCGCGAGGGAAAGCGCGCGTTCTCACGTGCATCGGCGAAATTTCCGGCGACGTCGGTGACGGGATAGACCAGCAATTGCGCTGCCAGCTTGATGCCGGCGTCGCGGCAGGCGATCGCGGTGGTGGCCGCCAGGTTGCCGCCGGCGCTGTCGCCGGCGACGCCGACGCGCGCCGCATCGCCGCCGAATTCGGCGATGCGGGCGATGACGTCCTTGACCGCTGCGAAAGCATCCTCGAACGCGCCGGGAAAGCGCACCTCCGGCGGGCGGCGATAATCGACCGAGACCACGACCGCGCCGGTCTCGATCGCGAGCCAGCGCGCCTGCCGGTCATGGGTCTCGAGATCGCCGGCCACCCAGCCGCCGCCGTGAAAGAACACGACCGTCGGCGATTTGTCGCTCGAGTTTCGATAGGCCCGCGCGGCCAGGAAGCCGGCTGCGCCTTTCACCTTGATATCCTCCGCGCTCGTCACCGGCGGCGGCGGAACCGCCGCGCGCGCGGCCGCCAATGCCCGCAGCGCATCGCGCGCGCTCTGCGGCGTCATCGACGTGGGATCGCGCAATGGCAGCAGCGGGATGATCTGGGCGACGACGGGATCGAGCGGCGGAATCATGCGGGGCCTCGCAGGGAACGGTGGAATGCCAGAATAGGTAACGGGTACGGCTGCGGCAATTGCGCTGGACGCCACCCAGACCCGCCGATTTCCCTCAATTGATAATGATTCCCTTTAAGCCGGCGCGTGGCACGCGTCGGCAGAATCGGGGCGCCGTTTACTTCTGGTTATCCCTAAACAAGCGTGCACGGGGAACGGCCGGGCGCGCCGCTCATTACTCCCTCCAGAGGGAGTGTGTGATGGCTCAAATTAGCGGAATGGATCGGGTGCTTGACGAAATGCTGGTGCAACTCGGCGGGGTGGTGCTGAGGTTGTCCAGCCCCCAGGTGACGCGTACGGCCGAGGAGCGGCACGCGCTGGCGTGCTCAGTCAATCAATATTCGGTATGCGCGGCGCGCTCGGACGATCCGCGCGTGCACCAGCTCAAGGCCGAGCTCGAAGAGACGATCAAGCCGCATTTGCGGCTGGTTGCCAGCAGGTAGCCGTTCGCTTGCTTCGATTGCACCGCCGGGCGGAGCCCGGCGGTCGCGGTGAGCGAGTGGTTAGAGCGTCTTGAGATATTCGATCAGCGCCTTCCGATCGCCCTCCGACAGCGCCGGCCCGATCACGCCCTTGATTTCCTTGTCCTTGTCGTAGTCCTTGCGGAATTCATGTCCCCGGTTCGAATTGCCGCGAATGGACGTGTCGAATTCGAAGCCGTTCTTGAACAGATCGCTCTTGTAGCCGACCTTCACGGGATCGTACTCGCGATTGCCGAGGTAGAATGTCTTCGGCCGCTTCTCCGGGTCGCCGAGCAGATCGTCGATGGTCGGCACCGAGCCATTGTGCAGGTAAGGCGGCGTCGCCCACACGCCGTTCAACGGACGGACCTTGTAGGCCAGTTCACCGCGGAGTTCGTTCGGCATGTAGCCGTCGATGCGCTTCCGCTCCGCCTCGCTGACCGGCGGTTTTCGCTGGTCGAAGTTGTAGTTGACGGTCTTCTCGACCAGATCGCCCAGCGCGAATGCGAAGCTGGGGCTCTTGATGCCGAGGTTTTCGGGCACCGCGACCGTGCGGGCCAGCATGTCGGCGGCCTGTGCGTCATCGGTTCCGATATGCGAGATCTTGATGTTCTCGACCTTGAGGATCGCTTCGCCGGCCTCGTTCTTGGTCCACCAGTCCTTGTTGTTGAAATCGTAGAACTCCGCACTCGTGATCGGCGGTCGGTGGCACCCCTCGCAATGGGTCTTGTAGAGCTTGGCGCCGTCCTCGGCCAGCTTCGGGTCGATCGGCGGCAGGATGTCGGCCGGCCATTTCGGGGATTTCAGCCCCGAGAATCCATCCTTCGCGTTCGGCGGCTTCTTGCCCTTGATCATCATCTCCATTTCATCGAGCGCGTCGATGTTCACGCTCGATTTATAGAGGCCCTTGGATGGCTCAGTCAGATTGAGTTCGGCCGACACGCCGAGCGATTCGCCGGCGTTGCGCACCATCGGCTGCATGATGGAGCCGTTATACTGGACCCAGTCGAACCACGGCGTATTCCAGATTCGGGGGAAATGCACCGGCGCGGAGGAGCCGGCATAGTTCTCCGGCTTGTTCAGGTCGATGGAGAATACCTGATTGCCGATCCGGTTCAGCGCATCGAGCCGGCCGTAACCCTCCAGGATGCTCTGGGAGGCGACGCGCTCTTCGAGATCCTTGACCCGCTTGTACTGCTTGAGAACCTGGTCGAGCTGGGTCTTCAGCGTCTCGCGGTCGTCAACGGAGGCGTCCTCTCCCAGGATGCGGTCGGCGAAGCGGCTGAAGCGGCCGGGCCAGAAACGGGTCAGGAACAGCGAGATGCCCATGCCCTGCTTCATCTTGAACAGATCGGTGAGCGCCGGCCCGCCGTCGATGACGACGGCGGTGCCGTTATAGGTGAAGCTGCCGGTGTGGCAGGCCGCGCAGGTCAGGCCGACGCCGTTCATGTCCTTCTTGTCGCGCGGGTTCTTCCATGGCGCCCCGGTCGGGTCCAGCATCGGGGTCCCTTCCGCGAAGCCGATCGGAAGCGCCGTCTTGCCTGATATGACGGTGTCGGCAATGAAGCCGTAGCGATCGAGATAGGCGGGGTCGCTGAACATGCCGGGATTGGTGAACACCAGCCAGGGAATTGTCGGCTGCTCCAGCGCCATGAACCATTTGAAGGGAAAGCCGAAGGTCCGCGTTCCCTGATCCTTGTGATAGAACCAGCTCAGCGTTTCCTTATCGACACCCTGATCGAGCCAGACGGTCTTCTTCGGCGTCGGATGCTCCACGAGCTTGACGTGGAAATCCTGCCAGAGCTTGGCGATGTCGTCCTTGAAGGCGACGTAACCGATGCCGACGACCGCCAGCGCGATCACGATTTTTGTGATCCTCTTGCCGGTCGCAGTCCTCTTGCCCCACATGGCTTGCCCCCTTTGCAAAAACTGCACCGCTCGCGCGCAATATCCGTCTGTTATCAAAAAACGCCGCAAGGCGAATCACCCTCGGCGTGCGATTGAATATGATTCCATCTTATAGTGGCGTCACAGGTCTGTCCATGAATCCGGCTCTTCGCGCTCGGGTGATTTAGGTCGGTTCATCTCGCGGGTCCGGCTTTTTCCAGTATTCCAGTATAGAGTGCCGACCATGCAATTGAATGTCAGCCAGTTCACATGACGACAGCCGCGGCGGAACGCATTCATATCGAGGTGGGCTCCGATCAGACAGTTTCCGCGCTGCTGATCGAGCCGCCGCAATGCCGCGCCTGTTACGCGTTTGCGCACGGGGCCGGGGCGGGCATGGACCATGCGTCGATGGAAACGGTGGCCGCGGGTCTCGGCCAACGCGGCATTGCGACGCTGCGCTATCAGTTTCTCTATATGGAGAAAGGCAGCAAGCGGCCCGATCCGCCTGCGGTCGCACACGCCACGGTGCGGGCGGCGGTGGCGGAAGCCGGGCGACGCTTTCCCGTGCTGCCGTTGATTGCGGGTGGCCGATCCTTCGGCGGGCGGATGACATCGCAGGCGCAGGCGAAGTCGCCTTTGGCCGGCGTTCGCGGATTGGCGTTTCTCGGCTTTCCCTTGCATCCGGCCGGAAAGCCTTCCAGCGAGCGCGCCGTGCACCTCGCGGATGTGAAGATACCGATGCTGTTCCTGCAGGGCACGCGCGATGCGCTGGCGGAATTGAGCTTGCTCAAGCCTGTCGTCAAAGACCTGGGGTCGCGGGCGACGCTGCATCTGCTCGATGGCGCCGACCATTCCTTCCATGTGCTGAAGAGCTCGGGCCGGAACGATCGCGCGGTGATGGATGAGGCGCTGGATGCGTTTGCGGCGTGGGTGGACGAGGTCGTGAGCTAAGTGCTCCGACGGCGTCCCTGCGAAAGCAGGGACCCATAACCACAGGACGGCCTTGTTAGGGAAAGCCGTCTCCCTTGGTGCCTTTCCGCGTGGCTGCGGCGTATGGGTCCCGGCTCAAGGCCGGGACGACGGATGATAAAGTTTGCGCGACGCTCGATACCCATTACGATGTATCAATGACAAAAATCCTGATCGTCAATCCGAACACAACTACCTCGATGACCGAAACGATCGGCGCCGCCGCGCGCGCTGTCGCCGCATCCGGCACCGAGATCATCGCCGTTACATCGTCGACGGGGCCGGTCTCGATCGAAGGCTATTACGACGAGGCGTTCGCGGTGCCCGGCCTGATCCAAGCGCTGATCAATGCGCCGGATGCCGATGCGGCGATTGTCGCGTGCTTCGACGACACCGGCCTCGACGCCGCACGGACCGCCGCGCGCTTTCCGGTGGTCGGCATTTGCGAGGCGGCGCTGGTGACGGCCGGCCAGATCGCCAAGCGCATCGCCGTCGTCACCACGCTGCCGCGCTCGATCGTGCCGCTGGAAGAGCTCGTGCGCCGCTATGGTTTCGCGGAGAGGGCGCAGGTCACGGCGTGCGATGTCGCGGTGCTCGATCTCGACAAGCCCGGCTCGGGTGCGGAAGCTAAGCTTGAAGCCGAGATTGCCCGCGCGCTCGACAAGGGTGCGGAAGCGATCGTGCTGGGCTGTGCCGGCATGGCCGATCTGCCGCAAAAACTGTCGCGGAAATTCGGCGTGCCCGTCGTCGATGGCGTCGCGGCGGCGGTGAAGCAGGCCGAGGCGCTGGCCGGGTTGAGGTTGACGACGTCGCGGCGTGGCTCCTACGCGTCGCCGGGCGTGAAGAATTACACTGGAATACTCGCGCCGTTCGCGCCGAAAACCTCAAGCTGATTGCGGCGCGCCGTAGATCTTGTCGCGCAGCCGCCGCATGCCAGTGAGCCAGCGGTCGCGGTTGGAAGCCTTGCGCTGCATGTATTCGGCGACCTGCGGATGCGACAGGATGAGGAAGCGTTCTTCCGCCATCGCCTCGATCACCATGCGCGCCACTTCAGGCGGCTGCAGCACGCCGTCGACCCGCGCGGCGCTAGGGCCCGGTGTCGTCATGGCTGTCTGCACCGACTGCGGGCACAGTACGGAAACGCGGATGCCGCGGTCGCCATACTGAATGGCGAGATGTTCGGCGAGCGCCACGGCGGCATTCTTGGTGACGCCGTAGGGCATCGAGTTCAGCGACGCCAGCAGGCCCGCCGCGGAAGCGGTGTTGAGGAGATAGCCGGAGCCGCGCGCCAGCATGCCGGGCACCAGCGCGCGCGCCGCGAACACATGGCTCATGACATGGACGCGCCAGCTCACGTCCCAATCGGCGTCCGATGCCGTCTCCTGACCCTTGCGTGACAGCCCGGCGTTGGAAAAGAACACGTCGACCGGGCCGTATTTGTCCTCGGCCGCGGCGATCAGCGCCTGGATGTCTTCCTCCAGCCCGACATCGGCCGTGATCGGCAGCCCGTCGATATCGCCGGCGACCTTGGCGAGCTTCTCGCGTGAAGTCTTGAGGTCGGCGACCACGACGCCGCGCGCGCCGGCTTCCGCATAGGCGCGCGCTACCGCTTCACCGATGCCGCTGGCGGCTCCCGTTACGACACAGACCTTGCCTTTGACGTGCATGCTTGGTTCCCGCCTGCTTCTTTTTCTTTGATGTGCGCAAGAGTGATACGGCCGCCACTGTATGGTCAATGTCCGATTGCATCTGCAATCAACTTTTTGCAGGCGCAGCGCAGTGGCGCTGGTGCGGGCCGCGCCACCGTGCGATGACGGCCGGATGCGACGCAATTTGGAGAATTGAAGGATGCTCGAAGCACGGGATGAAACGTTGAGCGCCGCAGCGCCGTCTGCTGGTTCAGCGGCGTGGTCGCGAGAGGCAGCCTGGTCACTCTACCGGTTACCGTTCAATGATCTCCTGTTCCGGGCACAGTCCGTTCACCGGCAGAATTTCGATCCCAATCGCGTGCAACTGAGCAAGCTCCTCAACATCAAGACCGGCGGCTGCCCGGAGGATTGTGGCTATTGCAGCCAGTCCTCGCATCACTCGACCGGACTTGCCGCCTCGAAGCTGATGGACGTCGAAAGGGTCGTGACCGAGGCGCGTAAGGCGCGGGACGGCGGTGCGACACGTTATTGCATGGGCGCTGCGTGGCGTAACCCAAAGCCGAGAGACATGGATGCCATCGTTGAAATGGTCGGTGCGGTGAAGGCGCTCGGGCTCGAGACCTGCATGACGCTGGGAATGCTTGACCGTGCGCAGGCGGACCGCCTCAGTGCGGCAGGTCTCGATTACTACAACCACAATATCGATACGTCGGAGCGCTATTACCCCCAGGTGATCGCGACGCGTACGTTTGCCGATCGTCTCGACACGCTGGAGAATGTCCGGCAATCCGGCATGAAAGTTTGTTGCGGTGGCATCCTCGGCATGGGCGAGGAAGAAACCGACCGCGTCGACATGCTGGTGACGCTCGCAAATCTGGCGGAGCCGCCGGAAAGCGTTCCGATCAACATGCTGATTCCGATCGCCGGCACGCCGCTTGCGGAATCAGCGGCGATCGCGCCAATCGAATTTGTCCGGATCGTTGCGCTCGCGCGCATCATGACGCCGACATCATATGTCCGCCTTTCGGCGGGGCGTTCGGCGATGAGCGATGAGATGCAGGCGCTTTGCTTCTTTGCGGGGGCGAATTCGATCTTCGTCGGCGACACCTTGCTGACGGCCGGCAATCCGGAGGACGAGGCTGACCGGAAGCTGTTTCAGCGGCTGGGATTGCAGGCCATCTGATCGGCTCCGCGTCAAGTCGACTGGTTAGCCTCGATACAACCCCTTGTCGCGCGCCTGGCGGATGGCGAGCGCACCCATCATGTCGAGCAACGGTGTCGAAAGTCCGGCAGCGCGGGCGAAGGCGGCGGGCGCGCGGACCAGCACGTCGATCTCCATGGCGCGGCCGAGTTCGTAGTCCTGCAGGATCGACGGCTTGTGATCCGGCGCGGGGCCGGAGCGGGTCACGCGCTTGACCTCGGGAAAACAGCTTTGCGCGATGCTGTTGGCCTCGTCGAGCAGGCGCGGCACGATGTCGGCAAGATCAGGATCGTCACGGACGGCGCGCGCGGTCTGCCCGGTCAGGAGGCACAGCACCGACATCGACATGTTGGTCAGCAGTTTTGACCAGATCGTCTCCCTGATCTGCGTAACGTCGGGCGAGTCGATGGACGCTCCGTTCAGCGCCACGCGCAGGCTTGCAACCCGCTCGCTGGCGCGATCGTCACACTCGCCGATCAGAAGCCGGTTGCGCTCGGGTGACAGGTTCGCGACCACGCCCGGTCCGACGACTTCATTCGATGAGAAAACGACGCCACCGACGATGCGCTGTTTCGGGATCGCCGCGCGCAGGCGTCCGCCGGGATCGAGGAAAGCGAGATCCGGCACCAGCGGATGTTTTTGCGAGAGCCCGATATCGTACCACCAGGGAATACCGTTCTGCGCGAAGACGACCGCCGTGTCGTCGCCGAGCAGCGGCTGCAGGCTGCCAGCGAGGCTGGAGAGGCCCGTCGCCTTCAGTGTGCAGATGACGGCGTCCTGCCGGCCCAGCGCCGCGGGATCGCTGGACGCGCGCACCTTCGCCTTGAACTCGCCATCTCCAACCCGCAGCGTCAGCCCGTTCGCTTTCACCGCATCCAGATGCGGGCCGCGCATCACGCAGGAAACGTCGTGTCCTGCCAGCGCGAGCCGCACCGCAAAATGGCTGCCGACGGCGCCCGCACCGAAAATACAAATACGCATGGATGGGAAATCCTGCTGGGGGAAATAGTCTTGCTAGTTTTCACAAGCCTTGATCGGGCGCAACCGGCCCGCCGCACAGGGCGGGTTGCGGCGGGCGCGGCCTCGGCACTGCTGGCTTGGCGCCTGAGGGAACCCTGCTGTTCAGTCGGCGTTCATCCAGATGCCGTCAAGCTTGCGGCATAGCGACAATGGGACGTGCGACGATGAGGGGACGTGCCATGTCAAGGATCGTATTGGGCATTGCCGCCATTGTGTTCGCAATGGCGCTGTGCGTGGCGGATTTCGCGATCGCAAAAGGCGGTCATGGCGGCGGCCACGGCGGTGGACGCGGCGGCGGTCATGGCGGTGGTCATCATGGTGGCGGCCATCGCGGCGGCGGTCATGGTCACGGCCATCATTTCGGCGGGCGGCACCATGGCGGTCATTTTCACGGCAGGGCGCATAGCCGCTCCTTCTCCGGACACCGTTCATTCTCCGCGCATCGCATGAACTTCGCCGGTGGCGGCCGTGCGCTGAACTCGCGCGCACTCGCTCGGAGCTATCGTCACACCGCCGCTCTCCATAGTCCCGCCATGCGGGCCAGCGTCACCGCGGGCGCCGCGCTGGCTGGGTGGCAATATGGGCGTGGCAGGGGCGGCGGCTGGTGGCGGCACGGCAATGGCGGGTACGGCTGGGTCGGGCCGCTGTTCTGGCCGTTCGCCTATTACGACATCTACGACTACACGTTATGGGGGCCGAATGTAGGCGCGCCGTTCTGGTACTATGGCTACGACGATATTTATGCCGGCCTGTTCGGGCCTTACGACTATCAGGGCCTGACTGGCTACCTGCCGCCGCGTGGCTCTCCCGACGCCGGACCGGACCGGCTGGCGCTGTTGTGCGGCGAGGACAGTCGCGAAATCGCAGGACTGCCGATCGATCTGATCGCGCAGACGATCGAGCCGACCGAGGTGCAGCGCGCAGCGCTCGACGATCTCGCCAATGCGTCGGTGACATCGGCACAGAAGATCAAGGCGGCGTGCCCGACGTCGATCGCGTTGACGGCGTCCGGCCGGCTTGCATCGATGCAACAGCGCATCGAAGCAATGATTGCAGGCGTTGCGACCGTGCAGGCGCCGCTGGACAAGCTTTACAGTCTTCTGAACGACGAGCAGAAGGCGCGGCTGAACGCGGTCGCGGAAGAACAGGAGCGGAAAGCCGAAAGGCGCCGCAGCAGATCGCTGGTGCGGGCCTGCGACGTCGCGCAATCAACGGGCTTGAGCTGGCCGACGGAGGAACTCGATGCGCGGCTGCGTCCGACCGACGTGCAACGCACCGGCCTTACAGCCCTGCAGAACGCCAGCGCCAAGGCCAGGGAGATGCTGAACGCCTCGTGCCGGCCCGAGGAAGCCGGCACGCCGTCCGCGCGGCTCGCGTCGGCCGGCAAGCGGCTCGATGTTATGCTGCAGGCGGTGAAGCAGGTGCGCACCGCGCTCGATGACTTCTATGTGACCTTGAGTGATGAGCAGAAGGCGCAATTCGAGGCCATCGGCCCGCGGCGGACATCGTTCGCCGACAGGGCAGACATGACGCGGCGGTACGGCCGAAGATAACTCGGCGGTCGTGACAGCGCCTGCAATCCCGGCCTATGGTTCGGCATAACAACATGCCGAACAAGAGGGCCGCCCATGACTGCCAATCCTGTCTTGTGGAATCTCGACGCGCGTGGCGTCGCCACCGTCACGCTGAATCGCCCCGAGGTGAACAACGCCTATGACGCCGGGCTCATCAACGGCGTGCTCGCGGCGATGGATGAACTCGGCAAGAAGCCGAATCTTCGCCTTGTCGTACTGAAAGGCAACGGCAAGCATTTCCAGGCCGGGGCGGATCTGAAATGGATCAACGGCGTCCGGCCGAAATCGGTTGAGGAAAACGAGGCGGTGTCGCGGGCGACGTTCGAGGCCGTGCAGCGGCTGAACACGCTGCCGATCCCGACGGTGGCGCTGGTGCAGGGCGGCTGTTTCGGCGGCGGCACCGGGGTGATCTCGGCCTGCGACGTCGTGGTCGCCGCCGACAATGCAATGTTCTCGATCACCGAAGTGCGCTGGGGACTGACGGCCGCCATCATCATCCCGCAACTCTGCGACGCCATCGGCGTCCGCCAGGTCCGCCGCTACGCATTGACCGGCGAACGCTTTGGTGCGGAGGAGGCGCGGCGCATCGGGCTGGTGCATGAAGTGGTGCCGCTGGCCGAACTGGAGGCGGCCGGGGCCAAGGTCGTCGAGCAGTTGCTGGCCAACGGCCCCGAAGCGCTGGCCGAAACCAAGCGGCTGGCGATGGAGAGCTCGTTCGGCGGCATGAGCGTCGACGACGAGGCGTATGCGCGGCTGGTGAAGATGCATTCCGCGCGGCGACAGACCAGCGAGGCGTCGGAAGGGCTGGCGTCGTTTGCGGAGAAGCGAACGGCGAATTGGGGAGGCAAGGCTTAGCAGGTCGGCAATGCACCCTTAGGGCGCGTGCGCCAAAAAGGACGCGCATGCAGCCGCAGCCAGGGCGCCGGAACTCCGTCCAGAAGCACTCGAGAATTGCCCGTCGCGCGACGGGCCGCTCCTTTGGTCGAAAGGGCAGGCCTCCTTAAGACCTTAACCATAATTGTTTGGTAGGTCTGCGATCACGGCCAAGGCAATGGTGTGACATGCGCGGACAGTCGAGACGATTTTGGCTAGCGGGATCGATGATTGCAGCGTCAACGCTGCTGTTGCCACGTCCGGCTATCGCTTCGCCCCGGTTGATCTCGCTCGCATTCAACTCGCAGTCGCAGGCTCCGCAGCAATTCGGTTCGGACGAGTTTCGTCAGAAACTGCTGGCGCTGTCCGGCAAGCGTCTCGTCGTCGACTACCGCGGGAGCGGCGCGCTGGGCAGCGAAAACACGGTTCTTGCCGCGACCAGATCCGGCGCCGTCGATATGGCGGTGATCTCCGGCGGGGTTGTCAGCTCGGTCGTTCCCGAACTGGGCGTGTTCGACGTTCCCTTCCTGTTTCGCGACGTGGCGCATGCCAAGGCGGTCGCGCAAGGCCCGATCGGCGCGGCGATCGCCGCCAAATTCGCCGACAAAGGGCTGACCTTGTTGGCGTTTGGCAAGCAGGGCTTTCGCAACATCACGAATTCCAGGCGTCCGATTCGGACGCCCGCCGACCTCAAGGGACTCAAGATCCGCGTTATCCCGAACGAGATCTATCCGATGACCTTCAAGGCGCTGGGCGCGGAAGTGATGCCCATGGAGTTTCCGCTGGTCTACGCCGCGCTGAAGGACGGAAGGTTGGACGGCCAGGAAAATCCGGTGCCGACGATCGCCAACAGCCGGTTTTACGAAGTTCAGAAATACCTCACCCTCACCGGGCATTTCTTCGCACCGATCGCCTTCGTCGCAAATCGCGCGATGTTCGAGCAGCTCGATCCTGGCGACCAGGCGGTGCTGATCGCGGCCGCCAAGGCGGCGGCTGAGGTGACCTGGCAGGCCGAGCTTGACGCCCCAAGGCTCGAACAAGTGCGCAAAAACGGCATGGAGGTGATCGAGAAGATTGACCGCCAGCCTTTCCTGGACGCGCTCAAGCCGCTCGATCAGGAATTCGAAAAGCGTTTCGGCAAGGATCTGATCGCCGCTATTCGGTCCACTCGTTAGGAGCTTTCGGGAATACAATGAAACTGCCTTCCATGATGTCCTGGATCGGTGTCCGTCCGCGGGTATTTGGCGGCTTCGCGCTGGTTCTGAGCTTTCTCGTCGTTCTCGGCGGCTTCGCCATGGTTCAGGTCGAGCGAATCGGCGGAACCGTCAACGAACTCGTGACCAGCGCCGCCGGAGACGCCGGCATGTCGCAGGTGCGCGCCGCGCTGCTCAGCGCAAACGGCGCGGTGGAGAAATTCATCCGGACCTGGAACGTCGGCGACAAGGATGCCGCGGCGCAGGCGATCGCGGGCGTCGGCCAGCTGGCCGATCAGATCGAACGACAGTTCGGCACCTTGCCGACCATCGCGGAGGGCGTCGGCCCGGTGCGGACAGCGCTGGAGACCTACCGGTCTTCGTTTGCGGCCGCGGCGGAGGCCGTCGACCGGCTGCGTGCCGCCACGACCAAAACTGACGCCCATGGCGCCGTCGCGGGGCTTAATGTCGGCGGCATCCAGGTCGCGCTTGCCAACCGGTCCGATCCGGAACGGCTCGTCAACCCGATGCGGCTCGCCGCCGTCGTCGACGGGTTGCGGATCACCGTGATGCGCTATGGGAACACGCTGTCGACGGCGGATGCCGACGACGCCAAACTCGCGCTGACCTACGTCCAGCTCGCAATCGCGGACACCGAGGCCGAAATTGCCGGCACAGGAGATGCCAAATTAAAGTCGCTGGTTGCGGCACTGAAGGCCGCGATCACCGCTGACGCCGCGGCGCTGGACGAGGTGATCAAGGTTGCCGGCGATCTGCGTGCGAAGCAAGCCGATCTGGTGAAAGCCAGTGCCGCGATCGACGAGCAGGTCAACAAGATCAACACGAAACTTGGCGCGGTGCGCGCCGAACAGGGTGAGAAGACCGCCGCGGCGGTTCGGCACACGGAGCAGACGGTGATCGTCAGCGCGGCCGGAGCTCTCCTTTTGGGCGCCGTGCTGGCGTGGCTGATCGGCGCCAGCGTCTCCGGTCCGATCCGCCGCATGACGGACAGGATGCAATCGCTTGCCGCGGGCGAGCTCGACGATGCGATTCCGGGTGGCGAGTCGCGCGATGAGATCGGCCGCATGGCGCGAGCTGTCGAGGTGTTCCGCGAAAACGCGCTGGCTGTTCGCCGCATGGAACGGGAAGTTGCGGCGCAACACGACGCAACCGAGGCGGACCGCCTGCGCATGATGTCTGAGCTCGCCAGCCGCTTCGAGCAGGGCATGCAGGGCGTGATTACGGGCGTCGGGGGCCGCGCGGAGGAGATGGGCCGCAGCGCCGAGGAACTGGCACGGGTTGCGGAACGCGGCCGGGGGCTTGCGGAAGCGGTTGCGACCCGCGCCGAGCAGGCGTCGATGAATGTCCAGACGGTTGCTTCCGCGACCCAGCAACTCGCCGCTTCCATCCGTGAAATCTCAAGCCAGGTGCAGCGCTCCGTTACGGTGTCGAGCAGGGCAACGGGCGAGACGCAGCGGACCTCCGAACTGATCAGCGGGCTGTCCAGCGCCGCGGAAAGGATCGGCAACATCGTTCAGCTGATCCAGGCGATCGCGAGCCAGACCAACCTTCTGGCGCTGAACGCGACGATCGAAGCGGCGCGGGCCGGCGACGCCGGCAAAGGATTCGCGATCGTCGCCAGCGAGGTGAAAAATCTCGCATCCCAAACCGCGCAGGCGACGGAACAGATCGCCAGCCAGATCGCAACTATCCAGAGCGCCACCGGCGAAACTGTCGCGGCGATTACGCAATTCGGTACAACGGTCAAGGAAATGGCCGAGATCGCGTCGGCGGTTGCCGCCGCAGTCGAGGAGCAGGGCGCTGCAACAGGCGACATCGCGCGCAATGTCGAGGAGGCGGCAAGCGGAACCGCCGCGGTCACCCAGGAAATGAGCGACGTGCGCGCGGTGGCCAGCGAGACCGATGCCGGTGCCGAAGCCGCTCTTACGGCTGCGGCGGCGCTTCGGCAGCAGGCCGTTTCGCTGAAGAGCAATGTCAGCGACTTTCTGCAGACCATTCGCGCGGCCGCCTGACGGCAACGCGGGACGTCGTCGCGCGTAGGTCGGCAAACCGATGTGAGCTCTCCGCATCGAGGGTGGCAGACCGCTGAATCATCGGAAGGGCTGGCGTCGTTTGCGGAGAAGCTGGCGACGAATTGGGGACGCAACGCATAGACTTCGGCGCCGCTGTATCCAATAATGTCAGCTGCGGGAGTATCTAATTTGCAATCCAAACGCGTCGCCATCGCTGGGCTGGGCGAGATCGGCCGAACCGTGGCGAACAAGCTGGCGCAGGGGCTGCCGGGCCTTTCTCTCGCAGCGATCACGACGAGGGATCAAGCGAAGGCGCGAGCCTGGCTTGATCGCGAAGGCATCGTCTGTCCGCTGGTCGCGCTCGATGATCTGCCCGACCATGCCGATCTTGTGGTCGAGTGCGCGCCGGCTGATATCCTCGATCAGATCTGCCGGCCGATGCTCACCGCCGGCAAGCAGGTCATGGTGCTGAGCGCCAGCGCGCTGCTGCCGCGTCCCGATCTGGTCGATCTGGCGCGGGCGCATGGTGGTCAGATCATCGTGCCGACCGGCGCCTTGATCGGCTTCGATGCGGTTTCGGCCGCCGCCGAAGGCACGATCAGCTCGGTGCAGATGGTCACGCGCAAGCCGCCGAACGGTCTTGCCGGTGCGCCTTACCTGGTCGCGAATCGGATTTCCGTGGAGGGGCTGACCTCCGCGCTCTGCGTCTTCAAGGGTTCGGCGCGCGATGCGGCCGCGGCCTTTCCGGCCAATGTGAACGTGGTCGCGGCGTTGTCGCTGGCCGGGATCGGTCCCGATCGCACGACGATCGAAATCTGGGCCGATCCGGCGGTGACACGGAACTGTCACCAGATCAGGGTCGAGGCGGACTCGGCGTCGTTCACGATGTCGATCGAGAACGTGCCGTCGGAAAATCCAAGGACAGGCCGCATCACCGCGCTCTCGGTGATCGCGGCGCTGCGCAAGCTGACCTCGCCGCTGCAGGTCGGAACGTAAGCGCTATTCTACAGCGCCGGCGCGAGCGCGCGTTTCAATTGCTGCAGCAGCGCCTGCACCGCGGCGGCGTTGACCCGCCGCTCGGGAATCGCCGCCTTGACCCATAGTTCGGGAATCACAAAATCCGGCAGCACGGCCTGCAACGTGCCGCTGCCCAGCGCGTCCGCAACGAGATAGTGCGAGAGCAAGGCAATGCCATTGCCTGCGATCGCGCTTTTCACCAGCACGTGGCCTTCGTTCGAGCTCAATAGCGGGCGCACCTGGATGCTGGTCCGGCCACGCGGGCCGTCAAAAGTCCATTCCGATCCGGTAGGCAGAAAGCTCAGGCACTGATGATCGACCAGTTCGCGCGGATGCCGTGGCACGCCATGCTCGGCGAGATAGGCCGGCGAGGCGCACAGCAATCGCTTGAGCGAACAGAGCGGCTCGTCAACGACGCCGCCGAACGAATGCGGGAAAGCGCCGATGGCGATGTCGAAGCCTTCCGTCACTGGATCTACCGGGCGGTCGATCAGCACGATTTCAAGCTTCAGTCGCGGGTTTTGGGTCTGGAAGGCGCTGAACACATCGGCAAGCCGGGCGATGGTGAGCGAGGTGGGGGCCTTGATACGGAGGTGATCGACCAGGTCGCTGTCTTTCTCGCCCATGCGCGCGAGCAGGTCACCGACGTCGGCCACCACGCCACGCGCGCGATGCAGATAGCGCTGGCCCGCCTCCGTCAGCCGCAACTGGCGAGTCGAGCGGCGGAACAGCGCGATGCCGATCTGGGCTTCGAGCTGCGTGACCCGCTTGGACACGACTGAAGTCGAAACATGGAGCTTGCGGGCCGCGGCGGAAAAGCCGCCAGCCTCGGCCGAGGCCAGAAAGGCCTGAAGGTTGGTGAGCGTATCCATCCACTTTTCACGATTCGAGAAAGCTGATCGCGCAATTTGCTGGATTGTAGTCTGTTACGCATCAATTCATAGTGCTCCCCAACAAGAACAGGGACGGAAGGCGACCAGTGTCGGCCAAAACGATCGAAGAACCCGCGCGCCAGGTGCCAATCTATGGCGAATATGAAGTGGCCGTTCTCGGCGGCGGGCCAGCCGGCATCGCTGCCGCCGTGGCCTCCGCACGCGCGGGCCGCCGGACGCTGTTGATCGAGCGCTACGGGTTTCTCGGCGGCATGGGCACCGCCGCGGGCGTGACGAATTTCTGCGGGCTGCATGCCAACGTCCACGGCGGGATGCATCGGGTGGTGCAGGGGATTGCCTCCGATCTGCTGGCGCGCATCGACCGGCTCGACGGGCTCAACGCGCCGCATCTGATCCTCGGTAAGATTTTTGCGCAGGCCTATGACACGGCGGCCTACAAGATCGCGGCCGACGACCTCCTGGCCGCGCACAAGGTGGATATTCTCTTTCACGCGCTTGGCGCCGGCGTCGTGATGGATGATGACAGGCGCATCCATGCGCTGATGGTGGAGACCAAGGCGGGCCGCCAGGCGGTGCGCGCCGGCATCTTCATCGATTGCTCCGGCGATGGCGATCTCGCCGCCTGGGCGGGCGCGCCGTTCGAGCTCGGCGACAATGCCGGCAGCATGCTCTACCCGTCGATGATGCTGCGTCTCAACGGCATCGATCCCGAGAAGGCCGGCGATGCCTGGCGGACGATCCCGGCGCTGATGGAAAAGGCCGAGGCCGCGGGCACGCATCGCTTTCCGCGCAAGTCCGCCATCGTGCGGCCGCAGCGTTCCGGCATCGAATGGCGGGTCAATTTCACCCAGCTCGCGCGCGAGGACGGCAGCGCGATCAGCGGGATCGACCCCGACCAGATGACGCGCGGCGAGATCGAGGGGCGGCGGCAGGCGGTGCAGGCATTCGAATTCCTGCGCACGGTGCCCGGCTTCGAAAGATCCTACATCGTCGACCTGCCGCCGCAGCTCGGCATCCGCGAGACGCGGCGCGTGATCGGCGGCTACATGCTGTCGGGCGAGGACGTGCTCGGCTGCGCCTCGTTCGAGGATTCCATCGGCGTCAATGGCTGGCCGATCGAAGCGCATGTCCCGGGCGATGTGATCTTCAAGTTCCCGCCGATCCCGGAATCGCGCGGCTTCAACGAATTGCCGTATCGCATGCTGGTGCCCGAGGGCATAGACAACCTTTTGATGGCCGGGCGCTGCGCCTCGATGACCCATGAGGGCCAGTCGGCGGCGCGGGTCTCCGGCGCCTGTTTTGCGATGGGGGAGGCGGCGGGTCTGGCTGCGGCGCAGGCGCTGTCGGGAAATACGATTCCGCGCCACATTGCAGTTGAAAAGTTGCAACAAACGTTGAAACAACAGGGCGCGTTCATCGGGCGGGACCAGAGCGTGCCCAAGGGGTTATAAAAGAGTTGCGGAGGAAACCGGATGTCAAAATTTGCACGGCTCGCGCTGGCAGGCCTGCTCGCGGTGGCGGCAAGCGGGATCGCGCGGGCTGACGACGCGCTGAAAGCCAAAATCGGCGTGCTCCGGCTGTCGTCGTCGGCGCCGGTGTTCATCGCGCAGGACAAGGGTTACTTTCGCGAGGCCGGGCTCGACGTCGAACTGAAGTTCTTCGACGCAGCGCAGCCGATCGCGGTGGCGACGACGTCCGGCGACGTCGACTTCGGCGTCACGGCGTTTACCGCCGGGCTCTACAATCTCGCCGGCAAGGGCACGCTAAAGGTGATCGGCGGCATGAGCCGCGAGAAGGCCGGCTATCCCCTGATCGGCTATTTCGCCAGCAATAACGCCTATGCGGCCGGGCTGAAGAGGCCGAAGGATCTAGCCGGCAAACGTATCGCGATGACGCAGGTCGGCTCCTCCTTTCACTATTCGCTCGGCCTGCTCGCCGACAAATACGGCTTCAAGCTTGCGGACGTGAAAATAATGCCATTGCAGTCGCTGTCGAATGCAGCCGCCGCGCTGAAGGGCGAAACCGTCGATGCTGCGCTGCTGCCGATTTCCACCGCGCGGGCGCTGGTGGATTCCGATGGCGCCAAATTCCTCGGCTGGGTCGGCGACGAGACCCCGTGGCAGTTGGGCGCGGTGTTCGCCTCGCCGAAGACGCTGGGCAACAAGGCGCTGGTGACCAAGCTGTTGGCTGCGCTGGTGCGCGCCGACCGCGAGTATCACGATGTGATCCTGGCCTCGGTGAAGGACGGCAAGGCCGAGATCAACGACAAGACAAAGCCGTTGCTCGAGATCATCGCCAAATACACCAATCTGCCGGTCGAGCAGGTGGTCGGCAATTGCGCCTATATCGATCCCGACGGCAAGCTCGATGTGAAAAATGTCGACAACCAGATCGCGTGGCTGCAGGAGCAGGGCTTTGTCGACAAGGGATTTGCGGCGGATGCGATCATCGCCAAGGAATATGTGAAGGCGGATTGAGGGACCCAATGTCGTCATTGCGAGCGAAGCGAAGCAATCCATCTATCCCCGCGCCGAGGCATGGATTGCTTCCGCCTTCGCTCTTCGAGCTACGGCGGACAAGTCGCCGCTTCGCTCCTCGCAATGGCGGGGCGGGCATCGAACCAGGAACCACATGGACCTGATCGCCGACCATATCAGCCATCGCTTCGGCGCGCTGGAGGTGCTCGACAAGGTGTCGTTCACCGTCGCCTCCGGCGAGGTGGTCGCAATCGTTGGCCCTTCCGGCTGCGGCAAGAGCACGCTGCTGTCGATCCTTGGCGGGTTGCTGCGTCCGAGCGAGGGCGGCGCCGAGCTGCGCGGCGCGCCGCCGGCGGACAGCCTCAATCCGCTCACCTTCGTGTTCCAGGATTTTGCCTTGCTGCCGTGGTGCACGGTGGAGGCGAATGTGGAGTTTCCGCTGGTCCATACCGGCCTCGGCATCACTGAACGCCGCGCCGTCGTCGACGACGCGCTGCGCCGCACGGGATTGTCGGATTTCCGCGGCGCCTATCCGAAGCAATTGTCCGGCGGCATGCGCCAGCGCGTCGGCATTGCGCGGGCGCTGGCGGTGCGGCCGGCGATCCTATTGATGGACGAGCCGCTGTCGGCGCTGGATTCGCAGACCCGCGAATTGCTGATGGAGGATTTCATCCGCTTGCTTGCCGACGGCGCGATGGGCGCGGTCTACGTCACGCATAATCTGGAAGAGGCGGTGCGGCTTGCTGACCGCGTGGTGGTGCTGTCGCGGCGGCCCGGCCGGGTCCGCGAGGTCGTGACGATTCCGATGACCCGCGACGAGCGCGGCGGCAGCGACGCCCGCGGCAAGCTGCTGACCTTGCAGGACCAGTTGTGGTCGCTGATCCGCGACGAGGCGATCGATGCCGAGCGCGAGGTGCAGCATGCTTGAGCGCGCGCCATCGCAGGGTACAAAACACGACACGAGCGCACTGCGGCCGGTCGCCTTTCGCGGCGCGGGGTTTATGCCCGGCGGCGGGCGCGTCTCGGGATGGATTGCGCTGGCGCTGGTGATCGCGCTTTGGCAACTCGCCGGCAGCGCGGGTTGGGTCAATCCGCTGTTTCTGCCTCCGCCATCGGCGATAGCGGTCGCGATCTACAAGCTCGCCATCAGTGGCACGCTCTGGCAGCACGTTCTTGCGTCGGTCGTGCGCATTGGCTCGGGCTGGTTGATCGGCACAGTGCTGGGCGTCATCGTCGGTTTTGCGATCGGGCTGTCGACGCTGGCGCGCGGCGTCGGCATCACCTTCATCTCGGCGCTGTTTCCGATTCCGAAGATCGCGCTGCTGCCGCTCTTGATCCTCTGGCTCGGGATCGGCGAGGAGCCGAAGATCGCGACCATTGCGCTCGGCGTGTTCTTCTCCACCGCGATCTCGGTCTATAGCGGCGTCGACGCGGTGCCGCGCAACCTGATCCGGATGGCGCAGAGTTTTAACGTGCCGGTCCATGCCATCGTAGCCAAAGTGGTCTGGCCGGGTGCGCTGCCCTCGATCCTCGCGGGGTTCCGCATCACGGCGTCGGTGGCGCTGCTGCTGGTGGTGAGCGCGGAAATGATCGGCGCGCAGTTCGGCATCGGCGCGTTCGTGCTGCAGGCCGGCAATCTGATGCAGACCGATCAGCTACTCGCGGGCGTCGTGATCCTGTCGCTGTTCGGGCTCGCGGTAGGGAAGGCGATCAACGTGCTGGAAGCGCGGTTGCTGCACTGGCGGTGATGTGGGGCGTAGGGTGGGCAAAGCGAAGCGTGCCCACCAAATCGATCTCCTCAAGAATGGTGGGCACGTCGCTGGCGCTCCTTTGCCCACCCTACGGTCTCACACCTCACGCATTCCCGCGGTCTTCGCGGAACAGATCCAGCTTCTGCTGTACCGGGCGGTCGGAGAACGAGAACAGCACCGCGTCGGTGTCGGCCTCGTGCGTGACCCAGTGCCAGCTCGGCACCACGAACAGGTCGCGCGCGCTCCATTCGAAGGTCTGGTCGCCGATCCGCGTGCGGCCATTGCCTTCGATCGCGGCGAACACGGTGGCGTCGGTCGAGCGGTAGCGCGCGGTCTTGAAACCCTTCGGCAGGAGCTGGATGAAGGTGCCGATGGTCGGCATCGCAAAATCGCCGGTTTCGGGGTTGGAGAATTTCAGCTTCAGCCCGTGGCAGGCGTCCCATTCGTCGCGGGTCTTGGCCTGCTCCAGCGCCTCGCGGGTGTAGCTGTAGGGGTAGTTGAAGATCGGTGACGTCTTTGATTTGCGCTTCTCGTCGACCGGCAGCAAATTGTGGCCGTAGCGGGCAAAGCTGTCGCCGGCAGGCTTGGAGAGCTTCTGCTGGTCCTCGTTCGATCCTTCCGCAAAGGACGCATCGAAGAACTGCACCATCGGAATGTCGAGCCCGTCGAGCCAGAACATCGGCTCAGAGGTTTCGTTGGAATGGTCGTGCCAGGTCATCGAGGGCGTGATGATGAAATCGCCGGGCTCCATCGCGGTGCGTTCCCCGTCGACGGTGGTATGGGCGCCCTTGCCTTCGAGCACGAAACGGAGCGCGGACTGGCTGTGCCGGTGAGCCGGCGCGACATCGCCGGGGACCACCATCTGCACGCCGGCGAACAGCGAGGTCGTGACCTTCGACTGGCCGCGGAGGCCCGGATTCTCCAGCACCAGCACCCGCCGCTCGGCTTCCTTGGCGGTGATCAGCTTGCCTGCTTCGTTCATGTAGTCGCGGATGGAATCGAACTTCCACAGATGCGGACGGCAGGCGCTGCGCGGCTCCGGCGTGACGAGGTCGCCGAGCACGTTCCACAATGCCGAGAGATTTTCGCCGTCGATCTTCTTGTAGAACGCCTCGCGCTCCGGGGTCTTCTGTACGGCTTCCATGGTCAAGCCTCCCGTCATTTTTGTGGTTCTGCCGATTGACAGTATACTTACAATATGGGTAGCGTCAATGACCGCCCGATCAGGGCGTAATGACAATAGACCGGGAGGTTCCGATGAAGCTGCATGGCTATTTCCGCAGCAGCGCGGCGTATCGGGTCAGGATCGCGCTCAACCTCAAGGGACTTACGGCAGAGCACCTGCCGCATCATCTTCGCAAGGGCGAACAGATGGCGCCTGACTATCTCGTGCTCAACCCGCAGGGGCTGGTGCCGACGCTGGAGGGCGACGGCGGGACCGTGCTGACCCAATCGCTCGCCATCATCGAATGGCTCGACGAAACGCATCCCAATCCGCCGCTATTGCCCAAGGATCCGCTGCAGCGCGGCAAGGTGCGCGCCTTTGCGCTTGCGATTGCCTGCGACATCCACCCCGTTCAAAATTTGAAGGTGCTGGCGCGGTTGCGGCAACTCGGCGTGGCGGAAGAGAAGGTGACGGAATGGGCGGCCTGGGCCAATCGCGAAGGCCTTTCCGCCTGCGAGGCCCTGATCAAGGGCGAGAAGGGACCGTTCTGCTTCGGTGCAGCGCCGACAATGGCTGACCTCTGCCTGGTGCCGCAGCTTGGCAATGCGCGGCGCTTCGGCGTCGACGTATCGGGCTTTCCTCGCCTGCTCGAGGCCGAAGCCGCGGCCAAGGCAATGAAGGCGTTCGCGGATGCCGCGCCGGACAAGCAAGCCGATGCCGAGTAAGCCCCCGCCCATCACCATGGACGCGGTCTACACCGCGCCCGGCTATCTGTTCCGGCGGATGCAGCAGATCGCGGTTTCGATCTTCGTCGAGGAATGCAGCGCGTTCGACCTGACGCCGGTGCAATATGCGGCGCTGGTTGCGATCCATACCCATCCCGGCATCGACGCCACGCGGCTCTCAGCGGTGATCGCGTTCGACCGCTCGACGCTGGGTAACGTGATCGAGCGGCTGGAGAGCAAGGCGCTGATCGAGCGAAAACCCTCGCGGGAGGACAAGCGCGTCAAACTGCTCCATCTCACCAAGGCGGGTGCGATCGTGCTGCGCGACATCATGTCCTCGGTCGAGCGCGCGCAGGTCAGGATGCTGCAGCCGCTGAAGCCGGCCGACCGCAAGACGCTGCTGGCGCTCCTGACGCAACTCGTCGATCTCAACAACGAGGCCTCGCGCGTGCCGCTGCGCGCCGAAGACGCGCTCGAACATCTCGGGAAATCGAACTGATGGACACAGGGCCGGTTCTCATCGCAGGTGGCGGAATCGGCGGGCTCGCCGCAGCGCTCGGGCTGGCGCAAAAGGGCATCCGTTCGATCCTGCTGGAAAAAGCCTCCCAGCTCGGCGAAATCGGCGCCGGCATTCAGCTTGGACCCAACGCCTTCCACGCCTTCGATTATCTCGGTGTCGGCGAAGCCGCGCGAAACATGGCGGTCTATATCGATCAGCTCCGGCTGATGGATGCGCTCACCGCGGAAGAAATCACCCATGTCGATCTCGGCGATGCATTTCGTTCGCGCTTCCGCAATCCCTATGCCGTCGTGCATCGCGGCGATCTGCACGGCGTTTTCCTGCGCGCCTGCCAAAACCACGAGTTGATCGAACTGCGCGTCAGCAGCGAGGTGGCCGGGTACGAGCAGGATGGTTCGTCGGTGACGGCGCGGCTTTCGAATGGCGAACGCGTCACCGGGCGGCTGTTGATCGGCGCGGACGGGTTGTGGTCGAACGTTCGCAAGCAGGTGGTGGCGGACGGGCCGCCGCGGGTCTCCGGGCATACGACGTACCGCTCGGTGATTCCGACCGAGCAGATGCCCGAAGATTTGCGCTGGAACGCGGCGACGCTGTGGGCCGGTCCGAAATGCCACATCGTGCATTACCCGTTGTCGGGCTGGAAGGTGTTCAACCTCGTCGTCACCTATCACAACGATGCGCCGGAGCCGGTCGCCGGCAAGCCGGTGTCGGACGAAGAGGTGCTGAAGGGTTTTGGACACATCCATGAGCGTGCCCGCGAGATCATCCGTCACGGCAAGAACTGGCGGCTGTGGGTGCTGTGTGACCGCGATCCGGTCGAGCGCTGGATCGATGGCCGGGTCGCGCTGCTCGGCGACGCCGCGCACCCAATGCTGCAGTACTTTGCGCAGGGCGCCTGCCAGGCGATGGAGGACGCGGTGTGCCTGTCGCATATGCTGGCGAGCCATGATGATTACGCGGCAGCGCTGGAAGCCTATCGCGCGCAGCGCTTTCCGCGCACCGCAAAGGTGCAGTTGCTGTCGCGCGCGATCGGCGAGCATATCTATCACCCGGCCGGCGAGCACGCCCGCATCCGCAACGCGATCATGAGTGCGAAGACGCAAGCAGAATGGCAGGGGGACCTGGCGTGGCTCTATGGTGGGACGGGGTTGGCGGGGTAGGGCATTCCCGTAGCCCGGATGAGCGAAGCGATATCCGGGATTCACACGGGCACTGTTCCCGGATGTCGCTGCGCTCATCCGGGCTACAGGGCTGACGAGTTAAGACCGTCATTGCGAGGAGCGANCCATCTATCCGTTATGCCGCGCGATGGATTGCTTCGCTTCGCTCGCAATGAACGGTGCCAGCTGCTACATCTTCATCAATGCCTGGCGGTCGATCTTGCCGGTGCCGGTTTTCGGCAGTTCGGCGATGAAGGTGATCTCGCGCGGATATTTGTAGGGCAGCAGTTTTGCCTTGACGTAATCCTGCAGCGTTTTGGTCGCGTTCCTAGTGTCGAACTCGCCCTTGTTCATCACGACCACGGCCTTCAGCGTCATGCGCCGGTCGGGCAGCTCGGCGGCGAACACGGCGCATTCCCGGATGTCGGGGTGCTCGGCCAAACACAGCTCGACTTCGAGCGGGTAGACCCACTGTCCCGAAATCTTGATCAAATCGTCGGCGCGGCCGCGGAAGAAATGGAAGCCGTCGGCATCGCGCATGAAGCGGTCGCCGGTGTAGATCCAGCCGCCGTCGCGAATCGTCTCGGCCGACTTGTCCGGCCGGTTCCAGTACAGCGGCGTGTTGGAATCGCCGCGCACCCACAAGATTCCTTCCTCGTTATCGCCGACTTCGCGGCCGTCCTTGTCTTTCAGCAGGATCTCGTAGCCGGGCACGCGCAAGCCCGCAGCGCCGAGCTTTTTCTGCTCGGGACGGTTGGAGAGATAGATGTGCAGGACTTCCGTCGAGCCTAACCCCTCGATGATCTCAAGGCCGGTCAGCGTCTTCCAGCCGTTGAACACTTCCGCCGACAATACTTCGGCCGCCGATAGCGCCATCCGCAGCGACGAGAAATCGATCTTCCCCGCGCCCTCGGCCTTGGTCAGCGAGGTGTAGAGCGTCGGCAATCCGTAGAACACCGACGGCCGGTATTTTTCGATCGCCTCGAAGATCGTTGCCGGCTTCGGCTGGCCGGGCACCAGCAGCGTCGCCGCGCCGACCGAGAACGGGAAGGTGATGGCGTTGCCAAAACCGTAGGCGAAGAAAATCTTCGGCACCGAGAAGCAGATATCATCAGGCCCGAGCTTGAGCACATGGCGCGCGAACGCCTGCTCGCTATAGGCCATGTCGTGCTGCAGATGCACGATGCCTTTTGGACGTCCAGTCGAGCCGGACGAATACATCCAGAACGCCATGTCGTCGCGCCCGGTGTCGGCCTCGGGCAGATCGGCCGGGAATCTCTCCAGCCATTGCGCTGCATTGAGCGCCTTCGACACCGCGTGGTCGCCCGCCGCGCCATTGACCACGATCAGGGTCTGCAGCGGCGTGTCCTTGCAGGTCTCGGCGTTGAACCGCGGGGTAAACTCGGCCTCCGCGACCGCGACCATCGCGCCGGCGTCCGAGAGATAGAACTGCAACAAGTCCGGCGGCGTCAGCGTGTTGATCAACAGCGGCACGAAGCCCGCGCGCACCGCGCCAAAAAATGCCGCCGGATAGGCCGGCGTGTCGTCGAGGAACATCAGGATGCGGTCGCCGCGTTTGAGGCCGAGCGACTGGAAGCCGTGTCCCCATTGCGCGGCCTCGGCGCAGAGTTTTGCATAGGTGCGCGTGCCGCCGGGGCCGGTCAGCGCCAGCCGGTCGCCGCGGCCTTGGGCAAGATTGTCGAACAGGATGCGGCTGGCGTTGTACCGCTCCGGGATCGCAAAGCCGATCTCACGTGCGCCCGGATTATCGCGCGGCACCAAATCGGAAATCGTCGTCGTCATGCCTGGCTCCCGATTTTCTTCGATGCCTCATAGCGTGCCATGAATTCCGGCGACATCGCGCGCAGCCGCGCGTCGGCGATCCGCCCGGAACGGGTGATGTAGCTGTAGGCAAAATCCATCAGGTCGAGCTTCATGTGTTCGGGGAAGCGTTCGTACCAGTCGGCGCTGGTGCGCGCCGCCGTCACCAGCTTCTGCACGATCGGCTTGCGTTCGGCCTGGTAGCGGGCGAGGCCGGCGGAAATTTCCGTCTCCGCCTCCAGCGCCTTGGTCAGCGCGATCGCGTCCTCGATGGCAAGGCGCGTGCCCGAGCCGATCGAGAAATGCGCGGTATGCAGGGCATCGCCGATCAGGACCCTGTTGCCGTGCGACCAGTTCTCGTTCCAGATCCAGGGGAAATTGCGCCACACCGATTTGTTCGAGACCAGCGGATGGCCGTCCAGCGCATCGGCGAAGATCTCCTCGCAGATCGCCTGCGACTCTTCGATGGTCTTGTGCTCGAAGCCATAGGCCTGCCAGGTCGCCGCATCGCATTCGACCAGGAACGTGCTCATCGAAGGCGAATAGCGATAGTGATGGGCGTTGAACGAGCCGCGATCGGTCTTCACAAAGGTCTGCGACAGCGTGGCGAAACGCTTGCTGGTGCCGTACCAGGCGAACTTGTTGGTGGAGTGCGAAGCCGAGGCGCCGAATTCCTTCTCGANAGCCGCGGCGCACCAGCGAGTTCAGCCCGTCGGCGGCGACGATCAGGTCGTANCCCCGCAAGTTCGTCCAGCGACTGGATCGTGGTGTCATATCGCGCCGAGACTCCAACCGATCGCACGCGCTGCTGCAGGATGGTCAACAATTCGAGCCGACCGATCGAGGAGAAGCCGACACCGTCGATCTCGACGCTCTCGCCGCGAAGATTGAGCGTGATGTTCTTCCAGCTCTCCATCCGCGGTGTGATGGCGTCGACGGTCTCGGGGTCGTCGGCGCGCAGGAATTCCAGCGCCTGTTCGGAGAACACCACGCCGAACCCCCAGGTCGCGCCTTCGGGGTTCTGCTCGAACAGGTCGATATGGGCGTCCGGATGACGCCGCTTCCAGAGATAGGCGAAGTAGAGGCCGCCGGGGCCTCCGCCAATGACGGCGATGCGCACGTCTTCCTCCCAATCGACAGTATACTTACTAATTTGGGATGGAGACTAATCCGCGCCGGATATTTGCGCTACTGAAAAATGATGAAGGTATCAGGCGCGGGGCCGGACCTGACCGCGTCAGGACCGGGCGCCGATAGCCTTTGATTCGTCCGCCGGTTCTGTCCGCGAACGGTTGTCCGCTCTGCGGCAGTTTCGACGACGATGCGTGCCGAGGACTCAGGTGCAGCGGCGAGCCTTCACGCCATTCACCCACACGGTCTTGCAAACCACGGCCGGCTTGCGGACGACGACCGCGCCGCGAGGCCCGGCGCAGCCGGCGCGAACGACACCATCGGCGCATACTGCGGCGTTGGCTTCGGTCGATTCAAAAGTCATGGTGGCGCCCAAGGCAAGAAGGGCGGATGCAATGAGCAAGAAGTAACGCATGTTGGTCTCCCGGACCCGTGTTGGTGATGTTCGGTCTTGAAAATTTCTTTTGAAAGATTCTTCAGAAGGTTCTGCGGATTTTTCCTCGCGACGTGCCTGCACGTCGATCTCGTTTCGCCGCCGGCCTGAATGCCGGCCGTCTCATTTCTTCTCGGCGGCTGCGAGCACCTTCTTGCAGGCGGGCGTGAGCTTGTCGTTCTCCTTGGCGAGACAGGCGATGATGCGTCCGCCGCCAGGAGTTACGCCTTTGCAGTATTTCTCGTAGTCGCCCATGCAGGCGCTGCGCTGTTCGGCGGTCAGCTCCTGCGCGTAAGCGGCTTGCGAAAGGCAGAGCAGGGCGATGGTCGTCAGGATGGTGCGTAGCATCGGTTTTCTCCCTTCGTTGTGGCGGCCGGTCGTTGAGGTGATCATCCGCGGATCATGCCGGCCTCCTTGCTTCTTGATCGCGGACCCGCTGTAGTGAAGCTCCCATTCGTCGCTGCAAGAAAACCCAGCAAAAACTCAAGGAAAATTCGAGGGAAACTCATGGCGCAGGTCAGGGCCAAATGGCTGTCGTTCTATGCCGAACGTGTCGAGCCGCTCTCCAAGGAAATATTCTCCCACGTCGAGAAGATGATCATCGGCACGCTGATTGTTTCCGCCGGCGCCCATGTCTCGAGCAGCGAGCCGGCAATCGTCCTGTTCGGCTATCTGCGCCACGGTCTCATCGGCCGCGGCGTCATGCTGTTCGGCGTCATTCTCCTGTTCTTGAACTTCGTCGACGGGCTCTACAAGCTCGCCAGGCTCAATTGGCATATTGCGTACCAAGTCCTGATGACGATCATTTATGTCTCGCTGTCGGTGCGGCTCATTCAGCTCATCCTCGCCTTTCGCGGCGGCGAGTGACCGGCGGTCCCCGGATCAATGGCGGACCGCCGCGGCAGGCGCGTGATTATCGCGCCGCGAATTGGGACAGAACGTCCTTGCACGCCGGTGAAAGCTGGGCGGCATTGGTCGCCAGACACTGCACGATCCGGCCGCCACCCGGCGCGACGCCGCCGCAAATCGAGCGGACATCGGCGCCGCAGGCCGAACGCAGCACGAGCAGTTCTTCACGCGGCCGCATCGGGTGCAGCACGATGACCGTCGGCGCTGCTGCCGCGGCACCTGCGGCTGCCGGCGCTGCGGCCGCCGGAGCCG
>NZ_LLYB01000050.1:247-28222 GCF_001440475.1 Bradyrhizobium lablabi | reverse complement strand
TTCGGGCCGGACTCTAACTCCTTCTGGAGGAAATACGCAGTGGCAGGTCAGCGGCTATTAGCACGCTGGCCCATTGATGGCTCCGATTGCCATCAGTAAAAGGATCCATCTGACTGCTTATGGCGAGGATATCAGACTGCAAGCTTGCTCGAATGACAGCCGTCGCGAGCAAAGTTGTCCCGGCGCTACGTCTTGGGTTCTTGGGGCGCGCGACCTATCACTTGCCAACGGCGAGAAACTCGAGCGCAGCAGGGAGAGCCTCAGGCAGCTCGCTAGCCGGGTTGGAGCTCGCGTTGATGCAATCGAGGAGGCACTACTCGGCGTTGTCGGCCAAGGAGCTATCGCCGCAGCAACGCGGCCGAAGGAAGCCGGAGAACGACGTGATCAGGTGCTGCGCGATGCTCTCAGTCGCGGCCTCGAAGAGGCGCGCTATGCCGCCGGCCGCGCTTTCCGGCAATACGATGCCGCGGACCCAGCGAACCGGCTGGCGAGCTTGCCGGGGACAGGGCACTTGTCCACGTGCCGGAGGTCGAGGGCAAGCTTGCCGCGCATAATGCGAGGACACCTGCTCCCGGCGTTGCTCCGGCCTCGCTCGGCGTCTTGGCTTCCAACCTGCGAACCGTCTGGTCAGCGCCGACGACCGATGCCCGTGTCAAGAAGCGCATCGGGCGCACCTTGATCCACGAGTCGCCGCTGAGATCGACGACGCGGCCTCGGAGATCGTTCTCATCGTTCACTGGGTGGGTGGCGCCCACAGCGAGTTGCGCTTGCCGAACCGCCGGCGCGGACAGCGTAACAGCACCTCTGCCGATATGATGCAAGCCGTGCGTCAGCTGGTGCTGATCGCCAGCGACGATCTGATTGCCGGCCTGCTCAACCGCAACGGCCTCAAGACGGGCAACGGCAATCGCTGAACCCCCGCGCGCGTCACATCAATCCGTTCGCACTACCGCATCCCGGTGTTCAAGCCCGCCGAGGACGGGATCGAGCCCTGGCTCACCTCAGCAACGCCGCACAGATCCTAAAGCGCGCCGAAGACGCTCCGGCTGGCCGCTGAGGCCGGCGAGGTGGAATCTATCGATCCGCTGTCGGACGGCCTTTGGATCTTCGCCCGCGCCGAGCTACTGTGGATCTGCGCATCGATCTGGGCGAGCAGTCGCTCCGAGACGTTCATTGGGACCAATCGTTCCTTGAAAATCCAAAGCGAATTGGAACCTCCTGGTGATAGATCCATTTAACGAGAATGGTCGAAGGACTTGGGTTGTACGTCGCGTTCGCGGTCGATGCCGCAGGAGTCGCGGGGGCCACTTATGAATTCACCAGCCATAGCGACAGAGGGGCCAAGAAGCGGCTGAGGGGTATCAGATGCCCACGATATCATCGAGCTTAGGATCGACCATAGGTTGGTCGCTCGTCTGAAACGTGGCTAGGTGAACCGTCAAGCCCTGCTACTGCGGGGCGTCACCTCATCTGGCCTGGGGAGCCAGCCGCCGTAGGGAATGCTCTCGAGGTCTTTCGTTGAACAGCTGTTGGAACAGCCAGGAAGGTAATCACGAGGTGCGCCCGGAAACGGAGCTTTAGCTAGCTGCCGTGGTCAGCTGCGGGCTGGCATTTCTGATCGCCGCGTTGACGATCGTGTCACTGAACCAGCCACCGACCAGACGTCAAGACGTTTAACCGAAGATCCTTGGTGACGTCGACCTCACGGAGGGATCGTGTTCGGGCATCCTGGGGACGGCGGCTCGGACCCGGTCTTGGCATCTCGGACAAACGGGCCATCCTCGCTTCGTGGGTGCCAGGAGATTGGTCGATCGCGTCCTGCTAGGCGTTGCGGGCGCCCGACAGTCTGACGGCGCCGATAACCTCGACGAGATCCTGGATCCCCTCGGTGCTCTCGACGACCCATGGCGGCCAAAAGGCGGCGATCTACATTCTTCCCGGACGACGTGAGGGGGCGCGCGATATGAGCCGGAAGGGACCCCTGATCACATTCTCGAGCGCTATGATGGGCTTCGCTTGTTCGTGCTCTGAATTTTCGGCGGGGCGGTCTCGGGCATCATGAGCATGGCACAGAGCCCGGCTGCGCTAGCGACAAGCATGTACCAGGCGGGCGCCAGCGCGTTCCCGGTCAGGTGGATGAGCAAGGTGACGAGTGGTTGAGCGGTGCCTCCGAAGATCGCTATTGCAAAAGCGTAGATCATCGCGAAGGCGCCACCACGAATGTTCTTGGGCAAACCTTCTGCCATACTCACATAGAAGGCGCTATACGGAATCGTTCCGATCAGGGTGAGCGCGCCGAGGCCTCCGAGAAGTGCGAGGGCACTGCGGCTCTCGGAGATCCAGAAGAACACCGGATAAGTGATCAGCAAGGCAGTGATCTGCGGCCATATCATGATGTGCCGGCGGCCCGCGCGGTCTGCGAGCCAGCCGCCCAGCAGTGCGGCAGCAATTCCTACCGAATTGCTGATGAGCGTGGCGCCAAAGGCGAGAGGCGCGGAAACTTGCAGGGTGTTCAGCGCATAGGTGGTCATATATCCCGTAACGTAGGTGATGATCGTGCAACTGGCCAAAATGACGAATCCCAAGCTCATGATGCGGCGAGCGGCAAGCGATCTCCTTACAGGCTGAATGCCGGAAACCGGTGCTTCGGGGCGGTGCAACGTTTCGGGCAGGGCGCTCCGCAACCAGAGTCCGAACGGCAGCGTAGCGGCGCCGAGCAAAAGCGCGATCCGCCATCCGTACGCATTGAGTGCCTCGCTTGTCATGGTGAGGGAGAGTATTTCGCCCACCAACGCGCCGGCCGTCGCAGCGATCTGTTGGCTGGCAGGCTGAAACGAGACAGCAAGACCGCGCCGTTCGGCCGGGGCCGCTTCCATCAAATAGGCGGTCGTCGGACCAACCTCACCGCCAAGCGCGAAGCCCTGCACCAAACGTGCAAAAATGACCAGCAACGGAGCGGCAATTCCTATTGTCTCGTACGAGGGCGTAACCGCCAACACAAGGATCGCGGCGCTCATCATTGCAAAGCTGGCGGTCATCGCGGGTCGACGCCCGAGACGATCCGAGTACGAGCCGAGCAGGATAGCCCCGATCGGTCTAGTCACAAAACCCGCGCCGAACGTTGCGAGTGAGAGCATAAGGCTGGCGAACGGGTCACTTGCCGGGAAGAACGCCTGACCGATCGGGATAGCGAAAAAGCTATAGGTCCCGAAGTCGTAGAATTCGAGAATATTTCCGATGGTTGCTCCCCACACGGCGCGGCCGGTCAAGCGTTCGTCTGCCGGAATAGGGACCGGCTCCAGCTTCTTGCGAGTAAATTGCCTGGCCATCCTCGATCCGTCTGAAGCGTGCAATCGCTGGCCTGAACATTTCGACCAGTCAGCCCGCGCGCGTTGCATTCCATTTTCTCTACACGTCGTCTAGCTTGAGGTGGCCGGCCAACGCCCCGGTGCTCCACATCTGCCTGACGCAGGCCAGGACGAGCTCAGGGCGATGAGTGCAACAAAAATGCCTGTCTGCTGCAGCCCCATTCAAACCTTGAACTGATCGCGGCAATCGCCAGCAAAGATGAATAACGGAACGCGCTGCAATTTGTCGGGTGGGTTCCGCCGTTGTGCTCCCGTGCAATGGCGCGTTTGCGACAACATTGGCGAGCGCCGAACAGGTAGTGCCTGTTTTTCATACCGAAGGGCCGCCGCGCGCGTTCTGCTGGTTGCGCCCGGCGGAGCATCAGGCGATTTGGCCCGGCTTTTGCTCCGTTGCTTGTTAGTTGCGCGCGGCCGCCGCCTTGTCGGGATTGATCCGCTGCAGAATGCAGGATCTTCGTGCGATCAAAAGACAATAGGAGTTCGCATTGTTGACGGCACCATGAAATCGATCGACATCGCCGCGGCGCCGTAGGCATCAGGCGGCCAATTCGGTCTGGCGAGCAGCGGCTCGGGACGCTCATCCGAAAGAGGCCGATGCCGATGACGAGCGATACCGTGCCGACTTGCCGGATGAAATCAAGCCTCCCGGCAGCCGGATCGAGCATGCCAAACAGCGGGAAGACGTACAGTGCGAACGGCGCCAGGCCCCAGATTATCAAGAGCACAAATCTTGCGCGTCTGGTTGTAGCCGACCTTGACCGCCTCCTTGTACTCGTTGCTGACTTTGTTCACGTCATCGTAGCCGTTCGGCTCGAAGAAGAAATGTCCGGTCTGCCGCGTCAGCATCGCAAACCAGCCGATGAGGCCGGCCATCGCCGGGTCCTTGAACAAGAGCGCATATCAACCGAGGAAGATGAAAGCGCTGATCAAATGCAGCGTGTGGTTAGTTCTGCTCTGGTGATCGTAACGGTAGTCATCCCACCGCAGGCTTGCAGCATGTCTGACAAATGGCTCATGATCAACCTCGGTCACTGACGGCGTTGAAGCCATAGGCCGAGTCCGTAACAGATGCGTGAATGAATTTGGTCGATATGACCGGGGAGCCCAGATCGACCACGATCTCCCTTTATCCAAATTAGCTGCTCATGGCCACGGGACATAGCGCTGGGGCATCCTCAACGCTCCCGCCACCGGCAAAGCCTTGATCTAATTGATTACAAACGCCGTTCGCGACGACGCTTGACACTGCCTCCTTCGATCCGAGCCGACTGCGGCCATTGAATCGGCTCGGCCGCGAGGCCCATGCTTATGACAGGTTCACAAAGGGCCGCACGAAGGGCGCAGTTGGAGAAAACAATCAGCAAGACCTCATTGCGGGTACCGACGAAGCCGGCCATGCAGCCGATATGTTAGCAGATTGCAGCCTCTTATGTGGAGCACCTTGCGCTCCGCATGAGCAATAAGCGACTCACCATCTCAAAAGCTGGATCACTACGGCGCACCGTGAGCCTGAACGTCGCCCACTACAACCTTTGCCCCGTCCGTAAAACCCCGCGGACAACGCCATCGATCGCGCTCGGCGTCACGGATCGGGTATCGGCGATCGATGATTTGTTTGGGCGCAGCGCAACCAGATGGCTGCGCTTGAAAGGAGTCTTGTAACTCAGAGGAGTGCCGACAAGCACATGTACCGCCACCAAGGGCAAGAGCCGACTTCTCACGCTCCGCACCATTGCCTCTCGACCTTTTCGGCGTTGGAGGCGCATTCTTGCAAGTATCCATTCGGCTCTCCCCACCTAAACAGTACGACAGTCAGTTTCCTCGGTTAGGGCCGAATGGACAACTTTCTGAAAGCTCACTGCCGGCGCCGGCACCTGACGTGTATGCGCTGATCGCGGGTGTCGCGTGCGTAAGGCGGCGTCCGAGACGTCTTATTGCATCTGGCGACCTGCGTTCGTTGTATATCCGCGACAACAGGACAAGCTCGCGGCTACGCTGTGTCTGCCCGGATGAGATGTTTCCTTTGATTAATGAACGGTTTAATGCGCTGTTTTCACCACCGGTACGTATTTGCCCAGACCCGACGATTGCTGCGATTAAAGGGTGCTACTCGAGCACAAGGTCATCTTTCTTCCGCAACCTATGTCACCACGATGCCGCCGAGCAGGAGCAGTTCGCTGCCCGCTTGGAGAAAGCTGGTGCAGCATCCGACGCTCGGTGTCGCTGAGGGAAATCGATCCTCGAGCTTGATCCCGCTCGCAGAGCCGGCGGGGCCGATGTGGCAGGCCGGTTGGCCGATGCCTATTCCATAGGATTTTGGTGCTGCAAGCCGTTGTAATCCCCAATTTGCGGCGATACCATCTGATCTGATCAAACAGCCGCGGCTGCTCATCTGGACGCGCCGCCGCCGCTGCAACGGCTTGCAGACGAGCTCTGGGCCTTTCACAGCAATGTCTTCGATTATGCCCGAATGACCTGTCCGCGAGCTCGATAAGAAGCATTTTGACGAGGTCTTCACCAGAACCGTCTTCGAGACTGAGCATCCCGGAGCGCTCGTTTGAGCTCGGCGAACTGGTGAACGATGACGAACAGCGCGATCATTCCGGCGCCCAGTTCAGTGATTGCCTGACTGGCCAACAGTCCGTTGAAGCCCCATATGGCCGGGAATAACAGTACGGCCGGGATGAAGAGAATGCCGTGCCTTGCCAAGGACACAAGCGCACTGAGGCGTGCTCTCCCGAACGACTGAAGCATTGTCGTCACGAAACTATGAATACCGAAAAGTCCAAAGAAGAGATGGAAGACGATGCAGGCCGAGACGGCAATTTCGGTGACCTTTTCGCTATCGCTGAACAGGCTGACCAAGGGCCTGGCAAGACTCACAACGGCCGCAGAATACGCAACGGAAAGAGCCACAGTCATGGAGAGTATGAACTTCGCAGCCTTTAATACACGAGCAAAGTCGCGCGCGCCCCAACCGAAACCCAGGACAGCTTGAGACCCTATACAGAAGCCGGTGATAGGCAGTGCGCCGATCGTCAAGATTCGCACGGCTATTCCCAACGCCGCGATGGAATCGTCGCCGAATGGCGCAGCAGCCCCGTACAAAAGCATAACAGCAATAGCAGATAGAACACTGGTCATGGTCGCCGGCGCCCCTATTAAAGCCAGCTGTCTGATGCGATCTGCTCGCAACGAGATGTGAGATATCCTAATGAGGACTACTCCGCGAAGCTTCATAAAATACGCTATATATAGGCTAATACCAGCGATCTGAGATACCAGCGTTGCGAGGGCTGCGCCTCGCACACCGAGGTCCAGTAAGAATATAAAGACAGGATCAAGCGCAGCATTGAGTATGAAGGCGGTAATCATCGTCCACATGCTGAATCGTGTATTGCCTTCGGCTCTGACGATGAAGCCGTTCACGATGTTTAGAAGCATCAGGGTGTACCCGAACAAAAGCGTCGCCGCGTAGTCGAGCGCAGCGGGCATGATGGTTGGAGTGGCCCCGAGCGTCACGAAGATCCCTCGCAGATTTAGAAGTAGAGCGACGGTAGAGAAGAGGCCAATCGGCACGGCTAGCGCGAGTGCGGTACTTGCGCCTCGACTCGCCTCCAGGTACTCACCGGCGCCAAGATGACGAGATATGAAGGACGCTGCTCCGACACCAATCCCCTGTCCGACTGCCACGAGCAGGACCACGATGGGCAAGGTCATGCTGACAGCTGCGATCGCCTGCGCGCCAAGTGCGCCAACAAAGATTGCGTTGACGACCTCCTGTAAGGCGTTGATCGATAAGCCAACAACAGACGGAATGGCGAGCCGCAGGATAAGGCTCACGAGATTGGAGTCCGAGAGATCGATGTGCTGCCTTTTATTTGGCAAGATATCGCTCTCGCTCTCCACGGCGAATTCCGCGTCCGGCTCATTCATGGATAAAAGTGTGCCGGGCTCTTCGGAATTCGCTGATCGTCTGCAACAGCTCCTGTTGCAACACCGTGCAAAGATTGCGGGTCACGTCATAACCAACCTCGGCTGGATTATACCTCGTTTCGATCTGGAGATGCCCGACTTGATATCCGACATCGAACCAGAAAAGGTGAATCGCGGCCGCTTCATCCATGTCCTTGCCGATCCAGATTGGAGAAGGTTCGTTGGCTAAGAGACGGCGTGGAAAATGGCGCTGCAAACCCGCTCGATAATTCAATCCAATTTTGGGTAGGGGCAGGCGATCGATCCGGCTCCGCACGGCTGGATCTCGGTTTAGGAACTTCATGGCCCGAAAGCCTATTCCCCTGCGCGGCAGGACATTACGCTGTCGGTATATTGAACGAGCACGATCGAGACGGGGCTCCCTTCCGGTGAGACTCAAGGGAAGCGGAACGAGCTCGCTGATAAAGCCGATGATCTGAGATGGATCGAGATCGTTAAAAAGCGGACCTCGGGTTGAGATAAGGCTATCAATCCAGAGCGAATAGTTCCCAAAAACGCGTCCAAAGGCGCCAGATAGGGCAGCAAGAAACACATCAAAGTCCTGACAATGCGCCGATCCGGCCGTGATGTTGAGGAGATCAGATGTCGCTTCTTTATCAATCTCAAAATGGTACTTTGCCTGATCTTCCCAAAGGGATCGGAACTTGGCGTCCTCGATGCGACCTTCAAGGCGTGCAGAGTGAAGCTCTCTCGCGGTCAGATTCGAAAAGCTCGCGCCGCCCGGTGGAGTGTCGCTGACGTGAAAATTGAACTGTTGGTAGTCAATGCTCTCCCAGAATTTGAGTTCGGCTGGCGCTTCGCTGTTGGCGTAGCGCTCAAGGCGCTTCAACCATGGAGAGAGGATTTCTATGTTCTCAGGACCACTCACGGTGTGGCCTGAGGCAAGGGCGTTGTACGCCGCATCCAAAGCTTCCAGAAACAGTCGATAGCCTATTCCGTCCGCTACAAAATGATGCATCAGGACCAGCAGATAGTAGTCGCCGCTTTCCGATGTGCGGAACACCGTGACATTAACAAGAGGCGTATGGCCGTCAAACCGAAACATATGTTGACGTCTTGCTGAGACGCTCTCGATTGCTTTACGCTGCTGTAGGCCGGTCATTCCGACAAGATCGATCTCCTCCACGAGGCGTTCGGCCACGGAAGGTCCGATTGTCAGACGTAGACCATCGTCGGTTCGGGCAATACGGAGTCTGAGGCCTTCGTGCCTATCCATGACACAGGCAAGGGCTCGCTCCAGGATTCGGATATTCAGAATGCCGCTGGGCAAGAAGAACAGATCGCCGATGTTGAAATGCTCATCGAAGCCGACAAGACGGTTCCAAGATGCGATTGCCGGGATAACTGGCAATGAGGCATCCGCGGAAGTGAAGGTATGGAGTGTAACCGCCGCTCCGTCTGCCGCCAATTCCCTGATGGTCGGTGTTCGATAGATTTGGTCGACACTAAGATTCAGTCCGACTTTGCGCGCCAGCGTGACGCAGCGCACGCTTAGAAGAGAGTCTCCGCCGATATCAAAGAAGCTCTGATCGATTCCGATCCACTTGGCGCGTAATAGATCTTGCCAGATTCCAGCAAGAATGCGCTCCTTCCTCGTGCGTGGCTCAGCAGATGGAACAGGCCCGACCTCGCGGTAAGGAAATGACGACAGGCGAGCACGATCTATCTTTCCGCTCGCCGTAAGGGGGATAGTATCAACCAAACGGAAGGCGGCGGGAATCATGTAGGACGGCAGTATGTGGCGCAGGTGAGTGACAATATCTCCAGAGCTTAGACCATCGCGAGCCGGAACCAAGGTAGCAGCCAAGCGACGATGGTCATCCGCGCCTTCTGCGACGACCGCCGCTTTTGCGATTGCCGGATGAGACTCAAGGGCCGTTTCGATCTCCTCCAGCTCGATGCGAAAGCCCCGTACTTTGACCTGGTTGTCCGATCGGCCGCAAATCTCGAGAAGGCCGCTGGTTGAGATGCGTGCGATATCGCCACTACGATAAAGAACGCTGTATTGGCCGTCATCATGCGGATTCGGCACGAAACAGCGGTTGGTCCGATCTTGATCCCGCCAGTACCCAGCGCTCACGCAGCGTCCCGCGATGCAGAGTTCACCCGTGGCACCGACAGGGACTCTCTTCAACTGTGCATCGAGCACGTAGAGTTTGACGTTGTCGATTGGGCGCCCAATGGGGACGAGCGGCGAGCCGTCGTAGGCATGCGATGTTTCATAGACCGCTGCATTGGATGCACATTCCGTAGCACCATAGAAGTTCCACAACGGCACGTCCGGGAAATACGCACGCCAGCGAACCGGGAGCGAGGGAGGCATCGGTTCGGCGCTGCTTGTGACCAACCGCAAGGCGGTCGGTCGCGCGTGCCGTTCTTGGGAAGCAATGAGGCCGGATAGGAGTGGCGGCGAGGCAAATAAGTGTGTCACGCGACGTCTCGCCAACGTGCACAACAACAAATCTGGGTCCAGCAACTGCTCTTGGGTCAAGATCAGCGCGGGCACACCTCTCAGAAGCCCCCCAAAGTACTCCCATGCCGACGCAACAAGTGATGCGGACTTCTGGACAACCATCACGTCGGTACGATCGAAGGGAAAGCGTCGCCACATCCAGTTCAGTCGGTTGAGAATTGCCGATTCCGGTATAAGAACCCCCTTCGCCTTCCCGGTTGAGGACGAGGTGTATATGAGGCTCGCAATTCCCTGATCTGATGGTTTGTCGCTGCACTCAAAATCATGCAAGGGCGCGCCGCACCCTTCAAGGGTCAATAGACAAATCGACGGCACGTCAAAACCAAGATCAGAGGTGTTTGCGTGAACCAAAAGCTTTGCCTGACTATCTCGCAAGATATGTTCGATCCGATCACGCGGATAATCCGGCGATATAGCGACAACAATGGATTGTAAGGCTCGTGCCGCAAGAATAACGGCGGCCACGTCAGGCGACCGGTCGACCAGCATGGCGACAATATCGCCAGCCTCCACGTCAGAAGCACGCAGTACTGACCTGATAGCTGTTACTCGCTCACGCAGCTGGTCGAATGTGATCTCACCGAAATCACCAAAATATGCCACCTGGCTGGGATTTAAGACGCTGATTTGCTCGAACGCTTCGAAAAGCGGACATTCAGTCTCGTATGGCTGCGCCGAGCTATTCAGCGAGTCCAGCATAGTGACGTCCGACGCGCTGAGGCAGCTCAGATCTTTAATGGGCGCAAGCGGCTTCTCAACGCAGGCTGCAATCAGATAGCGCAGATTGTCGGCCATGCGGACAATCAGATCGCTGGAAAATATGTCCTCCGCATACGCGAGCTGGAGGGCAATTTCATCGCCCTGATCTTGTGCATACAAGGTCAGATCGAATTTAACATAGCCGGTCTCATATTCGCGGAATGTGAGATCCAACTCATGTTGGCCAAGTGGCTCCGGGGCCTCGGAGTACATGTTGAACATGACCTGGAAGATCGGTGATTGTCCCGCTTCGCGATATAGCCGGGTATCCCTTACCATCCAGCCGAACGGATAGGCCGAATTCGCGATGGCATCGCTGACCAGGCCCTGGATGCGCAAAGCATGAACCGCAAAGGACTCGCCGACATCGATCGCGGTGCGGATTGGCAGCATATTCAGGAAAAAGCCAACAATTTCGGCGCTGCCAGGTTGATCCCGTACGACGTGCGGCATGCCAACGATAATATCGTCCTGACCGCTATACGCCCGCAGCAGCAGCTTGAAGCAGGCGAGGAGCGTTGTCGACGTGGTGCACCTATTTCGGCGCGCAAACTCGCGTACGTGATTGGAGAGCTGGCTGCCAAGCAGAACCGCATGCGAAGCGCCGCGGTAAGAATTTGTCTGCGGCCGCGCTAGTCCCGTTCCAAGCGAAAGCACCGGCGGATCATTGCCAATCTGACGACGCCAATAGCTACGTTGGTTGACCAGCGCCTCTGCAGTAACGTGTCGTGTTTCCCAGACCGCGTAGGTCGAGAGTGAGGTGCGGTTTTCCGGCAAAAAAGCCGCGGCATCTACGTACCTTTGGCGAAGGTCCCTGAGTAGAACAGAGATCGACCAGGCATCGATGACAATTTCATGAGCGGTGATCAGTATGAGATGGTTGTCGTGGCCAAAGCGGATCATGCGCGCGCGAAACAGATGGCCGTGGCTAAGATCAAAGCTGCCGTTCAGCTCTGTTTGCCGTAACTCTGCGATCAGCTTCTCAGCTTCCTGCGCCGTGAGATGAGATGCATCAGTCAATTCAAGACTTGCGTCTTGCGGAGCATCAAAAAGCTGAACCGGACCGTCCTCGTCGATAAAGCGTGCCGAAAGTGCCTGATGGGAGTGAACGACATCGGTCCAGGCGCAATCGAACGCCGCCAGATCGATAATGCCCCTTATTCGCAGTCCGCCTTGAATGATGTAGTTCCTGGCAGACGGATCGAGCTGCGAGAGAAACCATAGGTGCTCCTGAACTCGCGTCAGAGGCGATCGCGTAAGCTTTCCGTGCGTCGGGGCTGTGAACGGTTTGGAGTTGGCTCGGGCCGAGATCGAAGCCGCAAGAGACCGGATCGTTCCATTCAGGACCAGCCTGAAATCCGTTCTCACTCCGAGCTTGGTCTGCAACTGGCCCAGTATGAGCATCGCCCGGAGCGAGTCTCCGCCGAGGCTCATGAACTGGTCATTCACACCAATGTTCTCAATACGCAGAACGCCGCACCAAATTTGACACAGCTGGGATTCGAGCTCTGTTTTCGGCCCCTCGAATGGCGTCGACAAGAGAGGGCGAACACTGTCCGGGTCAGGCAATGCTCCAAAATCGACCTTTCCGTTTCTGGTCAGTGGAATGCTGGCGAGGTGGATGATCCTTTCTGGGAGCATGTAGGTGGGAAGCGCTTCCGCAAGAAAGTTCTGAAGCTCGCCTTCCGTTACTTCAGCCGGAGCTGACACATACGCGATGAGGCGTCTTGATCCAGTGTCTCCCTCGGCCCTGGTTATCTCTCTCGCCATAAGCTTTACGCCTGCGCAGACGCACGCAACCGCGACAGCGCCGCGTACCAAATGATGAGCGGCGAGGCGGGCCTCGATTTCTCCTAGCTCAATTCTGTGCCCACGGATTTTGACCTGACGGTCCCGTCGACCAAGACATTCCAAAAGGCCATCGGAGCGAACAAGCCCGAGATCACCTGTCCTGTATAGGCGCTGAAACAACGGGTTGTTTGAGAACGGGTTTGGCCCAAAGGCATCCTTGGTGCGAACATCATCATTGACGTAACCAGCGGCCAGACCGACGCCGCTAACACAGATTTCGCCGACCTCTCCCGTGTTGCACAGCCTCGCTCCGTCGGCGACATAAACCATAAGGTTAGAAATCTGTTTGCCGATCGGCACATAAGAGTCAGCCAGTGCAGGCGCTGCGGAAACCAGATGATGCGTAACGCCATCCGCGCACTCGGTCGGCCCGTAGTGGTTGAGAATGGGGACCCGGGGATATAAGGCCAGCCAAGCACGCGCCAGTCCGGGTGTTAGAGGTTCTCCGACCGTTGAAATAATCCGCAAACGGTCCAGAGCTCGCTCAGCCCCCGCAAGCGACTGCAGATATTCAACAAATATTGCAAGCATCGAAGGAACGAATTGAGCAACCGTCACGCCGTATCCTTGAATTGCTTTGAGAAGGGATACTGGCGATTTCAGTGTCGCATCATCAATGATCGCGATCGAGGCTCCGACGCAAAGCCCTGCCAGAAGCTGCCACAGCGAGATGTCAAAGCAGTGCGATGCCGTCTGCGCGATGCAATCCGTCCGAGTGAGGGTTAGGGCATCAATCTTTGCCACCAAATGATTGTTTAGGGCTGCGCGCTCGATCATTGTGCCCTTAGGCTGGCCCGTCGAACCCGACGTAAACAGGATGTAGGCGAGACCATCCTCGCACGATGGTGGCACAACAGGCGAAGTCTGGCCCTCGCGCAGCGCCGCCTCTATCGCTATGAATTGCGTCGTGCCTTTGCTGCTCGCCTGCAATTTGCTGAGCGAATCCAGCTGATCTGGGCCCATAATCAGCGCGCAGCGACTCTGCTCGATCATGAATGATGTTCGCGAAGCCGGTAACGATGGATCGAGCGGCAGGTACGTTGATCCAGCTTTCAATATTGCGACTACCGCCGTCGCCCAGTCGAGGTCCCGCTCACCCCAATAGCCAACGACTAAGCCGTGAGCGCCCCGCTCTCGTAACGTCCTTGCGAGGGCATCCGATCTTAGTCGCAGCGCTTTGTAGGTAAGTTTGTCTGCGCCGTACCTCAGCGCAACCCTTTCCGGATCCGATCTAGCGAGGCGATCGATTGCGGTGATCGCGTCGATCGGTTGCAGTTCCACAAGCTGATTTCTGCTTGATCGATTTTCCGTAGGCATACGCGTCCCGCCATTCGTCGCCTTCAGCGACCCTTAAATCAGAACACCAATCGAGCGTGTGTAATGCGTAGCCACCCTGGTTCTGCCAGTCATAGTGTGCCGGTTTGCCTGCTTCTTAGCTTCGCGTCCTTCGTTCACACTTTTCCTCTATGATCGGGCAGGGGAACACGGCTGGACGCTAGGGTCTCAAGTTGGCGTTGGCATCTACCAGATCTTGTAGTGGACACGAGATAGTCTGCATGGCACCCTCAACCAAGCGCGCACAGAGACGCGTTCCGGCTTGTGAATTCTTTCATTTGTAGGCGCCTGCACAATCATTTGGTGCGCTCCTCATGAAAGCGGGGACTTGGCGCTCGCCGGGCTACAGGTCGCCCGCGGTGACCAAGCGGTAACATCGATTGTGCAAGAGCCAACACAGGGACGTGTTACCGTTTTCCACGAGGCCGGCGTTGTTCGCATAGACGCTGAAGGGCAGTCGTTGCGCGCTCAAGCGTGTTAGCGCTCTTGGCCATAATCAGATAGCTATGGGCGGCGTGCCGAGGCGCGGGCGTGCAGAACCATCACCGCCAGGTCCTTGGTCTGTTGATGTTCGCAGTCGTTCACCTTGGCGCAAACGAAACGCGCTCAGAAAGGTTTGCTGTGAACGGCAGGCGACGTCCAGTCCACCAGAAAGGGTGTACCGATACGGCTTTGCGAACCGGAATTGTATTGCGGATGGCGCCTTCGCTTAGTCTCCACGAGACGCATGCTCGGCAACTCCTTTTCCTAGCGCAGAACCAGAATAGTGTTGCGGCAAAGCCACTCACCAGTACGGCGAAGCCGGAGCCGGACTGTTATTATCACGCGGGTATTCGTGGTAAGCTGGAAGACGCGGATGATGAGCCTTTCCTGCGCGTGGCGTTGCGTGATTGATCGCTCGTGATGAGTCTTCCCAACCAGCCGAACTTCGATAAGGCGCGGCCTAGCCGGTGCGCTCCCTGTGCGGGTAGACGGGTCCCGCGTCCAGGCCGGCTCCGCTTGTCGGTGATATCCATCGGCTTTCACGGTTTCGCGTGAGCCTCGATAGGTGAGATCGAAAGCCTGTCCAGGCGAACAAGAATGTCCTTCTACTCCTGCGGCGAGAAGGGCGGTTTCCTGCTGCGCAGCATAGTGTCGGATGCTACAGCGCGATTGTCAGCTTCAAGACCATTGTCCATAACCTGACGCATGCACCCGGTACGAAGTAACTGGAGCCCCTCGATTTCCAAGCGGCACGGTGCTTGCTTCAGTCGCGGTGCCATCACCGATGCCAGCTTGAAGGCGCTCGGTTGTGGATCGGGAAAGCGCCGCGGAGTGTTTGATGCGATCTGGAGTTCGTTTTTGGGGAGCGACAACGATTGCGCTGGTCGCAAGCGGTGCGGCCAATGCGGCGGATCTTGAGCCAGCAGTACAACTGCCACCGGCCCTATGGAGCTCGTCCGGAGGAGATATTGGCGGGCACGTCGACGTTGGTAACGGCCAAAAATTCTTCAGTAATCCCTACGGTCCGTCAGTCTATGGCGGCTTCCTCGATGCTCCTGAGTTCCTGGAAGGCGGCCAGATCGGCTGCAACTGGCAGAACAATAGCTGGGTGTTTGGCGTCAAACTCGATCCCAGCGGTGCTGCCTCCAACAGCACAAATACCTGCCTCGTGGTCTCCGGCATTGTGCGGAGCGCAAACTGCAAGGCAAGTCCAAACGTCTTGTCCCCGCGGCCGGTCGCCTCGGTTACGCTTTTGGCGCGCTTGGCCACACGCTGGCCTACCTCAAGCGAGGCGTGGCTTGGCAAAACAATCAAGGCAACGTCATCAATAACAATGAGTGTGGCCAATGTCGGCGACGGCGCGCTCGACTTCCACAAGGCGCTCGACGAGGTCTTTCCCGGCACACGCCACCAGCGATGCTGGATGCACAAGACTGTGAACGTCCTGGACAAGGTCCACTCTCTGCGCAGGCCACTATGAAGAAGGATTTGCGCGAGGTCTGTTGGGCGCGAACCGAGCGTCCGCCGAAGCGGCGACCGACGTCTTCCCCGAGAAGTATTGGGCCAAGTACGGCCGGGCGATCGAATGCCTGGTCAAGGATCGCGACGCACTACTGGCCTTCTACGATTTTCTTGCCGAACATTGGGATCACTTGCGCTCCACCACCAATCTCATCGAGAGCTTGTTCGCCACGGGGCGATGAAGGATGGTGCGGACGAAGGGCTCCTTCTCGCCAACCACCGCCAGGCCGATGGTGTTCAAGCTGGTGATCGCCGCATCAAGGACTTGGCGGCGGCTCAACGGCATAAATCAGTCGCCGAAGGTCGTCGCAGTTGTCAGATTCAGCACGGCATTTGAGGGCATCCAAGCGCCGGCAAACCAAGCGCCTGATCACCTCGTCACCTAAATCCCGAATAGCTCAGCTTACCGGGCCGATAATTCAATGGAGTTCTTAATGACTAATGATAACGAGAAGGAAGCCCCACCGGCTCTGTCCACCGGTGCGACGCATATGCTCATCGAGCTATGGGGAGCGAAGAACCTCGACGATCCGGCCATTGCAGAAGACGCAATCCGAAAAGCCACCCGTGCCGCGAGGGCGACGTTACTCCACCTTCACGTTCACAAGTTTTGTCCGGGTCACGGCGTCTCCGCAATCGCCTTGTTGGCTGAATCGCACATTACCTTACATACTTGGCCTGAGAGGTCCTACGCGGCCGCTGATGTCTTCGCATGTGGCAACAGCGATCCTGCGAGCGCCGTGCCGGTTCTAGTTGAGGCATTTCAGCCCGAACAGTCTGACGTTCGCAGCTTCCGGAGAGGTGTGTCAATCAAGCCGACGCGTTGAGNNNCTTGGAATAGCCGGCCTTGTTTCCGACCGCCCGGGTNNCTGCCGCAATCGAAAAACATCTTGGGCTAACATCTCGTATCAACAGCTTAACCGCGAGGCTCCGAGCACTCACCGCTATGAGACTCCGCTTTCGTTCTAGCTAATGGGTCCGCATCCGACGGGTCGACAGCGCGGAGTAGAAGATCACGATCCAGGTCAACAATTATCGAAACACGTTCATCAGCCACGACAAATTTCGACGATCCTTCGCCATGGATCGATCGGATTTCTGATCCAAAGCTCATCAGTCGCTTCTCAAACCCTTTGATCGATTTGATCCAGCCGCTCTTCACGCGGCCGAATTGATCAAGCACGATCCGGGCTGAACATGCTTCGATCGAATTTCTCTGCAATGAGTTTGTGTATGAATCAGATATTGTCCGACGCATAGAAGTAGCTCAACAAGGTCTTTCTTCAACAAACGAGTCGAAACCAGAAAATGCTCCTATTCAACGTGCTTCCTCAGTCAGTTGAGCGGGTGTCGCATCATTGCGCGAAATGCGCATCGAACTTGGAATAATCGAGATTGGGCCGGGTATCCGCCAGTCCTTCTCACGAACCAGCTATCGTAAGTGATGGTCGTGCCAAGCGCCCGCACCCAGTGACTTTCATCCGAATGCCGGCGCACCCTGTACTGAACGTCGCAACTGTATCCGGTGGCTGTTGCTCACGGGCTTCGGCAGAAGCATCCGTTTGTTAGCCGTGCGTGTTAGCAGAATCCGCACCGCGGTGGCGTTTTCCTTTACGTCCGCATCGAGTCGGGTCTGGACGAGAGCATTCGAAGCCATAGCGAACTCCTCTATGCGCGGCTACGTAATGTATTTTTAATGACGTGCGCCAGAGACGTCATAGCCTCGTGAGCGGGGTGAGCACGGCGGCCAAACCCGCGCCTTTTCGGCGAAGCCGATGCCGCGGGCCCCTGGTCCAGACTGCGGCGTGACCAGATGGGGTGGAGGCCTTCCCTGTCCTCCTTGCACCTCGATCAGGTTGCTTAGATCGAAGCCGGGAGCTCGGATCGTCAGCTTGACCGAGAGATAGTCACGCTCCGTGTCCTTGGCGGTCTTCTGCCTAGGGGGCGCCTAGCTCGACACTAGGCCCGAAGATTCGGAAGTGCGGCCCTTCGGAGGGGGGCTCGACGCGGACGAGCTTGGCCGGCGCTGAGAGCGAGGTGCGAATCGAGCCGGAAAAGCCGTTGCCGTTCGAGGTGAAGGTGCCGACGGTCGCCTTTGTCGTGTCCCTTTTTCAGTTTTCAAGGCTGCGCCCATCGCGGCCTCGATGGCTGGCGACAAACCGGGGGCGGTCGACCCGCATCCCGAAAGGGGCCGGGACCCAGTGGAGGGACGGCCAGGGTGCGACTTTCTTGTTTTGCGCGAGGAGTTCATACGCAGCGTGGATGCTTACCATCCAAAAAATCAATTTTACCAATGTTGCGGAATGTTGCATTGGCAGCAGCACCTGACGCGCTCTGATCACGTGACTTCTTTTGTCGCGCGACGCGGCTCGGCTGAGGAACGGCGTCGCGTTGGCGTCGAGGCGCCTGATGGAAGCAACAGAATGGCAGATCAAACTCGCGAAGGAAATCATCGCCAAAACCAAGGAATAGGCAGCGGGCGGCGGCGAGATAACGCTCGCCGTGGAACTTACCTTGTGTAGCCTCATTCGCTGAGTTGACGAACCTCTTCTACGACCTGAAGCAGTCCAGCTGCATGCAGATCGAGACGAACACGGACGATGCCTGGTCGAAATCTCAACCATATCGGCGCCACGGTTCAAGCTGTCCACGGCCTGCTCGCTAAGAAGGCCTGAATGAACAGGCGCGTCGTCATTACCGGAATGCGCGGGCTGTGCGGCCTAGGCACCTGCGCCGCCGCCAGCTGGAAAGAGATGCGCGAAAGCCGCTCCGCCATCGGGCAGATTGTCAATTCCGAGCTTTACGAGCTGAAGGTCAGGATCGCCGCCGACTTCAAAGCGCGATCGGAGCAGGACATCGACCGCAAGCAGCTCGTCGATCTCGACGCCACGTCCAATGCGCTGCGCCTGGCGCTGAACAACGCCTCTGCCTTCGACGGCACGAACGGTTCTGGCATTCGGCCAAGCTAGTCAGGAGAGTTTCGGTTTACCGTCTAGCGGGTCGAACGGCCGCATGGCTTCGCGCTTGGTGCGCGTCTTGCTTAACGAGAGAAAAGACACGTAACAGCCAGCCTGCCTTTGGAATCACGCTGCAGGCTGTCGGGTTTCCGACATCGCCGTCTTCAATCGGACACGGCTGGCATGGAAGGCTCGTCTGATGCCGTCGCCTCTCAACGCGCGAGGGCTCGGTGTTCGAGCTCGTATGGGAAGGAGCGTCATGACCACCATCGCAACTGCGGCGCCCGCGCGGGCGTCGCGAACTTGGTACAAAATCCTCTACGTTCAGGTGCTGATCGCGATTCTGATTGGCGTCCTCGTCGGTTGGCTGTGGCCGTCGCTCGCCACCAACGACTGGGTCAAGGCGCTCGGTGACGGCTTCGTTAAGCTAATAAAGATGGTGATCGCGCCGATCATCTTCTGCACCGTAGTCTCGGGCATCGCGCACATCCAGGATGCGAAAAAGGTTGGCCGGGTCGGCCTCAAGGCGCTGGTCTATTTTGAGATCGTCTCCACCTTTGCCTTGGTGCTCGGCCTAGTGATGGGCAATCTTTTTCAGATCGGCCACGGCCTTGCGGCCAAGCCCGATGCCGCAGCCGTCGCCAGCTACGTGAAGCAGGCGGAAGCCTCGAAAAGCGTCGATTTCATTCTCAATATCATTCCCGACACCGTGGTCGGCGCGCTCGCGCGCGGCGACATCCTGCAGGTGCTCTTGTTTGCGATCCTGTTCGGCTTCTCGCTGATGGCGCTGGGTGAGCGCGGTGCAAAGTTGCGTGGCATGATCGACGACGCGGCGCACGCGGTGTTCGGCGTCATCGCCATTATCATGAAGGCAGCGCCGATCGGCGCATTCGGCGCCATGGCATTCACGATCGGTAAGTTCGGACCAGCGGCGCTCGGCAATCTGATCGGTCTCGTCGCGCTGTTCTATGCTACGGCCGCGCTGTTCGTGGTGGTCGTGCTCGGCCTGATCGCGCGCTTCGTTGGCTTTTCGATCTTCAAGTTTATCGCCTATATCAAGGATGAGCTCTTGCTCGTGCTCGGCACCTCGTCCTCGGAAAGTGCGCTGCCGCAGTTGATGACAAAGCTCGAGCGGCTGGGCTGCTCCAAGCCCGTGGTCGGCCTCGTGGTGCCTACCGGCTACTCCTTCAACCTCGATGGCACCAACATCTACATGACCTTGGCAACGCTGTTTATCGCTCAGGCGCTCGGGGTGAATCTCAGCTTCGGCCAGCAGCTGACCATTCTCGTCGTGGCGATGCTGACCTCGAAAGGCGCAAGTGGTATCACCGGGGCCGGCTTCATCACGCTCGCGGCGACGCTTTCAGTGGTTAATCCGGTGCTGGTGCCGGGTATGGCAATCGTGTTCTCGATCGACAAATTTATGAGCGAGGTGCGCGCCCTTACTAATATCACCGGCAACGGTATCGCCGCGGTGTTCGTGGCCTGGTGGGAAGGCGAACTCGACCAGGCCACGCTGCATGCGCGGCTTAACCAAAAAATAGATCCTACCGACGGCGAGACCTCGAGTACGACGGGGTAGGCGGCCCATTTCTATCCGTCATTCCAGGACAAGTCGAACTCGGGTGTAACCGGATTCGCGGGTCTTAGTGGTGCAAGTCGGCGGCAGCCGATTTCGATTGCGCACCCGGAAATCTCCCGCCGTTTCTGGATTGCCGGTTCGCTCGCTTCATGAGCGCCCCGGAATAACGTCTAAAAGGTTGCCCGTGAGGCGAGGGGAAGAAACCGCCGGCTTGCCGGGCGGCTTCTCATCAGTGCCGAGTATGAACGACTGCTTGAAAGTGCAAGTGCTCTATCCAACCGCATGAGGGTGAAGTGTTAGCGAAGTGCAACGAGGCCATCGCGAAGGGGGTCTGCCATATCTGCGAAAATCTGCCGCACGGAGACGGAGCTATAAAGACGGTCGCACGATGTGCGACCGGCCAACACTTGCCGCCGCACACTTTCCCAAAGAGACGGTAGCTCTCATCTTTCGAGCTTGCAAAGTTCATCAGGACGCCGCAATTCTTGCGCGCAGATGCTACAGGCTCAAGGGCCGAAGCGTTCGTTTCGGACATTCCCACGGAGAAACCACGACCGCTACACATTAACCACACGCGTTTTTCGGTCAGCCGCGCTACGCATCACGTCGGTTTCGAACAGAGCAGCTGGGTTTTGCAGCGTCTATCCTTGATCGTTCCACATGTTGCCGCTAGCCGGTGTGGCTTAGACTCATCAGTTGGCTGCGATCCCACTTCGTGCTCAGGAATTAATTTGACGTGTAAGCGATCGCGCAGTTCAAAGGAGGTGGGCGATGGAGATGGCCTATGTATTCGACTCTTGTCGGGATTCTTGTTCTTTTGAGCATCGGCATACTATTGGCTCACGCGATGGATGCTTTTCGCTCGCGTTCGTGAGAGCAATTCCCGATGCGGACTATCCTCTATCTCATCAGAGCAAGGGCACGTCTGCGCTAGATGATTGCGGGACGATGTGATCCGTCCAGGCAAGCTACCATCGAATATGGAATCTAGAAATTCCGCGGCTCGTCCTTCTTCGCGTTGGAGAGCTTGCATTAACAGAATGTGACGCGTGCAACCGATTAATGACGCCATTTACCGGAGGCGATCCTGCACATTCAAGAGACTTAAGCCTTGCGCTCTAATCGTAGATACCAATTACGGAGACTGAAACATGAATGCCGAGCCCTCAGTGTGCCTCGAAAAGAAGCTGTTCTACAACCGCAATCACGTGGGGATGAGAAAGCTATTGCTGTAGCTCAGGGGCGTGGAGATATCGCGCTTCAGCACGGGCGAGTTCGTCGTACCTCAAGAAATCAAATACCTCGTCGATCGTCGCTTATATGTGTCTCAATCCCGGCAATGCCTTCCTCAGCGATAATGCGGCAGCAGACGTGCCGCATCGCGGCTATTGCAGCTCGCATGGAGTGGTTGGCCCAGATCACTGTGGAGATGCCGGCTTCCCGATATTTAGAGGCCGGTGTTCGATAGTATTTCGTTGGAACGATTACGACCGGCAGACAGTTCTGCCAGGCACTCGCGAACGATAGGATCTCGTCCGCGGTGCTTTTACGCGAGTGAATGAGGATCGCGTCGGCTCCCGCGGCCGCGTAGGCGCTAGCGCGTAGAATTGCTTCGTCCATTCCATGGCCAGCGATCAGCGCTTCGATCCGTGCCACGAGGACCAGGTCGTCCGCGACTGGCCGGAGAACTCATCGATATCGGCAAGGGCATGCCGATCGCCAACAAACGAGTTCATCTTCGGAAAACAGCTGTCCTCGATCGCGACGCCGGCAGCGCCGCGCTGACGGAGTTTCCGTGCTAGGAGGCGTGCATTGTTGAAATTGCCGAAGCCGCCATCGCCGTCAACGAGCACAGGTAGCTCGGTCGAGTCCACTATGCGCTCGACCACATCGACGATTTGGCCCCACGACGCTTCGTTGGCATCGCGGTAGCCGAGAGAGCAAGCAATTGACAGGCCCGACGCCCACAGACCTTTAAAGCCTGCACGCGCTTGGCGATCGTGCCCGAGAGCGCATCATGAGCCTCCATGAGGAAGAAGAGGTCGCGGTTGGAGCAGATCTCGGTGCGCAGCATTTCTGTAAGTGAAGAATCGGCCCATCGATCAGGGCCGTTGGCGAGAAAAGATTGTGATTGATCTTGCATGCCAATCCTTGCAGGTGCGTTCGACCGGCCGGACATTCTGGGCATGTTTCACCCCAGTTTCTTGATCGAGGCAAGGCGCTCGGGCAATCCCGCAGCTCAAGCGATAGGTGGCATCCTTCTGGCATCTCGAGCAATTACTAGCCTTGGTAGTTGACTGGATCGCAAATAGTTGCAAATCCACTATAGAATGCCCTGGGCAGTCGGGGCTAAGACTTACACGAGATGTTCACTCTGAGCGGAAATCAAGAACGCACGCGTCGACAATCGGAAAACCTCACCAACTCAGCACTCCTTGCTCTGCTCGAGGTCGATTGCGATCCGATGTCTCGACTTGCTCTTGGCGATGTGAACCATCGTCCATGGAAGGTGAGCAAGAGGCATCTTGGCCGTGCATTCTTGATCGATATCAACTCATGTCGCAGCTAATGCAAACGGCGGCGTCGCATTCCCAACATGTGTCGCAATTGCTTCGATGGCCGAACGCAAAGCAATCGATGGCCAGTTCTCCCAATCCTTTGTTTTCACGCCTGATTCTCGCGAGCGCCGCAACTGGTACGAGGCTTGCTGTTCTCCTCCTAGTGCCCCGAACTTGTGGAGAGCCGTATGCCCGATATCGTCTGCATCAAGCAGGTTTCCGACTTCGCGGTGATCCGCGTGCGCCCCGTGGCCAACTCTATGCACCAGCGGGAGCCGGACCATTATCAACCCCCACGGTCTATTCGCGCTAGTAGCAGTGCCGGAGCTGAGCAACGGCTTCGGCAGCGAGCTCACCGTCCTCATCATGGGCCTCCAGATGCCGCCGAGTCCTAAGGCACTGACCTTCGGCGCCAACCACGTTGTTGCAGTCACTCGTCGCGTCTTCGCCGGCGTCGGCACACTGGCGGCCAGAAATCCGCACCATCCGGAAAAGTTGCCACCGGGCTAATCGTGGACACCAACTACGGAGACTGAAACATGTATGTCGAACCCTCACTCTGCCCCAAGCGAAAGCTGGTTGATAACAGCTATGTCATCGATCCCGGTCCCCATATCGGGGTGTGCGTGTACAATTGCATCGCCGCAGCTGCTGTTGCTCTTGAAGGTCGACCCCGCGCGCTGTTACGAGCAGAAGACCAAGGGCGAGGTGGAGATCACACTCGACAGCTGCATCGAATGCGGCGATTACCGCGTCCTCGGCGAGCCCTCCACCGACATAAGTTGAGCTATCCGCGCGACGGTTATGGTGTTCTGTTCGATTTAGGTGACCGCTGCACTCCGCTGCTTGCTCGGCGTGCCCGCTGCTTCGATTCACCTGTCTCTTCTGAGCGCCTGATGCGACAGGTCAACGAACGGGAATAGCATTTGCCGCAGCGCGCGAGTGTTCAGGCTGGATGAAGAGCGGAGCAAGGGCTTCGCTGAGCGAATAAAACTAGACTCGGCTAAAACACTCAATCGAACACGCAATAGCGGCCCTCTTGGCTGCCCTCGTGAGTCGCCACATGGACTTATTCAGCTTCATCGAATGCGCGAAGCAAACGCGCTCTAGCAAAGCGCTGTTCGATCTTCTTGTGAGCTGTGCGAGCGAGGAAGGTTTCAGTGAAGTCGCTTACGGAGCGCTTACCTTCGCGGAGCCGCCTCGTCTACTGGGGTACCTACCGCCTACAGGGACCGTGAACTTCCCGCCAGACTGGTGCCGCCGTTATTTTGAACGCAATTACCGTGTCATCGACCCGGTGGTCAGGCGGACACCAACGCTTCGGGGGCCGTTTGTTTGGGACGAACTCGCCAAACTGGAACCCGGCGAAAAGCGCGTACTAGACGAGGCCAAAGAGGCAGGTCTGAAGCATGGCATGAGTGTGCCATTGTTGGGGGCATTTGGCCGACTATCTGTGGTATCTTTTGCATCACCGTTCGACGACGCCGATCCTCAGTATCGTATGAGTCATCTCAAAACACTGGCCTGGCACTTTCATCTGGCGTTTGCGGAGATCGCGCGGCTGTCGAATAGTAGCTGCAAGAGGAAAGATATCCTATCTGAGCGCGAAAAAGACTGCCTGCGCTGGGTGGCAGAGGGAAAATCGTCTTGGGAAACTGGGAAGATCCTGAAGGTTAGCGATAATACAGTCAATTTTCATCTTAAGAACGTGATGCGCAAACTGGGTACGACGAATCGCACCCAGGCCATCGTAAAGGCGATTCGCCTCAATCTCATTGAATTCTAGGCGGCGCCAGCGGTGGCAACTGGATGCTAACTGACCTGAGCGTGTGGCGTCCGCTCGCAGGTTTCTCGATGGCATGACGATCCAATCTCGTTGAGAATAGCAGCGAGCAGGATACCGCATCTGTATAATCACAAAAGGCCTGCGCCGCTCGCCCACGAATGGACCGCCGCCAGTTCGTGGCTGTCGCATTTCTGGCACCGCACGGCTTCTGTCAGGTTCAAGGCACCTGATATTATCCGCTGGTCGCAATTGCTTTGAAGGTTAAATCATCGGCTTAGCTTGCCGAGCGCCACTGGCACAACGGTTGCTAGTAGATGACGTCCATCACTCGGGCAACTGTGAGTGCGTGAAATAAACAGGGACGATGCCGTCCTGTTTGGTGCCGATGAGAGGTATTGTGAAAAAGTTAGCGTGGGAGCTTCACCTTGTACGCAAGCTATCCGTTGCGGCTGTTGCAATGTTGGCCTCATCACAGGCTAGCCCCGAAGATGATTGGATGAGAGCTGCTAGGCAGATTTTCAAACCGATCCCCTCGAGCGTGCCTGCCGTGAAGGACAATCCGGTCACCCACGACAAGGTCGAACTCGGCAAGATGCTGTTCTTCGATCCGCGGCTGTCAGCTAGCGGGGTCATCAGCTGCAATAGCTGCCATAATCTTGCTATCGGCGGAGTCGATGCCGGTCCGACCTCGGTCGGGCACGGCTGGCAGCAGGGTCCACGTCGGGCGCCAACTGTTTATAACGCGGTATTCAATCTGGCGCAGTTCTGGGATGGACGTGCCGCAGACCTCAAGGCGCAAGCTAAGGGACCCGTGCAGGCGCGTGTCGAAATGAACGCGACCCCAGACCATGTAGTCGATACGTTGAATTCGATGAGTGACTATGTGGTCATGTTCAAGAAGGCGTTCCCGAACGAGGCGTCGCCGGTCACCTTTGATAACTTCGCGAAGGCGATCGAGGCCTTTGAAGCGACTCTGATTACACCCGCTGCTCCTTTCGATCAGTACCTTGAAGGCGATACGACTGCTCTCAATGATCAGCAGAAGGCAGGATTGAAGCTCTTTATGGAAACGGGATGCTCCTCTTGTCACAACGGAATCAACGTCGGTGGACAGGATTACTTCCCGTTCGGCGTGATCGAAAGGCCGAGCGCAACCCTGCTTCCGGCGTCCGACAAGGGCCGATACGCGGTCACCAAGGCGGCCAGCGACGAGTACGTTTTCCGCGCCGCACCGTTGCGCAATGTCGCGTTGCGGCCCCCATACTTCCATTCAGGCCAGGTTTGGAGCCTTAAGCAAGCGGTTGGCGTGATGGGTGAAACCCAGCTTGGCATCGAGCTCAGCGATAAGGAAAAGAACGATATTGTTGCGTTTTTGAATTCGCTGACTGGTCAGCTGCCTAACATTGAGTATCCGAAATTGCCTACGCGTACCGACGCGACGCCGCGGCCCTCTTTAGGCAGATAGCATGGTTCTTCCACCGTAGTAGGCATTGCGCTCTTTGAATGCAAAGGAACAAGGCGCGGGCATTCGGGTGTCTGCGATGCACAAAGTCGAGAAGGCGGAGCAGGATGGGAGCGGGGACACGAAAGCAAGTGCCCGATCAGCCGCCGGATGAAAGCGCAGCTATGACAAGGCGTCTGCTAGTACCAAGTCCAAAAGGCTATGAAGACTGGCGCATATGACAGGGCTGTCGATGTAGGCAAACTTGGCTCGGCGTGGCCTGAATCATTAACAGACATAAAACGGGTTTCTCTTGCCGTGTCTCTGCGCGTTCAGCCCAAGGTCAAGGGGGATACCAATTGAGCCCAGCGTTCTGCAGCAAACGGCGGCCGCAGAATACCCAGATGTCGAGCACAAGGAGTAAATACCCTTAGCAATCGGATTGTGTGAGCGGGTTTCCGGCGCTTCCACGTGAGATGCGTAAGCTGAACAGCGCGTTGCGGACGGCAGAACGGAAGTTGGCCTCGGGTCGAATGTCCCCGGAAGCATGCGAGTCACTCTTGAACCGGGCAGACTGTCCGGCCGACTGCGTGCTCATCCCCTGACCATGCATCACCATTGTGCGGGCCGTGTCAGGTTCCGATTGCCATTTAGCCTTTCGAGTGATCACCTTGAACATACTCAACCCAAACGGTTCGCAGGCAGAAGTCCTTGCATATTCCCGGAGAATCCAGACCGCGGTTAGGTGACCGTACGGCGGCAGATGAATAGCTCAAAAAAGCCCCGGCCCGAGGGCCGGGGCTTTCGATCGCCGTTCGAAAGATCAGTATCGCAGAACCGGCGGGCTAAACTTGTAATTGAGCCGCAGGGTCAGGAGATCGAAATCCTGGCGGATGCGATCGGTCGCGACCACACCAGCGGCCGTGGTGAAGTTCACGTTGGCGTCCGGCATGAAAAGGTGATCGTACTCGACGCCGACCGTCCAGTTCGGCGCAAAGCCGACTTCCACACCCGCGCCGACAGCTGCGCCCAAACGCGTATTGTCGGTGCTCGCCAGCTGCGCGCCGGTCAGGGTCGAGGTGACCTGATAGGTGTTGCTCGTCACCGCAGCGCCACCCTTGGCGTAAAGCAGAACGTTGTTGGAGGTGTAGCCGATCAGGCCGGTGATCAGACCGAACGCGTCGGTCGTGCTGCGGTTGGTATTGAGCGGGAAGGTGCTGCTTACATTGGAGCCGCTGAAATCAGCCCAGTTGCCCTGACCTTCAATACCAAACACCGCCTGGCCCAGCTGCTGGCGATAGCCGATTTGGCCACCCACGGTGCCACCGGTTGCATCGCTGAGGCCCCAACCGCCGTTGATACCGACGTACAAACCGCTCCAGTCGTAGATCGCGGCCGCGACCTGCGGCGGTGGCGCCTTATAGACGGGCTGCGCAGCGAGATCCGCGCTGAATGCGGGTGCGACCGCGCCAAGCGCGAGGATGCTGCAGGTCACAAGCAACAGGTTCTTCATTTACAGTTTCTTTCCTTTAGATGGCCCCCAGGCCGCGCGCGTCTTAGCAACGTCATCGGAGATTGCTGTAACGGCAGCGCAACACTCACTCAAAAGAAACAGCTTGAAGCTCACGCTGCGTTAGGTTGTAGGCTTGGAAATCATGATCAAATGTGCGCAGTGCAAAATTGCATCGCGCATGGGAGAGATGCGCGTCAATGCGAACTTTGAAGGTAAGGGTGTTTGAATCGAAGCCCGCTTATAAGGACGCGCGTGGCGTTAAGCGGGCCGAAGACGCTCNTAGCAGGCTGTTGAAGAAGTCGGTGGCGAAGCATTTTGGATCGTGATTCTCTAGGATCAGGATTGATCTAGA
>NZ_LLYB01000050.1:0-138 GCF_001440475.1 Bradyrhizobium lablabi | reverse complement strand
GATCTTTCTGGAGAGTTCGGCAAGCTCTATACGAACTTCGGTCGCCCCTCAATCGCACCGGAGAAGTTGCTTCGGGCGATGCTCCTACAGGCGTTCTACGGGGTTCGCTCGGAACGGCATCTGATGGAGCGGATGGAG
>NZ_LLYB01000049.1:32995-82644 GCF_001440475.1 Bradyrhizobium lablabi | reverse complement strand
ATTGGGGGCGCCCGCGGTCGCGGACCGACTTCTTCAACGGTATCGGCCAGAACCGGACGTGCTGACATTGATCGGCACGGAGACTAGAGTGCGGTGTGCCATCCCCGTAGTTTAGTCTGCTCGTAAAGGATTGGCCGATGACCAGCGGATATTTTGAAGACATCGAAGTTGGTGACAGCCGCAATTTTGTCTCTAAGGCCGAGATAATTCAGTTCGCGAAGCAGTATGATCCGCGGCCCTTCCATGTCGACGAGGAAGCTGCTGCTCGTTCCGTTTTTGCAGGACTGTCGGCATCTGCTGCCCACACGTTCGCGATCTTCATCTCGCTATCCAACAAATATCAACCTCCGTTCCGCGCCCTTGCTGGATTGGGCTATGATGAATTGAGGCTGCCGAACAATGTCCCAAAGTCTATCTTGGTTGAAAAGACACGAGAGGCAGCGAAATGCTACCGGCACCAATCACTTATTGCTTCTACCGTTGTCGCAGGCTCTGCCTTCACACTTTGGTCGTCGCGACTTTCGCAGTCATGATGGCCTCCGCTCCACTGCAGGCGTCAACAGCGCCAAAAACGTCAGCGTGCGGATACCTCGCTGGTCTAATTGATAAGGCGCCGCCATCAGGGCCGTTGTTCCTGCCCAGCTATCCGACCGTCGAATCGGGGCCTCTGCATGGCGCCGCCTACCTCTATGACAATGCGGTAGCCGCCATCGCATTGGTCGGTTGCGGTGAGCAAGATAAAGCGTACCGGATTGGCTACGCGATTCTCTGGGCCATCGACAACGACCGCACCTGGCATGATGGACGGCTCAGGAACGCTTACGCGGCGGGTGTGGTGGCGAATGGCCCCGTCAAACTTCCAGGGTGGTGGGACAATATTCAGAACAAATGGTTGGAGGATCGATATCAGGTGGGCAGCGATGTTGGTAACGTGGCATGGGCCATGTTGGCGTTGCTGTCGGTTGATGATGTGAACACCGGCTCTCGGTTCCGCGATGGTGCTGCACGGCTTGGCGCCTGGGTCGCGCAATGGGCCGATACGCGCGGTACTGGCGGTTTCACGGGTGGTACGTTTGGGCACGAACCGACGCCGGAAGTGCGGACGTGGAAATCGACTGAACATAATACTGACCTCGCCGCCGCGTTTGGCCTTCTTGCGATCCGTACAGGCGATTCGCGCTGGCGCGATAAGGCAACGGTTGCTGAGTACTTCGTAAATACGATGTGGGATCCGGGGTGCGCCTGTTTCGCCGCAGGGACCGCTGAAGACGGTGTCACGCATAATCCGATTTTGGCTCTGGATGCCCAGATCTGGCCTTTAACAGCGCTTCACGGAGCGGCCGGGAAATTTGCATCGGCAATGACGACCGCCGAACAGCGAATGAGTGTTGGCGGAGGCTTTTCTTACGGTGAAGACCGGGACGGTGTGTGGACCGAAGGGACGGGCCAAATGGCTCTCTTGATGAAATTGCTCGGCAGGTCTGAGAGGGCAGAATCGTTGATCGCTATCATCGAATCCCAGAGGTCGCCCGATGGTGGGTTCTATGCCACGACTGTCCGCGCGTTACCGACGGGGTTCGTGTTGGACACCGACCCGACCAAGCCGCGACACTATTTCCGATTGTCACATCTTGGCGCAGCTTCGTGGGCTGCCCTCGCGGAACGTGGGTTCAATCCCTTTACGATGACAAAAGGACTTCCCTAGCTGAGCCGTAGTGCTTCTCGTCTCGGCCGTTTCGGTCTGTTTTGATTCGATATGTCCGCCAAGGGTCAATTTCGACCGAGCTTTCGGCCTTTACTTGCCGTTTGATGTCCGCTCTGCCCCCAAAGCAGCCGGTGCCGAGGCCAGGCCAACGGGGCGAGGCGGGGTTGCGCCTGTTTCGCTGGTTCGGAAAGGGCCCCACCGATCACACGCCCAGGCGATGATGGCACTGTGCCGGTGATTTGCCCGACGCGTCAAATGACTTCGTAAAATACGAAGGGCGTCGCGCCGGCCTCGCCGGCTACTTTGCATGGGGTTGTTTTCGATATTTTTGTTGTCCAGTCGCGGACGCCTCAGGCCGGGCCTGATCTCATCATGCTTTGGCGGTTTGAGCGCTAGCTTCAGCTATCCACCTTCAGCGCCGCAATAAACGCTTCCTGCGGGATGTCGACCTTGCCGAACTGCCGCATCTTCTTCTTGCCTTCCTTCTGCTTCTCCAGAAGCTTGCGTTTGCGCGTGATGTCGCCGCCGTAGCACTTGGCGGTGACGTCCTTGCGCAGCGCGCGGACGGTCTCGCGGGCGATCACCTTGCCGCCGATCGCGGCCTGGATCGGGATCTGGAACATGTGCGGCGGGATCAGTTCCTTCATCTTCTCGACCATGGCGCGGCCGCGCCCTTCGGCGCGGGTCCGGTGCACCAGCATCGACAGCGCATCGACCGGCTCGGCGTTGACGAGGATCTGCATCTTGACGAGGTCGGCCACCTTGTAGTCGGTCAAATGATAGTCGAACGAGGCGTAACCCTTCGACACCGATTTCAGGCGATCGTAGAAATCGAACACGACTTCGTTGAGCGGCAAGTCGTATTTCACCATGGCGCGGGAGCCGACGTAGGTGAGCTCCTTCTGCGAGCCGCGGCGGTCCTGACACAGCTTCAGCACGCTGCCGAGATATTCGTCCGGCGTCAGGATCGTCGCCTCGATCCACGGCTCCTCGATGTCGGCGATCTTGACGACATCCGGCATGTCGACAGGATTGTGGATCTCGATCTCCTGGCCGTCGGTCAGGTGCATCTTGTAGATCACGCTCGGCGCTGTCGCGATCAGGTTGAGGTCGAATTCGCGCGACAGTCGCTCCTGGATGATTTCCAGATGCAGAAGCCCCAGGAAGCCGCAGCGGAAGCCGAAGCCGAGGGCGGCGGAAGTCTCCATCTCGAAGGAGAAGCTCGCGTCGTTCAGCCGCAGCTTGCCCATCGCCGCGCGCAGCGTCTCGAAGTCGTCGGCGTCGACCGGGAACAGGCCGCAGAACACCACGGGGATAGCCGGCTTGAACCCCGGCAGCATTTCGGTGACCGGCTTCTTGTCGTCGGTGATGGTGTCGCCGACGCGGGTGTCGGCGACTTCCTTGATCGCCGCGGTGATGAAGCCGATCTCGCCAGGGCCGAGCTCGTCGACCTGCTGCATCTTCGGCGTGAAGAAGCCGACGCGCTCGACGTCGTAGGCCGCGCTGGTGCCCATCATGCGGATGCGCTGGCCCTTCTTCATGGTGCCGTCGACCACCCGGATGAGCACGACGACGCCGAGATAGACGTCATACCAGCTATCGACCAGCAGCGCCTTCAGCGTCGCATCGCGGTCGCCCTTCGGCGGCGGCAGGCGGGTGACGATCGCCTCCAGCACATCGGGCACGCCGAGGCCCGTCTTGGCCGAGATCATCACGGCGTCGGAGGCGTCGATGCCGATCACGTCCTCGATCTGCTGCTTGACCTTGTCGGGCTCCGCCGCGGGCAGGTCGACCTTGTTGAGGACGGGCACGATCTCGTGATTGTTGTCGAGCGCCTGATAGACGTTGGCGAGGGTCTGCGCTTCCACGCCCTGGCTGGCGTCGACCACGAGCAGCGACCCTTCGCAGGCCGCCAGCGACCGCGAGACTTCGTAGGCGAAGTCGACATGGCCGGGCGTGTCCATCAGGTTGAAGATGTAGTCCTTGCCGTCCTTGGCGCGGTAGTTCAGCCGCACCGTCTGCGCCTTGATGGTGATGCCGCGCTCGCGCTCGATATCCATGGAATCGAGCACCTGTTCCTTGCCCGCCATTTCGCGATCGGTCAGCCCGCCCGTCATCTGGATCAGGCGGTCGGCCAGCGTCGATTTGCCATGGTCGATATGGGCGACGATGGAGAAGTTGCGGATGTTGGAAATGGGCGTGGTTGTCATGGGGCGCGGGATAGCATTCACGCCCCGGTGCGGCAACCATCTTGCTGTATTTTAAGGGGGTTTCTTCACGGCAAGCTGATTCCACTCGGCCCCAAAACACGCTACGGAGTGGGCCATGTCGACTGCATCCATTTCGCCCGCGGCCGCGCGCGGCAAGCGTTTTCCATCGATCCGGCGGCTGGCGGCGTGGCTGGCCTCGCAGGCCAGCGATCCCAAGGCCGGGCTCTGGCTGGTGACCGGCTTTGCCGTGGTCCACGCCGTGCTGTGGACGCTGATTCTGGTCAATCTGAAGACCGGGCAGGACGTTCATATGGACGTCGCGGAGGCCTTCGCCTGGGGCCAGAAGTTCCTGCTCGGCTATGGCAAGCACCCGCCGCTTTCCGGATGGGTTGCCGGCGTCTGGTTCATGCTGTTTCCGGTCACCGACTGGTCAAGCTATGCGCTGGCGATGGCGACGCTGGCCTGCGGGCTCGTGATCTGCTGGTGGCTGGCGCTGCGCGTGGTGGATCATCGCCGCGCGTTCTTCGTCGTCGTGATGCTCGCGCTCTATCCGATCTTCAATTTCAAGGGCTTCAAGTACAATCCGGACCTGTTGCAGCTCGTCACGCTGCCGCTCCTCGTGCTCGCCTATCTCGACGCGTTCGAAAAGCGCAGCATTAGATCCGGCGTGTGGCTCGGGCTCGCCGGCGCGCTCGCGCTGATGACCAAATATTGGGCCGTGACCATGATCGGCGCCATCGGCCTTGCCGCGCTGATCCATCCACAGCGCCTGCAGTTCCTGCGTTCGCCGGCGCCGTGGGTCGCGATCGTGGCGCTCGTGGTCGCGATGTTTCCGCATCTGATGTGGCTGAAGCAGGTGAACTTCGTTCCATTCACCTATGCGGGCGATACCTATTCGCTAAGCGACCGCACCATGATCGACGATCTCGCGCTCGGCTATGTCTTGCATAATCTCGCATTGCTGGCCTTGCCGGTGGTACTCGGCGCGATTGCGCTTATGTGGCGGCCGTGGCGTTTGGCGCCGTTTCCGGCTTTCGCGCGCGGCGCCAATTCGGGCGTGAACACGTCCCAGGCGCTCAATGTCTGGATCATCCAGGCCGTGGTGGCGGTCGGGCCGCCGCTCGGCGCCGTGATATTCCATGTCTACATCAAGACCGATTGGGGTATCCCGCTGTTCTTCCTGACGCCGCTCGCGCTGGTCGCGATCCCAGCGGTGCGGGTTCGGAAGGTCGCGCTGATGAACCTGACGGCGAGCTGGCTGGTGATTTCGCTGATCGTGCTGGCGATATCGCCCAGGATCGTCGCCTATGAACTCAGCGAAAAGCGCACGGCAGGCGCGACCTACCGGGCGCGCTCCGAACTCGCCCGCGAACTGACGGAAGCCTGGCACACCCGCTTCCGATCGCATTGGCCAGTGGTCGCCGCCTATACCGATACCGGCCAGCCCGTCACTTTCTACAGCCCCGATCATCCGGCGCCGCTGACGCCGGACGAGCCGTGGTCGTCGGGCCTCACCTCGCTCGAGGAGGCGAAGCGATCCGGCTTCATCGGCATCTGCGAAACCGGCGACTGGAAGCTGGAGAAATGCGAGGCATGGATGAAGACCCATGCCGCCAATGCCGAGCGCATGGTGATGACCACGCGGCGATTCTTCCTAGGCTTGCCCGGTCCCGCGACGGCCTGGAACATCTACATCGTGCCGCCGGCCAAATAGCAGCGGCCAACCAAGAAACGTGAGGGGGAACGCATGAATCTCGACCTGGCGGACAAGACGGCGCTGGTCACCGGCTCGACGCGCGGCATCGGGCTCGCAACGGCAATCGGCCTTGCACAGATGGGCGCGGAGGTGATCGTCAACGGGCGTGAGCAGGCTGCGGTCAGCGAGGCCGTGGCAAAAGTCCGAGAGGCGGTGCCGTCGGCCAAGGTGCATGGCGCGGCGTTCGATCTCGGCGATGCCGCGGGCTGCGCTGCACTGGTGGCGCAATTCCCCGATGTCGACATCCTCGTCAACAATCTCGGCATCTATGAACCAAAGGGCTTCTTCGAGATCGAGGATGTCGATTGGTCGAAAATGTTCGAGGTCAACGTCATGAGCGGCGTGCGGCTGACGCGGCACTACCTGAAGCGGATGCTCGATCACAAGGACTGGGGCCGCGTCGTGTTCGTCTCCAGCGAATCCGGCGTCTTCATTCCAAAGGAGATGGTGCATTACGGCTTCTCCAAAGCGGCGCAGCTCGTCATCGCGCGCGGCGCGGCCGAGACGACCAAGGGCACCAACGTCACAGTCAATTCGGTGATGCCCGGCCCGACCTGGGTCGAGATGGCGCCGGTGCGTCTGGCCGCGCGGGCGAAAGCCGCGGGAACGACCGTCGACGACCTGGTCTCGCGCACCTTCAGCGAACGTCGCCCGGCGTCGCTGCTGCAGCGCTATGCCAAGCCGGAAGAAGTCGCCAATCTGATCTGCTACGTCTGCTCAAAAGCCTCCAGCGCCACTAACGGCGCCGCGCTCCGTGCCGACGGCGGGATCGTTACGAATCCGTTTTGATGGTGTTTGACCTCATCCTGAGGAGGCGCGAAGCACCGTCTCGAAGGATGAATGGCACCAGCTGGGCCTCGTGGTTCGAGACGCTGCTTCGCGGCTCCTCACCATGAGGGTCTAAAGGTTCGGCCAGCCGCGAAGGGGAAACGTTCTCACACGCCTTCTTCGTTAAATTTGTCGGCAACCAGCGCGGCAATCGCATCGACCGCGGCTTGAGCTTCCGGGCCGGTCGCGGAGACCGTAACCGTGGTTCCCGGTCCCGCCGCCAGCATCATCAAGCCCATGATCGAGGTGCCGCCGACGGTTTCATTGCCGCGCGTCACCCAGACCTCGGCGTTGAAGCGCTCGACCATCTGGACGAACTTGGCCGAGGCCCGCGCATGCAGGCCGCGCTTGTTGACGATGAGAAGTTCCCGCGAGATGGCGCCGGCAGGCACGCCAGACCCGAGTTCCTTTTCGGGTGCGGCGTCGTCGCTCATTTGCCGGCGAGCACGCGGCTGGCGATGGTGACGTACTTGCGGCCGGCTTCCTGCGCCATGGCGATGGCATCGGGAAGCGAGCGCTCTTCGCGCACCTTGGCAAGCTTGACCAGCATGGGAAGATTGATGCCTGCGAGCACTTCCACCTTCGGGCGGCTCATGCAGGAAATCGCAAGGTTGGAAGGGGTGCCGCCGAACATGTCGGTAAGGATGGCGACACCATCGCCGCTGTCAACGCGATTCACCGCTTCAATGATATCGCTTCGACACAGATCGGAGTCGTCCTCGGCTCCAATCGTGATGGCTTCGATTTGTTTTTGCGGACCCATGACATGTTCAAGCGCCGCCTTGAACTCGTCGGCAAGGCGCCCATGGGTCACAAGCACTAGACCAATCATCGGAAACTCCTCGCGGGTGCTTTTTGGTGCACCGCACGAACGCGCCACTTTGACCATCCAGAGGCCCCGCGCAAGAGGGCATCTTGGCTATTGTTCCGGAATTTGCCGGTAAGAAGTGAGGCCTGCGCCGGATTAATCGGTGGCGATATTGGGGCTTATATGGTTACCAATTCCCTTCGGGCAATCGTCCAAAGGTTTGACGGAATCAGAACCATCGGTTGTTGTCAGGGCGGCTGCAATCAGCGGGAAGGGGTCAAAGCCCGCTGCGACGGGAATTCGCGGTAGTTCGACACCATTAAGGCGGATAGTGCGCGCTTCCGGCGGCAGCAGCCGCTCCGCGTCACCGGCCGCGAGATCGGCGACGAGGCCGACTCTCGCCTTGCGCACGAAGTCGCAACGGCGGATGCCGAGGCCCCGGATCTCGATCAGGCCGGCCAGTCCGGGCGCCGGGCGGACCCACAATTGTTCGGCCACTGTGTCGAGATGGACACGGTCATCGCCGACCAAAACGGCCGGCGGAAGCTGTCCGGCGCGTCCGGCGAGAATCAGATCGAAGGCCAAGCGTGATTTGCCGGACCCTGACGGTCCGCGGATCAGCACCGCGCGCTCGCCCACCAGTACGGCGGAGGCGTGCACGCTGGCTTCCCCAGTCATGGTGCAGGCAGCCGGACCACGAACCGCGCGCCGGCCACGGTGGGCTTGCCGTCCGCATCGGCCGGACCATGGCGATTTTCCGCCCAGATCCGCCCGTTATGTGCCTCGATGATCTGCTTGGAGATCGACAAGCCCAGCCCTGAGTTCTGGCCAAAGCCCTGATGCGGCCGGTCGGTATAGAAGCGCTCGAAGATGCGTTCCAGCGCATCCTCGCCGATGCCCGGTCCGTCATCATCGACGACGATTTCGATTTCAGAGCGCACGCGGCGGCAGGTGACACGCACCTTCCCGCCGGGGGTGGAGAAGGATTGCGCATTGGACAAGAGGTTGGAGATCACCTGTCCAAGCCGGGAATCATGGCCGGGCACCGAGAACGTGTCGGTGGCACCGCGGCCCTCGAAGCGCGCCTCGACTGCGACGTCGTGTCCCAGCCTGGTTTCGTTGGCCACCGACGTCAGCGTGGTCAGGAGCCGGCGCAAGTCGACCGGCGCCATGTCCTGGCGCTGCAATTCGGCATCGAGGCGGCTGGCGTCCGAGATGTCCGAGATCAGGCGGTCGAGCCGCTTGACGTCGTGCTCGATCACCTCGAGCAGGCGCGCGCGGCTGGTGTCGTTGCGCGCCAGCGGCAGCGTTTCCACCGCCGACCGCAGCGAGGTCAGCGGGTTCTTCAATTCATGGGCGACGTCGGCGGCGAACATCTCGATCGCCTCGATGCGGCTGTAGAGTGCGTTCGTCATGTCGCGCAGCGCGCCGGAGAGATGGCCGATCTCGTCGCGGCGTCGGGTGAAATCGGGGATCTCGACGCGGGTCTGGATGCGCCGGCGGACGCGCTCGGCGCCATCGGCCAGCCGCCGCACCGGACCTGCGATCGTGCTCGCCAAAAGCAGCGACAGCACGATCATGACCGCGGAGGCGACACCGCCCACTTTAAGGATCGCGAGCCGCTCGGCAGTCACCATCTGGTCGATGTCGTCGCCCTGCGTCGACAGCATCAGCGCGCCATGGACGGCGCGGAAGCGCTGCACGGGGACGGCGACCGAGACGATCACCTCGCCGCGGTCGTTGACGCGCACCATGCTGCTTTTGACGCCGTCGAGCGCCTGCACGATTTCCTGGTAGCCCTTGCCGTTCTCGGGGCCGAGCTCGCGATAGAGCGGCAGGTCGCCGCGATTGAGCCAGGTGCGGATCGAGATCGTGGCGCGCTCGACAAAGCCCGGTTTCTCCGTCGAGGGCGGCGGCAGTTCGAACCGCATCACGTCGCCGCGGCCATAGAGACTGCGGCTGTCGAGGATCATGCCGCCGTCGCCGCCGTAGATGCGCGCGCGGGTCTTGGTCGGCGAGATCAGCCGCCGCAGCACCGGCGCGACGCGCTCCGGATTGATCGGGAAATCCAGGCCTGAGGATTCGTCCGGCGCGCCATAGCTCTCGCCGGGCTTGAGGTCGAGCAGGCGGTCCGGGTCGATGGTGATGGTGTTGGTTTCGACGGTGGCGGAGGCGGCGATCGCGCCGGCGATGATTTCGGCCTGCACCAGAAGACTCTGCGCCCGCGCATCGATCAGGCCGGCGCGGAACTGCGAGAGATAGAGAATGCTCGCCACCAGCGCGACGAGGCCCGCCAGATTGAGCGAGACGATGCGGCGCGTGAGGCTGGAGAAGGAGAGCGCGAAGAAGAACTGCCCGGCCCGTCGCAGCCAGCCAAGCGGCCGCCGCCAGCCCGTCTCGCCCACACTAGCCTCGGCGGCAACACGTTCCCGTTCGAGGAGCTCCAGAGCATCCTCGTGATTCAGGCTGGGATCGGGCTGCGTTCGATCTAGCAATGGCCGAGCTGCCGGTTGTGATGCGCCGTCTAGTCTACGCTTCTACGTCGTCCGGGCGGATGTGTCAGTCAACACTTCCGCCCGGAGGACGCAGATCAGGCTTCCTTGAATCGATAGCCGACGCCGTACAGCGTCTCGATCATCTCGAAATCGTCGTCGACCACCTTGAACTTCTTGCGCAGTCGCTTGATGTGGCTGTCGATGGTGCGGTCGTCGACATAGACCTGATCGTCATAGGCGGCGTCCATCAGGGCGTTGCGGCTTTTCACCACGCCGGGCCGGGTCGCCAGCGCCTGCAGGATCAAAAATTCCGTCACCGTCAGCGTCACCGGCTCGTTCTTCCAGGTGCAGGTGTGACGCTCGGGATCCATCCGCAGCAGGCCGCGGTCCAGCGCCCGCGCATCGGGCTCCTTCGGCACGGCGGTCGGATCCTTGGGCTGGCCGCGGCGGAGCACGGCCTTGACCCGCTCGACCAAAAGGCGCTGCGAGAACGGCTTGCGGATGAAATCATCGGCGCCCATCTTGAGACCGAACAGTTCGTCGATCTCTTCATCCTTGGAGGTCAAAAAGATCACCGGCAGGTCGGACTTCTGCCGCAGCCGGCGTAGCGTTTCCATGCCGTCCATGCGCGGCATCTTGATATCGAGGATCGCGAGGTCCGGCGGCGAAGTGCGGAAGCCGTCCAGCGCCGAGGCACCATCCGTGTAGGTCATGATGCGATAGCCTTCGGCTTCGAGCGCGATCGACACGGAAGTGAGAATGTTGCGGTCATCATCGACCAGGGCGATTGTGGGCATGAGCCTGCTTTCGAATAAGAGAGTGGCTTAAACGGCGGGCACTTCAGCCAGACGCCGCATAAATGGGCTTCGTACACGGTCAACGAGCAATGCAAGCTGGGCTGAAGTGTGACCGAGTTCCGCAAAACGTTTCTGCGAAGCAACACGATCCCCCATATAGCACCCTATCAAGTCGAGAAAACCCCCTTTTTGCAATAAGATGGCCGGAAAGAAACCATGCAGCCGACCGCAGATTTTGATGCTTCTAAACTCGCCCGCTCGCTGCTGCGGCGTAGCCGCCAGGGCGCGTTGGCCACGCTTATGCCTGAAAGTGGCGCCCCTTACTGCTCGCTCGTCAACGTTGCGAGCCATGCCGATGCCTCCCCAATCCTCCTGATTTCGCGGCTGGCGCTGCATACGAAAAACATCCTCGCCGATGGCAGGGTATCTCTGATGCTGGACGAGCGCGCCGCCGGCGACCCGCTGGAAGGCGCGCGGATCATGCTGGCGGGCCGGGCCGAGGAGGCTGCCGGGGAACCAGCGAAAATCCTGCGCCGGCGCTACCTCAACGCCCATCCGTCCGCGGAAGCCTTTGTGGATTTCAAGGATTTCTCGTTCTTCCGGATCGCCCCGTCGGGCCTGCATCTCGTCGCCGGATTCGGTCGCATCATCGACCTTGGCCCTGCGCAGTTTCTGACCGAGATCGGCGATGCCGCTGATCTGCTGGAAGCCGAGCAGGGCGCGGTGGACCACATGAATGAGGATCACCGCGAGGCGATGAACCTCTATGCGACCAGATTGCTGGGCGCCGAATCCGCCGACTGGCGCTGCACCGGCTGCGACCCCGACGGCATGGACATGCAGGCCGAAAGCGCGACGCTGCGGCTGGATTTCCCGGAGCGGGTCACCAGCGCGATGGCGCTGCGCAAGATGCTGGTGCGGCTGGCGGGCGAGGCGCGGGCCAAAGGCTGACAAAGGGCGCACAAGGTTAACGCCTGCCAATAGCGAACGTGGATTTGAACGGGTCCGGAAGTTTCCGCGACCTACTGCAAACCTGCGCCTAGTTGACCAGCGAAAGCCCGCATGGAATCCCGCAATCGATTGATATTTTCCGTGTGTCTGGCGCTGTTGTCGGGCACCTGCCTCTCCGCGCCATCGCTGGCGCAAAAAGGTGATCTCGCCGCGGTCAGCGCCAAGGTCAACGAACTCAGCCGCGCCGGAAAATATGCGGAAGCCGTCGCGCTGGCGAAGGAACAGGTGGAAAGCCTCGAAAAAAGATTCGGTCCCGTGAATCGTGAGGTCGGCGCGGCGCTGAACAATCTGGCGCAGGCTTACGGCAATCAGGGCAGGGATGGCGAAGCGGAGCCTCTGCTCAAGCGCTCCATCGCGGTGCTGGAGAAAACGACGGGTCTTGAAACGCCGGAGATCGCGGCGGCGTTGACCAATCTGGCGGCGCTGTACCAGCGCCAGCAGCGCTATGCCGATTCCGAGCCCTTGTTCAAGCGTGCGCTGTCAGTACGCGAGAGGTCGCTGCCTGCCGGTCACCCGGATATCGGACAAGCCCTGAATAACCTCGCCACGCACTACGAGAAGCTCGGTCGCCACAGCGATTCCGAGCCGTTGTTCAAGCGGGCGCTGGCGATCTACGAAAAGGCCGCCGGCCCGGAGCATCCCGCGGTGGCGACGTTGTTGAACAATCTCGGCCAGGTGGCGAAGGTGCAGGGCCGCTATGCCGAGGCCGAGCCGTGGATCAAGCGGTCGCTCGCGATCCGCGAAAAAGTGCTGGGCCGCGAACATCCCGACGTCGCGCGCTCGCTGAACAATCTCGCCGACCTCTATGAGCGGCGGGGCGGTTATGCCGAGGCGCAGCCGCTGTTCGAGCGGGCGCTGGCGATCCGTGAACGCGCCGTCGGGCCCGACCATCCGGATACCGCGACGTCGATTAACAATCTGGCGTCGTTCTATCAGGCCTCGGGCCGTCCCGGCGACGCGCTGCCATTGGTGGCGCGGCTGATCGCAAGCGGACGCGCGCAGCCCCGCGCCGCGCTTCCGGTGCTGGCGGATGCGGAGCGCCAGCATCTGGTGCCCCGCGACAAGGCGGTGAACGATATGCTCAGCGTGATCCAGCGCGGCACCCAGTCATCGGTTGCTTCCGCCGTGAACAAGCTGGCTGTGCGGCTGGCCGCGGGAAGCGACCGCCTCTCCGAACTGGTGCGCCGGGATCAGGATCTCGCTTCTGAAGCGGAGGCGCTCGACAAGTCGATCGTGGCAGCGGTCTCGAAGGAGCGCTCGAAGCGCGACGCCGCTTCCGAGCAGCGCGCCCGCGCCCGGCTTGCCGCTGTCGCGGCCGAGCGGGCGTCGCTGCAGAAGACGTTGTCGGCGGAATTTCCCACCTACGCCGCGCTCTCGAATCCATCGCCGATGACGGTGAAGGAGATCCAGTCGCTGTTGTCGGAAAACGAGGCGCTGGTGCAGTTCGCCGTCACCGAGGTGGAAAGCTACGTCATTGCCATCACCCGCGAGAACTTTGACTGGAAGCCGATCCCACGTGGCGCGGAAACCTTGTCGCAGCAGGTCGCCGCATTCCGCCGCGGCCTTGATCTCGGCAAGGCGAACGATGCCTCCGGCAAATCCGGGCTGTTCGATCTCGCGCTCGCCAATGAACTGCACGAGACGCTGCTGGCGCCGGTCGATACGCTGATCAAGGACAAGCCCTCGCTTCTGGTGGTGGCATCAGGCGCGCTGACGGCGCTGCCGTTTCACCTGCTGGTGACCGAGAAGCCCAAGGCCGCCATCCCCGAGACGTTCGAGGGCTATCGCGATGCGACCTGGCTGTTGAAGCGTCAGGCGGTGTCGGTATTGCCGTCGGTCGCGAGCCTGAAAGCGCTGCGGGTGTTTGCGCGCAAGGAGCCGAGCACCAAGCCGATGACGGGCTTTGGCGATCCCATTTTCAATCCCGCTGTGAAGCCTGCCGATGGCAATCGTTCCAGGACCGCCGCGCGCAGCCTTGCGAGCGGCGCCTACACCGATTTCTGGCAGGGCGCCGGCGTCGATCGTGCGCGGCTTTCGGATGCCTTGGCGCAACTGCCCGATACCGCCGACGAGCTCAACACGATCGCGAACAATCTCGGCGTCGCGGCGGCCGACATTCATCTCGGCGAAGACGCCAGCGAAACCACGCTCAAGCGTACGCCGCTCGCCGATTACGGCATCGTCTATTTCGCCACTCACGGCCTCGTCGCCGGTGACGTGAAAGGGCTTGCCGAACCGTCGCTGGTGCTGAGCATTCCGAAGCAGCCGAGCGAACTCGATGATGGCCTGCTCACGGCAAGCGAAGTGGCGCAGTTGAGGCTCAACGCCGATTGGGTGGTGCTATCCGCCTGCAACACCATTGCCGGCGACAAGCCCGGCGCCGAAGCGCTTTCGGGGCTTGCACGATCCTTCTTCTATGCCGGCGCGCGGGCGCTCCTGGTGTCGCACTGGGCGGTCAGCTCGGAGGCTGCCACGCGGCTTTCGATATCGACCTTCGATCGCCTGAAGGCCGATCCCAAGCTCGGGCGCGCCGAGGCGCTGCGCCAGGCCATGCTGGCGTATCTCAACGACCCGTCCTCGCCGCGCAATGCCTATCCGGCGTACTGGGCGCCGTTTGCGCTGATCGGAGAGGGCGCCGCACGCTAAAAAATTTTGATTGTGCGATGCAACAATTCGGGCCTCTGCCGCGTTGAGACAGATGGTCGCGCAACCATGGCTGCAAACGAACAAAAAGCACCGCAGCAAGCGATTGATGCAGATCAACCGCCCGCGCGTGCATAAACCAATTCGCGTGGATCGGCTTGGCAAGCACGGCGTTCATCAGTATTAGGTCGCCGGACCGAGGCCGGAAGGCTATATTCAGGGGTCACCGCGACAGAGCGCGTCAAGCGACAAGCGCGCGACGAGAGTAACGCGGGTTCGAGGAGGAGTCTTCGTGCAAGAGACGGGTCTACGCAACGGTGCTTTCGGCGCCGACAAATTCGGTTTAAAAAATCTCAAGACGGTGCACTGGAATCTCGGCGCGCCGCAGCTTTATCAATATTCCCTTGCGGCAGGCGAAGCCGTGCTGTCGGCGGACGGCGCGTTGTGTGCTGATACCGGCGAGTTCACCGGCCGCAGCCCCAAGGACAAGTTTACGGTTCGTGACGCCACCACCGACAAGAACATGTGGTGGGCCGGCAACCAGTCGATCACCTCGGAGCAGTTCTCGGCGCTTTATGCCGACTTCCTCAAGCATGCCGAAGGCATGACGCTATATGCGCAGGATCTCTATGGCGGCGCCGATCCGAGCTTCCAGATCAAGACCCGCGTGTTCACCGAGCTTGCCTGGCACTCGCTGTTCATCCGCACGCTCCTGATCCGTCCCGAAGTTTCGGCGCTGCGCGATTTCGCGCCTGAACTCACCATCATCGACCTGCCGAGCTTCCGCGCCGATCCGAAACGTCACGGCGTGCGCTCGGAGAACGTCGTCGCGATCGATTTCGCCCGCAAGATCGTCCTGATCGGCGGGTCTTATTATGCCGGCGAGATGAAGAAGTCGGTCTTCACCACGCTGAACTATTACCTGCCCGCCAAGGGCGTGCTGCCGATGCACTGCTCGGCCAATGTCGGACCCAAGGGCGACACCGCGATCTTCTTCGGGCTATCAGGCACCGGCAAGACCACGCTGTCGGCCGATCCGAACCGCACGCTGATCGGCGATGACGAGCACGGCTGGGGCAATGACGGCGTCTTCAATTTCGAAGGCGGCTGCTATGCCAAGTGCATCAAGCTGTCGCAGGAAGCCGAGCCGCAGATCTTTGCCGCCAGCAACCGCTTCGGCGCCGTGCTGGAAAACGTGGTGCTCGGCGAAGACAACCGGGTGCCCGATTTCGACGATGGTTCGAAGACGGAAAATACCCGCTCGGCCTATCCGCTCGACTTCATCCCGAACGCTTCGCGCACCGGCCGCGCCGGCCAGCCGAAGAACGTCGTGATGCTGGCGGCCGACGCGTTCGGCGTGTTGCCGCCGATCGCAAAGCTCTCACCGGCGCAGGCGATGTATCACTTCCTGTCCGGTTACACCGCCAAGGTCGCGGGCACCGAGCGCGGTCTCGGCAACGAGCCGCAGCCGGAATTCTCCACCTGCTTCGGCTCGCCGTTCCTGCCGCTCGATCCGTCCGTCTACGGCAACATGCTGCGCGAGCTGATCGCCAAGCACAATGTCGATTGCTGGCTGGTCAACACCGGCTGGACCGGCGGCAAGTTTGGTGTCGGCAGCCGCATGCCGATCAAGGTGACGCGCGCGCTGCTCACCGCTGCGCTCGACGGTTCCTTGCGCAATGTCGAATTCCGCACCGACAAGTATTTCGGCTTCGCGGTGCCGACCGCGCTGCCGGGCGTGCCGAGCGAGATCCTCGATCCCGTCAACACCTGGAAGGACAAGGCCGAGTTCGACAAGACCGCGCGTGCGCTGGTCGGCATGTTCCAGAAGAACTTCGCCAAGTTCGAAGCCCAGGTCGACGCCGAAGTCCGCGCCGCTGCGCCGGACACCAAGCTCGCGGCGGAGTAACCGCCTCGGAACATTCGAGAACGACGAGGGCGGCCGCTTGGCCGCCCTTTTCGTTTTAGGCGGCGCTGTGCGTCCGTGGCTCGATGGAGGCAAACATCGTGGCGCGCAGCTCCAGCAGCGCCCGCCGCAAATGCGTCTTGACGGTGTTGGCGGGAATGCCCAGCCGCTTCGACAGGTCATGGCGGCTCTTGTCCCTGAGATAGGCCAGCATGATCAGCCGGCGCTTGTGTTCGGGCAGCCGCGCAAACGCCGCCAGTGCCTTCGGGCGCAGCCGCGCAAGATGCATCTCGTCGACCGGATCGGGATCGTTCGACGCGAACGCGGCGATCTTGTCCTCCGCTTCGAGCGCCTCGACCTGGCGTTTTCGCAAAGCATCGATGGCGCCATGCCTGACGATGGTGGCCATCCAGGTCATCGGCGAGGCGATCGCCGGATCGTAGCTTGCGGCGTGTCGCCAGATCTTCAGATAGGTCTCCTGCAGCACATCCTCGGCCAGCGCCCGGTCCCTCAGGATGCGCAAGGCGACGCCCAATAGCTTGGTGTGGGTGAGGCCGTAGAGTCTTGCGAAGGCGGATTTGTCGCCGCGGGCGACGTCCGCAAGCAATTGCAGAAGAAGCGCTCTGCCATCCTGCTGTCCGGTCGTCCCCTGCGGCATCGCGTTCACCATGGTTTCCCCAGTTCGATTGTCGGACCGCCTGCCCGCAAACATCCCGCGTTGAGCAGGCCGTATGTCGCCAGTACGGATGGCCCGCGAAAAAAGTTTCGGCGGCCGCGCTCGGGCGATAATTTTTTTGCCGCTCGCCGGACCGCATTCTCTGAAACCCCGGCCCGTTGAATCGTAGCTTCCTCAGCCCTATAGTTTGCGAGGAACCGCCACCCTTGATTGTGTATCCGGCCTATCCCGCTCAGAATGCGACAGATTTCCGAGGACGACTTGGGGCAGGTGCTCAGGTCTGTCGCCAAGGGCGACCGGGCGGCATTCCGTCGGCTCTACGAGCAAGTGGGCCCGACCCTGTTCGGGATTTGCAGCCGGATCCTGCGCGACCGCAACGCCGCCGAGGACGCCTTTCAGGAGGCGATGCTGCGGATCTGGCAAAAGTCCTATCTGTACGACCCCGCCAAGGGCGGCGCGATGAGCTGGATGGTGACAGTCGTGCGCCGGGTGGCGCTCGACCGGCTGCCGGCGCAGCGGACCGGGCCGGTATTACTGACCGACGAGAGCGTCGCGGCCGTGCTCGAAGCGCTGTCGAACCAGGCGTCGCACGATCCCGCGCTGGCGCCGGACCTGCGAAAGTGCCTCGGCCTTCTGGAACAAAATCACCGGCAAGCCGTCCTTTTGGCCTACTATTACGGCTTGAGCTACGAGGAGCTGGCCGCGCATTCAGCCGTTCCGGTCGGAACGATCAGGACCTGGATTCACCGTGCTGTTGAGAAGTTGCAGCTATGTCTAAGCCAGTGAAGCCAGGTGCTAGCGATGCCGCCGAGTATGTCCTCGGGCTGCTCGGCACGGAGGCCAGAAGCGCCTTCGCACAGCGGTTGAAATCGGACGAGGCGCTGCGGGCCCAGGTCGAATACTGGGAGAGCATGTTCTCCGGCCTGCCGGGGGCGGAGGCCGAGCCGCCGCCATCAGGTCTGTTCGAGAAAATTCTCGACCGGATCGAAGGCGAGGGCGCGGACCTGCCGGGCACCGTGACCAAACGTGCGGGGACGGCGAACTGGTTCGAGATCAGCCCCGGCATCAAGGGTCGTCTGCTGCACGTCGACCGCGCGCAGAACCGGCAACATTTGCTGATCCGGATGGCACCCGGCGCGTCCTATCGGTCGCATGCCCACGACGCCGACGAGCACACGCTTGTCATCGAGGGCGATCTCTCGTTCGGCGATCTCAATCTGAAGGCCGGCGACTTCCACGTCGCGACGCCGTCATCCTCGCATCCGCCGGGACGCACGGTGAATGGCTGTCTCGTGCACGTCATCATGAGTCTCGATCAGCACTAGCCGCCACCGTTACCCGGCAATACCGCGTTGCTCGGCGTCCGCCGGTCGGTGATTTGCAATCCGAACAGGCTGCCGATCAATTCGACGGCAACGCGCGCGGTGCGGCCGCGCTCGTCGAGAAACGGGTTGAGCTCGACGATGTCGACCGAGCGCACCAGCCCGGAATCGTGCAAGAGCTCCATGATCAGGTGCGCCTCGCGATAGGTCGCGCCGCCCGGCACCGTGGTGCCGACGCCTGGTGCGACGGTGGGATCGAGGAAGTCGACATCGAAAGAGACGTGCAGCACGCCGTTCCGTGCCCGCACGCGCTCGATCACCTTTCGGATCAGCACACCGACGCCGAACTCGTCGATCGCGCGCATGTCGGCGATTGCGACGCAGCGCTCGAACACCAGCTTCTTCTCCTCAGGATCGATCGAGCGGATGCCGAACAGGTCGAGCTGGTCGGGGCCGATCGAGGCGCGGGGCGCGCCGCCCAGCAGATCGTCGAGGCCGCCCTCGCCGCACAGGAATGCCGCCGACATGCCATGCATGTTGCCGGTCTCCGTCGTCTGCGGCGTGTTGTAGTCGGCATGGGCGTCGACCCAGAGCACGAATAGCGGCCGGCCCTGCTCCTGCCAGTGGCGCGCGACGCCATTCACCGATCCCATCGACAGCGAATGATCGCCGCCCATGAAGATCGGAACGGCGCCCGAACGCGCCAGCGCATAGGAACGTTCGCTGAGCGCGCGGATCCAGCCCTTGATCGTATCGTAGTATTTGGCGTTCGCCGGCGGCGGGCCTTCGGCCGGAGCAGGGCCGGGCTTCGCCATGTTGCCATGATCCTCGACGGCAAAGCCGAGTTGGTCGAGGATGCGGCCGATGCCCGCGGTGCGCAGCGCGTCCGGTCCCATCAAGGTGCCGAGTTGCGAGGCGCCGATCTCGATGGGGACGCCCAGCAGGGCGATGCGGGGCTGGGCAGCTTCCGACATGAGGCGGGCCTCCGAAGAAATCGCAGCAACCANTTAAACCCTCATGGTGAGGAGGCGCGNNTAGCGCCGTCTCGAACCACGAGGCCCCGCTGGTGCCATTCATCCTTCGAGATGCCGCTACGCGGCTCCTCAGGATGAGGTCTGGCATTGCGGGGTCGCCGCGGTCGCGCCTTTGCCCACGCCGTTACGCCTTGAAATAAGCGATTTGCGTCGTGGTTGCGAGCAGGCGCCCCGAAGGCGACCACAATTCGCCGTGCTGGTCGCCGTAACTCCTGTGGAAAATTCTGGCGTCGGCGGCCGCCAGCACGTGCGTGATGTCCTCGCCCGCCAGCTCTTCCGACGCGGTATGAAAATACGTCGTGATCGACACCGTGCCGAATGGAACAAGTTCCCGCCGCGCCAGAAACACCCGGCCGAAGAAGGCGTCCGACATCGACATCAGCGACAGCATGTCGATCTTTCGCGGTACGCGGTCGCCGATCCATTGCTTGGAGAAGGCATCGAGCGGCTCCGCCGCAGGCGAGCCATAGAAGCTCGGTTCCCCCTCGACAAAGCGGAAATCATACTGGTGCGTCCAGGTCATCGGCGTGTTTGGAAACGAACGCGCCTGTGCGAACGGCGCGGCGTCCGGAAATGTCACCTGCTGGTGCGACCAGGATGGCCGGCGCTCGGCGAACACGGCGGTCGCCAGTGTCGCGACGTCGCCGCCGCCCTGCGTCATCTCCACGCACCAATGCTGGCTCGAACGGTTGGCCTTGACCAGCCGCACGTCGAGGTCGAACGCGCCTTCCGCCACCGGCGCGCAGAAGTTCACGGTAAGCGCCAACGGATCGCCCGCCCGCTGCGGATGCTCCATCAGCGCGCGCAGGATCGTCGCTGCCGTGCAGCCGCCGAACGGGCCGACAAAGGCCCAGTAGTCCGGGCTGGTCTTGCCCTGCCAGCAGCTATCGCCGGCGGTCACCCGCGTGGCGTCGTCGAAGAGGTGAGGGGAATTGGTGAGCATGGATTTGGTCCGTCAAATGTCTACGCGAGTTCCGTTCCAGAGCCGAAATTCAACTGTCTCGTCGTCCTGGCCGTATTTCCTGCAATCCCGGAGGGCTCCCTGAGGGTCGTCCGTGACCCAGACACTGGTCAGTTCGCCGGAAATCCGTGTCAAAGCAATCACGCTGACGTTGCCGATCAAATCCGCGAGGAAGCGTTCGACAGCAGAGATCTCATCTTGCCCCGACAATTCAGCGAGAATGCTTCCATGCGTGTGCCAAGGAAATCCGTCAAAGCCGACCGTCCAATCACCATCGGGGCACGTAACGAGGAATTTCAGTCTTCCATCCGGGCTCACATATTCGCCGACCGGCATCATCAACTTCCATTAGACCGCAGGCGCGGCAGTATCGCTGCAATCCCGCCGAATTCAATAACCTCACACGTAATGGATTTCCGTTTCCCGGGATTGCGATCGCTCATTCATCCATGTGCTCGCAAAATTGATTGATTGCCTTGACCGCAGCTTCGGGATGAGTCGCCAGCAGCATGTGCGAGGAATCGAACCAGCGTTCCTGACAGCGCGACTGTGCGGTTACGATCTCGTCAACTTGCCTCTTCCCCACCAGGCGGTCGAAGCGTCCATGCAGGCACAGCACGGGGCAGGTGACCTCGCGTAGTCGATCGCGCTTGTCGACGCGAAGCACTTCGCGGGCACGAAATTGAACGATCTCGTGAGGCAAGGTCGCCAATACGCGGTGAAGGCGGGCGATGAGTTCAGGCGTTGCGTCCGATCCCATTAGCGCGGTCGCAATGATGCGCTTGGGCAGCCATCTGAGGTCAAGGAGCCGTGTGAGTGGCGCGAATTGAGTTGGCAGCGGATGTCGCGCAAAGCTCGATGCAAGGACCAATCCAACGGCCCGCGGGTCCGTGGCCGCGATTTCGATCGCGATCGGCCCGGAAAAGGATTCGCCGAGGACCACGAACGGGCAGTCCGGCGCGCGTTCCCTGACATAGGCTGCCAGTTGAGCATAGCCCAGCGGTCGGTCGAGTGGATACGTGATCAGTCGAACCGGGCGATGCAAGGATAGCTGATCTGCCAGAGCTTTCAGGAGCTCACCCGTTCCGTCCATGCCCGGAAGAAGGATAATCGGAATTGCTTCGGGCGCATCCATCCGGCCATCATAGCATGTCGTGGCTTAAGAAAATCCAGCCCCGCTTGCGTCCTTGATGACTATGCGACCTAGCCCTTGGCTCCGCGCTGTGCCCCCGCCTCAGGCACGGCCGCTGTCGCACGCACCGGCACGTTCCAGATCTCCTCGGCGTATTCGCGGATGGTGCGGTCGGAGGAGAACCACGGCATCCGCGCCACGTTGAGGATCGAGGCGCGGGTCCATGCCGGTATCACCTGCCAGCGGGCGTCGATGCCGCGCTGCGTCTCGTAATAGGAATCGAAGTCGGCCGAGACCATGTAATGGTCGAGGTAGCGCAGCGCGTGGCCGATGGACGCGAAGCGGGCGGGATCGTCGGGCGAGAACGCGCCGCTCTCGATTGCGGTGATGGCTCGCGCCAGCCGCGGCGAGCGACGGATGATATCGCTCGCATCCAGGCCCTGCTTGCGCCGGATCATGACGTCGCCGGCTTCCATGCCGAAGATCGCGATGTTTTCCGCGCCGACATGGTCGCGGATTTCAATATTGGCGCCGTCGAGCGTGCCGATGGTCAGGGCGCCGTTGAGCGCCAGCTTCATGTTGCCGGTGCCGGAGGCTTCCATGCCGGCGGTCGAAATCTGCTCGGAGAGATCGGCGGCCGGAATGATCACTTCGGCCAGGCTGACATTGTAGTCGGCGAGAAAGACCACCTTCAGCCGTCCCGCGACGTCGGGGTCGTTGTTGACGACTTCGGCGACGTCGTTGATCAGCTTGATGATCAGCTTGGCGTAGCGGTAGCTCGCCGCCGCTTTGCCAGCGAAGATTTTCACCCGCGGCACCCAGTCGCGTTGCGGCTCATCCTTGATCGCCTGGTACAGCGCGATGGTTTCGACGACGTTGAGCAATTGCCGCTTGTACTCGTGGATGCGCTTGATCTGGATGTCGAACAGCGCCGACGGATCGATCTTGGTGCCGAGGCGCTCGTTGATCAGTCGCGCCAGCGCCACCTTGTTGTTGTGCTTGACCTCGCGAAAGCGCTGCTGGAACGCATTGTCGCTGGCGCGGGCCTCGAGCCGCTCGAACAGCGAGAAGTCGTCGAGCACGGCTTCCCCGCAGACCTCGCGCATCAGGCCGGTCAGCTTCGGATTGGCCAGCATCAGCCAGCGGCGGAAGGTGATGCCGTTGGTCTTGTTAGTGATGCGGCCGGGATAGAGATGATTGAGATCGTGGAACACGGTCTCCTTCATCAGGTCGGAGTGCATCGCCGAGACGCCGTTGATGCGGTGCGAACCGACGAAGGCAAGCTGTCCCATCCGCACCCGGCGGCCACTTTTCTCGTCGATCAACGAGACCGAAGCGCGATATTCGATGTCGCCCGGGCAGCGCTGATCGGCCAGCGCCAGATGTGCGGCATTGATGCGGTAGATGATTTCGAGATGCCGCGGCAGCAGCCGCTCGAACAGTTCGACCGGCCAGGTCTCCAGCGCTTCCGGTAGCAGCGTGTGATTGGTGTAGGACAGCGTCGCCACGGTGAGCTTCCACGCTTCGTCCCAGCGGAAATTGTGCAGGTCGACCAGGATCCGCATCAGCTCGGTGACGGCGAGGCTCGGATGGGTATCGTTGAGCTGCACCGCGACCTTGGAGGGGAGATTGCGCAACTGTCCGTCGGAGGCGAGATGGCGCTTGACCAGGTCCTGCAGCGAGGCCGAGACGAAGAAATATTCCTGCCGCAGCCGCAGCTCGCGCCCGGCCGGGCTCTCGTCGTTCGGATAGAGGAATTTGCAGATCGATTCCGCGCGCGCTTCCTCGGCAACCGCGCCGAGGTAATCGCCGGTGTTGAAGACGTCGAGCCGCAAGGGATCGGGTGAGCGCGCCGACCACAGCCGCAGCGCGTTGACGTGCTGCCCGCGCCAGCCGACGATCGGCGTGTCGTAGGCGACCGCCTGCACGGTTTCCGCCGGACGCCAGGTGGCGCGGTCGCGGCCGCGGTCATCGACATGGTCGACATGGCCGCCGAAGTGGATGTGATAGACCACCTCGGCGCGCTGGAATTCCCAGGGGTTGCCAAAGCTCAGCCATTCGTCCGGATATTCCTGCTGCCAGCCCTGCGAAATGATCTGGCGGAACAGGCCGAAATCGTAACGGATCCCGTAGCCGATGGCGGGAACGGCGAGCGTCGCCATGCTCTCCATGAAGCACGCCGCGAGCCGCCCGAGACCGCCATTGCCGAGCGCCGCATCCGGTTCGCATTTGCGCAAATCGTCAAGGCCGACGCCGAGATCGCCGAGCGCCGTCTCGAACACCGGCAGCAAACCCATATTGTTCAGCGCGTCGGTGAACAGGCGGCCGATCAGGAATTCGAGCGAGAGGTAATAGACGCGCTTGCTGCCGGCGTCGTAGCTCTCTTTTTCCGCCGTCAGCCAGCGGTGCACGATGCGGTCGCGCAGCGCCAGCGCCGCCGCCTTGTACCAGTCGCGCCGCGTCGCCATGCCCGCGTCCTTGCCGATCGCAAGTCGGAGCTTGGCGAGAATGGCGCCCTTGATTTCGGCCAGCGCCAACTCGTCGACCGGCTGCCCCGGCGCCGGATAGTTCCCCGGGAAATGTTCCTGCAACACGTTGATCCCTGCAGTTGAGACTCAGGACAAGATAAGCGCGTTGCCCCGCGATCGAAACCACTGGAGCGGATTGTGCACTGCGCTGGCGTGATTTTATGCAAGGACCGGGCCGATTTCGCGGCATCGGTGGCCGGGTTTTGGTGATATGATCGTGGTGCGAAGCCGAGGAGCGCTGGGGTTTCAGTGGCCGGGTGCTAATGCGCGCGAAGCAGATGCGTGCCGCCAGAACGGGAGGCTTGCCATGAGACTGACGATCGAGATCGCCGCCGCCACGCTATTGGTAGTCTGCATCAGCGCGACCAGCGCAGCCTTTGCCGCCAAGGATGGCAAGAGTGCCGATGGCCTGAGTTGCTCCTTCAGCGTTGCGCAGGGCGCGTCGCCCGCCGCGCGCTGCGCGGCGATGAAACGGCAGTGCGGCGGAAAGTTCTACGCCAATTATTGCGGCGACAAGCTGTTGTCGGCGATGTGAGAAACCGGTGCCGGGAGCCCGCCCCGCATCTCCCGGATTTCGCTGCGCTTCATCCAGGCTTCTTTTGGTCACCCTCGACGAGGTTTATTCCTTCGTCGCTCAGCGCTTCCATGACCGCTTCGATGTCTTCAGGCTCGGTTGTGGCTGACGGCAACAGCTCGTTGAGCTGATCGAAGGTCATAACTCCCGTCGGACGGCCAAGCTCTATCGCCATTCGGATCATGTCTCGCTGTCTCATTCCTCGGGTCCTCCTGTATCGGGCTTTCTACTAAATGGACGAAAGTCTCAGGGTTTCTGCAGGCGTCGGAACAAATTAAGAACACTTTAGCAAGTGTTTGATATATCATTGTGATTCGGCACATCGTCGACACAACATCTATGGTCTATCCGAGTTTGTGAGGACTACATGTCCACCATCGCCTTCGATCAGTTCGCTCTCACCCGCATCGCAGATTTCGCGCGCTCGCTGTCGCGCCTGCACCACGCGTCGCGCCGCCAGCTCGTCGACGACGATGCGATCGACCGCGAGTTCAACGCGGTCTGCATGTCGGTGTGGGGCTACACCACGGAAGATTTCAGCGACGAATTGTTTTCGATCGAGGACCACGCCTTCCTCGACGGGTTGGATGAAGCGCAGGCGCGCATCTTCGCCGCCGAGCAGGGCTACGACCTCGTCGACGATCAGGGCATGCTGACGGACTGGTGGGGCTATTGCTGGATGATCCTGGCCGAGAAGCGCGGCCTGCTGACGGCTGAAAACCGCGCCGCGGCACGGGCCGCGATCGAGGAAAAGTATCTGTCGGCGCCGAACGTGATCGGCGTCATCGTCGGGCGGTGAGTTCGCCGAGCCTTCCCGGATATCGCTGCGCTCATCCGGGCTACGGTGCTATCGCTTCTTGCAAATGACGATGCCGAAGCCGCGCTAGTTCATTTCTGCCCGCTTCGCCGCTTTCGGCTTGACCGTCTTCGGGATGGAAGCCGTCGGCAGATCGGCGTCGCGGTTTGCCTCGGGGAGCGGCGCATTCGCCGCGACCGTTTCCGCGCTGACCGGCGCGACCTTCATTTCGCCGAGCCGGGCGCGGACTTCCGCCGTCAGCCCGGGATAGGAGGCGACGGGCGTGAACTCCGCGGTCTGGTCGGCGCCGAGACGCACGCCGGTATAGGCGACGAGGCCGTCTGTCGTGGCGATGACGTCGCCGGAGCGCAGCGAGGTATCGAGCGTCAGATCGACCGGCGCAAGCCCGGACGGGCTCCTGCCGTTGCAGGTGCAATCGGCACTCAGCGCCTTGCGATAGGCGAAGGCGTTCTCACTGTCGGCATAGCGCTCGCCGCCGCTCGCAGTCGCATGATCGATGCTGCTGCCGTAAAACACCTTGGTCGCGCTTGCCGGGCAGAAGGCCTGGCAGGTCTGAACCGGCGAAACGTTGCCGCGCATGGTCAGCGGAAAATACTTCCCGTCGCAGCTACGCACGCAGAACGCAGGGCCGCCGGAGCCGGCAACGCGCGGCGCCGGTGCGGGCTGGGACGGTTGATGGTTGCCGAATGGATCGGCGAAGAAGTTGGCCGGCGAGGGGGCCTGCCGCGCCTGCTGCTTCTGAATGCCACCGAACAGGAAATCGAACAGGCCTTCGGCGGAGACGCTGCCGGGCGTCAGTGTGAGCGCGCCCACAAGGGTCGCGGCGGCCACAAACGTCGCGCGGCGCCGCACGCGCGAAAAAGCCAACTCTGTACGCAACGCAAACTCCACCCAACGCAAACAAACGCGCTGAAGCGCGACAGGCTTCAGTTCAGGGTAACCTTAACGGGTGATGGTAAAGGAGTGGTATTCGGCGGCGGAGAAGGGGAAAGAAATGCGGGCACTTCTCCCTCTTCCCGCCAGAGCGGGCGAGGGAGAAGGAACAGCACCTCACCCCTTCAGGAATTCACCGGCCTTGTACAGCGAGCGAAATTCGAGCCCCGCTTCCGCAAAGGTTTCCGTAGCGCCTTCCTCGCGGTCGACCATGGTGAGCACCAGCACGATCTCGCCGCCGGCATCGCGCACGGCCTCGACCGCCTTCAGCGCCGAGCCGCCGGTCGTGGTGACGTCCTCGACGATCACGATGCGCTTGCCTTCCAGCGTTTCGCCCTTGGCGAGCCCCTCCACAGCGAGGCGCGCGCCATGCTCCTTCGGCTTCTTGCGCACGAAGAAGGCGGCGATCGGGTGGCCCTTGATCCAGGAGAGCTGCGCGATCGCGCCCGCCAGCGGGACCGCGCCCATCTCCAGCCCGCCGATGAAATCGAGGTTGTCGTCCTTCAGCGCCTCATAGGTCAGTTCCGCCAGCAGCGCCGCGCCTTCGGGGTCGAGCATGGTCGGCTTGAGGTTGAAGTAGAAGTCGCTCTTGCGGCCCGAGGCCAGCGTGATCTCGCCGCGCCCGAACGAGCGTCTGCGGATGATTTCGGCGAGGCGGGCGCGGGAGGCTGATTTGGACAAGGCGGTTTCCCCTGGGGTTTTCAGGCGGGCCGCAATCTATCGGCGCTCTCCGGCACATTCCAGCGCCGATCCGGCGCCGTCAACAGGGCATGGTGTCCTGCGGCGGTCTCGGCGAATGCAGGGACGGCATTCGGAAAGGCCCGTTGTAAGACCCTTTGGTTCCGCGCTACGGGATCGCCAAAGCTTCGCTAGAGGCTCCTCTTGGGGGAAACCGTAAATGACAATCGAACTGCACACCTGGAACACGCCGAACGGCCGCAAAATCTCGGTCGCACTGGAGGAAATGGGGCTGCCCTACAAGGTGATCCCGGTGAATATCACCAAGGGCGAGCAAATGGCGCCCGGCTTTCTCAAACTGAGCCCGAACAACAAGATTCCCGCGATCCTCGATCCCGACGGCCCTGGCGGCAAGCCGGTCAGCATCTTCGAGTCGGGCGCGATCCTGCTCTATCTCGGCGAAAAGACCGACAAGTTCCTCCCCAAGCCGCTGGCCGAGCGGATCCCGGTCTATGAGTGGCTGATGTGGCAGATGGGCGGCTTCGGGCCGATGCCCGGCCAGGTGCACCATTTCATCGCGCTGGAGAACGAGACCGACCGCGCCTATGGCCTGAAGCGCTACATGGCCGAGACCCGCCGGCTCTACGGCGTCCTCGACCGGCGGCTGGCTGACCGCGAATTCGTGGCGGATGCGCTGTCGGTGGCCGACTTCGCCATCCTCGGCTGGGCCTGGCGCCACCCGCGCCACAAGGTGGAGCTGAAGGATTTTCCGAATGTCGAGCGCTGGTACAACGCGCTGATGGCCCGCCCGGCGACCAAGCGCGGCATGGAAGCGAAATTGGATTAGCAGCAAGCGCTGCGCCTTCTTCCTTCTCCCCTTGTGGGAGAAGGTGCCTTGCCGAAGGCAAGGCGGATGAGGGGTCTGTATCCGCGGAGACAGACCCCTCACCCGTCTCGAATGAGCTGACGCTCATTCGATCCACCCTCTCCCACAGGGGAGAGGGAAGGAAACCTCACGCCCGCTTCGCTTCGAACGCCATCTTCATGGCAAGCCCCGCCAGCACCGTTCCCATCAACCAGCGCTGCACCAGCAGCCAGCCCGGCCGCGTGCCGAGAAAGCGCGCAATCGATCCGGCGGCGAGCGCGATCATCGCGTTCACGCTGACGCTGATCACGGTCTGGATCGTGCCGAGCACGAGCGACTGCGTCAGCACGCTGCCGACCGCGGGATCGATGAACTGCGGCAGCAGCGCCAGATACAGCATCGCGATCTTCGGATTGAGCAGGTTGGTAACGAACCCCATCGCGAACAATTTGCGCGGGCCGTCGGCCTGCAATTTCTTCACCTGAAACGGCGAGCGCCCGTTCGGTTTCAGCGCCTGCCACGCCAGCCACAGCAAATAAGCGGCGCCTGCCAACCGCAGCGCGTCGTAGGCGTAAGGAACGGCGAACAACAGCGCGGTGATGCCGAATGCCGCGCACAGCATATAGAATACGAAGCCGAGCGCGACACCGCCGAGCGACACAATGCCGGCCGCGGGTCCTTGCGTGAGCGAGCGCGAAATCAAATAGATCATGTTCGGCCCCGGCGTCAGCACCATGCCGAGCGAGACCAGCGCGAAACCGAGCAGCGTTGTAATGTGGGGCATGGGAGACTCGCAGGAGGAATGCGCGTTTACTAGCGTGCGTCGTGCCGCGATGTCATTTCGTAAATTGCTCCGAGTGCAATTGGCTTGGGCGTGTAACCGTTCGCTTGAATGTGATGCAGCTATCGCCGATGGGAGTGATAATAGCGGCCGTCGGAATACGACTTGTCGGTCGGACGGAAAGAACGATGCAAGTTGATCGCAGGCCATTGCTCGACCGCCTAGCTGTCTTTCCTCGCCTGGGTCTCGCCACTCTGCCGACGCCGCTCGAGCCGATGAAGCGGCTGACGGCGCATCTCGGCGGGCCGCGGCTGTGGGTGAAGCGCGAAGACGCCACCGGGCTCGGTTTTGGCGGCAACAAATTGCGCAAGCTCGACTACGTCCTGCACGAGGCGATTTCGCGCGGCGCCGATACGATCGTCTCGGGTGGGGTCGTGCAATCGAACAGCCAGCGGCAGGTTGCTGCGGTTGCCGCAAGGCTCGGCCTCGCCTGCCATCTTGCGGTCTACCACGGCCGGCTCGAACCGCCGACGCCGGAATACAAGACTTCGGGCAACGCATTTCTCAACCGGCTGTTCGGCGCGCACCTTCATGACGTGCCGTGGACCGGTGACCGCAACGCGGCCATTCGTGCGCTCGTCGACGACCTCAAAGGGAAGGGGAGCAAGCCGTACTTCGTGCCGTACGGGGTCTCGAATGCCTTGGGCGCGGTCGCTTATGCCACGACGATTGCCGAGATCGAACCGCAGGCCGCGCGCTTGGGCTTCCGACCTGCCGCGATCGTGCACTGCACGGGGAGCGCCGGCACGCAGGCGGGTCTCGTGGTTGGGGCTGCGGTCGCAATGCCGGATACGCGGATCGTCGGAATCGATATCGACGCCGAGCCCGCGCGGGTGCGTGCCGATGTCGTGGCGTTCGCGAAAGAAGCGTCCGATTTGCTTGACGTTCCGTTCGATGAAGCAAGCGTGGAGGTCGTCGCGGGGCATGCGGGACCTGCCTACGGGGTCCCGCACGAAGCCACCATCGAAGCGATCCGGCTTGCCGGCCGGCTCGAGGCGCTTCCGCTTGATCCGGTCTATTCGGGCAAGGGGCTCGCTGGCCTGATCGCGCTGATCCGCCAGGGGCGCTGGCGCAAGGACGAGGATGTCGTCTTCCTTTACACCGGCGGCGCCCCGGCGCTTTTCGCCTACCAGAGCGCGCTCGGCATTTGAACGGAGGAGGCGCCTCTAATGCGCCTCTTCCCAATTGTTCGCGGCCCGCGCGTCCACCTGCAGCGGCACCGAGAGCACGACTGCCGGGAACGGTGCGTCCTGCATCACGTGCTGCACCACCGGCAGCGTAGCCGCCACTTCCGCATCTGGCACCTCAAAGATCAGTTCGTCATGAACTTGTAGGAGCATCTGTGCCGACAGCTTCTTCTCCGCCAGCGCATCCTCCATCCGCGTCATGGCGCGGCGGATAATGTCGGCGGCGGTGCCTTGCAGTCGCGCGTTGATCGCAGCGCGCTCGTTGAAGGAGCGGACCGAAGCGTTGGAGGCCTTGATGTCGGGGTAATGGCACTTCCGCCCAAACAGCGTCGTGACATAGCCGTTGGTTCGGCAGAAGTCGCGCGTCTCGTCCATATAGGCGCGGATGCCGGGGAAGCGCTCGAAGTATTTCTTGATGTAGGCGGAGGCCTCCTCGCGCGGGATGCCGAGCTGGTTGGCGAGTCCGAATGCCGAGATGCCGTAGATGATGCCGAAATTGATCGCCTTCGCCCGGCGCCGCACCTCGCCCGGCATATCCTTGATCGGCACGCCGAACATTTCGGACGCCGTCATGGCGTGAATGTCGAGGCCGTCGCGGAACGCCTGCTTCAGCACCGGAATGTCGGCGATCTCGGCCAGCAGCCGCAACTCGATCTGTGAATAGTCCGCCGACACCAGCTTGTGGCCGGGCGTCGCGATGAAGGCGCGGCGGATCTTGCGGCCGTCCTCGGTACGAACAGGAATGTTCTGCAGGTTTGGCTCGTTCGACGACAGCCGCCCCGTGGTGGTCGCGGCCAGCGCGTAGGTCGTGTGCACGCGGTGGGTCTGCGGATGGACATATTCCGGCAGCGCGTCGGTATAGGTCGATTTCAGTTTCGAGACCTGCCGCCATTCCAGAATCTTCTTCGGGAATTCGTGGCCCTGTTCGGCGAGCTCGTCGAGGATCTGCGCCGAGGTCGACCACGCGCCGGTCTTGGTCTTGGTGCCGCCGGGGATGCCCATCTTGCCGAAGATGATGTCGCCGATCTGCTTGGGGCTGCCGACATTGATCGGCTCGCCGGCAATTTCCTGCAGCTCGGCTTCGACCCGTGCCGCGGTCTGGGCGAAATCGCCCGACAGCCGCGACAGCACCTGCCGGTCGATCGAGATGCCGCGCCGCTCCATCCGCGCCAGCACGGTCACCAGCGGCCGTTCCAGCGTCTCATAGACTGTCGTCATGTGTTCGCCGACGAGGCGCGGCTTCAGCACGCGAGAGAGCCGCAGGATCATGTCGGCGCTTTCGGCCGAATAGGCGGTCGCCTTGTCGATCGCGACCTGGTCGAAGGTCAGCTTGTTCTTGCCGCTGCCGACGAGCTCGCCATGGTTGATGACGGCATGGCCGAACCAGCGTTCGGTGAGCGACGCTAGCGCGTGCGAGTTGCGCCCGGCATCGAGCGCGTACGACATCAACTGCGCATCATCGACATTGCGCAGGGTGATGCCGTGCTGCGCCAGCATCACGGCATTGAACTTGATGTTGAAGCCGATCTTGAGAATGCCAGGGGATTCCAGCAGCGGCTTCAGCGCCGCGAGCGCGTCGCCGGCCTTGATCTGGTTCGGTGCCAATCCGGCATCGAACAGGCCCGCGCCGCCACCGGGCTGCTTGTGGGCGAGCGGGACGTAGCAGGCATCGTTCGGCGCCAGCGCCAGCGCGATGCCGCAGATGTCGGCCTGCATCGGATCGTCGGAGTTCGCCTGGGCGTCCATCGCGAAAGCGCCGGCATCGTGGGCGCGCGCGATCCAGGCCTTGAGCGCATCGAGGCCGCCGATGGTCTGGTATTTGCTGCGATCGACCGGCAGTTTTCGCAACGCCTCGGCGCGCACGGCGGCGAGCGAGACCGGCGAGCCCTTGTGGCTCGCGGCCTTGTCCTGCTTGTCGGCGCCCTGGTCTGGCGCAGTCTTTCCCTTGCTCGCGGGAGAGGCGCCGGGCGCGTCGAACAGCGTCGCGCCCTCGGCATAGCCATCCGGCTTCTTGCCGGATGGCGGCACCGCGAAGACACTGGCGCCGCTCTTGTTGCCGGCATCAGGCTCGATGTCGGCCGGATCGACTTGCGAATATTCAGCGACGCGGCGGGTGAGCGTGGAGAATTCCATCGCCTTGAGGAACGCGATCAGCCTGCGCGCGTCGGGCTCTTGCACCGCAAGATCGTCGAGCGGCACTTCGAGGTCGACCTTGTCGTCGAGCAGCACCAGCTGCCGCGAGATCCGCGCCTTCTCGGCGTTCTCGATCAGGGCCTCGCGCCGCTTCGGCTGCTTGATCTCGCCGGCGCGGAACAGCAACTGTTCCAGATCGCCATATTCCACGATCAGTTGCGCGGCGGTCTTGACGCCGATGCCGGGCACGCCCGGTACGTTGTCGGTGGAGTCGCCCGCCAGCGCCTGCACCTCGACCACCTTCTCCGGCGGCACGCCGAACTTTTCGATCACTTCGGGAATACCGATGCGGCGGTCCTTCATGGTGTCATACATCGTGACCTTGTCGGTCACGAGCTGCATCAGATCCTTGTCGGAGGAAACGATAGTGATCTTCGCGTCGCGTTCGCCGGCCAGCCGCGCATAGGTCGCGATCAGGTCGTCGGCCTCGAAGCCGACCTGCTCGAGGCAGGGCAGGTCGAACGCGCGCACGGCTTCGCGGATCAATGCAAATTGCGGAATCAGGTCATCCGGCGCCGGCAGCCGGTGCGCCTTGTAGTCGGGATAGAGCTTGTTGCGGAACGTGATTTCCGACTTGTCGAAAACGATCGCCAGATGCGTCGGCCGGTCATCCTCCGGCATGTCGCGCAACAGCTTCCACAGCATGTTGCAGAAGCCGAGCACGGCATTGACCTGCAGCCCGTCGGATTTTCGGTTGAGGGGCGGCAGCGCGTGATAGGCGCGGAAAATGTAGGAGGAACCGTCGACCAGGAACACATGGTCGCCCTTGCCCGGTTGTTTGGCGGGTGCCTTGGCAGGGGGTTTGGCGGGAGCGGGTTTGGCGGCGGCTTTGGGGGCTGATTTCGGCATGGCCGAAATTTAGGGATTTTTGCGCGGATTGACAGCCTTGGGGGACGGTTTTTGAGCCCAATACACACCCGTCGTCGTTTGCGAAGTGCCCGTAGCCCGGATGGAGCGCAGCGAAATCCGGGATTCGCGCAAAGCCGCGAGATTTCCCCGGATTACGCTACGCTTCATCCGGGCTACGTATCAGGCAAAACCTACTCCGCCGGCTGCAGCGCGGACCGGGCCTTCTTCGGCGCGATCCAGAATGCGGCGGGCCGCTCGAACAGGAAGTCCGCCCGAACCGCCAGCGCCAGGCGCCAGATCAGAATCGCACCCGCGACACCGGCGACGGTCACGATCAGGGAAACCGTCCCGATATCGGCGATCAGACCGGTCTTGAGCAGCAGCGTCCGGGTCACCGCCATCGGCAGGAAGAAGGCGAGATAGATGACGATGGAATGCTCGCCGCAATAGCGCAGGAAGTTCAGCCACTGCATCCGCGCCAGCAGCGTGCCCATCACGATGATGGCGCATGCGCCGGCAAATCCAAGCGCGAGCGAAACCAGCGGCCATTCGTCGAAGCCTGATACGACCAGCGCGCCGTTGACGATCGCCCACAGGGCGAGGCCGGCAAGCGCCAGCACGGGCTTCTCCCGCGAGCGGTCCGACAGCGCGAACACGTAGGAAGCAAACAGATAGCCGGAATAGAAATAGACGAAGCGCCCGCAGAATTCGTCGATCACGGTCCAGCCGGTCACGACATGCGCCATCTCAAGCGCTGCGGCCACGATCCAGATCGCGGCTGACGGCAATTTGCGTGACAATTTTGTGACGATGAAGAACACCGGCAACAGATAAATGAACCAGAGCGTTCCGAACGGCTCGATGAAGGTTTGCAGATACAGCATGGCGACATGCTGCCAGCCGCCTTCCGCGGCAAAGCCAGGGGCCTTGAAGCCGAACTGGATCGCCACCCACAGCAGATAGAAATAGGCGAAATGCACGACCTTGCGGTCGAGATAGGTGCGCCAGTCGCGATCGATCACGACCGCGAGGAACAGGCCCGAAATCAGGAAGAAATCCGGCATCCGGAACGGTTTTGCGAACATCACGAAGGCATGCATGAAACCGGTGTCGCCGGCCGCTTTTTCCACGCCCAGCACCGAATGCATCATCACCACCATGACGATGCAGATGCCCTTGGCATAGTCCACCCAGTCGATGCGGCTGGAGCGTTCGGTGACGGCGGATGTACCGTTTAAGGTCATCGGTGTTCCTTTTCGGCGCGACGTGGCCGCATCTTCGGCCCGATCCGTTGCTTTCTCCTTTATTCATACAAATGACATGCCGACTTACCTCGTTTTTTCCGATTTCCCCTTGGCCGAAAAATGCTCTAAGACGCCTGCAAATTCGCCATTGGCGTTAACCATCAGATACGGGTTGTTTTCATGCGGATTGCCATGATCGGCACGGGCTATGTGGGACTGGTATCCGGCGCCTGCTTTGCCGATTTCGGCCACCAGGTCACATGCGTGGACAAGGATGCCGGCAAGATCGAAGCCCTGCGCCGAGGTGAAATCCCGATCTTCGAACCCGGGCTCGACGAACTTGTCGCCTCCAACGTCAAGGCCAAGCGGCTGGATTTCACCACTGACCTGACGGCGCCGGTGGCGGAAGCCGACGCCGTGTTCATTGCGGTCGGCACGCCCTCGCGTCGCGGCGATGGCCATGCCGACCTCACTTACGTCTACAGCGCCGCGCGCGAGATCGCCGCGGCGCTGTCGGGCTTCACGGTGGTGGTGACGAAATCGACCGTGCCGGTCGGCACCGGTGACGAGGTCGAGCGGCTGATCCGCGAAGCCAATCCGTCGGCCGATGTGGTGGTCGCTTCCAATCCGGAATTCCTGCGCGAGGGCGCGGCGATCCGCGATTTCAAATTCCCCGACCGTATCGTGGTCGGCACCGACGACGAGCGCGGGCGCAAGGTGCTCGGCGACGTCTACCGGCCGCTGTCGCTGAACCAGGCGCCCGTGATGTACACGGCGCGGCGCACCGCCGAACTGATCAAATACGCGGCGAACGCCTTTCTCGCCACCAAGATCACCTTCATCAACGAGATTGCCGATCTCTCCGAAAAGGTCGGCGCCGACGTGCAGCAGGTCGCGCGCGGCATCGGGCTCGACAACCGCATCGGCTCGAAATTCCTACATGCCGGTCCCGGTTTCGGCGGCTCCTGTTTTCCGAAGGATACCCGCGCGCTGGTCAAGATCGCCCAGGACCACGACGTGCAATTGCGCATCGTCGAAGCGGTGCTCGGCGTCAACGACATCAGAAAGCGGGCGATGGCGCGCAAGGTGTCGAATGCCGTCGGCAATCTGCGCGGCAAGACGGTCGCGGTGCTCGGCCTCACCTTCAAGCCCGACACCGACGACATGCGCGAGGCGCCGTCGATCCCGCTGGTCACCGGCCTGCTCGACATGGGCGCCAAGGTGCGCGCGCACGATCCGGTCGGCATGGAGCAGGCGAAGAAGGAGCTGCCCGAGATCCAGTATTGCGACGACCCCTATGAGTGCGTGAAGGGGGCGGACGCCATGGTGATCGTCACCGAATGGGTGCAGTACCGCGCGCTCGATCTGGATCGGATCAAGGGCGCGATGGCGCAGCCTGTCGTGGTCGACCTGCGCAATATCTACCGTCCCGAGGACATGGCCGCGCACGGCTTTACCTATGAGAGCGTGGGGCGGGCGACTTGATCTTTCTTCCCTTCTCCCCTTGTGGGAGAAGGTGGCANCGGACGAAGTCCGTGCCGGATGAGGGGTCTCTATCCGCGGAGACAGACCCCCTCACCCGTCTCGCATCTTGCGATGCGAGCCACCCTCTCCCACAAGGGGAGAGGGGAAGAGAGTCAACGACGCGAGCCCGCAATTGCCTCGTACCTTCGACACGCCACTCCCGATCGACGCGGTGCTCGACGAACTCGATCGCACGCTCGCGTCCCATAACACCGCCGTGCTGGTGGCGCCTCCCGGCGCCGGCAAAACCACGCGGGTGCCGCTGGCGCTGCTCGATGCGCCCTGGCTGAAGGGCAAAAAGATCATCATGCTGGAGCCGCGTCGGATCGCGGCGCGCGCCAGCGCCGAGCGGATGGCGCGGACGCTTGGCGAGCGGGCAGGGGAGACCGTCGGCTACCGCGTCCGCTTCGGCTCGAAGATTTCGCGCGCGACCCGGATCGAGGTTGTCACCGAGGGAATCTTCTCGCGGCAGATTCTCGACGATCCCGAACTCAACGGCGTCGCCGCGGTGCTGTTCGACGAATTCCACGAACGCTCGCTCGACGCCGATCTGGGCTTAGCGCTCGCCCGCGACGCGCAGACCGGCTTGCGCGAGGATCTTCGTATCCTCGTGATGTCGGCAACCCTCGACGGCGCGCGTGTCGGCAAATTGCTCGGCGATGCGCCGGTGGTTGCCAGCGAAGGCCGCGCCTTTCCGGTCGAGACGCGCTATCTCGGCCGCAAGGTGGATGCGCCGATCGAGCGGCAGATGGCGGATGCGATCGCGACGGCGCTGCGCGCTGATCCGGGCTCGGTGTTGGCTTTCCTGCCGGGTGCCGCCGAAATTCGCCGCACGCAGAATTTTCTCGCCGAGCGGGTCCATGATGCGAGCGTGGAAATCGTGCCGCTGTTCGGCGCGCTCGATGCAGCCGTGCAGGACCGCGCCATCGCGCCGGCGCCGAAGGGAAGCCGCAAGGTCGTGCTGGCAACTTCCATCGCCGAGACCTCGCTGACCATCGAGGGTGTCCGCATCGTCGTCGATTGCGGCCTGGCGCGGGTGCCGCGCTATGAGCCTGATATCGGCCTGACGCGGCTCGAGACCGTGCGCGCCTCGCGCGCCGCGGTCGACCAGCGCCGCGGCCGCGCCGGCCGTATCGAGCCCGGCATCTGTTACCGGCTGTGGGACGAGCCGCAGACGGCCTCGCTCGCCGCCTATACGCAGCCCGAAATTCTCTCGGCCGATCTTTCCTCGCTGGTGCTCGATCTCGCGCAATGGGGCGTCCGCGATCCCGCTACATTGGCGTTTCTCGATCCCCCGCCTGCGCCGGCGTTGAAAGAGGCAAACAGCCTGCTGCTCGAACTCGGCGCGCTCGACTCGGACGGCCGGATCACGGCCGAAGGCCACAGCCTGCGGGCGCTGGCGCTGCCGCCGCGGCTGGCGCGCATGATCGTGGATTCGCATCGGCTGGGGGCAGGCGAGGAGGCGGCCGAAATCGCGGCTATCCTGACCGAGCGCGGCCTAGGCGGCGACAGTGTCGATCTCGATGTCAGGCTCGACCAGTTTCGTCGCGACCGTTCGCTGCGTGCGTCGAGCGCACGCAGCCTGGCGCAGCGCTGGGCGCAGCAGGTGGCGACGACGGAGGGGGCGCCCGAAGAGGACGCCTCGCCATCGACCGGCATCATGCTCGCGCTCGCCTTTCCCGATCGCGTCGCGCGCAACCGCGGCAATGGCAGTTTTGTGCTCGCCAATGGCCGCGGCGCCGCTGTCGAGCAAGCCTCGTCGCTGGCGCGCACACCCTATATCGCCGTAGGCGAATTGACCGGCACCGCCGCGCAGGGACGCATCCTGCTTGCCGCGCCGATCGCGCAGGCCGATATTGAAACGCGCTTCGCCGACCAGATCGAGAATGCGGATGAAATTTCGTTCGATCGCAGCGCAATGGCGCTGCGCGCGCGCCGCAAGCGGACGCTGCACGCGATCACGCTGTCGGAAGCGCCGATGGCGCTGTCGCCCTCGGCCGAAACCGCGCGCATCTTCGCCGCCGGATTGATAGCCGCCGGGCTCGACAAATTGCCGTGGTCGAAAGCGCTGAAGCAGTGGCGCGACCGGGTGATGTTTCTGCGCAGGGCGGAGGATGAGAGCTGGCCCGACCTGTCGGATGCGGCGCTCGCCGCCGACAGCGAAAACTGGCTGGTGCCGGCGCTATACGACAAGACCTCGCTGAAGGATTTTTCCGCCGGCGATCTTTCCGATGCGCTGATGGCGCTGTTGCCGTGGGAGTTGCGCGCGCGGCTGGAGCGCGAGGCGCCGACGCATTTCGAGGCGCCGACCGGCACCATGCTGGCCATCGACTACGAGGCCGAGCAGGGTCCGACCATTGCCGTGCGCCTGCAGGAATTGTTCGGACTCAACACCCATCCCTCGATCGCGAAGGGCGCGGTGCCGCTGGTGCTGGAATTGCTGTCGCCGGCGCAACGCCCGGTGCAGGTAACGCGCGACCTTCCGGGCTTCTGGCGCGGCAGCTATGCCGCCGTGCGCTCCGACCTGCGCGGCCGCTATCCCCGCCATCCCTGGCCGGAAGACCCGGCCAGCGCGATGCCGACGCGCCGCGTCAAGCCGCGCGGGACGTGAGGGCTCTGCTCCCTCGCCCCGCTCTTGCGGGGAGAGGGTCGGGGTGAGGGGCTCTATCCGCGAGCTGATCTCTTTCGATAGACCTGTACCCCCTCACCGGGATTGCTCCGCAATCCGACCTCTCCCCGCAAGCGGGGCGAGGTTGAGAGTCCCGTTAACGCTTCACTCATCCTTTTCGTCAAAATGACAAGCCCGGCCATCGCCGTTAGTCGCGGGTTCGCGACTGGCGTGGTGGTATCGGCGGTCTGGCAAAGCGAGCGTGGCGTATGCGTAACCTGATGATCCTTGCTGCCGTTATGGTCGGCCTCGGCACCTACATGGGGCAGGTGGCAGGCAAGATGTCGGCGGCACCGGCGCCGACGCCCGCCAGCGCACCGCCGAAAAAGGCTCCGCCGCAAACGGTCGCACAAGCCTCCGGCCGCAGCCTCGACATTCCCCGCGATGCCCGCGGCCATTTCCAGACCGACGGTCGCATCGACGGCCAGCGCATCAATTTCCTGATCGACACCGGCGCCTCGCTGGTGGCCTTGAATGAGACATCCGCGGCCCGCGTCGGCCTGCGTCCTTCACTGAGCGACTACAACGCGACGGTCTCCACCGCCAACGGCACCATCAAGGCCGCGCGCGCACGGCTTGCGATGATCGACCTCGGCGGTCTCATCGTGCGGGACGTCGACGCGCTGGTGTTGCCGGACGAGGCGCTGTCGGAGAACCTGCTTGGCATGTCGTTCCTGTCGAAGCTGAAGCGCTTCAACTATGCCAACGGCCGCCTGGTGCTGGAACAGTAAGGTTACCCCGCTACCAAACCGCCGCAATTGATCGCCACAACGCGCCGGCCCGCTATCGCCCGGCCTGCGTATTCGCTATGGCTGCGGTTCCCTTAAGCATTTACGACAAGGCCATTGCATGTTCCCGAAGCCCAAATCCGTGCTGGTTCCGAATACCTATGCCTACGAATCCGGGCCGATGGTGAAGGCGACCGGCTTTCGCGAATATGACGCGCGCTGGCTGTTCGAGAAGGAAATCAACCTGATGGGCGTGCAGGCGCTGGGCATGGGGCTCGGCGCGCTGATCGCGGAACTCGGCGTCAAACAGGAAATCGTCACCGGCCATGATTTCCGCGGCTATTCGGCGTCGATCAAATACGCGCTGATATCAGGCCTGATGGCGGCGGGCTGCAAGGTGCATGACATCGGGCTTGCGGTGACGCCGATGGCCTATTTCGCGCAGTTCGATCTCGACGTGCCCTGCGTCGCGATGGTCACGGCCTCGCATAACGACAATGGCTGGACCGGCGTGAAGATGGGCGCCAACCGCCCGCTCACCTTCGGCCCTGACGAGATGACGCGGCTGAAGGAAATCGTGCTCAACGCCGAGTTCAAGAACAAGGCCGGCGGCTCCTATCAATTCCACGAGAATTTTCCGGCGCGCTACATCGCCGACCTCACCAGCCGTCCGAAGCTGAAGCGCAAGCTGAAGGTCGTTGCCGCCTGCGGCAACGGCACTGCGGGCGCGTTCGCGCCGCAGGTGCTGGAAGCGATCGGCTGCGAGGTGATCCCGCTCGACACTGAGCTCGACCACACCTTCCCGAAATACAATCCGAACCCCGAAGACATGGAGATGCTGCACGCGATCCGCGACGCCGTGCTCAAGCACAAGGCGGATGTCGGCCTCGGCTTCGACGGCGACGGCGACCGCTGCGGCGTGGTCGACAACACCGGCGAGGAAATCTTCGCCGACAAGGTCGGTGTGATGCTGGCGCGCGACATGTCGGCGATCCACAAGGATGCGCAGTTCGTGGTCGACGTGAAATCGACCGGCCTGTTCGTGACCGACCCGGTGCTGCAAAAGCAGGGCGCCAAGACCGCCTACTGGAAGACCGGCCATTCCTACATGAAGCGCCGTACCAACGAGATGGGCGCGCTGGCAGGCTTCGAAAAGTCCGGCCACTTCTTCTTCAACAAGCCGTTCGGCCGCGGCTATGACGATGGTCTCGTTTCCGCGATCGCGATCTGCGAGATGCTCGACCGCGCGCCGGACAAATCGATGGCGGACCTGAAGAACGCGATTCCGAAAACCTGGTCGTCGCCGACGATGTCGCCGCATTGTGCCGACGAGGTGAAGTACAGCGTTGCAGATGCCGTGGTGAAGCACTTCGAGGACAAGCAGAAGAAGGGCGAGACGGTCGCCGGCCAGAAGATCCGCGATCTCGTGACCGTCAACGGCGTGCGCGTCACGGTGGAGGACGGAAGCTGGGGCCTGGTGCGGGCCTCATCGAACAAGCCGGAGCTGGTGGTGGTGGTCGAGAGCCCGGTCTCCGAACAGCGCATGCGCGACATGTTCGAGGCGATGGATGGCGTGCTGCGCACGCATCCGGAAGTTGGCGAGTATAATCAGAAGATTTGAGGAAGCAGCTCCGTCAATCCGTCATCCGGAGGCGTTCCGGAACGGCCTGACCGCAGGTGCGTTACCGCGTCGATGCGGTCTTCAAGAGGAGGGGCCCATGGTTCCCTTCAAGATTTTCGCGATTCTCGTCGTGGCGATCGCGATGTCGATGGCACTGGCCCATCTGCTCGAGCTGCCAGGCAAGCTGCGCTTGGCGAAAGAGCAGTATCTGGCGGTTCAGGCCATCTACTATCCGGGTTTCACCTATGGCGGTGCCGCCGAGCCCATCGGCATCATCGTCACTGCGGTGCTTGCCCTTGCAGCCAAGGAAAGCAGCAGCTTCTGGCTGCTGACGGCTTCCTGCGCTGCCATGGTCGCGATGCAGGCCATCTATTGGATATGGATTCAGCCGGTGAACAATGTCTGGCTGAAGGATACCAAGCTAGAGGGTGCCAGCGGTGCGTTCATCGGGCTTGGCAAATTGCGCTCGCCAGGCGCAGGCACGACGGATTGGACAGATCTTCGCAACCGCTGGGAATATTCCCATGCCGCGCGCGCCGGCCTTGCCGTCGCGGCATTTGTTCTGCTTGTCGCAGCTGTGATTAGGCCAGCGGCTTAACCGGCCGCCGGCACCGGCAGCGCGGTCACCGACTTGATCTTCTCCATCGCAAAGCGCGAGGTGACGTTCTTCAGCGGCACGGCGCTGATCAGCTTCTTGTAGAACACGTCATAGCTCGCCATGTCGGCGACCACGACGCGCAGCATATAATCGACGTCGCCGGCCATCCGGTAGAATTCCATTACCTCGGGCATGGCGCTGACGGCGCTGGCGAAGGTCTTCAGCCAGGCTTCCGAGTGGTCCGAGCTTTCGACCGAAACGAACACGGAAATCCCGAGTCCGATCTTGTTCTGATCGACCAGCGCCACCCGGCGCAGGATCACCCCATCGGCCTCCAGCCGCTGGATGCGCTTCCAGCATGGCGTCGATGACAGTCCGACCCGGTCGCCGATCTCGGCGACGGAGAGGGAGGCGTCCTCCTGCAATACGGTGAGGATCTTGCGGTCGATGGCATCCAGGCGGCGGTTGCCTTCGTGGAGCTGAATGGCGACGTCGGTCATGAGAAAATTGTTCCATAGACAAGGTTTTGATACCTCATATATAGAAAAATCTTCTCATGCAAGCCCAACTATTGACCGGCCCTATCCGCGGCTACGCTTTGGCCGTGGCTCAAAAGCTCTTCAACTTCAGTACGTTGAGGCGCTGCGAAGGCGCCACCGAAGCGGGTGCATTTCAGCGCTGCGGCGGCCGAGGCGAAACGCAGCGCCTGCCGCAGTTCCTGCTTCTCGGTGATGGCCAGCGCGAAGGCGCCGTGGAACACGTCACCGGCGCCGAGGGTATCGACCGTGTGGACCGGGAAGGCCGGCGTTTCCTGGATCTCCCCCTTCTCGTCGAGCCAGATCGTGCCCCGGGGGCCCCGTGTGCCGGCCAGGAACGACGGGGTTAGTTTTGCGATTTTCTTCAGCGCCTGGGCGTCGTCGGAGACGTCGGCGGTCTCCTGCAGCGGCTCGCTTGAGAACACCAAGTGCGTGGAGGCGTTCAACAGGCCTTCGCGCAGCGACATTGCGCGATCGACGTCAACGATCACGGGAATGCCGCGGCGGACCGCTTCGGCGCAAAGCTCGGTGCAGAATTCGGCGCAGCGGCTTTCGGTGAGAATGGCGGCGCAATCGTCCAGCAGCGTGTCGAAGTCCGGCAACTTCACATGCCACAGTTTCGGATCGCGGAAGGTCACGATGGTGCGCTCGCCGGAAGGATCGATCATTACCGCCGAGATCGGCGTCACCAGGTCAGGCATGTGGATGAGATGCTTCGTCTCGATGCCCTCATGCGCCATCTGATCGAAGATGAAGCGGCTCGAGGTTTCCCTGGCATCGCCCATCGGCCCGCAGATCGAGGCGCGGCCGCCGAGCCGAACGATGCCGATCGCGCCATTGAGCGCGTTGCCGCCGCAGATTTCGTCGAATGCGGTGGCGTTCTCCTTGGAGCCGCGCCCGGGAACACCCGGCGTATGAAAGGTCAGGTCGCGCACCGGCATGCCGATGCAGAGAATCCGCGGCGGGAGCTTGGGCGCCTTGTCTTGAAAGTTCATTCGGGAATCCGTCATGTCGGTTCCGCCTTCTGCCGGAACCAGGGTCCCGAGTTAATCGACTGACCCATCGACGGTTCCCGCTATGCGCTGGTTTCGTTTCCCCCATGCACCCAGCGGCCGATCAGATGGTGTGCGATCGCAAACGGATGTGCGGCAAATAAGCCATCAGGATGTTCGCGCCGGTGCATCAATGCGACCTCGTCGCGGCTGAACCAGCGCGCGTCCTCGAGTTCTACGCGATCCACCACGATATCCTCGTTGAGCGCGCGCGCCGAGCATCCGATCATCAGCGATGACGGGTAGGGCCAGGGCTGCGTCATGTAATAGCTGACGTCGGTGCAGCGGATGCCGGATTCCTCAAAGATCTCGCGGCGGACCGCGTCCTCGATGGTTTCGGCGGCTTCCACGAATCCGGCGAGGCAGGAATACATCCCAGGCATGAACTGCTTCTGCCGGCCGAGCAGGCATCGATCGCCGTGCGTGACCAGCATGATCACGACCGGATCGGTGCGCGGGAAATGCTCGGCCTTGCAGCTCGGGCACTCGCGCTTCCAGCCGCCTTCTTTCATGGCTGTGCGCGTGCCGCAATTGGCGCAATAGCCGTGGCGCTGGTGCCAGGTCACCATCGATTTGGCCATCGCGATGGCGGACAGTTGTTCCAGCGGGACGGCGCCCTGCATCGCCATGCCGCGCAGTTCGGTCACGGCGACGTCGTCGCGTCCGATCAGTTTTTCAACGGCCGCAGCCGAGATGCCCATGCCGAAAATGGGCGCGTTGTCGCGCAGGCCCAGAAAGATCGTGCCGGGATTGGCGCCGAGCTTCACCGCCTCTTCGACGCCGAGCAGCACGCGCGGCCCGTCCGCCTCCTGCCGCACCAGAAGCGAGTCGCGGTAGATCACATAGGCGCCGGCGTTGCGCTGGCTCTCCATCGCAAACAGTTTTTCGTCATTGCTGCGCAGATGCGCGGCGCGATCGAGGACATTCGTAACGAAAGCGGGCTTCCCGAGCGGATACTTGTCGAATGCGGACATCTGTTCAACCCAACCAGATCTTGCGGCGAAGCGCGTTGATGAAATTCTGTACTTCCTCGGCGTCATGCGCCAGCGGCGGCATCACGCCCCAGACCGGGCGCGGCCAGGCCGCGTCGCTGGTGCGCCGCGCGATGATGTGGACATGCAACTGCGGCACCAGATTGCCGAGCGCCGCGACATTGAGCTTGTCGCATTTGGTGATTTCTTTCAGCGCCCGCGACACCCGGGCGATTTCGGTCATCAATTGCGCCTGCGCGACCTCGTCGAGGTCGATGATTTCTACCGCGCCTTCGCGACGGGGGACCAACAACAGCCACGGGTAATGCGCATCCTTGATGACCAGCACCTTGCACAGGGGCAGGTCGCCAATATCGATCGTGTCCTTTTGGAGCTGGGAGTGCAGCGACCAGGCGGAGGCGTCAGAGGGCATCAAGAGTTCCCATGCCCGATTTCATGCCGGGCCGATAAAGTGCCTTCTCTGGGCACTGCTGCGGTTTCATACCAAGGTGTCATCATCCGCGAAAGCGGATGATCCAGTACGCCGCGGCTCCACCGTTTGCCGATTGGCCGCAGCGTACTGGATACCCCGCTTTCGCGGGGTATGACAGGGAAAGCCCCGCTTGCTTTCCGGCCCTTTTGGCCCCAAATAGGGACCGGGAGATTGGCGGTGGACGAGCCACTCGCCAACCGGGTCAGGTCCGGAAGGAAGCAGCCCTAACGAGGTCCGGATCGGGTCGCTCGTCAGTCTCCTACCCTGTTTTTCGAGCGAATCGAGCAGGAAAGCGGCCAGTCCGCGCCGTGCGCTCGATTTCGTTCCTATCCGCAAGCCGGCCCCGAGAGACAATCAATTGCGGATCGACCGATGAGTGATGCTGGCGCTCCCCCCGACAAATCAGACGGTGCCGGCCAGGGTGGCTTCGCGCTCGGCGGCGGCGAGGCCGCCAAGCCCTACCGGGTGCTGGCACGCAAATACCGCCCTTCCAGCTTTGACGACCTGATCGGCCAGGAGGCCATGGTCCGCACCGTCTCGAACGCGTTCGAAACGGGCCGGATTCCGCAGGCCTGGATCCTGACCGGCGTCCGCGGGGTCGGCAAAACCACCACGGCGCGGATTCTCGCGCGTGCGCTCAATTACGAAAAGCCCGATGGTTCGGTGAAGGGGCCGACCATCCACATGCCTGATCTCGGCGTGCACTGCCAGGCGATCATGGAAAGCCGGCACATGGACGTGCTGGAAATGGACGCCGCCTCCCACACCGGCGTCGACGACGTCCGCCAGATCAATGACAGCGTGCGCTATGCCCCGGCCAGCGCCCGCTACAAGGTCTACATCATCGACGAAGTCCACATGCTGTCGACGGCGGCCTTTAACGCCTTCCTGAAGACGCTGGAAGAGCCGCCCGAGCACGCCAAATTCGTGTTCGCCACCACGGAAATCCGCAAAGTCCCGGTCACCGTGCTGTCGCGCTGCCAGCGTTTTGATCTTCGCCGGGTCGAAGCCGACGTGCTGATGGGGCACCTTTCCAACATTGCAGCCAAGGAAGGCGTCGAGGTCGAGCCGGAGGCGCTCGGCATCATCGCCCGCGCCGCGGAAGGCTCGGTGCGCGATTCGCTGTCGCTGTTCGACCAGGCAATTGCCCATGCGGCGGGCGCCGTGCGCGCCGATGCGGTGCGGCAGATGCTGGGGCTTGCCGACCGCACCCGGGTGATCGACCTGTTCGAGCATCTGGCGCGCGGTGACATCGCCAGCGCTTTCAGTGAATTCCGTTCGCAATACGACGTCGGCGCCGATCCGGTCGTGGTGTTGTCCGACCTCGCCGAATTCGTCAATTTCGTCACCCGCGTGAAAATCGTCCCCGCCACCGCCGACAATGTCGCGTTCGGCGAGACCGAACGCGTCCGTGCTCGGGAATTCGCCGCAAAACTGTCGATGCGGGTGCTGTCGCGGATGTGGCAGATGCTGCTGAAGGGCATCACCGAGGTCCAGACCGCGACGCGGCCGGCGGCGGCGGCCGAAATGGTGCTGGTCCGCATCGCCTATGTCGCCGATTTGCCGACGCCGGATGAGGCGATCCGGATGCTCGACCAGAACGGCGGTGGAGCGCAGATCGCTTCCGGCGGCGCGGCGCCGTCACGGGCTGCGCCCTCCGCACCGGCTTCTTCGATGTCAGCTTCGCCGATGCGGATGCCGGCATCGCCCCGCTCCGGCGCGGAAGCCTCCGCCCGCCCGCAAATGGCACCGTCAGCACAAGCCGACTCCGCGCCGGTGCTGCGGATCACGACCTTCCCGCAACTGGTGGCGCTCGCCGGCGAGAAGCGCGATATCCTGACCAAGACGGCGCTGGAGGCCGACATGCGCCTGGTCCGCTTCGAGGACGGGCGGCTGGAAGTGGCGCTGGAACGTGTTGCGGCGCGGGGGCTGGTCAACGACCTCTCCCGCAAGCTGGAATTATGGACCGGTCGGCGCTGGACCGTGATCGTCTCGAACGAGGCCGGCCAGCCGACGCTGCGCTCGCAGAACGAGCAGGCGCGGAACGAGCACGCCCGGGCCGCGGAAGCCGACCCGCGGGTGCAGGAGGTGCTGGCGCGATTTCCCGGCGCCAAAGTGGTTGAGGTGCGCCGGCTTGCCGCCGAGCCGCCGGAATCCAATATTATCGCTGATGACTTGAACGAGAGCTCCGACGGCGACGACTGATCGGACGCTCGAGAGGACGGACGAATGGCTGATTTTCTCGGCATGATGAAGCAGGCCGCGCAACTGCAGTCCAAGATGCAGGCGATGCAGGAAGAGCTCGGCAATCTCGAGGTCGAGGGCACTTCCGGCGGCGGACTGGTCGCCGTGCGCATGACTGCGAAGATGGAAGTAAAGGGCGTCAAGATCGATCCGTCGCTGATGAAGGCCGAGGAGCGCGAAGTGCTCGAGGACCTTCTGGTGACCGCGCATAATGACGCGCGGCGCAAGGCGGAAACCGCGGCGATGGAAAAGATGCAGGCACTGACCGGCGGCCTCGGCCTGCCGCCCGGACTTGGTCTGACCTGAAATGGCAGCCAGCGTTGCCGGCCCTGAAATCGAACGCCTGATCCAGCTCCTGGCGCGACTGCCGGGTCTCGGCCCGCGCTCGGCGCGGCGCGCGGCGCTGCACCTGATCAAGAAGCGTGAAGCCCTGATGACGCCACTGGCCGGCGCGCTGCAGGTCGCGATCGACCGGATCCAGGTCTGCAAGACCTGCGGCAATATCGACACGCAAAATCCGTGCACGGTATGCACCGATCCGCGGCGAGATCCCTCGACCATCGTGGTGGTCGCCGACGTCGCCGATCTCTGGGCGCTGGAACGGGCGAATGCGACCAACGGCCGCTACCACGTGCTCGGCGCCACATTATCGCCACTGGATGGTGTCGGTCCGCAGGATCTGACCATCGATGCGCTGGTAGCGCGTGCGCATGAATCACAAGTCGGCGAAATCGTTCTGGCGCTCAACGCCACGGTTGATGGCCAGACCACCGCCCATTACATCACCGATCTTCTGCAGGACGCCAACGTCAAGGTCACCCGGCTCGCACATGGCGTGCCTGTCGGCGGCGAGCTTGATTATCTCGACGAAGGTACGCTATCGGCTGCCATGCGGCAGCGCACGCTGTTCTAACCCCACAGACGGAACTGATCGAAATGACGAAACCACGATTCGGCAGACGCTCCCGCTTTGCGCTCATCATGGCTGCGGCGCTGATCGCACCTTCCGCATGGGCGCAGCAGGGCGAGCCGGCGCCGAAACCCGGCAAGCCGATCAATGCCGGCGACGTGCTATCAGGCGAACTCAACGCCATGAAGGGCGGCAAGAAGAGCAAGCGCGCCGCGACCTACCAGATCACCAGCGAACCGCGCCGGCTGCCGCCGCCGAACGGGCTGTGCAATCTCGAAACCGGACCCGAGACGTTCCAGCTCGTCACCACCAGCGATGCCCAGGCCGCGCAACTGAAGAATTTCATCGGCAAGGAAATTTCCGTGAAGGTCGACGAAGTCGCCTGCGCACAGGACGCCGGGCAGATGAGCGAAGCCGTGATCACCAAATGGAGCGTGGTGACGAAGCACTAAAGTAGTTCCATCACAGGTGTCATCGCCCGGCTTGACCGGGCGACCCAGTACGCCGCGGCTTACCAGTTCTATCGCGCCTGCTCTGTAATACTGGGTCCCCCGCTTTCGCGGAGGACGACGATCGGGGCCTACACCTTAACTGGTCCCACCATTTCAAAATGTCCGCGCCGCTGCAGCCAGGCCAGCAAAATCAGGCTCGGCACAGCGACCAGCACCGAGATCACGAAGAACAGCGGCCAGCCCGTCGTGTCCGCCACAAAGCCCGCGCCTGAGGATAAATAGGTGCGCCCGACGGCGGCCAGCGCGGTGAGCAGCGCGTATTGGGTCGCGGTGTGCAGCGGGTTCTGGCACAGCGCCGAGAGATAAGCGACGAAGATCACGGTGCCGATCGCGCCGGTGAAGTTCTCCGCGGAAATGGCGGCGGCCAGCGCCCATTGATTGGTGCCGACAAAGGCAAGCCACGCAAACACCAGGTTGGAGACCGCCTGCAGCACGCCGCCGATCCACAGGCTTGCGTCCAGCGAATAGCGCCGTGCCACGTAGCCGCCGGCAAAACCGCCGATCAGCGTCGCAGCGAGGCCGACGCCCTTGACGATGGCGGCGTAGTCGTTGCGGGTGAAGCCGAGGTCGATCACGAACGGCGCGGTCATGCTGCCGGAAAACGCGTCGGTGAGCTTGAACAGCACCACGAAGGCGAGCGCCACCCAGGCATGCTTGCGGGACAGAAACTCGGAGAATGCCCCGATGGCCGCATGCATGACGCGGGTGAGAGCCGACTCGTCGCGGGTCACTTCTTCCGCGCGCACCGATTGCGCCGGTTCGGTGGCAACCAGCGCCGTGATGGTGCCGATCAGCACCAGGGCTGCCATGGCAACATAGCCCCACATCCACGCGGCCTGACGTCCGACGCCGGTGCTTTCGAACGCGCTGACCAGAAATAGCACGCCGGCGGTCGAGATCAGCATGCCGATCCGGTAGGCTGCGACATAGGCCGCCATGCCGGCGGCCTGCTCGCTCTCGGGCAGGCTTTCGACGCGGAACGCGTCGACCACGATGTCCTGGGTCGAGGACATCGTCGCGACAAGCAGTGCGCCAAGCGCCACGAACAGCGGCGAACGCGCCGGATCCGTCAATGCCAGCAGCAGGATTGCGCCGATCAGGAGCAATTGCGAGAACACCAGCCAGCCGCGGCGGCGGCCGAAGGCGCGGGTGAAGAACGGCACGTGCAGTGCGTCGACCAGTGGCGCCCAGATGAATTTCAGCGTGTAGGGCGTGCCGACCAGCGCGAACAGCCCGATCGTGCCGAGATCGACGCCGGATTCGCGCATCCACACCAGGAGCGTCGATCCTGACAGCGCCAGCGGCAGGCCGGACGAAAAGCCGAGCATCAGCACGATCAGCACGCGGGGCTGCAGATACACCGCCCAGGCCTCGCGCCAGGTTGGCGCGGGCGCGGATGTGGCCGATGCGGAGGATGTGGTTTCAGGTGCGGTCATGCGAGGGTGTTAGCAGAGTTTCGACCACAAGAAAGGCTGTCATCGCCCGGCTTGACCGGGCGACCCAGTATTCCAGAGGCCTATCCGCCGCCTCCGGCAATCTCAGGATAAAGATCAATCCAGTCCGGATTTTGTTTCTCGATCAGAGAGATCTTCCAAGCTCTCGGCCATTTTTTGAGGCGTTTTTCGCGCTGGATCGCAAATTCGATCTGATCGAACGCTTCGAAATAGACGAGCCGGCTCACCTCGTATTTTTTGGTGAAACTCTCGGCGATCTTCAATTTGTGCTCGCCGATGCGACGGACCAGATCATTGGTCACGCCGATGTAGAGCGTGCCACCGATGCGGCTAGCCAGGATGTAG
>NZ_LLYB01000049.1:22600-32974 GCF_001440475.1 Bradyrhizobium lablabi | reverse complement strand
CTGGGTCGCCCGGTCAAGCCGGGCGATGACAGCTTGAGATGTGGTTATAGCGGGGCAACAACGATCGCTACTCCCCCGCCTGCAGCTTGCGCGGGGCGGGGAACAGTTCGGGCGTGCTGTTCTTGACGAAGCGGGGCACTTCCACCGGCGCGTCCGCCTTGCTGAAATCGAGTTCCTCGATCCGCCCGGCGCGCTTTTCGATCTTGTCGGCGGAGATCAGGATCTGGCGCACGTCCTCGTTCACGTCGCTGAAGTGTTTTTGCAGCTTCAGCACGCGGTCACGCAGGCGTCCCAGATCGTCGCCGAGGTTGAGCACTTCGGTGCGGATCTGGTCGGCGGCATCGCGCATCCGCGCGTCTTTCAAAATCTGCTGCATCACCTGGATCGCCAGCATCAAGAGCGAAGGCGACACCAGCACGACGCGGGCGCGGTAGGCCTTCTGGATCACGTCGTCAAAACCGTCATGGATTTCGGCGTAGACCGATTCCGACGGCACGAACATCAGCGCGGTATCCTGCGTTTCGCCCGTGATCAGGTATTTTTCGGCGATGTCGTTGACGTGCTTCATCACGTCGTTGCGCAGGCGTTGGGTCGCGAATTTGCGCTCCTCGTCGCTGCGCGCGTCGTGCAGCGCGGTCATCGCTTCCAGCGGGAATTTCGCGTCGATGCACAGCGGACGCTGGTCGGGCAGGAACACCACGCAATCCGGCCGCTTGCCGGACGAAAGCGTGTACTGGAATTCGTAAGAGCCCTGCGGCATGCCATCCTGCACGATCGCTTCCATCCGCGCCTGGCCGAAGGCGCCACGCGACTGCTTGTTGGCGAGGACGTCGCGCAGGGTAGTCACCTGTGACGTCAGGTCGGTGAGGTTCTTGTGCGCGTTGTCGATGATGCCGAGCCGCTCATGCAGCACGCGCAGACTGTCCATGGTGTGGCGCGTGGTCGCTTCCATCGATTGGCCGACCCGGTGGGTCACCGAATCCAGCCGCTCGTTGACGGCGCGCGCCATCTCGGCCTGGCGGCCGGCCAGCGACTGGGCCATGGCGTCGACCCGGCCGGTCGATTCGCTCTGTGCCCGCAGCATTTCGCTCAGGCGCTCCTCCAGTTCGTCGGCGCGGATCGCCTGCGCCATCGCCTGTTCCGCGCCCCGGCGGCCGGAGCGGGCGATCACGATGGCGATGGTCAGCAGCAGCACCAGCGCCAGCGTGCCGAACCCGATCAGCGCCTCGCCAACGTGAATCGGCAGGTCGCCGACCGTGAGAAGAATTTCGTTCATGTCAGCCTTGTAGCCCGATTCGCCATCGGATGCGAACGAAGAGGGAACATTTATGGTAAACAGCGGGTTAATTTTCGTGGTTAACGCGGCGTTAAAAATCATGGTTAAGGCCGCCTTAACGAGGTCCCCGGCGCATTGACCCCGGCAAATCAGCAGCTTAAATCGCGCGCTATGGCCCTTAGAGAAATCATCATCCTGCCGGACAAGCAGCTCCGGCTGGTCTCCAAACCCGTCGAGAAGGTGACGACGGAGATCCGCAAGCTCGCCGACGACATGTTCGAGACCATGTATGACGCGCCCGGCATCGGGCTGGCGGCAATTCAGGTCGCGCAGCCGCTGCGGCTGATCACCATGGACCTCGCCAAAAAGGACGAGAACGGCGAGACCAAGCCGAAGCCGCGGGTGTTCATCAATCCGGAAATAATTTCCTCGTCGGAGGAAATGTCGGTCTACGAGGAAGGCTGCCTCTCGATCCCCGAATATTACGAGGAGGTCGAGCGCCCCGCGAAGGTCCGCATCCGCTTCACCGATCTCGACGGCAAGTTGCACGAGGAGGATGCCGACGGCCTGTTCGCTACCTGCATCCAGCACGAGATCGACCATCTCAACGGCGTGCTGTTCGTCGACTATCTGTCGAAGCTGAAGCGCGACCGCGTGATGAAGAAGTTCACAAAGGCCGCCAAGCGCGCGGCGGAGTAGGCCCCACCCGATCCACCGTCATGTCCGGGCTTGTCCCGTTTCTCGCTGCACCAAAGACGTGGATGGCCGGGACAAGCCCGGCCATGATGGGTAAAATCGAACATCCTCGGGATACTTCGAACCTCATGCCGCTTCGCTTGATCTTTATGGGCACGCCCGATTTCGCGGTGCCGACGCTGCTGGAACTCGTGGCCCATGGCCATCAGGTTGTGGCCGTCTATACCCGCGCGCCAAAACCGGCCGGGCGCGGCATGAAACTGCAACCGAGCGCGGTGGAGCAGGAGGCGCGGCGGCTCGGCATTCCCGTGATGACTCCGGGCACGCTCAAGACGCCGGAAGCGCTCGCCGAATTCCGCACGCATAATGCCGATGCTGCCGTCGTCGTGGCCTACGGCATGATCCTGCCGCAGGCCATTCTCGACGCGCCGCGTTATGGCTGCTTCAACCTGCACGGCTCGCTGCTGCCGCGCTGGCGCGGCGCCGCCCCGATCAATCGCGCGATCATGGCGGGTGACGCCGAGAGCGGCGTGATGGTGATGAAGATGGATGTCGGCCTCGACACCGGCGATGTCGCGATGGCGGAGCGGCTGGCGATCACCGACACCATGACGGCCGCCGATTTGCACGACGCGCTGGCGCCGCTCGGCGCCGACCTGATGGTGCGCGCGATGGGTGGGCTGGAGCGCGGCGGGTTGCAGCTTACGAAGCAGAGTGAGGACGGCGTGACCTACGCCGCCAAGATCGAGAAGGCCGAGGCGCGGATCGACTGGAAGCGGCCGGCCCGCGAGGTGCTTCGGCATATTCACGGCCTGTCGCCGTTTCCCGGCGCCTGGTGCGAGCTGGCCGGAGAAGCGGAGCCCGTGCGTCTCAAGATACTGCGCTGTGAGCTTGCAAGCGGTTCGGGGTCGCCCGGCGATGTGCTCGACGACAACCTTGCCATCGCCTGCGGTGACCGCGCCATTCGCATTGTGGAGCTGCAGCGTGCCGGCAAGGGGCCGATGAAATCAGCGGAGTTTCTGCGCGGCACGGCGCTGAAGCCGCCTGCGCGGCTGGACTGATGCCCCGCTACAAGCTCCTCATCGAATATGACGGCACGCCGTTCTCCGGCTGGCAGATCCAGGATAACGCGCCGACCGTGCAGGGCGCGCTGGAAGCCGCGGTGAAGGCGATCTGCGACGAGGACGTGCGCGTGCACGGCTCGGGCCGTACCGACGCCGGCGTGCATGCGCTGGGGCAGGTCGCGCATTGCGATATCGAAAAGCCGTTTCCGCCGGGCCGCCTGCGTGACGGGCTGAACGCGCATCTGCGGCCGCATCCGATCGGCGTGCTCTCGGCCGACATCGTGGCCGATGATTTCGAGGCGCGCTTCTCCGCGACAAGGCGGCACTACCGCTATCGCATCACCAACTCCAGAGCCAACCTCGCGCTCGACATCAAGCGAAGCTGGCGGGTGCCGCGCCATCTCGATACGGATGCGATGGACGTCGCGGCCAAGCGGCTGCTCGGCAAGCACGATTTCACCACCTTCCGCGATACCGAATGCCAGGCGAAGTCGCCGGAGAAGACGCTCGACCAGCTCGACGTCATCAGGGAGGGTGACGCGATTTCGATCCTCACCTCCGCGCGCTCGTTCCTGCACAGCCAGGTGCGCTCGATGGTGGGCTCGTTGGTCTGGGTCGGCGAAGGCCGCTGGAGCGCCGACGACCTCGCCGCAGCGCTCGCCGCCCGCAACCGCGCCGCCTGCGGCCCAGTGGCGCCGCCGGAGGGTTTATATTTGGTTCGGGTGGAGTATTAGGCTGGCTTGAGCACCATGTGCGTGGCTTTCGCCGTTGCAACATGGTCAGTCACCTCGTAGCCCAGGCTCGGCAGATCAAGCCCCGCGAACAGGTTCTCACCGGATCCAAGCAGGATCGGCGCAATCGCAATGTGCATTTCGTCGATCAGGCGGGCGCGCAAATATTGCTGGATGGTCGCGACGCCGCCACCCACCCTGACATCCTTGCCGCCGGCCGCCGCGCGCGCCTGTTGCAGCGCTGCCTCGATGCCCTCTGTGACGAAATGGAAGACCGTGCCGCCCTTCATGGTGATGGGCGCGCGGGCATGATGTGTCAGTACGAAGACATCGCAGTGATAAGGCGGCTCGTCGCCCCACCAGCCTTTCCAGGCGTCATCCGGCCAGGGTCCCCGCACCGGGCCGAACATGTTGCGGCCGAGGATCCATGCGCCGATGTTCTCAAAACCTTGCGTGGCAAAATCATCGTCCCGGCCGCTTGTGCCGGCATCCTTTGAGAACAGCCTCTTCTGAATCGTCTGCGTCGGCAGGATCCATTCGTGCAGCCCCAATCCGCCGACGCCCAACGGGTTGTCGGCGTTCTGGCCGGGGCCCGCGCCGTAGCCGTCGGCGGACACGCTGAAGCAGCGGACAACGAGCTTGCTTGTGGCTGAATTGGTCATGGCGTCACATCCTCAGGGATGATGACGGCACAAGTCAGGCAAAATAGCGGTCCAGCACCCCGCGATAGATTTTCGTCAGCTTCTCCAGGTCCGACACCGGCGTGCGCTCGTCGACCTGGTGCATGGTCTGGCCGACCAGGCCGAACTCGATCACCGGGCAATAGCTTGAAATGAAACGCGCATCCGAGGTGCCGCCGGAGGTGGAAAGCTCCGGCTTGCGGCCGGTGACTTCCTCGATCGCGCTGACGGCGAGATCGGTGAAGGTGCCGGGCTTGGTCACGAACACGTTGGAGTTGGAATATTCCCACACAATGCGGGAGCGGATGCGGTTGCCGCAGGCTTTCGCCAGCCGCTCCTCGACCAGGGCGCGCAGCGTTTCCTGGGTATGGTTGTCGTTGTAGCGGATGTTGAATTTTGCCCGCGCCTGTCCGGGGATGACGTTACCAGCGGTATTGCCGACGTCGACCGAGGTGAATTCGAGATTCGACGCCTGGAATTGCGCGCTGCCGCGGTCGAGCGGCTCGTCGGAGAGCGCAACAATCAGCCGCGAAATGTCCGGCACGGGGTTGGAGGCACGGTGCGGATAGGCAACATGGCCCTGCACGCCGTCGACATGGAGTGTGCCGGACTGCGATCCGCGGCGGCCGATCTTGATGCAATCGCCGAGCACTTCGACATTGGAGGGCTCGCCGAGCACGCAATGATCGAACTTTTCGCCACGCTCGGCGCACCACTTCAAGAGCTTGATGGTGCCGTTGACCGAGATGTCCTCTTCGTCGCCGGTGATCAGAAACGAGATCGAGCCTTTCGGCTTGCCGCCATTGTCGGCGAGATACTGCAGCACGGCTGCGACGCTGCAGGCGATGCCGCCCTTCATGTCGACCGCGCCGCGGCCGTAGAGGAAGCCGTCCTTGATATCGCCCGAGAACGCGCCATGCGACCACGCCGTCTCGTCGCCGGCCGGTACCACGTCGGTATGGCCGGCAAAGGTGATGTGCGGCGCCTCGGTGCCGATGCGGGCGTAGAGATTGTCGATGTCTGATGTGCCGGGCTCGCCGAAGGTGACGCGATGCACCTCGAAGCCGGCGTCTTTCAGCAGGCGCTCGAGCACTCCGAGCGCGCCGGCATCGGCAGGGGTGACGGAAGGGCAGCGGACGAGGTCGCGGGTGATGGAAACGGCGTCATTCATAGCCCGGCTTAACACGCCAAACCGGCGGCGGGCCAGCCTCGTGCGGCACCATTTCGATCTCGCTCTGCTGATCCCAGGGCGGGCGTGTATCGGGCCGCGGCGGCGATGCCAGCGGGTCGGGCCCAAACCGGTTGGTCTTCCGCGAGCCCTTGAGGAAGTACAATTCGACGAAGATCCAGATGCAGCCGGCAAGGGCGATGAGGCCAAGCGGAAGGGCGGCATACGAGAAATAGGACTCGTCGGGAAGCAGGTCGACGAACTTGTTGTAGAGCGGAACGGCGAAAAACAGAACCACCCACCAGCCGGTCTTATCGCGGTCATGCAGCCGCTTGATCGAAGTGGCCAGCCAGACCCACATGAAAAGCCCGGAGAAGGCGGCATTGAAAAAAATCGCAGGCAGGTCGGCCAAGGAAAGGGATCGATAGGAACCGGGATCGAAGATCTTGAAGAGATCTTCGATCCCGTAGCCGAGACTTATCCGCCCGGTACCACCGAAGAGGGCGACAACGCCGACCGTCAGCAAGCCCAGGAAGATCATCCAGCACACGATGATCAGCGTCGCCAGCCAGTATCGGGCGCGGCTAATGCGGCCCTGAAAACGGAACAGATACCAGGCGTAGTCCATCGGTCGACCTCCGAACGGCGGCATTTCCGCCATCCGGTACATTGGTCGCGCCATGGGGCCCGGGGTTCGACCGGGGGGCATGACCGGACCGCCTTCGGGGCCAGATCATGCCCCAAATGGCCGAATCTTAGTCCCGCAGCAGCTCGTTAATGCTGGTCTTGGCGCGGGTGCGCTCGTCGACGCGCTTGACGATCACGGCGCAGGCGGTGGACGGGCCGGGCTGGCCGTTCTTCATGGGCTTGCCGGGCAGCGCGCCGGGAACCACGACCGCATATTCCGGCACCTCGCCGATGAAGATTTCGCCGGTCTCGCGGTCGACGATCTTGGTGGAGGCGCCGAGGAACACGCCCATCGACAGCACCGCGCCCTTGCGCACGATCACGCCTTCGGCGACTTCACTGCGTGCGCCGATGAAGCAATCATCCTCGACGATCACGGGCTCGGCCTGCAGCGGCTCCAGCACGCCGCCGATGCCGACGCCGCCGGAAATATGCACGCGCTTGCCGATCTGCGCGCAGGAACCAACCGTCGACCAGGTGTCGATCATGGTCGCCTCATCGACGTAAGCGCCGAGATTGACGAAGGACGGCATCAGCACGACGTTGCGGGCGATGAAGGCCGAGCGGCGCACGATCGCGCCGGGCACCGCGCGGAAACCCGCGTCGCGAAAACGGTTCTCGCCCCAGCCATCGAACTTCGAGGGCACCTTGTCCCACCACGACGCCTTGCCGGGACCGCCCGGGATCTGGCCCATGTCGTTGAGGCGGAACGACAGCAGCACCGCCTTCTTGAGCCACTGATTGACCTTCCACTTGCCCGAGACCTCACGCTCGGCGACCCGCGCCTCGCCCTTGTCGAGCAGTTCGAGCGCGTGATCCACGGCCTCGCGAACCTCGCCCTTGGTCGACGTCGAAATGCCGTCGCGGGCATCGAAGGCGGAGTTAAGGGTGGATTCGAGCGCGGACAGGGACATCGGGATTTCCTCGAGATTGCGGGCGAAGCGGGAGGCTTTTTCGGGATTTGGCGGGGGAGAGTCAAGGCAGGATGTCGTCCCTGCCGCCCTCTCAACTCGTCGTCCGCGAACGCGGGGACCCATAGCCACGAATGTTCGTGGTTACGACGGGTCGTCGAACAGCGTTCTTAAATCGATAGATCACGCGGTATGGGTCCTGGCGCCCGTGCGCAATTGCGCACTAGGCCGGGACGACACCGATTAGGTGCTCAACTTCTCCAAAAACCCCGTCAGATCATCGGTGACATGATCGACATAGGCCGCATCCCGGCCTTCCAGCTCCCAATCCTCGCGCACCACTTCCTTGGCGCCGTCGGGCACCACCAGCACCGTGGTCATGCCGAGCTGGTGCGGCACCACGAGGTTGCGGGCGAGGTCCTCGAACATCGCCGATTTCTGGGGATCGACGCCGTGGACACGCAGGAACCGGTCATAGGTCTGCGGCGCCGGCTTCGGTTCCAGTTCGGCGGCGATGATGTCGAACACTGCCTCGAAATGCTCGCCAATGCCGAGTCGCTCCAGCACCGCGCCGGCATGGTCGGTCGAGCCATTGGTCAGGATCAGCTTGCGCCCGGGAAGCTTTGCGATCGCAGCCCCCATCGCCGGGTTCGGCTCCAGCGGCGAGTGATCGATCTTGTGGACGTAGGCGAGGTAATCGTCGGCGTGCACGCCGTGCTCGGTCATCATGCCGCGCATGCTGGTGCCGTAGCGGCGGTAATAGTCCTTCTGGATCACGCGAGCTTCTTCCGCCGAGATTTTCAGGAACGCGCTGATGAACTCGCCGATCCGGGCGTCGACCTGTTGCCACAAATTGACGTGGTGGGGGTACAGCGTGTTGTCGAGATCGAACACCCAGGTGTCGATATGTGTGAAGGGGCGGGGTGTTGTCATACGTTCTCAACCATCACGGCATCGCAAATCGCAGCGTCTTGCCGCCGCTCGACATATCGACTGGTGCAAAGCCGGTCGCGGCAAGCCCGCGGGTACCGCAATCGCCCTGTTCAGAGACTTCGAACTTGCTCTCGCGCGTGCAGAGCTCTTTCGCGCCGCCCCAGTTCAATGGCCTGTCCCGGTACTTGATGGCGCGGTTCTCGCCGTCGACGGCTTCGGCAAAACTATAAACCTGTTTCGGCTGGCCGGTCACATCGGGATGCAGGCATTTGCCGGGATCGATGCGATACCAGCCGCGGCTGGTCACGGCCTTGCCGTCATCGGTGGCGACCGCGGCCATGATCTTGTGCGGCGTGTCGTTGCACCAGGTCAGCCCGGTGGAGGAGGGCTTCTGCACCGCGTCGATCATGGTGGTGAAGAAGGTTTGCGACTGCACGATTTCGGCCGAAAGCCCCCGGCTCTTGAGGAACGCCGAAAGCGCGGCCTGCGTCTTCGGCCCGTCGACGCCGTCGATCGGGGCGGCGTCATAGCCGGCGATGACCAGCAGCCGCTGGATGCCGGCGAGCCGAGCCTGCTCGTCGTCATATTCCGAGTCCTCGGCGAGATAGGCGACGAGGTTGCCGTCGTCGGTCCGCGTCGGCGTGATCTGGGTGAAGGGCGCCGGCGTCTGGTTGCCGCGGCACTGGCGGGCGGCGGCGATGACGAAATTATCGGGCGCGATGCACAGCGTGTCGCTGCCGTTCTGCGGGATCGGCGAGGCGCCGTAGACGCCGAGCGCGCGCGCATTCAATAGGATGCGGTCGGCGGTCAGCGCGCCCTGCAGCACCACGCGGCAGACGGCCGGATCGATCCGGAACCAGCCGCGCGTCGCGGTCGCCGATTTCTCGTCGATGCCGATCGCGGCCTCGACCACATAGCTCATGCGGTTGCAGAGCTTTAAATCGGCAAAGGCGGGCAGGGAGGAGACGAACAGCGAGATCACCGCCGCCGGCAGGGACATCAGGAAACGTGTCAACGCCGAGCGCGGCCGCCGCAGTGCTCTCAACTCGTGATGCCTGGGCTTGACCCGGGCATCCACGTCCTTCTTCCCGTCGGGAGCAAACAAGTCGTGGATGGCCGGGCCAAGCCCGGCCATGACGGCCTCGGTTCGCGTCGCCGCTTTGCTCATCACTTGTGGATCAGCGTACCGGTACCCTGATTGGTGAACAATTCGAGCAAAACCGCGTGCTGCATCTTGCCGTCGATGATGACTACGCCCTGCACGCCCTGTTCGAGCGCGTAGATGCAGGTTTCGACCTTCGGGATCATGCCGCCGGAAATCGTGCCGTCGGCGATCAGCTTTCGTGCGTCCTTCACCGACAGTTCCGGAATAAGCTTCTTCGACTTGTCGAGCACGCCGGGAACGTCGGTCAGCAGCAACAGCCGCTTGGCCTTGAGCGCGCCGGCTACCGCACCGGCAAAGGTGTCGGCGTTGACGTTGAGCGTGTGGCCGTCATGCGAGGTCGCCAGCGGCGCCAGCACCGGGATCAGTTCATAGCCGATCAACTGGTTCAATAGCGTGAGATCGACCTTGTCGGGGTCGCCGACGAAGCCGAGATCGATTGCCTTTTCGATGTTCGAATCCGGGTCGACCATGGTGCGCGTCGTCTTCGACGCCTTCACCATGTTGCCGTCTTTGCCGGAGAGGCCGACCGCCTTGCCGCCGGCCTCGTTGATGTAGCCGACGAGCTGCTTGTTGACCGAGCCCGCCAGCACCATCTCGACGATCTCGATCGTCGCCGCATCGGTGATGCGAAGCCCGGCTGCGAATTCCGACTGGATGCCGAGCCGCTTCAGCATGGTCGCGATCTGCGGCCCGCCGCCATGCACGACCACCGGGTTGATCGCGGTCTGCTCCAGCAGCACGATGTCGCGCGCAAACGCCTTGGCGGTTTCTTCCGCGCCCATGGCATGGCCGCCATATTTGATGACGATGGTTTCCTCGTCGTACTGCTGCATATGCGGCAGCGCTTCCGACAGGATGCGGGCCTGATCGAGCGGGCTGATATTCTGCGTCATGAAGCGGGTCTCGCCATTGCCGATGTCGGGCCGGGTTCTATCTGATTGGCGGGCAGGGCGCAAAGTAGGGGATTCTGCGTTCGCGGTCTCTTTTTNNNCCCCTTGTGGGAGAGGGTGGATCGAATGAGCGAAGCTCATTCGAGACGGGTAAGGGGTTCTTTCCGCGGACG
>NZ_LLYB01000049.1:13907-22595 GCF_001440475.1 Bradyrhizobium lablabi | reverse complement strand
AGACCCCTCATCCGGCGCTTCGCGCCACCTTCTCCCACAAGGGGAGAAGGGGAATTCTCAACCCCGCCGCGGCCAGGCCGCCGAAACCGCCAGCGCCAGCCAGCTTGCAATCAGCAGCGTCCCGCCGGTCGGCGCGGCCATCGGAAACAGCCCATGCCCGGCATAGTGCCGCAGCGTCAGGTCGCCGGCGAACAGGCCGGCTGCGAGCACAAAGCCGCAAGCCGCGGTGATGCCGATTTTCGCGTGCACGATCCCGCGCTCGGCCAAGGCGACGGCACCTAATACCGCGCACGCATGAAACAGCAGCACCGACGAGGCCGCCGCCAGCCGCGAGGCGTCAGCGCCGTGGGCGGAGGCCGCCGCCAGCGCGACGCCGTCGGCGCCCATGATGCCGGCGAGAACGATCAGGATGCGGTACGCGCGGGTCATCAGGCGCGCTCGCGCAACAGGCGCACCATTGCGGCGCGCAATTCCGGCATGCCGGCGCCCGAGCGCGAGGATGTCACCAGAATGTCCGGAAACGCGGCGGGATGCTTGGCGAGCGCGGCCGTGGTCTCGCTGATGCATTTTTCCAGCTCGGCCCGCTTCACCTGGTCCGCCTTGGTCAGCACCACCTGATAGCTGACGGCGGATTTATCCAGGGTCTTCAGCACGTCCTGATCGACATCCTTGATGCCGTGGCGCGCATCGATCAGCACATAGACCCGCGCCAGCGTGGCACGCCCCAGCAGGAATTGATGGATCAGCTTGGTCCAGGAGGCGACCTGGGTTTTCGGCGCCGAGGCATAGCCATAGCCGGGCATGTCGACCAGCCGCAGCCCGGCGCTGTCGGGGCCGTCGAAGAAAATCAGTTCCTGGGTGCGGCCCGGCGTGTGCGAGGTGCGCGCCAGCGCGTTGCGGCCGGTCAGCGCGTTGATCAGGCTGGATTTGCCGACATTGGAGCGGCCGGCAAACGCCACCTCTATCCCCGCCATCGGCGGCAGCGTCTCGATCGAGGGCGAGGCCCAGACGAATTTCCAGTCGCCGGCGAAGAGCTTTCGCCCCTCTTCAATCAGCTCCGCGTCAGGCTCGGCGGTCATGCGAAGGTTCTCGATTCACGCCGTCATTGCGAGGAGCTCGCGACAAAATTGCGAAGCAATTTTGCGCTGAAGCGACGAAGCAATCCATCGATGCCCGCGTTGAGGAATGGATTGCTTCGCTTCGCTCGCAATGACGGAGAGCATTGCGAGCGAACGCGGGATTATCAGGTCTTCTCGGCGGCCTTCTTCGGCGTGAACGTCGCCTTCATGTTGTCGAACAGCTCCACCTTCACGCCGTTCTTGCGCATGATGTAGCTCTGCTGGATCACCGAGAGCAGGTTGTTCCAGGCCCAGTAGATCACGAGACCCGCCGGGAAGCCCGCCAGCATGAAGGTGAAGATCAGCGGCATCCAGTCGAAGATCATCTTCTGGGTCGGATCCGGCGGCGTCGGATTGAGCTTCATCTGGATCCACATCGTGATGCCCATGATGATCGGCCAGACGCCGAGCATCAGATAGGCGCCGAAATGCGGACCAAATACCGCGAGCGGATCGAACGGCAGCAATCCGAACAGGTTGAAGATCGTGGTCGGGTCGGGCGCCGAGAGGTCCTTGATCCAGCCATAGAACGGCGCGTGGCGCATTTCGATGGTGACGAACAGCACCTTGTACAGCGAGAAGAACACCGGGATCTGCAGCGCGACGGGGAGACAGCCCGCGATCGGGTTGATCTTCTCCTTGCGGTAGATCTCCATCATTTCCTGCTGCTGCTTCTGCCGGTCGTCGGGATAGCGCTCCTTCAGCGCCTGCAGTTGCGGCTGCACCGACTTCATCTTCGCCATCGAGGCGTAGGATTTGTTGGCGAGCGGGAAGAACAGGATCTTGATCAGCAGCGTGACCAGCAGAATGGAGACGCCGAAATTGCCGAACACGTGGAAGAAATAGTCGAGCACCAGGAACATCGGCTTGGTGATGAAGTAGAACCAGCCCCAGTCGATCAGCAGGTCGAAATGGTTCAGCCCGAGTTGCTTGTTGTAGCCGCCATGGCCGGCCAGCGGGAAGTTGATGCCGACGACGCCGGCTTCCTTGGCTCCCGCAAACAGCCGCGCATTGGCGCTGCCGGTGCCGCCGACCGCGATTGTCTGCGCATCCTGCACGTAGTTGGTCTGATAGCGAACCTTAGGGCCCGGATCTTCGGCGAGGAAGCGTGCCTTGAGGCGCGCCGAGGTGTCGGGCAGCAGCGCGGCGGCCCAATATTTGTCGGTGATGCCGAGCCAGCCGTTGGTCACGTTGAACTCGAAGCCGCGGTCGCCATTGCCCAGAACGGGCGCCTCGGCTACGGCCTTGTAGCCTTTTTCCTGCAGGCCCTGGTCGCCGAGATAGCCGATCAGGCCTTCATGCAGGATGTAGTAGCCGGAGACCTCGGGCGTGCCGTGGCGGGAGATGAGCGCGTACGGGTAGAGCGTGACCGGCGCATTGCCGACGTTGGTGACGTCGTCCTTGATGGTGAAGAGATAGCGGTCGTCGATCGCAATGGTGCGGCGGAAGGTGAGGCCTTCGCCATTGTCCCATTTCAGCGTCACGGGCTTGTCCGGCGTCAGGCTGCCGGAGCCTTCCTGCTGCCACTCCGTATCGCGGCCCGGAAGCTTGGCCGTCGAGCCCGAGCCCGCGACCCAGCCGAACTCGGCATAATAGGGATGCGCCGTCCCCGACGGTGAGAACAGTACGATGGCGGGCGATTTCGGGTCGACGGTGTCGCGGAACTTCTCCAGCGACAGGTCGTCAATGCGTCCGCCCTTCAGTGCGATGCTGCCGGACAGCCGCGGCGTTTCGATCTTGATGCGCGGCGATGCGGCAATCGCGGCGTCGCGGCTGACGACAGGCTGGTTGGCGGGCGTGCTGACCGACGGCGTCGCGCCCGGCTGCGGCGTCGCGCCGGGGGCCGTCTGCGCCGTCTGCGGCGCGGATTTTGCGAGTTCGGCCTGGGTCTGGCTCTGCGCGCGCTGCCGCTCCATTTGCGGCGCGTTGTAGAAATATTGCCACGCGATCAGCACCAGGCCGGACAGAATGACGGCGAGGATGGTGTTGCGATTATCGGTCATCGGTTTGGGGTCTCGCCATTCAATTCGGATGTTTCGGCGCCTGCCGGTCGAGCCGGTTCAGCGCCGAACGGAGATCGTCGAGCATGGTTGCAAAGTCGCGGGTGAGCGCGGCCCGGCGGCCGACCAGCACATAATCATGGTGAGGTCGCATGGAAATGACGTCCAGCCGCTTCACCAGTTCGCGAAGCCTGCGCCGGATCCGATTGCGCTCGGTGGCGGTACCGTTCTTCTTGGTGACGGTGAAACCGATCCGGATCGGGCCATCATCGGCGCGGGCGCGGCCCTGCACCACGAAGGCAGCGCTATTTGCCCGCGTGCCATTGGCAACGGCGAGAAAGTCCGCCCGCTGCCTCAGCCGATCCATGAATGAAATCTCCGGAAAGGATCCGGCTCAGGCGCTCAGGCGCTTGCGGCCGCGCGCACGGCGAGCGGCGAGGACCTTGCGGCCGCCGGCGGTGGCGAGACGGGCGCGGAAGCCGTGACGGCGCTTGCGCACCAGTTTGCTGGGTTGATAAGTCCGCTTCACGGGTAGTTCTCCGCTGACCGGGCAATTTGCCTGTTGGATTGAGATCAAGTCCGATGATGCGGGCCGGCCCAAACGGGCCATTTACGGCCCCAAATGAGCCGCCCCCGGGGATGCCGGGCCATCGCGGACAGTTGGCGCGGCTTATAAGGGAGCGACCTGTTTTCGTCAATGTCAGGGGTTGCCGCAGTGTCCGTTCTTTGAAACGTCGCAATTGGGGCGAATATATCTGTTTTCGCGGGGTTTTTAGGGGCGAGACGACGGCGTGCCCGGACCATGGGAACCGCGGGACATTAGCGATCGGTAATTTGACCGGCCGTTGGCCCACACGCATCCTCGGAATCACGCGGTAACCGACCTATATGGGCCAGGTTGGCCTATCCGGCGGGCTCAAAGCAGAGATATCAAGGCGGATATTCGTGTCAGCGACCGACGACCAGCCGACTCTTCAAACGCCGCGGCCCCAGGTGCCGCGCCGGCTCGGCCTGTCCGGCAAGCTCCTGCTGCTGACCATCCCCCTCGTGATGATCGCGCTGCTGATGATCTATGTGCCGTCGATCGCGAATTTCTGGACCAACCGGCTGAACGACCGTCTCGCTGCGGCCAACACCGCCGCCCTGGTGCTGGATGCCGCGCCCCTGGGGATGGTTCCGGATTCGCTGGCGCGACAGATTCTGTCCAGCGTCGGCGCGCGGGCGGTCGCCATCAAGATGGGGCAGCAGCGCCGGCTGCTCGCCAGCGCCGATCTGCCGGCGGCGATCGACCGCGACATCGACATGCGGACGCTGACGGTGTGGTCGGCGATCGTCGAGTCCTTCGAGACCATGCTGGAGCGCGGCAACCAGACGATTCGCGTGGTGGGACCGGCGCCCGGGGCTGCGCAGTTCATCGAGGTCGTAGTCGATGAAAAGCCGTTGCGGCAGGCGATGTACCGGTTTTCCCGCAACCTGCTGGTGGTCGCGCTGGGGATCGCGATACTCGCCGCGGGGCTGGTTTACCTCGCACTGCATTATCTGTTCGTGCGGCCGATGCGGCGGTTGACCGCCAATCTCGTCGGCTTCCACGAAAACCCGGAAAGCGCGGCGCGCATCATCGTGCCGAGCCAGCGCGGCGACGAGATCGGCGTTGCCGAGCGCGAGCTCTCGGACATGCAGCGCGACCTCGTCTCGATGCTGTCGCAGAAGAGCCGGCTCGCCGCGCTCGGCCTCGCGGTGTCGAAGATCAACCACGATCTGCGCAATATGCTGGCGTCCTCGCAATTGCTCTCGGATCAATTGGCCAGCGTGCCGGACCCGCGGGTGCAACGCTTTGCGCCGAAGCTGATGCGCTCGCTGGAGCGCGCCATCGATTTCTGCCAGTCGACCCTTTCCTATGGCCGCGCCCAGGAAGCCGAGCCCGACCGCCGCGTGATCCAGGTCGAACCCGTGGTATCAGAGGTGCGCGAATCCGCCGGCCTCGCCGCCGACGCCTCGATCACCTGGATCAGCGCGATCGAGCGTGGCCTCTCGATCGACGCCGATCCCGACCAGCTTTTCCGCGTGCTGCTCAATCTGGTGCGCAATGCGGTGCAGGCACTGGATAGCCGCCCGAAGGGCGAAGGCTCTCCCTTGCAGATTCGCATCACCGGCCGCCGCGAGGGCTCGGTCGCCATCATCGAGGTGTCGGACACCGGTCCCGGCGTGCCGGCGAAGGCGCGCGAGCACCTGTTCGAGGCGTTCCAGACCTCCGGCCGCCCCGGCGGCAGCGGGCTGGGCCTTGCGATCGCCGCCGAGCTGGTCCGCGCCCATGGCGGCGACATCCACCTGGTCGAAGGCACCATCGGCGCCACCTTCCGCGTCTCGATCCCCGACCGCCCGGTGGAGCTGCAAAGCGTCCGCAACGAGCGGGCGCGGGCGTAAGTCCACCCATCCGGCTTCGTACACGTCACTGCAGTTTGACGCCGCCTGCCTTGCCGACCTGCGCCCACTTCTCCATCTCGGCCTTCACATGCGCGGCGAATTGTTCGCCCGTGCTGCCAATCGTGGTTGCGCCCTGAAGGGCGAGCTTGTCCTTGACCTCGGCCGAGTTCAGCGCCTCAACCGCCGCTGAATGGATCCTGGCGGCGATTTCGGCTGGAATGCCGCGCGGCGCCACCAGCCCATACCAGTTGTTGGCGAGCACCTGCGGCATGCCGAGCTCGGCCGTCGTCGGCACGTCGGGCGCGCTCGGGGCGCGCTTGGCGCTGCCGATGGCGAGCGCACGGAGTTTGCCGGCCGTCACGTTGCCGAGCAGCACGGGAATGTCGGCGAACATCATGTTGACGTGACCGCCGAGCAGGTCGTTCACGGCCGGCGCGGCGCCGCGATACGGCACATGCTCGAGGTCGACGCCTGCCGACACCTTGAGCAATTCCCCTGCCATGTGCGGCACGCCGCCGACGCCGGTCGAGGCGAAATTGAGCTTGCCCGGTTTCGACTTGGCCAGCGCGATGAGTTCGCCGAACGTTTTGGCCGGAACGTTGTCGGCGACCACAAGCAATTCCGGAACCTCGACGACCTGCGTCAGCAGCTTGAGGTCTTTGAGCACGTCGTACGGCATCGTCTCGGAAAGTACCGGCGTGATCGCGAGCGGGCCGGCGCTCGAAATGCCGATGGTGTAGCCGTCGGGCTCTGCTTTCGCGACCGCGGCTATTCCCGTCACGCCGCCGGCGCCGCCACGGTTATCGAGGATGATCGGCTGGCCCAGCAGAGCGGCCATCTTCTCCGTCAGCACACGCGCGATCGTGTCAGCCGGACCGCCCGCCGGAAACGGCACGATCAGCTTGATCGGCCTGCTCGGATAGGACTGCGCCTGCGCCATTTGCGGCGAGACGACAAGCACGGCCAGGATCATCCAGCGAACGAGACTTCGCATTACCACTTTCCTCCTTCATGCGAGGCGCTTGCTGCGCCCCGTTTCTTATTGATCGTCCGGCTGCGTTACAGCTTTGCGATCCACGCCACGATGGCGTCGACGACGGCGCCCGGCTGCTCCGGGATCAGCGCGTGGCTGGCATTCGGGATCACGACGACGGATACGCGTCCGCCGAACTCCTCGCGGCTTTCGTTCCACTTCTCTTTCGGCTTGAACGGGTCGTGGTCGGGCACCAGGTCGAGCATGGGGACGGTGCCGGCCTGCCAGTACTCGGCCTGTTTTGTCGCGGACACTGCTACACTCTGCGCCTTGTTCGCCGCCGGCGCCCAGCCGTGGAGCCACACCGAGGCGTCATGGGCCGGATGGAAGAAGCCCTTGCGCAGGGCTGCAAGGCGCAGTTCGTCCGGCAGGCTCGTATCGGCAGCCTGCTGCACGACGGCGCGCAGTTCCTCGGGGTACGCCTTGGCGGCGGCCGCGACAAGAACGATGCCGCGCACCAGCGCGGAATGGTCGGTGGCCGTCATGCGCGCAACCCAGTTGCCGAAGGCATGGCCGGCGATCACGGCCGGGCCGGCCTGCTCGCGCGCGATGACATGCGCGACGTCACGGGCGAGATCCTGCAGGCGGATATTGTCGAGCGGGCCCTGGCTCTTGCCGGCGCCGCGCGGCTGCGGCCGGAGTACGCGATAGCCGGCTTGCGCGAGCCGGGACGCCACATCGTCGAAATCCAGGGAGTCGCGGCCGCGCGATGGCAGCATGACGATCAGCGGCCCGCGCCCTTCGGCGACGAGATCGATCTCGACATTGTCATAGCGTACCATTTCGCGGGTACGCATACCTTCGGCGGATGCGGCCGGGCCAAGCGGCTGGATCACCGACCACACCAGGGCAAAAGCGGCGATACTCCTGACGCCGCGTCGCCACGCTTGCCCATAAAGTTCATATTTATGACCTATCTGGCCAACGCCGGTCATTTCACGTCCATGTCGACGCGCACGACGTCGCCGCGGTAAATTCCTTTCGACACCAGCACCAGCCGTCCACGCTGGTCCACCGCCGAGCGATCGACGAAACAGATCGGCGCATTCAGCGGCAAGGCGAGCAATTCCGAGACTTCCAGATCCGAACTGCCGATCGTCATGGTCTGCCGTGCGCTGGCGATGTGCACGCCGGGAATGCTCGCGGCGAGGCGCATCGCGGTCAGCGTGGTCATGGCGCGCTTCGGCAGTCGGCTTGCCAGGCTCGCATCGATATAGACCTCGGCGATAAGGAACGGGCGACCGTCGCGCGAGTGGCGCCGCCGCAGCCGCCGGTATGTCCGCGATATCGTGCCGATATCGTGCGGCCATCGCTCGGGTGCAGGAACCAGCGCGTCCTCGAGCACTTCGATCGTCGCGCCGTCGCGCGTATTCAACATGCCGCGGAGGTCCGTCGTCACATCGAGCCAGACATGCGCCCGGGCCTTGTCCGTGACGAAGGTGCCCTTGGCGCGATAGCGCGAGACAAGGCCCTCGTCCTCGAGCAGGCCGAGCGCCTGGCGGATCGTCGCACGCGCAACCCCGCATTCGCTCATCAGCTGTTCGATGGTCGGGATCTGTGCCCCGGGTGCCCACTGGCCGGACATGATGCGGCTGCGGAACAGGGTCGCGAGCTGGATGTAGCGCGCCACGGCGCTGCGGCTCAAGGCTATTTCGGCGTCGGTCAGGCTCGCCACGGTTCCCCCGGCTGGCAGTTCGAATTGACAAAAGTTCGTATATATGACCTTTACCGCGAAAGGAAGGCCCCCGACGCGGGGCTCGCATTCTGACGGACGACACGCATGAAACTGCATTGGTCTCCACGATCACCGTTCGTGCGAAAGGTGATGGTCGCCGCGCACGAGCTCGGCCTGGCCGGAAAGATCGAATGCGTGCGCAGTGTCGCGGCGATGGGCAAGCCGAACCCGGCGATCATGGTGGACAATCCGCTGAGCAAGATTCCGGCGCTCGTTCTCGAGGACGGCACAGTGCTGGTCGATTCCGCCGTCATCGTCGAATATCTCGACGCCCTCGCCGGCGGCGGCTGGCTGCTCGCGCCGGCGGGTCGGCTGCGCTGGCTGGCGCTGAGCCGGCAGGCGCTGGCCGACGGCCTGCTCGACCTGCTCGTGCTCTGG
>NZ_LLYB01000049.1:0-13868 GCF_001440475.1 Bradyrhizobium lablabi | reverse complement strand
CGACGCCTTCGCCGTCAAGGCCGCCGCCACGCTCGACCGCCTGGAGGCGGAGGCCGGCACGCTGGAAAGCGAATCGTTCGGGATCGGGCACATCGCGGTCGGCTGTGCGCTTTCCTATCTGGACTTCCGCTTTGCCGATCTGACGTGGCGCCAGGGCCGGCCCCGGCTGGCCGCGTGGCACGCCACGTTTGCGGAACGCCCGTCGGCCAAAGCGACGGAGGCCGTCGATGGCTGAGGCCGCGCATCCACGTAACGGTCCATTGACGCATATCCGGGTGCTCGATCTCGGGCGCATCATGGCGGCGCCCTGGGCGACGCAGATTCTCGCCGACCTCGGCGCCGACGTCATCAAGATCGAACGGCCGGGCGCCGGCGACGACACGCGCGCCTGGGGTCCGCCGTTCCTCAAGGACGGGGAGGGCAACGCCACCGGCGAGAGCGGCTATTTCCTCTCGGTCAATCGCGGCAAGCGATCGGTCGCCATCGACATCGCAACCGCCGAGGGGCAGCAACAGATCCGCGCCATCGCGCAGCACTGCGATGTCGTGATCGAGAATTTCAAGGTCGGCGCGCTGGCGAAATACGGTCTCGATGCGGCGTCGCTGCGCGCGCTGAAGCCGTCGCTGGTCTATTGTTCGGTCACCGGGTTCGGCCAGGATGGCCCGAAGTGCCAGAATGCCGCCTACGACTTCGCGATCCAGGCCATGGGCGGCCTGATGAGCGTAACCGGCGCGCGGGACGATGAGCCGGGCGGCGGCCCGCAAAAAGTCGGCGTTCCCATCGTCGATCTGATGACGGGCATGTATGCGGCTGTCGCCAGTCTCGCCGCGCTCGCGCGCCGCGCCGAGACCGGGGCCGGCGAGACCATCGACCTTGCCATGCTCGATGTCGCGGCGACGTTCCTCGCCAACCAGGCCATGAATCATCTGGTCTCCGGCAAGACGCCGCAGCGCGGCGGCAACCGTCATCCCAACATCCAGCCGCAGGACGTGTTTGCGGCGTCCGACGGACATTTCGTGCTCGCGGTCGGCAATGACGGCCAGTTCGCAAAGCTGTGCGAGGTGATCGGCGACGCCAGTCTCGCGCATGCCCCGCGTTTTGCCACCAACGCGGCCCGCGTCCGCGCCAATGCCGACCTGACGGCGCTGCTGTCCACGGCGTTCGCGTCGTGGAAGCGGGACGCGCTCGTTGCCGCGCTCGACGCCGCCGGCGTGCCGGCCGCGCCGATCAACACGATCCCGCAGGTCTTCGCCGATCCCCAACTGCAACATCGCGGGATGTTGCAACAGCTGCTGCATCCACTCGCCGGCAGCGTTCCCCAGGTCGTCAGCCCGATCAGGCTAACTGAGGCGCCGTTGCGCTTCGACCGGGCGCCGCCGCTTCTCGGTCAACATACGCAGGAGGTGCTGCGCGAACTCGGACTGCTCGCGGGAGCCGCGTCGTGACCGGCGTCGGCGACCCGCGCCCGCGCATCCCCCTGCTCGACGTCGAAGACATGAACGCCGAGCAACGCCGTCTCCACGATTCGGTCGTGTCGGGTCCGCGCGGCCAGATGATCGGTCCGTTGCGCGCGGCGATCCACAGCCCGGAACTGGCGTCGGCATGGTCGGCGCTGGGCGAATTTCTGCGCTACCGCACGTGCCTGCCGCCACATCTCAACGAACTCGCGATCATCGTGACCGGACGGCGCTGGACCGCGCAGGTCGAGTGGTGGGTGCATGCGCGCGCCGCGCTGGCGGCGGGCCTGAAGCAGGAGATCGTCGATGCCATCGCGGCGCTCGAAAGCCCTGATTTCGACGGCGAGGCGGAGTTCGAGGTTTACGAGTTCGCACGCACGCTGCAGCAGACGGGCCGCGTGCCGGCCGACACCTACGACGCCGTGCTGCGCCGCTGGGGCGCGCGCGGTGCGGTCGAACTGACGGCCGTGATCGGCTACTACACGATGGTGGCGCAGACACTGAATGCGCATCAATTGCCGTTGCCCGAGGGAGCGACCGGGCTGGCGCCCGAGACCATTCTGGTCACCCTTCCACCCGGACACCGCGGGAGTTCGTCGTGACGGCGGTCGACGTCCAGACCGTTCCGGCGCCGGGTGCAACCGTGCCGGGCTGGACGCTGCCATCCGGCGCGTGCGATGCGCATTGCCACGTCTTCGGTCCACACGATCGCTTTCGTCCGGCGGCCAGGCCGGTCTACGCGCTTCCCGAGGCGACGCCGCAGGTCGCGGCCTCCCTGCGCAAGACGCTTCGCCTGGCGCGCGGCGTGCTCGTTCAGCCGGCGCCCTATGGCAGCAATCCCGAAGCCATGTTGAGCGCCATCGCGGGCGCGCCCCGCGCTCTCCGCGGCGTTGCGGTCGCAGATCCCGGCATCGACACCGGCACACTCGAGGGCTGGCGCCTCGCCGGTATCGTCGGGCTCCGCTTCGTCGAGATGCGCGCACCGGATGGCAGTCGCTATCCCGGCAGCGTCGGCTTCGATGCCATCGCGGTGCTGGCGCCGCGCATGCGGGCGGTCGGCCTTCACGCCGAGCTATGGGCCAGGGCGCATGATCTCGCGGACTGGCTGCCGCATTTGCTGCGCTCGAAGGTGACGCTGGTGCTGGACCACATGGCGTGTCCTGGCCCGCTGCGTGGACTTAATGCCGCTGCGTTCAAATCCATTCTCGCGCGCCTCGCCGACAGCGACGTCTGGGCCAAGCTCACGGTCTGCCGGGTGTCGCAACGCGATGCCGGGCATGACGATGCGCGCGCCTTCCACGACGCCCTGGTCGCCGCCGCACCCGAACGTGTGGTGTGGGGGTCCGACTGGCCCTATGTGCGCATGAGCCCGGCGCCGGACGCCGGTCAGATGCTCGATCTGTTGCACCGCTGGGTGCCCGATCCGGCGCAGCGCACCCGCATTCTCGTCGACAATCCAGCTCGCCTCTACGGCTTCGAAAGGACTATCCCATGAAAGGCCTTGAATCACTCGAACGCTTCCGCATCGACATCACCGATCACGTCGCCACGCTGACGATAACGGCGCCACCGGTGAACTCGCAGGATCGCAAGTTTCGCGAGGAGATCATCAAGATTTTCGACGTTCTCGGCGCCGAGATCGACGTGCGCGCCATCGTGCTGACGGGCGACGGCAAGATCTTCTCGGCGGGTGCTGACCTGTCCGAGCGCCCGGCGCTGCTGCAGGAGCCGGGCGGCTATTCGCGTCACAACCGCCTGGTGCGCGCCGCGTTCGATTGCGTGATGGAATGTCCGAAGCCGGTCATCGCCGCCGTCAACGGCGCGGCGATCGGCGCCGGCTGCGTGCTCGCCCTCGTCTCCGACATCCTCGTTATCGCCGAGGAGGCCTACATGTCCATGACCGAGGTCGACTACGGGCTTGCGGGCGGCGTCCGCCACGTCTTGCGCTCGTTCAGCCCGTCGGATGCGCGCCTGATGATCTATACGGCGAAGCGCATGTCGGGCGCCGAGCTCTACCGCATGAACGTCGCGTCCGTCTGCGTGCCGCGCGAACGCGTCGTCGCCGAGGCGCAGGCGATCGGCAAGACCATCGCGGAGAAAGTTCCGCTTGCCATCGTCGCCGCCAAGCGTTCGTTCGGACTGACCGAGGAACTGCCGCTGCGCGACGGCTATCGCTACGAGCAGAGCCAGACGGCGGCGCTGGCCGAAACCGAGGACACCAAAGAGGCGCTCACCGCTTTCCGCGAGAAGCGTAAACCGGTGTTCAAGGGACGGTGAGGGCGTCGGCGGGGTCCATGGGCGCAGCTATGAAATATGTAAGACAATGAAATTACTAGATAATTTCGATTGGCGTCTGCTGATGCCCGGGATTGGTGTCCAATTGGATGGTGCTGATTCGCCGGACAGATCGACCATTTCCGGACCTTGCAAAGCGAGGCCGGAGCGGGTAGCTAAAGCGCTCTTTCGCGATCCTCCGAACCACATCGGATGCATCCGGGCCTAAAGCCCAAATGTGCAAGCGAAAACGCGCCCGTAGCTCAGCTGGATAGAGCACCAGACTACGAATCTGGGGGTCAGGAGTTCGAATCTCTTCGGGCGCGCCATTTCTGACAAAAAACTGTTTCACCTGCGCCGTTCCAGGTCGGCGTGACGCCGATGAACCTGTCGGCACGGACGACGCCTTCGAACCGTTAGCGACGACCGGCGGTCCTTCTTTCTCCAGCATTGATGCCTGTTAGCGCCAGACGGCAGCACGAACGCCGGTCTGCTCCGCAGTGTCCAACAAAACCCGGTGAGCGCTCGGTTCCGTCCGCAACCTTCGCGCGTGCATCACGTTAGCACGAGCAAGCAGTCTCATGGTTCCGCCGGTGAGACAGTCCGTCCAGGTCATATCTTCTGATAATCGAAGGGATCAACGAGATGACGATCGCGACGCATGCGTTGTCCGAAAAAGACGCCGCCGTCATGGTGCAAATTCGCGAGCAACTGAAGGGCGTCAAGGGAACGGTGACGGGCCCGGACGCCAGGCCTTTCTTCGATGAAGTCATGAACGGCGTGGCGCCGGCAGGCGATATCGAAAGCGAGGAGGGATCTGTCGGTGGCGTACCTGGGATCTGGGTTCGGCGGGCGTCAGGCCCTCGCGATCGCGCCATCCTGTATTTGCATGGCGGGGCTTATGTGGTCGGCTCGCCTCGAGCCTATGTGAACTTTGTCGGCCACATGGTGTCGCGTGCCGGGATTCCGGCCTTTGTTGCTGACTATGCTCTGGCGCCGGAGCGTCCGTTCCCCGCAGCGATCGAAGATGCCCGTCGCGCTTTCCAGGGCTTGGTAGATCAAGGCATCCGGAAGATCGTGTTGGCCGGTGATTCGGCCGGCGGCGGCCTGGCCTTGGCGCTGCTGTCGCAGCTCAAGAATGGCGAGCCGGCGCCACGCGCGGTCGTCGCCATATCGCCTTGGACCGATCTTGCGCTCACGAGCCCATCCATGCGGAGCCGCGATACGGCGGACCCGATTTGGAGCGCGGCGGCGCTAGCTGAAATGGCGCGGCTCTATCTTGGCGATGCCGATCCCCGCGATGCGCGGGCTTCGCCCGTCTATTCCGATCGACAGGGCCTGCCGCCCGTACTTATCCATGTCGGTGACGCCGAGATATTGCTCGACGATTCGCTGCGCTATGCAGAAGGCATCGCTGGCATCGAGGTCCACGTTTCGGACGGCATGTTGCACGTGTTTCCCTCCAGTGCCGGCATTCTCGGGGCCGCCGATGCAGCTCTCGACAATATCGGAATGTTCGTTGCGTCAAGCATGACATCTAAAGCGGCTTAAGTACGTGCCTTCGTTCGCGAAGGCCGCTGCCCATGAGACGCACAAGATTGCAGTCCGTCGCAGGTTATTGGCGCGGATCGCCGGAGTCGCTGGGTCATCGCGCCACGACCGAGCGATGGGGCTTCATCGGCCGTGGCGCGCGCCGTTTCCGCCAGCTGACAACCCGCCGGCACTGAAGGCCACCATCCGGTTACCGTCGCAAATGACGCAAGGCGGATGTTCGCGGTCAGGTTTTCCTCCAAGAGCGCCTGCCTCGCGTTTGTGCGCGAGCGAGCCGTTGCTCCGCCGCACCGCGCCGAACTTCGACCGGGGCCACTGGTGCGGCAGCAAGAGACCCAGTACTATACTCTTAGTTGTAACACGATTGTCATCTGGCTGGCTTGGCCTTGAACCGGGGGATTCAATCATGACCAAAATCGTGCGCGCGACCGCGTTCTCCAACAATGAGGTCGCTTACATTGCCTGGGAGATCGATGGCCCGAGCATACCGGACTGCCTCGGCTTCAATATCGTCCGTGAATTTCTCAACTCCGCGGGAGATGTCATCGAAGCAAAGCCGCTCGCCGCCTATGTGGCCTTCAAGGGTCAGCACAACCCGGAGGGCCTGGCGCAAAACACGACGGTCTGGCCGGTGCAGAAGTTCAATTGGCGCGACCTGACATTGCGCAAGAGGCGCAGCAAGCTGGAGCGGCGCGAAGAGAAGTTGCGGGTGCGCTATTGCATCCGTGCAGTCGGGCATCTGCAGGATGGCATGCAGGAAGTCGAGGTCGTGCCCGAAAGCCACTTTGACCGAAAAGCCCAAAAGGAAGTCCTTCACACCTACGAAGGCAAGCCGATCCCCCTCGGCTTTTTGACACCGGAGTTCCGCACTGACGTCATGGACGTGCCGCGCGATCGGCAGCCGTTCAACTCGACCTTCACCAACGGTATTTTGTCGACGCAGTTCATCGTGCGCATCCTGGAAGAGGACGGCGAGATCACGCCCGGCGAACTGGAAGGCCGGCTGCAAACCCCCGGTGATTTCCTGCGGAATTATCTGGCCGGCGAAGTCCTTCCACTCATCGAGAACTTTTTCAAGCAACCCGGAGGCCGCTTCCACGCGGCGCTTTACGAGCTTGAGGAAAAGCAGCTCGAGGATTTTCTCGCGGTGAATGCGGAGCGTCTTGATTTGATTCTTTCGGATGCCGGCAGCCCTTCAAGCGCGGAGGAGGACGGAGACCCGGCGCCGAAAAAGAAAAAGGCAAAATCGGCGGCGGCGAAGAAAAAGAGCGCAGCCAAGAAGAGCACGAAGGTCACGCTCTATGACACGCGTAACGAGGCGGCGCGCAAAGTTCTGGTAAAGCTTGCCAAGAAACCCGGCACAAAGTTCAAGCTTCAGCATCGAATGTTCAACGGGTCGGGCCACATCGGCCATAACAAGTTCATCGTCTACGTCGACGACGCCGGTACGGCGAAATCGGTGCTGACCGGTTCGACCAATTGGACCTGGTCGGGCGTGTCGGGTCAGAGCAACAACTGTGTCCGCATCGACGACGAGGAAATCGCGGCCGGATTCCTCGCTTACTGGCAGCGCCTGCATGAGGACAAGCTGAAAGTTCCAAAGCCGCTGGGCGCCAAGTCATCCGACGCCAATCAAAGCGATGAACTCAAGACCGAGAATCGCGAAGCCGTGACAGGCGAGCTTCCCGGCGGTGCTACATTCGAGTGCTGGTTCTCACCGAACATGCCCGGCAAGGAGCAGCCGCCCGCCAAGACCGTGAAGACGGTGCCTCCGCCTCCGCCGGATATGGATCGTCTGTTTTCGCTCATGCGCAAGGCACGGAAGGCGATATTTTTCCTCGTGTTCATGCCGTCTCGGGGCGGCGTCAACTCGATCGTGGCCGAAGCCGTCAATCTCGGCCTCAAGGACACCTCCCTCAATGTGATCGGCGCAATTTCGGATACGCAGGCGATGTGGGGCTTTGAAGCGAGCCGCAAGACCGAATCGGGTGCAAAAATTCCAGCCTCATCGCCGCATGTTTTTCAGCAGGACGGCATCTCCGTCGTGCGTGCCACCGCGCTCACCGACAAGGAAATCGGCAGAGAGCTCGGAGATTTCCGACTCGCCGAGAAGCTAACGGTCGGACGGGCGATTATTCACGACAAGATTCTCGTGATCGACCCGCTCGATCCGGAAAATTGCATCGTCGCATTTGGCAGTCATAATCTCGGGTACAAGGCCTCCTACTCGAACGACGAAAACTTGACGATCGTGCGGGGGCATCAGGCGCTGGCCGAGGCATACGCCGTGCATGTGCTCGACGTCTATGATCACTATCGCTTCCGCGCCGTCGAGGCCGAGGTGAACGCCGGCAAGAAACCAAAGAAGGGAAAGACCAAAACCGGCAAGGAGAAGAAAGGCTGGATCGGCTTTCTCGACACAACCGACGCGTGGCAGCAGAAATCGTCGCATCGGCTGTCGCGGTATTTCACGACGTGATCGCCTTCGGGCGCCATTACATGCGTCCCTGGCTTTGCAACAAAAACGCCATGCGTTGTCATCGGACGGCGCGCATGGCGCGCAAAGTTTGACACAATCCCCCTGCATGGTCGCACGATTTTGCTGTTAACCCATGCCAGCTCATGCATTCGCCTAACTCGATTGCGGGGATACGATCATGCGCTGGCTCACATCACTGCGACGGACCAGACTGGCGCGGCGTCTGGACAGCTATCCGCCGTACCGGGCGCCATTCCCGGACGATCATTTCAAGCTGAGCGTCGAACAGGCGCAGGCCAATCTCGACTATTTGCTGGCGCACCGTGCAGAGCGGCTGGCCGTGCTTGGCGAATTGCTGGCGGAGGAGAATATCGACCTGCGCGCGGGTCTCGTGGCCGATGATTACAAGCCGCTGCTCGACGCGCTCCACGGCTGGGCGAAATCGGAGTGGCCCGGCATTCACGATCGCAAGATCGCCTCGTTCAATACCCGGCTTTCATCCACCCGCGAAGGACCTGAGATCGCGTACTCGCTGGTGATGGATGTCGCCATCCTGCTCGGCGAGTTGATCGTCACCCGCAGGCCGGTATTCGTTTGGTCGCTGGATCTCGATCCGGAAAACGGCCCGGCGGGGTCCGATCCCGCCTCGTTCGACAATGCGATGGACAGCTACAAGCGGCCGGTCGTGCAGATCCCGAAGGGCGGTCCATTTCCGACGATCATCCTCGATGTCGAAGCCATCGTCGCCTACAAATATAGCGCAGCGCGAGGGTCGGTGACGTGGGCGCTCAACGGCTTCTATCATCTGGTCAATGACGCCGTGAGCGGCGCCTATGAGGAGTACTGGGTCGCCGAAGCGCAGCGCGCGGCGGAATCCGGAACGAATGTGCCGCGGTAGACGCCTGCGGCGCGAACGGAACGGTGTTGCGGCTCGCCCTCGCGCGTCAGGACTTTTTGCGGAATCCCTGTTCGGTCAATCGTAGCTGCGACATGTCAATGCCGACCTGCGCCTGCAGCATCGCAGCCGTCGTCTGTCTGACCTGCTTGAGCCGCGCAGGATCGCCGCTGCGCAGGGCCTCCTGCCTCGCGATGGTGGCGAGCACGACCTGATAGGCGATCCGTTCCGCCCAGTCCTGGCGCTCGGCATTGGTCATCGCGCGCAGCGCCGGTGTGCCGAGGAAGATGCCGAGCACCTGCTGGCGAATTCCCAGGATCTGCGCCTTGCTGGCCGTGCTGCCGCTGAGCGTCTCCCACGAGACTTGAAGCAGAACCGTCATGTTGTCGGCGATGTTGCGGCTCGAATAGCCGTTCGCGGCCATGACGCGTTCGAACTCCTTGAGCACGGCATCATCGGCGAAGGCTTTTTCCAGGTCGGCGCGCAGCGCGGCATCCGATCCGCTGATGGCCTTGATCACGTCGGCGCGGGTGCGCTCGCTGCGCTGCGGGTCGGCCGTATAGTTCAACGCCGCGTCGATTTGGGCCGGGGTCGTCGGGGCCGGCAGCGCGGCGGTGCTGCCCGATGGCGCAGCATCTCCGAGTCGCCGCGTGCCGCTCAGGATCGATTGGCTCAGTGCCAGGTTTCCGTAGCTGCGCCCCATGCTCGACGTGATGCGCCCGCTCCACTGGGCGAGGGCCGCATCGCTGCAAAGGCACGCCGCCGCAATCCAGAGGAGGGCAGTCGGGATGGTGCGATTCATGTCAGGCTCCCATATCGTTAAGGCGCAGGTTCACGGGATTGCGTAGATCAACGCGTCGGTCGCATCATTGCGGGAACGGACGGCGGCGAGCCGGCGTGCATCGTGCGACCAGCCGATCCGATAGCCGACGTTGCCGCGGACCGGAAACGAGGCAAGCCGCTGCATTCGGCCTTGCGCGTCCCAGATATCGATCAGGGTGCGCCACTGGCCACGGGGCGTCTTGCCGGCATAGACGATCGCGAGCCTGTCGTTGTTCGGCGAGAACGACGCAAATAGCGCGGTGACATCCTCCCAGCCGGCGGGACCGACGAGCACAGCCACTGAACTCGTCCCGCAGATGGCTGCCGACAATTCGCGGCTCGGGGCAGATCGACCAACCTGAACCGGCGCAGCGGTCATGGCGGTCGGCAGCAACACGACCATTCTGCCGTCACGGCTGCGGACGGTCCCGAGATTGCTCTGCCCGACGTGGCCCAATGGGCGACAGGTGTCGATCCGGTCAAAGCCCGGGTCGGGACCGGGTTCAGATGCCGCCCCGGCGAGACGAAAGCTTTTCCGCCGCGAGGCATCACCTGTCAGGACGTCGTTTCCATCTTCCGAAAACGCCACGTCAAAAAACAGATGGGTGCCGATCGCTTCGGCCGGCACCGCGATGACGGCCGAGCCGCTCGGCAGATTGAGGACACGAATGCCGCCAGCGCCCCAGGCGGCGGCCTTGTCGCCGGTCTTCGAGACGGTTACCCTGACATCGGGCCCGAAATCGTCGAGCGCCGTGCGCCATGCCTCCCGCCGCTCCGCGATGTTGAATCCCGCCAGCACCACCTTTGTCGTGTCGTTGCGAAGTGGGCCGCCGAGCAACAGCGTGTCGCCATCTGGCGAGAGGTGCACCGTCGCGCTGATCGTCACCACGATATCCGGGATGGGCAAGGAAGCGATACATCCGCCACGTTTCGGGTCACCAGGCGGCGACGCGCAGGACGGCTCGTCGAACAGGAGATCGGGAGCGAACTGAATCAAGATCGCACCGCCGATTGCGCCAATCAGCACGACGATTGCGAGGCAGATCAGAAGTCGACGCCGCAACGCCGGGGTATTGTCGCCGCTGCTCCGCGCATCCCGGCGATCGACGGACAGGCCCTCCGCATCGGCCGTTTCGCCATCCGCTGGTACGGGCATTCGAAATAGCTCGCTACGCCTACACTCGGGAAATGCGACCCCGGCCGCCATGGACGATCATCGATCACGAATGGCGCAGGATCATGGGGCGGCCGTGGCCGCATGATGGCGTGCAAGCCACACTCGCGGGCGTTGAGTTGTCGGTTGTCTCGCCTTGCCATGCAATTGCCGGGATCCCAGCGGCACGAAATCGGCATGCGCGACGTTCAAGGCCCAACACAGGCTGTGCTGCTCAAGGCTTGGCAGAACGAGGTCGCGCGGATTGCGTACGAACAGCGCAGCTTCGCCAGCGATTTTCCGGCGCCGCCGCGTTTGCTGGCACCTGAGGATTGCGACGCGCTCGGTTTCGAATTCCATGATGAGCACAGCGCCTGGAATTTCCTTGACGGCGCGGCAAACAGCATGGTCCGCGTCGATTTCTCGCCAAACCTGCGCCGCGCCGCCGTGACGATCCAGGGAGCCGGTTGGTGCGGCGCGCTGTTGTGGGTCGACGGCGACCCGGTCCCGGTCCCGCGTATGGAGGACGGCGAACCCCTGTGTGAGCCATATCCGGCCTGGCTGGACGATCGCTTTGTCTGCGCGCAGGTCGGCGGCCTGTGGGACCATCCGCTGCTCGACCCCAGCAAGATCGATTTGCTCGGCGACATCCGCGGCGTGCTTGTCTGGGACGCCGTGAAGCAGATGCTTTATGTCGAACGTCCTGAGCCCAGCCAGGCATGGACCAGTCCGGTGGTCGATGCGCAAGACGGCATGTTGCGCATCTACGCCAATGGCGAGGCCTTCAGGCTGGGGCGCCACGACCGCGTCCTGCTTATCCCGGTCGAGCGCGACGGTTGCTGACGCGGTGTGACGCGATCCTCAGAAATGATGGATTCCCAGCGCCGAAAACGCACCGTCATGCGGCTCGTGGCCGTCCATCGTCGGCTGGCCGAGAAAGCCAAGCTGAAGCGGAATCGGATGCAGGAACGAGGTCGGTATCGCGCCTGCGGTATCGAGCAGCGACAGGCCATGCGAGCTGGTGTCGGCGACATCCGTTGGGCCAAGGGCCGGACCGAGAACGTCCTTGACCAGCGGCTCGAGCAGACCCGTGGCCGGCGCGTCGTGGGTGGCGCCCGTGACCGTGCCGGTCAGACCGTCGAGAAGATGGCTCACGGTGCCTGTCAGGCTTGTTGTCAGTTGCCCGACGGTGGTGCCCAGGTTCGCGATGGTGCTCGACACCGTTGCAAGCGCCGCGTCGACGATACCGGTGACGGTATCTGCGAGACTGTGAACGGTTGCGCCAAGATCGATTGACGGTAATGCGATGCTGGCGGTCGATGTACTACTCGTGCCCGCCGATGGCGCGTGATCCGGCGAAGCGCTGAAGCTCGGTGACGCAGGCGATGCAAAGGCGTCCGTGACAAGCACTTCGCCTGGTGACGCTGCCGTGGACGTCGCGTTCTCGTCCTGCGGCAGAGCCATTGCCGCGGCATCGGCATGGATCGCAGGCGAGAGGTCGGCGGCCGGAGATTCGGTCGCGCCGGTGTGCTGACCGTTGTGGCCGGGGTCGGGATCGGCGGGCGTCAGCGCTGCCGGGATAATCTCTGCTGGATCTGCCGGCGCATCGGCCGGCTCCGCCGTGCGCGCCTCCTCGTGTTCCAGACGGTGCAGCACGGTGTCGGCGTCGTTGAGCAGGCCGAGCAGCACGGTGGCGAACGCAACCGACTCGGTTGCGGCGATGTGACGGCTGCGCTCGGCCTCGTCGGAGCGGCGGGCATTCTTTTCGGATTCGGCCATGGCAATCTCCTCGTCAGCGCTCGCGGAACGCGCGGGTGATCTCGTCGCGCAGCGGACCGAGCAGATACTCGAACAGAGTGCGCGGCCGCGTCGGCACGATCACCTCGGCCGGCATGCCGGCCTGCAGATCGATGCGCGACTTCTTGACATCGTTGGGATCGAGCGCGACCTCGACGGCGTAATAGCCCTGTCCGGACTTGTCGTCGGTCAGGCGGTCGGCGGACACCGTGTGCACGGTGCCGTAGAGCCGCGGCCGCTCGATATAGTTGATGCCGACGAGCTGCACCTCGGCGCGGTGGCCGACGGCGACGTCGTTGATATCGGAGAGTTTCAGCCTGGCGGCGGCGATCAGCGGATTGTCCGTCGGCACGATATCCATCAGCCGCGCGCCGGGCTGGATCACGCCGCCCTCGGTGAAGACGTCGAGACCGACCACGGAGCCGGTCGCCGGAGCCGTGATCCGCGTGCGGGCCATCACGTCGGTGGCGGCTTCGATCCTGGGCGCCAGTTCGGCGAGCTTGCTTTCCGCTGCGCGCAACTGGTCGGTGATTTCGCTCATGCGCGCGCGCTCCACCCTGGCGAGTTCGAGGTCGTTCTGCGCGATCTGCTGCTGCATGCCGGCGATGCTGGCCTGCTGCGCGCCGATATCGGCCTGCAGTTTGGCGTCTTCGCGCTGCAGAGCGAGGATACGGGTCTTCGGCGTATAGCCCTGCGCGAACAGATGCTGCGCGCCGTTCATCTCGTCGGTCAGCAATTCCCGCTGTTTCTCGGTGCCGGCGAGCTGCGCCTGCGTGCCGGTGATCTGCGCCTCCAGCTCCTTGATCTTGCCGCGCAGCACCGCCGTCTCGGCCGCGAACTGGTGTTTTCGCGCCGCCATCATCGCGGTCTCGTTGGCCATGGCCTGGCGCACGGCAGACAGTTCGCCGCGTGCGCGAAGACTTTCGTCGAAATCAGGTGCGTCGCTCTTGTCGCGTTCGGCCATCAGCCGCGCGCGCGCGGCAAGCGCGGCGTCGCGATCGGCGATCAGCACATCGAGCCTGGCGCGCGGGTCGCTATCGTCGAGCCGGATCAGGAGCTGGCCTTTTTCGACGCGGGCGCCGTCGCGCACGGTAAGCTGGCGCACGACGCCGCCATAGGGATGCTGCACGCTCTGCCGGCGGCCTTCGACCTGGAGATTGCCGCTCGCAATCGCCGCGCCCGAGATCGGCGCCAGCGTTCCCCACATCGTCATCGCGACCGCGAATGCGGCGACCACGCCGGCACCCAACAGTGCCGGCCGCGCGGGCCGGGCGTAACGCGCCCGATCGCGCAGCGGGGTGAGGCCGTCGACCGCCGTCATGACGCGCGCCCCCCGGCGGCCTGCTGCAAGGCATGATAGACTTCGCCGGGCGGGCCGATCATGTCGAGCATGCCCCCCCGTAGCACCATCATGACGTCGACGATATCGAGAATGGTGGT
>NZ_LLYB01000048.1:1485-1616 GCF_001440475.1 Bradyrhizobium lablabi | reverse complement strand
CGGTCTTCTCGACCTGCCAGAGCTTTGCCATCCGCTCGACCGTCGTCGTTGCCACTCTCGAGCTTCCTGCAACATGCAGCTCGTAGAACTTGCGTCTGCTGTGTGACCAGCAGCCAGCCAAGGTGATGCCA
>NZ_LLYB01000048.1:1197-1267 GCF_001440475.1 Bradyrhizobium lablabi | reverse complement strand
GGTTTCGTCGGCAAAGACCCGTTCGGCCTTCTTGACCTCGCTGAAGATGTAGTCGGCTACGATCTCCAGC
>NZ_LLYB01000048.1:801-887 GCF_001440475.1 Bradyrhizobium lablabi | reverse complement strand
CCTTGTCGCGGGCGTAGATGGCCTCCTGCCGGTAGAGCGGCTGGCCATCGGCATATTTGGAGACGGCGATCTGGGCCAGAAGCGCT
>NZ_LLYB01000048.1:429-565 GCF_001440475.1 Bradyrhizobium lablabi | reverse complement strand
CGCTTGCCTTCCGCTTGCTCACGGCCCTTGCTGACCTGGGCCTTGATCGCGGCGATGCCGGTCTCGATCTCCTCGAAGACAAAGGCCCGCTGTTCATCGTCGCCGTTCACAGAGCCGAGCTTTTCCGATCGTCGGC
>NZ_LLYB01000048.1:0-143 GCF_001440475.1 Bradyrhizobium lablabi | reverse complement strand
CCGGACCCGCTTCCAGTCCATCCCATCCACCAGTGCCATCAACTGCGCCGGGTTGAGCTGCACCCGATGATGCCCGATCCGCGGCCAGCAGAACTTCGCCTTTTCAAGACGCTTTAAATAGAGGCACACGCCGGACCCATCCC
>NZ_LLYB01000047.1:93143-158231 GCF_001440475.1 Bradyrhizobium lablabi | reverse complement strand
ACAGCCACCATCATGACCCCTTGCTCGGAGCAGGGCCCATTACGGCATCTAGGACAGGATGAGGTCAGGCCGGCCCGTGACGACGGGCTATCTCGTGCCCCGGACGCAAGCAGCCAGAGTGCCGCGAGCCGGGCCCTCTCTACTTTGCATGGGGTTGTTTTCGATATTTTGTGTCTGGCCGCGTCACCCGCGCGGGTGGGCGCTCTTGTACACTTGCAGCAGCCGCTCGCTGTCGATCCCGGTATAGATCTGCGTGGTCGAGAGCGAGGCGTGGCCGAGCAGTTCCTGGATCGCGCGCAGATCGCCACCGCGGCTGAGCAGGTGGGTTGCGAAAGAATGCCGCAGCGCGTGGGGCGTGGCGCTGTCAGGCAGCCCGAGCGCGCCGCGCAGCCGCTCCATGGTGAGCTGGATGATTCGCGGGGATAGCGGCCCGCCGCGCGCGCCGACGAAGATCGGCCCGGCCGGCGGCAATGAATGCGGACACATCGCAACGTAGTCGGCGATCAGGGCGAGCACGTTCTGCAGCACCGGCACCATCCGGGTCTTGTTGCCCTTGCCGGTGACGATGATGACGTCGCCTTCGCCCGGCTTCGGCACGTCGCGGCGTTTCAGTCCGAGTGCCTCGGAGATGCGCAGGCCGGACCCGTAGAGCAGCGCCATGACCGCGGCGTCGCGCGCGAGAATCCAGGGCTCGCGCTCCTCGCCGGCCCGCTCGTCGGCATCGGCAAAGCGCTTGGCAGCGTCCATCTGGATCGGCTTCGGCAGGCTCTTTGCGATTTTCGGAGCGCGGATCGCCGATAGCGCGCCGACCCTGCCTTTGCCTTCCCGTTCCAGAAAGCGCCCGAACGAGCGCAAGCCCGCCAGCGCCCGCATCAGTGAGCGCCCGCCGATGTCGTCGGCGCGGCGCATTGCCATGAAAGCCCTGACGTCGGTGGCCTCCAGCGCGGCAAACCGTTTCAGCGTGACCTGACTTCCCCAATGCTCGGCGAGAAAGGTGAGGCACTGGCGGAGGTCGCGGGCGTAGGCTTCGAGCGTCTTCGGCGACAGCCGGCGCTCGGCGCGCAAATGCGTCAACCAGCGCCCGACCTCCTGCGCGAACGCCTCATCGGCGCAATCGAGCTCAAACGCTTGCGGTGTCGGAACTTCCCTGGCCATCATCCTTGCCTTTTGGAGATCACCTTGGAGGCCGTGCTCCAACGCATTAATTATATGGCACCTCTTTCGTTTACCGTTCGCTAACTGGCCGAGGCGGCGCTAGCCTCGTTTCGGATACCTCGAGCCTGATTCCCCCGATGGACCACGCCACCCGCCAAACCAGTTCCCCGGCCTCGTCGACCCGCGTCGTCGACGTGCTGGTGCCGGTCGCGCTCAATCAAAACTATTCCTACCGCGTGCCGCGCGGCATGGAGCTGAAGCCGGGCGATGTCGTCTGCGTGCCGCTCGGACCGCGCGAGGTGGTGGCGGTGGTGTGGGCGGAAAACGCCAATCCCGATCCACGGCTGCACAACCGCCTGAAGGACGTCGGCGAAAAGCTCGACGTGCCGCCGCTGAAGCAAGAGCTGCGCAGCCTGGTCGATTGGGTCGCCAACTACACGCTCTCAGCGCGCGGCATGGTGCTGCGCATGGCGTTGCGGATGGGCGAAAATCTCGGCCCCGAGCGGATGCGCCTCGGCGTGCGGCTGGTCGGCGAGCCGCCGCGGCGGCTGACACCGGCACGACGCCGGCTGATCGAGGTGCTGTCGGACGGCCTCTTGCACGGCAAGTCGGATGCGGCGCGGGAAGCCGGCGTCAGCTCAGGCGTGGTCGACGGTCTGGTCGACGAGGGTACGCTTGCGATCGAGGCGATGCCGCCACCACCGCCACCGCCGGCGCCCGATCCCGCCTTTGCGCAGCCGGAATTTTCCCATCAGCAGCGCGCGGCGGTGGACGCGATGCGCGCGCTCGCCGCCGACGGCACGTTCCATGTCGCGCTGCTCGACGGCGTCACCGGCTCTGGCAAGACCGAAGTCTATTTCGAGGCGATTGCGGAAGTCGTCCGGCGCGGCAAGCAGACGCTGATCCTGATGCCGGAGATCGCGCTGACCGGACAATTCCTCGACCGTTTCGCGCAGCGCTTCGGCGTGCGCCCGATCGAGTGGCACTCCGAGCTGACGCCGCGCACGCGGCAGCGCAATTGGGCGGCGATATCGGCGGGCGAAGCGCCGGTCGTGGTCGGCGCGCGCTCGGCGCTGTTTCTGCCTTATGCGGATCTCGGCCTGATCATCGTCGATGAAGAGCACGACCAGGCCTACAAGCAGGATGACGGCGCGCATTACCACGCCCGCGACATGGCCGTGGTGCGCGCGCACATTGCAAAGATTCCGATCGTGCTGGCGTCGGCGACGCCGTCGGTCGAGAGCGAAGTCAACGCGCGCAAGGGGCGCTATCAGCGCGTCGCGCTGCCGTCGCGCTTCGGCGGCCAGCACATGCCGCATATCGAGGCGATCGACCTGCGGCGAGCGCCGCCGCCGCGCGGTCGCTTCATCTCGCCTCCGCTGGCCGAGCAGGTCAGGTTCGCGATCGAGAAGCGCGAGCAGGCGCTGTTGTTCCTCAACCGCCGTGGCTATGCGCCGCTGACGCTATGCCGCGCCTGCGGCCACCGCTTCGCCTGCACCATCTGCGACGCCTGGCTGGTCGATCATCGCTTTCGTCAGCGCCTGGTCTGCCACCATTGCGGCTTCTCGATGCCGCGTCCGAACATCTGCCCGCATTGCCAGGCCGAGGAATCGCTGGTCGCGGTCGGTCCCGGCGTCGAGCGCCTGCAGGAAGAGGCGGCCGCGTTGTTTCCGGAAGCGCGCACCATGGTGCTGTCGAGCGATCTGATCACCTCGATCGAGACCATGCGCAGCGAACTGAACGAAATTGCGGAGGGGCGCGTCGACATCATCATCGGCACGCAACTGGTGGCGAAGGGACATAATTTCCCGCGACTCAATCTGGTCGGCGTCGTCGATGCCGATCTCGGCCTCGGCAACGGCGATCCGCGCGCCGCCGAGCGGACGTTTCAATTGCTCAACCAGGTGATCGGGCGCGCCGGGCGCGAGCAGGGGCGCGGCATAGGCTTTCTGCAGACCCATCAGCCCGAACATCCCGTGATGAAGGCCTTGGTCGCCAGCGACCGCGAGGCCTTCTATGCCAACGAGATCGACTCGCGCGAGCGCACCGGCTATCCGCCGTTCGGCCGACTCGCCAGCCTGATCATTTCCGCCGGCGACCGGCCGAGCGCGGAAGGTTTTGCCCGCAGGCTCGCCGCCGTCGCGCCAATCGACGAGCGCATCCAGGTGCTGGGCCCTGCAGAGGCGCCGCTGGCGGTAATCAAGGGCCGCTACCGGTTCCGGATCCTGGTGAAGTCGCTGCGCAATGTCGATTTGTCGGAGTACTTGCGCGAATGGCTGGCTGCCGGGCCTAAGACCAAGGGCAATCTCAAGCTCGAGGTCGACGTCGACCCGCAGAGCTTTTTGTGAGGCTGTTTCACCCTCCCCTGGAGGGGGAGGGTCGACGCGCGTGAAACGCGCGGCGCGGTGGGGTGAAGGTCTCTCCACAACCAACAGTGCCCGAGTGGAGAGATCACCCCACCCCGTCACGAATCTCGCTTCGCTCGATCCGTGCCGACCCTCCCCTCCAGGGGAGGGTAAACAAAAAAGGCCTGCCGTCATTTGCGACGACAGGCCTTTGTTGCCGCGGAAAGTTCCGCAGGCAGTTACGCAACGCAACGCTTACTGAAGAATGGCGCGCTATTGGCGCTTTAGGACACAACCTCGGCGGTGACGTGGCCGACACCGGCGCCGGTCAGGCCGATAGCGCGGGCGGCGCCCTTGGAGAGGTCGAGCACGCGTCCCTTGATGAAGGGGCCACGGTCGTTGATCGTGACGATCACGCTCTGGCCGCGATGGGTCACGCGGAGCTTGGTGCCGAACGGCAGCGAGCGGTGGGCTGCGGTCATGGCGTTCTGATTGAAGCGCTGTCCGGAGGCGGTCCTGCTGCCGGATTCATTGCCGTAGAACGAGGCCTTTCCCGAAAAGCCGCGCCCGGTGCTCTGGGAGCCGATCGAGGCGTTGGCGTTCAGCCAGTTGTCACCGGCCGGCTGAGTTTTGGCGTGATGGGAATGGTGGTGATGGTGATGCCGGTGATGCCTGGATTTGGCGGATGCTTCGGTGATGCTGCCGCCGACCAGAAGAGTCGCGGCGATCAAGGCGAACGCTGTACGCGACCGGGTTAGAGTTCCCGGCACGATCTTATTGGTTTGCAACATTAAACTAGTCCCTCAGATAGTATTGCCACATACGTGACAAATGGAACCCCCGTCCCAGTTTCAGCGGTTGCCGTTTGATCAGCCAATAAGGCATGAATTGGGCAGTAGTTCCTCTTTGTTCGCGGCTGACATATCTTGTTACCGCGTGCAACTAATCAGGTGATATTCCGTAATCTTGCGCCTTAACCCAATTTTAACTAATTCAATACTAGTCATTACTTGCGAATACAGTTGTCCTCAGGAGTGGAAAGATTTAGGCAAGTAATGGGCAAATGGAGCGGGCCGGGTCGGTTCGTTCCGCACCCCAAGGTTCATAGCCGCCATGCAAATACGATTGGAACCAATTCACCGCTCGGTGACGCATGGACACCGCGGTTCGGCGCCTGGCCAACTTCCGCCGCGCGGGCTGTCTCAAAACAAACCTTCAACCGGCCTGAAAATCGACATGCGACAAGGCATCGCCTGAAGGCGCGGTCATGTTGCACCTGCGCGCTTGCTATGTTAGCAAAGCCGCGATTTTAACGACCCCGGCACTTCCGTGCCGGTCGAAAATCGAAGTCCCGCTTGAATTCCAAGGGCTTGGATCGCTAGGCGCCGCTACCCGTGGCGACGGTTTTTCCCTTGCGAATTTGACAGCTGAAAAGAGCGAGTCTGTGGCTGCAGAAGATCCGTCCGTTTCCGGGGTGTCCGGCCGTTATGCTACGGCCTTGTTCGAGTTGGCGCGCGAGGAGAAATCCATCGACGCAGTCAAAGCCGATCTCGATAAATTCGAGGCCATGCTGAACGAAAGCGCCGATCTCAAGCGCCTCGTCCGCAGCCCGGTCTTCTCGGCCGACGCGCAAGCCAAGGCGCTCAATGCCCTGCTCGACAAGGCCGGCATCACCGGCACTTCCGCCAAATTCCTCAAAGTGTTGACCGCCAACCGCCGGCTTTTCGCCGTGGCCGATGTGATCCGCGCCTTCCGGGCGCTGGTGGCGAAGTTCAAGGGCGAGGCGACCGCCGACGTCACCGTCGCCGAACAGCTCAATGAAAAGAATCTCGACGCGCTGAAGACCGCACTGAAATCAGTGACGGGCAAGGACGTCGCGCTCAACGTGAAAGTCGATCCCTCCATCATCGGCGGCCTTGTGGTCAAGCTCGGCAGCCGCATGGTGGATAGTTCGCTTCGCACCAAACTCAATTCGATCAAGCACGCGATGAAAGAGGCAGGCTGATGGACATCCGCGCCGCGGAAATTTCCGCGATCCTCAAGGACCAGATCAAGAATTTCGGCCAGGAGGCCGAGGTCACCGAAGTCGGACAGGTGCTGTCCGTCGGCGACGGTATCGCCCGCGTCTACGGTCTGGACAACGTCCAGGCCGGTGAAATGGTCGAGTTCGAGAACGGCACCCGCGGCATGGCGCTGAACCTCGAAACCGACAATGTCGGTATCGTTATTTTCGGCGCCGACCGCGAGATCAAGGAAGGCCAGACCGTCAAGCGCACTCGCGCCATCGTGGACACCCCGGTCGGCAAGGGCCTGCTCGGCCGCGTCGTCGACGCGCTGGGTAACCCGATCGACGGCAAGGGCCCGATCCAGGCCACCGAACGCAAGCGCGTCGACGTCAAGGCGCCCGGCATCATTCCGCGCAAATCGGTGAGCGAGCCGATGGCGACCGGCCTGAAGGCGATCGATGCGCTGATCCCGGTCGGCCGTGGCCAGCGCGAGCTGATCATCGGCGACCGCCAGACCGGCAAGACCGCGATCGCCCTCGACACCATCCTGAACCAGAAGCCGCTCAACGCGCAGCCGGACGAGAACATCAAGCTGTATTGCGTCTACGTCGCGATCGGCCAGAAGCGTTCGACCGTTGCCCAGTTCGTGAAGGTGCTCGAAGAGCAGGGCGCGCTGGAATATTCGATCGTCGTCGCCGCCACCGCTTCCGACCCGGCGCCGATGCAGTATATCGCCCCCTTCACCGGTTGCACCATGGGCGAGTACTTCCGCGACAACGGCATGCACGCCGTGATCATCTATGACGACTTGTCCAAGCAGGCCGTCGCGTACCGCCAGATGTCGCTCCTGTTGCGCCGTCCGCCGGGCCGCGAAGCCTATCCGGGCGACGTGTTCTACCTGCACTCCCGCCTGCTCGAGCGCGCGGCGAAGCTCAACAAGGACCAGGGCTCGGGCTCGTTGACGGCGCTGCCGGTCATCGAAACCCAGGCCAACGACGTGTCGGCCTACATCCCGACCAACGTGATTTCGATTACCGACGGCCAGATCTTCCTGGAAACCGACCTGTTCTTCCAGGGCATCCGCCCTGCAGTGAACGTCGGTCTGTCGGTGTCGCGCGTGGGTTCGTCGGCGCAGACCAAGGCGATGAAGAAGGTCGCCGGCAAGATCAAGGGCGAGCTGGCGCAGTACCGCGAAATGGCGGCGTTCGCGCAGTTCGGCTCCGACCTCGATGCTTCGACCCAGCGCCTGCTGAACCGCGGTTCGCGCCTGACCGAACTCCTCAAGCAGCCGCAGTTCTCGCCGCTGAAGATGGAAGAGCAGGTCTGCGTGATCTGGGCCGGCACCAACGGCTATCTCGATGCGCTTCCGGTCAACAAGGTGCGCGCGTTCGAGGACGGCCTGCTGTCGGTGCTGCGTGGCAAGAACGTCGACATTCTCAACGGCATCCGTGACAGCCGCGATCTCTCTGACGAACTCGCCGGCAAGCTGAAGAGCGTGGTCGAAGGTTACGCCAAGGCGTTTGCTTGAGGATTTGCCGTTGAGGCCCGGCTTCCAGCCGGGCCCGACGAACAGAGTGGCTTGCGATCGGGGCCTTGAGGCCAGATCGCCGGGGTGAACTGAGAATGGCTTCACTTAAAGACATGCGGGTCCGCATCGCCTCGACCAAGGCGACGCAGAAGATCACCAAGGCGATGCAGATGGTCGCGGCGTCTAAGCTGCGCCGTGCGCAGACTGCCGCCGAAGCGGCACGGCCCTACGCCGAAAAGATGGATGCGGTGATTTCCAATATCGCCGCGGCTGCCGCCGGTTCGCCCGGCGCTCCGGCGCTGCTGGCCGGCACCGGCAGGGACCAGGTGCATCTGCTGCTGGTCTGCACCGGCGAACGCGGCCTGTGCGGCGCGTTCAATTCGGCAATCGTCCGTCTGGCCCGCGAGCGGGCGCTGTCCCTGATGAACCAGGGCAAGGACGTCAAGATTTTCTGCGTCGGCCGCAAGGGCTACGACCAGCTGCGCCGTACCTTCGACAAGCAGATCATCGAGCACGTCGATCTGCGCGGGGTTCGCCAGCTCGGCTTCGTCAACGCCGAGGACATCGCCAAGAAGGTCCTGGCACTGTTCGAGGCCGGCGAGTTCGACGTCTGCACGCTGTTCTATTCGCGCTTCAAGTCCGTCATCGCGCAGATCCCGACCGCCCAGCAGGTCATTCCGCTGGTAGTCGAAGAGCCGGCCGCCAACGCCGGTCCATCGACCGCTTACGAATATGAGCCGGAAGAAGACGAGATTCTGACGCGGCTGTTGCCGCGCAATCTTGCAGTGCAGATCTTCCGCGCGCTGTTGGAAAACAACGCTTCTTTCTACGGCTCGCAGATGAGCGCGATGGACAACGCCACCCGCAACGCCGGCGAAATGATCCGCAAGCAAACCCTGGTCTACAACCGAACCCGTCAAGCCCAGATCACCAAGGAGCTGATCGAGATCATCTCCGGCGCCGAGGCGGTCTAGCGCACGAACCAATCGACGGTCGTTCAAGTACAGAATTTCGAAGGAGAGCAATTCATGGCCACAGCAGCTAACCAGATCGGTCGCGTCACCCAAGTCATGGGCGCCGTTGTCGACGTGCAGTTCGAAGGTCATCTGCCGGCCATTCTCAATTCGCTGGAAACCAAGAACGGCGGCAACCGCCTGGTGCTGGAAGTCGCGCAGCACCTCGGTGAGTCCACCGTGCGCACGATCGCGATGGACGCTACCGAAGGTCTGGTGCGCGGTCAGGAAGTGACCGACACCGGCGAGCCCATCGCAATTCCGGTCGGTGACGGCACGCTCGGGCGCATCATGAACGTCATCGGCGAGCCGATCGACGAAGCCGGCCCGATCAAGTCCGAAGGCAAGCGCGCCATCCATCAGGACGCGCCGACCTACACCGACCAGTCCACCGAAGCCGAAATTCTCGTGACCGGCATCAAGGTCGTCGACCTGCTCGCACCCTATGCCAAGGGCGGCAAGATCGGCCTGTTCGGCGGCGCTGGCGTCGGCAAGACCGTGCTGATTCAGGAGCTGATCAACAACGTCGCCAAGGCGCACGGTGGTTACTCGGTGTTCGCCGGCGTCGGCGAGCGCACCCGCGAAGGTAACGACCTCTATCACGAGTTCATCGAATCCAAGGTCAACGCCGATCCGAAGAATCCCGATCCGAGCGTGAAGTCGAAGTGCGCGCTGGTGTTCGGCCAGATGAACGAGCCGCCCGGCGCCCGCGCCCGCGTCGGCCTCACCGGTCTGACGGTCGCCGAGCACTTCCGTGACCAGGGCCAGGACGTGCTGTTCTTCGTCGACAACATCTTCCGCTTCACGCAGGCCGGCTCCGAAGTGTCGGCACTGCTCGGCCGTATTCCTTCCGCCGTGGGTTATCAGCCGACGCTCGCCACCGACATGGGGGCGCTGCAGGAGCGCATCACCACCACGCAGAAGGGCTCGATCACCTCGGTGCAGGCGATCTACGTGCCGGCCGACGACTTGACCGACCCGGCGCCCGCCACCTCGTTCGCCCACTTGGACGCGACCACGGTGCTGAGCCGTGCGATCTCGGAAAAGGGCATCTATCCGGCGGTCGACCCGCTCGACTCCACCTCGCGCATGCTCTCCCCGCTCGTCGTTGGCGACGAGCACTACAACACCGCGCGCATGGTTCAGCAGGTGCTGCAGAAGTACAAGTCGCTGCAGGACATCATCGCCATTCTCGGCATGGACGAACTGTCGGAAGAGGACAAGATCACCGTGGCTCGCGCCCGCAAGGTCGAGCGCTTCCTGTCGCAGCCGTTCCACGTCGCCGAAGTCTTCACGGGATCGCCGGGCAAGTTCGTCGACCTCGCCGACACCATCAAGGGCTTCCGCGGTCTCTGCGAAGGCAAGTACGACCATCTGCCGGAAGCGGCGTTCTACATGGTCGGCACCATCGAAGAAGCCGTCGAGAAGGGCAAGAAGCTGGCTGCTGAAGCGGCCTAAGGCGCGAATGGCGAACAGGGAGTAGCGAATGGCGCTGCTCCCATTCTTCCCACTCGCTATTCGCTACTCGCTACTCGCAGGTTCTCCATGGCTACCTTTCATTTCGATCTCGTCTCTCCCGAAAAGCTCGCCTTCTCCGGCGAGGTCGACCAGGTTGATGTTCCCGGTCTGGAAGGCGATTTCGGCGTGCTCGCCGGGCATGCGCCGGTCGTGGCGGCGGTTCGCCCGGGCATCCTGACCATCTCCACGGGCGGCACCCGTGAAAAGGTGATCGTGCTCGGCGGCCTTGCGGAAATGTCGGAGAGCGGCCTCACTGTGCTCGCCGACGTCGCCACCTCGATGGAAGATGTCGATCGCGCACAGTTCGCCGAGACCATCGCCGAAATGGAAGCCAAGCTCGCCGAGAAGGAAGGCGACGAACTTGATCGCGCCATCGAGCGGCTGGATCATTTCAAGAGCATTCAGATCGAAATCAACACAACGGCGATGCACTAGGCCCCGGAGGACCGCTCCGGGGCGCACTGAAGGCCCGGGCTGCATCAGCGCTCGTCACACCGTGACGGGCGTTTTGATTTTTGGGGTCGTCCGAAGGGCCCTCTTGTCCCAAACAGTCGCGGGAGCAGGCCGGCTTCGAATGCCAAGGTTGCGCCGGGGAACTTCTGGCGGCATTCTGCCGCGCCAGAACGTGGTTCGGGGCTGCTGTTCATGAAGCGCAAGATCGCGGCGATTTTTGCGGCCGATATTGCCGGCTACTCCAGGCTCGTTGCCGAGGACGAAGAGGAGACGCTGCGCCGCCTGGCGTCCTACCGTCTGGTCACCGACGATTTCATCGCCAAGGGCGGCGGGCGCATTTTCAATACCGCCGGCGATGCCGTGCTCGCCGAATTCCCGAGCGCGGTCGAAGCCGTGCGTTGTGCGATCGATATCCAGGAAAGCCTGCGCACAAGAAACATGGCCTATCCGCCGAGCCGGCAGATGGCGTTCCGCATCGGCATCACCATCGGCGACGTGGTCGAGCGCGATGGCGATCTGCTCGGCGACGGCGTCAACATCGCCGCACGGCTGGAGGGCCTCGCGGAGGTCGGCGGCATCTGCATCTCGCGCGCGGTGCACGAGCAGGTCGCCAACAAGCTGTCGGTGCAGTTCGCTGACATCGGCGCGCAGGAAGTGAAGAACATCCCGACGCCGGTGCACGCCTATATGGTGGCGATGCGCCGCGAGGACGGCACCTACGCGACGCCGCAGGTCAAGAAGCCGGCCAAGCCGCAAGGCGCCCAGCCGAACTGGATGTGGCCGGTCGCCGTCACGGTGGTCAGCCTCGCCGCTATCGGTGTTGGCGGCTTCCTCTATTTCACCAAGCTGGAAACGTCGGCGACCGGGGTCGCGTCTCCCAGCAGCACGGCAAGCCCCGCGCCGGCACCGTCAGCGATCGCGGCCGTGTCGGCGCCTGCGGCCAAAGCCCCGGACATCCCATCGTCGCAGCCTCCATCGGTGGTCGCATCGGCCGACAAGTTTGCCGCGGCCAGTATTCCCTTCATCAGCGACAAGGCGCGCGCCTCGCTCGCCACCGACTACGCGCCAGCGGCCGACTTCAAGGCGTTCGCGCTCAATGTCGGTGGGTTCAGTGCCTTCGTCACCGCGCAGCCGAGCGAGGAAGCGGCGAAAAGTGCTGCGGTCGAGCAATGCCAGAAGCGCGCGGAGGCGGCGCAATCGCCGCGCAAATGCGAACTATATGCCGTCGGCGATACGATCGTGTACGTCCACGGCAAACCGCCGCTGCCGCCCATGCCATGGATCCGGCGCGACGCCGCGATCGAGCAACCCTTCGCCGCGAAGAATGTCCCGCTCGCCCGCGACACCGCCAAGGCCCGCCTCGAAGCGGCCTACGTGCCGGCGCGAAGAAACAAGGCGCTCGCGATCGGGCCTGGCGGCGGCGTGCTGTTCTTTCCGATCGCGCTCGAGACAACCGAGGAGGCGGTGCGGCGCGCTTTGGAGTCGTGTGGAGGGATCGCCGGCGTGCCGTGCATGGTCGTCGCGATCAACGATGATTTCGTGGTTCCGATTCCGACCATGTTGAAGGTCACCGGCTTCTTCAGGGCCACCGGCAGCACGATGATATCAGCTGACGCACGCGACGATGTCGCACGGCGGATTTCGGAAGCGCAGAGCGGTTGGAGCGCGGTGGCGGTCGGTGCCGCTGGCCGGCCCGGACTTTCGCTGAAGGCCGCGAGCGAACAGGCGGCGATCAACGAGGCGCTCGCCGATTGCGTCAAGCGCGATAGCAATTGTCAGGTTATCGGGATTGGCCCGTTTTCGGTCGGGCCGAACTAGTCCAGGAGGGGCTGGCGCCTGCGTCCGGTTCGTTCGACGTCGGGAATATCTCGAGAGTCCGAACCTCAGGCGCCCGCCGGCCGATCGCCAGCAGCATGAACAGATGCCGGTAGCCTTGGTACCTGGCGGCCGGACGAGTGCGTTCCCGCCCGCTGAACATCAGCGTGCCATTCCGGTCATGCACGCGCCATTCGAAGCTTCGGCGGCGCTTGGACACAGTCACGTCGTTCATGTGAGGCGAGACACCACGCATTGCGATTTGTTCCATAACAAGTCGTCTGCTGCCATGGTCCCTGTCAAGTGTATACGCGTGCGCCCACCCCAACAATTCCATCATGCGGCAAACCCGGGCCATAGCTCGGAGGTAGCAATTTCGGGCGTTATGCTGCCTAACGGGCGAATTCCGCAAACAGCCGCGTCACGGTCCGGTAGACCTCACACCGGAACGGCACCACGAGATCGGCGACGCGCTCCAGCCGTTCCCAGCGCCAGGAATCGAATTCGGCCGGCTGGCCGTTGCGCGGCGTCAGCGGGTCGATCTCCTCGTCGCGGCCGGTAAACCGCAGCGCGAACCATTTCTGCCGCTGGCCGCGAAATTTCGCCAGGCGATGGTCGGGCGGACCGTCATAGGGTGGAAATTCGTAATTCATCCAATCGGATTCGCCGAGGTATTCGGCGCTGACCGCGCCGGTCTCCTCCCAAAGCTCGCGCATCACGGCATCGCGCGGGTTCTCGCCGGCATCGATGCCGCCCTGCGGCATCTGCCATTCCAACCCGGGAAGAATGATTTCCGGTCCGTCGTCGCGGAAACGACGGCCGATCAGCACCTCACCCGAGGCGTTGAACAGCGCAATACCCACATTGGGCCGATAGGGTTTGTCTGAGATGTCGATGGGAGCACCGGTTCTTGTTGCGAACGTGCGTCGAAGCGAAGGGGCTAACCGCCCGCGAGGTTGGAAAATTCCTTGACCACGCGTTCATAGACCGGACGCTTGAACGGAACGATCAGGGTCGGGAGATTCTTCATCGGCTCCCAGCGCCAGCTGACGAATTCGGCCTTGTGTCCACCGCCGCCGGGGCTGGCGACATTGATCTCCGCGTCCTTGCCGGTGAAGCGCACCGCGTACCATTTCTGCCGTTGGCCGCGATAGCGCCCCTTCCAGGCGCGGCCGGCCACCGTGCGTGGAATGTCGTAGATCAGCCAGTCCGGGACTTCACCGAGCTTCTCCACCGAGCGAACGCTGGTTTCCTCGTAAAGCTCGCGCTTGGCGGCCTCCCAGGTATCCTCGCCGGGATCGACCCCGCCCTGCGGCATCTGCCAGACATGGGTTTCATCGACATGCTCGATGCCGCCGGCGCGCCGGCCAATGAAGACCAGCCCGGCCGCGTTGATCAGCATCATGCCGACGCAGGTCCGGTAAGGCAGGTCCTCGTAGCGCGCCATTCCGTCAGGACTCCCTTGCCTGCATCAAGTCACCACAATTGGTCGGGCTGGCGCAGTCGGGGGAAAACCCAGTTCGCCGCCATCAGCTTGATCTCTAGCCTGATTTTGATTTCAGCATCGCCGTTGTCAATGGCACAAGCATGATGCCGCGGCTGTCCAGCGTCTTGATCCAGGCGGCAAGGCGCTCGATCGAAATCGGCAGCGCCGAGGCGACGCCGACCGCCGTTCCGCGTTCCTTGGCGAGTGTTTCCAGCTTGACCAGCGTCCGGTCGATCTCGGCCGAGGTCGGCACGGCGTCGATGGTAAAATCGGCCTTGGCAAAGGGCATCGATTGGGTCGCCGTGAGCGATCCGGCGGCGCTGCGCGGCGAGGAGCCGTCATCGAGATAGCCGAGGCCGCGCTTGGCCGCCTCGCGGATGATCGGCTGCATCACGGTATCCGTTGCCGTGAAGCGCGCACCCATGAAATTGGCGATCCCGGCATAGCCCTGAAACCGGCTGAGGTGCCAGTATAGCCGGTCGATGTTCTGCTCTGACGTGAGCGTCGTGAGCAGGGTCTGCGGCCCAGGATCGTTATCGGGATAGTCGAACGGCTCCATCGGAACCTGCAGCAGGATCTCGTGGCGCTGCGCCCGGGCCCGCTCGGCCAGTTTGGTGGGGTCCGCCCCGTAAGGCGTGAACGCCAGCGTCACGGCCGGCGGCAGTTTCATGATGGCATCGGTGGTCTTGGCGGCGCCGACGCCGAGGCCGCCGACGACGATGGCGATCACTGGCATCTTGGCAGCCTTGATGCGGTCGGCGTCGGCCGCGTAGACCGTGAAGGGCTTGAGGCCGTCGGTCACCACCGGGATCATGCCGTACTTCGACTTTTCCAGCAGCCGCTGATCAATGCCGGCCATCGGGCTTGCCGGCGCGGATTCCGCGCCTGCCTTGTCGCCGGCATCGCCGCCGATCACGATGTCCTGGCGCTTGCCGCTGGAGCCGTCGATGATGGTGACGGTCTTGTTGTCGCCAGCCGGGGCCTGGGTGGGCGCCGATTTCGCAGCCTTCTCGGTGACCAGCTGCTTGTCGTCCGTCGTCGGCGTGCGCAGGGCGATACGGGCGACGGGCTCCCCGCCCAGCGGATTATCCACAAAGAGGGCGACGGTCAGGAAGCCGACCAGGAACAGGCCAAGCAGTACCGCCAGCGCCTGCATCGCGGTGAACGGCAGCCGAAACCGGCGCTTCTTGCGCTCCGTTTTCTGTCCGAGCGGCGCGCTGAGTTCGTCGGCCGTTTCCGTCATGGACCTCCCCGAATCATCCACGCCGACGATACCACGATGGGCCGGATTCGAGCGCCTGCGCCGGCCCCGCAAAAGCACCGGTCCGCCGGAGATGGGAAAACTGGCAACGAAAAAGGGGCGGCCCGAGAGCCGCCCCTTTTGTTGTGACTAAAACCAGCGTCGCCGGATCAGTTCGCGGCCTTGGTGGCGGGCTTGTCGACTGCCGCCTTGTCGCCGGTCGCCGGCCCGCTCGCCGTCGACTTGATGCCGTGCAGCAGGTCGGCCGCGGTCTTCAGCGCCTTGTCGTCCTTGGCGTCCGGCGGCACGTAGGACTGCGATCCGGTCTTTTCATCGCCGTCATTCTTCAGATGGCCGCGCAGCGAAGCCTCGCCCTTGGTGTCGGTACGCGACTTCAACTCATCCGGCACATCCTGCAGCACCTCGATGTCGGGGACGATACCCTTGGCCTGGATCGACTTGCCGGACGGCGTGTAATAGCGCGCGGTGGTGAGCCGCAGCGCGCCGTTGCCGCTGCCCAGCGGGATGATGGTCTGCACCGAGCCCTTGCCGAACGAGCGGGTGCCGACCAGCGTCGCACGCTTGTGGTCCTGCAGCGCGCCGGCAACGATTTCAGAGGCCGAAGCCGAGCCGCCATTGACCAGCACGATGATCGGCTTGCCCTTGGTCAGGTCGCCCGCATGCGCGGCGCGGCGCTGGGTTTCCTCGGCATTGCGGCCGCGGGTCGAAACGATCTCGCCCTTCTCGAGGAAGGTGTCGGAAACCGTCACCGCTTCCTCCAGCAGACCGCCGGGATTGTTGCGGAGGTCGATGATGAAGCCCTTCAGCTTGTCGCCGATCTGATTCGTGAGGTTGCCGATCTCGCGCTTCAGGCCTTCGGTGGTCTGCTCGTTGAAGGTGGTGACGCGGATATAGGCGATGTCATCCTGTTCGACGCGCGCACGGACCGAGCGGACGCGGATGTTGTCGCGCACCAGCGTGACTTCGATCGGATTGTCCTGGCCCTTGCGGATGATCTTGAGACGGATCTTGGTGTTGACCGGCCCGCGCATCTTCTCGACCGCCTGATTGAGGGTGAGACCCTGCACGGCTTCGTCGTCGAGATTGGTGATGATGTCGTTGGCCATGATGCCGGCCTTCGACGCCGGCGTGTCGTCGATCGGCGAGACGACCTTGATCAGCCCGTCTTCCATCGTGACCTCGATGCCGAGTCCGCCGAATTCACCGCGGGTCTGCACCTGCATGTCGCGAAAACTCTTCGCGTCCATGTAGCTGGAATGCGGATCGAGGCCGGCCAACATGCCTGAGATCGCCGACTCGACGAGCTTGCCGTCGTCGGGCTTCTCGACATAGTCGCTGCGCACGCGCTCGAACACGTCGCCGAACAGATTGAGCTGGCGATAGGTGTCCGAGGTTGCGGCACGCGCACTCGATCCCATCAGCACGGAACGAGGCTGGGTGACGAAAAGCGTCAAAGCCGCACCGGTGGCGGCGCTGAGAAGAATTACAGAAGTCTTGCGCATCATCCGCGAACCTTTTCGCCTTCGTTAGCGGCCCACCATGGGCCTGAGTCGATTGGAGTGCCGTCCTTACGGAACTCGACATAGAGCACCGGCTGGCTCGCGGTCGTCGCGAGAATGGATGCAACCTGGGACGTCGTCCCCATGGTCGCGACCGGCTCTCCCGTAAGTACAAACTGGCCGATGTTTACCGAAATGCGCTCCATCCCGGCGATCAGGACATGATACCCGCCCCCGGCATTGAGGATCAAGAGTTGTCCGTAGCTGCGGAAGGGCCCGGCGTAAACAACCCAGCCGTCACACGGTGTTGTGACCTGAGCCCCGGCTCGGGTCGTCAAAGAAATGCCTTTTTCGACGCCACCCGCGCCGTCGGAACCGCCAAAATCGCGAATTTTGCGGCCATTGACCGGAAAGGCGAACAGTCCCTTCGCAGAAGCGAATGCGATCGCCGGGCTGAGCCGGGCGGGATCTTTCAGAGCCCCCAGATTGGGCTTGCCGCCGGGGGCGGGCGGGGCGCCCTGCAGGCTGGCGGTGGCGGCCGCCTTGGCGGCGCTTTTCAGGTCCTGCTCCATTTTCGTGATCAGGCCCTGTAAACTGTCGACCTGCTTGGACAGGTTGATGGCGCGTGCGCCTTCGGCCTCCATGTCCCTTTCGATCGCGCTCTGCTTGCGCTGCCGCTCTTCCACCAGCGCCGCCAGCCTGATGGAATCGTCCTTCAGCCTGTCGCGGTCCCGAGCCAGTACGTCGCGCTGGTTGGCGATGTCCTTGCGCAGATTCACCAGTTCGGTGAGGTCGGCCGTGAGTTTTTCCGCGCGGCCGCGCAACTCGGGGACGACGGACCCAAGCAGCATGGCAGTGCGGAGCGATTGCAGCGCATCCTCCGGCCGAACCAGCAGCGCGGGCGGCGTGCGCCGGCCGGCCCGCTGCAACGCCGCCAGCACCTCGACGATTTCGGCGCGGCGTGAATCGAGCGAAGCGCGGATCTGCATCTCGCGACTGTCGAGCGGCCGCAGCCGCCCCTCGGTCTCGCCGATGCGCGTCTCGAGGCTGCGCACCTGCGCAGCGATGTCGATCACTTGCTGGTTGAGCTTGGAGCGGTCCTGTCCGATTGCCGCGATGTCGGCCTTCAGCTTCTGTTGCAGTTCGGCGGCCTTGCGCTGCTCCTGGCGTGCCGCCTCCAATTCCTGCTCGCGCTGCTTGAGGGCGTCGGGGGAAACGGCAGTCGCCTGCTGCGCAGGCGCCGCGGGCTGCTGCGCCAGCGCCGGCGATACCGTGGCGAAGCTCGCGGAAAGCAAGATCAGGGGAAGCGAGACGGCTGACATCCGCGACACGCCGCGATCGGCGGTGCCAGGGTATGAATGAATGTCCCGCGTTGAATGCATCCGGCCTATTCAGTGTTGTCTGTATTCATCTCACCGCGCCTTACGCGCGATGATAGGGGTGGCCGGCCAGAATGGTCGCGGCCCGGTAAATCTGTTCAAGAAGCATGACGCGGACCATTTGATGCGGCCAGGTCGCCGAGCCGAACGCAATGCGCAATTTAGCCTTGCGCTGCAATTCGGGCGAAAGTCCGTCCGCGCCTCCGATGGCGAAAATTGTGTTGGCGATCCCATCATCCCGCCACTGGCCGAGCTGCCGGGCGAAGGTCGCGCTGTCGATGCTCTTGCCGTGCTCGTCCAGCGCCACCAGCACCGATTTCTCCGGTATCGCCGCCGCAATCGCCCCGGCTTCCTCCGAGATCCGGGTCGCGGCATCGCGCGCCCGGCTTTCCGGAATTTCATGAATCGCAAGGCCGCGGAAGCCGAGCTTGCGGCCGATGTCCTCGAAGCGCTCGCGATAGCGTTCGGCCAGCTCCTGTTCCGGCCCCTGTTTCAGCCGGCCGATTGAGACCACGACTAGGCGCATGATTGTTGTTTCTGGCGTGCACTTTCCCGGCACGCGCGCTTTTCCGCGCGCGTCAGGCAAACTACATGCGCCTCAGCCGATTCGCATCGGCCGAGTGTTCAGATCGCTGCCGCCGCCGGGTTCTGCGCCCACAACCTTTCGATGTTGTAGAATTCGCGCACCTCGGGTCTGAACACGTGCACGACCACATCGCCGGAATCGATCAGCACCCAGTCGCAATTGGGCAAGCCCTCGACATGGATGTTCTTGATGCCGGTTTCCTTCAGGGCTTTCGTGACGTTTTCCGCGATCGCGCCGACGTGCCGGTTGGCGCGTCCTGACGTAACGATCATGTAATCGGAAAAGGCGGATTTGCCGCGAAGGTCGATGGTGACCGTTTCTTCCGCCTTCATATCGTCGAGGCGGGAGAGGATCATATTCAGCGTCTTGTCGGCGTCGGGTTGCGCCTTCAAGGCCGCAGCTTGTGTCGATGTTTTACGCGGGGTCTTGGCAGACTTGCTGGGAACCTTTGGTAAAACAGACTTTGACTTTGACAATACAGACGTGGCCAGGGACCATTCCTTTCACTGTATCGCGAACGCCGAATCCTTAGGCGTCGCGGACCATATTAGGCATGTGGGGTTAACGGTTTCAATATTCCAGTATCCCCACCCGCCGCTTCGGACCGAACTGTCACTTCTTTGCCTTCCAGCTCCCGTCGGAGTTCCGAAGGCCGGTCGATGACATCTTCAGTTTCATGCCGGTCAGGAAGACCCAGGCCGGCGCCTGCTGATCGGTTAGCCGGCTCGCCTGATTCTCGGGCAATCTGTAGCGCGCCAGCGCCTGGGCGGCCGGCGCGGCGAGCGCCCGGAAACTCTGCGGCGGGCGGTCGATCACGGCGATCGGCACCTCGGCCGCGATGCGCCGCCAGTCCTTCCAGCGATGGAACTGCGCGAGGTTGTCGGCGCCCATGATCCAGACGAAGCGCACGCCTGAAACGCGGCGCCGCAGTTGCATGATCGTGTCGACAGTGTACCTGGTGCCGATGACAGCTTCGAGACAGCTGATATCGATGCGCGGGTCGTCGGCGACCTCGAGCGCAGCGCGCGCACGTTCGGAAAGGCCGTGCAGCCGGCCGGTATCCTTCAGCGGATTGCCCGGCGTCAGCAGCCACCAGACGCGATCGAGCTTCAGGCGCTTGATCGCAAACAGGCTGATCGCGCGATGCGCCGCGTGCGGCGGATTGAACGAGCCGCCGAGCAGGCCGACGCGCATGCCATTGGTATGGAAGGGGATGACTTGCGCAGCGGATTGCAGTTGCATCAGCCGGGTCACCGCGGGCGCGGGCTGGAGCTATTTCCGTTTCGATGGAATCGAAACGGAGCTCCAGATTCTTGTTTTGACGCGTTTTCTTGACGCGAACCGGTTTCCACTTGGCTCGAAAACGCTCTGCGGTTCACGGCCGCGTCTGCCCGGTGCCGTGAACACGGTATTTGAAGCTCGTCAGTTGTTCTGCGCCGACCGGGCCGCGGGCGTGGAATTTGCCGGTGGCGATCCCGATTTCCGCACCGAAGCCGAACTCGCCGCCATCGGCGAACTGCGTCGAGGCGTTGTGCAGCACGATCGCGGAGTCGACTTCGCTGAGGAATTTCCCGGCTGCCTTGGCGTCCTCGGCCACGATCGCGTCGGTGTGGCGCGAGCCGTGGTTCTGGATATGCGTGATCGCCCCGTCGACGCCGTCGACGACGCGCGCGGCGATGACGGCATCGAGATACTCGGTGTCCCAATCCTCATCCGTTGCCGGCTTCACGCGCCCATCGATCTTCTGCACGGCGTCGTCGCCACGCACCTCGCAGCCGGATTCGAGCAGCATCTCGACCAGCGGCTTGAGCGTCGTCGCGGCGCCGGCGCGATCGACCAGCAGCGTCTCTGCCGCGCCGCAGACGCCGGTACGGCGCATCTTGGCGTTCAGCACGATCGACTTGGCCATGTCGAGCTTGGCGCTGGCGTCGACATAGACGTGGTTGACGCCTTCGAGATGCGCAAACACCGGCACGCGCGCTTCTGCTTCGACCCGGGCCACCAGGCTCTTGCCGCCGCGCGGCACGATGACGTCGATGCCGCCGTTCAATCCCGACAGCATCAGGCCAACTGCGGCGCGGTCGCGCGTCGGCACCAGCGTGATTGCGGCCTCGGGGAGGCCAGCCTCGCGCAGGCCCTGCGAGAGGCATTCGTGAATGGCGCGGCAGGAACGGAAGCTGTCGGAGCCGCCGCGCAGGATCACCGCGTTGCCGGACTTCAGGCACAGCACGCCGGCGTCAGCGGCGACATTGGGACGGCTCTCGAAGATCACGCCGATCACGCCGAGCGGCACGCGCACGCGTTCGATGGTCATGCCGTTCGGCCGCTGCCAGCTCTCGGTGACGGTGCCGACCGGATCGGGAATGGCGCGCACCGTGGCGACACCGTCAGCCATGGAATCGATCCGCGCCGGCGTCAGCGTCAGGCGATCGATGAAGGCGGAGGTCGCGCCGCCGGCCTTCACTTCGGCCACGTCCTCGGCATTGGCCGCGAGGATCTTTGCCGCATTGGCCCGGATCGCCCGCGCAATGGCCTCCAGCGCCCGGTCCTTCTGCTCCGGCAGCGCCAGCGCCAGCACCCGCGCGGCGGCGCGCGCTTGCGAAGCGAGGTCGGTCATCAAAGCGGGCAGATCGGCGTTGCCGTCGATTGCCTTGAGAGAGGCGGTCATTAGAGGTCTCGGGGCTTGAATTAAGGCCATGTCCTAGCACGGAAATCCCGCTTTTGCGAGGTCCGGAACCGGCATGGCTGGGCGGCTCCGGAGGCCGAAGCTCGGCCAATGGCCTACTTGACCGGGACGGTCCCGGCCGGGCCCACCACGAGATCATCGCGATGGATCATCTCCGCCCGGCCGCTGATGCCCAGAATGGCCATCACATCGGGCGACGAGCGGCCCTTGATCTTCTCCGCATCTTCGGCGTCGTAGGCGACGAGGCCGCGGCCGACCTCGTGGGTGTCGGGTCCGCGCACTACCACCGCATCGCCGCGGGCGAAATGGCCGTCGATCCTGATGACACCGGCCGGCAGCAGGCTCTTGCCTGCACGCAGTGCCGCAACCGCGCCGGCATCGATGGTCAGCGTGCCCTTCGGCTCCAGCGAGCCCGCGATCCAGCGCTTTCGCGCGGTGACGGGATTGGCGGGCGTCAGGAACCAGGTGCAGCGTCCGCCGTCCGCAATGGCCTGCAGCGGATGCTCGATCTTGCCCGAGGCGATCAGCATATGCGTGCCCGAGGTGGTTGCGATCTTCGCCGCCTCGATCTTGGTGAACATGCCGCCGCGCGACAATTCGGATTCGGCCGCGCCCGCCATGCCCTCGATCTCGGAGGTGACGGACTCGACGATCGGAATCAGCTTTGCGTTCGGATTGGCGCCGGGCGGCGCGTCATAAAGGCCGTCGATGTCGGACAGCAGGATCAAGAGATCGGCGCTCGCCATGGTGGCGACGCGGGCCGCGAGGCGATCATTGTCGCCGTAGCGAATCTCGTTGGTGGCCACCGTGTCGTTTTCGTTGATCACGGGCACCGCGCGCCATTCCAGAAGTTTGGCGATGGTCGAGCGGGCGTTGAGATAGCGGCGGCGCTCCTCGGTGTCCTGCAGCGTCACCAGGATCTGCCCGGCGCCGATGCCGTGAGCCCCCAGCACTTCCGACCAGATCCGCGCCAGCGCGATCTGGCCTACCGCGGCGGCGCCCTGGCTTTCCTCGAGCTTCAAGGGGCCGCGCGGCAGCTTCAACCGGCTGCGGCCGAGCGCGATCGAGCCCGATGAGACCACCAGAACGTCGCGGCCTTCGCCGTGCAGCTTGGCGATATCGGCGACCAGCGCCGACAGCCATTTGGCGCGAACCTCGCCGGCATCAGAATCGACCAGCAGCGAGGAGCCGACCTTGACGACGATGCGGCGGAAGTTTTTGAGCGCGGGGCGTTTCATGGATGCGGTCGAATGAAAGGGATTGTCGGGGAAGCAATACGCGCCAGCTCCGCGATTTGGAAGTGGCGCGGCCGCGGCAAAGGCCAGGTTTGGGCTAGCCCTGCGGCGGCGTTACCGGCGCCCACGGCGCCTGCCCACCCTTGGCCTTGAGCGACACCGGGGCCTCGCCGATCACGTCGACCAGCGCGTTGAGCGCTTCCTGCACCCCTTCGCGGGTGGCGGCGGAGAGCAGAAGCGGCGTCTTCTTCGCGGCGCGCTTCAGCCGCTCCTTCTGCTTCTTCAGTTCGTCCGGTGCGACCGCATCGATCTTGTTCAGCGCGACGATCTCGATCTTGTCGGCGAGATGCCCCTCATAGGCCTCGAGCTCGGTGCGCACCGTCTTGTAGGCCTTGCCCGCATGCTCGCAGGTGGCGTCGATCAGGTGCAGCAACACGCGACAGCGTTCGACATGGCCGAGGAAGCGGTCGCCGAGACCGGCGCCTTCATGCGCGCCCTCGATCAGGCCGGGAATGTCGGCAAGCACGAATTCGCGGCCCTGCGCGTTCACAACGCCGAGCTGCGGATGCAGCGTGGTGAAGGGATAGTCGGCGATCTTCGGCTTCGCCGCGCTGACGACGGAGAGGAAGGTCGACTTGCCGGCATTGGGCAGGCCGACGAGGCCGGCATCCGCAATCAGTTTCAGCCGCAGCCAGATCCAGCGCTCCTCGCCTTCCTGGCCGGGATTGGCGTTGCGCGGCGCGCGATTGGTCGAGGATTTGAAATGCGCGTTGCCGAAACCGCCATTGCCGCCCTGCGCCAGCACGAATTTTTCGCCGAGCTCGGTGAAGTCGTGGATCAGCGTTTCGCGATCTTCGTCGAAGATCTGCGTGCCAACCGGCACCTTGAGCACGATCGATTTGCCGTTGGCGCCATGGCGGTCCTTGCCCATGCCATTAGTGCCCTTCTGCGCCTTGAAGTGCTGCTGGTAGCGGTAATCGATCAGCGTGTTCAGCCCGTCGACTACCTCGACGATGACATCGCCGCCACGGCCGCCATTGCCGCCGGAGGGGCCGCCGAACTCGATGAACTTCTCGCGGCGGAACGCCACGCAGCCGTTGCCGCCGTCGCCGGAGCGGATATAGACCTTTGCTTCGTCAAGGAATTTCATGATTTGTACTAGTTAGGGCAGGGGGCCCCGTGCGGCAACCCTCAAGCGGTACCACATTGGCGAAAAGCCTTAATTTTTGAGCCCTTTTGAGGCGCGGTAGGCTTCGGTCAAAGTTGATCGCCATCGCGATCTCATCGCTGCGGGCCGCGGAGGCGGCACTATTGGTTGGAAGGGCCGCCTTCCTGGCACCACTCCGTCAGGGGTTGGCCAACTGGTCAAACGCCGCCTGTGCATCCAGCACGCCGTGTCCCAATCGCTGCCGAAGACCGTTGCTCCAGGGCACGGCAACTGGCTTTCGCGCCGTCTGGTTCAGAGTCCGTTTCAGCCGAGCGGGCGAGACGGACGCCGCATTCCACCGGCTTCGCAAAGCGGCAACAATCCCGCCGGCGAGCCCGCATGCGGCTGATGTTCCCGAATTGACGCTGAAGGCATCATCGTCTTCGCAGAACTGACTGGTCGCGCACAGGTCTGGCTTGTCAGCTAGGCGCGCGAGCCGTGGCTGACCGGGGCCTTGTGACGAGTATCCGAGCCACATCTCGTCGGCACGAACCGCGCCGACAGTGAGCACGGACTTAAGCGAATTCGCGCCCCAGATGCTGTGCCCGGGTCCGCGGTCTTTCGCCCCGCAGCGATTGTCGGGACAGAACTGGCCGCAATTGCCGGCGGCGAATATAACATCGATGTCTTGCCACACGGCGAGGGCGACCAAGAGGTTGAAGAGGTTGAATGGGTTCTCGGTATAACGCCCGAGCGGATATTCCGAACTGCGATCGTAGATTCCCCAAGGGTTCACCAGGATCCACTCTCCAGGGAATTTGCCCTGCGCCCGCCACAGGGCGATGTCGAACAGCATTTGACGAAATGCCGCATCAGCCAGACTGAGGAAGGCGGTAATGTTTGAAATCTTCGCCACCGGCGCCAGCGGCATGTCGAACAACTTGGCTTTTGGCGCCACCTTGAGAACGTTGTGAGCAATCATCATCGCGTGAGGACGACGCACCGAGCCCGGTTGCGGTCGAGGCGTTCCCGGCTGCGCGTTTCCGACTGTCCATCCGCCTGCGAAGCTGTTGCCCAACACCTGACGGTCGAGTCCCTGATCGACAATGACGACGTTGACGTCTCGCCCGTCCGTCTGGGCCTGCTGGCGCAGATAGTCGATGTTAAGCAGGCGCTCCGCCGCCGATCGGTCCGCAAAGAATGGGGTGGATGCTTCGCCGATGCACCAGTGGTCTGCGGCGGCAAAGGGCAGGTCGGGACTGTCGCCCACAAATGTCTTCCGCTTACCTTTAATCGCCGTGATAATGTCGTTAACCACGTCGGTGGCGGATTGCTTCTTGCTGCCTGTGATATCGAGCGCCACGACAATTTTCGGTGGCTTTGGGAGGCTCGATCGCTCCAACCCGAAGAAAACGTCATTGGAGGGTACCGCCCGAACTTTGAAAGGTGGATGGGCGTTCCGTGTGTCGAACAGCAGGAAGTAAAGGTAGGCCGCGGCCTTTCGGCGAGCCTCAGGGCTATCTGCGTTGAAAATCTCGGGCTTAAGGCCCTCGCTGTTTGCCTTGACGACGACGTAGTACCTGATCGGGCTTTGTGTCATGATCAATCGCTCCGGTTGTGCAATTCGGCAGCGCTTGGGGTAGTCCTATTTTCAAACTGGACCTTGCAATCAGGGGGAGCATAATAGAAAACTAACAAGTCGGCCAAAAATAAATGTGCGTGGTGCTGAGCGATGTCCAGTTGCCCACCTAACGGCGATAGCGCTCCACGCATGGAACGCCGGCTTGCAGCCATCGCGTTTGTCGATATCGCCGGTTACTCGATCCTGATGGCGCGTGACGAAACACGCACCCATCAGCGCTGGATGGCCATCCTCAGTAATGTCCTTCATCCGCAAGCGGCGTTACACCGCGGCAGGATAGTGAAGTCGACCGGTGACGGCGTTCTGGCCGAATTCCCCAGCGCGTTCGACGCGGTGCAGTGGGGGGCTGACGTCCAGCGCGTCGTACAGGTGCAGAACGCCGGTGGTGAGCTGCCATCGATCGCGCTGCGCATCGCCGTGCATGTCGGCGACATTATTACGACCGATTTCGACGTGTTCGGAGATGGCGTGAATCTCGCAGCGCGGCTTCAAGAGCATGCGCCGACCGGCGGCATCGTTGTTTCCGAGGCCGTTCACAATCTTGTGCGTGGCAGCGTCGGTACGGCGATGCAGGACCTTGGTCCGCTGAATCTAAAGAACTTCGAGTATCCGGTGCGCGCGTTCGCCCTCGACATTGCGGATCATCAGATCGAGGTTCCGCATATACAACCAGCCGGACGGCTACCATCGATCGCCGTGCTGCCACTGGAGAACAGCGGCGGCAATCCGGAGGACGATTATTTTTGCGATGGATGTGTGGAGGATATCACACTTTCCCTGGCCGGATTGCGTGAGCTTATGGTGATTTCACGCGGTTCGACGCTTGCGTATCGCGGGCGTCGTTCGGATCCCCGCGAGGTCGGCCGGATGTTCGGGGTCCGCTATGTCTTAAGCGGCAGCCTGCGAAGATCCGAACGGCAGGTGCGTGTATCGGTGGAGCTCTGTGACAGCCAATCTGGCACCACGCTTTGGGGCGAAAAATCGGAGGTTGCGCCGAGCGAATTGTTCGATGTTCAGGATCGCATCGTCAGAAAGATTGTCGGCGGCATCGCGCCGAATGTGCGCGCCGCAGAATTGCGCAATGCGATGAGGAAGAAACCGGAAAACTTCAGCGCCTACGACTGCACGCTACGCGCGCTGCATATCATGCACAGTCTCGACAAGAGCACCTTCATGCAGGCGCGAGATTTTCTGGAAAAGGCGATGGCGGAGGATCCTGAATTCGCTATGCCGATCGCCTGGGCGGCGCGCTGGTATGGTTTGTGGCTCGGGCAAAGCTGGTCGGTTGACCCGGCCGCAGATCGTGCCAAGGCTCTTGAACTCGCTGCCAGGGCCATCGAGCTGGATGGCCAGAATGCTCTCGCACTCGCGACCTACGGCCACCTGAAATCATGGCTCTCTCATGACTATGACAGCGCCCTGGTCTACTTCGATCGTGCCCTCGCGGCTTGTCCCAGCCACTCCCTCGCCTGGTTGCTGTCGAGTCCGACGTTGAGTTACATCGGGCGCGGCGAGCAAGCCGTAAGGCATGCCGAGCATGCATTAAGATTGTCGCCGCTGGACCGAAGCCTGTTCTATTATTACGCCCTTCTGGGTCTCGCTTATTACGCCACCGGCAATTACGCGGAAGCCGTGAAGTGGGCCTCCATGGGGGCCAATGAAAGTCCGCGCCATACGGCCAATTTGAGATACCTGGCTGCGGGGCTGGCGGCGCTCGGCCGGATCGAGGAGGCCCGCGAGGCGGGAAGAAAGTATTTGGAGATGGACCCGGCGTTCCGCTTGAGCAGATTCGAGCAGACGCTTCAGCCCTTTCAGATTCCAGATCTCAAGGAAAAACACATCGAGCATCTAAGCAAGGCAGGCCTGCCCCATTAACCGCGGAGCTTCATCGAGGCGAGCATAGGAGGGTAGCGATGACGGGTGGAATTGGATCGGCCGATTTCGACTTTGATTTCGATTTCGATTTTGATTTTGACTTTGACTTCTCCACGGGCGCTTCGTCTTCAGGGCGCTCGGGCGTGTTTAGGCCTATCGGCGTTTCTCCGGCGCTGGCAACCGTGCCGGACCACAACGGTGTGATGGAGGATTGGTACCACGGCTACAAATGGCCGCCGGCGGATTTTGCGTCTCAGTGGATTAACGCCCAGCCGACCGTCTTTCCGCCGAAGTATTGGGACGGGAAACTGTTTGCTCTCACCATTCTCAGTGAATTCGTGCGAGTGACAGATACTGCTACGGGAAACACTCTATGGGATCAGTTTCACAACGAACTGGCAGCGTTTCTTCCCGCTAACGCCGCCGCCTTTGACAAGGAACTGAAAGAAGTGGTCACGCTTATCGAATATCGATCCGGTGTCATGGCGGAGGCGCTGGCGCAACGCACCAATCCCTGGGCGTGGTTTCGTGGCATCCTGATGTGCAATTCCAAGTCTGCGCCACTGACCCATCAACTCGTCACGATTGCGAACGTAGTTGGGCAGTTTGTGGTGATGCACTACAAGATGGATTTCAAGCGCGCGAGGCCGTCGCAATATTCGCCGGCTTTATTGCCGCCGATCGAAGTGCCCGGTCATGCTTCGTTTCCAAGTGGCCACGCGACCGAAGCCTATCTCATCGCGCTGATTCTGGCGGCTGTAATGCCGGCCGCCGCAAGCGCTCCGTCTCCCTTAACGACTGGGCCTGCGCCGGACAATCCGCCACCACCTAATCCCGGCAGATCGCCGTTGCAGCAGATGGCGGCGCGGATCGCCCGCAATCGTGAAGTGCTGGGGTTGCATTTTCCGTCCGACAGCAAGGCGGGGCGACAGCTTGCGATCAGGATCTTCGATATCCTGCAGCAATGTCCATCAATCCCCGGGCTCATCACCCAAGCCAAGGACGAATGGAAATCGCCTGCCTACTAAGTCGCCGGCCGGCGCCGGATCAAAAACTTCTGCATTCCCTCCAGCACCAATTCCTTGCGCTGGTTGAACACGGTCGAGCGTAACGTCACCACGCCGGTGCTGCGGCCAGGGACGAGCTCGATCACTTCGAGTGCGGGATAGATGGTGTCTCCGGCATAGACCGGCTTCAAGAACTTGCTCGACTGTTCGAGGAAGCCGACGAGCGATTCCTCGACGATGTAGGGAAACAGGCCGGCGCCCGGCGCGGTGTGGACCAGGGTCTGGAAGCCGTGCGCGAGCAGGTCCGGCATGCCGCGGGCGCGGCAATATTCGACGTCGTAATGGACCGGATGGGTGTCGCCGCTCGCGGTCTGGAACGCGGCGAACACCGCCGAGGTCTGGGTCCGGCTTGGAATCACGAAGCGTTCGCCGAGCACAAAATCCTCGAACCAGCGCTGTTCGCTGATCATGCGATGCTGGGCGGGGTCGAAGTCGGTCATGTCGATTTCCTGTGGCGCTTCTCAGAGGTGTACCGGTATCGCAGAGGGTGGCCGCTGCGACAATTGGTTCAATTCATCGTGCCCGGGCTTGTCCCAGGCGTCCACTTGCTTAAAACAGCGGCGCAAGAACGTGGAGGGCCGAAGCACGTCCGGCCGTCACTGGGAACCACCGGAAACGTCGCGCCCGCCAATGAGCCTGTTCGCCAAAATCTCCACCTATGACGAGCGTTCGGCGCGACTGGCCGGCATCGGCTTGATGCTGCTGTCAATCTTCATGTTCTCGTTCGGCGACGCGCTCGGAAAATTCATGGTCGCGACCTATTCGGTCGGCCAGTTGTTATGGCTGCGCGCCTGCGCGGCGCTGCTTGTGCTGTTGCCGGTGATCTGGAAGCAGCGCGCCGAATTCAAGCGCATCGAACGGCCGTGGCTGCAGTTGCTGCGCGTGACGCTTTCGACGCTCGAGGTCGCGGCCTTCTTTCTCGCCACCGTCTATCTGCCGCTCGCCGACGTCATCACTTACTATCTGGCTTCGCCGATCTTTGTCACGGCATTGTCAGGCATCGTGCTCGGCGAGCGCGTCGGCTGGCGGCGCTGGACCGCGATCCTGATCGGGTTCTGCGGCGTACTGATCGCGCTGCGCCCCTCCACACAGACGGTAAGCTGGCCGGCGATGATCGCGCTCGGCGGCAGCCTGTCGTTTGCGTTCCTGATGCTGATCACGCGCTCGCTGCGCGACACGCCGGATATCGTGCTGACGACGTCGCAGTTCGGCGGCACCTTTCTGCTCGGCGCGCTGATGTCGCCGATCGGTTGGGTGACGCCGACGCTCGGCAGTCTCGGCCTGTTTGCCGCGGCGGGCGTGATTTCCGTCTTTGCGCTCTTGTGCATCAACCGTTCGCTGAAGCTGGCGCCGGCCAGCGTCGTGGTGCCGTATCAATATTCGATGATCGTGTGGGCGGTGATTTTCGGCTTCGTGGTGTGGGGCGACGTGCCGTCGGTCTCGACCCTGATCGGCGCGGCGATCATCATCGGCGCGGGGTTCTACATCTTCTTGCGCGAGCAGAAGTTGGGTCGCGAGGAAGCGGTGGTCAATCCGCCGGCGTGATCTCTTTCTTACCCTCCCCTGGAGGGGGAGGGTGCGAACTACCTTCTCGTCGAGCTTCCCCAGTTCTTCAGCGACGTCCACACGCCGCGCGTCAGGCGAAAGCGGTCGACCGGGGTTGAGGATCCCAGCGCCTCGAAGCGGTGCAGTTCGACGCCGCTCCACTGGAAGCCGCATTTCTCCAGAATGTTGCGCGACGCCGGGTTGGCGACGCGGGCGCCGGAAATCAGGTGCTCGTCGTCAAACTCCTCGAAGAAGAAATCGATCATCGCGCGCGCGGCTTCGGTGCCGAAACCCTGGCCCCAATGCGCGACCCCCAGCCAATAGCCGAGCTCCGGCGCGTCCGGCTCGCTGCGATCGATGCCAACCATGCCGATCGGCGAATAGTTCTGTTCGATCAGAAACACCGTCTCGTTATTGTCGGCAGCCTTGGCGCGCACGAACTCGACCGCATGATCCTGCAAATAGGGATGCGGCAGGCGGCGGGTGTTTTCCGCAATGCGGCGATCATTGGCGAGATGCGCAATCGCTTTTACGTCCGCGAGCGTCGGCCGGCGCAACGTCAGCCGTTCGGTCTCGAGGACGCAGCTACTCGCCTGACGCAAGGACGAGGTTTGGATCGGGATGTCCTGCAACATGTCGGGCTCCTGATTGCGAAAATGCGCAAATTAAAAAGGGGAGGCCGGTTTCCCGCCTCCCCTGGAGCCCTTTTCGACTCCGCCGGTTCAACAGGACCCGGCGGACTCGAATTTTGTCCACCGTCTATTCGGCCGCCTCCGTCATCGGAACTACCGATACGAAAGTGCGACCATTGGCTTTTGCACGGAACTCGACATGACCTTCGACCTTCGCGAAGAGAGTATGGTCGGTGCCCATGCCGACATTAAGGCCGGGATGCCAGGTGGTGCCGCGTTGACGCGCGATGATGTTGCCGGGAATCACATGTTCGCCGCCGTAGGCCTTGATGCCAAGGCGCTTGCCCGCTGAATCGCGACCGTTTCGCGATGAACCGCCTGCTTTTTTGTGAGCCATGGCTCGTCTCCGACTTCTCGAATATTTCTAGATCAATTCCTTGACGGAATCATTTCACTTTTTCTCACGCCTCAACTTTTCGTCGAGACGCGTTACTTCTTCTCGCTCTTCGCCGCGGCCTTCTTGGCCGGGGCCTTCTTTGCTGCGGGTTTTGCCGCAGCCTTTTTCGCGGGCGCCTTCTTCTTGGCCGGCGCCTCGTCGCCCTCGGCGGCAGGAGCTGCGACCTTTTCCTTCTTCGGCCGCGGGCCGATCGAAGGCTTCTTGTTATCGGTCAGGATCTCGGTGATGCGAAGCACCGTGATCTCGTCGCGATAGCCGCGCTTGCGGCGCGAATTCTTGCGGCGACGCTTCTTGAACGCGATCACCTTCGGGCCGCGCTTGTGGTCCAGCACTTCGGCCGCAACGGATGCGCCTGCCACCGTCGGCGTGCCCAGCACCGGCGTGTCACCGCCGACCACCAGAACTTCACCAAGCTGCACGATCGTGCCGACGTCGCCGGCGATCTTGCCTATCTCGAGCACATCATCCGGAACGACGCGGTACTGCCGGCCGCCGGTTTTGATGACTGCGAACATCGTTTTATTCCTTCGTGTTCGATCCCGGCCTCGGACATATTCCCGAAAGGGCTGTCCGGGTCGGCTTCTTGTTCAGTCGTTATGGGTACGATTTTCGCGCGGCCGGGGAGCAAACCCCTTGAGATTTCGCGCAAAAACAAGCGGCGCGAGAAATCCCGCGCCGGATGCCGGGACTTATAGCCGGAGAACGCCGGGAGTCAAGGCAAAGAGGCCCAAAAACCGGCCAAAAATGAAGGATTTGGGCCGGAATGGGCGAATAGTGGGTAGCGAATAGCGCGTCGGGGGTCTATTCGCCATTCGTCCCCATGAAACCAATGGGTTCCCCGCCCGTTGTCGCCGGCGAGATACGGCAGGGGTAAGGGCAATGGCAGACGAAATCGTTACGAGTACGGGCATCGCCCGCCACGGGGCCACCCGCCTGCCGTCCGTCGAGGTCGATAGTTTCAACGTCGAATTGAAGGATGACGAGGGCTTTCTGGGCGACCGCGCCAGCAAGGGGGCTTTCCGCAAGATCCTGGATGACCTCCGCAAGCCACTGAAGAAAAACGGCGACGATCCGCTCGGGAAGAAGTCCAGCGGCGAGATCGCGAAAAGCGAGCTGGACGCGGCGCTGGCGGGCAACGATGTCGGCGCCGCCGCGCTGGTGCACGGCGCGATCGAGGAATTCGCCCAGGAGCTGGCCTATGTCACGGGGCGGTTTCTCAAGACCAAGGCGTGGGCCGATACCGAGTGCATTGTGGTGGGCGGCGGTTTCCGGCAGAGCCGCGTCGGCGAGCTCGCGATCGCCCGCACCGATATCATTCTCAAGGCTGAGGATTTCGACGTCGATCTGGTGCCGATCCGCTTTCATCCCGATAATGCCGGCCTGATCGGAACGCTGCATCTGGCGCCGTCCTGGATCTTCGAGGGCCATGACAGCATCCTCGCGGTCGATATCGGCGGCACCAACATCCGCTGCGGCGTGGTGGAAACGCGCTGGAAGAAGGCGCCCGATCTTTCCAAGGCCGAGGTGTGGACATCCGAGCTGTGGCGGCATGCCGATGACGAGCCGACGCGCGAGGGCGCGGTCAAGCGGCTGGTCAAGATGCTGAAGGACCTGATCGCGTCCGCTGAGACCGAAGGCCTGAAGCTTGCGCCATTCATCGGTATCGCGTGCCCCGGCGTCATCAACGAGGACGGCTCGATCGAGAAGGGCGCGCAGAACCTGCCCGGCAATTGGGAGAGCACCAAGTTCAATCTGCCGGCCAGCCTGGTGGAGGCGATCCCGCAGATCGGCGATCACGACACCGCCGTCCTGATGCACAATGACGGTGTGGTGCAGGGTCTCTCCGAAGTTCCCTTCATGCAGGATGTCGAGCATTGGGGCGTGCTGACCATCGGCACCGGACTAGGCAACGCCCGCTTCACCAACCGGCGGAAAGACAGCGGCAAGGACGAGAAAAAGGCCAAGAAGGGCAAAGATTAGCGCTTGGATTAACGTTTTGCGCGGGTAGTAAGGTTGACTGGTTAGGTTAAAACCCAGTTTGCGTTGCCGTTTCGCGGCGCCTTGCTACCGTCGCCCGCGTCGCTCCGCTGACCGGCGAAGCCGCACTTCCCGGCCAGAATTTCAAAGCAGCGGCACGGGACCGTCAGTTTTTGTCGCGTCTGGCGGTCCCACCCCATTTTTAAGAAAGCCATCCGGCCCGTTTGGTTGCGAATTTCTCGCACCTTGCGCCTTGTCTGCCCCGCCTTCCTCGCCTAGAACACGGCCCGACCACGGGGGCCGATTCCGGCCCGCTTCGGCGCCTGGAGAGGTGGCAGAGTGGTTGAATGCACCGCACTCGAAATGCGGCATAGGTGCAAGCCTATCGGGGGTTCGAATCCCTCCCTCTCCGCCAGGGCACAAGAGAAACCCAGTAAAATCAACAGGTCATTGATTGTCATAGGCTTTTGCCGCCCGGATTGGTACACACGGGTGGTACACGTGACTCTTTCGATGACGCGACCCTGGAAGCATCCCGACAGCGGCTATTACTGGTTCCGGAAACGTGTTCCGGATGATCTTCGCAACCTGATCGGGAAGCGCGAGGAGCGCTTCAGTCTGGGCACTCGAGACCCGACCGATGCGAAGCGGCTGCACGCGCTGAAGTTGGCCGAAATCGAAGAACGCTGGTCAAATATGCGTTCGGGTCAGCGCCCGTTGTCCTCCGACGATATTGCGCAACACTCGGCCGCGATTGGTGAGCATCTTTGGCGCCAGGTTCAGGCAGATCCCTACGCGCAGCTGCAGTGGGATATTGAGATCGGCGCAAGCCTTTGGAGTGCCCACAAGGGCGAACTTTACGTGGATGTCAATCAGCCGCTGCCCCCAGCCGTTCAAAAGCGGCTTGATCAACAGAGCGTCTGTTACTGGCTAGTCGACCGGCATTTTGAAGAAAGGGGCTTGTCTCCGCCCGCCCAAGATCGCGAAAGGTTGGCCCGCGCAGTTACCTTTGAGGTGCAACGGGTCGTCCAAAATCACCAAGCCTTTTTGCGCGGCAAGCAAGAGGTGCGAGGTAGTTTGGGGCTATTGCAGCCTCGGGCCGCGGCCGAGCCTCTAACTTTCGAAAAGATGATTGAGGGCTGGCTTCGAGAGAAGCAACCAAATGAGAAGACAACCTACTCGTGGCGCCGGGTGATGAATGAGTTGTCCGAGTTCCTTGACCATAACGACGCGCGGAGAGTTACCGCAGATGACCTTGTGCGATGGAAGGAAGAACTTCTTGCCAAGCAACGTGCCGCCAAGACTATCCGTGACAGTAAGCTGGCGCCCGTGCGGGCGATATTTCAATGGGCTGTCGATAACCGCAAACTCGATATTAATCCTGCGGCTCGCATCAGCATCGATTTGAAGAATAGGCCTTCGGAGAGGAGGCGGGGATACACGGATGAAGAGGCCAAGGTTATCCTTCGAGCGGCTCGCGCCGAAACCGAGTCCCACAAACGTTGGGTGCCTTGGGTATCTGCCTATACGGGCGCACGCATCGCGGAAATCTGCCAGTTGCGGTCCGAGGACATAAAGAAGATCGACGGTATATGGTGTATCGCCTTCGCCGCCGAAGCCGGCTCTTTGAAGAACTTGAACTCCGAACGGGTTGTTCCCGTCCATCCGGCGTTGATCGATGAAGGGTTTCTGAAGTTTGCGGCTTCCGCAGGCAAAGGACCGCTATTTCCAGATCTTTCAGAGGATCGTTTTGGTCGTCGCGGAGGTAATGGGACCAAAATATTGGGACGATGGATCAAAACACTCGGTGTCGTCGACAAACGGCTCGCCCCAAATCATTCTTGGCGTCATCGCATTAAAACGCTGGGTCGGCGAAACGGGTTAGCAGTTGATATCCTCGACGCGATGACCGGGCACGGCCGAAAGACAGTGGCGGATACCTACGGTGAGTTTCCTCCAGATGCGATGCTGCGAGAGCTTAGAAAGATCCCGCATCTCGACGTGCGAGCGTAGTTGAAAGCATAAGCGAATCGACGCTACTGACAAGGATTTCACTAAAGCCTCATCAGTTTGCGACTGGATAGATTTCCAACTTAGTAAGCTCGCTTATTCCAGCGTAGCCACTCTTCGCCTAAAAGGTCGATGATCCGCTCGGCGATGGCCTCTTCCTCGATCTTGATTCCGGTCTTTATCATGGCCGCGGTAAGGTCTGCATCCCATGAAGCAATGGCAGGCCTTCCGCTGAGCGGTATTCTGAGCTGAGGAGCACTTTTTGCGGCGGCGACGTAATCTACCGCGGAGAAATGCCACGGTACGGCGCCGTATTTCGCAATCACGTAGTTGGCGATCGTAATTCCTGGCCAATCGTAGTCGCCATGATATCGCAGGTCTGCCCCCGATTCCTTGAGCTGTTTGAGAATGGTCCGCTGAGCCGCACCGAGATGGCCGTCGACGCAAACGACCGGAGGGCAGGCGGTCCCGAGTTGGTCGGCGAGGATCCCGACGAGATTCGGATTCTCGCACACCAAAATGGATTTGCTCGCCACCGTCCATTCCGGCGGCCGCCGAGCGAGAAGCCGCAGTGATGCGTATTGTGGTTCTCCGGGCGAGACTGGCAATCCGCTGCACGGCACATTCAAGAACAGGGCAGGCCTGGCGAGTTCGTTCACCAGGATGCCGACCGCGGCCCATGTATCGCGGTCATCGCCTGTGTCGGTCGATGAGCGGCTTCGAAGGACGGCGAGCGTGAGAGTGGCGACCGGGCGGGCGCTGTCCAATCCGTGAGCGTCTCCGAGATGCTCCGCCGCGATTTGAGCGCGCGGTACTCCCGCAGCGGGAAGCCGTCTGAGGATGTCTTCGGTTTGTCTGCAGATAAGGGACGCGGAATCCGGTTGATTGCCTGATAAGCGCTTCAGGACACCAAAGTTGAGCGGCGAGGCCAAATAGGCGATCAGATCGACGTGCGAGCAGCCGGCCAGAACGGCCGCCCAATTGTCGCGAATCCTATTCAATTCAGTTTCGCGATGGATGATCGGACCGTCAAGAAGTTCGAGCGCAGTTCGAAGGGACGGTGCGATACCGGCATCGGAGAGCGCTCGGTCGACTGCGCTGACGTCGATGGAGATTGAAGCCGCCACGCCGCCTTTGCGGCCGACTAGGGACGCGAGTGCGGCGCGTTCCGCTTCATTCAGCTTGCCCACCTGGATCGATGGGAGCTTGCCGTCGGCCGGTCCGAGCTCGTAGCGCCTGCGCAGCCGCGCGCGCAGATCGGAAAGCTCGGCGCCGCCGAGGAGCCGGACCAGGCGTTCGTCTATGGCCGACGTCATGCGCTACGGTTCAACATCAGCCGCGCCGGTTCTTCCATCCTTGAACGCGTCTTTCCGTTCCATCGCCAGCGGGAGACGTGAATGGCGTCGAACTTGTCGTGTCTCTGGAGTTGGCAGATCGCGACACCCGGCAGCGTCTTGTAGCAGGCCCATTCGCGTTCGCTCGTGATAACGAAGTCCAGATCGAACTCGTGGATAAGGCCCATGCAGTGCGCCCGAACGCCGTCGTCGATGCCGGCGTACGCTTCATCCAGCAGGACAAGGCGCGGCCGGGTGCTGTGCTCGTCGCCGTAGAAGCTTGCGACGGCTGCGAACATGGGAATGGTGAGACCCAACGCACGTTCGCCGCCGGAGGCAGGCTGAGAAATGGAAATCCACCTGCCCATTGCGTTGCGCTCGACGACGAAGCGGTGCCACTGGCGATAGTCGAGGGCGGCGGAAAGCTGCTCGCGGAGACTGCTGCCGCCAGACTCTTCGGCCTTCAGCCGCTCTTCTTCGATGCGTCGCTGCAGCATGGCCCCGATGGCTTGCCTGTCATTTTCGGTCCAAAGATCCGCGTTCGTCTTGAGGAGCCGTTTGCGGGCGTCCTCCAGATCGGCAGGAGCACCTTGCGCTTCAGTAAGCGGGATCCACCTCAGGCGGAAATAGGTGCCCGTTGAGGTCGGACGTTTCTCGATTTCTGCGTTGACCCTTTCGACATACTGTTCGGCGTCCTGAATGAGATTGCGGATTTGGACGGACATCTCCGACTGGAGGTGATCCTCCAGAATCTTCGTCTCGCTTTCGGTGAGAAGGGTCCGGCGCTGCGTGATCTCGGTGTCGACCTGGGCAAGGACCTCGGCAGGTGACAGTCCGCTCTTGTTCTGGACTGCGATAGTGACCACTAGACCGAATCCGTCGACATTCTTACTGTCGGGGACGTATCCTAGTTGAGCGAGTGCATTCTGGAGATCGACGTATTCGCCGTAGATCTTGGACTGCAGGCCATCCCACTCGTTGTCGCGGATGTCGCTGAGCGCTTGATTCAGATCTGCGGCAAGCCCCCGCGTCTCGTCGACCGTCCATGTCCGGCTAGTGTCGGGGAACGGTACGTTGGGGGCGCCGGCGGCCATCAGACCTGTTGCTGCGAGCGTTTGCAAATTGCTTGCCGCTCGCTGCCGTTCCTCTACGCGCATCGCCAGGGCCTGGGTCGCGGTTTCGTGTGCACCGACGGCTTGGGTATGCACGGCCACCGCCGAGAGCCGGCGATCGTCCGTACTGTCTACGTCGGCCTTGGCATCCTCGAGACGTTTTTGTCCGTCAATAAGGCGGCGTTCCCACTGTTCGGAAGTCGCTCCCACGCTTTCCTTAAGTGCGTCGTATATGGCGCGCGCGGATGTCGCCGATATCGCCGCGACGTTGACGTCCTCTGTTGCGGCGTGATGGCGGCTCCGGGCGGTTTCCACACGCTCGTTGGTGTCTTGAAGGCTTTGCTCGGCGCGAATGGAATTCGAGCAATGTTCGACGACGACGAGATGGGCCTCGCTGAGGATATCGCAAGTGATGCGGGCTTGTTCGAGAGCCCGCTTGTCGCATGGAAGAGCGGTGTCGAGCGCCGCTTGCTCGGCGGACTTTCTGCACGCGTTCAGAGCTTGTCGTGCGACCGCGGTATCGTTTGCCCTTGTTGCGACGTTTTCAGTTGCCCGGTGCAGATCGTTGGTTGCCGAGCGCACGGTGTCGTGCGACTTGCGAAGATTGGTGTCCGGCGGGCAGGTCCTCTCCATCTGTTCGATGGCCTCGGTCGTGGCGGCATTGCTCGTAATCGCGGTTTCGAGACCGGCAAGTTGCTCGCCGAGCCCTGCCGCTGTGGCTTCGAGCTCTTCGATCCTTTTCAGTCTGGCTCTCTCTCGAGCCGAATGACCAACGTACGTGGCGCGGGATTTCTCCCATGTGCCCGAGAGTGCGCCGAGGCGGAATTGGCCGGCCGGTGATACCCACATCTCGGCGCCGTCGTCGGTGTCGGTACAGGAGACTGCGCACAGAAAAGTCTCGACGGCATCCTGGACCGACGATTCGCCACAGTGAACAAGCCAGTCGGCGAGGGTCCTGCCGGTAACCAAGGGCCTCGAAACAAGTGACACGTCATGCTCAGTCTCGCCAATGAACATCCGGCCGTCGGGGAGAATCCACGCGTCGAGAAGTCCGGATGCCTCAAGTGCGGCTTCGAGGCCGGCCCGAACGTCGTCGTCGGCCTCCGATACAAAGTCGACGGCCTGCCACAAGGCTTGGCCCGGGCGGCCGTCGCGATCAGCTTTGCGTGTGTGTGGGATGGCAGGACGCTCGAATGAGCCGGTCTGCAGATCCGCAATCTGCTTTGCCACGGCGTCCAGTTCGGCGCGTACCGCAGCCTCCTGATGTTTTAGCTCGGCCAGCGCCTCGGTGAGCCGCTTGTATGCAAGTCGACACTTGGCGATGAGCTCGCGAGCGGCCGGGTTTTCGCCTTCGAGCGAGTGAGCCCATTCGACGAGGGCACCCACGACGTCCTCGGTCGCTATTACCATGAGATGTCCGCAGCCCCCAAGATGGCGGCGCCACGCCGCGCTGAGAGCTTCGATCTCATCGTTCAGCGCATTCTCGGCGGCAGCGAGAGTCTTGCCGGCTTCGTCACGGAGGCTACGGCCCGCATTCTCGTCGCGCTCCGCGTTCGCCAGCATTGAAATCTTGTTGTCGACTTCGCGAAGCAGCTCGATAACCGCATCGATGCTGCTTCTGCGGCCCCTGATCGCGGTCAGCAGACTACCACGCTCGGATTGGAGAGTGGTCTGCCCATCGCGCACAAGCTCGCTTGGCCACGCGGAGTACGACTTCGCATGCTCAAACTGGGCGACCATGCCGACGGATCTGGCGAGATCGAGCGCCTTTCTTCGATTGACGGCAAGGGTTTCCATCGCACGGTCAAGGTCGGCCCTTGCCGCTTGCTGGCGTTCGGACTCTGTCTCCAGATCTGAAGCCGCCGTTGCGGAGCGTTTCTCGGATACAGTCAGCCGCCCCTCAGCCTCTTCCGCCAGGATCCGTTTGGTCGCAAGATCTGCCGCCTTGAGGCCGTCGGGATGTTGAAGGATGCCCTTGTATGCCGCATCCGCCGCTTCGGCTTCGCGTTTCGCATTGATGTTGGCGGTTTCAGCCGATGTCGATTCATGAAGCGCAGAGGCCAATTGCGCGGCGGCCTTGTTTACCTGCGCGCTTGCCTCTTCGAACTTGGTTCTTGCGGCCCGGACCTCGCGCGCAAACGTACGAATCCGAGCGCCTGCGTAGCGGCGGTAGGTTCGCTCGAATTTTCCGATGGCGGCGTGGGCCAATTCATAGGATTTAAGCTGGCTGCGATCCTCTTCAAGGCGGCTCATGGCTTCCGCAATGGTGTCGATCATTTCGGCCGCGACCGGAGGTAGGGCGGCAGTCAGGGCGTTGGAAAGACGCGTCTCGTCGGGGGTCTTTGTAAGCTGCGGATGGCGAAGCTGAATGAGGGTGTCGACCAGGATGCGGTAACGTTCCTCTCCGAGTTGGAAAAGTCTTTGATCCACGGCACGGCGATAATCGTCGGCACGGTCAAAGAAGTGTCCGCCTTTGTCAGCGAGCTCATCTTTCAGCTGCGTTCGGCGAAGCACCGCTCTTTCAGGCGTGATGAACGAGCAATCTTGACCGACACGGCTTCCATCGATGATGAAGAACCAGCTTTCCACGTTCGCGCGGTCTTCGACCGCTTCCAGTCCACACGAGAACTGGTTGTTGCCTTCCTCGTCGACGCGCCCGAACTCGACCCAGACATATCCGACGCGGCGCTTGTGCCTCCCCATGAGGAGATTCCACGCCATCTTCTTGGTTCGATCGCCATCCGGCTCGACGCGGAACGGGCTCAGATTTGCATCGAAGAGGAATGGTAGCGTGAGTGCTAAGAGTTTGGACTTGCCGGCGCCGTTGTTGCCCCGATACACGATGTGTCCGTCGATGAACCAGAATTCCTCGACGTCATAGAAAAATATCTCCACGACGCCGGTCCGCAAAGGCTGCCAGCGCTTTTTGCCGGGAAGGGGTAGGACGGGGCCGGCGCTTTGTGGGTTGAAAGGAAGAACGGAGTTCATTCGTCGGCCTCCTCGGAAACGTCGGGCAGCCGATCGTCGTCATCGCGATGCTTGATGTCCGGTTCGCCCAGTTTGTAGCGAGAAAGCGCCGGCAGAACCTCGATGCTGTCGCCTTCGATGCTGATGAGCTTGAGTTGACTGAGACGGTAGATGGCAATCGCCGTCAGCTCCCGCGCGCCGGCTTCGCCCTGGGCGCTGCGCCGCCAATATCGACCATACCGCTTGGCCGACTGAGCCACGAACCTTTCGATTTGCAGGCGATCGGGAACGCCGCTTTCGGCATGTGCCAAGTGGTCGGCCACAAGGAGCGTGACGTGGGCATCGGTGCCGTCCGCCGGCATCGCGACGTCGCTACAATTGCCGTCCGGATCGCAAAGTGCAAGGCCCTCGGAACGGAGTTCGACGACGAGGCCGGTGCCGAGCGCGAGGCGGTTCGCCATCGCGCCGCGCTGATTGATGAAGTATTGCATGTCGGCCTCGTCGACTGTGTCGTCGTACACAACGGGATCGTCGAGAAGGCGCCTTGAGATGCGGCGCCGGCTGACATCGCGGCGGCCCTCGTCGGTCTCCGGCTGAATGTCTGCCGTAATGGCCGAGATCCGATCGATGATTGTCTTCGGTGCATCGTTCTCGGACCACGTGGATGGCCCCCGCACGCATGCAAGAATGCTCGCAAGCGGCCCGCGATTGACGTCGTAGAGGACGTCGCGGGACCGATCTTCCGACTGTCCGGACTTGACGAACGACTCGGCGTCTCCATCAATGGCATTGAGTACGCCGAGTTCGCCGAGCGCGACGCAGGCCGATGCAAGGTTGCGTCGGTCGTGGATGTCCGCCATGTCGAGAATGAAGCCGCGGCTGAGGAGATCGGTATCCTTTGCAAGGGACAGGATTTGGTCACCCAGGGCTGAAAGGGTGATCTGCGGGTCGCTCCGCGCGAGCACCGCGCACACAAGGCAGAAAATCGCGTAGCGCCTGCGGTTGAAACTTGCCCATCCTCGCGTAGGATCGCTTGTGTCGCTCGGGCGTTTCCACAGCCTAGCGTAGTCGCGCTCCACGCGCAGCGGCCATCCCGCCTCGCGGGCGAACCACTCCCTGAGGTATGCGGAGTGACGTCGCACCAGACGGAGAGCCTCTCTTGCTTCGGCGGTTGTGGGCGTCAGTAACGGGCGCATCAGGAGCGCGCGAACGGCCTCCCTGCGCTCGGCGTGTTCCTGCGTCTCCTGCTGGCGCAGGATCTCGCGTCCACCAGGGCGACCGGTCTGTGCGGGCGCTTCATTCCGCGTGGACGAGGCGGCGCTCATGCGGCATCCGTCGGGGTGATGGTGATGCGGTGGTCGCGACCGCAAAACAGGCCGTCTTCGGTGACGATTTCGGCTTCCGTGTCCGCGTCGAGCGGTTCAAGCCGGATGAGATAGAGGCCGTCGTTGGATTGGATCTCGGTGACGCCATCGTCGCCGGCGGCCTTGGTCGCGATGGCTTCGCCCAAGAGATCGAGGAAAAATCGGAACTCGTGCGAGTTTAGACGCCAGAGCTCCGAGAGAAGCAAGGGGCATCCGGTTGCGAATTTTTGTCTGGCTGCCTCGATCTGCGCATGCTCTTCACCAACCTGCGCTTCGAGCTTCTTGCGCCCGGCGCTTCGATCATGAACGTGCGGGAGCCGTCCGCGGGGCATGCTGTAGCCGGTCTCACGGAGCCGCAGCGGAACGACGATGGACGGCGCCTTATGCCACGGAATGACACCGATAACGTCAGCAGCTGCGGTGTTTTCGGCGTAGTGACGCGCCGGGTTGAGCGCAAACGCGGCTCGTGCAAGTCGGTGGGCATCTTCGTCGCCGTCGCAGTCGAGGAACCAGTGAGCAAGGCTTTTGAAGTCCGCCGAGCGGTCGCTGCGGCCGCTTCGGCGTTCGTTGATCGCGATGATCGCTGCAAGCAGTTGCGGGATCGCGGCGCGGGCGCGACTTCTGAGCTGTTCGCTCTGGGACCGCTCGCCGTTCGACCCGCCGACGAACCACATTCGCAGGCCCTGCCACCGCTCGTCCCACATCTTCAATTCGGCTTCGTAGGCCGCCTGCTCTTCGCCTGGAGGTGCGTTGCGTGCCTGACGGCGGGCGACAGACTGGAGCATCGCGTCGATACGCAATTGAAGGGCATTGATGTCTTCCGAAATCGCACCGCTTCGGCTAACCAAGTCACCGACGAATTGGCGGATGTACTCGATGAGACGCTGCTTGTAGTTCAACACGGCGTCCACGTCGCCGTCCTGCAAATCGACACCGCGGAGGACGCCAGCCATGAAGGCCCGCGCGGTCTCGGCCATGTTGTTGAACACCGTCATCAGACCATTGAGGGTCTCGTAGATCTTGGCGACGTCAGGATCGTTGCTTCGGCCGAGGTGGATCAGCGTGAGGAGGCCCTTGCCGATGTCTTCAAGCGCGACCGTCTGCAGTTCGCCGCGGCGCTGCATCTCCTTGGCGAAGGCGCTGAGCGCCATTTCGACGGAGACGCCGCCCTTCGAAAGCCGGTAGAGCATGCGGCGGCGATAGAACCCGCTCAACGAGGTGACGCGCGAGTTGTCGGCCTGGCAGTCGAGATTTCCCCACTCGGTCAGTTTGTCGAGGATGGCGTCCAGTTCGGACGCGGTCGGCGGCTCGCTCAGCCACTTTGCTTGGGCGAGAATCTCGGAAGGCCGGACGTAAAGCAGCAGTTGACGTTCGGCTGCCGCGCACACGTCCAGGACGCACCGGTACAGCGCCGCATTNATCGGCGGTGACGTGACGGAAAAGGTCCTGATACGTGGCGATCTCGAATTGANCCGCTCATGCATGCCCCATAACCACTTGAAATACCTCGCAATGGTGGCCCGGTGAGCGGCGTCCGTCAAAGCAAATCAGCCCTAGACGACCGTTAAACACAGAAGGGCCAATATCGGTGATGCCATGGTTTGGCACGGACGTTCTGTAGGCGACGGCTACCCATGGTTGTTTGGGCCGATCTCCCAAGAGTCATTCAAGCCGCACCCGCAGTGGCATTCGGCCGGCGCGATCGCGGCTGCTAGTTCTTGACCAAAGATGACCAATTATTGTAATGTTCCTATTATGTTCTGTCCTCACCGAAGGTGCATGTTTCCGCCCGCGGCAGGGTAGCCACCCAGGGATGTGACCGGAAACACTTAATCATTCAAATGCTGTTCAAGCTCGCAGAGGATGGACAACTGATTGCCGTTTTCCGGGCTTGGCGCGTGTTTTCAATGATCGATCCAGAGAGCGCCAATTTCGTGCGCGACTCGGCGCTGGCGAAGATCTCGTCGCTCTATCTCGCCCGTAACCGCGGGATTGATGCTGGGAAAATGGTTCAGTGGATGTCGACAAGATCGGAATGGGCGGAAGAGGTGAAGGCCAGCCTGCACGATCCGTCGCGCTTCAAAAGCACCGTCGACAAGAGCGCCGACGCGATAGAGGCAACGGGTAGATAAGGGGGCTTCCGTCGCGCTTTTGAAATTCACGACCTAGGGGGCAATATCGCCGCCATTCCAGTCGGGCGAGAGGGCGCCAAATGCAAATCCATGCTGTAGTTGTTGATGGACCTTTAGCGCTGCGAATGCGGCGGCTCGATGCGGCTCGTCAAAGGGCCATGGGTCGGCAGATCTTGACGCTGCCGCTTCTTGCAGCGCGGCTTGCCGGCGGCTTTGTCTCGCCAGCCTCGCATGAGAGCTTAAATCTGGCTATAGCGCAGGCGCTCGAGGCAGGTGGATACGAGGACATCGATAAGGTTTCCGCACTGCCGGGGATGCCCCTGGCCGTCCTATCGTCGCTCCGAGACTGGTGGGACATGGAGGTCCCGGCTTCTTATCCCGACAATGCCCGGCTCAGGGATTTTGCGTTGCTCGAACGCCGCGTCCGAGGCGCTCTGCCGTCCGGAATGCTGACGCCCCCCGATTTGGTCAAAGCTGCCCTGACGCGGCTTCGCTTCGCTCCAAAGTTAGTAGGCGCGATCACCATCCAAGACATCCCCGATATCCAAGCCGTCTGGCGTCCCCTTATTCAGGCGCTCTGCGATGTTGTGCCGGTGCGATGGATTGCATCACGACACAGCCGGCGCGCCTGGTTCGCTGGAGAGATTGAAACGCGCCCCTCCGGTAAAGCATCGCACAGTTCCGCCGATCTCTGTGCCGATCCGCGAAATGAAGTGCGGGAGGCGTTGCGATGGGCGCGCGCGCTTGTGGCGGACGGAAAAGCTGCTCCCGACGAGATCGCAATTTCGGCAGCCTCGCCAGCAGCCTGGGACGATGCATTTCTGGTTCTCTCGCGCGAAGCAGGGATGCCCGTGCATTTCACACACGGTATTCCAGCGCTAGCGACCCGCGAAGGACAGGCCTGCGCTTCTCTCGCGGACATCCTACTACGCGGGCTGTCTCAGGATCGCGTAAGGCTCCTGTTTGCTCGGCTGCCGCGTAGCCCAGCCAAAGAAAACCTGCCCAGTGACTGGGCCAAAGGCTTGCGGCGAAGTGCTGCGCTAACGAGTCTGGGGCTTTGGCGACACGCTTTGGAACAAGCTCGAGGCGAGCGCGCGAACGGTGACCTCGCGGAGGGGGCATTGTTGCCGATTCTCGAAGACTTGGCCGGCGGGATTGCGTCGGCCGAAGCAGTCGGGTGCCGCATTTTGAAAGGGCCGACACTGACACTGTGGCGGGATGCTTTGCGCATGGCGCCCCCATACGCAGTCGAGCTCTCCTTGCAGGCCATGCGCGTTTCCGACGGACGCGAACCTGGGGACTCTATCGCATGGGGACCTGCGCGTCACGTGGCGGCGGCCCCGCGCGCGCACGTTCGCCTGATCGGCCTGGATGCGAACACATGGCCAAGACGGTCGAACGAAAATCCACTGCTACCCCAGCACTTGCTTGGGCAACTACGACTTCCATCTGCTGAGGCGGCCGAAGGTGACCAGATGATGCACGACATCATCGTCGGCCAATCGACCAGCTACTCGCTGTCGCGCGCTTACAGAAGTGGGACTGGATCCTTGCAGGCAGCCAGCACATTGTGGCCCAAAGAGAGAGAGCGTCTGGTCGGGCGGAGCGCGATCCCCGCACATGCCTTCAGCGAAAGCGACCGCCTCTATGCTCGCCCGACTGACGCAGGCAAGGACCCCCAAGTGCGCGCAAGCCGTGCCTGCTGGCGTGCGTGGTGGGACGGCGAGCAGCACACGGCTCATGACGGAAGAGTCCGCCCCGACCACCCGCTCGTGGTGGATGCCCTCGCCAACGTTCAATCCACCACATCCCTTCATCGCCTTCTCTGCGATCCGCAGGGCTTCATCTGGGAATACGCCCTTCATTGGCGCGAGCCGAATCTTGACCCTCAACCGCTCGCGCTTGACCATCGCGCCTTCGGCGAACTCGTCCACGCTCTTATTGGTGGCGTGTTACAACATGGCGTACCACAAAATCTCGACGAAATTGGTATCGCCCTGGATCAAGAAGCAGCACGCCTCACCAAGTGCTGGCCGCTCGCGAGGGCTGTTCCACCGAGCCTTCTCTGGCGTCACACAGTAGAGATGGCTCGCGAGCGTGCACTGCGAGGACTGAAGGAGGCGCTAGGTGAACCACGCGGCAAGAGCTGGACGGAGCTCTCCTTTGGCGAGCCTGGAGATGGGCCTCATCCGTGGACTACACGCTCGCCTGTCCCAATCGGGCAGACCGGAATTGGCTTCCGGGGACGAATTGATCGTCTTGACGAAGATGCAGCGCGCGGCACAGCGGTCATCACTGACTATAAGGTCGGGACGGCGCCTGAGCGAAAAAAGCCTGTCGTATTCGATCGCGGTGCTGAACTTCAGCGCGTCTTCTACGGCCTCGCAGTACGATCTCTTCTTCCTGATGTCCGGAGCCTGAGCTCGCAGCTGACGTACCTAAAACACGACCCGGCTCGAACGCTAAGCCTTGCAGACGAAGAGCTGACGAAGGCCATCGACCAGGCTATCGCATTCACGGCGGCCGGCGTTCACCTGCAACGCAATGGCCAGATTGCACCCGGGCCAGCGCCTGCATTCTTCGATCCGCTTACCGTCGCCCTGCCTGCGGACCTCGATTCGTACCGCCGCGTAAAGCGTCTCCTGTTTGCTCAGGCGAACAGCACGCTAGACAAACTTTGGAGTAGCCCGTGAACGTGCCTGATCTCGATGCCCGCCGGCGTGCGCTCACGGACTTTGAAACCAACATGCTGGTCGAGGCTGCGGCTGGCACCGGAAAAACATCGCTGATGGCCGCCCGCGTCGCGATGATGATCGCGAGCGGGATTGATCCTTCCAAGATTGCAGCGATCACCTTCACCGAACCTGCAGCGAGCGAGCTCGAGGCGCGCATACGCTGGACCGTCGACGAGCTTCGCCATGGACGGCAGCCGCCCGCACTCGCCGGGGTTCTTTCGTTGCCCTTAGGCACAGCCGCGCGCGCACACCTGGATGAGGCCGCGCCACGTATCGGAGAAATCACTGCCACAACGATTCACGGCTTTTGTCAAGGCATTATTCGTGCGAACGGGATCGACGCTGGCCTTGATCCTGGTTCGCGTGTCGTTGACGAGACCATTGCCGATGCCCTTTTTGATGAAGTGCTTGCGACCTGGCTGAAGAAGGTGCTGGCCGGGAGCGACGAACGGGACAGCCCGATTGCTATCCTTGCAAAGGACGACCCGCTGGGGGTAGTCAACCGTGCGCGCGAGCTTGCCATCCTCCGGCGAGATCATCGCAGCGCGACCGTGCGAGCGCCGGATTTCTCAACTCGCCCGGACCGTACCTTCGCAGACGCCGTCTCTGCATTTTCCCGCTGGCATACCGCGGGACCGGGAGAGACGTGGACAGCGGGCCTTATCGCGGATCTCGAGCGCCTTTCGGCGTTCTTCGCGGGCGATCACGCCTATGCTGGCTTTTCCGCGTTGTGGCGCCTGACCCAGCCACCCCGTATCAGTATGATGCGGCAGAAAAGTATCGACTTGCTGCCTTATGATAGGATGCGGGCTTGGAAGCAAGGTCTCGGCGAGGTGGATGGAAGGCGTCGCGCAGAGGAAGCGACGGAACACTTCGAGGCGGTTCGCGCAGCCTATCGAGCGTTAATTGGCTGCATCGCGCAAACCCTAGCGCATGAACTGGCTGTGCACCTGACCGAGGTAATCGAGGCATACGACCTGCGCAAACGCGAAGCCGCCGTCCTCGATTTCGACGACCTGCTACGGCAGGCGCGCGCGCTTGTTTGCGAGAATCCCGATATTCGCGCTTGGCTTGCCGGCCGATATCCCTTCCTGCTCGTCGATGAGTTCCAGGATACGGATCCCGTGCAGGCGGAGATCGTATTCTGCATAGCCGCGCGGTCGAAGCCCTCGACTTGGAGCAGTGCAGTCTTGCGCTCCGGGGCGCTGTTCCTGGTGGGAGACCCCAAACAAGCGATATATCGTTTTCGCGGCGCTGACGTAGAGTCTTACGCGCTAGCGAAGTCCGCGATTGCAGAAGCCAAAAACGGCTGCCTGCTTAATATTACCGCGAACTTTAGATCCCGTCCGGAGGTTATTGCGCACGTCAACCACGTGTTCCAAGACGTCCTTGCAAAGGCGGGACAACCGGGCTTCGTACCACTCGCTCCGACGCTTGCGCTACCGCCGCTGCCGTTGAGTGCGGCAGCGAAGCTCACAATCGACGTTCCGCGTGACGCGAGCGCCGAGGATCACCGCGAAGCGGAAGCGGCAGCCGTTGCCAAGCTGTGCGCGCGCCTGATTGGCGCCTTGAAAATTTCCGCCCCGGATGGGACGGAACGATACTTGCGCGCAGGCGACATTGCATTGCTTGCGCCGACCCACGCTGATCTCTGGCGCTATGAACGCGCCCTCGAAGCGCAACGCATCGCGGTGGCCTCTCAGGCAGGTCACGCGCTGTTCCGGCGCCAGGAGCTTCAAGACATCCTCGTTCTGGTCCGTGTGCTTTCCGATCCACTCGACACTCTCGCCTTCGGCGCACTTATGCGAGGTCCCATTGTCGGACTACGCGACGAAGACCTTCTTGATATCACGGCGGCGTTAGCTCCCGATCAGGACGGACGCCGGCGCTTCCAGCTGAGAACCTCTGCGGACGAGGTCATTAACCCGCTCGCTAAGGACGTTCTGGTGAAGCTCCAGGAGCTGCATCGTCTTGCCGCCGAACTCACACCGATGCAGCTCGTCGCCTTCGCAATCGAGCGCCTGAACCTGAGAGTGATCATGGCCGCTCGGCACGGCCAGCGCAACGCGCGCGCGCTTGCGAACCTTGACGCCATCGTCGAACTCGCCAGACCCTACAACGTTGCCGGGCTGCGCGGATTTGCGCTCGATCTCCAGCGCGGATGGCAGAGCAAGCGTCGGCATCCGGAAGGAAGGGTCGACGCGTCCGAAGACTCGGTGGAGATCGTCACCATGCACAGCGCCAAGGGGCTGGAATGGCCGGTTGTCATCACCGTGAATTCGTCGACGCGCTTCAAGCCCCAGGATCAGTTCGTCTATCGGCAATCCGATGATACGATTCACTGGATCGTTGGGGGTATCGAGCCGCCCGCTCTGGCGGCCGCCCGCGAAGAGGAGGAGTTTCGCGAGGCGCGGCAACGCGAGCGGCTTTGGTATGTCGCAACGACCCGCGCGCGAGATCTCTTAGTGATCCCCGATCTGCCTGGCGCTCCCTCACGGTCGTGGTCGCGGGTGATGGACCTTGGGCAAAAGCGACTTTCCGAGATTCGAGCTGACGTGTTGCCGGAGCCTGTCATGAGCGTTCCGCAGCCCATCGCCAACAATCAGACCGTGCCGGTATTTGCGGCCGAAGGCGAGCGGCTGGCCGCGGCTTCGCCGCCGATCGCATGGGACCGTCCGAGCGAACGCGATGCTGATCGCAGCGCCGACCTTGTTGATGTGTTCGTGGTCGATGCGGCGTCCGACGTGAGGGCGCGGATTGTAGGGGCGGGCGCCCTCCGGGGTACGATCCTGCACAAGCTTATGGAAGAGTTTCTGACCGGTGAACTTGAACGCCTTCGTGAAAAGGCCACCCGTCGCGCAGCCGAGCTGCTTGCTCAACTGCAATCCGATGACCCGACGGATGTCGCAAAGCCCGACGCGATCGAGATGGCCGAGACGGCGCTGCGCACATTGGCGCTGCCGGAACTCGCGCCCTTCCTCGCGCAAATGGTGCCCGAAGTTCCGCTCTGGGCGGCAAATCCGCCGCGTTTTCTTGCGGGTCGTGCGGATGCTGCCGCAATAGAGGAAGAGCGCATCACCCTCGTCATCGACTGGAAGTCAGACGTGAATCCCGCGCCGGCGGCACACAGCGCACATGTGGCGCAACTGCGCGACTATCTGCGCGTCACAGGGGCCGGGCGGGGCGTTATTGTGTATATGTCCACAGCGCAAGTGTCCTGGGTCGACCCACCGTAGCGTGACTTACCAGGGTGGATTGAGAATTGGCGAGGGCGAGCAAACCAAGACCTGGCGTGACCCACGGGTCATCGCAACGTAGAGATTGCGCGCGTCGAGGGCGCCCGCATTGAGGACGACCGAGATGTCGGCTTCGAGACCTTTCAGGAGCAGGGTGCTTCCGACGGACCGCTTCGCGAGCGGCCGGCCAATGAGCCGAGAGTATTCTCGGATCGTCACCGTCGCCTCTCGAAACGATGGCCCGTCGAGAGAGGCTGCAAGTTGCAGAGCGCGCTGTGCTGCGGCCAAGACTGCAGGACGGTAGCAGCGAACTCCGCCGGCGCGGTTAATGGCGGTGAGGAGATCCGCGACATCTGCAAGCGACCGCGAAGTTTCAAATCTTACGGCTGCTTGCTCGATAGCGGTCAGGGCCCGTCCGAGTTTACCGGCCCGGGTGGCCGCAACCGACCGGACCAGGTCGTTTGCGGAAAACGCGCTCATCAAATTCTCCGCAAAACCGGCCACAACGGAAAGCGCTTCGGACCTGGCAAGGTCGAGGGCACTGCCAAAATCCGTCAGATCACGCAGGTCCACAGCCTCGACCGTGACAGCTCCTTCGACTTGGCGGGCCAAACGACGCTGTCCACGAGGGTCCGTGCTATCGCCGATGATCAAGACCTTCGTGTCGCCCGGCGCGTCCACAGCGGCTGCCCCAAGCCGCAGCGCTTCGTCCTGGCGACCGTCAAGCTGAATCCACTGCACACTGCTAGGTGCGTTCCGAAGATCGATGGGCTTGCCTGCCGCGAGGTCGGGCCGTATCGACAGCAGCCACCGACCTAGGTCATGCGCGCCTGCGTTGTTCCACCTCCACGGAATGTTAAGTTCTCCCGCTTTGGGAAAAAACGAGAGTACGTCCGTCTGCCAATCTGCCAACGGGTCGGCGGCGTTGAATCCAAAGATTGCCTGAAACGGATCTCCGACGATGGCTGTGGGTAGACTCTGAGCTAACCAAGTTACGAGGGCGTGCTGGCGGATCGAGCAGTCCTGGTACTCATCCACAAATAGCTGCGCGAAACTGGCGGCGAGAACGTCATGGAGGTGCCCGGCGGCAACGAGCCGCGTTGCCGTGTCACGGATCGCTTCATAGTTCGGCCGGGCGGCAGTTACAATTCGCGGGTCGTGCCCGGCTCGCTGAGGAAACGTCGAAATAAGCCTGATGGCGAAGCCGTCCAGTGTTGCGGCGCGGTAAGCGCCCGGCTTCACGTTCGCTTTTTCGAGACGGCCGCNGGAGTGCGGCGCCCCCCGCGTTGGTATGAGTCAGCACCAAGATGGGTTTTGANCCCGTCATGCCTTGCGAGAGCATCCGTGATCAGCTGGGTCTTGCCACAGCCGGCTGGCGCTATCACCAGCCCACGCCCAATTGTGCGAAGGTCGATTTCAGCGGCCGCCATCTTCGACCCAGTCCAGAACGCCGTCCATGACGTTGGTAAGACTGGCATCAGCCTCGTTATAAGCGGGACCGACGATAGTCCGGCCCGCCGTCTCCATCGTGCTGATTGTCTTAAGCCATCCAAAGCGCGCCGCTGCATTTCCGAGAAGCGTGCGCGTATCGGGGCTGAGGCCATCTATCAATGCCTCAGTTTCTAGGTCCTTGAGTGTTTTTGCGTTCTTCGAAATTGTCTTGATATGCGCTTCGATCAATGCGCGATCTTTCACCTCAATAGCGAGATCAAGGAGATCATTAGCGGCGTCGTCGGGAAGCGCGGCGAACAATTCCTGTTCAAGCGCTCGTCCTCCGCCCCATGCGAACACTTTGCCGCCCTTCGCAATGAACGTAGCTTCCTCCTGCGTGGGGGCGGGCTTGTCGCTGTCTCGCAGGATAGCCGTCCGGTAGCCCAGAGACTGCAAAGCGATTGCGCGGCTGAAGGTTTCGTCGCCGTTGCCGTTGACCAAGGCCGCGCCGCATGCTGCGAGCGATTTATCGCCAAGAGTAGTGAAATGCTGATCCAGGCCGCGCATCAGACCGATTTCACTTCCGCCCTCGCACACCACAATGGACGAGGCAAGCAATGCATGAGCGTGGGCCCGGATCGTGCCCTGTACGTCCCCGGCGTCGCTCGCGCGGCGGACAGTGTGCTGCTCGTCATTCTTGCGCACGATATGAAGCTGGTGTGCGCTCAGCTCGGTGACGGCTATAGGTGAGTGGCTCGTTGCAAAGACCTGCAGCGGCGGCACGTCTTCCTTGGCGCCCAGCGCACCGAGCAGGCGGATGATCCGGTGAGGCTCAAGCCCATATTCCAGCTCGTCGATCAGAAACGTCGTTGCCTTGTCGGCCGCCTTCCGCTGCAGCGCAGCGATCAGCAGCCGCGATGAGCCAAGTCCGAGAGCACGCAGTGGCACTCCCTGCTCATCATGGAGTGAGATAGTGCCGCCGGTGAATGTGACCGAACCCGCATCGATCAACGCCTGCACGGCCGTTCCAACTGGTACGCCCATGTCCTCTGCGGCCGCCGTGACGACTTTCAGTGGTTCCTCGAGCTCTTGAAGTTCCTTTTGGTCAAAAGCGTTGCGCATCTCACGAGCCGCCCGCGTCAGCTCCTTTGATGCATCCGCGTTACCGTCTGTGAGCTTGGTCAGCACAGACCCTCGTCGCCACGTCAGATGCATACCCGCGGCGACGCCAAGCCTCGCCGGAGCGATCCGCGTGCGATCAGCCCAATTAAGATTGCGTGTCCGACTTGCGGTCTGGGCACGCGGCGAGATTAGCGTCCATTCCGGCTCGAGATCATCTTGGACGATGAGCTGAAGCGTCAGTGCGGTTTCGAGCCCGGCGCCGGGTTCCGGTTCCACCAACCCGGTGGCCGCATTGAAGCCCACGAGGAAGTCGCCATAGGCGTCGATGTTCTTCAGGGGGTCGTCGAGGGCGCCAAGCGTCAGCGCAATGCGGATCGGTTGACCGAAATCCAGAACATGGAAATCGGCGTCGGTGAAGGAAAGCGATCGGCGTGCACCAAGACAAAGATCGATGGCGTCAAGGATGGTCGACTTGCCGCTGTCGCCCGGCCCGACCAGACAATTTATGCCCGGACCAGGCAACCAGCGAAGGGCTTTCACCGCCCGAAAGTTCTCGATTTCAAGCACACGGACCAGCGCCATGCTGCGTTCTCTCCGCTCGTTCGTCACGGGACCATGCACAAGACGGGCAGAATTCCACAGCTGAAGGCAACGATTTCCCCCAGCTAGCCGGCCTAGGCAAGGGATCGCCTAGCAGAATCCTCCAACTTATGGTCGAATAAGTATAGAAAACACGCGCGCTTTGAAAGCGGTTCACTCATTTTCGTTCGAGAGCCAAATCCGGTAATCTGCTTCGCTTGGCGAAGCGTCGGGCAACAGTCTCCATTACTGAGTTACACCATCACAGGGCGCCGGCCTTCAGCGACCACCCTGCGACCGCTCATTCTGCTCCCTGAAATCAAGGAAGGCGGAATGGGCACAATTCAGAAAGCGGTCGATCTTCAGTCCAACAAATTCGCCGCTATCAAGCGAATGAAGCAGACCGCCGACCAGGAGCGATCGAGCGCGTCCTCCACTCGGTAAGTAAACGCCCTGGAGCGGCTACAGCATCCCAACATCGTTACCATGCTAACTGTGGATCGGGACGCGTCCGGCCGTTGGTTTCTGGCAATGGAGTGGATCGACGACAACCTTGAGGGATTGGATTCTCCGTTACGGAGCGCTCGGCTGGAATGCCTTTCTGAGAAACCTCGGCCAATCCGCTTCTTAGCGCGATAGAGTACGCACAGATGTCGCACGACCTCGTGCACCGCGACCTCAATCCGCGGAATATCCTCGTCACTGCCCAAGGCATTCCGAAAATTACGGACTACGGGATTTCAAAGGTGCTGGACGATCGGGACGCTTGGCTACCCGAAGCAGGCCGGACCTTGGTTGACGCGAGAACTCCTGGATTTAGCCCTAAGGAGGCAGACGATCGCGCGTTTAAGCTTGTCTTCGGCGCTCATTACTCGCGCTCAGATCCTGTCTTTTATCGAGTCTGGAACTTTTTCAAATGTTGGCTTGAAGTCTTTGTACTTCCTTTCATTCTGATGAACGCATTCGGCGAGANGCGTCGAGCATGGATGAACCCTTGCGCTCGAAGCTGACAGAGAGGTTCTGGANGATTGCCGGGCATCACCAGGGTGAAATACCGGGTGTTCCAGAGCACCTCGGAGAATCGCTTGGGCGCGATCTGCAGGATCAGGATCGTGTTCTTGTTGCGGATGTCGTAAGTGAATTCGGTGCCGTCGATGTAGGAGTCCTTGTTGGCGCTGTAGAATTTCCAGCGCAGGGTGCCTCGGCCGTCGCCGTCGATCTCCCAGGCGGTGTGGCGGGCGATGGCCCAGAGCTCGCCGTCAACGAGTGAGCGGTGGATCTGGATCCAGGAGCCGTCCTTCTTGCTGACGCTGCCATAGCAAGTGGCCTGTCCCGTCTCGGTGTCGGCGTCGCCGTAGACGGACCAGAATTTGTCCGTCTCCTTCTTGTAGAAGTTGATGCTCTCCGCGTTGGCGGGCGCGATGCAAACGAACGAGAGCAGCAGGGCGATGATGAGCCGTGTGGGTCGCTTGTTCTTTTCGAAGCTTTGAACGGTGGTGCTCACGGCAGCACCGTCACATGGTTCCGCCCAGACGCCATCGGCTGGACGGTGTAGTTGACGAGGTAGTCCTTCGTCAGAGGAAGGCCTCTTTTCGGGGCTTCGGTTTTCATTTTCGCAAGGTCAGCCTCTGACGTTCCCGTGAACCTCGACATTTCCAGGATGTCGAGCTGAATCAGCACCGAGCAGAAGCTCTTTCCGCCCTGCTCGTCCGTGGAGGTCAAAGTGGCACTCTTCTCCTGAACGACGAAGATGCCGGGCGGGGCTTGGATGAACTGACCGAACTGTTGCTGATCGAACAGCTTTCTCACGGTTTTGAGCACGTCGCCATCGGCGCAGACGGACTGGCCGCCACAGCCCGAGAGAACAAGCATCGCCAAAGCGGGAAGAGTGATCTTGAGGGGGTTGTCGTTCTTGCATTGCACGGGGAGGCGTTCCTTTCGTGAGGAGGCGGCGCCGGTTTCGGGTCGCTGCGATGGGGTTTCAGGTTGGGGCTGAGGGAGTTTCGAGGACGCTCCGGGCGGCGGGATTGAGCGGGCCGCTAGCGCAGCTCTTCTTTCGCGGCGAGCGCCCCCAACAAACTCCCTTGCGCAACGCCCGAGGCTCAATGCCGATGGCTCGCTGAGGCAGGTGCCGGACGATGAATGGTTGCCTAAGGCTCGGGCTGGAACCCTTGCGTGTTATTGAGAACCAAGGATAATCGGGCCAGGGCGGAGACGGGGAGCGGGGCCGGGTGGGCTGTCGTATTCGATATTTGAACAGCGCGGGAATACATCCGCGCGAAGCTCCGGCGCTTACGGCGCTTTCCGCCGCACTTCCCGATAATTGGCTCCTGTACGCGTCGTTCCAATATTTGCCGCCTCGCGACAGGCCGTTGGACATCGACGCGCTGATCGTAATGGATGATCGGGTCCTTCTGTTGGAGATCAAGGATTGGAACGGGGTCCTTACCTGCAATGGCGACATGTGGCTGGTCGACGATCGCCCGCGCGGCAGGTCGCCGGTCTATTCCGTCGCTCATAAAGCGCGTGTTCTGGGAAAAGTCATACGGGACGCCATTCCGGGATTTCAGTTCTACGTCGACTCGGCCGTTCTGATGACTGGGACCGCTGGCCCCGCGACTCTCCCCCCGGGCGAGGCCGACCGAATATTTACGGTTGCTCAACTGCCCACGATCGTGGATCCCGTGCGTCGATGCTCGCTCCTTGAATCGCAGCCGTTGCGACCGAGAAAGGCACACAGCTACGGACCGGAATTCGACCGCCTGACCAAGACCAGCAGGCGTTTCAAGCCAAAGGAAGTCGACTGGGACGGCTACCGCGTTGTCCAGGAGAATCTGTTCGTTCACCCCAAGGCCGTTTGGTCCGAACATCGCTCCGTGCTCAAGCAGGATTCGCGGCATTCNGGCGATCCTTCGAATGTGGGCGTTCGATCGTCTCCCGGTCCACCTCAACACANCCTGACAATCGGCTTCACATCGCTCACCGCGACTTGCGGACGATCGGTTATTTGAGCCAGGTGCGAAGTAAACTGCTTGCGGATGGGCAGATTCTCGAAGTCATCGGTGAAACGCGATCGGAAATCCTTACGCAGCATTTCGATCTCCGACGCCTGCCGAAGGGGTGGATGGCACTACCAAACTATCTAGAGCGGACCAGAGAGGAAATAGGATGGGACGACCGCGTTGCGTTGGTTCGGACTCTCCTGAATGCGGTCGCCGAGCTGCACGTAAGAAAGGTGGCGCATCGCGATTTGGGTCTTCGCAACATATGGGTTGAATCGACGACACGCCTTTCCATCGGAGGGTTTACCTCGGCGATACTGCCGGACGACGAACTTCCCGGCGATTGGCTGAGTGAACTAGCCGGCTATGCGGCCCCGTTGGTTGCGGATATCGAGTTGGCGAACGACTGGCAGCGCGACGTGTATCACCTGGGTCTGCTCGCACGTGCGATTCTTTTCCACGGTGAGGAAGCTCTCGATGCACTGCAGAACCAGAGCCTCGGCACTCCGCGGGAGGATGTCCTCGCCTGGCTTTCCAAAGCAATTGGATCTTCTGCTTCGGCCCGATTCCAGACTGCAATGGAGATGTCGGACGAGTTCGGTCGAATTGCGGACACCAATGACTCGCCCGTGGCCGATCAATCGGCGCTCGATGCATTTGAGACGGTCATCAATCCGGCATTCCAATGGCCGGCAGAAGGGCCAGTGGCGCAGGGGCGTCGTATCGCCTACGAGTCCAAGGTTTCCGAATCCGAGAGGATCGTCGTCAAAATATGGCCGCGCCTCTTTCGCGGGCAGACCGCGCAAACGGACCTGTCGTTGCTTCGCCTCTTCCAAGGGGTGACAAAGCTCAGAGACGCGAAGGCCGAAGGATTGCCCGAATTCGGGCCATGCGGCCTTTCGGTGATGGGAGCCTTCGTAACGTACGGACGGTCCGATGGGCTGCCGCTTGATGAATGTGGCCCGATTTCGGCTCTCGCCGCGTCGCGGGTCGCGCTCGGACTTCTATCCGCCGTCATCGCCCTGCATCGCGCCGGCCTCCAACACGGGAATCTCCGTGCCAAATGTATTTTTGTGCGCGTGGAAGGAGATTTGGCATTCCCGGCCGTGGCGGGATTGTTCGAAACGGGAGATTTCGGCGGCGAGAAGGTCGATAGACCCGCATGGCTACCTGAAAATTGGGAGCGGTTGAGCGGCGAGCATCTCGATCGATTTGCGACGGTATCCGTAATCAAGAAGTTGCTGGAAAAGGCTGCCGATCCTCGATTGCTGGGCTGCAAGGAGCAATTGTCGCGCGAACTGGAGCGGCCAGCAATCGAGACATTGGACACGGTGCGGGACATGTTGGTCGATGTCGTCACCGAACTCGAGAGACCTCCGGCGCCAGTTGTATCGATCGGGCTTGCCGACGCGTCGGGCTCGTTTCCGTCTGACCGGGGATACTATTTTGCCCGGGCCTACAGGTTCGGCGAGGGCATCGTCAGGTATCTCGTTTTCGGACTTGGGTTCCAGATGAATATCCTCTCCGCTCCGGAAAAGGAGCCGGATGTCGAAATTACACCTATCGGCTTTGATCTGATGCTTCGGGAAAGCGAAAGATGCGAACGGATCGAGGCGGCGATCGAGATCCGGAGATCGCGAGAGCCGGAGATTTCGGAGCTCATCGACCTGCTCTCGGGAATTAGGATCGAGGATGATTCCCAGGAAGGCGCCAGCGAAGATTTGGTGCGAGAGCCGCCCATCGCCGAAACGGTCCCGGACTCCGTCGAGGCGCCGGTTCGATTGGATACCGCTCGGTTCTGGCGGAGGTCCATCGAACTCGAGCAGAATCTCGTTCCGGAAGTAACGATCGCTTCTGAAGTCGTCTCGACCGGGGTAGGCTGGGTCGCGAAGTACGACATCCTGCGAGGTAATTTCGATTTTGATCCGGAGGAATCTGTCGACGTAAATGTCGCAAGCAGAAGGCGGCGCATCGGACGTCTGGACGTTGCTGGTACGGACGGATCCCAACTGACGATCAAGGATCTCGAGTGGAATCTGCGGAAGGGCGATACAGTACAGTTGGTCGAGCGCCAACAGCAAACCTCGTACGATAGACGAAAGCGTGCTGTCGACCGGATCATCGCGAAAGAATCGCCCATCAAGGGACTGCTGGACTATTTTGACACTGGCGGATCCGCCGACGCAATCGACTTCGAATTCCCGATCGAACCTGAATCCATCGCCAAATACGGTCTGAATGCAGGTCAGCGAAAGGCGTTTGCCGACGTGGCAAAGCAAGGACCGGTGGGGTTGCTCCAAGGACCGCCCGGCACGGGAAAGACGAAGTTCATTGCCGCTTTTGCTCATTGGTTGGCGACCGACCGAAAGGCCGAGCGGATCCTGATAGCGAGCCAATCGCACGAAGCGGTCAACAACGTGATCGAAGCGGTCTTGCGGACCTTCCGAGGGTTCGGCCACCGTCCCAATCTGTTGAGAATAGGATCGAAGAACATCACTGCCGCGGTAAAGCCGTATCATACGGCGTCGGTCCGCGAGCGCTACGGGGTTTCATTCTCCAATTCGATCCGGTCCCGGGTGTCGTCTTTGGCGTCGTCCCTGGGAATAGACCGCCGTTTCGCGCAGGCGGCAGTCGACCTTGACAGGCAGGCGGGGTCCCTTGCCCGGCGTTACCAGTATCTACTTGAGGAAATCGGGCGCGGTGGACATCGGTCGGAGGACGAAAGGCGTCTCCATGCCGCTCTCCGCACCGTCCGGAAGGCCTTCGCAGCCATCATGAAGGCCGCGGGAATTGAAGAACTGTCTCCGGAAAATCCCGCAGGTACGCTGGGATTGGCATTCGAGAGTCTGCGTGAAGAGCGCGGAGTACCTGAAGCGGATGCGTCAAATATGGGACGACTGCTATCGCTCGCGCAAGAATGGACGAACGCGCTGTCCTCCAGTTCGAGGAACTTCGAGGAGTTTCTTGCAAAGACGAAGACGATTGTGACCGGCACCTGCGTAGGTTTGGGACAGACGCGGGTTCGAATAGACCAGACGGACTTCGATTGGGTCATCGTCGACGAGGCGGCGCGCTGCACCCCTGGCGAACTTGCGGTTCCCCTTCAATTGGGCAAGAGGGTATTGTTGGTAGGCGACCATTTCCAACTCAAGCCGATGGTTGACGACCTCGTGACGCGCGAACTTTGTAGGGAGTTCTCGCAGGCCCAGACTGCCGACATTCAGCGGAGCGAGTTCGAGCGCGCATTCGTCTCATCCTACGGTGTGCAGAGCGGGCAAATCTTGAATGAGCAGTACCGGATGGCTCCGCCCATTTGCGATCTCGTCTCGGATATCTTCTATAAGCCGAATGGCGTCGTGCTCGTCACCTCCCCGGAGCGTAACGGCGATGCCTTCTTCTCAAGCGCGGCGGTCAAGAGCATACTGCCGTCCTGCGTCACATGGATCGACACATCCGCGCAGAAAAACCATCTCGAAAAGCCTGACGAACGGAACCCGTGGGACATCGCCAACGTGGCGGAGGCAAAGGCGATAATAGATCTGCTGAAGCGCCTCCAGCAGAGTCATGAAATCGCGGACCATCTTGCTGGCTTGGGAGACGATTATCCGATCGGCATAATATGCATGTACAAAGAACAGCGCGGGCTTCTTGACCGCCTGCTCGCCCAGAGTGACTTGCCGGCGACGTTCAGGGATTTGATCCGACTTGACACGGTGGATTCGTATCAGGGCAAGGAGAATGCGATCGTCATCGTCTCGCTCGTAAGGTGCAACGCCAAAGGCACCGTTGGTCACGTCGGAAATATGAACCGTTGCAACGTGGCGATGTCACGCGCCAAGGAGCGCCTCGTCATCGTCGGCGCTACCAAGATGTGGAGCAGAGTGGCAAAGAGGAGCCCGATGCGACGCGTGCTGGAATACGTACGCGGTATGCCGTCCGGCAAGATCGTAAGAGCGGAGTCGTCGTCATGACGGATTCCAGCGGCAAGTCGGATCGGATCCTCGTCGACACGGTCGGATTCAGAATACCTTGTCGCAGGTTTTCGTTCGTCCTGAATGTGTCCCGAGATCGCCGTCTCCCGGTCGTCGACGAGTTCGTTCTTCGCTTGCTACGGATGTTCGAACGCATACCGGTGCAGAGGTTGCGGACCTTCTTCGGTTTCTCGGTAAGGGAAATGGAGATCGTGCTCTCGGATCTGGTGGCGCGCGGTCATGTCCTCCTGGAGGGCGAGTTTGCATCTCTGCAACCCGCGGCTGACGAGCTTTTCTCTTCGTCCGGCGACGGCATGCCGAGGATGGTTTCCGTCGAAACGTGGAACGAGACCGTCTCGTTCGACATGGTGGCTAGCACCATCCTGCCTTCCGAGCGGTCGTACGGCAGCCGTCACCTGATCGAGGTGACACCCTCTGCGCTATCGAAGGAGGTGCCGCGTCGGTTCGCGGAGGAAGCATTCACCTCGAACTTCCGTGACTTCGTGCGCAACAAGAAGGGAGCAGGGGACGCCGACTCGATCCACCTGTATTCAATTGGGCACGTCGAGCCGAAGGGCTACGGATGGTCGACCTATCGTACTTCCGATTTTCTCGATCTTTCAGAAGGACCCAAGATCGATATCGACTATGGGGTAAGGATCGAAAAGTTTGTGAGTTTCAGATTGCTTCTCGAGGGTATGTCATCGGCCCGAAAGGCGCATTTTTCCCCGGTCCCCGATTTCCCCACCCTGCAATTCGTCGATGCGGTATTCGGAGACACGCGGTTCTCGAATTTTCTTCGAAGAAGGGATGGATACTTCGACATCGAGAGGTGGATAGAACGCGAACAGCCGACCGGTACGCCCCAATCGACGCGCGGCATCGCGGGATCGATCTATCTTCCCGACAACACGGGTGCGATCGCTTACCTGGCTGCGCGTCAGAAATTCTCCACCGATAAGAGCTTCGAGATTATTTGGGCCCGAAGCGCCAGTACGGCTTGGGGAGCTTCGCTCGACCTGTCGACTTCCATTGCTGCGCTTCGCAACGCGGNTGCGCGGAGAAGAGGGCGAGCGATCGGTGACTTCGATGTTGTTGGATATCCANCGGAACCGATAAAGAGATCATGGGTAGATTCCGGCATCTGTTTGAGCGGGGGCGATCGATGCGCTCGCGAAGCCTTCCCGCAAGCCTGGAGTTCGTGAAGGCCGGAGCGACGCTCGCATTCACGGTGCGGGTTGCGATCACGCCGGGGTCGACGTTGCCAATCGGCTTCGCCACGACCGATGCTCGGATGATCGATCGGTTTGAGAAAGCGGTTGGTCTCGAAAGGCGTCTGGCGAAGAGCTCTCGTTTGTGGGATCCGAAAGCCACCGACAGGCCCTTACCGGAAGGAAGCTAATTCGCGCTGAAGTGCTTCAAGATGGATGTCGTCGACATGCGCCCGAGTATCATGGCGCCTCCAGAGTCGCCGTCCTCTTCGACATCATCCGCGATCGCATCAGGTTTCGATGAATTCCTCGACCTGGATCGTCTTGCCAGTCTCTACGCGGATCTCAGCGTCAGCCTTATCTGCCCTGAGCATCTCCTCTAGACTATTTGGGTATTTTGAACGTCGGAGCGGCGGACAACCATCAAGGAGATGTTGTCGCGTGCCCCAGCGTTGAATGCCTCAGCGGCCAGCTTGCGCGCAGATCGAAGAGGGCTTTCAGTCGTCCTTAAAGTGTAGCTGATGATCTGGTCGGCGACCATATCGGTGAGTCCGTCGCTGCAGAGGAGAAGGGTTTCTCCGGGCGCAAGCGGCGCGTCGATGGTGATGTGGGGCTCGATCGCTACGGGAAGTGAGGTGCCACCCAACGCCTGACTGAGGGCGTGGGACCGGCGGGACCTAAATTGGTTGTTCTCTCCTTCGGGCACGTCGTCATGGCTGAGCTGCACTAATTGACCTGCGCTGAACAGGTAGCAACGGCTATCGCCGACGTTGAAGGTAACCAATCGGTGTCCTTTCAGGACGGCACCTACGATGGTCGAGCCCATGCCGAGCGCTTCCTGATGCACGTGCATGAGTTCAAAGAGATGCTGGTTGGCTTCTTCGACTACCTCGGCACAAGTGGCAGCGTCTGCAAGCCGATCGATCGCAGCGACCAGATAATCGAGGACAGCGCGGCTGGCCATGGCGCCTTGCGCGTGGCCACCCATGCCATCCGCGATCATCAGGACGCAGCTATCGTTCATTGCCGTCATGACCAAGGGTTTGTCCATGTTCCCGGTCAGAATGTGCGTATCGACGGCGAGAGCGTCCTCATTGGCGGACCGCACCCGGCCGCGGTGTGTGAAGGCGGCAATCGTCCAAGTTGACATGGCAAATGATCCGTTGGCCATCGAATAGTCTCATATAGAAAGAGCTCCCGATGAAGGGAGCTCTTCGACGCTTCGCACGTTGCAAGTCATCAGGCTACGTCACGTTTCCTAGGTCCCTCACGTGCCGGTACCCCTCGTCGCTGCTCTGGGAAGACTCGCACGAACCGTCACGATTTGATTCTGGGTGGACCCTCTAATGTTTCGCCGAAGCGGTTCATCTGGGGTTCGTCTCACAAGCAACATTCAACCTCTTCTTCCTCTCCTTTAAGGGCTCGGCGGAGTGGGTGGTGTAGAGTGGTGGCAGATAGGAGGGTGGTGATCGGCGGGGGCAAGGAATATAGTGGGAAGGCCGCGATGCTGAATGATTTTTTCGTGCCAAGGGTGGAGCGAATTCAATCCCAGCGTCGCTTGGTTATTCGAGGTGTTGTGGAGATTCCTGTTAGATGCCCGTCGGTGCGACAGCTTCTTGCATTGGTACGGCAGGCAGCTTGTCGGGTCGCATACGAACGAACCTTGGATGACGGAACATGCCGGCTGCTGTGAGCATCATACAGCTGACTTCAATGACTTGCCCGACGAGTGTCCCGGCCTGGGCGTCAGCCCAGAGCGCTGTTCGTTGTTCGTCCGAAAAGCCAGAACCTACATCGCCTAGTGGAGTAGTAACGAGACCGAGCCGGCCACCGTGCTTGCCTCTTCCCTCAACGAACCCAGTGATTTCCACGTCGTATGTCTCTTCTGGTTTCACTTTGAGCCAGCAGTCACCTTGCCGGAGTACCAATCCCTCAAAACCTAACGTTCGGGCTCCCTCCAGTGCGGCCCGGATCTCCTGAGCAGTGGGGTCGTGGAGCGTGCCGTTGTCGAGTCGCGGGTCGAGGATATCGAGTCCAAATAGGTGCTCGTGCCGAATGGGTGGGGTGTTGGATTTCCAGCGCACCGTACGGGTCGCTCTGATGGTGTCTCGAAACGAATTGACGAATACCTCACAGTCCCGTGCGCCGCCGATCCAGGGCGGGATGTTATAGAGAGGCTTGCCTGCACGACTGAACCAGCCACGCCCATCATAGACGGCGCGTACGCCGTCGACCTTAAAGGTAACGGACCATACACCGTCGAGGGCTTTGCCGTTCCACGGGATAGGCTTGTTGATTTCATCAATTGTCATATTTCCTCATTCGCGGTGAAAGCACTGCGGGTTGACGAATTTTAGTGATGCTTGTCATCAATGCCCGAGGTAGTCGCAGGCGCAACTGGCAACCCTTCGGGACTGGCTTGGGCCAATATCGGTCCCGCAGGATGGGCATTCGTCGTCGCAACCGCAGGACCACTCGTCTTCCCACGTTGCCCCGCAGCCATCGCATTCGTAGTAGTTGACGAAGGCTGGCTGGCAGCGGGGTTCGTGGGGCCATTGGTGTGGGCAATCCGGCCGTTTAGGCAACGATGCGACCCTGCCTGCGTGCTTCCTCGGCATAGACAGAGAGCGGCTTGTCGCCGACGAAGTGGAGGTCTCGTTCGACCGGGAGGCCGAGCGGGCCCCGGACGGAAGAGATTTCGGCGAGGCTGACATAGCCGAGCTCGGGGAAACCGAGGCCAAGGTCGCACAGCCCGAAGAGCCGGTCAGGATCTTCAAGATCAGTCTCGCTGATTAGCCAGGTCGCGGTGCCGTCGGGGGTGAATAGTTTCAGGATCGGTGCGGCGTCGCGATCATCTGCGAGTGCGTTGACGAGAAGGCGGACCCGGTCCTCGACGGTAAGAAGCTCGTTCGCTTTCATCACACCGCCTCCCGCTTGGTGGCTGCGCCGCACGGGCGCGATGAAGCCGCTCTCGTCCGCAGCGCCGGCGTTGCGGCAAGCGCCCGGCGAGTAGGAGGAAGCGCGGCAGGTTGGTGATGTTGCGCCGACTTGTTCGCTGGAGCGCGGGCTGCGTCGCCGGTGAGCTGTTGGAGGGACAGGCGGTAGACGCGCTCGAAGTCGCAGTAGCGGTTCCACAATACCTGGGCGTGGTCGGTGGCGCCTGCCGTGACAATCGCCTCGATGACGGTCTCGAGCGTCAGCGGGATGAAGGGAACGCGATCGGCGTCTTGCCGGTCGGCGTCGAGGAGCTCGCCCTGATAGACGCGGAACACACCTTGGACACGGCGATTGAGCTTCGGACCGATGGCGAGGAAGATGGCGCGCGGGGTGATACCGTTGTCGACAGCGAGCTGCGCGAGCATTCCTTCTCGCCAGATCTGGTCTACGGGTGCTGAGCGGAGGATGAGGCTGTCGGGGTTATCGTAGAGACGAACCTCTTTGGAGGCCTCGTTGTAGCGGTCACGCATCCTCGCGGCTGGACCTTCCATGCTCTCGCTGTACTTGACCTCGATGAAGAGGGTACCGGGTTCGCCGCTGGGAGTGGTGACGTGAACGGCGAGATCGAAGGCGGTGCGATCGGCGAGGAAGCGTTCGTCGCGCCGACCCGGCGAGTGTTCGAACCGGATGCGCTCGACGGAGCGGACGAAGCCCGGGAGCAATTCGCGGAAGACGGCGGTTGCGAGCTTGCGGTCGAGCGCCATAGGGCCGAACATGTTGAAGACTAGCGGCATGGAGCTGAGCGAGTTGCCGAGCAGACGTTCTTCGTCGATGGCGGCATCTTCCTCGCACATGAGCCATTCCTGCAATGCGAGGCGATGAATGGCGGGACTGAGGAAGTTGCGGCCGGCATATGCCGCATCGGGCGAAAGGATATTGCCGAAGGCCGCGGGGCCGTCGAAGGTGTCGCCTGCGTCCGATGAACCTGCGGGAATATCGTGTTCACGCAGCCACAGGCATTGCAGGAGACGGGCGGCGGCACGAAACCGGGTGTCGATCACACAGAATGCGCCGTGATCCCTGAGGATTTTCTCGGGGATCAGGGGCGTTCTCGCGATCTGAATGAAGGCGGGCTTGCCGTCCTTCTCGCGAGGGGCGCGCCGGGTCTGGTGCCGGGCGATGGTGGAGGTCGATTTAGCTGGGGCGTCTGCGACGGTCCCGGTCACGTCAGAAGAGTTCGGCCCGGGCGCCGTGATGGCGGGGGCGGTGGAGTCGGATGCAATGGGTTGGGATGAAGGGGTGGAATTGCTCAAGGCTGTCTCTCTGTTTGTCAGCGCATTCGAGGCGCGTGAGAGATTCAGCTTAGGGCGAGCGATGTTGAGCGAAATCGATGAAACGGTGTCAGGGCGAAGAGGGCGGGCGGTCAAAGCCATGCGAAGGATGCGGTCATGGTCGACAGGACGAAGGCTTCAAAGGAATGAAGGAGCCGAAGCGCTGACTGTCAAATCTCGAGCAACGCAGGCACGGTTACGATCCGGTCGATAGTTTAGTCCTCTGCAAGCCATTTCTCCCGGCCCACAAGGGGATTGGGAGCAGTCCCTAGGCTTCGGTCGGAAGGTAGAGGCATGGATTGATTGG
>NZ_LLYB01000047.1:37531-93120 GCF_001440475.1 Bradyrhizobium lablabi | reverse complement strand
GTTGTGGTGGGTGGTGGTGGGTGGTGGTGGGTGGTGGTGGGTGGTGGTGGGTGGTGGTGGCTGAGGGGGAAGCCTAAGCGATATAGCGGAATCTCAGCAGATCATTGCACCGATTTTCAGACGCAAATTTGCGTCGTGGGTAGAGCGATCGGGAACGCCTTTCGTATTGTGGAGAGCGCGGCATCGGAAAGGCCGCCGCGCATCGAATGAACGATCTGGATTCCAATTGTCCAATGAGCACGAGAGCGACCTTGATCGCAACGCGAAGGATCGACTAACGGGAGGTGTTGGCGAAGGAGGATATGTTTAGTGGGGATGAATCGTCCGATGTCGCCTCTGGCGTTTCGAGACAGTCAGAAAGGTTGATGCGGTTGTGGACGAAGGGTTGCTCGAGTGTTTCGGATTTATCCCGACCGGACGGCGGACGCGCACGAGGCAGCGGTGCGGTTGGCGTCGTCCCTTCACAACGGGTAAGAATCGCAAATAGCCATTGGGCCTGGTGGTCGGACAGCCAACCATCGCGGCCTCGACGAAGCAGTCGCTCGGACATCTTGTACAGGAACGGGATCTCATGGCGTTTGGGAATGCCACTGAGAAGCGCGGCCGCGATGCGTTTTTCCAAGCGATGGTGATTGTGTCCCGCGATCATGGAAGGTCTCCTGGCAAGCTTGAGTATATATAAAGGCGGTCATGGAGGTTGAGCGGAGGCTTGGAAGCAAGGGCAGAGGGAAGGTCGGCAGGGCGGCGGCGGGGCGTGTCTCCGAAACCTGGTGGACGCCCGAGGGAGTGTGCCCGAAGGGCACAGCTTCGCCCAAGCGGGCGAAGCTGTCGGCGATTGCGTGTGTTTCCGAAACCCGGAGCCACGCCGTCGGTCGTCTGGGCGATCTGCGCAACCCTGTGACGGGAAGGCCAGGGTCATTCGGTTGGCCTTTACACGCCGCTTCATATGGCGGGGCTTGTTCGCGCAACAGATCGACCGGCTGCGCGAAAGCTGCGGGTCGCGAAGTGACGGAGCCCGCTCCTGCGAACAACACTAGGTTGGCCGCTTTGATGGAGGTGTCGATGCCGTTCGACGATCACCGCGTGATGTCCTAGCTCGGCCTGGCTAGCCGGAGGCGCGGGGCCCATAAGGGGCTGCTATGTATCGTCGCTTATCGCGACGTTATCGCCTGCTCGGGAAAATGTGGGTTCGAGATCGGCTCCTGCCCCCTAGCGATGTCAATACGCAGCAGCGCCACCAAGAGATTCCATCTGCAAGTAAAGGTCGCCCATAACCCACAATTTATTGTGGTTTCAGGCGCTATGGCCACTAAATGTGAGGTTCCCGGGGTGCCGAAAAATAATGCTTGATACCGCCGTAAAAGTTTCCAGATGAGCCAAATGAGGAAGCATTTCGCCATCTTTCGGCGTGGCTTCCCACACGAAGGGGGGTCGCTCCGACTTCCCCCAATTACAGGCCATCACATGAACTTGACTAATTTACCCAGCCCGAATTCGAAATTGGAGGGCGACGCGCGCGCTTCCCGGGCCGAGCAAGCTGAAACGCCTGACTGGAAGGCGTTGACCACGCTGATCATGAAGCGTGCCGAAGCCTCGATCAACTCGACGAGTGGCGTGTCCGCTTCATCAGCGCAAGCCACACTCGCGACCGGCACGACCGTGGTTGCAGACGCGGCGAGCGTTGAGGTGAACGGGGCCGATGTGGTCATGAGTCCCGACAGTGCGATTGAGCTCGTCGAGCAACAGATTGCGTTCCAGGCGTATGTGCCTGCGCTCACCTCTTGCGAACATGACGGACGCGGCGAACTGCAGGTCGACATGTTGGAGAAAGAGGCGATTCTTGAAGAATCGGCAGGCCTGTCCAATCTTGAGGAGATCATTGACTTGGAGGAGCTTGCGCACAACCTCCGGCATTCTGGTCTCGCACCCCATTCTGATCCCCGCATCGAGGCGCTGTTCCGACGGGCGGCCTTAGGCAACGGTTTTCACTCGCAGCTCATCCGTGCTTCCGGCCTGATCTAGACTAGTAGGACCCGATATGCCGCCGCGCTAGCCGCGGCGGCAGTGAATCTCCCCCATGCGCGAAATCCCAGTGCCCCCCGCTTTGCTTGCGCCCTCCAATGTTCGCGCATCCGCATCCATCCCCGCGATCTCGCACGCCGAGGAAGCCCATCAACAAGCTTCCCTAGCTCGGTTCGGCGTTCTGACTGACAACGACGTTGATGTCGAGAACGCAACTGGGTTCGTCCGCAACTACATGAATGTGCAGGGCATCGAGGTGCTCTTCAACGGAACCCTGTCGTTGCACGGGCGCTCCTTGCAAGCGATGACGCCCGATGACATCGATGACGTCCTCGCAGTAGATCCCCCCAGTTTCGCAGACCTGCTCGACGAAATGGTCCTGGCCGCTCGCGATGTCGGCAGCCGCCTGAAGCGAACCGAGCTTTCGTCGGCCCTGCGCCAAGTTGTTCGAGCCCAACGGAAGAGCCGCCAGATATCAGTCCTTCGGCCACTGCTCAATAATTGTTCGCCAGAGGAATTGGCGCAGGCCAAGACGGTGTGGCGCCGTATCGGTGACCTATTCGATATGCAGAACGAACTCGCCATTGCCGTCCTACAACACTTCTGCTGGAGCGTGAAGCAGAAGCAGCTCGGCCGGCCGGTCCTACACCATTGCATGCCGATCATCTTCAGCACGACACAAGGCACGGGCAAGACTGTCTTCGTCAAGAAATTCCTGTCGCCATTGCGCGAGCTCGCCAGCGACACGGCGTTGTTTACGGACCTAGCGGACCGCCGCAGCGGAGAAATCTTTCGCTTTCCCGTCATCCTGCTGGATGACATGGAGAGTATTCCAGCCGCAATGGTGCCGGTGCTGAAGCAGGTTCTGACTTCTGACCATCTCCAGCGACGAAAGCTCGGTACATCCCTGTCGGTTTCGATCCGGCAGGCCGGCATTCCCATCGGCACCTCCAACCGGATGATCCACGAACTTGTTGAAGACGACACTGGCCACCGCCGGTTCGCGATGCTGCCGTTCCGCAACGGCGCGGTCGCCAAGGGCGGCGACGCCACGGTGTGGGATACGGTGAACGCCATAAACTATGAACTGCTGTGGCGGTCGATCGATGCCTTCGCCCCAAGCCCGCTGCTGCCGTATCGTGCCGACCTTCAGCGCCACGAAGACGGTGCATCCAGCAAAGGTGGCATGCTCGGGTGGCTGATCGGCCTTGACCTGGAATCCGAGGCCGTCCGCAACCTTACGACCCTGAGAGGTTTGAGAGCCCAGGAACTGCGTGACCTGTTCCAAGTGCAAACCGGAATCGAAATGTCGGCCCAGCGCTTCGCCAGCGAGATGCAGCGTTATCTCTTGCGGCCTGACACGCCATTCGGTGACAAAATCAGGACCGAGCACGGCGCACTGTACCGCCTGAAGCGTAAAGTCCCGGACGGCAACCCCATTCACCAAGATGTCGGCCAGCGGATGACAGTAGCCGAGGTGCAAATGAGTGCACCAGCTTCGTCAGGTCCGTCATCTTCGTCATCTTCGTCAGCTTCGTCAGGTCCGTCAGGGTCGTCGGCCGACGTGGGCGGCAAGGTGGGGGCCTGACTGCGATGCTTGCCGACAAATACCGCCCTCGGCGCTTCGGGGATGTTCGCGGCCAAGACGCAGCAGTGGCGCTACTGTCCAGGTTGGCTCAGTTGCGGCAGGGCAGCCACCTGCTTCTGGCGGGGGCGTATGGGGCGGGAAAGACGACCTTAGTCCGAATCTTTGCGCAAGCGCTGAATTGCGATAATCCCGCCAAGGACGGCTCTCCTTGCGGCGCATGCGGCCCGTGTGAGGCCGCCGATCAGGACTGCCTCGTCGAGTATGACGTTCCCGGCCGCGGCGGTGACAAGGAAAGCGTCCTGGCATGGGTTGCGGCAAACAACCGCGAGCCGCCCAACTCGAAGTGGCGCATCCTGTTTCTGGATGAAGCGCATGCGCTGCAGCCTCTCGCAATGGAGGGCTTGCTCAAGGTCGTGGAGGAACCGCAGCCTCGTGTGGTCTTCGCTTTTGCGACCACCGAGCCCTGGAAACTGAAATCTACCTTGAAGTCGCGAACGCTGCCGTTGGAGGTTCGCCCGCTCAGCGTACCCGATGCTGTAGCGCTCATGGAGTCGATCGCAAAGAAAGAAAAGTACATTTACGATCTGAACGCTCTGGTTCTGCTTGCCTGGGTGAAGCAGGGGCATCCGCGAGATCTGCTTAATGGTCTCGGACAGGTGGCAGCGCTTGGCAAGAATGTGACGACCGAGGCTGTGAAGCTGCTATTTGCTGTTCATGACGCCGAAGCATTGGTCGAATATTTTCTTGCGCTGGGTGCTGGCGATGCCGGTCGAGCCATCTCGGCAATGGACGGATGGCACGAGCCGCTCAGTTCAAAGCTGAAGGGCGTGCAAACGCTCCTCACCTCGATCTTCTATAACGAGATCCAGGGTCGAAAGATCATCATAGACGCTTTCCTCGATACGCTGACCAGTGAGCGCACGAAAATTGTCTCGGCATTTTGCTCCCGGCTTGGCGTCGACAAGCCCATCGGTCTTGAGCCTTACTGGCGGAAGATGCTGGAATTCTGGTCGCGGCCGCCTGCCACTGGCGAGGAGGGCCTGCAACTCCAGCTCTGTCTATTCGAAGACCTCGTCAACAACCGCCTTCGGGAAGCAGTTCTGCAGACGAACGAGACCGTTCCTGCTCCACACTACCTCCTTCGAAATGCGGGGCCAGAACGCGACGAGTCGTCGAAAAGCGGCGGTATAGCCACTGCTAACTGTGCCAGATTTGACGGCAAGTATCTCACACCGGAGCACGTCCGCGAAATCATCAACCGGTCCTCGTTCTTCATGCAGCATCATGGTAGGACGCTGAATGCGGCTTTCATCGTCTATCCTTCGTACCAGGCAAGGTTGTCCGAGGTCACCGCAGTCGAGGCCATCAGGAAATTTCAGGGCGATCTGAGCAAGCTGTGTCTGCAGGCTGGCAAACTATTTGCCGGCATCACCGTGATTGAACGTGACGAGAATGGCGTGTTGGCGCGCCTGCTCGCCCATATTCCCCGGCTTGCCGAAGTCCCGGCATTCGAAACGGAGCTTGCTCGGTGGTGCCGGAATCTCGGAGCAGAGGATGACGACCAAGCTCTGGTTGAGCTCAAGACAAATGTTGGCTTGTCGAACAGGCAGGCCCTGAAGTTCCACTGGGACAGCGTCGTCGAGCTCTGTGCGGCAGTGCAGGACAGCGAAAACGAGCCGGGAGGTGCCCGTCGGCTTCTCGACAATTTGCGGTTAAGAAAATCCCTTCGCCGCGTTCCGGGACCGGTTGGCCATCCAGTCCTGGAATTCTCGGGATGCTTGACCACGAGCGCGATTAAGGAGGCCTCCGCCAATCACATGGCCTTTCTCTCGGCATTTGACGCGCAGGCCTGGTCCTGGATCCGAAAAGGCTGGGAGCGGGATGAATGCATCGACAGGCAGCAAGAGATCCGGCACCGAGCGGAAAAGTTGTCACAAGCCGAACGGCTATGGGGCGAGGACGACAGACGGCGGGTCGAGATCGAGGCGCTCAACGCAAGCTGGGCAGGCGGACCGGAAAATCGCGCGCGGCAATGGCGCGGCTGGTGGCTGGCTTAGGACACGCGCATGCTGGATGTCGAATTTCTCCTGGACCCCCCATCATCCTTCGACCGGCCGCTGATTTATCGATACCGCAGCGGCTATTTGCGAACGCCGCTGAAGAAGGTCATGCATGCTCTCGCAGAGCAGGAACATTGCGTGTTGGTCCAATGCGCGGCTGTTGAGCTGCCGTCTTTCTGTGCTGGAGGAAGTCTTTTCCCGAGTGTGGCGCTCTGCGATCTGCCAGCGCCTTCGAATGGTCGGTCGAACCCTGATGACATCCTGGCCTTGCAAGCGCTGAGCACCGAGGGTGCCAAGACCGCGATCCTGTTCGTTGAGGAGGGGCATGCTCTGTTGAAGCACCCCGAGTGGCTGATTGCCAAACAAGCGTCCCTGGTTGTTGAAGAGCCCGTGATTACCGCGCCCACTGTCGCACCGGTTCTAGAATATCTGGTGCGACAGAGCGAATTCGTCCGAAATCGCGATTTAATGAACCAGGATGAATTTCGGAGTTACTTCGACGAACTCATCGCGGAACGCGATAGCATGGAGTTGCCCGACTTCGCGCAGGAGTTCGACAGGACCGTCTTGCTTCATGTCGACCCCAAGACGGGCAGATTTCTCGGTTGCGGAGCGATCAGGAAACAGCAGGTCAACCCGAACAGAATCGTGCAGCCTCTACGTGGTCTGGTCGAGCGGAGAGATCCGCTCCAGCTATCCGACCTGCTCCGCGGTCTTGCGGTTCGGTTTCCCAGTGGGCGCACGGGCCGCGAAGTCGCGGACGAGTTGGCGAAGCACGCACAAACGCTTTTCAAGCCAGGAGTAGACCGTCAGTTTCGGCTGAGAAATCGCGCTGGCCGCCGCGGTCTTTCCGCCTTGCCCGGATATGACACCTCCAAGACCAATGTTTGGCTCTGGGCGGCGATTGTCCTGGCGTTCACACCCCGGCTATTTCGTATCGAACTGCAGGAGGCCGGGCGGAGGCCTGTCGCAGACCTGAGTCTTGTTACGGTCGATCAAATGGGCAGGGAATTCCTGCGACGCATAGCCCAGGAAGACGAAGGCGATCCACTCTCCGGGCTCTGGCCCGAACTGGAAGAGGTTATCCTGGGCGCCCGCAAGGAGGATGAGAAAGAAATCACCGTACAGGGGAAACTAGAACAGCTCCTCAAGCTCCAGATGGAGCCGCGATCCCCGAACGAGCCTCGCTGGATCGGATCGCTACGGATGATCTTGGCCGACGACAGGGCAGCGGCTGCCGTTCGGCTGAACAACTCGCCAGCTGAAACGGCCAAGCGACCGGAGCTGCCGCGGCATTGCAACCCTCGAACGTTTGCCGACGTGATCGGGCAGCAGGCGACAGTCGAAGGACTTCGTCGGCGACTTCAGCACAACGACAGCACCCCGCTGATTCTCTACGGACCGGAAGGCGTGGGAAAGAGGACGCTCGCCCGCCTCTACGCAAAAGGGCTGTTATGTGATGGTGTTTCAAGCGGAAACCCGAGACCGTGTGGACGCTGCGAGTCATGCCTGCAGTTCGAGGCTCGCGAGGTGCTCGATTACATCGAATTCGACGCCGGCGCCCCGCATGCAGCGGATTACGTACGAAAAAATCTCTTGAAGAATCTGCAGTATGCATCGTTCTCCCGGCACCGGCCGGTGCTGGTATCCAATCCCGACAAATCACCGCGGCTGGTCGATATGTGCCTGAAGACGCTCGAAACACATTCCGAGCTCACGCGCTTCATCTTCACGGTCTCCGATATCAGGGCCATGAGTGATACTGGGAAGTCCCGATGCGACGTCTACCGGCTTTCTCGCTTGGATAATGAGAGCGCCAAGAACCTCGGCAAGCGGTTCCTGGAACCCTGCATTTCGACGGATGAGCGGGCAATAGACCTTCTCGTCGCAGAGGCGAACGGGGTGCCGCGTCGCCTGCTCGAATTGAGCGCCGCGATTTCCAGTTCGAACGCAACGACTATTGGACAGGTGCGGCGTATCTTGGGGTTGGATTGGGTTGCCGACGCCATCTCCTTGTGCCGCTCTCTGTTGTCGCCACCCAAAGTTGAGGAAGGGACGCCTCAACTGCCGCCAGCTTGGCATCGCCGCGAGGCAGTGGGTCGCGTTCGATTGATCTTTGCGGAAATCCACTGTGTCCACGAGAACGGAAAGGCCCGTCGGTCGGCTTTCCTGCATCTGGCTGGTGACCCGATCAACGAACTGGCGTTGGCGCTTCGCGATCGAGCAATCGAGACAGGCGTCTCGTTCCGCGATCTATGGGCGGCAATTTCGCAGCTCTGGGCCGCCGATAATCACGATTTTTGGAGTGCGTGGTGGAAAGCGCGCGCATTATTGCGTTGATTCCGACCGTGGCGAAGGCTCAATCAAACTCGACGATTAAAAGGCAACGGGATCGCTACTAGCCAGGTGGCCGGACCGGTGCTTACCAGGCGAAAGACAGTTCGCGCTCCAATGCGATGATTGGCGGCAGCCTGAAAGGGCCGTCTTTTTTGAAGAGGCGCTTGCTCCAGCCACACCCGTCAGGATGAAGCGCTGGGGAATGCAGGAAGGCTTGGTCGTGCATAACGGCAGCGTTAGCCGAAATAGATCTCGCTTTGATCAAATTGCCAATGGCAGACGCGATCACCATTCCGAAAGCGGACATCCCTGAAGAGCCATGTCGACCCCGTTTGCGAAATGTACGTTACGCGCGCACCTCCTGACGCTGGAAGACGACGTAGGCGACCGTGAACAACAGGATCATTGCAGCGACCAGTGCCGAAAATTGCGGCCAGACAATCAGCACGCTTTCCAGCGTCGGCAACGGCGCGCCATACAGTGCGCCCTGTAGCTGCGACATGAAGAGGGGTCCAACTGACCGCGCCCCGGGGTCGAGCAATACCGCTGTGACTTCGGCATAGAGCGTTTGCGGCGAAAGCCGCGCAATCGATTGCTGAACTTCGAACTGCTTGAGCACCGAAAACGGATCGAGTGGATCGACCGGCGCAATCATTCCAGCCAGCAACGGGGCGATCATTCCCCAAAAAATGGTAAGAATAAGCCACACCGACAAGGCGGCGAGCGCAGAGGTCGCTGGCGAACGGATGGCCGCTGAAAATGCGATGGCGAGCGCAAGCCAAACGCCGGCGCAGGCAAGCGTCGCTCCGAGATAGGCCAAGCTGCGAACTATATCGGCCACCGAGGGTGGAAGTCCGAGAAAGAGAATGCCGAGCCCGATCATCAGCAGCCACAGTGTGAGCAGCGCGATGGCGATGACAAGCAAACCCCCAAGAAATTTTCCGAATAACACCGCATCGCGGTAGATCGGCTGCGCCAGTAGTCGGCTCATGGTGCGACGGTGATATTCGCCGTTGATCGAATCGAAGCCGAGCGCGATGGCCACTAGCGGCAGCAAGAAGCCGAGAAACGCCGCGAATGACGGCAGTGGCTCGCGCGCTACCGTGAAGAGCTTCAGGAACAGATAAGGATCTTCGGCCGTGGTATCCCTGAGCCGGCCGATCGCAGCATAGACAGCGCCGATCGCCGTTAGCAGCACCAGTGCCATAATGAGGTGCATGCGAGCGCTGCTCAAATGATCGGCAGCTTCCTTAAGCGCAATAACGCCGACTCCGCGGAACGGAGATCCCTCACGTGCTGTCATTAGTGATCCTCCCGAAGTACCGGCCATAGGCTTCATCGAGCCTCGCGCGGCGTAGGTCGAGATTGCGCAATGCGCCGCCCGCAGCGACGATCCGTTGAGCGAGCTGCGGCCGGACGTCCCGCACGGCTTCGCACTGCCAATGCCCGTTCACCGGCTTGACGCTCTTGACGCCGTCGACGGCAGTCGCGAGCGTGGACAGATCGACTCCATCCGCCTCGACGTCAATGACGTAGGTCCCGCCGCCGATCTCGGCTGCCAGTTCCTCGATCGTGCCAAAGAAGCCGATCCTGCCATTGTTGAACAGCGCGATCCGGTGGCAGATCGTCTGAACAACGTCGAGCATGTGCGATGAAAGCAGGATCGTCATGCCGCTGCGGCTGAGCTTCTGGATCAGGTCAAGCAATTCCTGGGTCGACTGCGGATCAAGGCCCGACGTCGGTTCGTCTAAAATGGCGATCCGGCATTGGCGCATCAGCAGTTCCGCTATACCGAGCCTCTGCCGCATGCCGCGCGAGTACGTGGCGGTCAAGCGATCCGCGACGTCCAGCAGGTGAACGGCGCTGAGCGCACTGTTGATTCGCTCCTCCACTGCCGAGCGCGGAATCGCGGCAAGCCGAGCCATGTAGGCGAGGTTCTCGCGACCGGTCATGGTCTCATAGAAGCCGACGGCATCTGGCAGATAGCCGACATCGCACTTCAGCTCGAGCGGCTCCCGCAACGGATCCTTGCCGAGGATGCGGACGCTTCCTCGTGTGGGCTCGGTCAGTCCCAGCAACATCAGGATCGTCGTTGTCTTGCCGGCCCCGTTGGGACCGAGCAGGCCGATAACCTCACCCGCGCGGACCCGCAGGTCGACGCCGTCCACGGCGACATGCTGTCCATATTGCTTGGCAAGCCCTTGTGCCTCGATGACAACCGTGTCGCTCATCGCCGCCCGTACCGCATCACCGCGCCGCCAAGAACCAGCACGGCAGCGGCGATGACGCCGATCCCGGCTGCGCCCCAGATTGTTGACGTTCGCACCGTCGTGCGGAATTGCGCCGATTCGGACAGCCCGCTGCCGCTGCTGCGCAGGGTGACCATGTAGTCGCCCGCAACCGCCCGCTCGGAAGGCTTGATCTTCACGTTCACTTCTCGTGTCTCGTTCGGCCCAATGCTCGCGATCTGCTTCGGCTCAAAGGCGACGCTCCAGCCCGAAGGCGGCGAAGCGGACATCTCGACGTCAGTCGCAGGCGCCGATCCACCATTCACCAGCGTGAAGGTGAAGCTCGATTCCTGTCCCGCGACGGCATCGCCGGACAGTCGCTCCTGCGGTCCGACCATTCGCAACTGCGGCTCGCCAGTGACCTCCGCGCTCAAGATGGCCTCTGCCGACTTGTCACCGCCGGACAGCCGCACCGAAATCGGATAGCGCCCCGCCGCCGCGGTGCGAGAGGGCGCCACCTCGAGTGTGAGGTTTTCGGAGCTTCCTGCGTTGATTGGCAGGCCGGTGATTTCCTCAGAGCCGTAGCCTCGCTTGAATTTTGCCTGGAATCCCTCGGGCGTTCGCGCCGACAGGTTGAATAGCGCCTGATCAGAGCCGCCATTGGTGGCCTTCATCCGGAAGCTGAACGTCGAACGGGCAGTGCCGCGCAGAGCCGGCAACTCAGGCTCCAGCGTGAGCTTTCCGGATGCAGTTTCCGACAGCTTGACGCTCAGCGGCAACGTAATTGTCTGGCTATGCTGCTTGGCGTTGATCTTGACTGAGAAAGTTCCGGCGGAAACGCCAGCGGGCGGCTTCAGTTCGAGCGTAAGGCGCTCGGTCTCGTCGGGTGCAACCATTACGGCCGAGACTTGCCGTCCGCCGCCTTTGAATGCTGCCTCCCACCCTTCCGGCAGGCCTTCGAGATCAAGCGCGAGGCGTTGCGGTGGCAAATGGGCATTTCGGAATGAGAGCTGGATCGAACCCGTGTCGCCGGGCTTCAGCGAGAATTCGGGATGCGGAGTGGTGATCCAAAAGCCGGTGAGACGCGGAGATGCCTCTTCGGCCAGAGAGCTGGCCGGTCCGATCAAAGTCGCGAGTACTATGAGAAGAACAACGCGCGCGCTGCGTGTAAACGTTTCCATGACACCCTCTCTGTCCTTCGGCCTCCGACAAACCCGGTCCGGCGGACTCATCGAGCATCAAGCGGCTCCCTCCTCTTGCAGGCCGCACTGCTCGGAGCGCAGAAACGCACCCCGTGATCCGATCGGCAATGTCGTAAGCGGCCCGGACGGGATACCGCCGGGCGAAAAACGACTTAGGGGACAAGTCACCGTCGTCAAGACAGGCGGCGCTTTTTGTCGCACCCGGTCCTGCCGATCCGCTGCCCGAGGCACCCTGCCAACACCAGCTATGGACAAGGGACGAAGCGCCTCAGCGCGATGGTTGGCCGCAAGATCCCCTGGCGCTGACGCTCAATTGGCTGCGCATCAGACTAGGAGAAAGGCGGTTTCCATCATGGGCGTCGGCCGAACAAGGCGATCGCGCCAATCGGAAGGATGAGCCCAAGCAAGGCCGCAATAATAAGCAATGGACCCAACTGCGAGTACTCGCCGCGCTCGACGACGAAGATTTCGTTGAGATACTTGGTCTGCAGCTGGCCCGCTACAAGCGCCAGGTTCATCAGTGAGGCCATAAGGGCGAACCAAGTCGCGCGATGGCCTGCCGGCGCGTAGAACGCGATCAGCGTCAACAGTGGTATCATACTGAGCTGTGTGAAGGGCGAGGAAGCAGCCGCGTCGACAACGGCGATAGTGCGCGCGCCGAATCCCAACGTCTGCTCAGTCCAATGGTGGAGACCGAAGAACAAGCCAATATTTGGTAGCGAGAGGACCGCGCCAGCGATGGCAAGCCAGAACAGGACCTTTGTGACAGAATACTCCGTGAGTTGCTTGCTCAAGGCCCACATCGCGACGATGGCTATGATGGCCGAGGTTTGTCGGAGGCTACCGTAGAAGGCCTCGTCAAACTTGAGCACGTCGAGGGTCCACCAGAAGTAGCCGTCTCCAACTGAGGGCGTGGCGCGAAAGGCGAAGATAATGATGCTGGCAAAGAGAATCGCACGCCTCGTCCCGGCGTCGAGTTCGCGGGTTACTAAGAACAACATCGCGCATATGACGAGCATCGATACGACGAAGATTAACTCCTGGGCTAATGGCAGGCCGGCCAGTGCAACAATAAGGATGACGAGCCCAAAGCCGATGCCGCCGCCGGCGATGCGCCAGTCGAGCTGCCGTCGTTCAGCCGCTTCCGCTCGAATCAACAACACTCCCAGAGCCGAAATGGCGGGAATGACGAGACCGATGAGAAAAACGGTTTCACGGTCGAGGAGCTCGGCAAGCCATCCGGACAGTCCTGCCACGGCAAGAATTCCGATTCCCAGGGCAAGACGGCCGAGGACCTGAACCATGCCTAATTCAGCTCGGATCTCGCTCTCCGCACGCGTATTCCCAGCTGCATCCACGCGAGAGACGACTTCCGTCGACATGGCGTCCGCGACTACGTCTTGGATCACGGTACCTATCACGATTAGCATCGCGCCGAGGATATAGAGTTGGTCCGGCGATGCGAATGCGATCCATCCGCCAGCCGCGCCCGCCAGCATTAGCAGTCCGCAGGCAGTAAAGGCGGCCCCGATCAGGATGTAGGAGCGACGCTGCGAGCCGAAGATGGGGAGACTGTCAACGAACTCGCCGAATACCATCTTCACCGTCCAGGGCAGGCTGAGCCAGACACCTATTCCGGCGAGCTGCGCAGGGGTGAGGGTCAAACGTTCCTTGATCCACATGTCGCGGCTGACGTCGATGAGACCTAGGGAACCGTAAGCAAAGTAGACCATCAGCAGAGGCAGGTAGCTGCGGCGCAAGCCCAGTATCGGTCGCATCAGGCTGGGCAAGCGCGTCGTCGCCGCCTCTATGATCGTCCTACCCAGTGTCCCTCGGGGCTGCGGCCTGAATTGACTCATGACGACGAGTTCCTGAATCGAACGAGCACCTTTGCGAACAAAGATCTAGTAATTCGCGCTTTGCTTGGGACCGCGAGCAGCACCTGCTCCATGCCAAAAGATAGACCGGCCGGAAGGAGATACGCGCGGTTGGGGAGTATTGTTAGCAAGGAGGATCTGATTTCCGTCACTGAAGACATTTTGTGTCATTGAGAAGCGCTTTTGGACCGATGTACCGGAAACCTATCAACACCATGCCGATGCGACATGCCTGGTTGCATTTGCCGGAGATGGCCGCGGCCTTGCCGACCAAGGGGATCTCGGAATCCGCAGAGGGATGTCACTATGCAATAGCGTTCAGCGGTTCACGATCCACAACACCAGGCTGAGCAAGACGCTCAACAGCAAACATGTCATCAGCGGGAAATAGAGCGTCATGTTTTCCCGCTCAATAACGATATCGCCAGGCAACCGTCCCAGCCCCATTCGGCCCAGGTAAGGCCACAACAGTCCAATAGCCAGAATGACAATGCCCAGGGTGATGAGAAAGCGAGACATCGTCATACAAGTCCTGCTTCATATGTCCGAACACAGGGTTGGATCGTTAGCCTGTTTGCGCTGTATAGCTCCGGCCGCGACCTCACCTCTGCAGGCTTATCCTGAAGAATACGAGTTCGCGCGCAATCATCGTTGCCGCCCGTTCAGGAGATCGCGACAAATAACGACTGGCCGTCGCGGTTGACGCGGAGGAGGATAGGCCTGTTCTCGCGGCGGGCCTTCGTCCATTCGTCTGTCAAATCGGACGGTTGCGCGACCTCGCGACTATTGGCCGCGACGATTACGTCCCCCGGCCGGATACCGCTTTCGGCAGCCGGGCTGCCGGGCTCCACTTCGCCGACCAAAAGCCCGGTGCCGTTCAAGCCTAGGCGCCGCCGCTCCGCTTCCTGAATCGGCGCGACCCTTAGTCCAAGCCGTTTGCCGTCCTTATCGGGATTTTCCAAGGCGCCTGTCCGGGTCGACCGATCCTCCTGACGCTGGTCAATGGTGACTGTGATATCCTGCGTCTTGCCGTCTCTGACCACGGTGAGGGGCGCCCGCGCGCCCGGCTTCATACCGGCAACCGCCCGAGACAGGTCGCGGGGTCCCTCGATATTCTGGTTCTCAATGCGGGTGATTACGTCGCCGGTTTTGATCCCGGCCTTGTCCGCGGGACTGCCCGGCTCCACTGAGGCAACAAGGGCGCCCTTCGTGTCGGGGCGCCCCAGCGCTTGAGCGATCCCGGTCGTCAGTTCCTGCAGTCTCACGCCGACGTAGCCACGTTGAACCTCGCCGGTACGGATGATCTGATCCGCCACCATCTGTGCGGTCCGCGACGGAACCGCGAATCCAATGCCCACGTTTGCTCCTACGGGCGAAAAGATTGCCGTGTTTACCCCGATCACCTCGCCGGCGGCATTGAACAGCGGCCCTCCTGAATTGCCTTGGTTGATCGACGCATCCGTCTGCAGGAAGTCATTGTATGAGCCGGCTTGAATGTCGCGAGCCCGCGCCGAGAGGACCCCGACGGTGACTGTGCCACCCAGGCCGAAAGGGCTGCCAATCGCGATCGTCCACGCGCCTGGCTCCATCTTGTCGGAGTCGCCCCAGGTCGCGACGGCCATATTGGGCCGCGGCTCGATCTTGAGCACCGCGATATCGGTTGATGGATCACGACCCACTAGCTTCGCCGGAACATCCGTTCTGTCAGTAAAGCGGACATGGATCTCGCTGGCGTTGTCGATAACGTGATTGTTCGTGACGATATGGCCCTCAGGACTGACGATAAACCCCGAGCCGAGGGCGGTCCGCGCCTGCGGACGTGGTTCGCCGAAGCGACGCCGGAAGAGGTCGCCGAACGGCAGATCGTCCGGCACGCCGCGTGCCTCGTCTTCGATCATCCGCCTCGTGAGGATCGCAACGACTGCCGGCGCCTTCTCGCGCACCACGGCGGTAAAGTCAGGTGGAACCGCAGCTGGCTGGGCAAGAACCGGCGTTATCGATGTAAGCGAGCTCACCGCGAGGGTGAATGCAACCATGATGCCGAACAGGTGTGTCCTTAGATGGCAGGCCATGTGGCGCTCCTTTTGTGTTGCGATTGACCGTGGCCTTCATCTGATCCGATCCGTACGGTTGGAAAACGTAGCCGGCGGCGTCGCTCAACAAGTAACGTTGCTCCGCACGGACAGTTGCGTTTGAGGTCGGGGCAAGACACTGGCGCCGTTTCGATGGACAGGGAGCAACTACAGCAATTTCAGCACGGTGCCGGCGGAATCGACCGCAGCGCCATTTGGCCACTGACAAAATGCCTGTATGTTCAGTTTTGGACAGTAGTCCATTCTTCCAGTGCTACGATCCCAGTGCCGCCGGTCGCTCCTTCGAGCGAGGGAGCGCCTTGACACGGGCTTGACAGAGCAACCGAAATTCGTGCCAAAATAGCCCTCCGGGAGCTATTCGAGCCAAGGTGCCTGTTCAAGGGCCTTGGCGTGCGCTCCGCGAAAACCACAAGCAACCAGTCGAGCCATGCCGGTTGGGCAAGCTGAGCCTGCGGGTGCTGGCGCGCGTCTTACGACCGGGACAGGACATGAATATCGCGGACAGCACCAGCAAGACCAAAGCCATTTCCACCGGTATGGTTGGCTTCGACGGCATTCTCGACGGCGGGTATGCGTCGAACCGCGTGCACTTGATCGAGGGCCAGCCTGGTACCGGCAAGACCACGCTTGCTCTGCAATTCTTGCTCGACGGCGCGCGTCGGGGCGAGCGCTGCCTTTACATCACTCTCTCGGAGAGCAAAGACGAATTACAGCAGGTTTCCGAGACACACGGCTGGGACCTGAAAGGGATCGATATTTTCGAGCTCGTTCCGGCTGAGCTTAGCCTCGATCCCAAGCAGCAGCAGACCGTCGTCTATGCCTCCGATCTGGAGCTTGGCGAAACGACCAGGATGACGTTCGAGGAGGTAAAGCGAGTCGGCCCGGCCCGCGTGGTTTTTGACAGTCTATCTGAGATCAGACTTCTTGCTCAGAACCCGTTGCGCTACCGTCGCCAAGTATTCGCGCTCAAGCATTTCCTGGCGCAGCAGCGCTGCACCGCACTATTTCTTGACGATCTCACCGACCAGAGTGACGACCTCAACCTGCATAGCCTCGTCCACGGAGTGATAAGGCTCGAGCATTACGCTCTGCAATACGGGGCAGAGNCGCCGCCGGATGCGCATCTTCAAGATGAGAGGGCGCAATTTCCGCGGCGGGTNTTCACGACTTCGTCATCCGAAAGGGCGGGATAGCCCTCTTCCCGCGCCTGATCGCCGCCGAATACGCGGATGAGGGCAAAGCTGCTTCACCGCTTTTGAGCGGCATCCTTGAGCTTGATGAACTGCTTGGCGGGGGGCTCGACCGCGGCACCAGTACACTGCTGATGGGACCGTCGGGTTCTGGAAAGTCGTCGCTGGCGCTCCAGTTCGTCATGGCTGGCCTTCGAGCCGGGGAGCGCGCTTTGTTCGTTACGTTCGACGAAATCAAGGCGATTTTTAATAAACGCGCAGTGGGCATGGGCTTTCGTCTGGAGCAGCCGATCGCGTCGGGACAGCTGATCCTCGAACAGGTCGATCCAGCAGAGCTTTCCCCGGGAGAACTGACCGGGATGATTCGCAGGCGAGTCGAGACGGACAACGTCCGTGTCGTAGTGCTTGACAGCCTTAGCGGATACCAAAATGCGATTCCTGCCGAACAATTCATGCTGCTGTTGATGCATGAAATGCTAACCTATCTCAATCATCGCGGAGTAGTGACTATCCTCACGCTTGCGCAGCATGGGCTTGTCGGCTCCATGCAGTCCAGCGTCGACCTAACTTATCTCAGCGACACGGTACTGTTGTTGCGCTTCTTCGAAGCCGCCGGAAGAATTCGCCGCGCGATCTCGGTGCTGAAAAAGCGTACCGGCCGTCACGAGGACGAGATCAGGGAATACCGGCTCGAGGACCGCGGAATTCGCGTCGGTCCGCCGCTCTCCGAATTTCAAGGTGTGCTGTCGGGATCGCCGACCTATACCGGCCAGCATGGCGCGCTGCTCGAGGCGAAGGCCAATGCACAGCCCTGAGCAAGTTCAAAGCGGGCCGGCGCTCGTGCTAGCGCCATTTGGCCGCGATTCCACCGTAGTTTGTGCCGCGTTGCGTGAGACCGGAATCGAAGCGTTAGAGCAGCCAAGCCTAGCCGAACTAGTGACTAATTTGCACATTGCGGGTGCAGCGGTGATCGCCGAGGAAGCGTTGGCACATGAGCATCGCGGCGCATTGGCACAGTGGATCGCCAGTCAGCCGCCATGGTCAGATTTCCCCTTTGTGCTGCTCACTTTGCGAACCGGCCAAAACGGTTTGGCTCTTTCCGAGCTGATTGACCTGATGGGCAACGTCACGGTGTTAGAGCGACCGCTGGCTGCAACTTCGCTCAAGAGTGCCGTAAGGGCTGCGGTACGCGGCCGCGTACGGCAGCGTCAGTCCGAATCCTATCTTCGAAAGTTGCAAGACCTAGCCGAGACCCTAGAACGGCGCGTGGAAGAGCGGACTGAGCAACTCACCGAGGCCAATCGGCGGCTAACGGCTGAAATAGCGGAACGTGAACGGACTGAAGTGGCGCTGCGTCAGGCGCAAAAAATGGAAGCCATCGGTCAACTCACTGGCGGCATCGCGCACGACTTCAACAATCTTTTGATGGCAATCATGGGTAGCCTCGAACTGATCTCGATGCGCGTCAGTGATGAGCGCGCCGATCGTTACCTGCGCAACGCCATGCATGCCGCGCAGCGCGGAGCCAAGCTCATCGGGCAGCTGCTGGCATTTTCCCGCAAGCAACATCTTTCCCCAGCCTCGGTTGATACTAACGATCTAGTTTCAACTGTTGCCGAACTGCTGTCACGAACGTTGGGCAACGCCATTCGCGTAGATGTCGTCTTGCATAATGAGCTTTGGCCCGCGTTAGTAGACGCGACCCAGCTTGAATTAATGCTGATCAACCTTGCCATCAACGCACGGGATGCGATGCCGGAGGGTGGTTTGCTTACTATCGAGACGGGCAAGCTCGACAGCGTCCCCGATGAGCTGAAAGAAGACTTAAGGCCGGGCCAGTATGTCTCGATTGCGGTGAGAGACACCGGATCCGGCATGGCTCCCGAGGTGCTGAGCCGCGCATTCGACCCTTTCTTCACGACCAAGCCTCCGGGCAAGGGCACCGGCCTGGGGCTGTCGCAGGTTTACGGTTTCGCGCGTCAATCCGGCGGCACAGCCAAGATCGAAACCAAGCTTGGCCATGGGACCGTGGTACGCATTTTTTTGCCTCGCGCCGAGGGGGCTGCAGTGAGCGAGGAAGCTCGCGAAGCGGACGCCGGGGAGGCAGGCGCAAAGGAGGTTATTCTAGTGGTTGACGATGATCCTAGCGTGCTGGAAACGACGCGAGGCATGCTTGATGATCTCGGGTATCGGGCGATCGCGGCCAGCGACGCGGAGAGCGCGCTGGCGGCGCTCTCTCAGCAAGATGTCGATTTGGCAGTTATCGATCTCGCGATGCCTGGCATGTCCGGGCTGAATCTCGGGCTGGAGCTGCAGCGGCGCCAGCCTGGCCTGCCGATCGTGTATTGCTCCGGCTATCCTGATCTCATTGAAGCAACCAGCAAACGCATGACTGGTAACCTGCTTCTCAGCAAACCCTATTCGTCGCGAGAGCTTTCGGCCAAGGTCCAATCAATGCTTCACGGTCCCGATGCTGACCTCGTGAAAGCGTCGAATGCCGATCATAGTGCTGGGTTAAATGGCTAATCATAGGAAGGATATCTCCCAGTAGCCGACAATATCGTATAGCAATTGAGCGACGGCTAAAGTTTCGAACGGCAATATTTTCGAAATTGGCCCCGCGTGGCCGTAGTGTCTGTCTGCCGCTTCAACCTTCCCCGGCGCCTAGCGCGGTTGACTTTCTACCCTTCGCGTAATCGAATTAGCGCTCTTCAATCATCCTGATGTCGGGATGTTGGATGGTCCGACAAGCCAATCCCGTTGACTTCTGGCGCGGTCTTGCGCTGGTCATGATATTCGTGAACCATATTCCCGGAATCTACTATAGTAGATTCACCCACGCCTCGTATTCCATTTCGGACTCCGCCGACCTTTTCGTATTTTTGGCCGGCTGGACGTTGCGGTATGTGGTCGGCAGTCCCGGTCGAAAATCGACGGCATGGCAGGTAGTAGTTCGCCTTGGAGGCCGGGCATTTGAGCTTTATGCCGCCCAAATCTTGATAAGCGTGATTGCCATTGCCATGCTTGCAGGCGTCGCTTTGCGGAGCAACAACCCGCTTTTTCTTGAGTGGCACAACGCCGCGTCCGTATTTTTTAATCCCGTACCGACCCTGCTGGGATTGGCAGTAATTAGTCATCATCTTGGCTATTTCGACATTCTCCCGCTTTACATTGGATTGTTGCTTTTTGCGCCGGCGTTCGCGCTTCTCGACAGGTATGCACCGAGCTTGGTCTTGCCGCTTTCAGTGTCCATCTATGTCATGACCCTAGGATTTCAAATCTCAGTACCCACGTGGCCGGTGGAAGGAGAATGGTTCTTTAATCCGCTCGCTTGGCAGCTGATTTTCGTACTTGGTTTCGTGCTCGCCCGTGAGGATGGCCTCGGCGGGCTAGTGCGACGGCACATAGTCACAATTCGGATCGCGGCAATACCGATAGTGATCGCTGGCATTTTCGTGGCTCGGTACGGCTTGTGGCCTGATCCGACTAGACTTCCAGCGCCGAAGCTTTTCTTTGTGCTTAGCAAGACGTACGCCACACCCGGCAGGATTATTCAGTTTTTGGCCTTGGTTGCCGTCATCTCAGCCACGTATCCCCACTTAAAGCGCTACGTATCGCTGTTGGTTGAGTCCCTAGCGCTTCTTGGGCGCAACTCTCTGTACGTCTTTTGTGTGGCGTCCATCCTGAGCCTTGCGGGCCAGATCGTCCGTTTCTTCTACCAAGGAAATATCTACGCCGACACGCTTATTATCATATCTGGAGTCGGCTGTATGATGATGACCGCATGGCTAGTTGACTGGCGAAAAAGCTGGAAGGAGCGCTGACTCATGAGACGGTTCATTCCGCTGGTTGCTCTATTTTTGAGTTCTTGGGCTTGGGCCCGCGATGAGCAAGTAGTCCCATCGCTATCCGTGCCCTTCTCGCAGGAGTGTCAGGTGGGCGACATCGCAGTTGAGAATGCTTCCTCCCTCACCAACGTCGCAACTGCTCTGCAACACCGCAAACAGATCAAGATATTGGCAATCGGTACCTCGTCTTCGGTCAGACGAGGGATGAAACGTGGAGGCCACACAGAGGAAACCAAACAGATCCTGCAAAATGCCATCAAGGGCCTCGACGTTGTCATGATCGACCGCGGAGTAGGCGGCGAATTATCGGCACAAGCGGTCGAGCGAATCCAAAACGAAGTCGCCTTGAATCAACCCGATCTCATTCTTTGGCAGGTTGGGACTGACGATGCATTGGCTTATATCCCGCTTGAAGAACTGGAGACGACAATTGTCGAAGCAGTTCGGTGGCTAAAGGCCCATAAGGTAGATGTCGTTCTGGTTGGGCTCCAGTTCGTAGAAGGAATGGAAAGGAATGAGAATTATCGCGCTGTTCGAGAGCTGATGAAACGGGTTGCCGCAAAGNGAAGGCGTCATGATCGTTCAACGGTATGAGTCGTCCCGTTTCTTGGTGGATANCCCCGGGGAGCGCTGTCGCCCTGTCGGATCAATTTGAACGAAGTGAAGCTGCCTATCTTTGTTTGGCGCAGTATTTGGCGCGAGCGATTGCGATGGGCATTCACGGAGCGAGATCGGCTGTGCCACCTGATACGCGTCCATCACCCGACACAGGACATCCTAAATAAGATGACGACGACGTAGACCTTTACCTCAGGAACCAAGTCGGCTCCGATTGGATTATCGAAGTCGTCCGCGCGGCAGAACGGAACGACGGGTGCCCGGTTTAGCGCAGATGGTTGAGGTCACTAAACCGATGGGGGACCAATCAAGGTAAGTGAGAGATTTTCCATGACCAAGGAAACACGCTTCAATCTGGGATACGCGCTTGTTGCGGTCTTTGCAGTTCTAGTGATTCAACATCTAATCACATCCGTTAGTCAGATCGCGGTCATTCCATATAGCGAATATCAGCAATTGCTGCGCCAAGGTAAGGTCGAATCCGTTGGCATTTCCGACCGCACGCTGCAGGGTACGCTGAAGGAGGCCCTTCCAGGTGGTCAAAAGCAATTTCTGACTACCCGCGTCGATCAGGAAACTGCACAGGAGCTGGAAAAACACAATGTCCGCTTTACGGGACAGATCGAGAGCACTTTTTTGCGTGACCTCCTCTCATGGGTCATGCCCGTGCTCTTGTTCTTTGGCCTGTGGTGGTACATCGGCCGCCGGATGGCGGAAGGAGGCGGGCTTGGCGGTGGTCTCATGGCGATCGGCAAGAGCAAGGCGAAAATCTACGTTGAGGCTGACACCGGCGTGACTTTCGCCGACGTCGCCGGCGTCGATGAGGCCAAGGATGAGCTTCAAGAGGTCGTCGATTTTCTAAAGAATCCGACTGACTATGGTCGTCTTGGCGGCCGCATGCCAAAGGGCGTGCTTCTGGTCGGCCCGCCCGGTACCGGCAAGACCTTGTTGGCCAAGGCCGTGGCCGGCGAAGCCAAGGTGCCGTTTTTCTCTATTTCAGGTTCAGAATTCGTCGAGATGTTCGTGGGCGTCGGCGCGGCGCGGGTGCGCGACCTTTTCCAGCAGGCGCACGAAAAGGCTCCTGCGATCATCTTCATAGATGAATTGGACGCGCTCGGCCGCGCTCGAGGAATTGGCCCCTTTGCCGGCGGGCACGACGAGAAGGAGCAAACGCTGAACCAGCTCCTGGTTGAACTAGATGGTTTTGACTCACGCTCCGGACTGGTGATCCTCGCGGCAACTAACCGGCCAGAGATTCTTGATCCTGCTCTGCTGCGTGCTGGCCGGTTTGACCGCCAGGTTCTGGTCGACCGACCCGACAAGAAGGGCCGAGTCGAAATTCTAAAGGTTCACATGAAGAAAGTGCGGCTCGCAAGTGACATCGAGCCGGACGCGGTTGCGGCATTGACGCCTGGCTTTACTGGCGCCGATCTTGCCAACCTCGTCAACGAAGCCGCGCTTCTTGCTACTCGCCGCGGCGCCGACGCGGTCGGAATGGGCGACTTCAATAATGCGATAGAGCGCATGGTTGCTGGCCTTGAAAAGCGCAATCGGTTGCTCAATCTTAAGGAGCGCGAGATCGTGGCCTATCACGAGATGGGCCATGCATTGGTTGCTCTCTCATTGCCGGGCGTCGATCCTGTGCACAAGGTTTCCATCATCCCACGAGGAGTAGGAGCCCTTGGCTATACCATTCAGCGGCCCATCGAAGATCGCTTCCTGATGACCAAGGAGGAATTAGAGAACAAGATGGCGGTGCTGCTCGGCGGACGCGCAGCCGAACTGATTGTGTTCGGCCACCTATCTACTGGCGCAGCCGACGACTTGCGGCGCGTGACCGATATTGCACGGAGCATGGTCACACGGTACGGCATGTCAGACAAGCTAGGCAGTGTCGCCTACGAGCGCGATGCCGGCAATTTTCTTGCTGGCGCAGAGCGTCCGTACCCTGTCCGCGAGCGGGATTATGCGGAAGAGACGGCAGCCTCGGTCGATCGGGAAGTAAGGGATATTGTGGATCGAGTCTTTCAGCGTACTCAAGGTATCCTGAACACGCGCCGATCAATCCTGGACAGTGCGGCGAAAAAACTGTTGGAGAAGGAGACACTGGAGCAGGCAGATATCAACATGCTGATCGCGGAGATGCCCAAGGAAGGCCTACGCGCAATTTAGTCGTTCGTCTTAGCGGTCAAAGTAGTTCATGGAATTCGAGGAATGGGTACTTGCGAACTCTCTGAGATAACGGGGGCGGCCCTCTTGCTTGGCTCGATTTCGCTGGCTGGTTTGGAATCCCCAGTGCTAAGAATGAAAAGCAGGCCGGCAACCAACATGAGTGCCGCGCAGAGCAGGGCAAAACCAGCGGTCACGAGATCACGATAATCATCCATGGCTGTTGAACAAAGCCCGTTTCCTAGTGGGAGGTTCTGGAGTGAGCCGACGTCTCAGGCGCGCGAAGAGGTGCGCTCCGCTGAGATTCGCCGTTGACGGCGGTCATGGATCGATCCGTACGCCGGCGCGGAATCAATGGTGGGCTCGGTCGCCTGGGCAGGTCTCCCATCGCTTCAACGTTCTCGTGCCGAGATGATGCTTTCGCGAGTCGAAACGCCAAGGGCGCTCCTGGCAAGGGATCTTGTCCAGCTACTTGAATAGCGCCCTCTGCGACGAGATTCTGCAAGGCAACGGCGAGCTTTCGCGCGTGTTTCGGCAGGCCGACATTGGCGGCCAGGCTATCGATCGTGATAGCTCGGCCGTCGAGTCCATGTCGCTCGAACAGCGCAAGTAATCTCTGCTCAATCGCCCCCACGTCATCAAAGGGCAGGTTCTTCATAGGACCCTCTATCTAATCTCATGTCCTCCTAGGCAGCAGTGCGACCGGAGTAACCGGGCGTCGGATTGGATAGGACGTTGCGGCGATTAGGCGGAAGAGCAGGCAGGCGGTTGGATAGTCGCGGCCCTGCTCGAGCCTTCTTGGAGCATCGAAGCTCTCCGTCCTGCGGCCGTAGCGAACGCGGCGTGGATGGAGCCTCACCATGGGCTACGGGTGGAATCTTTGGGTCGTATCCCGGCGGTCCCAACACAGTATATTGCAGCCCTTGACGGCGAGCATAAGCGACTGCGGCCTCCGCTGAATCGAAGGACAATTCCACCTGGGTCAAGGGGTCATCGTCTTCCGTCCACCCCATGAGCGGTTCGAGCCGCAGAGGCGAACGGCGCTCGAACTGCAGCTTCCATTGATGTTTTCGCCTGGGCGCTGACATCGTCACCGAATGAGCAGGCCTGAAGATCAACGCATGGGCATCAGCCGGAAACACGGACCGGGTGACGGGCATCGCTGGCGACTCGAAACAGGTGTCATGGACAATGTTCATTGAGACCTCCATGCCTATGGCGTGGGGTGAGCGACAATTGCCTCCCGCGATGTCTTCGTGCACGAGCAATCTCGGCCGCGGCGCCAGCCGCGCCGCGGGCCGAAGTCAGCAGATAGCCAGATGATCAGGCCGTCTGCGTGTGCTCGAGTCTTTTGTTGTCGTTGACGGCATTGATCGGAATCTGGCGAGGCCTCATGGCTTCGGGGACCTCACGCACGAGATCGATCTTCAGCACACCGTCTTCGAACGAGGCGCCCTTTACCTGGACGTATTCGGCCAGATTGAACTGCCGCCGGAACGGACGCGCAGAGATACCCTGGTAAAGGTACTGGTGCATGCCCTTCTCGGTCTTGCGACCTTCCACGGTAAGCACGTTCTGCTCCGCCACAACGGATACTTCGTCTGGCGAGAAACCGGCCAGGGCGAGCGAGATCCGGTAGAAATCGTCACCGGCTCGTTCAATGTTGTAGGGCGGGTAGTTACCGCCCGCCCACTCGGCGGAATCCTCCAGCAGATCGAACAGGCGATCGAAACCAACAGTCGAACGCCACAAGGGAGCAAGATCAAAGGTGGTCATAGCCACATCCTCCTTTTGAGCAACATGGTTACGACGCCGGACACCGCGTCCGGCGCCCGATCACCGGACCCTATAGAAAGGCGCCCGGTGCAGCGCGTCCTGCGCGTGCGCCAATCAAATTAGAAGCGGCTTTCGGCGTTTCAAGAGGCGTGTTCAAGCTCTTGCGCCGGATGTGAAGCAAACCAATTTACTCCTCGCGGCCCGCAAGGCCGCGCTCCTCGGACCATGACGGATTCAGGAATAAAGGAGGCATGACCATGCCGGGATTGCCGGCGAGGGATGATCTCGTCGATGTGGCTCTGCAGGACTCATTTCCTGCGAGCGACCCGCCGGCATTCGTCGCTGGCGGCGTCGCGATCGGACGGCCGTTTCGAAGGAAGACTTTCTATGACTTGGGGTCCGCCGACGCTCGAAGCGCTAGCGGCGTCGGCATTCGAATGCAGAGGTCGCGTCCGAGGTGCGCAAGGAAAGTGCCGGGCCGGCCGACTTCAGAGCAACTCACTGAGAAAGGAGCGGAAGGATGAAGATCGCGCAAGTTGCTCCGCTTTTCGAAAGCGTGCCGCCGAGGCTCTACGGCGGGACCGAGCGGGTTGTTTCGTACTTGACGGAAGAGCTGGTCAAGCAGGGACATCAGGTAACGCTTTTTGCGAGCGGGGACTCCATGACCTCCGCCGAACTTGTCGCCTGTGCGCCGCAGGCGCTACGTCTCGATGCGAATGTCCGCGACGCAATGCCCCATATGATGGTCATGCTCGACAAGATCCGGGAGCGCGCTGACGAATTCGACATCTTGCACTTCCATATCGACTATCTGCATTTTCCGCTGTTCCGGGCGGATGCTGGCCGCAGCCTGACGACGCTGCACGGCAGACAGGATCTGGCCGACCACATGCCCTTCTATGTCCGGTTCTCGGAGATGCCGTTGGTCTCTATCTCGGATGCGCAACGGGCTCCACTGCCGAGGGGAAACTTCGTTGACACGGTCTATCACGGCCTGCCGCTCGATCTGTACAGACCAACGTTCGATTCCAAGGGGGGCTACCTGGCCTTCCTGGGCCGCATCTCGCCGGAGAAGCGGCCTGACCGGGCCATCGAGATCGCGCGGAAGGCTGGCCTTCCACTGAAAATTGCAGCCAAGGTTGATAAGGTGGACGAGGCCTATTTCCGTGAGGTCATCGAGCCTATGATCGACGGAAGACAGATCGAATATATCGGAGAGATCAACGAGAGCGCCAAGGGCGAATTTTTGGGCCAGGCCGCCGCCTTGCTGTTCCCGATCGATTGGCCTGAGCCTTTTGGTCTGGTGATGATTGAGGCGATGGCCTGCGGTACGCCTGTCCTCGCCTTCCGCTGCGGGTCGGTCCCTGAAATCATTGATACGGGAGCGACCGGGCACATCGTATCAAGTGTCGAGGAGGCGGTCGCCGCCCTTCCCGCCGTTCTGGCCCTTGATCGAAGGGTCATCCGCAGTCGCTTCGAGGAACGCTTTTCGTCGGCGCAGATGGCGGCGCAGTACGTCAAACTGTACCAGAAGTTGCTGATCAGGCCGGCAGGGGCGAAGCGGGCGCCAGTCGTTGCGGCGCGTGCACTCAATGCGCACGCCTACAGCCGCCAAGCTGAAGCAGCGGCTACGGCCCCGCACGAACCCTCGTGAAGAGGGGCACCGCCGTTCGTCCGCTCATGGCGCCCGGAAGGAGCCATCGGTTTTCTACCGGGACCGGCGCCGTGCATTCAGGCTTGGAACATTTTCGCGAGTTTCTCATTCCTAAGGCGCCGCCGACCTTGGGCCGACTGGCCGCCCGTTCTGGGGCCAGTCGCGTCACGTTGCCGGCAGTTTCTGCCCATTTTGCTCAGAGGAGGAATTGGATATGGAACATGATCGCTTTAGCGCCTGGCGACTCGCCCGGCTCATCTCAAGCACCGACTACTGCCAACCACGTCCTAAGCCGGATCGTGCTTCGATCAAGACCGCGTCAGGGGCGTGCACGCTTGAGGAGGGCTGACCATGTCAATTGCCGCAGCGCTTCCCGCCATCCGATCGGAGGGCGGTCTTTCTCGGTATCTGACGGAGATTCATAAGTTTCCGCTGCTCTCGGCATCGGAAGAAATCAGGTATGCCCAACGCTGGCGGGATGACGGCGATCGCGATGCTGCCTACCAGCTAGTGACAAGTCACTTGCGGCTCGCCGCAAAGATTGCATTGCAGTATAGACGTTACGGCCTGCCAATCGCGGACCTGATCTCGGAGGCCAACGTCGGACTGATGCTGGCCATCAAGCGATTTGATCCGGAAAAGGGGTGTCGGCTGGCGACTTATGCCGCCTGGTGGATCAAGGCGTCGGTGCAGGAGTACATCTTGAGATCCTGGTCGCTCGTCAAGCTAGGTACCACCTCGGCGCAGAAGAAGCTGTTCTTCAATCTCCGGAAGCTGAAGAGTCGCATCGGCGCGTCGGAGGACACAAATCTTTCACCCGAACAGGTCAGCTACATCGCTGATCATCTCCAGGTGGGAGAAACTGAGGTCATGGAGATGAACGGCCGGATACGTGGCGACATCTCACTGAACGCCCCACTCAGCGTGGCCGGCGAAGGGGATGAATGGGAAGATTGGCTTGCCGATCCCTGTCCAGACCCCGAAAGCCTGCTGGTGGAGGGGAGCGATCGTGAGCAGAAAAAGACGGCTCTCGATCAGGCGCTTGCTGAATTGTCAGCGCGCGAGCGTTCCATTCTCGAAGCTCGGTTTCTCACCGAAGAGCCAAAAACGCTCGATGAGTTGGCAGCGGTTTTCCATGTTTCGCGCGAAAGAATCCGGCAGATCGAACAGCGTGCGCTCCAGCGCCTCAGGGCGAAGCTCGGCGTTCGCTTGCCGGCATCCGATGCAGTTCGGCCTGCATCATTGTAGGAGAAGCTCGCCGGCTGCTGATTGGCTGTAACGCAGGTCAGCAGCCGGTGCAGATGTCGGGTACGATCCGCTCAGCCGAGAAGTCACGACTCTTGCGGTTCTCCTGGTTCGTCCTGCGGGCACTGCCACGCGACGACTCGCCGGAATCGACAACGACCTGCTGCGTCGTCCCCGCCGACCCGCGCGCGTTGCGCAGAGAACTCCCTTCTTTAGCGTGCAATTCAGAAGCCATCCAAAGCGCGATGGCGATTACCAAGAATCTTCTCATAGCTCATCCTCGTTCACGATCTCCCGGACGTGACGCCAGGGTCCCCGCGAATAAACCTGGAGCGATGCCGCTTAATTTCAATCGCCTTGTACCAGCGAGATGAAGATCGGGCATTTCTACGAACTGAGGATGTATTTCTTAACTAGCCGCAGAAGAGGCGTGCGTCCCTGATCCCGTCGAAGATGAACTGTGACGNCCAAGGTTGCCAGGATCACGCCAGCAAGTCGGGCGATGACATTCGAGCCGGTNCGTCTTGAGGATGCGATGCAGGAGATCAGTGAAAATCATTCCGAGATACGTGAGCAATAGACACAGAAGCATGGACGCGAGAACGACAATAGACTTTGTAAGATCGCCGGTTGCCTGGCCCATAAGCAGGACTACGGCTGTCAGCCCGGCTGGACCTGCTATCACCGGAAACGCCAAAGGAAAGATTGCGATATCGCCGGGCTCAAGGGCTTCCCTCCGTTCTCCGGCTGTCAGGGTCGAAAGGCCGGCCGAATGGCCGAAGATCAGTTGAACCGCCTGCAATAGCAGAAGCACCCCTCCCGCAAAGCGAAAGGCCTCGAGCGAGACGTGGAGGGCACGAAGCAACCCGTTCCCGAAGAGGGCAAATCCAAATAGAACTCCGCCCGCAATCAGCGTTGCTCGCGCCGCCAAGCGAAACCGCTCTGGACGGTGTACGCCGCCCGTCAAACCTCCGAACACGATCGCCGTGTCGACGGGCCCGATCGCCACAAACAGCGTGGCAAAGGTCGTGACTGCAAATTCAGCGACAGACATCAGAGCACCATCTTTGAAACCTTGCTTGAGTTTTCACGTTCAGCGCAGATGATCAGGCGAATCACCTTTACCTACCCTCAGACGGGAGAAAAGGCCGATACGCTATTGTCTGGTCCTTCCGACGATGAACCGAGCGGCGACCCCTACCGTTCCGTGCAATGTCCGGCCTGTGGGTGGTTTCATGCGGTCCACGCTGAGACGGGTAGGGTGCTTGGCCAGGCTGAAGACGGATGGTGAAAGCTGGCGTTTGATCGTGGGGTAATGCCTTGGCACTCCGGCGCCACGAGTGACAAAAATTTTTCGCCCGCCTCTTGAAGGGCTTTTTCCTGCTTCCTAGGTGGTTTTCCGCCCGGGGGCCGGTTCCCGGACCCGGTTTTGGACATCGCTGAACTGACAAGGAGGATGTGCATGCATTTCCGTCCACTGCACGACCGCGTGCTCGTGCGCCGTATCGATGCCGAGGAGAAGACCGCCGGCGGCATCATCATTCCCGACACCGCGAAGGAGAAACCTCAGGAGGGCGAGATCGTCTCTGCCGGGCCGGGCTCCAGGAATGAGCAGGGCCAATTTGTCCCGATCGACGTCAAGCCAGGAGACCGGGTCCTGTTCGGCAAATGGTCCGGCACTGAAGTGAAGATCGACGGCCAGGACTATCTGATCATGAAGGAGAGCGATCTTCTCGGCGTGCTCGACAAGACCGGCTCGGTCAAGAAGGCCGCCTGATCACATTGCAAGCTGACAGTCATTAAAAGAAAGGAGCAGGAAAATGGCTGCCAAGGAAGTGAAATTCTCCACCGAAGCCCGCGAGCGGGTGCTACGTGGAGTCGATACGCTGGCGAATGCGGTCAAAGTGACGCTAGGCCCTAAGGGGCGCAACGTCGTGATCGAGAAGTCTTTCGGCGCGCCGCGTATCACCAAGGACGGGGTCACCGTCGCCAAGGAAATCGAGCTCGAGGACAAGTTCGAGAATATGGGCGCGCAGATGGTGCGCGAAGTCGCCTCCAAGACCAGCGACCTCGCGGGAGACGGCACGACGACCGCGACCGTGCTGGCCCAAGCCATCGTCAAGGAAGGCGCAAAATCCGTCGCCGCCGGGATGAACCCAATGGATCTCAAGCGCGGCATCGATCTGGCGGTCGAGGCGATCGTCAATGACCTCAAGGCGCATGCGAAGAAGATCACCTCCAACGAGGAGATCGCCCAGATCGGCACCATCTCCGCCAACGGCGATAAGGAGATTGGCCGCTTCCTTGCCGATGCCATGAAGAAGGTCGGCAACGAGGGCGTTATCACGGTGGAGGAAGCCAAGAGCCTCGATACCGAGCTCGAGGTGGTGGAAGGCATGCAGTTCGACCGCGGCTATGTATCGCCGTATTTCGTAACCAATGCCGAAAAGATGCGGGTCGAGCTCGAAGAGCCCTATATCCTGATCCACGAGAAAAAGCTGTCCAGCCTGCAGCCAATGCTGCCGTTGCTCGAAGCCGTCGTGCAGTCCGGCAAACCGCTGCTGGTCGTGGCCGAGGATATTGAAGGCGAGGCGCTGGCGACCTTGGTCGTCAACCGGCTCCGCGGCGGCCTGAAGGTCGCGGCCGTGAAGGCGCCTGGTTTCGGTGATCGCCGCAAGGCCATGCTGGAGGACATCGCGATCCTCACCGGCGGCACGGCGATCTCGGAGGATCTTGGCATCAAGCTCGAGAACGTCACGCTGAAGATGCTTGGCCGCGCCAAGAAGGTCGTGATCGACAAGGAGAACACGACCATCGTCAATGGCGCTGGCGCCAAGAAGGACATCGAGGCGCGCGTCACCCAGATCAAGGCGCAGATCGAGGAGACCACCTCCGACTACGATCGCGAGAAGCTGCAGGAGCGGCTGGCCAAGCTCGCTGGCGGAGTGGCGGTGATCCGCGTCGGTGGCGCGACCGAGGTTGAGGTCAAGGAGCGCAAGGATCGGGTCGATGATGCGATGCATGCGACCCGGGCGGCTGTTGAAGAAGGCATCCTGCCCGGCGGCGGTGTCGCGCTGCTGCGCGCGTTGAAGGCGCTTGACGGCATCAAAACGTCAAATGCCGACCAGAAGGCTGGCATAGACATCGTACGTCGGGCCATCCAGGTGCCAGCGCGGCAGATCGTACTGAATGCCGGCGAAGATGGCTCGCTGGTGGTCGGCAAGCTGCTTGAGAACTCCAGCTACAACTGGGGCTTCAATGCGGCGACTGGCGAATACCAGGATCTTGTCAAGGCCGGCGTGATCGATCCCGCCAAGGTCGTCCGCACCGCGCTCCAGGATGCGGCGTCCGTCGCGGCTCTGCTGATCACGACGGAGGCGCTGGTCGCCGAAAAACCGAAGAAATCCGAACCGGTTGCCGCAGCGCCGCCGATGGACTTCTGATCGACACCGGGCCCGGCCGTCAGCGGCCGGGCTTTCCTACCCACAACCAGGAGAAAGGACGCACAAACACAAAGGAGTCTCAGATGAGCACACGCATGCAATCACGATCGCGCAAGAGCGGGGCGAGTGTACTGCATTGGCTCATGTTCGCCCTCAGCCTTCTGACGATCGCTTGGATCGGTTTTTCAACGATAGGAGGATGAGATGATCAGCAATCCCGTACTCGGCTCCGCCGAGAAGTGCCAAAACCGCATCCGCAGAATTGTCGCAGGCGCCGTCGCCTTGGCGACCATGCTTATGCCGCTGGGTGCCTGGGGCATGGATAGCACGCCCAAGCTAGCGTTCGACAGATCTGGAAACCTGCTGCCGCTTCCGCCCATTCCTTATCTGGAATCGATGCGCTGGATGAGCTGGAAACCTAGCGCTCCGGTATTCAAGACCGATACCCTGCTATTGCCAGACGTTCCTCAACCGGGCCTTTTCCAAATTCCATCCGGCCATGAGCGCGGCCTGCCGAGAGTGAGCTGAACCTGCAATATGGCGCGACCTGACGTGGCGCGGGTCGCGCCCGCCGAAGTAAGCGCAATATGCCAATCGGCGCTCTCGCCACCCGCCGACGGCGCTGTGCCTAAGGCGATCGGAAGAGGCAGCCCACTGAGCAGCCGTAGCACTCCGACGTGGAAACGAAAGCGGCTCATGGCGCTGTCGCCAGAGCAGGGTCTTCCGAAGGGGGAGGCTCAGCAGGTCGACGGTCCGCGTGTAACCAAGGAGGTTTGGCGCGACCTCGTGCTTCAAGTTGTTCCGGCCGGCAAACTTACCTGCTGCTTCAAGCCAACTACTTCGGCGGTTGTAGCCCGGGAGATCGCAGCCACTCACTCAAATGCGAGCCGGTTTCGGCTTGGCGGGCTCGGCGCAAAAGCGCTTCTCGTATGGCACCAGGGGGAAGCAATTTGGCTTCTGCGCGTAGGCGCTTCGCTTCTTCGCGTAGGCGCTTCGTTTCTTCGGCTAGACGGAGTTCAAGGGATACGGTCGGTTTGAAACGGCGACGTTCCATGGCGCAACCTCCGTGCTTACGGGTCCTAACCGTAGGGTTCAGCACTCGATGGCATTAATCCTAGTATGGCGACGCTCAGCTGTGAGTTCAATATTGGACACAGGCCGGACAAATTAGGGCACGGCCATCGGGTCCAGACCCGCCTCTGCGCGGACGTTGGCGTCTGCGCCTCCTGATCGAACGCGACCGGCCTTTGATTTTGCACTGCGGAAAACTACTAGAGCAGGAGGCGTCGCGCGCCAGTCGTCTCGCCCCCGTGCCGGAAGGGAGGATGCCGGCTCGGGGCTGCCAAAAAATTTCTGGGGCCCTCTTGAAACTCAAGTTGATTTTTCTAGTTCTGTTTTACCGCTAGCCGCGGTGCCGGACGCCAGATCGGGTCCGGCGACTGAACTGGGCGCCGGACCGGTGTCCTGCGCTCCTTCGTATCCATCTTGCTCTTTGGAGGACTTGGTTATGAGGACTAACTTTGACTTCGCGCCCCTGTGGCGCTCCACCATCGGCTTCGACCACCTGGCCGATCTCGTTGACAGCTCGCTACGCCACACCAACGAGGACAATTATCCTCCCTACAACATCGAACGGTCCGGCGAGGATCATTACCGGATCTCGTTGGCCGTGGCCGGATTTGGCGTCAACGATATCGCCGTGACGGCGGAGCAGAACGCGCTCACCATCGAAGGCAAGAAGCCTGACGGCAATGCGCACGAGTACCTTTATCAGGGCATTGCAGCCAGGCCGTTCCGGCGGGTCTTCAATCTCGCCGACTACGTGCAGGTGAAGCAAGCGTCCTTCCAGGACGGATTGTTGGTGATCGACCTCGTCCGCGAGGTCCCGGAGGCTATGAAGCCGCGTCGTATCGAGATCGGCGCGGGCACTTCTTCTTCTCCGCTGATCGACCAGAAGAGAGCGGCCTAGACGCTCGGTCGACTCAGCAAGGACAGAGCGTGGGCGTGCAACCGCGCGCCCGCCTCCAACCTCATGAACGAAGGAGAAGAACCATGGCTATTCGTGATCTTATTCCGTGGACAAAGAACCAGGAGCTGGCGCCTGCGCGCGACAACTTCGATTCCTTCCTCACGTTGCACCGCGAGATGAATCGTCTTTTCGACGACGTGTTTCGTGGCTTCGGCAGCACGAGCCTGTCACCGCTGATGGAGGGGCGATTCAGTTGGCCGAAGGTGGAGCTCAGCGACGATGAAAAGATGCTGACCATCTCGGCTGAACTGCCCGGCATGACGGAGAAGGACGTCCAGGTTGAAATCGCCAATGGCGTCCTGACGATCCGCGGCGAGAAGAAGGCTGAGCGCAACGGTGAAGGCAAGTATTTTACCGAGCGCTATTATGGAGCCTTCGAGCGCCAGATACCGCTGGACAACGTGCAGGAGGACAAGGCTGAGGCGTCGTTCAATAACGGCGTTCTGACGGTGTCACTGCCGAAGTCCGACAAGCCGCGAGAAGGCGTCAAGCGCATCGCGATCCACACCCAGTGAAGCAACATAGGGGCGGCGCCAACCGCGCCGCCCCATCGTCGAACCCGTCCCCTGGAAAGGAGTGTAAGGAGGGAACGAGCATGGCTAACATCAACACCGACAATGGTATTCATCCCCTTTTCCACCCGGCAGCCCACTACGATTCTCCGAGTGAGGTCCTGAACGACGACACGCTCTCCACTCCGGAGAAGCGAATCATCCTGTCGTCCTGGGCCTCCGATATGTACGCGGTGGAATCCTGTCCCGCTTTGCGAGAAATACCGGGTATGGGTCACACCATTCGGCTCGCCGACATCTTGGCGGCGTTACGCCAACTCGACGGCGATGACGACGACCCGCCCCGTGGCGGCGGCGTCCCGATGCGGCTTCGGCGGCCCTCGGCCGCCGCGCTGCGGAGGTACTTCTGATGTTCACGCAGACGGTGCTTGCGCTCGTGTTGCTCAGCCACGCGGTTGCTGCGTGGGCTATCCCGATCATCGCCCTGCAAGTGCAGCCGGAGCCCACGTCGTGAGAACGATCCGCATTCTGTTGTTGGGATTTCTCGTACTGACGCTGACGGGAAGTCATCTTGCGACCGCGCAGATGCCTGATCTGAAGAGGGGCAGCCCGGTCCCCACCCTCGCGCCGTTGGTTCGCCAGGTGACTCCAGCGGTTGTGAATATTTCCGTGCATGGCCGAGTGCGTGAGGAAAATCCACTCTACCGTGATCCAATATTTCGCGAGTTCTTTGACGTTCCGAAGCAGCTCGAGAAAGAGATCAGTGCCACCGGCTCGGGTGTCATCGTGGATGCGCAACGCGGCTACGTACTCACGAACGCACACGTCGTCCAGGGCGCTTCGACTGTGCAGGTGACGACGAAGGACAACCAAAAGTTTTCAGCAAAGGTAGTCGGGCGGGATTCGCCAACGGATGTCGCGGTACTTCAGATCCAGAACCCCGTTGGACTGCAGGCGATTTCTTTTGGAAACAGCGACACGCTCGAAGTCGGTGACTTTGTGCTTGCGATCGGCAATCCCTTCGGCCTCGGCCAGACAGTTACCTCCGGACTCGTCAGCGCGCTAGGGCGCACCGGCCTCAGCAAGCAAGGTTATGAGGACTTCATCCAGACCGATGCCGCGATCAACCCGGGCAATTCTGGAGGTGCCTTGGTGAGCCTGCGTGGCGAACTGGTAGGTATTAACTCAGCCATTATCTCACCGGCTGGCGGCAATGTCGGGATCGGCTTTGCGATCCCGGTTAATATGGCGCGGCGGGTGATGGAACAAATCATCGAGACAGGGCGCGTCGAGCGCGGCCGCATCGGCATATCGTTGCAAGATGTTCAGAAGGGACGCAACGGCGGCGCTGTTGTCGCTGACATCTCGCCGGATTCTCCTGCTGAAAAAGCTGGCCTCCGCAAGGGGGACGTAGTCACCATGGTCGATGATCATCCAGTTCGTTCTGCGGCGCAGTTGCGTAATACTGTGGGCCTCGCCCGGATTGGCCAAGAGCTCAAACTGGCTGTACAACGCAATGGCTCGCTGTCGAATGTGATGGTTAGAGTCGCCCCGCAACAGAAGTCGAATAATGCGTCGACGTCACTCATCCAGTGAGTGCGCGCTGATGGTGCCGGGAAAGATGCTGGCGGTCGATGAACCATAGTAAGTTACGTCTAGCCGGCGAGAATTGTGACGATTGAACCGCGACGCCAGGTGACAGGGAGATCGCGAGGCGCTGCGGAGGTGGGCGGCCGATAGGAACAAAGGCCTATCGTTTGTGTTCAGTCGGGGCAGGGTCTAGCGAGCGGCGCGAATGCGACGCTATTATTTCGACTTGCGCGACGGCGACGTTCTAGTCGTCGATGAGGAAGGTTTGGAGCTCTTGGATGTTGGGGCCGTGCAGGAAGAAGCTGCACGCGCGCTGGCGGGCTTCGCTTGGGATGCGGCACGGTGCTCTGCAGGCACTGATAGTCATTCACTGGCAATCGAAGTGCGCGACGATGTCGGCCCCGTGATGAACGTTCGGTTGGCATTCGAAATCGATAGAAAACACTAGACGCTCAATCGGCAGCACGCGACGTCATCGATTTCTTCGTTTCGTATCCGATTTCGTAGTTCTGTCTGCGGGCGACTCGGGCGCGGTCCTGCTTTCGGCTCTGTGCTCGGGCGGCAGCGGCTGCTAAAAAGTGGAGCGCCGGTTCAGTCGCTAGCATTGGGATGAGGTCAGGTGGAAGCCAGCGACGCGTGATCGTCGGTGATCTCGGGGCCGATGTCGACGACTTCGATGAAGTGGTGACCGATGTCGCCGTTGAATCCGATGAAGTCCCAGCTCGCGCCGGCGCCGTGGCTGGCAATGCCGGTGAAGCGTGCGGGTTGCCACTCTGGATCTTTCGTGCTCGAGCGCACGAGGACCCAATAGAAGCGACCCTGATTCAACTCTGCGATGTCAGTCATGGAGTCAGCCCCAATCTTGTACACAGCCCCGTTTGTGTATCATCGAGTAATCGGCGCGCAGCAGCGAGGGGCAAGGACGCGCCGAGACGGCGCGCTCGCGTTGAGCTTTGCCGCGCGGGCAGACCCGCGCGGCAGCGATCGGTCCCAATCCGCAGGTCGGTCAGGCGGCCTTGGCCTCGATCTGGCTCACATTGCCTGGGCCGGCGCCACTAATGGCGATGCGGCGCGGCTTCATGGCCTCTGGCACCTCGCGCTGTAGCTCGATGATCAATAGCCCGTTCTCGAAGCGCGCCCCCTTGACCTCGACGTGGTCGGCCAGGGTGAACTGGCGCTTAAACGAGCGTGTCGAGATGCCGCGATGCAGGAAGGTCTTCTCTTCCTTCTCGGCCTTGCGGCCTTCCAGCGTCAGGACGTTGTGCTCCACCGTCAGAGCAACCTCGTCCGGCGTGAAGCCGGCGAGCGCTACCGAAATCTGGAACCGGTCTTCGTCGAGCCGTTGGATATTGTAGGGGGGATAGGTCTCGTCGGTGGTCCGCTGGACCTCGTCGAGAACATCAAACAGGCGGTCGAAGCCGNATGGTCGACCTCCACAGGGGAGTCCANATCATACCTCATAGCCAAATCCTCCAAAGAGCAAGTTGGGTACGAGCTGGCGCCGGACACCTTCCGGCGCCCGCCTTAATGTCCCGGGGCCCGACTGGGCACCCCGGCCGCAACGTCTGCGGCGACCAAGAAAATCTGCAACCGGAAAAAAAGTTCAAGAGGGGACCAGAAAATTTTTGTGGCCACGGCGGCCGGTTGGTTAATCGTTTCTTGGGCCGCCCCGGGGGTCTTGACTTGGGCCGGATAGCCTCCCAATTTTTCGCCGGGGCTTACCCCAAATTCGCAAAGGAACGCACGACGACCGTCAGGAGACGACGATCATGATTGATGAGAATCTGGCCCGCCTGCGCGCCCACCGCAACAACGTCCATCGCTACCGCAGGCTACTTGCAACACAGCTCACGGACCTTGAACGCGCCTATATTGAGCGCCGCCTGAGTGAAGAGCAGGCCGCTATGGCAGCTCTTTCCCAAGAGACATTTCCCTTCACCTTGCCGCCGGCCGCGGCTGCAGCAGCCGCCAAAGAGGGCTGCCATGTTTGACGTGGACGCCTTCGTTATCCAAGGCCACCAGAAGGTCATCGACTATTACTGCTGGCTGCGCGACTCCACGATATCCGACGTGGAGCGCGAACGCTTCCAGCGACGCATCGGCCAAGAGCGCGATGCACTAGACCAATATATCGAAGAGCGATTACGCGGCGCGCAACGGGCCGCGTAATCAGTCTCGCTCTGATTGGCTTGGGGGCGCTGCGGATTCTCGACCGTCAACCCCGAGTGGATCTCCTGTTTACCGACGTGGTCCTTCCGGGCGGCCTGACGGGCGCGCAGCTCGCCGCTCAAGCCAAAGCCATCTGCCCCTCCTTGAAAGTCCTGTTCACTACCGGCTATGCCCGCAACTCAATTATCCATCATGGCCGTCTCGATAAAGGCGTGCAGTTGATCGTCAAGCCCTTCAGCTTCAATGAATTGGCCGCCAAGGTCCGCGACGTACTGGACCAGGCCTGAAACTAGAGCGGTCCCGAAAAGGATTTCTTCCAATGGCGGGGCGCCTTTTTCGATGAAGCGTTGGCCGCTGGTAAAAGATACCCAGGGACTTTGGCTCCTCTTTTTTGCACGTGCGAAATAGGGGCCCTCTTGGCGCGATGCCCTTGCCTACGGGTCTGCCGCTAGCGGGGCGGCGAAGTCCACTCGGTTACGGCACGATTAACCAGCCGGTCCGGACCTTCAGAAAAATTTTTGCAGCCTCTTGAAACTTTTTCGAACCTAAAATATTTCGCTGTCGCCGGATGCTAAATGGTCCGGTGCGGGCGTCGGCGGATGTCCGGCGCGCTGCTTGTATCCATGTTGCTCAAACGGAGGATGTGGTTATGAGGACTTTCGACTTTACTCCCTTCTCGCGGTCGAGCATCGGCTTCGACCACTTGTTCGATCTTCTGAACAATCCCCAGTTGACCGAAGATCAGGGGGGTTATCCGCCTTACGATATCGTGCGGACCGGCCCAGACACTTACCGCATCGCGGTAGCGATCGCCGGTTTCACCCCCGAGGAGATTACGGTCACCAGCCAACAGAATCTCCTGACGGTGGAAGGCCGTAAGGCAAACGAGGATGACCAGCAATACCTGCATCGAGGCATCTCGGCCCGAGCCTTTACGCGTCGCTTCAATCTGGAAGACCACGTTGAAGTCGAACAAGCGAATTACGAGAACGGCCTTCTGCAGATCGATCTGGTCCGCAAGATTCCCGAAGCTATGAAGCCTCGGAAGATTGCGATTGGCGGCGGCTCCAAGCCAATGAAATCTCTCAACGCGGCCTAACAACGAACGGTACGGGGCGGTTGTGCCTCTTGCTCAAGACCGCCCCTCCATCCCCATGGAGGAGACGATGGCTATTGGACGAACACCTACCCTGGAAATTGATGCGCTCCTACACCCAGCCCGTGCATTTAGTCATCCGATGGACGTTGTCCGGGACTGTGATCTGACGCTGTACGAAAAAAGGGCGATTTTGTCGTCTTGGGCGTCAGATGCTTGCGCAGTTGAGGACGTTCCCGAACTGCGTCAGCCTTTCCCCGCCGCCACGGTGAAATTCGACGACATCATGGACGCGCTGCGCGTCCTGGATTCTGAACTGGAGCGGAGAGTCAATCCTATTCAAGGCTCTGGACAGCACTCAAGTGCTCAAGAATCCGGAGGGGCCCCACCGCTGTAATCGTCGCCAGCGATGAGGAGCGAGCAACAATGCTGTTTGAACGACTAAACCTTGCGAAGCTGCTCGGGATGTCAGGTTGCCTTCTCAGCATGGGGGTTATTTTGACGGTCATCCTTACAGGTACGCCGTCTCTGCAGTGATCGAAACAAGTCAGGCTTATGGGCTCAGAATCTAAATTTCTGGAGAGCTGAAATGTACCAGACCGTCTCTCGTTCCCTGCCGTCCATCGGGACTGGATTGGCGCATTATCTGACTGAAATCAGAAAATTTCCGATCCTTACACCCGAGGAGGAATCCACATATGCCAGGCGCTGGCGTTGCGAAGGCGATCGTGACGCCGCCTATCGTTTGGTGACAAGCCACCTGCGACTCGTTGCGAAAATCGCCATGCGGTATCGCGGCTATGGGCTGCCCATCGCTGACATCGTTTCCGAGGGCAATGTTGGCTTGATGCAGGCCGTGAAGCGGTTTGATCCCGACCGGGGTGTCCGCCTTGCTACCTATGCGATGTGGTGGATCAGGGCGATGATCCAAGACTACGTCCTTCGATCATGGTCACTCGTGAAGATTGCGGCAAACGCCGCTCAGAAGAAGCTGTTCTTCAAACTGCGACGGGCAAAAAGCGCGATCGCCGCGCTTCAGGATGGCGAGCTACGGCCCGAGCAGGTCAAGCTAATTGCCGAGCGCCTTGAGGTAGCTGAACGAGAAGTCGTGGATATGAACCGCCGCCTACAGGGCGACGTCTCCTTGAACGTACCCACCCATGACGAGCGTGAGAGCGGAGAAGCATTGGATTGGCTTGTTGATCCCGCGCCTACTCAGGAGACCAGGTTGGCCGACGAGCAGGAATCCGCCCATCGCCACCAAGCCCTGAGAGCTGCCCTTCAGACGCTTAAACCCCGTGAACGCCATATTTTTGTAGCGCGTCATCTAACAGACGATCCCCCGAACCTCGAGGAGCTTGCGGTCCAGTACGGAATATCTCGTGAGCGCATCCGCCAAATAGAGCTGCGGGCGCTCCAAAAGGTAAAGGCTGCGGTGCAGGCGATGGCAGGTCAGCCGACACGTGTTACGCAACCCAACAACTCGAAAAGGCAAGCAGTACCTGCCGGCTCATGAGCCACTTGGGAGAGTGCGCAACATCGGAATGAACCAGACTTCAACTTGTACGGAGGATGACATGACGGAAAGGCTGTTGGCACTTTTGCTGGCGGGCGCTCTCGTGGCACCCCAGCTCGGACGAGCGAGCGAAAGCAAGCTCAATAATGATGGCGAGCGACAAGCTTCAGTTTCAGAAAAGCTTCCGCTCCCACGGATTCCCCATCTCGATACGATGCCTTGGATAAACTTTGGATCGGAATTGAGGGGACCGAGAATTGATACGCTGCTGCTTCCTGATTTAAATTTTTCGCCCGTATCGAGGAACTCGGCCTTTGCAAATAGTAAGGTTGAAACACCATTGGGCGGGACGAAAGCTGAATGAGAGTCACAGCCGCAGACACGGAGCGCTATCGCTTACGTAAGCTGTGGTGCTCCGGGACGTTCCGGTCCTTAAGGAGCTACATATGCTCAAAGGTGCGGACGGCATCCACGACCGTCTGAACGACGTACGGCTTCGGAATGAAGAGTGCGTTGGCGGGGGTCTCCCGGGGCTTATCGTTTGCCGGTCGTAATTGTTATGGACCGGTGGCCATCGATCGCGCACATAGGCGGCTAATTTCAAACCATCCATCGACCTGGCATATCAATGTCGGTGAACACGAGATGGATATCCGAACGCGCCTCCAGGGCTCCAATGGCAACGTCGGCGTTTTCCGCAACCACAACCTCGTAGCCGGCATCCTCCAGTTCAGTCTGGATGACTTCGCGGACCAAAAACTCATCTTCTACGACAAAGAAGGTTGGCACTTGGCACACCTCCCTACTTCGAAGACCAAGGAACGAGGCGCGAAAGAGTTCACTTTTGGACGGTCTTGTTGACGTGGTCCGGAAGAGAGGCGCGGCCCCCCTACTTGTAAGGTGACAACCTAACAGGCGCGCCGGCTCAAAAGAGCCTCCCGTACCCAAGCGTAGGGCTCGCCGACATCGAGACGCCCCAGCTGGTACGTGACACGGGCCGAGGCCGTTCGCCAGATCGGCCATTGAGGAAGGGCAAGGCCAGCCGGCTTAAAATCGATTCCCCTCGACCCGTATGGTTCCTATGTGAGAACACCCGAGCCGGTCGGCGGAGCCAGTCGTGCAGGCCATGCCCGCACCTAAATCCGCCGCCAAGCGAGCGTCCAAGAGGCTACCCAGCCGCAACTTTGTCGGAGGGGCAGGTCATCATCAGGCGGCGTCAATGTGTACGGCTTGCGACGTCAAAGCGGGTCCGAGCCTACAGAACTGGGCCGAGAATCTCTAACCTCAACTGCAAGCCAATTTGCGTTTCCGGTTCTCCGCTCCACACCTGTGGCCAAATCAACCAGCGTGTCGGCCGCCTCCGGACACGCTGCTTAAACGTCAGGAAAAGCAGGTCGTTGCGTCAGCTCCAGGCGGCTCGACTTCGGGGCACAAGACTGGTACACACGACCTCATCGGGCTTGCAGGAAATGCCTGATTTTATTGGCTTTCTGTTGCCGGCGCGGCAATCCCTCCCTGCGCTCCGAGCCAAATCAAATGTCAATACTTGCAGCGGCTTGCGCAACCCATACTCTCCGCCGCTGCGGTCAAGAGGCCAGTGGTACACAGGACCTCACAGACTCGGGGCTCGATACCCTGACCCTCTCAAGGTTAAGCTCGGGCAGAAATAATTTGATTGAATTCAAAGTTCAAGGGCCGTTTAAGTTGCTGCGGGGATCCTAGGGTTTAACAAAACGCCACAGTTGCGCGCATCACCGAAAAGCAGACCTAGGAAGGGACAGTGATGTCCGCTTTACCCCCGATTGTGTTGCAAAAGTCGAAAGTTGCAGGGCTCAAAATTTTTCGCGAAAACACTAAGCAGCGAGCGATCGCTGCTTAGTATGACCTCAATCGCATTACCGAAGTCGCCTGTGTATTTTGCGTAAGGCCGTGAGGTCCCTCACATCCTGTACATGAAAGTCGCGCCCGCAGCCCGCAGAATTTTGGTCATCGGCGAAAAACGACTTTTGCAACACAATCCCCCCGAAAGCAGACTCAAGTCAGACATCGCGCGATGTCTACAACGGACAGCCGTTTCGCACCACCATTTGATCGCCGCTTCAGGCAGCGGTACTCAGCTTCTCGAAAGCAGAGCTTTTCAGACGGCTGAGGTCGCGTTCGCCAGACGCTGCCTGCTGAAGAATATGCTCCGCCACTCCCAGCGGCGTTACAGACTTCCGTACTAAGAAGCGACGATCCGTGACGACCTCGTTCAACGCCCGCCGCATGACGGCGACCGTCGATGCATCGTATCTCTGTTTCACATCAGTCATAGTCGCGGCCCCAATCGTTGCCGCTTAGACTTCTTTTATAAATGGATGATGAACTGACGCCGCCCTAGTCGCGATCTCTTTTGGCCTTCGACTGCCGTTTCGTCTCGGGCTGCGTATTCCGGACGGCCTCTGCCAACATCTCGCGCAGTTCAGCCTTGGTCTTCGGGGGTTCCCGCGTGAAGGTCTTTTGCCATTGCGTCATCAATACTATGTGGGGATGCCGGAGGGGAAATTAAGCCCCGCCGGGACTGTCTGCGGATAATTCTTGTCCGCTTGTGCTCGCATAACGGGCTCAACTCAGACATCAGGCATGTTCGCTTTGTGCCCCACAAGCAGACGAAGCTAAGTAATGAAGCCGAAAGTCCTCAGCCAAGGACCGATCGGTACAAGTCCAGATATCGATCAGCCATCCGGTCGACCGTAAAACGCTCAGACACCCCTGCTCGGCATACGGCGCGATCAATTTCGCCGACACGGCTGATCGCATTTACGGCTTCATCGACGCTGTTGACCAGGAAGCCAGTCACGCCATCGTCGATCAGCTCGGGCATCGATCCGCGGTTGCAGGCGATCACCGGCGTGCCGCAGGCGAGTGCCTCCACGACCGATAGTCCGAACGGTTCGTCGAAATTGATAAGATGGAGCAGCGCGTGCGCCGAGCCGAGGGCGATCGTGCGGGCCGCTCCGCCCACTGGGCCGCGATAGACCACGGAGCGCTCGTCCAGCGCGGGCACGATCTGCTCGTTGTGATAGTCCTGATCCTGGACGATGCCGGCCATGATCAGCCGTCGACCCGCTCGACGTGCCGCCGCAATCGCCTCGGCCGCTCCCTTGTCCGGGTGGATGCGGCCGAAGAAGAGCAGGTCTTCGCTGCCGTGCGGGTCGAAGGGAAAGTCCTCCAGCCGAATCCCGTGGTGGATTGTCGCTGCATAGCGCAGGTCCGGATGGCGATCTCCATCGCTGATCGCGACATAATGGACGCGATCCTCGTATGCCTTGAAGGCGGGCAGGATGCGTTCCGAGGAGAAACCGTGGATCGTCGTCACCACCGGCGTCTCCACCAACCGAGAGAATGCGAGCGGCACGAAATCGGCATGGTTGTGAATGAGATCGAACTCACCCGCGCGCTCGAATACATGGGCTACGTGGAGAATCTCCCATACCTTGGCGTCGATCGTGGGGTCCTCGGAATATGCCGCCGGGCAGACACCGGCCAGTTTGCCGGCCGTCCGGCTATCCTTCGTGGCGAACAAGGTGACGTCGATGCCGCGCGCCACCAGCGCCTCGGTCAACAGGCTCGTCACCAACTCCCATGGACCATAATGGCGCGGCGGCGTGCGCCAGGAGATCGGAGCGAGCATGGCGATACGCATGCGATTGTCCTTCGTTGCTTTCGTTAATCGGCCGTCAGAATCATGCCCTCGTCTGCCCGTAGCAGCACGCCACCGTCTCCGGCCAGCGTTGCATCGGCGACAGTGGACAAAAGCACCCGGCAATCGCTCGCCCAGTCCGGTAATTCCAGGCGCTGCGAATGTCCCCCGAGATTGAGTGCTACGATCAAGCGCTCGGCGCCGTGCCGACGCTCATAGGCGACTACATCGCCCTCCGTGTCCAGCAGCGTGAAGTCGCCGATCGCCAACACCGGATGTGCACGCCTGGCGACCAGCAATCGGCGATAAAGCGCCAGGATTGAATGAGGGTCCTGCGCCATCCGCGCAACGTTGCGAATAGGCCAGTCGACATTGAGCGGCAGCCACGGCTTAGCCGTGGTGAAGCCGGCATTCTCGCTCCCGTCCCATGGCATCGGCGTGCGGACCGGATCGCGGCCCAAGGCGAGGGCGGGCTCGCGCAGCCCGCGCGGATCCTGAACCAGGGCGGATGGGATCGCGACATCGCTCAAGCCCAACTCGTCTCCGTAGTAGAGGGTGGGCGTGCCGCGGAGCGTCAGCAGCAGCATCGCTGCGACGCGGGCCTGGGCCTGCCCACGCTTGGCTGCGACGCGCGGCCGGTCATGGTTGCCGAGCACCCAATTCGGCCAAGCGGCTGGCGGAAGCGCCGCCTCATAGTTGGCGATCAGCGCCGCGAGGGAGCGCGCCTCCCACGGCGCATCGATGAGCTGGAAGTTGAAGGGCAGGTGCACCTCTGCCCGTTCCCGGCCGTAATAGCGCAGCAGCCGATCGACCGGCAGGTAGATTTCGCCGATCAGCACGCGTTCGCCCCGTCCACTGGCGCCGTAACTATCGGCGATGGCTCGCATGTCGGCGGCGATCTCGTGCACCTCGGGCTGGTCGGTCGAATGGAGCTGGAGCACGCGGTGCATATCGCCCATCGCCGGCTGATAGGCAGGGTTGGGCGGATTGTCGGGGAAGTCTGCCGCCTTGACCAGGTGCCACAGCACGTCGATACGAAGGCCGTCCACGCCTCGGTCGAACCAGAAGCGCATCACGTCGTACATCGCTGCCTGCACGGCCGGATTACGCCAGTTGAGGTCCGCCTGCTCCTTCAGGAAGGCGTGGTAGTAATATTGGGTGGTGGCCTTGTCCCACTCCCATGCCGAGCCGCCGAAATCGCTGATCCAGTTGTTGGGCGGCCCGCCATCCGGCGCCGGATCGCGCCAGATGTACCAGTCCCGTTTCGGATTGTCGCGCGAGGCGCGGCTCTCGACGAACCAGGGATGCCGGTCGGATGTGTGGTTGGGCACGAAGTCGAGCAGAATCTTGAGCCGGCGCGCATGGGCCTGTGAAAGCAGGCTGTCAAAATCGGCAAGCACACCAAAGCGCGAATCGACGTCGCAATAATCGGTGACGTCATAGCCGAAATCAGCCATGGGCGAGGGGCAGATGGGTGAGATCCAGATGGCGTCAACGCCAAGGCCGGCAAGATAGTCGAGCCGCCGCTCGATTCCCTTGAGGTCGCCGATGCCGTCGGCGTTCGTATCTTGAAAGGAGCGCGGGTATATCTGGTAGATCACACCCGTTCGCCACCAGAGTGCTCCGAAAGAGGCCGCCAACTGAGGCGACCCTACCGCGGCGCTTTAAGTCCGGGCGACGAGAGCCACTCATTCACACGGCAAGCGGTTACAGCTTGGCGAGCTTTTCTGATCCTGGCGTCGCGCAACGAACCTGGCGGGAGTTCGTTCGCCTCGTCCTTGAGGCGCATGGCCTCCAGCATCAGACGGTCTTGTAACGGCGCTTTGGGTTGGTTGCGTTGGATGCGGGGCATGGTGGCTCTCCGAAACGGGCGGGAGCACAACACTCTCAGTCACCGATGGAAGCCGAAGGCGGGGCGGTGATAGGTCGAGTAGATTCCCTTTATGTCCGTTTGCCAACTTAAGAGATCTTAACGCTCCGAACCCTTGTCAAAGACGGATCAGGACACTGCCCGCAGCCTAGGACAATTTCGGGTTAAACTCGGACAGTACCTAGCGACCGGTGCCGGCCGAAATCGGCCAATCGCTGGATCAAACTGGGCTACTAATGCAGACAGCGCCCCCAAGCCGAATAATGCTTGGTGGCGCTGTGTTGAATCCGGACAGTGCAATCCCCCGGCAATTATCTGTCTGCGGAGGCGCAATAAGGTTCAACGACCCGAGGCAATCAAGCGACCTTACTCGCCGATCTCCCGGAGCTTCTGCTCAAGTTCCGCGATCTGAGTCCTGATGCGCGTCACGAGTTCCTCGTCCGCGGTCCGGTCCACCAACTGGCGGTACCTCACGATCTTCATTTCCGATTCAGCACGCTTTGCAGCGCACCCGCCGGACCATACATTCGGGTCATTGGCGGACGGAAGCGCGGCGGATCGGTAGATGCGCGCAACTTCAAATCGGGTTCTGCAAGGGCTACCGGGCTCGGTCCGGCAAGGGCACCAATAAGCGCCGCAAACCCGTCGGTCCCCCTTGATAGCGGGCCTGCTGCAACGCCCATGGCCGGAAAGCATCAATCTCAACAGCCGCGGCAGATACCCTTTAGCTTGGAGGTGGTTCGGGCGTCTTCCGCGATGAAGGGGTCTTTGTAGGGCGGCCGTGACGCGTCGCTTTCGATGGCTGCCGGCTTTTGTATTCTTGGAGGAGACGCCGCATCGTAGCAGGCAAGTCGCCCGCTCGTGCTTTCGATCGTGCGGCATTCCGGTCCAGCGGCGAGAGCGCCTTGCGCGCAGGCGCAGAGCATCAATACGGCGAGCGTAATTTTCATCCGATTTCCTTTGGGGTGGTATCACCATTAGAACAGGCCGCGAGCGCTGGCCGCCCCCCACGAAGCAATAGGCCAATCAGCGCCGCCCGATCGCGCAACCCTGCGAGAACGCGCTTTTTTGCGCACGCGCTCGAACGCGTCAGTCCAGCGTATCGCCCTACTTCGACGCTTGCATTGCTATTTCTTCTTGCCAGACGCGAAACCCGGTTGCCATCCCGCGGCCTTTTGGCTCGGCGCCGCAGCTATTGTCTTGATCTTCTCTTTCTTGGGCTTCTTGACTTCCCGATTTCCTCTTTGCTCGCCCTTGGCCATGTCAATCTCCTTTGGGTTATGATGACGCCATCATTGAACGGCGAATCTCACATTGACGCGTAGCGCGCCGCAATTCTCATCGCGTCATCGATCTCTTCGGCCAGTTCGACTTCCCCGATCTCATGCAGACTGGAAGCCATGATCGATGCCTGGGTCGCAGCCATGGAGAACGGCTCTCCCATTTCATAGCTGAATTTGATGCGCCAGATTCCCCTGTGGTTGCGATGCGGCTCGATCAGCAACACCGGAAGATCGGGCAGACCATTCTCAAGCAGGAGTTTCGATAGCGTAGGCATCACCTCGTCCCTTCAGGTCCGGCCCGATGCCCGGAAGGACATGGCGCCAAGCCTGCATTGATCTCCTGCGGTAGGATCCATGCCTTGAACCAGAAAGGTCGTTCGGCGCAACCTGAAGACTCGCATTGTGCAACTGTGCTCCCTTTGTCCCCGAATAGCCATGCATTAATTGATGCTGCGCCTTGCTGCCGCCGCGGCTCAGCCTTTTGTCGGAATGACTTCCTCTCCACTGATGGCGCGATCGAGCGCATCGACCAGCACCTGAATCTCGATGAACTTGTTGCGTGCCCGCTCGGCCTTATCCCGGTCAAAAGGAGCAGCCAGCACCTTGGCATGCGCGTGCCTGTCCTCGATCATGCGCTCACGGGCTTTCTTCAGCGTTTCAAGTCGCTCGCTCATTCAGGCTCCCTGACCTTCCAACGGACGGATTGGCGCCGCGCAAGCGGCGGTCACCTTTTCATCGCCTGCATCAGCGCCGAAATCCTGATGGTCGCGAAATTGGAGAAGGTGTCCGACACCGCGTATGGCAGAATGACCTGGTCGTTGTGCCGCATCGCCCCGCAGGTATAGACGACGTTAGGGACGTATCCCTCGCGCTCCGACGGCTCGGGCCGCAGCAACGGTTCGCGGGAGCGGGCTAGCACCTTCGAGGGGTCGTTCTTGTCGAGCAACGCCGCCCCGATCGAGTATTTGCGCACCGGGCCTACGCCATGCGTCAGCAACAGCCACCCTTCATCGAGCTCGATAGGTGATCCGCAATTGCCGATCTGAACAAACTCCCATGGAAATTCCGGTTTCAGCACGGCCTGCCCGCCCTCCCATGTGTAGAGGTCGTCGGAATAGATCAGATACAGGTTCTCATTGTCCTGCCGCGCGATCATGGCGTATCTGCCGTCGATCTTGCGCGGGAACAGCGCCATTCCCTTGTTGCGCGCCGCGGCGCCCCTCAAGGGTGACAACCGGAACGACATGAAATCGCTGGTCTCGATCAGTTCGGAGCGGATCGCCCGCCCGCTATAGGCGGTATAGGTGGCGTAGTAGGTTTTTCGGCCGCCATCGCTGAACTCGACAAAGCGGGCGTCCTCAATGCCGTTCGACTGGGATTCGGTGACCGGAAAGATGACGCGCTCGCTGAGCTCTTCCTCGGGCTTGAAGACCAGTTCGACATGATCGCCGTCCGGTCCGGATGCGCGATGGCCAATCTGGGGACTCGAGGCAAGCCGCGCCGTCGGATCAACGATCACGCTGCCGTCGGCTGCGAATGTGCCGGCCCGAAACGTCAGCGACGACACGTGCCCTTCGCCGATAGCACGGAGGCTGAGAATGAAGCGCAGGCCGCCCTTCGGCGCGTCCGATTGGTCGGGGTGCGGCACGATGCTGGGGTTGAACAAGGCAGAGGCTTCGAAGGAATACTCATTGAGAAAATAGGCCCCGATCAACTGGCGCTGAATTTTTGAAAAGCTTCCATGCGCTGCGAAAGCCTCCTCCATTTCGTTCGCACGGGCCTCGAACCTCTCCAGCAGGTTCCGATGCCGACCGAGGAAATTTTCAAGGACGTCCGCGAGCTGGGAGGCAACGGCTTCGGTGTCGAGGGCGAGAACCCGGTCGACGATATGATTTGCACGCGTCTTGTCAGTCGGGTTGAGATCGCGGGGTTCGGTCGCCGGCTTGAACGGGCGCACGATCACCCGCGCTGGATCGGGACGCAAATAAAGCGCCTGTCGGTTCAGGAAGATGCCCTGTGACACGGTGTCCTCGATCGCTTGAGCAGGAGGCAAGATTCAGGCGCCCATGGCGCGCAGTGCCGCGGGTTTGGTCAGGCTGGCGTTGAAGCGCGCAAGCTGGCGAATCTCCGCAAGCCCAAGCAGATAGCACACCACCGACTCGCCGCCGCGATTTTCATTGGCACGATCGGGGTGCAGTCCATCGCGGCAACTGCCGGTGTGCGGATCGACCAGCGCCACCGACAGGTCGTTGCTGCCGAGAAACCAGGTGAAGGCACGGGTCGCAAGCGCTTTCCACTCCGCATCGCCATCCGCCCGCCATGCCGTAAGGCAGGCAGCGATCGTCGCCGTCGCTTCCACGGGCTGCTGATCAAATGCGCGGGGAAGTTGCCGCAATTCGCCGAAGCCGGCGGTGCCGACGGGGCGGAAATGCCCTGCCGGCGTCGTTTGTCGCATCATCAGCCAGCGCAGAGACCTCAATCCGGCCTGCACGTATTCAGGCGTTTGCGTCGCCGCGCCTGTCATCATCAGCGCCTGCGGCAGGCGCGCGTTGTCGTAAGCCAACCCTTCCTCGAACCACACCCAGTCCGGCGTTTCGACCGAAGCCAGACAGGACATCAACCTGTCGGCAAGAGAATGCCGGATCTCCTGGGCGTGGAGATCATCGGGAGCCACGGCGCAATAAGCGCCCAAACCCAGCAGGGTGAACGCCCACGCCCGCGGAGAGCGAAAGGTCTCTACAGCCGACAGAGCCTCGGCGAACAAGGCAGCCGCCCACTGGCGCCGCGACGGAGTTGCGTCGCTGCGCGCGGTTTCGCCGAGCGCCCAAAGCGTCCGCGCGTGACTGTCTTCGGACCCGCTGGCTTCGAGCCAGGTTCGATTGAAGCCCATGAAGTTGCGAAACCGCCCGGTGTCAGGATTCCATGCATGCTGCACGAAAGCGGCGAAGCGGGCCGTCAAGACTTCCGACAGCGGCTGTTCGCCCGGACTATTGAGGGCGCAGGCCAAAAGCATCGCGCGGGCGTTGTCATCAACGCAATAGCCGTGCGAGCGATCGGGCACCGAATGCACAGCGTGCTGGAACAGGCCGGTATCGTCGCACATCGACAGGAAATGACTGATTTGCATCTCCGGCGCCGCAGGGCTGCGTAGCTCCGGAACGCCTGTGTTGGAGGGCGCAATGACCTTGAGCCAGTGACCCTGAGACGCGCTCTCGAAAACCGACATGTAGTGCTCGGCGGTGCGTTCCCACGTCATGGTTCTGCTGACCGCATAGGCGCGCCGGCACATCGCCTGCCGGCGAACGTCATCGGTGAGCAATTCCGCAATCTTGCTGCCGATCGCCGTCGCATCACCGAACGGCACCAGGACGCCGCGTCCATTGGCCAACAGTTCACGAGCATGCCAGTAAGGCGTCGAAACGACGGGCTTCCCCAGTCCGAAGCTGTAGGCCAACGTTCCCGACGTCATCTGCGCCTCGTTGAGATAGGGCGTGACATAAACGTCGCACATCGAGATGAATTCGAGCAGCGTGGGCAGATCGACGAAGCGGTCGAGGAACACAACGTGGTCCTCGACGCCAAGTTCGCGGACCCGCCTCATCAGTCTGTTGCGATACGCCTCGCCCTGGTCTCGAACTAGATTCGGATGCGTTGCGCCAAGGACGACATACAACGCATCGGCGCGACGCTTCAGAATCGACGGCATGGCGTCGATCATGACTTCGATGCCCTTGTTGGGGGACAGCAGGCCGAATGTCAGAATGATCGACTTTCCGTCAAATCCGAGCCTTGCCTTCGCCGCATCGGGCGCGACAAGCGCGACGTCGGGAATGCCGTGGGCTATGACCTCGATCTTGTCGTCCGGCACCTGATAGACGCTGCGCAGCAGTTCGCGGCCCTTGTTGGCCATCACAACGACCTTCGACGAGGCATCGACGATGCGCTCCATGACCGCGCGTTGCGCGGCGGTCGGATTGGCAAGCACGGTGTGGAACGTCGTCACGACAGGCATGGTGAGACGCGACAGCAGTTCGAGGACGTGGCCGCCGGCTTCGCCACCGAAAATTCCGAATTCGTGCTGCAGGCACACGGTGTCGAACCGGCCGGCATTCAGGAAGTCTGCTGCACGGATGTATTCTTCGATCTTGTTATCCTGAATCTGCAAAGCGACCGCCTTGGGATAATCATAGGTTTGGCCATGATCGGTGATAGCCACGATGCAGGTCTCGAGAGTCGGGCGTGACGTCGAGATCGCCTGCTGCAGGTCGGTCGTGAAGGTTGCGATCCCGCAGCGGCGGGGTAGCGAATTGCCGATAACGGCGATGCGGCGGAGCGGCGTCATGTTTGTACCTCGACAGTCTCGCTTGATTTCGGCGCGTCGCCGGCGGACATGCCGGCATATTTGGTCAGCTCTCCGGTGTCCTGAAGTAAGGCAACAACGGGATCAGGTCCCGGATAAGCCATCAGGCCGCGCATGCCGTCCGCGCCGACCTCGATGCCTGATCGATCGTCCTCGATAAAGACGGCATCACCGACCGACATGTTCGTCGACCCGATCCGCGCCCGGCCCTCGATCGCAAGGATCCAGGTTTCCCGATCGGCATTGAGTGCCCAATTCGAGTTCGCCGGCAGGTCGATCAACTCAATGACGAAATGCCGGCTTGTGATCAGGGCTGTTCGAGCTGCGGTGAGGCGTCGTGGACTGGATTGGGCCTGAACCGGCCCGGCGTCGGAAACGGCGACGGCGCTTTCTTCATGCAGTTCGCGCTGCCTGCCATAGTCAAACAGGCGGAATGTCGTGTCGCTGCGCTGCTGAATCTCGGCGAGTACGATACCGGCGCCAATGGCGTGGATCGTGCCGGCGGGGACGAAGATGATGTCGCCTTTCGCGACGGGACGCCATTGCATGAGGTGGGCAATCGAGCCGTCCCTGATCGCTGCGCGCAATGCCTGTGGCGTGAGTCGCCGCTTCAGTCCCAGCGCAACCCGCGCGCCCGGGGCTGCTGCGAGAATGTACCAAGCTTCATTCTTGCCGTTCGGCAAGCCGATTGAGCGGGCAAATTCATCGTCCGGATGAACCTGAATCGACAGGGGCTCGCTGGTGAACAGTAATTTGAGCAGCAGGGCCGGGATGGCTGCATGCTTGTGCGTGCGCTGAAACCACAACTCTCCAACCGGATCGCCCGCAACGTCGACGCTGCTCCATGGATTGAGATCGCCTACCCCCCACGGTTTGCGCGCAATCTGCACGGCGGCATGCTCGATGGCCATAGATTGTCCTGACCCGAAACGCGCATATCGCAGCGATATGCCGTTGGTCGATACCGTTGATTTGATTTGGCGTGGCTAAGGCGTCGCGACGGGATGTTCGCGTTTGTCGCGATCCCGCTGGGCTAACTGATCACATGGGTACTCCGGCGTCAGATAGCAACCTTGCTGGGTCCATTAGCGTTTGGTCGCCCAGGACGGACGAACGCCAGTCCAGGCGGGAAGCGCATCCCATTCGGCCCACCGCATCCGGCGTTCCTCATCGCCGACCCTGATAAAGACAAAGGCGGCATCATCCTTGCCGGTTTTCGAATCAACGAACATTGCCGGAACGCCGTATGCGTCTCTGATGATCGCCGTATTTGCCATTCCGACTCCTGCTTAATGTTAAGCACTCGGATTCCCGTTGCCGGCAACTCACTTGAGGCGGACTACCACTGAATAATCACGGCGGCAGCGATCAGCAGCGCAAAAAAGATCGGCAACAGCACCGGAGGCACCAGCCAATCACGAAGATCGAATTTGAGGGTATCAGACATGTGACCGCCTTTTTTGGTTAAGGCGGGAGCGCAACGCTCTAAGTCACCGATAATAGCCCGGGGCGCGCGGTGATGCGCCAAGTATAGTGACTATCTGCCGAATAGCGAGGAGAATCGTGCAGAATCGTTATGACAATGGTGGGTTCAAAAGCTTTGCGCTTCCCCTGCCCGCGCTTCTCGAATGTATGTTGAGCGCGCGTTGTGAAAAATATTCGGCAGCTTTTCGATCGCGATAATCCAGCGGACTCGTTCGTAATTACTGACGACTTTGCGTCATCTGGCCGTATCAGCGGGCGAAAAGCATTCCGATTTCTCAGCTCAAGATCGGCAGGTTTCACATGAGTGGAGGGCAAGCGGTTGCAGGTTAGCTCATCAGCAGAGCGGTATCAGCGCGAACTGGCTTACCTTTTCAGCATCCTCTAGCGAGGACGCCTTAGTGCTTGACCCTTTCTATCTGGAACGTGAATTTGGCTCGTAACGCCGGTCCGGTGTCGTCCCTGACATCGATAGCCATCAGGTGCCCGCTGCATTGTGGGGCCTGCGGGACGCGTCCCTCGCCATGTCTGCCAGCGGATGCGCGGCCTCTTCTTGCACAGCCTCCATGGTATAGACCCTCATCGTCGCGGGTCAGTTCGCCACCGTCTCGCAAGTCGAAAAAGTATCGCTTCATAGCAACGTCGAACGTCAGGAAACCAAAGCGTTCCTAGCTGATCTGGAGCGGCCTAACAGGACCCGCGATTAGGCGGTAGGACGGCACCCAGGCCGTGTTCCAGCTTTCCATGGTCTGGTCGCAGACCGAACACTCGAAGCTGCTGATCTGGCGTTCGGCAGCCATAGATTCGGTGCGGTTGTAGACCGCTCCGCAAATACAGGCTCTGTGACGGGTTTCTTCCATTTGCTCATTATGCGCCGCGAATCGGAATTAGGACACTTCCAAATTCAGCTTAGGACACCGGGGCTTAAATACGGACAGTACCGCCGGGTAAAATACAGGTCCGAAATCTAGGACATTTCCTGAACACGTTAGACGGCACACGACCGCTTTCGAGCCCTGCTGTCCGCTCCGGGTCACGATGGGAATTGAATTAGCAACCTCGTGGGCCAAAGCCCTTGCGCCGCAGTGTTACAAGCTTATGTGAAGAGCGGCTAGCACTCGCTCCTTGCGACTGCCAATCCAGAAATAATCACAAAAGCCATGGAGGATCGCATGAAGTTCCGTCCGCTCCACGATCGCGTCGTGGTCAAACGCATCGATGCCGAAGACAAAACCGCAGGCGGCATCCTCATTCCGGACAGTGCCAAGGAAAAGCCCTCGCAGGGCGAGATCATCGCCGTTGGTCCGGGCAGCCGTGACGAATCCGGCAAGCTGATCCCGATCGACCTCAAGGTCGGCGACCGCGTGTTATTCGGCAAGTGGTCGGGCACCGAGGTCAAGCTCGATGGTCAGGAGCTTCTGATCATGAAGGAAAGCGACATCATGGGCGTTCTCACTGACGTTCCCGCCGCCAAAAAGAAGGCCGCTTAAGCGCTTTAGCCCGTTCCCTCGTCCTGAGGAGCCGGCGCAGCCGGCGTCTCGAAGGAAGAGGCCTGCAATCGAAATCTCATCCCTCAGGAATCCGCCCAGTCGCGCGGCCCTTGGGTTATGGGCATAGGGAGATCATTATGTCAGCCAAGGAAGTCAAATTCGGCGTCGATGCCCGCGACCGCATGCTGCGCGGCGTCGAAATTCTCAACAACGCGGTGAAGGTGACGCTCGGCCCCNCCGCAACGTCGTGCTCGACAAGTCGTTCGGCGCTCCCCGCATCACCAAGGATNCACCGTCGCCAAGGAAATCGAGCTTGAGGACAAGTTCGAGAACATGGGCGCACAGATGGTGCGCGAAGTGGCCTCCAAGGCGGCCGACGCCGCGGGCGACGGCACCACCACCGCGACCGTGCTGGCCGCGGCCATTGTACGCGAAGGCGCCAAGGCGGTTGCCGCCGGCATGAACCCGATGGATCTAAAGCGCGGTATCGACCTGGCGGTGGACGCCGTGGTCGCCGATCTCGTCAAGAACTCCAAGAAGGTCACCTCGAACGAGGAAATCGCCCAGGTCGGCACCATCTCCGCCAACGGCGACGCCGAAATCGGCAAGTTCCTCGCCGACGCCATGAAGAAGGTCGGCAACGAGGGCGTCATCACGGTTGAGGAAGCAAAGTCGCTCGAGNCGAACTCGACGTCGTCGAGGGCATGCAGTTCGACCGCGGCTACATCTCGCCGTACTTCGTCACCAACGCCGACAAGATGCGCGTTGAGATGGAAGACGCCTACGNCAACGAGAAGAAGCTCTCCTCGCTGAACGAACTGCTGCCGCTGCTCGAAGCCGTGGTGCAGACCGGCAAGCCGCTCGTCATCATCGCGGAAGATGTCGAAGGCGAAGCGCTCGCCACCCTGGTCGTCAACCGCCTGCGTGGCGGCCTCAAGGTCGCTGCCGTCAAGGCTCCCGGTTTCGGCGATCGCCGCAAGGCCATGCTGCAGGACATCGCGATCCTGACCGGCGGCCAGGCGATCTCGGAAGACCTCGGCATCAAGCTCGAGAACGTCAACCTCTCGATGCTCGGCCGCGCCAAGAAGGTGATCATCGACAAGGAGAACACCACCATCGTCAACGGCGCCGGCAAGAAGGCCGACATCGAGGCGCGCGTT
>NZ_LLYB01000047.1:36386-37516 GCF_001440475.1 Bradyrhizobium lablabi | reverse complement strand
CACCTCGGACTACGACCGTGAGAAGCTGCAGGAGCGTCTGGCCAAGCTCGCAGGCGGCGTCGCGGTGATCCGCGTCGGCGGCGCGACCGAGGTCGAGGTGAGGGAGCGCAAGGATCGCGTTGATGACGCGATGCATGCGACCCGTGCGGCTGTGGAAGAAGGCATCGTGCCGGGCGGCGGCGTCGCCCTGCTGCGTGCCTCCCANCAAGGGCCTGCGCACCAAGAACGACGACCAGAAGACCGGCGTCGAGATCGTCCGCAAGGCGCTCTCCGCGCCGGCCCGCCAGATCGCGATCAACGCGGGTGAAGACGGTTCCGTGATTGTCGGCAAGATCCTGGAAAAGGAGCAGTACTCCTATGGCTTCGACTCGCAGACCGGCGAGTACGGTAACCTGGTCGCCAAGGGCATCATCGACCCAACCAAGGTGGTTCGCGTGGCGATCCAGAATGCGGCCTCGGTCGCGGCTCTCTTGATCACCACCGAAGCCATGGTGGCCGAAGTGCCGAAGAAGAACGCAGGCGGCGGCATGCCTGCGGGTGGCGGCNGCATGGGCGGCATGGGTGGTATGGATTTCTAAGTCCAACCGTTCAGCGCTCAAAAAGACAAAGAAAGGCCCGGCAGCGATGCCCGGCCTTTCTGCATTTTCGTTCGTTTGATCGCGGTTGCCCTTCTCAATTTGCCACAGGCCGTAACGTCAGTGCATGGTTCGGATCGGCTTTCAGGCGCGCGCTCGTACCAGACCTGCGAGAATTTGTAGTCGCCGAGCTTGCGATAGGAATAGCCGATCAGATTGCCCACGTTCGGGTGATCGTCGTGGCCAAGTGTCTTTAACTGCTCGCCTGTGTCTCAGACTGAGTTGAATTGCAGCAACGCTGCTTCCTTCGTCATGCCGGCCGACGCCAGGGGCCATCGTCCCGCAGTTTCGGGGGCGGTTCACGATGGCCACGAACGATCGGCAGGATGCGAGCGTCACGACGGCCGAACCAGCGATAGCGGTAGCGCGCGACCAAGTCATAGATCGCGTCGCGGATCATCCGTGGGATGAATTGGAAGATCCATATCCACTGTAGAGTCAGGAACGAAAGTATCTGCTACATAGCTTTTATCGACCGAACCAAACCGGATAATA
>NZ_LLYB01000047.1:20843-36377 GCF_001440475.1 Bradyrhizobium lablabi | reverse complement strand
GTGTGCGTATAAATCCAGCCACCCGGCNACTCTGAAACGAAATATGGTTTCGTCATACTGACCGGAGACATGATCTTTAAAGACTTCTTCGTGGGTATGAAGCTTTTGCTTAGGCATGAGCATCTTTCGAGTGCCGCTGCCAATAGCCCCCAAAATCAACTGGATCGCCACGCTTCAAAGACAAAGCTGCGAGGCGGTTGACTTGCGGTTCGACAGACGGCCGTTGTCCCTCTCCAAGACAGCTCTTGAGCATACCGCATCGGCGATGTGGTGATGGATGCCTTCCAGTTGATCCATCCAGGTCGTCCATGGCAGCGGAGCTGAATTGCGCATGCCACTCCCAAACCACCATCCGGTCATAGTCGTAGCGCCGAAATCCTCCTCGCGTGAGCGGCATGTCACAAGGCCTTCTTCTTACGAAGCATCCGCCATCTGTTCGCGGCGCAGATCTCAAGCCAGCCTATGAAATGCCGGCGGCAAAGGCTCGCGCACGAGTTCACTTAGATTTAGTGCCTCGCCGCTTTCCGTGATGTCCGAGAACAGCACTTCGACATAGGGATGCTGGCGGTTGATTGCGGCACCGCGCTGGTACTTCGTGTTCACGATCCGCTCGATCGCCGCAAGATTGCGCTTGCCCAACGCGTTGTACTGATCGCGGAACAAACTCTGGCGTCCTCCCCGATGCTCGATGGATTCGACCCAGACATCCATCACCTTGCGGCCTATGAACGCTTCGACCCGTTCAGTTCCGTCGCGCGCGAGAAGCCGCAGTCCGTCCATATTGTGCGGGCCGTCATCGATGCCGAACTTTGTAAGTGACATGTTTCTACGTGACATGGGGTATCCTCCTGTTGCTGACGTTGGTTCACCTCGGCAGTCCGTCGGGGACTGCGCCTCCCTCATCGTCCCATCGCGACAGAGCAGCTGCACGCGATTTCGCGTCGCGATGCGCATCCTCCGTCGAGGCCTTTTTGCGACCGGCATCATTCTTATGCTTATGCTTGTGCAGAAAGCGGGCGATCTGCCCGCGAAGCGCCGCCGTCTCCAATAATTCTCCGACCGATGCGGCGGTGTCGAAGATCTCCCGTTGCATGGCCTTCGGCAGCGCGCTCCATTGCATGATGATGGCTGCGCCGAGACATCGCAAGACGTGCTCCTCTTCGGCCGCAAGGACCAGGCCGCGAGCGCGATCCTGTTCCGCTGCGTTCACGGCGCTGTCGTAGTTATCAGCCAGTCCCTGCTCGTTATCGGCGAGCGCTGAGTGACGATCCCTTAGTTTCTGAAATTTGTCGCTTTCGCCCTGGCCGCTCGAACGCTTGATCAGCTCGCCGTATGCGGCTGCTTTTTCGCGGTGCTGTTGAGATCTAAACATGCCGCGTCCTTTCGTTGGAGGTCTCCGCGCGACCCCGACCAATCCCGATGGTTGACGAGGATGGAGTCATATATGGGGATCAAAGGGCCGAATAACGAGCTCCGGTGACAAATCACCACGTCATCAATCGCTGCGTAAGAAAAGACGTTCCTGACAGATCGTAGCAGCCCGAACGAATGCAGGTTGCGATTTGGCTTCCGCAATACCCGAATACGGGCTTATGCCGGTGCCGAAGTCAGAGAAGCCATCGGCACGTCGAATGTGTAGACAAACCCGGTTCGCTCATAGGCACGTCCCCTCGGAGTTGCCTGCCGAGCGTCTCGATCAGCCCCCGTTGGCTCAACAATACGCAATCGCCAAACGAAAGCTCGCAGCAGGCGAAATCGCCCACCGCCAGCGGTAGCCTGCTCGCGTGATGGGTTTCCCGCCAACGCTGCGGTTACCCGGCCGCTGCGTCGCGCTTGCCGCAGAGAAATTCGTGAAGCTCGACGGCATTCCGAAGGACCAATGCCTTATGAGTCGCCTCGTTGCGCTCATGCCCCGGCGGCATCCCGCGAGCCTCGTCGAGAGCGACAGCCGCCCTGGACTCCAGATCGCGGGTAAGTACCGAACTCGCTTTTTTGATCGGAGACGACGTGTTCCGGGGTCTAGCCACGCTACGCGGGATCACCATTGGATAACCATCGCAGCGGCGACTAGCAGCACAAGAAAGATCGGCAACAATACCGGGGGCACCAACCACTCACGAAGATTGAATGCTGAGGATTTTGGCATATGACCGCCCTTTCAGTTGAGGCGGGAGCGCAACGCTCTCAGTCACCGATAACAGCCCGGGGCGCGCGGTGATGTCTTACATATAGGGACTACTGCCGGAATAGCGAGGAGAATCGCAGTTTGTTTTCGGAGACCGGCTTGCAAGGCTTGTAATGCGGCATTGAGTAGCCATGTCAATCCCAGCGCCATCGTATTGCTTCAGCATCGCCGTTACGGCAGCGCGAAGCTTAGCCACGCCAAATCTCGTCAATGACATTGACCAAACGCACGTCGCTGCGACGGGCGGGTCCCGAGGCCATCGAGCACTCTCGACACCGGTCGTGAGAAGGCCGGTGAGCTGCGAGGGTCGTCGGCTAATAATCTGATCGGCATCAACCCATGATCGAGTTTCCAAATCACAGCCGCTCATATGACCCGACACGGCGAGCCGTGCGGTTTTGGGGCCACGACAGCGCGCTGGAAACGACATTCTTCATCAACGAGGGTGCGTTGAAGCGAATCCAGCCGGGTACCCACCCCGACGAGGCCGGGCTGCTGGATGCGTTCGACTGCAACCGTGACGTGATCTGCGCGGCGGCCGCGAAGGTTTACGTTCGTGGAAGCCGCGGCTCTTACGATCTGACCGCCGCAAATTTTTGAATTGAAATGCCTTGATCTGATCAGGCGAGACGACGTGGCGGAACGGGCGCAGATGCTCGTTGGTCGCGAACAGAAGCGGCAAGCGATCAACCCCCGGAGGATGTCATGGATATCAATTCAGTACCGACGTTGCTGGCCTGCGGAGGATTTTTCGTTCTCTCGTTCGTCGCGATCTGGGCATTCTGGTTCGTGGAACGGCTGCGGGGATCAAGCGCTCCTCGCGTGTGAAGCGGCGAGACGATGACGCTGCTGGCTTCGGGCTGCAACCAAGATCGCGCTGTACAGCAGCACAACAACGGTCTACCGTTTGACGACAGGGAGTTGTTACTCTCCTTGAAGCTGTCCATGAAGCGGCGACGTCCGAAGTCGCTGCTCGTCGTCGTAGCGGCAGCTGGCGTGCCATCGGTAGGCGCAATCTCGTAGGCTGGATACTTTCACCAAGCGCGGATGCTAACGGCGTCCGCGGCTGCGAACGCGCTTGTGCGCAAAAAGGAGACCATCATGAGAATGCCCGAAATCTTGCAGGGTGAGGCGCGGACCCGGTTCCTCCAGGGTATTGCTTTCGGAGCTGTTGCGGCGATCACGATCGGATTCATGTGGGGCGGCTGGGTCACCGGCGGCACTGCCAAAACCATGACCGCAATGGCGGAGACCGACGGCCGGATGTCTGTACTGGTCCCGATATGCGTCGCGCAGTTCACGGCGGCCGACGGCGCCATCGCCAAGTTCAAGGCGGCGGGCTCCTATTCAAAGGACAACGTCATCAGCGAATACGTCAAGACCGTTGCCGCCACGAGCATGGACTATTCATTCGCGAGGGCCTGCGCGGCCGGCGTAGAAGCCGAACTCTCGAAGATGGCCACAAAGAGTTGAGCGGTTCGCCAAGACTAGGATCCAGCGAAATGAGTTATCACAGGTCCAGGCGGCCTTCCTATCTTGTATATTGCTTGTCGGCAGTCATCCTGTTCGGCTGTTATGTGCTTCTCAATGGCTTTCAGGAAGACAACTCCGCAACCATGGCCTCGAATCTGACACTCATTCGCTGACGTCTCGCGCGCCATTTTCCTTGGACCCTCGCCAGTCCGCCCCGCGCGGACAGGGGATCCCACCTCTTTGTCTGGAAGGGTACCCAGGCGGCGACGCATCCGCTTGCTTCCGACTGCGTACATCGGTGCCTCTCCGAGAATGTCCGCTTCGGGGTCAAAAGCGGAAGTCGGCTTCGGGAAGGTGCTAGTCCGGTTCACATTCAGAAGCGGCAGGGTTAAGCTCCAGTTCTTGAGCTACAGCGGCGAATCGAACCATGGCTGGAGCAGCGCTGGCTTAGGGCGGGTTGCGAGGCCCATACGGCTCGACTTTGGGGCACAAGACTGGTACACACGACCTCATCGGGCTTGCAAGAAATGCCTGATTTTATTGACTTTCTGTGATCGGCGCGGCAATCCCTCCCTCTCCGCCAGCTTTCCGAAAACCGCCAATAATCGCTTTGCTCGTTGGCGCCTGTTCCACGAACTCGTCCCTTCGCAGCCCCCAATCCCTTGACCAGTACGGCCGAAGCGCCTTGAAGTTGAAGCCCGGCTGACCGGATCGAAGCTCCATTCGACGCTACGCGTCGACGACGTCGCCTTATGGTCGACTTGCGGAGCTGAATGAGCCTAACCGAACCGCCGGCCAGGAACATGGCTTCCATTCGTCTCTGGACAACGAACTGCGCGCCAAGCCGGCGAAGTTCAACGCTGGCGCAAATTGATTGGCGGCAGCAGCAGCGCAAAATGAGCCACTGAATGTGAACTAGCTCACGCAGGAGTTGCCAACCGCAGGCCTATCCTGCAGCGGCGGTAGTGTTGGTCGTTCGAGTGAGGAAGTTCGAATGTCCACCAGGGAGCCACTACCCGGCTTCGAAGACCGGGCGCCGAGAGATCGCTATTGCGACCTGATTCTGACCGGTGGCGTCACGAGTTCGATTGCCTATCCGGCAGCCATATTCCTGCTGGCGACCGTCTATCGTTTCAACAGCATCGGTGGAGCGTCTTCAGGTGCCGGCGCCGCAGCGTTGGCGGCTGCCGCGGAATACCGGCGCCGGCATGGTTCGTCGGACGGTTTCCGAATCATGCTGGAGCGCGCGGCCGCTGTCGCCGACGAAGTAGACGGCAAGACCCGTCTCGCATGGCTCTTCCAACCCGAGAAGGAAAACAAGCGTCTGTTCGACGCGCTGCTGCCCGGCTTCGCCCAGCCATCCAGCAAACTGACGGCATTGGTACGCGGCGTCGCCTTTGCCTACGCAAAGTCGGGGATCGTCCTGGCCATCGGAATCGTCCTCGTGATCACGTGGTTCATCGCACTCCTGAAGGCCGCACTGGGCGACATCGACTGGCGGTCTGCCTTCCTGATCGGGATCAGTGCGACGATGCTCGCTGTTATTTTGATTGCTGTCGCAGTGTTCCTGTCGGTCATCCGCGACGTCGGACGCATGCTGCGGCACGATTATGGCTTGTGCAGTGGAACTCGCTCGGGAGACGCGCCGTTCTCGCCGTTCACAGATTGGCTGCACAGCATCATCCAGGAGATTGCCGGGCGTAAAGCAGGCGATCGGCCACTGACCTTCGCCGACCTCGCCGCCGCGCCGGGTTCGCCGCGGGAGACGCTGAATGATCCCAGCCCAGCAGGGGCCGACTCGATCAACCTGCAGATGTTCACAGCCAACGTGACTCATGGGCGGCCGTACGTCTTTCCGCAGACTGAGGGCGAAGAGGATGACCTTCCACTCTACTTTCGCTCGAGCGAGATGAACCGGTTGTTTCCCCCAGATGTAGTCGCGGACATGCAGGTCGATCCGGTCACGGGTCAATCAAATAGATATCAGGGGAGCTCCAGGCCGGCGCCGGCGCGGGCGAAAGCCGTCCCGACCGGCCGACGCTATTGGTTTTGGTCGCTCGTCATGGGTAAGCCGTCAGTCGTTGGGAGCGCGGAGGAGCCGATGTATCGGCTGCCGACAAAGCACCTGCCGATCCTGGTGGCCGCGCGCATGAGCGTCAGCTTTCCGGTCCTGTTCAGCGCGGTACCGCTCTGGATCCTGGACAAGCGGGACAAGCAGGAGCACGTGTTCCGGCGCTGTCTATTCTGCGACGGTGGCATCTGTTCGAACTTTCCGATCCATCTCTTCGACAGCCCCATCCCCTCCTGGCCCACTTTCGGCATCTCGCTGCACGAAATTCCCACGAGCAAGGAAGGCCCGGCGGAAGCCCCTTCCTCCCCGCCGGAAGATCATTACGGTGACGTGTGGCTGCCGGAAAACCATCTCCAGCTCGGGCAGGACCACTGGAACGAGTTCGAGACTGAGCCTGAGCCTATCGAAAGGCTGTCCGGTTTCTTCAGCGCACTTGCGTCGACGACGATCAACTGGAGTGACGCCACGCTGGCCCGCCTGCCGGGGGTGCGCGAACGCGTCGTGCAGGTGGGGCTGCGTAGCGGGATCGGTGGCCTGAACATCCTGATGGAGGGAAAGGACATCAGGGGCTTGGCCGATCTGGGGCGCGTGGCGGCGCTCAAGCTAGTCAAGCGATATGCTGCCTTTCCCGTCGGGTGGCCTTCCGGCGAACTGTCCGACGGCTGGAATGAGCATCGCTGGGTGCGACTCAACGTGCTGCGAGACAGTCTTGCAAGGAGCCTGGCCGGGCTGACCTGGGCGGCGTCGCAGCCCGATCATGGCAAGCCGCTTCGCGACATGATCCGCCAGGCAATCGACGAACCGGCGTTGAAGATACGCAACGATGAATCTGTGCTGAAGAAGGAAAGCGATGAACCTGCACGGGAGAAAGAAAGCGATGAACCCGTGTGGAAGGACAACGATTCGCAACTGCTTGCGGCCCAGGCGGCCGCACTAGAGGGAGCGCTAGACGCTCTGATGCAGGCGGAGCGCGCGTTGAACATGCCGACAGTCGGGCAACCTTACAGGCCCTCGCCAAGGCCGGTCATGCGGGTGCGCCCGCCACTCTAGCGAACTCAATTGCAAGGGTCAGGTAAACGAGGGGAACCGCCATGCAGATTGATCCACAGAGCAAATCGAAGAGCCTCTTGGGCGTCAGCGACCTTACCCTGGTGGCAACGATCAAGTCCGGGCTGATTCCGGCGCTGGACTCGCGGACCTACGAAAGCCGGCTGCGACTGCTGCTAAAAACGCTGAATTCCTTGCGCGTTTCGTCGCTAGAGGCGGAACCGACGCCGCTCATCGGCGACGCGGTCGACCGAATCCGGGCACTTCACTCCTTCCGCCTTGCGATTATCGGAGAGGACACGCCAAGGCGGCTTCTCCTTTCAGTCGCATTCGACGGTGGTTGGGAGCCCTACATGCGCCGCATATGGCGCGATCTGGGACCGCTCCTGGACGTGATCTTCTGCAACTGTGAAGGCTACCTAGACTCCTACGGCCACAACTACCCCGCGTACGCGGGCTGGGTTCGATCGGCGCAAGTCGAAACTCAGTTCTTCTACAACGCCAGTCCGCTCACAGTGAGCGATCTGCACTATCTTCGGCGTAAGGTCGCGGCGGACCTGCATGGGACCGGCGATGAACGGCCGGACAATAGTGCGCTCGACAGTGAGCAAGCCGATTCCAATTTGATTTTGGAGGAGGCGCTGCCGGCCCTCACCGCGCTGTATCGGTTGACCGATGTGTATCCGCCGCTCGCAAAAGACGGTGACTTTCTGCTGCGCGCCGCAATGCATCTGTTGGGGCACCGCGCCAGGCAACTGATCAAGACGGCCCCGCAAAAGGGGCGCAATCCTACTGAACGGGCAGCGCTGAGTTGGTTTTCTAATGCCCAGTCGCGCCTTCCCTCCAGCCCCGCTGCAGCACAAATCAGCAGGGACAACGTCCAGGGTGGCATCATCGAAGAGTACAAGGGCGCTACCCATGCTTGTCTGTTGCTGGTCGCCCTGAAGGACTCCGCAGCGGCGCGCGATATGCTCGCGTACCTTGAGCCGGAAATAAAGCGAACCGCCGCCGCCACACGGGGGAGACCGAGTAAAGCCCCATTGGTTAATCTCGGATTCACGTTCCAGGGACTGGCGCTCGCGGGCATGCCAAACGGCACCCTCGAGCTGCTGCCATTCGAGTTCCGCGAAGGTATGGCCGCGCGGGCCAGTATTCTCGGTGATCGGCTCTACAACCACCCGACCCGATGGTCTCTCCCCGAACGCAACTGGCCGAGGATGTGTGAGCCTGCCCGCGTGGAGTTGACCTCGGTCCACGCGATCGTCCAGTTCACCTACACGGGACCGTCCGGCGGCTGGAAAGATTTCGCCAATGATAGGCATCCGCTGGCAGAGGTGGTCGCCGAGTTCGATGGCAAGCTTTCCAGCAAGGGCGTGCAAATCCTTTCGGTACAGCACATGCAGCGCTTCCTCGCGTCCCGCAACGACCGTCCGAGGGGCCACTTCAACTTCGTGGACGGCATCAGCCAGCCAACGCTCGAAGCGCCTCAGCAGGCGGATACCTACTCCGACGAGGTCGTGCCTGGCGATCTGCTGCTGGGATACGAGAACTCGCTCGGCGATCCGCCGCTGGCCGGCACTCTGTGGGATGACAGCACCTTTCTCGTCGTGCGCAAGCTCAGGCAGGATGTCAAAGCGCTGAACGACGTACTGGAGAAAAGCGAAGACCCTAAGTCGACAATGGCGAAGTTCATGGGCCGTACCAGTAACGGCGAAATCTTGGTCGAAGACGAGACGATCAAGGACAGGAAGGGCAACGACTTCAACTATTCGAAGGACCCGCAGGGAAGGGCGTGCCCGTTCCAATCCCATATGCGACGCGCCAATCCGCGCGGCAGTCGGGATGACATCCTCACCGTGCCCCGGATCATGCGACGAGGCATGTCTTATGGTCCGCCCTTTGAGAAGAGCCCGGAGGCCGAACGCGGCTTGTTCTTCATGGCATACAACGCGTCGATCGCTGAGCAGTTCGAGGTCATTCAGGCTTGGCTGAGCGGCAGCAACAGCAGCGACCGGAATACGTACTCGGCCTTGCGCGATCCGTTCCTCGGCGTGCCGCAGGAAGGCGACCCGCACCGCTTCGTTTTTTACGATAAGAACGGCGAAGAGAAGTTCGTGGAGCTGCCGCCGGACAAACCGATCGTCAAGCTGGAATGGGGTCTCTACGCCTTCGTCCCGTCGATCAAGGCGATCGCCGAACTCAAGGACATTGCAGATGTAGCAGCAAGAACCAAGGAGGGTGCGGACGGCCATCATCGCAAGACGAAGGAGGACCAGCGGTCCATACAACGCGCCGTGCTGGCGCGCAAAGGTGCGGAGGTCATCGCCAAACTACGGCTTGCCGAACAATACAAGGGTTTCGATTTCGCGGCGGAGCAATGGAAGATTGTGCTGGAGGATTTTTACGCACGCATGTCGCGCACCAGCGAGGTGGTGTGGGCGGCTATACGGGAGTTGCATGGCGGGGCGCTCCGAACGCCATATGGTGTGTTGGTATGCAGCAAGAAGTTGGTGGACGAGGTCTTCCATAACCAGGGATCGCGCTACACGGTGACCGGCTATGCCGAGCGCATGCGCGCATCTTTCGGCGAGATCTATCTGGGCAAAGACGACGACGGACTGAGCACGTCGAAGTACCGCGCCGAAGCTTGCCCGGCCAACAAAGCAATCATGGCTGTCAAGGTCCAGGACGCGTTCAAAAGCGCCTTCGAGCATACGAAGCAAGCCCTGAGGTTTCTCGTCCAGCCACCCGACGCCGAGACAAAATTGGAAGTGAAGGACATCGTCGACGACATCCTGGCGCGCATCAGCAATGAGTGGTTTGGGGTGCCCGACGGAACGCATGTTGTGCGGGGCGGCTGGCACTGGGATTGGAAGCCCGACGATCCTCCGACCTGCCCGGGCCACTTCCACTCTCCGTCACGCTATATGTTCCAGCCCAACCCGGGCCCGGAGGCGACCCTGTTTGGCCAGCAGCACGGGCAGGCACTATACGCTGCAGTCGGTCAGCGCCTTGAAGCGCAACGCAACTTCTTGTTCCGGATGGTATATGGCGGGAGGAGAGGCATACTCGGAAACGCGTTGTCCGACGCATTCTCCACTGACCCAGCGCTGCTGACGAGCACGCTGATCGGCGTGATGATGGGTTTTCTTCCCACTGTCGACGGCAATATCCGTGGAGCGCTCTTCGAGTGGGTCAGCGACCGCTCGCTTTGGGACCATCAGCTCGCTTATCTGGCCGATGAAACCAAGAGCCCCTTGGAGAGAGCCTGTCGAATCCTGATGCCGCCATTGGAGCGAGCCCTGCTGTTGCACCCTGTCCCGGAACTCGCGTGGCGTACCGCGCTTGTGCAGCATTCTCTCGGACCCGTTGAGGTCCATCCGGGCGACCGGATCGTGGTGAGCATCGTCTCAGCGACGCAAGAATGCCTGATCAACGACGACGATGACGGCCTATATCTCATCTTCGGTGGTAATCGCAGAAAGAAGGGCCACCACCCCACCCACGCTTGCCCCGGCTACGACATGGCCATCGGTGTGATGCTCGGCATGCTGGCCGGATTACTCGGATCGACGCGGTTGCGGCCGACCATGTCGCCGCTGCAACTCGCAGTGAGCCTGCGTAAGGGCGACTGACGGCGCGATGCCGCGCAAATACCTCCGTTCCGCGGCCAAACTTCCGCGCTCGCACGCGTGGGCAAAAAGGTATAAGTTCGTGGCACTCAACTTGGCGACGAGCCGGTTGAGGAGGCCGATCACGCCCTGCGAGCTTCTGCTGCAGAGGTGAGTTCGGAAATTGCCGTCCCAAAAGGAAGTCCCTTACGTGGTACGGTGAGTGCGATGACCAACCGAAGACAGGAAGAAGCAAGATCACAGCGCAGATACCTTGCAATCCTCTTTTCGGATTTGTCAGATTCTGCCCGCCTCGCGGCCAGTATGGAAGCCGAAGATTTTTCGGATCTGCTGAGCCACCTCCGCCGCGCCTATGAAGACATCATCCCGAGGCATGGTGGAACAATTGTTCAGATTCGGGGAGATGGATTGCTGGCGAGCTTCGGCTATCCGGAAACACATGAGGACGATGGACGTCGAGCGACCGAGGCCGCACTTGATCTTCACGAATTCGTTCGAAGAATTCCACTTGACCTCTCGCCCCGCGCCTTGCCGCCCCTGCATCTGCACACAGGAGTTCACTCAGGCCTGGTACTTCTTGCCGGCGGCGATGATCTTCACGGCAGACTTGATCTGTTAGGCAACACTGTAAATGTTGCAGCGCGCCTTTCCGATATTGCGCAAAGCGACGAGATTTTAGTCAGCGAAGAAACGCTAGGCGCTGAAAGCCACTTCTATGAGACTACGCCCAGGCGATCCCTCAGCCTCCAGGGAATAATCCAGCCGATCGCGGTCTACGGAATTCTCGGTCGCGCTGCCGTCGGCACGCGATTCGAAGCAAGATCGATGCGAGGGCTAACGTCATTCATTGGCCGCCAAACCGAACTCCAGGCTTTGAAGGGTAGCCTCTACGACATAATAAAAGGGCAGCCGCAATATGTTGCGATCGTCGCCCCCGCGGGTATGGGAAAGACCCGACTCGTCGAGGAATTTCTCCGCGGTCCCGCGAATTCTGATTGCCAGATACTGCGAGGCTACTGCGAAAGTTATCTAAGCGCCGAGCCGTTGCAGCCATTCCTCCAGATTCTCCGGTCGTTGTTGGGGCTGGACCATGCAATGACGGCTGCGCGCGCCGCCGAGGTTCTTGAGAAAGCACTCGCCGAGATCGATCCAGATCTTCTCAAGTATCGGCTTGAGTTCCTGCGCGCTCTTTCGCTGGATCCAGTGAACAGTCAATTGGAATCGCGTAACGTTGCTCCCGAAAACACAATTGCCGCAATATGCAAGCTTTTCGACGTCCTGGTCGCCTCGAAACCTGTGGTGCTGTTCATCGATGATTGGCAGTGGGCAGATATCGCGTCGCGTCAGGTGCTCGAAGCAATAAGACGCGGTCATAATCGGACATTGTTCGTGCTTGTCGCAAGCCGCGAGCTGGGAGATGACAATGTGTCGGTCGGTGGCGCCACAATCTTGACCCTTGCGCCTTTCAGCGCCGACGAAGCCGAGGAAATCATTCGTCAACTGCTTCCTGGAAGCAATCCTTTCACCGCTGCAAGGATCGGGGAGCTCTCTGGTGGCAATCCGCTATTTATTGAAGAGCTATGCCACTCGGTTGCTCACGACAGCCCGGATCACCATCGCATTGGCCGCATCCACGGCGGCGAGGCATGGTTGGAAACGCTGATAGAATCCCGCGTCGAACGACTGCAGCCGGAGCAGATCGATCTGGTTCGCACGGCGGCCGTTATTGGGAATGTCATTCCCACTTGGCTGCTTGAGAGGCTCACCGGTTGTGGGGAAAGTCATCCACTTATCGCGACGCTCGCTGCACAAGATCTCATTTTCCCTGGCGAGCAATCGGGAGCCCTTCGATTCAAGCACGGCATTGCGCGCGACGTGATCTACGACTCTGTCGGTCTGCGCCAGCGCAACGCGCTGCATAAGCGCATCGCTGACACGCTGAGAGAGCACGCGCCGTCCGGCACGCAAGAGGAAGCCTGGGAGCTGCTTGCTTATCACTACGGCGCATGCGGGCAGGTAGTCGAGGCCGCTCAGTACGCCGAGGCCGCGGGAGACAAAGCCGCCGCAGCCTCAGCTTTGGACCGTGCCCAAATACAATACGGCGCTGCTCTTACCGCTCTGGATCCGGATGCATCCCAGGAAAACTATGAACGCTGGATATCCATATCGCAACGCCTTGCTTTGGCGTGCGTGTTTGACCCGTCGAGGGATCAACTTGAGTTTCTGCGACGTGCCGTTGTCCTTGCCACGGCTCATAATGATCAGCGCGCGCTTGCGCGAGCTGAATATTGGGTGGGATATATCAACTATGCGCTGGGGGAGCTGGCTCGTGCCACGCGCCACCTCGAAACCGCGCTTGCACATGCCACGGTCGTCGGCGACGAGCCGCTTGCCGTGCAAGTTCGAGCGGTATTGGGGCAAGCCTGCGCGGCGGCAGCGGAATACGACAGGTCCCTTGCACTGCTTAACGAGGCAATCTCGATAAAGCGCCAATTCCGAAAACCCGGCCGGCTCCCCGTTGCACTTGCTTATTCGTTGGCTTGCAAATCAACGGCCCTCGGCGACCGCGGGCTATTCGAGCAAGCGCACGCATGTTTGGAGGAAGCGTTGGCTGCAGTTCAAGATTCAGGCCATGAGGTTGAGGCTTCGATTTTGTGTTGGAAAAGCGCCGTCAGTTTGTGGCAGGGCCGCTGGGATGACGCACGAGCAGCTGCAATCAAGGGCCAGCATATCGCGGAGCGAGTGAGGAGTCTGTACTTGTATGCAATGAACCTTTCACTGGGTGGATATGCGAGTTGGATGACGCAACGGTCCCAGAAATCGTTGCAGGCGATCGTAGATGGAACGTCATGGCTTGAGAGCCGTCATCGGGAACTATTTGTCTCATTGAACCATGGTTGGTTGGCAGACTGCTTCGTTGAAACTGCACGATGGCAGCAGGCGAGGCATCACTCGGCGCGCGCGCTGTTGCGCAGTCGAAAGCATGATCGGTTGGGCGAAGCCATGGCCTATCGCGCGATGGCTCGCGCCTCGGCCTTCGGACACAACCGGAAGCCGCCGGAAGTATACCTTGCTCTTGCGATGAAGAACGCGCTTGCCAGAGGAGCGCGCCATGAGATTGCGGTCACGCAGCTCTGTGACGCCGAGATACGCGTTGCTCGCGGAAAACACGCGCGCGTAGCCGAGTTACTCGATCAGGTAGAGGTCTCGTTTGAGGCCATGGGCATGGACTGGCACATTCAGAAGACCCGTGACTTGCGTCGACAATGTTAGCTGGCTCACGCCATCGACCCCTTCCTCTCCGCCAGCATGTCCGGCCGACACATAGGTGGCAGATGGTGCCTGGGACATGGAACCTCGTGCCGAACGGCTGCAAGGTTTTTGGGTCCAGGTATGTGCTCTAGGTCAAAGTATCCGAGGTCAAAGTGCATGAAGCTGCAGTGGTGTCGCTTTGCTTGATGCCAAGCTTTGGCCCGTCAGCACGGTGAAGTGCGTTCGTGCGTTCGCCACCGACGATGACCTGGCTTCATGCGTTCGATGGCATACGCAACCTCACGCATATGAAGCAGTTCACTATCAAAGCAAACGTGCAATCACTAAAAAGATATGAGGTGGTCCATTGTCTTGTCTAACTAAGGTTGTAGGATCATCAGAGACATCCCGGTCTTGGCCGCGCACGTTTTTGCAGGTGGCGGCGTCCCAATCGTGGACATCATGCTCATAAGTAATTGCGCGGTATCTGAATGCTTCGGGTCGGTTTTTAACTGAGGGTTGGGACAATGCCTCTGCTGCAGATCAATCTGTTCGGTGGCGTCGAGGTAATGCAGGTCTCCGGCGAGTCGGTGTCGATCCCGAGTCGCAAGGCCGCGACGCTTCTAGGCTATGTAGCTCTCAGCTCTCCTCGCGGCATATCACGAAGCAAGCTCGCAGCGCTGCTGTGGGACGGACACTTTGCAGACCGCGCGCGCGCCAGCCTTCGACAGGCCTTGCTCACATTGCGTCACGTGCTGCCGCAATACGCCGACGTGATCTCGGCGGATCGCGGCGACATCCGCATCTGTCCGGACGCCATCAAGACCGATGTCGGGGAATTCGAACAGCTCCTGAAGGAGGGTGATCCCGAACGGCTGGCGCGCGCGGCGGCGCTTTATCGCGGCGAACTTCTCGATGGCATCAGCTCAACCTCATGTGCGTTTGAAGCCTGGCTATCTGCCGAGCGGCAACGCCTCCGGATGCAAGCCATGCGGGCCGTCGTGGGCCTGCTGGACGCCGGCGGCCGCGAGCGAATGGATATCGCGATCGCGCTTGCGTTGCGTATTCTTGCGATCGACCCGCTGCAGGAGGACGTGCACCGCATCTTGATGCGCTGCTACGCGCAGCAGGGGCGTCGGGCGGACGCGTTGCGTCAGTACGATCTTTGCCGCGCCGTGCTGTGGAAAGAAGTTCGCGCTGTGCCGGAAGGAGAAACCGAACAATTGCAGCGCGACATCAGGCGCATGTTCCGCGCCGACAATTCGCGTCCGCCTCAGTCAAATTGCCCCGCGCCATAGACTTTGACGCAACTTTCACGCTCCGCATGACACTTGGATCACGATCGCACGCGTAACATCAGCCTCACCTTCGTACGCGAAGTGAACCCGGTCCTGCACCGTAGCGCGCGTCGCTACGGGCCAGACAACATATTGGAGGCTTTACTCATGAATGGAACGCAGCAAGGAATTGAAGACTACAGTCAATTGGATCCGCAAGGCATATTCGGCTCGATTCTCGGCGGCGCCGCCGGAAGGCTTATCGGCGGCCTGATCGGTGGCAAGACCGGGAGAACTGTCGGTGGTATCGGAGGTAAGGTTCTCGGCGGGGTCCTGCCATTCTCCGCCGGTCCGGACACGGCTCAACCGACGGACATGGAGCTGCAGAGCTTCTGGAGTGTGCTGAAGAAGATCGGTCAGGGTGCGCAGACCGGCCTGGATATCGGTAAGCAACTGGGCATTTTCAGCGCCGGCCAGCCCGGCTTCCAGCCTGCTGCGGCAGCGCCGCCGACGGACATGGAACTGCAGAGCTTCTGGAGCGTGCTGAAGAAGATTGGCCAGGGTGTGCAGACCGGTGTGAACGTCGGTCGCCAGCTC
>NZ_LLYB01000047.1:20694-20779 GCF_001440475.1 Bradyrhizobium lablabi | reverse complement strand
GCAGAGCTTCTGGAGCGTGCTGAAGAAGATCGGCCAGGGCGTGCAGACCGGCGTGAATATCGGCAAGCAGCTGGGCGTCTTCGAT
>NZ_LLYB01000047.1:20578-20663 GCF_001440475.1 Bradyrhizobium lablabi | reverse complement strand
GGACATGGAGCTGCAGAGCTTCTGGAGCGTGCTGAAGAAGATCGGCCAGGGTGTGCAGACCGGCGTGAATATCGGTAAGCAACTG
>NZ_LLYB01000047.1:3016-20563 GCF_001440475.1 Bradyrhizobium lablabi | reverse complement strand
CGACGCCGGCCAGCCCGGCTTCCAGCCTGCCGCGGCAGCGCCGCCGACGGATATGGAGCTGCAGAGCTTTNTGGAGCGTGCTGAAGAAGATCGGCCAGGGCGTGCAGACCGGTGTGAATGTCGGTCGCCAGCTCGGCGTCTTCGATGCCGGCCAGCCCGGCTTCCAGCCCGCCGCGGCNAGCGCCGCCGACGGATATGGAGCTGCAGAGCTTCTGGAGCGTGCTGAAGAAAATCGGTCAGGGTGCGCAGACCGGCTTGGATATCGGCAAACAACTTGGCATTTTCAGCGCCGGTCAGCCCGGCCTGGAGCCCGCCGCGGTGGCGCCGCCGACGGACATGGAGCTGCAGAGCTTCTGGAGCGTTCTGAAGAAGATCGGCCAGGGTGTGCAGACCGGCGTGAATATCGGTCGCCAGATCGGCGTCTTCGACGCCGGCCAGCCCGACGGCACGATGCATTAGACCTGGCGACGGAGGGCGGACGCAAGTCCGCCCTTCGCGCAGCAAATCTGAATGGAGCCTAGATGGCGGATCCAAACTCGCCGCAGGAATTCATCGTGCAAGGAGAGCCGGTCAAATCCGGTCAGCTAGCCGATCACTTGAAGCGCGAGCCCGGCGTCAAACGGGTCGCGCAAATAGCGCCCGACGTCGTCATTCTTTCCATGACGAGCACGCAGGCCAATCGCCTCAAATCGGCGTTCACAGCCATCGTGGTGGAGCCGAACTCAACGCTGAAGCAATTCGATCCCGACTGATTTTGGTGGGCAAGCCCATAACTCGCAAAACATCAAGGAGGCCGCATATGGCCGCACGAAGCAAATCTGGAACTCCGGACCACAGTGATCATGATGAGACGGCCGACAGCGGCGCGCATTCGGAACAAGCGCCCGCGTCGGCAGCGTCGGCGACGAATGGCGGAAGTACGGCAACGCCTCCATCAGGAGAGGCCGAAACGATCGCATCGCGCCCGGCGCAATTCATGATCGCGCCGCGGCAGCAAAGCGGCGTTGCGACCTTCAGTGCCGATTTCCTGGTCCAGCAGCTCACCAACAGTCCTGACATCGACGTTGTGAAGACGGTGCCTGCGCCGCGCCTGTTCGGAATTCAGAGCGAGGAACTGGGCCAAGCGCCACTCAGTCCGCTGGTGCTCGCCCGCATGGCTCCCGACAAGGCCAACCTGCTGCGGAGCCAGGCAAGAGAACGTCTTGCGGTGGAACGCGATGAGCGGCTGAGCTACATGCTCGACCCGACCACGCCGCAAATGCCCAATCCCGGGGTACTCACACCGCTGGCTGACGGCTTCTCGGCGACGTTCGAGGTGTTGGGTCAGACCGGCCCGCTGCAGGACGCCGAGGTCTATGTGTTCGGCAGCATGTGGCCGGCCCAGGGGGTCACCGACGCCACCGGCCGCGTCACGCTGAACATGCAAGGCGAAAGGCCGGATACCATCCGCTCGATCCTCGTCAAAGCGAAGGTCGATTACTGGACTTTCTGGCTCGATCGCCCGCAGCTCGTTCCCAATAGTGTCAATCGGATCGTCGTGAGAGCTCTCGCGGCGTCCTTGCGCGACTTCCCCGGCCGGCAGCTGATGGGCTGGGGTGAGCGGGCGATGGGTCTTGATCGCCTGCCCCCGGGCTATGATGGCTCCGGTGTGAAGATCGCGGTTATCGATTCCGGCGCGGCGCCAACCCATCGCAATTTGCGCGGCATCACGCACGGCTCCAGCATGGTCGGCAATGATAAAATGGCCTGGACCGTCGATACGATCGGGCACGGCTCGCATTGCGCCGGAATTATCGCCGGCGGGCCGGTCCCCGGCGGTGGCGGCGTCCGCGGCTTCGCGCCCGCGGCGGAGATCCATGTCTGCCGAATCTTCCCAGGCGGCCGGTTCAGCGATCTCGTCCAGGCGCTCGATTACTGCATGGAGCAGGGCATCGACGTCGCCAACATGAGCCTGGGCGGCGGCGAGCCTTCGAAGATCATCGAGGAACGTATCGTGCGGGCCAAACAAATGGGCATGGCCTGCATCATTGCGGCCGGCAATTCCTCGGGGCCGGTACAGTTTCCGGCTTCGACGCCGCATTGCCTGGCGGTCGCCGCGCTGGGCAAATGGGGAGAATTCCCCGAGGACAGCTACCATGCGCAGCAAGCGTTGGATGGCTTCCGGAGCGGCGAGGGATATTTTCCGGCAAAGTTCAGTTGCTTCGGGCCGGAGATCGACGTCTGCGCGCCCGGCGTCGGTATCATCTCGTCGCTTCCGGCTGACGGTTTCGGTGCATGGGACGGTACCTCGATGGCGACGCCCCACGTCACGGGCCTGGCCGCGCTGGTGCTGGCGCATCACCCGGACTTCAAAAAAGGCGCGTTCCAGAATCGCGACGCGCGCCGCGTGGAACGGCTGTTCCAGATCCTGAAGGAAACAGCGACGCCGCTGCAATTCGGTGATCCAAACCGTACGGGCGCCGGACTGCCGAACGCGATGCGGGCGCTGGGTCTCGAAACGGGCGTTGCCCCGGGCGCCGTCGCGTCTGGAGCCGATCCCTCGCTGGACGCTCTCCGTCGTCTGTTGGGACTGGCGCAAGTCGATGCACCGAGCATGGTTCCGGCCGCTGCAATGGCGCCGCAGTTCGTCAATCCGATGCAAAATGGTGCGAGCTACGTCGCACGCGGTCCGGCGCAAACGACCGGTGCGACACTCGCCCCAATGATGATGGACCCCAATCCGGCTCAGATTCGGGAGATCATGCACAAGGTCGGATTGCTATAGCCCCATGCTTTGGGTGGTTGCCGGGCACAGCTGCAACAGCAGCTGTGCCCGATGCACGTGATATGAACATGAGCCGCACGAGCGCGCAGACCGGCGCCGCTGGCGCGTTTTGCCGTGCAAACGCTCGGCGAAAATCCAATTGAAGCATCCGAGATCGTGGTGCATGAAGGCTGCGAGCCAAACACCCTCATTGACTTCGTCGCGCGCCTGCAATTGCAGCGCGAAACCTGCGAGATCGTATAGGGCGTCAGGCAGGCAGCCTCGATCTCGCGACGTTGGACATCATGATCATTCGAGCCTCTATCCGACGAGTGCAAAGTGCGATTTCCGTTTTGCACGGTCGGAGGGCAAAAGCAGGTCTTGCGCGTCCGCTGTCAACGCTCGCCAGCTTGCTCTTCCTCGGGGGCGCCATCGTTCCACCGGCCCCGGCGTTCGCCATCGAACCCGGATTCCCCGGCCAGGAAGCCTTTCTGACACGTGCGATCTTTGCAGATGGGCGCCTCTGGATTCTTTCGGATGCTGGCACTCTCTCGTCCGTCACTGAGGGGCAGGACACACGCGTTGTAGAAGCGCTCCCCGAAAAGGCCTTCGACCTATGCGTGTTCGACCGGCATCCGATGGTGATCACTGGCGCGGACGGCCCTGAATGGACGCTTCGCCGGCGGGCTGAGGGCGCATGGTCCGTCGCGGCCACGATAAAGGCAGAGGGCGACCTATTACTCGCTATGGATTGCGCCGCGAACCGGGTCACGCTCCTGACCACTCGCCGACTTATTGACCTCGACCGCAATCGACAGAATACGGTGATGCTGTCCGAGACGCTGAGCCGTGGGTTTGTCAGCGCGCCCTATGGAACGCCCGACCAATTCTTCCTCGGTATCAATGCCGGTGAATGGGGCGGTGGATTGCGTCGCATCGATCGGCATAGCGGCAAGGTTACAGTGATTGAGCACAACGCGACCGGAGAGTTGTGCGGAGGGCCGCTCAATACGTCGTGCGATCCAGTCACTGGTATCGTCTCGGTGCCCTGGAAGCCCGGCTGCATTGCCGCCGCAGTCGGCCTCGTTCACTTTCGGCCGCACGGTCGCGTTGTCGAGGTCTGCGGCGATCAGGTGAAACGGCTTTTTTACAAACCGTATGGCGATAAACCTTCAGGTGGCAATACCAAGGGCGATGAGCCTTTCAGCGCCGTAGCCTTTTTTGGGCTGACGCGTGACGCTGATACTCTATGGGCGGTCGGTATCGACGGTATTTACCGCATTGGTCCGGACGGTACCGCCCAAGTCGTCCCGCTACCGCGCTTCAAGGAAATCGGTGGGATCAATTTGAGTTTCGATTTGCCCGAATTCGTTGTTGTGCTCACGAACGTTAATCAGCGCCGTTCTATCAGCGGAGCCGTGCCGATCCTCGTGCCGCGCCGATAGACGATTGTGGGAGTGAGCCGCGGCCTCTTGCTCGTCAATGGCTCCCTATTCACGCGTGCGAGATTTCACACGGCGCGATGGAAGGCGAAACCAGTTCGGCTCCGCCCCGCTCCGTAATCTCGGCGATCTTGCCGTCGACAATGTGGACGCGGCGGTCGGCGCGGGCGGCGAGCGCCGGGTCGTGGGTCACCACGATCACGGTCTGGCCGTTGTCGGCGATGTCGCGGAGGATCGAAAACACCTGTTCCGTCGATTTGGTATCAAGCGCGCCGGTCGGCTCGTCGGCCACGATGATCTCGGGGCGGTTGGCCAGCGCGCGGGCGATCGCGACGCGCTGGCGCTGGCCGCCGGAGAGCTGGTTGGGACGCTTGTTGGCGTGCTCGGCAAGCCCGAGCGAGTCGAGCAGCGCGAGGCCGCGCTTGCGCATCTCGCCTTCGGCCATCACGCCCGCGGCGCGCATCGGCAGCAGCACATTGTCGAGCGAGGTGAATTCCGGCAGCAGGAAGTGAAACTGGAACACGAAGCCGCATTTGGTGAGGCGGACGTCGGCGCGCTCGGATTCCGACAGTTTCGAAGTCGGCTGGCCGCAGATCATGACCTCGCCCTCGCTGGGAGCATCGAGCAGGCCCAAGAGATAAAGCAGTGACGATTTGCCAGATCCCGACGGCCCGGTGATGGCGACGAATTCGCCCTTGTTCACCGCCAGATCGATGCCGTTGACGAGGGTATGCGAAACATCGCCTTCAATGCGTCGAACGAGATCTACCGCCTGCAAAGCAACTTCGGTCATGACGCTCCCCGGATGATTTCAACTGGATGAACCCGCGTTGCCTTGCGTGCCGGGAAATAGGCCGCGCCTGCGCAGCACAGCAGCGATATGGCGCCGACGACCACATAGTGCATCGCTGAATAATAGATCGATATCGGCGTGGTGGTGCCCGTCAGCGGACTGAAGATCGTGATCTTCGACCAGCCGTAGCAGAGCAGGTAACCTAGGATCCAACCGAACAGAATGCCGACAATGCCGATGATGGCGGCTTCGATGATGAAGATGCGCCGGACCGCATATTCGCGCATGCCCAGCGACTTCATGATCGCGATGTCCTGCCGTTTCTCGTGCGTGATCGTCGAAATGATGTTGTAGGTGGCGAAGGACGAGGTCAGCAACATCGCGCCCATCACCGTCAGCACAATGAAATCGCGCACGGTAAAGGATGACAGCAGGTCGGCATTGGCTTCCTGCCAGGACACTGACTTGTAGCCGGTCTGCGCTTCGACCTGCGCGGCGACCTTCTGCGCCAACATCGGATCGTTCAACCGCAGCCGTAGCTGGTTGACGACGCCGTTCTGCCCCATCATGACCTGCGCCGGCCCCATCAGCGAATAGATCTGGCTCTCATCGACGCGCTTCATGCCGGAGCGATACAGCCCGGCCACCGTCGAATTCAATTGAATGCCCTGGCCGCCGATCAGGAGAACGGTGTCGCCGGCTTTCACGCCGAGTTTCTCGGCCAAAGCCTCGCCCATGATGATGCCGTTCGGCGCACGTGAAAGGTCATCGATCTTTCCCTCACGCATTTGCGAGGCGAGTTTCGAGACTTGAACCTCACGGCGGGGGTCAATGCCGGTTAAGGTGATGCCGATGCGCGCGCCGCCGTGATTGATGATCGCGGTGGTCTTCGCCGAGGGAGCTACGTCTCCTGGTATCCAGGAGCGCAGCGAATTCATCACCGATTCGGGATACTTGATGCCGGGACGTTTGCCGACATTGGCGATGTCGGCCATCTGCACCGCCCCATATTCCTGCTCGGCAGGTTGCGTCGGGACGGAGCGCCGCTCATCCTCGATCGTGATATGCGGCATGGTGTCGACAAGCTGCCGCAGGAAGTCGAGCTGCGAGCCCTGCATCAGGCCCGCCATCATGATGGTGAAGCCGACGCCCATCGACACGCCGGCCATGCCGACGAGGGTCTGCCGCACGCGGGTGCTGACATGGGTCCATGCGATGTTGAGTATAAGCTTCACGGCGACTACCGGCTGTTGCTGATGAGGTTACGGCGCGCGTCGTTGACGACGGAATCGATGTGGGCGGTCATCGCTGCCGAAATCACCGCATCATCCGGGTCCGAACGCGCGGTGGTGGCCGAGGCGACGACGGCGGCCTCGGGTGTCGCGGCGGGCTGATCGGCCGGTTCACTCGCGGGCGCAGGTTCCATTGCCCTGGTCGGGCTGCCGTCGATGCGAATCCTGGCACCGTCGGCGAGATCGATGCGGGCGGGCGAAAGCACTGATGTGCCCTTGGACAGATCGCCGATGACCTCGATATTGCGGTTGCCGCGGATGCCGACTTTCACCGGCACGCGCCGGATCCGGCCGTCATCGACCGTCTGAACCGCATCGCCAGCGACGGCTTCGGCCGGCACGACGACCGCTGCCTGCTTCTCGCGGAAGATGATGTTGACCTCGACCGACATGCCGATGCGCAACGGCGTATCCTGCGGCAGCCGCAGATAAACGCGGAAGGTCTTGCGGGTCGGGTCGCCCTTGGGCGTGATCTGGGAGACGTTGGCGCGCAGCGCCTTGCCGGGGAACGCCTCGCTGCGCAGAAAGGCCTTCTGGCCGGCCGCGATCCGGTTGATCTCCTCCTCATTGATCTCGGCCACGACTTGCATCGGGGCCGGCGGTCCGACCGTGAACAGGACATCGGTCGGGCCTGCGATCTCGCCGACCTCGCCGTCGCGCCGCAACACCATCCCGTCGAGCGGCGCTCGCAGCACCAGCGAGTCGAGCCGCACCTTCTGCGCGGCGATCCGCGATTTTGCATCTTCGAGCTTGGTCCAGCGCTGCTCGTATTCGGTACGCGCGGCGTCGTTCTTGTCGCGATCCTTTTCGGCGCGCGACAGGTCACGTTCGAGCTGCCCTCGATTGATTTCCATCTGCTCCAGCGCGCTGCGCTCCTCGGCGTCGTCCTGGCGGCCGAGGATCTGGCCGGACTTGACCATCTGTCCCTCGCATCGGCACAGCTCGACCAGCCGGCGGCGCTGCAGCGGCACCACCTTGGCCCAGCGCTCGGGCTCGACAGTGCCGGTGCCGTAAACGGCTTCGGAAACCGGCGCGAGATTTGCGATGCTGGTGGTCACCAGCGGCGCATGAAGGAAATGGGAATAGGCGTAATAGCCCGCCCCTGTCGCAGCGATAGTCAGAATGCCGGCTGCAATGAGATGCTTCAGTTTCATGGCGCGTCCTGTCAATCAGAAGCCGAACCGCTTGCGCAGGCCCGAGGGAACCTGGTCCCTCAGGTCACGAACATCGTCTCTCTTTGCGTTCTTCGCGGGAATTGCCGACGAGACCTTCGGTGAAGCCGGCAATGTCGTGACGTTGGATGGCACCGGCTGCGCGATCGCCGCCGCCGGCGCGGTTGCGGGCGCTGGCTGCACGGCCGCTTGTGCAGGCGCTGGCGCCGGTGGAGGAGCAGCTGTCGCGGGTTGGTCCGGCAGGTCGTCTGCTGCTCTTTCGATAGTCGAAGCCTTGTTCGAAGCCTTGACCGAATCCCTGGTCGTGCCGGCAACCCGGACGGCGCGCCAGGCTCTTGCGGCCACCACGGCACGGCCGATCTCGTCGCTCGTCATCTTCTTCATCAGCAGCGACATCAGTTGCCGCGCGCCGTTGCGGTCCTCGTCGAGCTTGCTCGCGGACGCAACGATATGGGCCCAGCTATAGGCCTTCACATTGTCCTTCGGCGTGCCGCGGCCGCTGGCGTAGAGACCGGCAACGATCAGCATGGCGTGGGCATGCCCCTGATCGGTCGCGCGCGAGAACCAGCGAAAGGCCTCCTGGTCGCTGCGCGGGCGGCCGACACCCGCTGAATAGAGCGCCCCGGTATAGAACTGGGCCTCATCATCGCCCGCCTGCGCCGCCTGCTCGTAGCGATTGGCCATTTCCCGATCGGTCGCGGAGTCGGCAAGCGCAGCGGTGACGCCGGTCAGCACGGTGAGGCAGCAGGCAGCAACGACGACTGCCCGTTTCATGGATTGGAAATTGGAGATGCGCTGCATCGTACACGCTCTCAGCTTTGCTCTGTTACGCCGGAAAGTCGTCGAGCGGCCAACGCGGGAAGTCCCCCCACAGCGGCTCTCGTGAACTGAAGCCTAGCTCAGTTGCGCGCGGACAAATGTGCGGCCTGTCACATATTGAGCTTACTGTCGGCGGAACCCGGTTTTTCCTCGTCAGTTCCGGTCGAACCGCATCGCCCTCCGAGCCAAGGCAATTGCGCTCAAGGATGCTGCTCGCGCAGGGATCGGCTCCCTCAGCCGGCTACCGCGCTAGCGCCGGGAGGATGTGATAGCGGCCGATCTCATGAGAAAATTCGCCGCGGTTCGCCAGGAGAAGCAACCCGATCCTTCTCGCCGGCACCAGGCCTACATAGGCTGACGCATTATTGAGGCCGCCTGGTTTGTCGACCACGTCAATTCCGTTGAGAGCTATATTTTCCCAGGCCATCGCCTGGCCGAACTGCTGGTCAATATGGAACGCCTCGCGCTGGGTCATTCGCAAGGCCTCGCGCAACTGTGGATCGGCCACGTTGCCGTCGATGCAGGCAGCCATGAAGGTAGCGAGGTCCCGCGCGGTGGAGAACATCTGTCCGGTGCCCGGGAAATCGAAATAGCTCTGCTGGTTTCCGGGAGCGCCGATCGGCGTGCCCTGGTCGGAGTAACCCTGGACGGCTTTCCGCAATTGTTCCGGAGGCATGATCGCTCGGTTGTCCCGCCCGCGTTCCGGCATCAGCGTGGAATGCATGCCGAGCGGCGTCAGAATACGGCTTTCGACAAGTTGCCGGATCGGAACACCATAGCGACGCTCGAGTGCGAGCTGGAGCAGGACGTAGCCCGCGTGCGTATAGATGCGCTGTTTGCCGGGCGCCTCGCCGGCGTGCGGCGTCCAGGCGTTGAGGATGTCGATGAGTTCAGCCAGGGAGTAGGAGGCGTTTGGCCACGGCGGGTGATCCGTCGGCAGCAAGAGGCCGGATGTGTGGGCAGCGAGCTGGCCAAGGGTGACCCGGCGGATATAGTCGCCGCGCAATTCGGGGATGTATTTGTTGACGGGGTCGTCCAGGCTCAATTCGCCGCGGAGTTCGCCGAGCGCGAGCAGCGTGGCCTCAAACAGCTTTCGCACCGATGCGACATTGAACAGCGTGTCCGACGTGACGGGCCGCTTCTCGGCCTCATCAGCGAAGCCGAAATTGAAGAACTGGATCCGACCGGCGACGTAAACGGCGGCCGCGACGCCGCCCGGATGGTCGGCCGTCGTCAGCGGAGCGAGGTTCTCCGTCACGATCTCTCTTACGTGCGCGTCCATCTCAGGATCCGCACGAATGGCTCGTGCCCCGCCAAACAGAAACCAGAGCGAGAGACATAGGCCTGCGCCCGAGCGGCAAAGCCACGATCTGGTTGAACCCGCCGCCATCAGAACCTGCATGCGAGATTGCCACACACGGGCAAATGAACCGGCGATGACGGCTGTCTGTCGGAAGCCCGCGCATGGCAAAGCTAGAAAACCGCAGCGCGAGAGCCCAATCACTTCAAGCAGGGATCCGTGCACGATTGTTTGATCATGCCGGGCTTCACACGCTTCCTCCGCCAAACGTGATCCGCCCGAGCTGGTCGCGTCCGGTGCGATGCCCCAGATCTGCAGCATGGGTCGTTTCGCCACAACCGCGGCACTGTACGCGCAATTCCGCCCACCCTATCCGCCCGAATTCTTCCGGGCTGTCGCGCAACGTCTGAGGCTTGGCAAGCAGCATGCCCTGATCGATCTCGGCACGGGTCCGGGTCTCATCGCTCTCGGCTTTGCCCCGTATGTCGGACGGATCGTTGGTGTGGATCCAGAGCCGGCCATGCTCGAGGTCGCAGGACGGGCCGCCGCTTGCGCAGGCCAAGAACTTGCTCTGATAGAGAGCGCGGCCGAGGCCTTGCCGCGCCAGGTTGGCTCGTTTGACATCGTCACGATCGGGCGCGCACTGCACTGGATGGATCGCGACCTGGTCGGTCCGCTGCTGGAACGGCTGGTCGCTCCGGGCGGCGTGGTCCTCGTCTGCTCGGCGCGCTCCGCAGCCGATGGCCGCAACGGCTGGCTCGAGGCCTATAATGAGGCTCGGCGTTATTGGTCTGGGACGACCGACCGCATGCGTCATCGCCCGGATCTCGCGGGCGTTCTTGCCGATAGGCGATTTCGTACGGGAGAGGCGATCGCGGTAGAAAGCAGTCACGAATTGAGCGCAAGAGATCTGGCCCACCGCATGCTCACGTTCTCGGGGTCTTCACCTGCCGTCCTCGGCGACAACGTCAACGCCATGCTCCACGACGTCGAGCAGCGCATGTTGCCCTTCGGCCGCGCCGGATTGCTGAGGGAAGTCGTCATTGCAAATGCGGACGTTGCGCGTGCGCCTGCACTCTGATGGTGGGGGCCGGGCTCACCCGGGATTTGCAGTGTAGGGGGCTTGGGCGCAGCAGAAGTCCTTGGCGATACCAAGCGTAATATTGCGCGCCGGGACGACACGGGTTGGGCACAATATCTCGTCGTTCCTCAAGGTCTCGGGAAATTCGCCCGGATCTTTCGCCCGGGCGAACTTCTCCTTCATCATGAATTAGTAGACGTCGCAGACGTTGACCCTGCCATAGGGCGTCCATTTCCAGCAGCTGTTGTAGACGAAGTAGGGGCGATAGTGATGGTGGTGACCCCAGAAATGGCCATGGTGATGATGATGCCGGAAGCCGTGTCCGAAGCCATGTCCGAAACCATGGCCATGCCCGAAGTGACCGTGGCCGTGACCATGGCCGCCGGCGAAAGCCTGGCCCGGGATCGTCAGAGATGCCGCGGCAAGCGCAAGAGCGCCGATAGCGGCCGGAATGATTTTCTTGATGCTAATCATGGAGAGCCTCCTGGATATGGTGCGCAGCGCGGGGATCGCTCTGCCTTGCAGCAACCCTAGTGAGGCCCCTTGCGGCGCGATGTGATCAGTGTCACTCGGTCGGTGTAACCGGCATGTCGTGGCATGGTCCGTTGATTTGCCGAACGTGGCCACGCCTGAAGCGCGATACGTTGAGGCTCTCACCATGCCCATCGGCGAACTCTTCATCCTCGGCTTCTTCGGCAAGACCGTTCCGGATTGGCTGAAGCAATTTGCGGCGCGCTACGGCCTCGGCGGCGTCATCCTGTTCGATTATTCCTGCCAGACGCGAAAATACGACAACAACATCGAGTCACCCGAACAGGTGCAGCGCCTCTGCGCGGAGATTTCCGCGCTGCCGTCGGGACCGATGGTGTTCATCGACCAGGAAGGTGGGCTGGTGCGGCGGCTGAAGGAAGGTCGCGGCTTTGCGCCGTTGCCGAGCGCCAAGGAATTCAATCATCTCGCGCCGGATCAGAAGCGCGCGATCCTCACCGCGAGCTTTGCCGAGATGCGGCGGCTCGGCATTCACTATGATTTCGCGCCCGTCATCGACGTCGACTACAACCCCGATAATCCGAACATTGGCAAGATCAAGCGTTCCTATTCCGCCGACCTCGCCGAGGTCGAAGCCAATGCGTTGCTGGCGAGCGAGGTGGCGCGGGAGCAGCGCGTCGGCCTGTGCCTCAAGCATTTTCCCGGTATCGGCGGCGCGATGGTGGATTCGCATCAGGAGTTCATGGATATTTCGGATACGCTGCGACCGGAGCAGGAAGAGCTGTTCTATTCGCTCGCGCCAAAAATGTTCGGCGATGCGGTGCTGGTCAGTCACGCGATCGTCGGGCAATGGGATCGGGAGCGCCCGATGACCCTGTCGGCGGCAGGGCTCGGCCGCTTGCGCAAGCGCCTTCCGGATACGCTCCTGATCACCGACGACATGCAGATGCAGGGATTGCAGAAGGCGCTGGGCACAAGGGAAGCCAGCCTGCAATCGCTCAAGGCAGGCATGGACATGCTCTGCATCGGCAACAACCTGTTCGATCAGGAACAGGAGATGGCCGCCATAGCCGGGTACATCGGTGAAAGCCTGCGCGACGGAATCCTGTCGGCGTCGGCGATAGAGCAATCCATCGCGCGTGTTGGCCGGCGGAAATCGCTGTTGACGGCCTGACGCCTATTGCTGCTGTGCCTTTTCGTGCGCCGCGACGCCGATCGCCTTGTAGTCATAGGTCGGATAGAACTCGGTGCGGTAGCTGCCCCATGCGGTGTTCTCGAGGATGCGGTTGACCTCGCGCAGCCGCGACGCCGGCAGCCGCAGCGTTACCACCTGCCCGATGCCCATCATGACGTACCAGCTCACGACTTCTACTCCGTCGGGCGGGAAGGCCTTGTAGTAGCCCTGGCGCTGCAGTTGCGCGTTGAGCTCGCTTAAAGGGCGCGACTGGTCGTGCTTCAGGAAGACAGTGAGCATCACGGCGTTGTCGGCCGTCGGCGGCACATTCTCCGCCGGTGGCGATGCTGTTTGTGCCGGTGCGGTCTGCGCCGCTGCGCCCGAGCTGAACGCCAGGGCGCCGGCCAGCACGGCCATCCGCATCCATGATCCCTTTGCTTGCGACATCGCCGTCTCCTTTTTGGATTCGTTGCGGGATGAATTTTGAGCCTCGATCATTGCGAGGCTGCGGCAGCCTGTAAATCGGAATCGATCAAATTGGAGCCATAGACTGTGGCTTCGCGGCCTGGTTGTGCAGGCATTCATGCTTCCGCGGCAGGGCCTGCGCCAATCCGCGGCGAAACGCGGCTGTCCCCAAGTCGTCGAGGATCCAGTGGCGTCAGGGGTCCGAAAAAATCGAGGGGGTCGGTTGTGATCTATTAATAAAGCAAATGAAGTTACCGTGAAAATACGGGGCAAAACGGACGCAATACTTAAGCGCGGTTCGCTCGACTCGGTCAAAAACAGTCGATTTCGTCTCGATTTTTGGCAATTTTCAGCGAATTTCAAGCAGTCATCACGGTGCGCTGCCCGATTTCTCCGTATTCTTACTGTGTGCGAAATTAACCATGATAAAGGGTGGAATCGATAAAATAGTTATATGTCAGGACAAGATCATCGAGCTGTTGATTCGCACTTCGTGAAGTGGATGGAAAGCGTCGCGCCTCTCGAAGAGAACCCTGACATCGTCCAATTGTCCGCTGCGCGCTCGCGGGCCGCGGAAGAGGCGTCAGCGGCGATTGCCCGGCAGTTGAACGGGCCGCTGACGGCGTTGCTGCTCTACATGAATGAAATCAAGCAGCACAGCCACCAGTTTTCGCAAGGACCCGGCAACCGGCTCTATCTGCAGCAGGTGGTGGAGAACGCGCTTCAGCAAACCGAGCGTGTCTGCGCTCTGGTGAAGCAGATGTCGGACAGTCATCCAGGGGCCGCCGCCGATGTCCTTTGCAAGCAGGCAGGCGAGGGGCAGGCCGGCCGGCCTGCGGATGGCGCCCGCAAGCCGGGCCTGGCGTTCGCTCCGGAGTCGGGCCAGAAGCCGCTGACCAAGCGCGAGCGCGAGGTACTCAGCCTGATCAGCGAGGGCTGCTCCAACAAGCAGGGTGCCCTGCGGATGAACATCAGCCCAAGGACGTTCGAGAGCCACCGCGCCGAGGCCATGCGCAAGCTTGGCGCCCGCAACACCGCGGATCTGGTTCGCAAGGCGCTGCTGCAGCCCGCCTGATTCTTCCCGAAGCAATATCTGTGATGCGCGGCTGCGCGCGCGGCCTCGAGCTATCGATGTCTGGCAAGCGGGCATCCGAGCGATGCCCGTGGGGATCGGCCGTTCAGCCGTTCAGCACAAATCTTCCATGAGGGGGCGACCGCGAGGCGCGGCGGGCCGCAACGCGAGCGTCGGTCTCGGCTCCTCCGGGATGATCGTGATGGTCCACGCCGCCGGAACACTCGACTTGTTTTCCACGATGGATCGAACGTGGCCGGTGACCGCCGATCCGCCCGAACGTACGGTGGCGGTTCTGCCATTGAACTGCGCGATACGGAAACGCCGCACTTCTTTCCGATCGCTCGTTTCAAACGTGAACATGAAGGGACTCCCTTGGTCCACGCAACTATCCTCAGTCAACGTTATCCGGAGGTGAAAATCTCTAACCGTAGAAGTACGGCTAATCCGCGCGTCCGCGGCGCGGAGCAAGCCGGTCCGTTGTCGGAAGCGATTCTCGCGAGGGGCGCCGCGTGCATGTCATCGCATCGGCGTCGAGGAGGATGAATGGATGTAGGCGCGGCGTTGCGGGTGACGGCGCGCGACGATGTCAGCCGGCTGCGTCCGGGAATACCGCTTCCATCTTGGTCTTCAGCGTCGCGGCGTTGAACGGCTTGACGATGTAATTGTTGACGCCGGCCTTCTTCGCCGCGATTACGTTTTCAGTCTTGGATTCCGCCGTGATCATGATGAAAGGCGTCTTGGAAAATTCCGGGCTNCTTGAGCAGGTCGTAGCCGGTCATCGGCTCCATGTTCCAGTCGGAGATCACGAGGCCGTATCGCTTGGTCTGCATCTTGGCGAGCGCGGCCGATCCATCGCTGGCCTCGTCGACATTCTCGAACCCGAGCTGCTTGAGAAGGTTACGGATGATGCGGATCATGGTGCTGTAGTCATCGACCACCAGGATCGGCATCGACAGGTCAAAAGCCATGTTCGTACTCCGCGCAAGCAACATGCCGCCGAACACAGGTGAATGCGCGTCGCACGCGATAGAGTCTCGATTGCCTTTTTCGAACCCGCACCCGTCAGCACCGTGACAACTATCAGGGCTCGTTGAACAGCGCGTTAATTCGGGGCCGGCTGAAACGCCGCGGGGCCGGCCATTAGGTAGTAATACGGTGAGCGATCGCGGAAATGATGCAATCATCGCGCGCAACGGCGTCGCGATGCGTATCACAGATCGGGCTGCGGCCGTCGCCGATCGCGAAAGGCCGTCATGCGGCCGCGCAGTGGATACGCGGATGCAGCAGCCTCGTGTACTGCGCCTTGACGGTCGCGTAGCACTCGCAGGAGGTCTTGATCAGGCCGTCCACGTTGGTGATTTCGATATGCCCGCGGCTGTAGTGGATGAAGTTTGCGTGCTGCAGCGTGTTGGCCACCAGCGAAACGCTGTTGCGGCGCGCGCCGATCATCTGGGCCATCGCTTCCTGGGTCAGGACGATCTTGTCGCTGCCGGAGAGGTCGCGCGTATGCAGCAGGCATCGCGCCAGCCGCGATTCCACCGTATGTGAAGCGTTGCAGCCCGCAGTCTGCTGGATCTGCGCATAGACGGCGAGGCCGTGCCGAACCAGTTCGGTACGCAACGTCGTGCTCTGGTCCGCTGCGATACGGAGTTGGTCGAGATCGATCGTCGAGGCGATGCCGGGCACCAGCACCACGGCGCTGTTGAGCGCAACCGCGTCGCCAAGTGCGGAGAATGCACCGAAAATGCTGTCGCGGCCGATCATCGCGACCTGGACATGCTCGCCACGCGCCAGCTTGACGACCAGCGAGATAACGCCCTTGTGCGGAAGATATGCGCGCTTGAGCGTTTCGTCGACTTCCACCAGCGCCATGTCCGGGCTGAGATCGGTAGCGCGCAGATGGGGACGAATCAATTCAAAATCGTCCGCGGTCAGCGAGGACAGAAATCCATTCGGAGAACGAGGGGCTGAATCCAAAGCCGTCTCCTGCCTTACGGGCCAAGCCGGTCTCTGCTGCGTACTTTCCGAAATGCAGGATGATCCTTACATATTCCATTGGCAAGAAAAATTGGCAAAATGGACGCACGCGCTCGGTGCCGATGCCGCGTCGGGATCGCCATGGCCTGCTCTTGCCGTGGCAGGATTTTCGAGGCGCGCTGCTCCGCTTGTCGATGACGCGAAAATACGCAACGTCGGCCGCAGCAGGCCGTGCCCCATGCTGCGGTCAGCCTCGCTCCGTCGTGGGGCGCGCCTTCCCGACAACGTCGTCGCGATCAATGATCGTATCATCGATACGCTGCCGTCGGGCCAACGTAGATTTAGGCCCCGGAGCGCCGGTCAGGACGCGCGTCCTGTTGAGCGGGCCGGCGTTTCGTGGACGCAGCGATGTCAACTCCACCGCGAACAAAACCTGCAAGCAATCGCGGAGCGCGCATGCTGGCTTGCTTTAAGAAGCCCGGGCGTTTCGGACCGACGATAGCCCGCGCGGGTGGTGGTTAGGTAGAAGTTTCGTTCGGCCGGAGGTGGCGGAACCGGCATTATACACCCTAAAGGGCAGGCAGCGTAATCCGAAATGCGATGGCGCTGGTTCGAAGGCAAAACGGCCACGCGATCGGAACCGAAAGTTCCATTCCCAGAATGCATAACGACAAGGCTGGCGGCCGCCGGGGAGCGCGCCCACCGAACATTTCGAGAGAGAGCGAATTATGGGCTGAACTGCCAGAGAGGCGACGCGGCGCTCGCTGATTTCGTCTGTCACGGCGAGGCGGCAGAAGCCGTCGGAACTTCACACCAAGTCAGAAAACCAGACAGCTCCAATGCGATTTTGTCTGAGGATGGTTGGACTGAAAGTTACATTTATCTGCTTTCCGGGGGCTGACATGACGCGCGTTCTCATCGTCGATGACGATCCCATGGTCTGCGCGGCCATCGAGATCTATCTCGAGCATCACGGCTTTGAGGTGACGACAGCCGACGGCGGCGAAGCCGGGCTTCGTGCGCTGGAAGATTCCAGCTTCGATCTGATGCTCGTCGATATCTTCATGCCGCACATGCGCGGCTTCGAATCGATCAGGGTATTCCACGAGCGCGCGCCGACGATTCCCCTGGTTGCGATGTCGGGATACGCCTTTGCCAATCTCGACTCGCCGGCGCCGGATTTCCTGCGCATGGCGCTCGAACTCGGTGCGGCGCGCTGCCTGCGCAAGCCGTTCGCATCGGGGGCGCTGCTGGCGGTCATCAACGAATGTCTTGCCGAAGCCCGAGTCCGTTCGGCGGCGTCGTTCAGTCGAACTAGGTCTGGCGGAATTTCTCGCACTTAACTATTGCGCTTCCGCGATCGAAATCGCTGCGACGAGACCCGGGTGCGCGGTTAAGACTCTGTTCACCATAAATGACATTCGCGAAGATTTTCTTGGCGTTTCATATTCGTACGGATCTGCGCGTTAACCTCCGGGTAGCGGTACACGACCAGTGTGGCAGCATCGCCCAATGAAGTTGCGGCGTTGCGTCAATCGTGTTCATCCAGAAGGGTATGAGTCATGTCAGGTATTGTTCTCTCGTCGTCGGTTCGCCAGAACCTTCTCTCGCTGCAGTCGACCGCCGATCTGCTCGCCACCACGCAGAATCGCCTCGCCACCGGCAAGAAGGTCAACACGGCCCTCGATAACCCCACCAACTTCTTCACCGCGCAGTCGCTCGATT
>NZ_LLYB01000047.1:1718-2911 GCF_001440475.1 Bradyrhizobium lablabi | reverse complement strand
CAACCAGGCGCTGCAGAGCGCGGTCGGCTACTCCACCAAGTCGAACGTCTCGGCGACGATCGCCGGCGCCACCGCCACCGACCTGCGCGGCACCACGACCTACACCAGCGCAACCGCGCTCTCCAACGTGCTGTTCGACGGTACAGCCGGCGGCGTAACCGCAGCGACTGGCACGACAACGCTCGGCGGCACGGCGGGAACCGTGACCGGCTCGAACGTTACCAACACTTCGGCAGCGGCTATTACGGCTGCCACCAAGATCTATAACGCGACCACGGGCTTGAGCACCGAAGCAAACACGCAATTCGGTGACGGCAAGAGCTTTACCGTCAATGGCCACACCATCAGCTTCAAGGCGGGTGCGGCGCCGACGTCGGCGACCGTACCGGCCGGCTATGGCGTTTCCGGCAACATCGCGAGCGACGGCAATGGCAACTCGATCATTTATCTCGGGGCCACCGCGGGCGACTCGACCGCGACGGTCGGCGACATCCTGACCGCGATCGATATCGCCAGCGGCGTCAAGAACGCTGCTGTGTCGGCCGGTGCGGCGACGATCACCACGAACACCAGCCAAACGGCCGCGGCAATCAGCGCCGGTGGCGCGATCACGCTCACCACCTCGACTGGCGCTGATCTCAGCATCGTCGGCAAGGCCGACATGCTGGCGGCGCTGGGCCTGACGACCGCAACCGGTTCCGGCAATGCCACGGTGAGCGCGACCCGCACCACGGCCACCGGCGCCCTCGGCAGCCTGGTCCAGGACGGCTCGACGCTGAACGTGAATGGCAAGACGATCACGTTCAAGAACGGTGGTACGCCTGCTGCCGCCAACGTTCCGACTGGATCGGGTGTCACCGGCAACGTCGTCACCGACGGCAACGGCAACTCGACCGTCTACCTCAACAAGGGCACCATCGCCGACGTGCTGAATGCGATCGACTTCGCTACCGGCGTGCAGACGGTGTCGATCGCTTCGGGTGCGGCAACGCCGAGCACGGCCAGTGGTCAGACCAAATCTTCCGTTGTTGCCGGCGCGCTGCAGATCTCGACCGGGGNAACGCCGATCTGTCGATCATCGGCACCGGCAACGCGATGTCGGCGCTCGGCCTTACCGGCAACACCGGAACGGCGACCAACTTCACCGCCAGCCGCACGGCCGCACCCGGCAGCGTCTCGGGCAAGACCTTGAC
>NZ_LLYB01000047.1:1469-1678 GCF_001440475.1 Bradyrhizobium lablabi | reverse complement strand
GGCGGTCAACGTCACCTTCGGCGACGGCACCGGCGGCACGGTCAAGACGCTTGACCAGCTCAACGCACAGCTGCTCGCCAACAACATGAGCGCCACGGTCGACTCCAGCGGGAAGCTGACGATCTCCGCCTCCAACGACTACGCCTCCTCGACGCTCGGCTCGGCGACGGCAGGTGGCGCGATCGGCGGCACGCTGACCACGACGATTT
>NZ_LLYB01000047.1:1319-1456 GCF_001440475.1 Bradyrhizobium lablabi | reverse complement strand
CGGCTCCGGTGGTCGATGCTCAGGCGCAGAGCGTCCGCGCAGGCCTGGTGAGCCAGTATAACGTCACCATGCAGAACATCACCAGCACCGCGGCGGATGCCTCCTTCAACGGTGTCAACCTGCTCGGTGGCGATACG
>NZ_LLYB01000047.1:1028-1242 GCF_001440475.1 Bradyrhizobium lablabi | reverse complement strand
CGAGACCGGCAAGTCGACGCTGAGCATTACCGGCGTCAACTTCAACGCCGCGGGCCTCGGCCTGGCGGCCCTGACCAGCGGCACCGACTTCATCGACAACGCCGCGACCAACAAGGTCGTCGCCAGCCTGAGCAGCGCCTCGACCTTGCTGCGCACGCAGGCTTCCGCCCTGGGTTCGAACCTGTCGATCGTGCAGATCCGTCAGGACTTCTCG
>NZ_LLYB01000047.1:0-920 GCF_001440475.1 Bradyrhizobium lablabi | reverse complement strand
CCAACCAGAGCCAGCAGAGCGTGCTGCAGCTCCTGCGCTAAGCGGGACGGCGACGTCAACGATCAAGGCGGCGGGGAAAACCCCGCCGCCACCATCGATCCAAATTTCCTGAATATTATCTGGCGGCATATCCGCCGCGCATTTGCACGAACGATGTTTCGCAAACGTCGTGAGCCCTGGCGCTCACGCGTCTTCGAACGGGGGACGATTGTGCCGCTACGCGTTGAACTGAAGCCATTTGAACGGATCGTTATCGGGGAAACCGTTCTCGTCAATTCCAGCACACGCACGTCGTTCCTGATCGACGGCGACGCGCCGATCCTGCGCGAGCGGGACACCATCACCGCCGAGACCGCCAATACGCCGGCCAAGCGGCTCTATCTCTGCATTCAGACCATGTATCTGAAGAACGATATCCCGCGTTACCGGGCCGCCTATCAGGGTTACTTGCGCGAACTGCGCGATGCCAGGCCGGGGGACCGTCTCACGATCGACGCCGCCAACAACCATGTGGCCGCAGGCGCGCTCTACAAGGCGCTCAAGGAAATCAGGAAACTGGTGAAGCGCGAAGACGAACTGCTCGCCGCCTGACCGCTGGTCTTCCGAGCGCTCGTTTCCAAATCGTCATCCGGGGCCGGCCGTTTGCCGCCGCAGCTCCCAGATGCTGCTGATCGCGTCTTGCTTGCGTTGTCGGGCCGCCGTCACCAGCAACTCATCACGACATATTCACCATATCCGTATTAGCACGGACAGTGAAATTAACGTTGCCGTGAAATCCGAGGGGTTACTTTTCAGAAGGCCGATATCTGAGTTTTTGGAAGGCGTGCTCATATGGATGACCTGTTACGGGAGTTCCTGACGGAGACCAACGAGAGCCTGGATACGGTCGACAATCAGTTGGTGCGGTTCGAGCAGGACCC
>NZ_LLYB01000046.1:340519-341804 GCF_001440475.1 Bradyrhizobium lablabi | reverse complement strand
CGGGCACGCAAGGCATCACCGGCGTGCCGCCTGGTCCGGCCAGTTCGGGCGGATTGAACAATTCCGGCGAAGACCCGAGCGGCGCACAGAACCCATCCAAGCTTGCCTCGCCACCCGCGCCCGGCACCAACACTTCAGGCACCGCCCAGTCGTCAGGTCGCGGCGTCAACACCGAAAGCGGTGTAACGACGGGCTCGGGAAGATCGGCGGGGTCAAGAAGTGTTGACGCTGCAATTTCCGACGAGAACAAGACGGTCGATCGCAAGATCAAGAGCATTTGCCGCGGCTGCTGATCTTCCAAACACAGTCGCGTAGAAGTGAGCAAAATTACCCAGCCGTTTCCGAGAACTCGTCCTAGAGTTGGTCCGGGATCTGTGAGGATCCGACGCCGAAAGCGTCGAGCGTTCGAACGCGAGATCATGGAGGGATGGGTCATGTTACGCAAGATGATGATCGCCTTGTTCGCATGCGCATCGATCGCCATGCTGGTGCCGGATGTGGCTTCGGCCCAACGCGGTTTTGGCGGCGGCGGTGGCGGCTTCCGCGGCGGCGGCGGAATGGGAATGGGCGGCGGTGGTTTCCGCGGCGGCGGGATGGGAATGGGCGGCGGCTTCCGCGGCGGTGCGATTGGAGTGGGTGGCGCCGGCTTCCGGACTGCCGCGATCGGCGGCGGTTTCCGTCCGGCCGCGATCGGTGGTGGTTTCCGTGCGGCCGCTCTGCCGGCTGCCGGCTTTCGCGGCGGCGGATTTGCCGTCAACAATTTCCGCGGTGGCTTCCGCCCCGGATTCGGATTCAGGCATCGGAGATTTCCGATCGCCGCGGCGGCAATCGGCCTGGGCTTGGGCTACGGTCTCTACGGCGGCTACTACGACGATTATTATGACTACGGTTATCCGTATTACGCCGGCTATGGCTACGACGATCCCTATTACTACGGCGACGGCGGTTGCTACATCGTACGGCGAAGTGTGCTTACGCCGTATGGCTGGCGCTTCCGGTCCGTGCAGGTCTGCGGCTGATCAAGTGCAGACGGGATGAATAGCGCGGCCTCGGTGCTATGACGCCGAGGCCGCAGGTGATATTTCTTGCTGATACCGTCCGCGTCGCATCGGGGGATGTTGAACATGCTCACAGCGCCCGCATTGACATTGATGTTCCTGATGGTGGTGGTTGCTCTGGGTACGGCGTTCGTCTGGATGTTCTGGGAAATCGAGCAGACGATGTCCCGGCTGCGTCGGATGTCCAGACCGCATCGCAAGGGCGACGGCCTGCNTAGAGCATGATC
>NZ_LLYB01000046.1:339658-340487 GCF_001440475.1 Bradyrhizobium lablabi | reverse complement strand
GGTTTTCCCTCGCGACAAACGCGAACGCGTTTGCGCGGAGATCATGCTCAAGCAAAAAGATAAATCGGGATGACGATTCGAAGAAAAGTCATCCAGCTTTAGCGGACGTGACATTGCGCGATCTGTCTCGCGCGACGCCCAGGCGACCGGCTTCACGTCCGATATCTGCAATTTTCCGATAAATTGCGCTTGTTACTTGATACATCCTTAGATGGGAACCTGTCAGGTTCCATCTGCACGAAAGCGTGCATGTCTGACAAAGAACTTGGGAGACGAAAGGTTTGCGGTGCCGCCTTAAGCGGATGGTGGTTCAATGATCGTCTCATCCAGCTCGTGTTTTTCGTCGTCCATCCAATCGTCCACCAGGGATTTTCGAGCCTCCGTCAGTCTGATCGCGCTCCTATGCGGCCTCAGTTGCGCGCAACCGTCGATGGCGCAATCGCTGCCGTCAGGCGGAACGGTGGTCAGCGGGAACGTGTCGATCGGATCGACGTCGCCGACCAGTCTGACGGTCTCGCAATCGAGCGCCACCGGCATCGTCAACTGGTCGAGCTTCTCGGTCGGGCAGGGCTACCAGGTCCAGTTCAATAACGGCAGCGGCGCGACGCTCAATCGCGTGACCGGCAACGTGCCGTCGTCGATCAACGGGGTCGTGTCGGCAACCGGCTCGGTTTATCTCGTCAATCCGTCGGGGGTCGTGGTCGGGCCGAACGGCGTGATCAAGACCGGCGGCAGTTTCGTCGCCTCGACGCTCGATGTGAAAGACGCCGATTTCCGCGCCGGCGGCGCACTGACCTTCAGCGGCAACAGCAACGCCTCGGTCGTCAAT
>NZ_LLYB01000046.1:339564-339634 GCF_001440475.1 Bradyrhizobium lablabi | reverse complement strand
GAAGGGCGACGTCGTCCTGATCGCGCGCCAGGTTCGTAACGACGGCTCGCTAAGCGCGCGCAATGGCACC
>NZ_LLYB01000046.1:335731-339552 GCF_001440475.1 Bradyrhizobium lablabi | reverse complement strand
CGAAGTGGTGCTGAGCGACGGCTCGCTCGGCAACGGCAAGGTGCTGGTGCGGAGGCCAGTGCAGGACGGCGAGATCCGCAACAACGGCGCGATCCGCGCCACGGAAGTGGAACTGCGCGCCAATGGCGGCAACATCTATGCGCTGGCCGGCAATACCGGACGGGCCATTAGCGCAACAGGCGTCGCCAACAAGGGCGGACGGATTTTTCTGACCGCCGAGGGCGGCTCGGTGAAGGTGACGCAGAAGGTGGTGGCGCGGCGCATTCAGGCAGACGCTGCGCCGATGGTCGCGGGGATCGCCGGACCGCACCGCTCTTTCACCGGCGGAGACATCGTCGTCAGCGGCGACAAGGTCGAGGTCGGCGGCGCCATCACGGCAAAGGGCAATAGCGGCGCCGGCGGCACCGTCGTGGTAACCGGCAAGGACGTCACCCTGACCTCAGGCGCAAAGATCGACGCCAGCGGAACGTCGGGCGGCACNGTGCTGATCGGCGGCGACCGCGCCGGCGGCTCGGACGCCGCGCGGAAGTTTTTGCCGCAGGCCGTCGCCAATGCGCAGAACACGACGATCGAGGCAGGTGCGACGATCACGGCCGACGGCACGTCGGGCGCCGGCGGCAATGTCGTGGTGTGGTCGGATGGCACGACGTCATTTGGCGGCTCGATCAGCGCCACCGGGCAGCGCGGTGGCTTCATCGAGACCTCGGGGCATACGTTCAACTTCGCCGGCGGCATCGTCAACGCTGGCCGCGGCGGCACCTGGCTGCTTGATCCCGTGGATCTCACGATCGATGCGACGCTCGCCGGCACCATCGCCACCGCACTCAACGGGGGCAGCAACGTCACGCAGGAGACGAATGCCTCTGGCAGCGGCGGCAATGGCGACATCACCGTGGCAAGCGGGATCAGCTGGGCGAGCGATGCGACACTGACGCTCAGCGCCTATCGCAACATCGCGGTCCATGCCAACATCTCCAGCACCGGCGGCGGCGGTGTCGTGCTGCGCGCCGACAATGCCGGCACGGGCACCGGCACCGTGACATTCGGTGGCGGTCAGGTGTCGACCGCCGGCACGGTCTCGATCTTCTACAATCCGACCGGCAGCAGTTCGACCGTCAACGCCACCAAATACACCGCACCGACGCAGACCAACTTCGCCAGCAACGTCACCGGCGGCGCCGTGCTCAACACCTACATGCTGGTCAACACTGTCTACGACCTGCAGAACATCCAGAACAATCTGGCCGGCACCTATGCGCTCGGCCGCGACATCGACGCCAGCGGTACCGCGTCCTGGAACGGTGGCGCAGGTTTCGCGCCGATCGGAAATGGAGTAACGACGTTCAGCGGATTGTTCGACGGGCAAAGCCACACCGTATCGGGGCTGGTGATCAATCGGCCGTCGACCGAGAATGTCGGATTGTTCGGCTTCCTCGAGACCACCTCGACCGTACGCAATGTCGGGCTGGTGGGCGGCTCTGTCACCGGTCTCAGACTAGTGGGAGCGCTCGCCGGCGCCAACCTTGGCGCGGTCATACAATCCTATGCGACCGGTGCGGTCGCTGCCACTGACGGCTACGTGGGCGGCCTGGTCGGAGTCAATTTTGATGGCTCGGGCTCGATCGCTCGGTCCTACGCAACGGGAGCTGTGACCGGCGCGGGCAACGATGTCGGCGGGCTGGTCGGCAGCAACTGGGGCTCTATCACGCAATCCTACGCGACCGGAGCGGTGAACGGCACGACTAATGTCGGAGGACTGGTCGGCGCGAACTACAATGCTGACCCCAACGGTATCGTGCAGTCCTATTGGGACAGCTACACCACGGGTCAGGCGGCCGGGATCGGTGGGGGAAACGCCTCGACCGGACTGAGTGCCGTGACCAGCGACCCGGCGCAATCAGCCGCAGCAAACTATGCGTTCAAGCAGAGTGCCTATGTCGGTTTCGACTTCACCGCCAGCTGGTTCTCGATCGATGGCCGAACCCGTCCATTCGGCCGGTGGGAGTATTCCACCAACATCACAAACGCGCATCAGCTCCAGTTGATGGCGATGAATCTCGGCGCGAGCTACAAGCTCGCATCCGACATCGACTTCTCCGGCGGCCTGGCCTCGGGAGGCATGTATCCCGGCATGTGGTCGTCGAGCGGATTCTCGCCGATCGGCGAATACTCGGTCACTGACTCTTCCATCGCGTTCGCCGGAAGCCTGGACGGCCAGGGCCGTGTGATCTCAAACCTCACGATCAACCTGCCATCGACCAACCAGGTCGGACTGTTCGGATATATCCACACCGGCGGCGCGGTGAGCAATGTCAGCCTGCAGGCTGCATCCGTTACGGGACAGGATCGCGTCGGCATCCTGGTCGGCTTCTCGAAAGGAGCCATCAGCAATGCTTCGGCGACCGGCAGCGTCACGGCCAGAAACATTGGCGGCGGACTGGCCGGCGAATCCCAGGGCAGTGTTGCCAATAGCTGGGCGGCCGTCACGGTCGCCGGGACAACCGCCAGCAGTTCCACCATGGGCGGTCTCGTCGGATGGAACAACTCGGGCAGCAGCATCATCCAGGACAGCTACGCGACCGGAAACGTGACAGCCGGCAGCGGCGGCACACGCGCCGGCGGCCTTACCGCCCAGAACAACGGCAGCGTTCTCAGGAGCTATGCCACCGGAGCAGTCAGCGGCGGCAGCCAGGGAGTGGGCGGCCTGGTCGGCTACAACAACAGCAACACAACCATCGCCGATTCCCATGCCACCGGGGCCGTGACCGCAACGGCCTTCGGCGGTGGTCTGGTCGGCGTCAACGCGGTGGGAGGCACTATCGACGGGTCCTACGCGTCCGGAACCATCAGCGTGACGTCGTCGACTCTGACCAGTTTGTACGGTGGCGGGCTGGTGGGCAGCAACTCTGGCGCCGTCACCCGATCCTATGCGACCGGCGCCGTCGGCGTAACGTCCACATATGCAGCGGCCACGGCCACGATGGCGGGCGGGCTGATCGGCGGCAACGGCAGTACGGCCACGGTCTCACAATCCTACGCGACCGGTGCGGCCACGGCCATCGCGGCAGCCGGGTCGGCCATGGCGGGCGGCATGATTGGCAGGAACACCGCCAGCGGCGCCATCGCCCAATCCTACGCGACCGGTGCTGCCAGCGCCACGTCCACGGCCGGGCAAGCCGCGGCAGGCGGACTGATCGGCAATCAAGGCAGTACGGGTACGGTCACGCAGACCTACGCGGCCGGTGCGGTGAGCGCGACGTCCACTTCCGGCACCGTGAGAACCGGCGGCCTGATCGGAACGGTCACTGGCAGCGGCGCCATCACGTCGTCCTACTGGGACACGGATACGTCCGGAAAGACGAATGCCGTCGGCAGCGGCGCCAGTTCCGGCATCGCCGGCCTCACCACCAGCCAGATGCAAAAGCCGGCGAACTTCGCGTCGACTTACGCGGGCTGGGATTTTTCGACCGTCTGGTCGGCGCCGAGCATCGGCTATTACCCGCAGCTCTATGGCGTCAATTATGTGCTGCGGGTCGATCCGGCCAACGCGTCGCGGGTCTATGGCGAAGCCAATCCGGCGTTCACCTATTCGATCTACGGCCTGCATGTCGGCGATACGGCCGGGATCATCACGGGCCTCTCGGTATCGACGGCGGCGACGACGGCTTCGAGTGTCGGCAGCTACGCGATCACCGCAAGTGGCAGTGCCGTGAGCGTCTCCGGGCAAAGCTATCGCTTCATCAATGCGCCGGGCACGCTGACAGTCACGCCGCGCGCGATCACCGTGNACGGCCGACGCCAAGAGCCGCGTCTATGGCGAC
>NZ_LLYB01000046.1:334481-335720 GCF_001440475.1 Bradyrhizobium lablabi | reverse complement strand
GACCTATCTGGTCGGCGGCTCAGGCCTCGTCAATGGCGATACGCTGTCGGGTGCGCTGGCGACGTCGGCAACGACGGCCAGCAATGTCGGTGTCTACGGCATCACGCAGGGTACGCTGGCCTCGTCGAACTATACGATATCCTCGTTTACCAGCGCCAATCTCACGGTCACGCCGCGATCGATCACGGTGACCGCCGACGCGAAGAGCCGCGCCTATGGCGACGCCAATCCGGCGCTGACCTATCGGATCGGTGGCGCGGGGCTCGCTAATGGCGACACGTTGTCGGGTGCGCTGTCGACATCGGCAACGACCACCAGCAATGCCGGATCCTACGCAATCGCCCAAGGGACGCTCGCCGCCTCGTCGAACTACGCGTTCACTTACACCGGCGCTAACCTGACGATCACCGGGTCATCGGCGCCACTATCTCCTGGGGCGGACAGGAAGGTGATCGAAGGGATGACGTTCGGATCGGACGTGAGGGCAAATTCGGTGTCGTATGGCTGGCAGCAGCCATGGAATCCGCAGCTTGAGGCCGCCGCGATCGACGAGCCTTCTGCAGAACCCATTTGCATGTCGTGGCAGCCTTGCGAGGCGCTTCCCCATCCAGACAATCGCCGGATAGGTCGGTGGATCAGGTTCGTCGGTTTTGCTTCGGGAAGACCATGAGGAAAGAAGTGATCCCAATGCTCCCTTTCGAAGAGCCGCCCGGCCGCCCGATGATGATATCGTGCATGCTCGCCTCATCGGCGGCGGGCACGTCAAGGATCCGGGAGCTCTTTTGCAGTTCCGTCAGCATCGCGGTGCTCACGTCGTTCCTGAATTTTGGACAATCCGCGACGGCACAGTCGCTGCCGTCAGGCGGAACGGTGGTCAGCGGGAACGTGTCGATCGGCTCGACGTCGCCGACCAGCCTGACAATCTCGCAATCGAGCCGCACCGGCATTGTCAACTGGTCGAACTTTTCGGTCGGGCAGGGCTACCAGGTTCAGTTCAACAACGGCAGCGGCGCGACGCTCAACCGCGTGACCGGCAACGTGCCGTCGTCGATCAACGGCGTCGTATCGGCAACCGGCTCGGTTTATCTCGTCAATCCGTCGGGGGTAGTCGTCGGGCCGAACGGCGTGATCAAGACCGGCGGCAGTTTCGTTGCCTCGACGCTGGACGTGAAGGATGCGGATTTCCGGGCCGGAGGCGCGCTGACCTTCAGCGGCAACAGCAACGCCTCGGTGGTGAAC
>NZ_LLYB01000046.1:334397-334467 GCF_001440475.1 Bradyrhizobium lablabi | reverse complement strand
GAAGGGCGACGTCGTCCTGATCGCGCGCCAGGTTCGTAACGACGGCTCGCTGACCGCGCGTGGCGGCACT
>NZ_LLYB01000046.1:330660-334387 GCF_001440475.1 Bradyrhizobium lablabi | reverse complement strand
CGAAGTGGTGCTGAGCGACGGCTCGCTCGGCAACGGCAAGGTGCTGGTGCGACGCCCGGCGCAGGACGGCGAGATCCGCAACAACGGCGCGATCCGCGCCGCGGAAGTGGAGTTGCGCGCCAATGGCGGCAACATCTATGCGCTGGCCGGCAATACCGGCGGCGCAATCTCGGCAACCGGTGTTGCCAACAAGGGCGGGCGGGTGTTCCTCACCTCCGAGGGCGGCTCGGTCAATGTAACGCAGAAGGTGGTGGCGCGGCGCATCCAGGCGGATGCTCCAACCGCGCCGGTGCGTTCAGGCGGATCGCGCGCGTTCACCGGCGGCGACGTCGTCGTCAGCGGCGACAAGGTCGTGGTCGGCGGCACCATCGAGGCGAAGGGCGACGATGGTGTGGGCGGCACCGTGGTGGTGACCGGCAAGGACGTCACCCTGACGTCAGGCGCGAAGATCGACGTCAGCGGAACGTCGGGCGGCATNGTGCTGATCGGCGGCGACCGCGCCGGCGGCTCGGACGCCGCGCGGAAGTTTCTGCCGCAGGCCATCGCCAATGCGCGGAACACGACGATCGAGGCAGGTGCGACGATTACGGCCGACGGCACGTCAGGTGCCGGCGGCAATGTGGTGGTGTGGTCGGATGGCACGACGTCGTTTGGCGGCGCGATCAGCACGCAGGGTCTGCGCGGCGGCTTCATCGAGACCTCGGGACACACGTTCGACTTCGCGGGCGGCAGCGTCAATGCCGGTCCCGGCGGCACCTGGCTGCTCGATCCGGTGGACCTGACGATCAATTCCACGCTCGCCGCCACCATCGCGAGCGCGCTCAACGGCAGCAGCAACGTCACCCAGGAAACGAACGCGGCCGGCAGTGGCGGCAGCGGCGACATCACGGTGGCCAGCGGGATCAGCTGGTCGACCAGCGCGACGCTGACGCTCAGCGCCTATCGCAACATCGCGGTCAACGCCAACATCACGAGCACCGGTGGCGGCGGCCTCGTGCTGCGCGCCGACAATGCCGGCACGGGCACCGGCACCGTGACGTTCAGCGGCGGGCAGGTATCGACCGCGGGCACGGTCTCGATCTACTACAACCCGACCGGCAGCAACTCGACCGTCAACACCGCCAAATACACGGCGCCGACGCAGACGACGTTCAGCGGCAACGTCACCGGCGGCGCCACGCTCAAGACGAACATGCTGGTCAACAATGTCTTCGACCTGCAGAACATGAAGAACAACCTGGCCGGCACCTATGCGCTCGGCCGCGACATCGATGCCAGCATCACATCCGGCTGGAACAGCGGCGCCGGGTTTCAGCCTGTCGGGGGCAGCACCAGCTTCACCGGAAACCTTGACGGCCAGGGCCACACGATCTCCGGCCTCTTCATCAATCGGACGTCAGACCAAAATGTCGCGCTGATCGGCTATCTCGCCGCCAGCGGCACGGTAAGCAACGTCGGCGTCATCGGTGCGAGCATCACCGGCTGGGAGATGGTCGGCGGGATCGTCGGCACGAACTCCGGGACGGTCAGCAACGTCTATTCGAGCGGATCGGTCACCGCCACCAGTGCTGGCGCCGGCGGCCTCGTCGGCTACAACTTTCATATCCTGTCGAATGGCTATTCGAACAGCACTGTGAGTGGACCGCTCTATGTTGGCGGCGCAGTCGGGCTGAACAATGCCATTGGCGGCGGCGCTGGCTCGATGTCACAGGTCTATGCGACGGGCGCCGTGACCGGCACGGGCGCCAGCCCGACCGCTGTCGGCGGGCTGGTCGGCCTCAACGGTAACTCCATCACGCAATCCTACTGGGATAGTTACACGACGGGGCAGGCGTCCGGTGTCGGCTCCGGCAGTTCAGCCGGCGTGACGGCCGTAACCGGCGACCCGGCGCAGTCAGCCGCGACCAATTACGCCTTCAAGCAGAGCGCCTATGGCAGCTTCAGCTTTCCGGAAACCGGCACGACCGGCTGGTACATGGTCGACGGCCAGACCCGGCCGTTCGGCCGCTGGGAATACCAGACCACCATCACCAACGCGCACCAGCTTCAGTTGATGGCGATGAATCTCGGCGCGAGCTACACGCTGGCGAACAATATCAACCTTGGTCCCAGCCTGACGGCCGTCGGCGGCAAGTATCCGGACATGTGGTCGTCGGCGGGCTTTTCCCCGATCGGCAGAGGCGGTACCGCGAAGTTCACCGGAACGTTCGACGGCCAGAGCCACACGATCGCGAATCTCACGATCAATCGGCCTGGCGCCGCCTACGGCAGCCTGTTCGGCTATATCGGGTCGACCGCAACGATCAGCGATATCGGCCTCGTTGGCGTCAATGTGAGCGGCTCGGTATACACCGGCACACTGGTCGGCAGCAACGAGGCGGGCACGATCACGCGAGCTTATGCCACCGGAGTTGTTAACGCCAGCAGTGATATCGTCGGCGGGCTCGTCGGCAGCAACACCGGCACCATCATGCAGTCCTATGCAGCCGTGACGGTCACCGAGAGCGGCGCCGGCCACTCCGCCGGCGGGCTGGTCGGCACGAACGGCGGCCTTATCCAGCAATCCTATGCGACAGGGGCGGTCAGCAGCGGCGGCACCAGAGTCGGCGGGCTGGTCGGCGGCAATAGCGGCAACGTCCAGCTGTCTTATGCGACCGGCGCGGTGAGCGGCTCCAGCGATGTCGGCGGCCTGGTCGGCTACCACACCAACAGCGGCAGCATCGCGCAAGCCTACGCGGCCGGCGCTGTAAGTGGTGCGAACCAGGTGGGTGGACTGGTCGGCACCAGCAACATGAGTGCAGTGATCGGGCAATCCTATTGGGACACCGTGACGTCCGGCCGCTCGATCGGCGTCGGCAGCGGACCCACAACCGGTACGACCGGCCTGACCACCAGCCAGATGCAGAATCCGACGAACTATGCGTCGACCTACGCAGGCTGGGATTTCACTAATATCTGGTCGGCGCCGAGCGCCGGCTATTATCCGCAGCTCTACGGCGTCAACTACGTCCTGCGCGTCGATCCCGCCAATGCGTCGCGGGCCTACGGCGATGCCAACCCGGTTTACACCTATACGACCTACGGCCTGCATACGGGCGACACATCGGCCATTCTCTCCGGCCTCTCGCTATCGACGGCGGCGACGGCGACGTCCAATGTCGGCAGCTACGCTATCACCGCGGGAGGCAGCGTCACCAGCACCGGCGGGCAGGCCTATCGTCTGATCCAAACGCCCGCGGCGCTGACGGTCACACCGCGCGCGATCACCGTGNACGGCGGAAGCGAAGAGCCGCGCCTATGGCGACGCCAATCCGGCGCTGACCTGGCAGGTCGGCGGTGCAGGGCTGGTCAATGGCGATACGCTGTCAGGCGCGCTGGCGACGTCGGCGACGACTTCAAGCAACGTCGGCACGTATGGGATCACACAAGGGACGCTCGCGGCCTCGACCAACTACACGCTGAACTATGCGATGGCGAACCTGACGGTCACACCGCGGTCGATCACGGTGACGGCCGACGCGAAAAGCCGGGTCTACGGCGACGCCAATCCGGCGTTGACCTATCTGGTCAGCGGCTCTGGGCTGGTCAACGGCGATACCCTTTCGGGCGCGCTGGCAACATCGGCGACCACGGCGAGCAATGTCGGCGTCTATGGGATCACGCAAGGGACGCTCGCGGCTTCGACCAATTACACGCTAAACTATGCAGGCACGAACCTCACCGTCAC
>NZ_LLYB01000046.1:330370-330544 GCF_001440475.1 Bradyrhizobium lablabi | reverse complement strand
GACCTATCTGGTCGGCGGCTCAGGCCTCGTCAATGGCGATACGCTGTCGGGCGCGCTGGCAACATCGGCGACAACAGTGAGCAATGTCGGCACCTACGGCATCACGCAAGGTACGCTCGCGGCCTCGAGCAACTACACGGTGTCTTCGTTTACTGGATCCAACCTGACGGTCAC
>NZ_LLYB01000046.1:329713-330284 GCF_001440475.1 Bradyrhizobium lablabi | reverse complement strand
ATCACGGTCACGGCGGAAGCGAAGAGCCGCGCCTATGGCGACGCCAATCCGCCGCTCACCTATCAGGTCAGCGGTGCGGGGCTCGTCAACGGCGATGCACTCTCGGGTGCGCTGGTGACCTCGGCGACCACTGCCAGCAACGTCGGCACCTACGGGATCGGACAGGGGACGCTCGCGGCCTCAGGCAACTATGCGCTGACCTATGTGGGCGACAACCTTACCGTCACCCAGCGCGCGATCATCGTGACCGCCGACGCGAAGAGCCGAGCCTACGGCGACGCCAATCCGCCGCTGACCTACCAGGTCGGCGGCGCCGGTCTCATCAACGGCGATACGCTGTCGGGCGGGCTGGCGACGTCGGCGACGACAACCAGCAACGTCGGCACCTACGGTATCACGCAAGGCTCGCTCGCGGCCTCGGGCAATTATGCGCTGACCTATGCGGGCGACAACCTCACCGTCACCCAGCGCGCGATCACGGTGACGGCAGATGCGNAAGAGCCGCGCCTATGGTGACGCCAATCCGCCGCTGACCTACCAGGTCGGCAGCGCCGGTCTCGTCAACGGCGAT
>NZ_LLYB01000046.1:329624-329697 GCF_001440475.1 Bradyrhizobium lablabi | reverse complement strand
GGGTGCGCTGGCGACCTCGGCGACCGCCGCGAGCAATGTCGGCACCTACGGGATTACGCAAGGCACGCTCGCG
>NZ_LLYB01000046.1:328904-329557 GCF_001440475.1 Bradyrhizobium lablabi | reverse complement strand
AAGAGCCGCGCCTATGGTGACGCCAATCCGCCGCTGACCTACCAGGTCGGCGGCGCCGGCCTCGTCAATGGCGACAGCCTGTCGGGTGCATTGGCGACATCGGCGACGACGGCGAGCAACGTCGGCACCTACGGCATCACGCAAGGCTCGCTCGCGGCCTCGGGCAACTATGCACTCACCTATACCGGCGACAACCTCACGGTGACGCAGCGCGCGATCACGGTGACGGCCGACGCGAAAAGCCGCGTCTACGGCGATGCCAACCCTGCGCTGACCTATCAGGTCGGCGGCGCCGGCCTGGTCAATGGCGATACGCTGTCGGGTGCGCTAGTGACATCGGCAACGACTTCGAGCAACGTCGGCACCTACGGCATCATGCAAGGCACGCTGGCGGCCTCGGGTAACTATGCGCTGACCTATGCGGGCGACAACCTCACGGTCACCCAGCGCGCGATCACGGTAGCGGCCGACGCCAAGAGCCGGGCGTATGGCGACGCCAATCCGGCGCTGACCTATCAGGTCGGCGGCGCCGGCCTCGTCAATGGCGACNGGGTGCGCTGGCGACCTCGGCGACCGCCGCGAGCAATGTCGGCACCTACGGCATTACGCAAGGAACGCTGGCGGCCTCGGGCAACTATGCGCTGACCTATACG
>NZ_LLYB01000046.1:328748-328838 GCF_001440475.1 Bradyrhizobium lablabi | reverse complement strand
CGCTGACCTATCAGGTCGGCGGCTCCGGGCTCGTCAATGGCGATACACTGTCGGGCGCGCTGGCGACGTCGGCGACGACGGCGAGCAACG
>NZ_LLYB01000046.1:328507-328713 GCF_001440475.1 Bradyrhizobium lablabi | reverse complement strand
GGCGGCCTCGGGCAACTACGCGCTGACCTATACGGGCGACAACCTCACCGTCACCCAGCGCGCAATCACGGTGACGGCGGACCCGAAGAGCCGGGCCTATGGCGACGCCAATCCACCGCTGACCTATCAGGTCGGCGGCGCGGGGCTCGTCAACGGCGATACACTGTCGGGCGCGCTGGCGACATCGGCGACCACCGCGAGCAACA
>NZ_LLYB01000046.1:328383-328483 GCF_001440475.1 Bradyrhizobium lablabi | reverse complement strand
GGCGGCCTCGGGCAACTACGCGCTGACCTATACGGGCGACAACCTCACCGTGACCCAGCGCGCGATCACGGTGACGGCTGATGCCAAGAGCCGGGCCTAT
>NZ_LLYB01000046.1:327913-328315 GCF_001440475.1 Bradyrhizobium lablabi | reverse complement strand
GGGCGCGCTGGCGACGTCGGCGACGACAACGAGCAATGTCGGGACCTACGGCATCACGCAGGGGACGCTCGCANNNNCGGCAATTATGCGCTGACCTATGCAGGCGACAACCTCACCGTCACCCAGCGCACGATCACGGTGACGGCCGACGCCAAGAGCCGCGCGTACGGCGACGCCAATCCGCCGCTGACCTATCAGGTCGGCGGCGCGGGGCTCGTCAATGGCGATAGTCNGGGCGCGCTGGCGACGTCGGCGACGACAACGAGCAATGTCGGGACCTACGGAATCGGACAGGGGACGCTCGCTGCTTCCGGCAATTATGCGCTGACCTATACAGGCGACAACCTCACCGTCACCCAGCGCGCGATCACGGTGACGGCCGATGCCAAGAGCCGGGCGTAC
>NZ_LLYB01000046.1:327641-327867 GCF_001440475.1 Bradyrhizobium lablabi | reverse complement strand
TGGCGATACCTTGTCGGGCGCGCTGGCGACGTCGGCGACGACAACGAGCAACGTCGGCACCTACGGTATTACACAGGGCACGCTGGTGGCCTCCGGCAACTACGCACTGACCTATACGGGCAACAACCTCACTGTCACCCAGCGTGCCATTACCGTGACAGCCGACGCCAAGAGCCGAGCCTACGGCGATGCCAACCCGACGCTGACCTATCAGGTCGGCGGCGCG
>NZ_LLYB01000046.1:279555-327636 GCF_001440475.1 Bradyrhizobium lablabi | reverse complement strand
GGGCGCGCTGGCGACGTCGGCGACGACAACGAGCAATGTCGGGACCTACGGTATCACGCAAGGCACGCTCGCAGCCTCCGGCAACTATGCGCTGACCTATGCTGGCGACAACCTCACCGTTACGCAGCGCGCTATCACGGTGACGGCCGATGCCAAGAGCCGCGCCTACGGCGACGCCAATCCGGCGCTGACCTATCAGGTCAGCGGTGCGGGTTTGGTCAACGGCGATACCCTGTCCGGCGCGCTCGTGACCTCGGCGACCATGGCCAGCAATGTCGGCACGTACGGCATCGGCCAGGGCACGCTCACGGCTTCGGGCAACTACGCACTAACCTACACGGGCAACAACCTCACCGTCACCCAACGCGCCATCACCGTGACCGCGGACGCGAAGAGCCGCGCCTACGGCGACGCCAATCCAGCACTAACGTATCAGGTCGGTGGCGCGGGTCTCGTCAATGGCGACACCCTGTCAGGTGCGCTGGCGACATCGGCGACGACGGCGAGCAATGTCGGCGTGTACGGCATTGCGCAGGGCACGCTGGCGGCCTCGGGCAATTATGCGCTGAACTATACGAGCAACAACCTCACCGTCACCCAGCGCGCCATCACGGTGACGGCAGATGCGAAGAGCCGGGCGTATGGCGATGCCAATCCGGCGCTGACCTATCAGGTCGGTGGCGCGGGTCTCGTCAATGGCGACAGCCTGTCGGGCGCGCTGGCGACATCGGCGACGACAGCGAGCAATGTCGGCGTCTACGGGATCGGGCAGGGTACACTGGCGGCGTCGGGCAACTATGCACTGACCTATGCGGGCAACAACCTCACCGTCACCCGGCGCGCGATCACCGTAACCGCCGACGCCAAGAGCCGTGTCTATGGCGACGCCAATCCGGCGCTGACCTATCAGGTCGGCGGCGCGGGCCTCGTCAATGGCGACACGCTGTCGGGTGCGCTCGCGACCTCGGCGACGGCATCGAGCAACGCGGGAGAGTACGGCATCACGCAAGGCACGCTGGCGGCCTCATCGAACTACGCCTTCACCTTTGTCGGCGCGACTCTCACGATTACGCCGGCAGCCACTCCGCGCGTACCGATTGCAGAACTCGGCTCCTATGTGAAGTCGCGGGTGACGCTGCCCGCGCCGCAGCCGCCCGAGCAGATGCGTGAGTCCGAGAGCATCGAGCAATCGTCTGCCGCGATCGCCTGCAAATCCAGGCAGTGCCTCGAGCTTCCTCATCCCAACAACCGGCGGATCGGCGCGCGCGCCAGATTCGTCGACACGATGAATAATCGCGATCGCCTGCCAGCCTTTGCCGACAATTGAGGTTGATTGCGTGAGGCTACGCGCATCGCGTGTGTTGTTGTATGATTCTCCTTTTCGGAGATGGCTTTTGGCCTCCAACCAGCGGCTCTGCACGTCTCTGCACGCAGTAGTTGGTGCTTCCATCGGCAATTCAACCGTGCACACGCTGCAGTTCTGTCACACCTGGAACTCAACCTTAAACCGTTATTAATCCAGAAACCATATTGCTTGACGCATCCATTGTTCGCCGTGTGCGACAGAACGTCGGAAGCGTGCAGCCTCATGCGAACTTACGTGTCGACATCCCGAAGCTTTGACGGGCTCCGGTCGTCATGATGCTGGCGCTGTCCAAACATTTCGGATTGCAGACACTGCGGGTGCGAATATCCGCGCGTCACAAGAGAGCAATCGGCCGACGCTGTGCGCTGCTCGTGGTCTGCGCCATTGCAGTCACGGCCGGCGGCATTGCGCAGGCGCAAATCGTGGAGCGCAATCTGCCGCCGGAGCCGCCGCGTCGCGCGCCGGCGATCAAGATCGGCACCGACGATCTGCTGAAGAGCGACGATGCAACGCCGCTCGGCGTGAACGTTCAAGCCATCGTCCTGATTGGAGCAAACGCCGGCACGAAGCCGGTGAGCGGCGTGAAGGGTATCGATCTGGAGCAGATCAGCGGCATCGACGCCGCCGGCTTGCGCGAGCGACTGACGTCGTTTCTCGATCAGCCGCTCAGCCGCAAGGTCATTGCCGAAGTGCAGGCGGCAGTGGCCGCGGCATACCGTGATGCCGGGCGGCCATTTGTGTCGATCACGCTGCCGCCGCAGGAAGTGTCGGCCGGTGTGCTGCAACTGCGCGTGATCCCCTTCAAGGTCGCCAACATCAAGGTGGCGGGGGCGGCGCCCGAGCGCTATCCGCCAAGCCGCATCCGCCTTGTCCCCGGACAGGAAATCGATGCGCGCAAGCTCGAGACCGATCTCGACTGGGCCAACCGCAATCCGTTTCGGCAGGTCGAAGCGGTGTTCGGTCCCGGCAAGGATCTCGGCATGACCGACGTCAACATCCAGGTGACGGATCGCAAGCCGTGGCAGGTGTACGCCGGCTATGCCAACAGCGGCACGCTGCTGACCGACCGTAACCGCTATTATGTCGGCGCCAGCGGGGCAGCGTCCGCCGATGTCTTCGCGTCCTATCAGCTCACCGGCAGCGGCAATTTCTGGATCGACGACGGGCTGTTCAGCCGGGTTGACGAAGCCAGATATCTCAGTCAGGCGGCGCGGCTGCAGACGCCACTCGGATTGCGCACGAGTCTCGAAGTCGTCGGTGATCACGTGCTGACGAACGAGCGGCCGAACAATCTGTTCCGGATCAAGACCGAAACCAGCCAGGCCTCGGCAATCGTTCGCACCGCGCTGTCCGATCTGCTGCCGCGAACGACCGGCGATCTGTTGGGCGGCGTCGAGCTCAAGCACCAGCTACGCACGACCATCTTCGATGGTACGCCGGTCGCGGAGGGCAGTGCCGACGTCGCCCAATTGGTGGTGGGATGGAACGGGCGCTGGTCGGACAATCTGGGCACCAACAACCTCGATGTCCGCTTCAAGTCCAATCCCGGCGGCATTCTGCCCTACAACAATTCGAACGCCTGGAGCGCCTTCACCAATGGTCGCGTCACCGACACGCAAACCAATCTCGTAACCCTCGAATATGGCCGCGTGACGCCGCTGCCGAAGGGCCTGTCGCTGAAATCGGAAGTAACCGTGCTGGCGTCATCCAAGCCGCTTCCGGACACCGAGCGAATCGGACTCGGCGGAGTCCAGGCCGTGCGCGGTTATGTGACCGAGGACGGCTCGGTCGACCAGGCCCTGATCCTGCGCAATTCGCTCTACGCTTCGATACCCGACATGCCCTCCTGGATGCCGGGCACGCTGGCGCCGTTCCTGCTGGCCGATGTCGGCTGGGGACGCGATCTCTTCTCCCGGCGTGACTCCACGCTGTCGTCGGTCGGCGCCGGATTCGACTTTGCGGCCGGAACGAACTTCAATTCCAAGCTGCTGGCGGCGAGGGCCCTGACCGACGGGCTGCATACCCGCGCAGGCTCCTGGCGCGTATCGGTGCAGGCGTCGGTCAGCTATTGAACATCGTCCGGCGGATTCGAGGCTAGCTCAACACCCCGTACTTCCTGAACCAGGCCTGCATCTGGCTCCAGGCGTCCGCGGCCGCTTCCGATCGGTAGCTGGGGCGATAGTCGGCGTGGAAACCATGCGGGGCGCCGGGATAGATCTTGAACTCGGCAGTTTTCTTGTTTTCCGCCAGAGCCGCCTTGAAGGCTTCCACCGTTGCGACGGGAATGCCGGTGTCAGCCTCGCCATAGAGGCCGAGTACTGGCGCCTTCATCTCGCCTGCGAGCTGTGTGGGACTCTTCGGCCAGACCGGGTTCGGCGGATCGACCAGCGAACCGTAGAACGCGGCGCCGGCCTTGAGAGCGCTGCTATGGGCGGCATATTCCCACACCGTCCGTCCGCCGCGGCAGAAGCCGATGATGCCCAGTTTCGAAGCGTCGCCGCCCTGCGATTTGGCCCAGGCAACGGTGCTGTCGAGATCGGACAACAGTTCGGCGTCCGGTTTCGAATTCACGATCGGCATGAGCTGCGGGATTTCGGTAATCTTCGTCAGGTCGACGCCCTTGCGGAAATAGTAGTCGGGCGCCACCGCGAACGCGCCGAGCTTGGCAAGGCGCCGCGTCACGTCCTTGATGTATTCGTGCAGGCCGAAAATCTCCATCGCCACCAGCACCACCGGCGGGTTGCTGACGCCGGCCGGTCGCGCGAAATAGCCGGGCATCTCGCCGTCGGCGAGCTTGATCATGGCGTCCCCGGCGGTGAGGCCGCCGGTGTCGGTCTTGATCGCGTCGGCACGCACCGGCCCGGCGGCCAGCGTGTAGCCCGCGGTCACTGCGGCGGATGCGGTCATGAAGCCGCGTCGCGAGAATGGCGCGACCTTGGTCAGCCCGATGACATCCGAGGTCAGCTGGGGTTCGGCGCTCATTGGCAGGTTCTCCTTTTTGGGAGGCGCATTCAGCTTGCAAACCGGCGCGAACGCAAATCACCTGCTTGCGAGATGCCAGCGATTGGGTGGCCCAGCCAGGCTGTGCAAAAAAGCCGGGAATCGGTTGCGGGATTCCAGCCCTCCCGCCCAGCGGCTACAATTTCCGGGTTCTGGTGCGTCCGCCATGCGCTGGACCTGTTCGACGCGCCCAAGGGAAAACAACGAATGGCAAGTGATGATCGCGCCAAGATAATTCATCGGAGAACACCGGAATCCGCGGTCATGGCGGCTAACACCAAACGAGCGATGGCGATCACCGCTACACTTAACCGTTTGACGTTCAACGATGCGGCTGAAGTTCGGGCTTTGTTCAGCGAGCTCATCGGCAAAAAGGTAGACGAGAGCTTTCTGCTAATCCCGCCATTCTATACCGCCGGCGGGGACGAAATCCGCGTCGGGCGCAATGTCTTCGTCAATCAGAACTGCACCTTCTATGATCTCGGCGGTCTCGACATCGGAGACGACGTGCTGATCGGGCCGAATGTGAGCATCATCACGACTGGCCATCCCCTTGAACCTTCGCTGCGCCGCGGCGTCACGATCGGAAAGCCCATCGTGATCGAGAGGAATGTCTGGATCGCAGCTGGCGCGACGATCATCGGCGGGGTGACGGTAGGCGAGAACTCGGTTGTAGCTGCGGGTTCGGTCGTCACGAGGGACGTTCCCCCCAATACCCTTGTCGGAGGGAATCCCGCGCGGGCCATTCGTTCGATTGGCGACGACTGAAAGAATGTCCGTCTATAAGCAGGGTGCAACAGAATCCGGGCGGCCCAGTGCCCAAAAATTGGGCCCCAAAAAAGAACAAGGCCGTCGACGCAGTATACCGTCAACGACCTTGCCAGCCCCGGATATTGAAATCGGCTCACGCCATCCGGTGAATTTCAGGATGCCCGGGATTCATCCGGTGATGTGTGAACCAGTTCACAAAGTGGAAAAAAGTTGCGGCAACGCCTGCCGCAACTTGTGGAAAATATCCCACCGCAAGGCCGGTGCAATTCGCGGCCGACGTCAGGGATGAAAATCGCCGGATTTCGATAGTGAGCGCTGCGCCGGCCGGACGAAAACCCGAGCAAGGATTTCGTCGCCGAACGCGGGTCCAGGCCAGTCAGCCGCGCGCCTTGGCGCGGCTGCGAGTAGCCGACCTGCTGGAGCGGTGCGTTGCCTTGCCCGACCGCTTGCGCGGCGCGGGCGCGGCGGCGGTTTCGGAGGCCTGCGCGCTGGCAAAGGATTGCCGCAAGCCTTCGACTGCTTCGGTGAGCGTTCCGACCTGCTCGGACAGCTTCTTGTTGTCGGCCTGCTGCGCGGCGAGCAGGCGGCGGACGGTCTGCAACTGGTCCTGCACCACCTGTAATTGATCGATCGATTCCTGCTGCGTCGCTTCCAGGCCCTTGGTCTTCTCGACCAGTTGCTCGGATGCCTGCGCCGTGCGCGCCTGCAACTGCCGGGCCGCGACGGCACGATCGGTTTCGGGAGCGTTGCCGGTATAGACGCGCCACAGGGCGATAGAACTAACTCCAAGCACGACAATGACGAGGGCCACAGCGGCGATTGCAATCGGCTGTCCGCCGAAACGCGCGCTGGGACTGGCACTCCGGGGGGTGAGTTCGATCATGCGACTCCAAATCCGGACGTGATTCCAAAGTTCCAAAATAGCACAGCCATACTGCCGCTAAAACCCGGGATTTGCCGGGCGGGCGGGGATTCCGGGCAAAACCCGTCGCGATCAGGGGTTGAGCGGGCGGTGCGTCCCCTCGGGCTAACGGATATGCGCCCGGATGAACTGGCCGGCGTGGGCCAATGCGCGCCGACCGTCTTCGAGATTCGCGTTCCAGACCGGCCAGGCGTGGATCATGTGCGGCCAGATCTGCAGCGTCACATCGACATCGGCGGCTCCCGCGGCCTCGGCAAGCCGCGTGGCGTCGGCCAGCAACGTCTCGGCCGATCCGACCTGGACCAGGACCGGCGGCAAGCCCGCGAGATCGGCGAACAGCGGCGAGATCAGCTGATCCGTCCGGTCGATGCCCGGCGGCGCGTAGGCATCCGCGAGCTCGTCGAGATAGGCCTTGTGGATCAAGGGATCGACGGCGTCCTTGGTCTGAAGCGTGCTGCCTGACATCGTGAGATCGGTCCAGGGCGAGACCAGCCAGGCGCAGGCCGGCAAGGCCTCGCCGGCCGCGCGCAGGTGGTTGATCAGGGCGAGCGTCAGGTTGCCGCCGGCACTGTCGCCGCCGACGGCGATACTTGCCGCCGCAATGCCTTGCTTGCGCAGGAAGCGCCACGCCGCGAGCGCGTCCTCATGGGCGGCCGGGTAGGGATGTTCAGGAGCCAGCCGGTAGCCGATCGCAAGGGTGCGGGTGCGCGCCGCGCGCCCGGCTTCCGTCACCAGTCGGCGGTGGCTGACAATCGAGCCGGAGCAATATCCGCCGCCGTGGAAATACAGTAGCACGCGCGAGTTCTCGCTGCCCGGCACAGTCGACCACTCGCCGGCAACCCCGTCGCAATCGACCGCCTCGCATTTCACGTCGGATGCCACCGGCCAGGTCGATCCGACTTCGTCGAGCCGTTGCCTCCGCTCCAACCAGCCGACCGGCCGCGGCTTTGACGTCAGCAATTTGCGGATGGCGTCGATTTCGCTGTGGGTCAAGGTCGGATCTCCCAGGGGAGGCCGGCTATCATGGCACACTGCTAGTGCGGCGCAAAAGAATCGACGGGGGAATCCCTGGTCATTCAGCCGGCGACAAGCCGACGCGGCAAAAATCGACCTCGCATGGCGCTGGCCGCTACGTTTGGCAATCATTCGCCAGCCAGGTGAAGGCCGCCAAAATTCCCGGCAGTTGCAGATCATGCCGAAGCTTGCCTGATGCCGGCAGGAAACGATGGTCCACGGTGACGTCGACCCGGCGCAACGCCTCGACATAGGCAGTCTGGATCGTCGCCGACACACGTTGGTCGTGCGGGTCGGTCAGCACGATGATCTTTTCCGGGGGATGGCGCGCCACCTCGGCGACATGGTCGATCGGGTCGATGAAATCGGTGTGGCCGGTGATATCGGCCGTCCAGCCGCTCTCGCGGTTTCGCTGCGCCACCGCTGTATTTCCCGAAGAGATCACCGCGCAACCGATATCGGCGCGGCGCGCGATCAGCGCCGCCACGAGATGGCCACCGCCTGATTGGCCGACAAGATTGATGCGACGCCAGCCGAAATGCGCCTTGAGCCGGGTGAGCGCCGCGTCGACCAGCGCTATTTCGCGCGGCCGCCGCCGGTCGAGATGGTGACCTGAAGAACCCGGGATACCTGGACGCGCCAAGTGGATGTAGGGGCGAACGAAGGTGGCGCTCAATTGTTCGGTCAGCGCCTGCACGTCGTAGGCCGTCGTTGCAACGTACCACTCGTTGGCCACGACCTCATTGTTGCGTTTCTCCACGGCATCGCCGCGCAGAAAGATCAGGGGGTCGGCAGGGGCGCCTTCTGGCGCGGCGCCGTAGAAGGCGAGCACGTCAGGCTTGCCGTCGACCTCGACGCGCACCCGTCCCGGACCGTCGCCATCGGATGGAGACGGTTCAACGCCTTGAACCACGTCGGTGCCGGAGAAAGCGGTGGTTGGCAGGTCTGCAAGGATTGGAAATCTAGCGATCGAAATCTGCCTTGATGCAAGTAGCTCCGGAAAAATTGACGAGGCGCGCGAGGAGTCCTTGCAGCGCTTGGCAAATCGATTGCTGAAAAGCCCCGCGCGGGCGGTAGGCCGAGCGGGCTTTGGGGAAGGCGCTACAGCAGCCCGCGATAAATGCCGGGCTCGGAACCCTCGATCGGTATCGCGCCGACCGTCTTTGCATAGAACTCCGCAGGGCCTACGCCGCCGATGATGGCGTAGCCATAACCTTGCTGCTTCATGGCTTCGAGGCAATTGAACAGCAGCGCCTTGCCGATCCCGTGCTTTCTTTCGTTTGCGTCCACGCCCGTGGGCCCAAAGAAGTTGGGGCAGGTCGCGTCATGGCAGGCAAACCCCAGAATGCTCTTTTGCCTGATGGCGATGAAGCAGGAGACCGGTTGCCGGGCAAACGCCACGTCGACTTCGCTGGCCCAGGCCTCGCTGAAGTTCTGGCGGACCCAGGCGACGACCTTGTGCTTTTCCGGGGCCAGGGCGCGCCGCGTCGTGATGCCGGCTTTGCCCAGGCGCTCGAATACGTCGCGGGAGCTAGGCAGCGCGTAGAGCTTGACCAGCATGTCCATCGGCGGCGGCTTTCCTGCAACGATTCAGCCTGCGCATTATCGCGGTTGGGCGAGCACTCGTAAATCCGTCGGCGGCCTTCGGATGGGCGGATGTTGCAGGCGCGCGCAGTCGCCCAAGACGACTGTCAGCCCAGCGACAAAAGTGGACAGCCAGCAAATGGCTCCCCAAAAAAGTTGCGGCCAGGCTTTGGGGGAAGCCTGGCCGCACGCGAACCGGTCTGGGACGGGGAGGGGTGGGGATGTGACCGGGTCGCGGGTTGGTAAAATCCTTGCTTTCGTTATCGATCGCGTGACGAGGCGGTGGCGACCGCCGGGCGGCTGTCACCGAGCGAGACCCACACGTTCGGGTCGCTCTGCGACTGACGCTTGACGAAGCGGTAGCCGGTCTCGGTCCAGGCCAGGACGTTTTCGTTCTGGTTGTCGAGCACGAACTCGCCCTTGTCGGTCTTCACAGTCAGCACCGCGTGGCCTTCGCCCTTCTTGTCGCGCACCACCGTGATCAGCAGCGCCTCGCGCGGCCATCCGGCGTCGACCAGCATCTTGCGCTTCAGAAGCACGTAGTCCTCGCAGTCACCGTAACCGTCCGTCGGCAACGACCACTTTTCGATCACACCCCAATGATCCATGTCGGTGATCGGCTTGATGGTCTCGTTGACCCACTTGTTGACCCGCAGCAGATCCCGCCACGCCGTCTGCGACATCACGATGTCGCGCGGCTGTGAGGTGCCGCCGCGGCATTCGCTCGCGTTCTCGGCGCAGAATTCGACCCAGCCGATCGGCGAACGCGCGGTCTCGCCCAGGCTGGCGTAGAGGGCGTCGCCGGCTTTCGCCGAGACGCTCATCGTAGCGTTTATCCCTAACAGGACGGCGATGACCGCCAGTCCTTTCCCCTGTCCCCTGAACAACATCGTGGCCCCCGTTTCTTGTTGGGACCACGTTTCGCACAAAGGATTTGCGCCGCCGCTAAGTCAGGCAAGTACATTTGACGTGAATACTAGTAAAACGCGCGGCGAATTCGATCTATACTTGAATCGAATTCGAATAAAATTTGAGACAACTGCAATTGATTCAAATTTTACGGATTAACTCCTGTGACGCTGCAAATCGCAGGGATTGCGCGAGCAAAAGCGCCGCGCGTTAACCGAGTTTGGCTGGCCCTGAACGGCCAAAAGGCGGTATCCGGTAACGCGGATACCGCCTTTCTTGCTGAAAAATCAGGGATTTTTGCCGGCTGGCGCTTTACCGCGCGGTAACCGCGTCTTCGAGCGTCTCGGCAATCTGCTCGTGGACGAACTCGAGTGCGAAGCCTTCTTCGAGGTTTCGCACCACGCGGGACTGCACCTTGCCGAGCATGACCAGCGATTTCAGAGGCGGGCGGTTCTCCGCGGCAATTGCGGCCCCCGACAGCGACAGGTCGATGATGCGGCAGGTCATCTTGCTGCCGTCCTCGAGGGTCAGGAGCGCAATCGGGTTGCGCGGCACGATACGGTCGTGGCGGCGGTCTTCCGGCAGGTTGAGAATGTCGCGGTTGGCGAGCCAGGTGAGCTGGGCGGCGAGCTTGTCGCGCTTGCGCGCGGTCGCGCCGACCGTCATGGCAAAGCCATTGTCGATGATGCGGGTGATCTTGCCCTCGACCCGGCCGATATGGTCGAGATAGGCGATCACGCGGTCGCCGACATTGCCGATGCCGGGCGCCAGCAGCGCCAGTCCGCCCGGCGACATGTTAATGATCTGGCAAGGAAATTCGCGCCGGTCCGGCAGCATGTAGCGGCCGAGCAGGTGGACCTTGACGCGCTGGAAGCGCCGTCGCTCCTCGGCGGACGGTACCGTAACTGTTTTCTTTTGCGCAAACGACATCTTCGCCACCAGACAGCCGGTCCTTCGGCGTCGCAAAGACCCTAAGGCCGACAGGGTTAACGATGTGTTAGCAGGGGTTGCAGGAAGTGGGCATTCACGCGGTCTGCGGTCGTGGCGCAACAATCCGGTTGTAGCCCCATAGCAATACCGGACAGGCCAGCAGGGCGGCCGTCCCGAAGTCGAGTGCCGCTGCCGCGCTGCCGGTCCATTTGGCGATGGCGCCGCCGATCGCCGGGCCAAGCATCATCACGACGAAAAAGACGGTGAAGAAAATACCCATCCCGATCGCACGCGTCTGAGGCTGCAACACGCGCGCGGGCAGGCTCATGATCGGCCCTGCGGGCAGGGCACTGATTGCGCCGATCGCAATCACAATGGGAATCACCGCCGCGCTGCGAGGCAACATCAGCATGAATAGAGCGGACAGGACGCACCCGATGACAAGCACCGATTGCGGCCGCCCGGTCCAATCAGCCAGAAATCCGCCGGCTATTCCGCTCAACGCCGCGAGCCACAGCACGATGCTGATGGCCGAGCCGGCCGCCGCGATCGACCAGTCGCGTTCGACCAGCAGTGTCGGGCCGAAACTGAAAATCATCGTGAAGCCGATATTGAAGACACCCCAGATCAGACCCGCAATGATCACGGCGAAGAGGGCGCTGCGGTCGAGCCGCGAGGCGGCTGAAGGCGCGGCTGCAGCAATTGACGGCGATCGATAGCACACAACAAGAAGCGGGATGGCGAGGCCAATAAACGCGGCAACCGAAAGATAGGCGGCGCTGACACCATGGACGGTGCCGATCGTGGGCAAGGTCAAAAGGGAGGTCGCGATGCCGACTGGCCACGAATTGACGAAGATGGCCATCGCGGTCGCGATTTCCTTGCCGGCGAACCAGTCGGTGACCATTTTCGTCATCATGACGCCGAGCAAGACGGCGCCACTGCCGGCGATCAGCCGTCCTGCAATTTGCAAGGTCCAGGATTCCGAGGCCACCATGACGAGTTGACCGGTCAACATCAGCGCCAGCCCACCTGACGCGGTGACCTTGTCGCCGACCCTTTTCCAATCGCGCCGCCCGGAAGCGACAGCGCGACGCCCGGCGTGAAATAGAGGCCGATCAGGAGTCCGATGTCGGCCAGGCTGGCATCGAATTTGGCGCCGACCAGCGGCGCGACCGCAGCGACGCTCTGAAACTGGAACGCCACGGTCAGCCGCACGATGAACAGCACGGCCAGAATACCCCGGCGATTGCTCAACGCTCGCTCCTCTCGGGGGTAAACAATCACTGCGCCGATATTGGCACAGTGATGGCGGTATCGCCTATTTCTGTACTAGTTGATTGAGGTCCTTCGGTACCTTTAGGGTTACCTGTCGCGCCCGGCCGGGCCGGCCAAAATGCCAGCGAACGGAGGTTGCGAAATGCCCGGAGTGAAGCGCGAGCGTGATGGCAACGTCAGCGTACTGACATTGGATGAGCCTGAAACGCTGAACGCGATGACGCCCGATCTGTTGGGCGATCTCGCCATTGCCATCGGTGAAGTGAACGACGATCCGCAGGTGCGGGCGCTGGTGCTGACGGGCGCGGGCCGCGGCTTCTGCTCGGGGCAGAATCTCAAGGCTGCGCAGATTCTCGGCGACGACATCGCGGCCGGCGTGATGAAGTATTACTGGCCGGCGTTCAAGGCGATGCGCGAGTGCTGCGTGCCGATCGTGGTCGCCGTCAACGGCGTGGCGGCGGGCGGCGGATTCAGCCTGGCGATGGCGGGCGACATGATCGTGGCCGCGCGCTCGGCGCGCTTCATCCAGGTGTTCAGCCGCATCGCGCTGGTGCCCGATCTCGGCTCGACCTGGCTGTTGCCGCGTCTCGTCGGCCGGCAGCGTGCGCTCGAATTGATGATGACGAACGAGCCGCTCTCGGCCGAGCAGGCGAAGGAGTGGGGACTGGTCCGCGACGTGTTCGACGATGCGGCGCTGCGCGACGGCGCGCTCGAACTGGCGCGCAAGCTCGCGGAGGGTCCGACGCGCGCGCTCGTCGCGACGCGCCGCCTGATCGATGAGAGCGAGCATGCCAGCTACGCCGACCAGTTCCGCCGCGAGATCGAAACGCAGGCGGAAATCCGCCTGAGCGCCGATGCGGTAGAGGGGCGCAACGCCTTTCTCGAGAAACGGGCGGCCGTATTCAGCGGTCGCTGATGTCCCTGGCGGTTATTGTCACGATCCGTTGTTGAAGACGTCAGGCCGAAGCAGTTTCCGTCCCGCACTCTTTAAGGTAGCATTGTCGCATGAGCGAAGCAGAGACCTTGTTTGCTGCCCTGCGTCAGTCGGCCGGTGACGACGTGGTTGATATGCTCGAGCGTATGGTGCGGGACGCCCCGGATCATGCCTTGAACAAGATGAATGCGCCTGACCTCGCTGCCAAAGAAGGCCTCGCCGAGGAGCGTGTCGTCGCGGCGCTGCTGAATGCGGTGGCGCTTGGCATCTTCGAGATGACATGGAATGTCATGTGTCCGAGCTGCGCAGGTGTTCTTTCCGCCAACAAGAGCCTGAAGACCCTGGACAAGAAGCAGTACCATTGTGCTTTTTGCTCTGCCGGCTATGAGACGACGCTCGACAACCTCGTCGAGGTGACCTTCACGGTGAGCCCGCGCGTGCGCAGGATAGCGGCCCACAGTCCCGATGGTTTGTCCGTGGCCGAATATTATCGCCAGGTCTTCTGGAGTTCGGCAATCGATCTACCGGACGATCTGGAGAAGATGCTGGAAGAGGTCACGCTTGAAACCGTCGAGTTGCCGCCGGGAGAGAGGGCCATCCTCTCCCTGCATCTACCGGCGGGCACATTGATCGTGTTCGATCCCGTGACACATACGGTGCAATTTCTCGAAGTCAGCGGCGGTGAGACGAACGAACGCCAGAACCTTTCCGTGATCTTCAACAAGGTGCACGTCCCGGTCGAACCCGCTGCTTTGCGTCCCGGGCCGCTGCGCCTGATCCTGGAGAACCGTACCGATAGCCGTGCGCTGCCGGCGGTATGGATGGCAAACCAGGCGCTGGACAACCTCCTCAGCCGCCGCAAGCCCATTCTCACCGCGAAACGTCTCCTCACCCATCAGACCTTCCGCGACCTCTACCGGACCGACACGCTTGCCATCGGCCAGCGGCTCAAGATTCTGAGCCTGACTTTCCTGTTCAGTGATCTGAAGGGCTCGACGGAGCTCTATGAGCGCGTTGGTGACCTCGTCGCCTTCGATCTCGTCGACGAGCATTTCCGGCTGCTGCAGGAGATTATCGTCTCCGAAAGGGGCGCGGTCGTGAAGACCATCGGCGATGCCGTGATGGCGACTTTTGAGACGCCTGACCGCGCCATTGCCGCCGCGATACGCATGCGCGAGGCGATGAGTGATCTCGGCGCCCAGCGTCAGCATCAGAGCCTGCGTCTGAAGATCGGCATCCATGAAGGATCGTGCCTTGCGGTCACGCTCAACGCCCAGCAGGACTATTTCGGTCAGACCGTCAATATTGCCTCGCGTGTGCAGAGTATTGCGGCCTCGCGCTCGATCGTCGTGACGAAGTCGGTGGTAGAGAACGCGCAAACTCAGGCCTTGCTGGAGTCCAGCGGACTAAAACCAGCGCTCAGACGCGTGGCGTTGAGCGGCATCGAGGACGAGGTGTCGGTCTACGAGATTTCTTGACGCTGAGGCTGCAAGCCACATCCTGCAGCGGCCTGCCACGTTCGCTCCTGAAGGCAACACGCGGGCTCGGTTAGCTGACCTGACCGACGAACTGCTGCAGTTCCGGCGTCCGCGGCGCGGCGAACACCTCTTTGGGCACGCCTTCCTCATGCACCTTGCCGTGGTGCATGAAGACGAGCTTGGTGCCGACGTCGCGCGCGAAGCGCATTTCGTGCGTCACCAGGATCAGCGTCATGCCTTCGCGCGCCAATTGCTCGACCACGCGCAGCACCTCGTTGACCAGTTCGGGGTCGAGCGCCGAGGTGATTTCGTCGCACAGCAACACCTTCGGCCGCATCGCCAGCGAGCGGGCGATGGCGACGCGCTGCTGCTGGCCGCCGGAAAGCTCGCTCGGATAGGCGTCCATCTTTTCCGACAGGCCCACCTTCGCCAGCACCTCGGCAGCGGTCGCACGCGCTTCCGCCTTCGACGTCTTGTTGACCACGGTCGGCGCCAGCATGACATTCTCGGCCGCCGTCAGATGCGGAAACAGGTTGAACTGCTGGAACACCATGCCGACATGGCGGCGCAGCTCGCGCAGGTTGGTGGCGGCGCCGCCGACCTCGATGCCGTCGGCGACGATGGTGCCGGACTGATAGGTCTCCAGGCCGTTGATGCAGCGGAGCAGGGTGCTCTTGCCGGAGCCGGAGCGGCCGATGATCGCGACCACATCGCCCTTGGCGATATCGAGCGAGACGCCCTTCAGCACCTCGTTCGGGCCAAAACTCTTCCTGACATCACGGATGCTAACGAGCGACATTGAGGCGGCCTTCGATTTTCTTCGCCCACCATGACAGCGGGAAACAGAGACAGAAGTAGATCAGCGCGACCAGCGAGTAGACCAGGAACGGGCGGAAGGTCGCGTTGTTGAGCATGGTGCCGGCCTTGGTCAGCTCGACGAAGCCGATGATGGAAGCGAGGGCCGTGCCCTTGATGACCTGCACGGAGAAGCCGACGGTCGGCGCGACCGCGATACGCGAGGCCTGCGGCAGGATCACGTAGCGCATCTGCTCGATGTAGCTGAGCGCGAGGCTGGACGACGCCTCCCACTGGCCCTTCGGGATCGCTTCGACGCAGCCGCGCCAGATCTCGGTCAGGAACGCGCTGGTCCAGAACGTCAGCGCCAGCGTGGCGGCCATCCACGGCGAGACCTCGATCCCGAACAGCGCAATGCCGAAGAAGAACAGGAAGAGCTGCATCAATAGCGGCGTGCCCTGGAAGAACTCGATATAGATCTTGGTGAACCATTCCAGCGGCGCGATCCGCGACGTCCGCATGAACAGCAGGATCAGGCCGACGATGCCGCCGCAGAAGAAGGCGATCAGCGACAGCACGATCGTCCACTGCGTGGCGACCAGCAGGTTGGAAAGGATGTCCCAGAAGCTGAACTGCAGCATGGCTCACCTCGCCTTGAAGATGACGCGGCCGAGCGCGCGTAGCGCCGCGCGCATCAGCATCGCCAGCACGAGGTAGGCTAGCGCCACCAGGAGGTAGACTTCGAAGTTGCGGAAGTTCCGCGAGGCTATGAAGTTAGCTGCGTAGGTCAGATCTTCCGCCGAGATCTGCGACACCACCGCCGAGCCCAGCATGACGATGATGATTTGCGACGACAACGCCGGATAGATTTTTCGGAACGCCTGGTTGAGAACGATGCGACGCAGCACCTCCCACTTGGTCATGGCAAGGCTGAGGCCGGCTTCGATATGGCCTTTCGGAACCGCCTCGATGCCGGCGCGAATGATCTCGGTCGAGTAGGCGCCGAGATTGATCACCATGGCGAGGAAGGCCGCGGTGGTCTCGCTGAGCTTCAATCCCAGCGCCGGCAGGCCGAAGAAGATGAAGAACAACTGCACGATGAACGGCGTGTTGCGGATCAGTTCGACATAGACCGCAACGATGCGGCCGAGCCAAACGGGTCCGAAGGTCCGCGCTGCGGCGCCCGCGGTGCCGACCGCGATGCCGACGGCCGTCGACACGATCGTCAGCGCGATCGTGAAGACGAGCCCGTAAAGCAGCACATTCCAGTAAGGCAGCAGCTCGGCGAATTGCAGCTTGTAGGACACGGCGGCGCCCCCCAACGCTTCGCCCCTAGAAGCCGGGCGGTAAGGGCGCCTTCAGCCACTTCTCCGACAGTTTGCCGATCTCCCCCGATGCCTTCGCCTTGGTGATGATCTCGTTGACCTTGGCGAGCAGGGCCGGCTCGTTCTTGTTCAGCCCGACATAGCAGGGGCTGTCCTTGATGACGTATTTCAGCATCGGCGCGCGGGCAGGGACCTTTTCGGCGATGGCCGCGGCGACCGTGTTGCCGGTGGCGATCAGGTCGACCTGGCCGGATACGAAGGCGGCAATGGTGGCGTTGTTGTCCTCGAAACGCTTGACGGTGGCATCCGGCGGCGCGGCTGATGTCAGCGCCTGTTCCTCGATCGCGCCGCGGGTGGCGCCGATGGTCTTGCCCTTGAGATCGGCCGCGCTCGCCACCGCGATCGCCTTGGTGCCGAACACGCCGGAGAAGAACGGCGCATAGGCGATCGAGAAGTCGATGACCTTTTCGCGCTCCTCGTTCTTGCCAAGGCTGGAGATCACGAGGTCCGCCTTGTTGGTCTGCAGATAGGGAATGCGGTTGGCGCTGGTCACCGGAATGATCTCGGTCTTCACCCCGAGTTCCTTGCCGATCAGGTTGGCCATGTCGATGTCGTAGCCCTGCGGCTTGAGATCGAGCCCGGCGGAGCCGAACGGCGCAAAATCCTGCGGCACCGCGATCTTGATCACCTTCGACTTCATGATGGAGTCGAGGGCGTCGGCATGGGCCTGCGTCGCCACCGCGGCAGTGGCAATTGCGGCGGCAAGCATCAATCTCTTCAGCATTCTTTGGATCTCCGAGGTTACGCCAATGCACCGCCCCGATATCGTCATCGGTGCGCTGTCATTTCGCTGATGTGGCCCGGCTCCACATCGCGGGCCGACCCTGCCTGACGCCTCGCATTTAGGCAATGCTCGGCAGTGCTTTTTTTGAAGGCTGTTGTGGGTCGTTTTCGAGCACGGTCGTGCGGCGCATGCGCTGCGTGGCGAATCCGCGGTTGCCGCTTACCGCAGCCCCTCATACACCATGAAGCCGCGCGCGATTGCGAGCTTGCGCAGGGCGCGCGGGACGAACTTCTCGGGGCGGTGCAGATAGCGCCACGACGTCAGTTTGAAATCGCTGATCGTGCCGAGGTCGTTTTCGAACGGCGCCAGCAATCCGGTCAGGCTGATCGGCGCATGCGCCCGGTTGTTGAACGGCAGCAGCAGCAACTCCAGATGCGCCGTCGTGCCGTCTTCGGACGTCGCGGTGATGCCGGCAATGGCCGCCAGCATTTCTTCCGCGACGTACGTAATGACGTCTTCGATCTCGCGACGACTGTCGGGGGCGAACAGTGCGGAGAAACTCGTGTCCTTGAGGTCGCGGCCGAGCAGGGCGCAGACTCGCGTCCCGGCAACGCGAAATGGGTAGCCGGTGTCGTTGTCGTAGGACAGCACGAAAATGTCGCCGAGGAGTTCGCGTACCGCCCCGGGTTCGATCTCGCTGCGGTCCGGCGCCCGCGCATCGCCGCGTTTCGCGTCCCAATAGGCGAAAAACTCGCGGCTCGATGGGTGTTTCATATCCTTATCCTCGCCCCCGGGTTGCCTGGCGAGACACTTCTGTCTCGCTTTTGCGCAACACGCCTTCCCTCGGCTGTTGTGCAGGACAGGCTTTGCAGCGTCCATGCCGCCAACGCGTTTTGGCCGTCCGCGGCGCGGGTTTGCGTTGTTAACGTTAAATTCACCATGCCTCTTAGGAATTCAGTAACACAAGTGTTTCACAGCGCTCGTTTTGTCTCGTTTTGGCGCAATGTCTCACAGTTGCCGACCGCCGGGGTGATGCCGGTCCTGTCCGTGCCCGATTAGTCTGGTCACGATGACGGTAATCAGGGCTCTGAAGATGTAGCGCGGCTTGAGCCGTCTCATGGCTTGGCGCGCCAAGGCTCTTGGGTGCGGCGGGATAGCGGATAGATCCTATCGATGCCGTCGAGCACGAGGACGTAGAGGAGCGCAGATGCCGCGAGAATCGGATATCCGAACCGCACGCGTCATCGGTCCAGGATCCTGGACGGACAAGGGTGACGCCACTCGGGCTTGCCTTGCGCTCGATCCGCCGCTTGCCAGCACATGGCACCAAGCCGCATCGACAGTCCGCCAACGACGTAGAGCACGGCGCCGAGCATTATGACGCGCATCGAAGATGCACGATAAGCACGACGATGCCCCACTGAGACCAAAGGATCGCTGCGAGTTGGAGGGTTTCCATTTCTTCAATCCCCGTGGTTCGTGGGATCGAGCGGTTCTGGCGTAAAATTCGGCTCGCGAGCCTCTGGCTTTGGCTCGGGACGAGGCGGCTTCCGTGGAAGTTCCGGTTTCTTGATCGGCTTCTTGAGGAACTTAATGTTGTACATTGAGCGCCCCTGACGGTTAGACTACCATGGGTTGTAGTATCTTTCCAGTGTCCAGCAAAAGTTGGAACCCGAAGGGCGCCATTTCCCAATGGGCCATTCCTTGCTTGGTTTCTTTGCGCAGCGCTGTTCACGCTCGCGAAATTCTTATGAGCTTCAGCCAGCAGATACTGTGGTTGATCGAGAGCAGCATGACGATAGGCATGTTTGCGTGCACTGGAGCGAGGACGCAGCCGGCGCACAGCGGCCCAAGGTGTTGTCGGCTTCGCACCGGCGTGGCGAGCAACTGATCTTGCCGCTTGACTTCAGCGAACATGAAATCGCCGGCCAAGCCATATGCGACCGCCTGCAGCCATCCATGCTCATCGGATCGTCTGCAATTGCAGCGCCCGGAACGACAACGCAGCGAGTTCATCCCCGCACGGCCGCGGCGTTAACTTTAAATTAACTGTGAGGTTGGCGAAGGCAGGGCGGCGTGCGTAGTGTGGAACGCATCAGTCGGCGCCGGCTTATCTCTGAATTCTCGGCGCAGTTGGTACACGGGCCGCGTCAAACAGTTTGGTCATCGCGCGGGGAGGGGTGGGGATCTGATCCCGGCTCCGGGGCGCGAAAAGATCAACGAGACAAGGGAGGATGTTCTCAGCATCCTCCCTTTTTCTTTGTCGTGTTCTGGCGCGGCGCGGCAAGCCGTGACGCGACAGAGGGGCGGGACGCAAACGCCGGCCTCGCGATCGACGCTATGTCGATCCCTGGACATTGACCGATTGTGCACTTGCACAGGGCAGGCAAAGCCGCCTATCTGGGCCAGTATGCCGCGAAGCACCAGCTAAGGTCCTGGCCCCCTTGGAATCCCAGTCGTACTCATCCCCGGTCGAGCCGCCGGACGCCCCGCGTGAGCCGATCCTGACGCTGCCGGGCGCGCTGACGGCCTATATCGCGCTGATCGCGGTGATTCATCTGCGGGTGCTGCTGCCGGTGGAGCTGGAGAACTGGACCATCGACGTCTTCGGTTTCATTCCGAAGCGCTACGATTCCACGCTGCTCAAGATCACCTTTCCAGGCGGGGCCGGCGCCAAGGTCTGGACCTTCGTCACCTATTCGCTGCTGCATGCCAATCTCAGCCATATCGGGTTCAACATCCTATGGCTGCTGCCGTTCGGCAGCGCACTGGCGCGCCGGTTCGGCCCGGTCAGGTTCTTCGTATTCATGGCGGTGACGGCGGTGGCGGGTGCGCTCGCCCATCTCGTCACCCACGAGCATGCCATCGCGCCGATGATCGGCGCCTCGGCCTCGGTGTCCGGCGCCATGGCCGCCGCCATCCGCTTCGCCTTCGTGAAGGGAAGCTTTCTTTCGTTCCATCGGGGCGATGCCGACGCCGCGGCGAAAGTTCCGGCGCTGTCGCTTTCCCGGGCGCTGCGCAACGGGCGCGTGCTCGGATTTCTGGCGGTGTGGTTCGGCGTCAACATCATCTTCGGCCTCGGCTCTATTTCGATCGGGTCCGAAGGCGCCAGTGTCGCCTGGCAGGCACATATCGGCGGATTTCTCGCCGGCCTGATGTTGTTCTCGCTGTTCGATCCGGTGCCGCGTGCGATGCCGCATGCCGCGGATGCTTCGTCGCCGGATGAGTCTGGCCGCGTCTGATCGCCGCTTGCGGCGACGAGCGATTTCATCCATCATCCACGCAGGTTTCAACGCAAGCCATAGCCGCTGCCGTGCAGGACAGCCGCGCTTGCCAACTGCGCCCAAAACGAAAGCGGCGCGGAACTGTTGATTGAAGACTCGCGAACAAGTCGGGCTCTCGGGGGCGCGATAGGGATTCAGGAGGCGACAATGACGGTACGTACAATTCTCGATACCAAAGGTCATAACATCCTGAGCGTCGAGCCGGACGCCAAGGTCTCAGCCGCGATCAAGCTGCTTGGTGAGCGCAAGATCGGCGCCGTGCTGGTGATGAACCAGGGACGTCTCGAGGGCATCATTTCGGAGCGCGACATCGTGCGAGTGTTGGGCGAGCGCGGCGCCAGGATTCTTGAGGAACCGGTCAGCGCCGTCATGACACGCAAGGTCGTCAGTTGCCGGGAGTCCGACACCGTCGCCGGCATCATGGAAATGATGACGATCGGCAAGTTCAGGCATCTGCCCGTGGTCGAGGACGGCAAGGTGGTTGGGCTGATTTCGATCGGCGACATCGTCAAGAGCCGCGTCCAGGAATACGAGGCCGAGCAGGAAGCGCTGCGCGACTACATCAAGACGGCCTGATCGCTATTCCTTCTCGGCCTTTTCCGCCGCCGCGGCCTGGCTCGCCGTCGCCGGCGGTGCCAGAATGTGGATCGCTTCCTGGATCGAATCGATGGCGCGCTCGGCGGCGCGCGCGCCGTGGGCGATCAGATCGTCGGCGCGATGAAAATCGAACCAGCCGATCTTGCCGACGCGGGGCGAGATCAACAGATCCGGCGGATCGCCGGCAAGCCGTGCGCGGGTGATGCGGTCCTGCATGATGTTGAAGGCATCGACCATCACCGAGGAGATGCCGGGCCTTCCGCCACCGCCGAAGAACTCGCGCTTCATCGTGCGCTCCGCGGAGAAGAATTTTCCGATACCGCGTTTCGGCGGCTCGGGTTCAGCCATCGCTTCCGGCATTACCGAGACCGAGACGCCGGGTGTCGGGCCGTGGGAATAGATCGTCGTGGAATGCGCAAAGACGTCGCTGGAAAGATTGGCGGCGATGACGATTTCCGCGCCGAGCGCGCGTGCCGCCGACACCGGCACCGGATTGACCAGGGCGCCGTCGACCAGCCAGCGGTCGCCGACCAGGATCGGCGAGAATATGCCGGGTAGCGCGTAGGAGGCGCGCATCGCATCCACCATCGGGCCATGGGTCAGCCAGATCTCGTGGCCGGTGCGCACCTCGGTGGCGACGGTTGCGAATTTTACCGACAGATCCTCGATCAGGCTTTGGCCCAGCGCAGTCTCCAGCTGGGCCGCGAGCTTGGCGCCGCCGATCAGGCCGGAGCCGTTCAGGCGGATGTCGAGATAGGAGAGGACGGTTCGCGGTTGCAGGCTGCGGGCCCATTCCTCCAGCGTGTCGAGATGTCCGGCGGCATACGCGCCGCCGACCACGGCGCCGATCGACGTTCCGACCACGACGTTGGGAATGATTCCGTGGGCCACCAGCGTCCGGACGATGCCGATATGGGCAAAGCCGCGTGCGGCGCCGCCGCCGAGCGCCAGTCCGATCACCGGCCGGCGGATACTGCCGAGCCCTACCTTGTCCTGGGTATCGGAGCCCTTTTGGCCGCGCCCCATCCAGCTATCCAACACGCAAACTCTCCTGCGGCTGCCACGATATTCGCCGCAGCGCGACCGCGCCAGAATAGACTATCCCGATCCCGATGCATGGTTTATGCCCCGGCAAAAAAGGCGTAGGCACGGAATGTGACTGGACCGCGACCGCAGCATTCAACAGGAGGTGTCTGCACGGGTTCCGCCATGGCGGCCGGCCGGCTTTAGCCACGAAGGCTTGAATTTGCCGCGTTTTCGGTGAAAAGCATGGCCATGATTTCGGGCGGCAACGGCATCGCTGGAAACGGGCAGGGCGGAAGGCCTCTCCCGGCGTTTGTGCTTGCATTGGCGTTCGTCGCAGTGTTTTCGGTCCCGGCCTCGGCCCAAATGTTTTCGGACCGTCCGCCGCCGGTGCCGCCGGCCGCGGTTCCGGATGCCCAGACCGGGCCGGCCATGAATCTGGCACCGCCCTCCGGGACCGGCACGATTCCGACCGTTCCGCCGCCGCTGAACCAGCCAACCATCGTGCCCCCCTCGATCGCGACGGCCCCGCCAGCGGCGCCGGCGCCGGGCGCCGCAACTCCAAATCAGGGGGTGCTGTCGCTGACGGCGCGCTACGGCAAGGACCTCCCGGTGATCAATGGCGGGCTGGTGTGGCGGGTGTTCGCCGACAAGCCCGACGATACCGGCACGTTCAAGCTGATTCGCGAGGAGCGCGGCGCGACGCCGAACATCGTGCTGCCGCCCGGCAATTACGTCGTCCACGTCGCCCTCGGCCTCGTCAGCGCGGTGAGGGCGGTGAGCCTGAAGGCGGAAACCGACCGCGTCGCCTTCGTGCTGCCGGCCGGGGGCTTGCGCATCGAAGGCCGCGTCGGCAGCAGCAAGATTCCGCCGAACCAGATTTCGTTCGCGCTGTACAAGGGCAGCCAGTTCGAAGGCGGCGCCGAGCGTAGCCCGCTGCTGCCGAGCGTTCCTGCCACCGACGTCGCGCTGCTGCCCGAGGGGACCTACTACATCATCTCCAACTATGGCGACGCCAACTCGGTTGTGCGCTCCGACATCCGGGTACAGGCCGGCAAACTGACCGACGTCACCGTCAGCCACCGCGCGGCGGTGATTACGCTGAAACTCGTCGGCGACAGGGGCGGCGAGGCGCTCGCCAACACCGCATGGTCGGTGATCACGCCGGGCGGCGACGTCATCAAGGAATCGATCGGTGCGTTTCCCCGCGTCGTCCTGTCCGAGGGCGAATACCGGGCCATTGCCAAGAACGAAGGCAAGGTATTCGAGCGTCCCTTCAACGTCGTCAACGGCGTCGATACCGAGGTCGAGGTCATCGCGCGCTGACTGTCATATTCGCCGCATCGCGGGTTCAGACAAAGCCGTGCTTACCTGCGTGTAAAACAGCACAGCTCTTGCTGTTCGGCTGATCAGGCCGCAATGCACCGAAGCACGGCTTCGGCCTCGTTGGTCGCGGTTCCCGCATGGGCCATCGTTGCTTGATGCTCGACGTCGCAAAGCTGCATCGGCCCGTCGCAGTATCGCGTATCATTCAATGAGCGTTGTATCGCCCCACTCTCGCCAACGAGAGCCTCAGTCTCGTCAACCAGACAGCTTACGTCTCCGACACTGCGATCTTGATCTACATCAACAGTGAAGGAGATGCCATGGCGGTCGATTTCAGCCTCGAAGGCGCAAAATGGGGCTCACCCGAACTGGGCACTGCGGGTGGGACGGTCACCTGGGCCGTTGATGACAGTATCTCCCAGACAGAACTGCAAACCATCAATGCTGCATTCGCTGAATGGTCCGAGGTTGCCAATATTCAATTCCAGCAAGTCGCGTCCACTGCCGAATCCGACATCGATTTTGCAAACAGTGCGCTCGATGGCGCCGGCAACGTCCTGGGGGTCACGGGCTTCAGTTATTCAGGGGGCCAGCTTCAGAGCGCGGACATCAAGTTCGATAGTGGCGATAATCTGAGCGGCTCGGATTTCAGCCTCGTCGCGATCCACGAGATCGGGCATGCAATTGGACTGGGTCACTTCAACGACGATCCCGCGGTGATGAACTCGACCGCCAATTTCGACCTCACCGGTTTGGCGCAATCCGACATCGACGGCGTTCTGGCGCTTTATGGCGCCAACCCCACCGACATGTCGGATGCGGGCACGGGGATCACGCCGCCCGACACCGGCGATACCGGAGCGACGCCTGACACGCCGACGACGCCGACCGCAGGTGCGGACAATGGCGGCGCCGGCGGCTGTGGCGGAACCCAGACCGCTGCGGGCGATGGCGCCACGGGCACCGCCATCGGCACCGGTGCAGATGCCGGCATGGGTGATGGCGGCGCGGCCCATGCCTTCGGCGGTGATCTTGGCGGTCGCTTCGCCGATCTCGCATCCCTGCTGCATTCAATCCAGGGGGACCGCAGCGATGCAGCCGCCGCACCGGGCGCTGATTTGCACAGTGCGCAGCTCGCCGAACTGAGCAACGTGGCGCACCAGTTTGTCGACCATCATCTGTGGGGTTGATCGTGCGCGCGATGGTCGTCATGTCGTGACGACGCGACAAGGCCCGGCGCAGAACGAGAGTTCTGCGCCGGGCCTCATCGTTGGATGACGATGAAGAGAGCTGTCTAAAGTCGCAAACACCTGATGTGACGAACCAAAGTCTAGAACTGCAAGTCTAGAACCGCGTCACGATATCAGACAGCGCCGGGCGCGGACGGTCCTCGGCGGGTTTCGCCGGTGTTCCGATATGGATGAAGCCGGCGAGCCTTTCATCGGCCTTCAGTCCGAGCCCGTCGAGCACGTCGCGGTCGAATGCGAACCAGCCGGTGAGCCAGTTCGCGCCGTAGCCCAGCGCGGTGGCGGCGGTGACGATGTTCATGGCGCTGGCGCCGGCGGATAATTCCTGCTCCCAGGCCGGCACCTTGGGGTGCGGCTTGGTAAAGCTCACCACCGCGATCACCAGCGGCGCGTCCATCAGCCGGCGCTTTTCAACCTCGATATCGGCGGCCGGCGCGGACGGGTTCTTCTTGGCAAACACCTGTGCAATGACGTCGCCGGCGCGAGCCCGGGCGTCGCCCTCGAACACGATGAAGCGCCACGGCGTCAGCTTGCCGTGATCGGGTACCCGCGCCCCGATGGTCAGGATGGTATCGAGTTCGCTGGCCGTAGGGCCGGGGCCGCTCATCTCGCGCGGCTTTACCGAGCGGCGGATTTTCAGCAGTTCAATGGCGTCAGGCACAAGGGTCTCTTTCGCAGATCTAGAAATTTCTACCACGCAGATAGGTGGGCTACGAAGCATATGGAAGCCAATTTAGACCGATTGTGATAGTATCGGCCGGATACATATTGCTTGAGCTTTCAATCGTGCACAGGCCGATCAAATCTGACCGCGAGTATCGCCGAGCCCTCAAAGAGATAGAAGGATTGATGAATGCTCGGGCCAACTCGCCCGAGGGCAAACGGCTCGATGTGCTGGTCGCTCGGGTGGAAGTATGGGAGCGGCAACATCATCCGCCCCACATTTCCTAGGCCATTCGCGCCCGCTTCACATCCGGCGGTGTTGCTTCCTCGACCAGCGCGGCGAGCGCTTCGTCGGTCGGCATTACCTTCTGGCCATCGCTGCCGAGCCGGCGGATCGAGACCGAATGGGTTTCGGCTTCCTTCTTGCCGACGACGAGCAGGGCGGGGATTTTCGCCAGCGAGTGCTCGCGGACCTTGTAGTTGATCTTCTCGTTGCGAAGATCGATCTCGACGCGCAGGCCCGCGCGCCGTGCCGCGGCGGCAACCACCTTGGCGTATTCATCGCCCTCCGAGGTGATGGTCGTGACCACCACCTGGGTCGGCGCCAGCCAGAGCGGGAAATTGCCGGCAAAGTGCTCGATCAAAATGCCGATGAAGCGCTCCATCGAGCCGCAGATGGCGCGATGGACCATGACAGGCGCCTTCTTGGAGCCATCGGCGTCGATGTAGAACGCGCCAAAGCGTTCCGGCAGGTTGAAGTCGACCTGCGTGGTGCCGCATTGCCAGTCGCGGCCGATGGCGTCGCGCAGTACATATTCGAACTTCGGCCCGTAGAACGCGCCTTCGCCCGGATTGATTGCAGTCTTGATGCGGTTGTTGCCGCTGGCCTGGATTTCCGCCAGCACCGTCGCCATCACGCGCTCGGCATGTTCCCACATCTCGTCGGTGCCGACGCGCTTCTCCGGCCGGGTCGAGAGTTTGACCGTCAGTTCGCCGTCGAAGCCGAAATCCGCATAGGTCGACAGGATCAGCTCGTTGATCTTGAGACACTCGTCGGCAAGCTGGGCCTCGGTGCAGAACACGTGCGCGTCGTCTTGTGTAAAACCGCGCACGCGCATCAGGCCGTGCATGGCGCCCGACGGCTCGTAGCGATGAACCACGCCGAACTCGGCAAGGCGCAACGGCAGGTCGCGGTAGCTCTTCAAGCCATGCTTGAAGATCTGCACATGGCCCGGACAATTCATCGGCTTGAGTGCAAACCAGCGCTTGTCCTCGGCCTCGTCGCCGGCGGATTGGGCCGCGAACATGTTCTCGCGGTACCAGTCCCAATGGCCCGAGGTCTCCCACAACACCTTGTCGAGGATCTGCGGCGCGTTGACCTCGCTGTAATCGCCGGTCAGGCGGCGGCGCATATAGGCAATGAGCGCCTGGAACACCGTCCAACCCTTCGGGTGCCAGAACACCACGCCGGGGCCTTCCTCCTGGAAGTGGAACAGGTCGAGCTCGCGGCCGAGCTTGCGGTGATCGCGCTTCTCGGCTTCCTCGATCTGCTTGAGGTAAGCGTCGAGCTCTTCCTGCTTCGCGAATGCCGTGCCGTAGATGCGCGTCAGCATCGGGTTGTTCGAGTCGCCACGCCAATAGGCGCCCGCCACCTTCATCAGCTTGAAGGCGTTGCCGACCTTGCCGGTCGACGACATATGCGGGCCGCGGCAGAGATCGAACCAGTCGCCCTGGAAATAGATCTTGATCGGCTCGTCGCCCGGAATGGCATCGACCAGCTCGACCTTGAAGGCCTCGCCCTTGTCGCGGAACACCTGTTTGGTCTTTTCGCGGTCCCACACTTCCTTGGTGAAGGGCTTGTCGCGCGCGATGATCTCGCGCATCCGCTTTTCGATCGCGGCAAAGTCTTCCGGCGTGAACGGCTCGTTGCGGAAGAAGTCGTAGTAAAAGCCGTTCTCGATCACCGGGCCGATCGTGACCTGCGTGCCCGGCCACAGCGACTGCACCGCTTCCGCCAGCACATGGGCGCAGTCATGCCGGATCAGTTCCAGCGCGCGGGGATCCTCGCGGTTGATCAGCTCGATCCTGGCGTCGCTCGAGATCGGATCGTTGAGATCGGCGACCACCCCGTCCAGCGCCATCGCGACCGTGCGCTTGGCGAGCGAAGGCGAGATGCCCCTGGCGATGTNCGGTGATGTCCTTGGCGAATTCACGCTTGGCGCCGTCGGGAAAGGTNGATCTTTTGCACGGGTTCGGCCGGTTTCAAATTGGCGAGGCCGAACTGGAATCCCGATGCGGGCGTATTCTGGTCAGGCATTGGCGTCTCCTGGAGCTCACTCCTGCGAACGAGCGCAGGTAAGCGGGAAAGCAGCGGTATAGCAGGGGATTCGGCTCCTGCAATCGGGCAATATCGAGAAAATCACGCCATATCGTGATCACAAAGAAGGATAGTGCCGGTCGCTCTAACCTCTCAGGAGGCGTGGTTCGCCACCAGGGATTGCCGGACAGGCGCGCATTGTCTAGCCTTGGGTACTGCGTCGTTGCTCGTCCATTCGCCCGATTGTGCCGGTCTGATGATGTTTCGGTTTCTCGTTCTCGCAGCCCTGCTGCTGGTCAGTGGCGAATTGCGTGCTGAAACGCCGGCCGAGAAGGCCGGCTTTGCGCCGAGGCTGATCATCTATAACGCCAAGGGTCCGGCCAATTCCTGCGGTCCGGGTTGTGACCGCTGATCGCGATCGAAGGCCAGGTCGATGAGGGAGCGGCGGCGCGTGTCAGCCGCTTCCTGCGTGACGCCAAGGACACGACGCGCCCGATCTATTTCCATTCGCCGGGCGGTTCGGTCAGGCCGTCCTATGTCATCGCCCGGATGCTGCGCGGCAGGAAGGCCGTTGCCCGGATCGGGCGCACCATCGCAACCGCCTGCGCCGGCGGAACCCAGGTCGACGCGGCCTGCCTCAAGATCAAGACGGCCGGCGGCGAGGTTGAGGCCGAACTGACGACCCGCAACGCCATGTGCAATTCGGCCTGCGGTTACGTGCTTCTCGGCGCCACAACCCGCGAGGTTGCGCCCGATGCCATCATGGCCGTTCATAATTCGAGGCTGACGCTGGTCGTTCACGGGTCGATCCCGGCGCAGGTGATCGCCGAATACAAGCAGCGCCGCATGGCCAGCGCCGATCGCGAGCGCGCCGCGTTCGTCACCTCGATGGGCGTCAGCCGTGAACTGGACGATCTCATCAAGACGGTAAAGTTCGAGAGCCTGCACGTCCTGACGCGGGCCGAACTCTATCGCTTCGGTATCGACAAGCGCTCTCTGCTCGAAACGCCCTGGACATTCGAAACCGCGGCGCGCCCCTACGTCCGCAAGCTCGCGTCGGCCAGACAGGGCGATGGCGAGTCGTTCCGCTCGATGGAGTGGCGGCTGTTCTGCGAGAACAAGAACCGCGCCAGGCTGATGTTCGTCCGGGAAGCGGACCAGGAGGTCAGCGGCAACAAGGACGCCAGCAGCAACAAGTCGGTGATGTTGATGGCGGGTTCGGAAAAATCCGTGGCCTTTGGAAGGTACCCCGCGCGCGTCGGCAAGTTCGAGGTCTGGAGCGACATCGTTGCGCCCGAGGCCATGGAGGCAATGCTGGCCGCTCCCCGCCTGCAGATGGGCGAGCGCACACCAGCGGCGGAAGGCAAGACCAGCCTGTCGACATTCGACATCGACACGCTTGGCCTCGGCGCGTCGTGGACGCGGCTCCTGGCATCGTGCCCGGCCAATAACCCGCGACCGCCGGCGGCAGCATCCACCAAGATCAATGCCGATCCGGCAGCCGCCGCAAATCCGGCGAAGTGAGCACCCGCTCCGGTGGCAGCAATGCCTGTTCCGGATCAGCTGATCGTGAGCGAACCGCTTGGAAGCGACAGTCGCAACACGCGGGGGTCAGAACTCAAGATCGGCCCAGACCCCGGCATGATCTGATGGCCATAGCGAAGGATCGCCAGCGGCGGGCTTATCGAAGCAGACGCCACTCGCCACTGTCTCGATTGCACTGCTCGTCCAGATAAAATCGATGCACCGGTCCATCCGCGGCCAATAGGGATGGGATATTGCGCCATCTCCCCCAGCCAGCGGTGTGAATGCCGTCGGTGACGTTTGGGTAGGACGAAACCGGCTAGCCATGAGGGCCGCAGAGGGCATGTCCAGTGTCGCGTTGAAATCCCCGCAGACGATGCATTCCGATACGTCATTTCGTCTGTCGATCCATGCCAGAAGCTGCTGGACTTGAAACAGCCGAAGGGAATCGTCGCCACGTGACATGTAAAGATGGGTTACGTAGATATCTAACGGCTTGCTATCCACGAGAACGCGGGCGACTAGCGCCACCATATCGCGCGTCTGGAAGTCGAGATTTCCAGTTTCGTTGACGGGAAAGCGGGTGAGCAGCGCTTCGCCTTCGACCGAGGCCAATCCGTTTACTCGCGTCTGCTGGACCAAATTGTAATCGATGCCCTGGACTGGTCCGATACTCCTTTGCAATTCTCGCGCTGTCTGCCGCGCGATACTCACTTCGTTGAGCGCTATGATGTCGGGTTGGAGGACCTTCATGCCCTCGACTATGAGGGGACTTCGTTCATCCCACCGCTTGTGATCCTGCTCAAGATTGAGCGTTACCACTCGAAAGCGCGTCGCCACCCGGTCCTCCTCCACCTCGAAGCTCTGCGAGATCCTCCTTGTACTGGCCTTCCTGCACGGCCTCCCCAGAAGTTGCAATAAAAAACAACTTCATCTTAAGGCGGAGGTCGGAGACGAGCAATGCTCTGTGGCACAAGCCACGCGTCATCAACATGACAATTCGGTCCGGGATGCATGCCGCGATGTCGCGGCGAGGCCGGTTAGCGGTTCGCGTAGGGCGCGCTGGCGATCCGGGTCAAAGCCGGCGTTGCGGCCATCTTGACCAGCACGTCCTTGACCGGATGCTCGGTCCAGGCCTGCGTCACGTAATCGCGATGGGTGACGCCATCGGGCGTCTGCACGAACACGACGCTGCCGGGCCGCAGCGGTCCGTCCATGCTCTCGGTGACGGTGATGCCCTTGTCGCGGAGCATCTGCATCAGCTCCAGGTCGTGCCGCTTGGTGTAGCGGGTATACGAGGAGACGAAGAAGCCGGTCCGGTTCTTCTCGATCCAGGACGCGAACTTGTCGAGTTCGCCATAGACGGCGTCGAGCAGGAACACGCCGCGGACGCGGTTGGGGAGGCCGCCGACCTCGAGGCTCCAGGCGGTCGGCAGGAAACCGCCGCTATAGCCGACGATCACGATCGGCATGTTCGCAAACGCCTGCGCCGACTTCGGATCGCCGTAGATGCGGGCGAGGTGGCCGGCCGATTCATCGATGAAGCGCTTCAAGCCGCCGGGTTGCCAGAACTTGCCAGCCGAGGAATCGGCGGCGTTGACCGCCATTTGCGGCGCGAGCAGCACGGCGTTGACGCCGGAATCGGTGATCTGCTGCGGCACCAATTGCCGGTCGCGGACGTCGCGCTCCAGCGTCGCGCCATTGCCGTGGAAGAACACCACGATCACCGCGGGCTTTTTGACGTCGAATGTCTCGGGGACATGCACCAGCACGCGGCTGTCGTTATAGGTCTCGTCCTGCCAATAGACCCGGCCGCCATAGCTGCGGTGGCCCTTGCGGTCGCCCTTGGTGATGTTGAGGAACGGCTCATCGGAGCGCGGATTGTTGCCGAAATAGGGGAAGGCCGAAGACTTCATGCTGACCAGCGTGGTCAGCTCTTCGCGCTCGGTGCGGGACAGCGTCAGCGTTGGCGTCAGCGACGCTACTCTCACAGGTTCGGTGCGAACGGTGCGCGGCTGCGGCGTCAGCGCAACCTGTTGCTGAATCTGCGGCAGGCTTTCGCTTGCGGTCGGGAAACGGTCGGCGAATTGCGGCCCAGGGAAACGTTCGTCGAACGTTTCAGCCCTGGACTTGGCGGCCCCGGATTTGGGGCCATCGGTGTTCGCCGCCAGCATGTCCGCGTTCGGCGCCTTGCCGCACTGAACCAGAACCAAGAATAGCGGCATGACCAGCGCGGCCATCGCAAGCCAGTGCCATCGCAGCGGCAGGGCACGTCGCGGCATCGCCCGGCTGGCGCGACCAATTGTCTGGAATTTCGGATCAGCTCCGACCATCCACCCCAATGTCCCAAGATTCACCGTCGACCGGGGTTAAGCTTGCACGCGGCGACGTTAAGCGTCCGGAAAAACTCCCCACGTCCGGAAGCCCGAGGAGACCACCCAATCGTGTCGCGATTGTGGGATGGTCACGATGTTTTCGCAATCCAGTAGTGGCACGCGGGCTCTGGGCGGTACCATCGAACCTATTTTGCGTCTCTATTTAAACCCTTGTTAACATTGCTTGAATTGAGGGCCATCAACCTGCACGATGCAGCTCTCGGCTGCGGGCGCTTGAAGATGGGGTCCGAGATGGCAGCATCACAAACGGGAAGCCCGGCTTGGGCTGGCTCGCTCACCGGTGGCGGCTCCGGCGTTTCAGTTCTGGTGGCGGTGGCTATCGTCGTAGCCGACATGGTCGGCGTCGGCGTCTTCACCAGCCTCGGCTTTCAGGTCAAGGACATTCCGTCAGGCTTTTCGATCCTGCTGCTGTGGGCGGTCGGCGGCATCGTCGCGCTGTGTGGGGTGTTTTCCTACGGCGAACTCGGCGCGATGTTTCCGCGTTCGAGCGGCGAGTACAACTTCCTCGGCCGGGCCTATCACCCGGCCTTCGGCTTCGTGGCGGGCTGGGTGTCGGCGACGGTCGGCTTTGCGGCGCCGGTAGCGCTCGCCGCCATGGCGTTCGGCGAGTACGGCAAGTCGGTGCTCCCTGATGCGCCGCCACTGGTGCTCGCGGTCGGCCTGGTCTGGCTGGTGTCGCTGGTGCAACTCACCGGTGTCAGGCACTCCTCGACCTTTCAACTGGTAGCGACCATCCTGAAGGTCGTGCTGATCCTGGTCTTCCTGGCCTGCGGCTTCGTGATCGGCACCGCGCAGCCGGTGTCGTTTGCGCCATCAGCTTCCGATTTCACCCATGTCGTCAGCGCGCCGTTCGCGATCAGCCTCGTGTTCGTGATGTATTCGTTCTCGGGCTGGAACGCGGCAACCTACATCATCGGCGAGGTGAGGTTGCCGGAGCGCAACGTGCCGCGCGCGATGCTGATCGGAACGCTGATCGTGCTGGTGCTTTATGTCGCGCTCAACGCGGTGTTCCTGCATACCGCGCCGATCGAGAAGCTCGCAGGCCAGATCGACGTCGCCCGCATCTCCGGCAGCTATATCTTCGGCGAGTTCGGCGGCCGCATCGTCGGCGCGATGATCTGCATCGGGCTGATCTCCTCGATCAGCGCGATGATGTGGATCGGGCCGCGCGTCATGATGACGATGGGCGAGGACATTCCGGTGTTGCGGCCATTCGCCCGTCGCTCCGGCAATGGCGCGCCGGCCAATGCCATCCTGTTTCAGCTCACGGTCGCCAGCCTGATGCTGTTCACGCGCAGCTTCGAGGCGGTGCTGGAGTTCATCCAGTTCGCACTGCTGTTCTGCTCGTTCTTCACCGTGCTCGGCGTGATCAAGCTGCGCATCACGCACCCCGATCTGCCGCGGCCGTACCGCGCCTGGGGATACCCGCTGACGCCTGTCGTCTTTCTGATCGTGACCGGTTTCATGATGTACTACCTTTTGGCCGAGCAGCCGCTGCGGTCGATGCTGAGTATTCTGATCATGTCTTCCGGCCTGCTGATCTATGCCGTCTTCCGCAAGCGGGCGGATCATGGCCCTGTGGCTGTCTCTTCGGGGCGCGAATGAAGGTGCTGCATTCCCTGAGAATGGCAACGCTGGCGGCCTTCATGCTGCTGGCGGCCGTTGCTGCCGGCCACGCCCAGACTGCAACGGTGGACGACACCGCGAAATTTCTCGCGGGCATGATGCCGTCGTCGGACTCGCCGCTCGCGCCGCTTACGAGGGACCCGGCCTGGCAACGTCACGCCAAGTTCTTCGACGGCGCGTTCGACCAGCTCGAGCAGCGGCAGTTGTCAAAGATCCGCGTCTGGGCGGACACCAACCTCGCAGCGCCGCGGCCCACCATGTTCTACATGTTTTCAGGGCCGGACTTTCTCTACGCCAACGCGTTCTATTCGAAGGCATCCACCTACGTGCTGAGTGCGCTCGAGCCGGTCGGCTCGGTGCCGGACCTGACGCGACTGCCGCGCGGTGGCATCGCGTCGGCGCTCTACAATGTCGAGCGTTCGCTCGGCTCGATCCTGAGCTTCAGCTTCTTCATCACCAAGCAGATGAAGACCGATCTGCAGGCGGGGCAGATCAGCGGCACCTTGCCGATCCTCTACGTGTTCCTGGCGCGCTCGGGGATGACGGTGAAGAGCACCAGTCCGATCTCGCTCGACGACAAGGGCGCGGCGTATACTGCCGGCGAAAATCCCGGGCCGAATGCCGTGCGTGGCGCGCGCATCGTCTTCGCTGGGCCCGACGGTCAGGAGAAGACGCTGTATTACTTCTCGACCGATCTTTCCAACTCCGGCGTGCGGGCGAGCGGGTTCCTGAAATTCTGCGAGACGCTCGCGCCCGGCAACAGCCTGATCAAGAGCGCGTCCTATCTTTTGCATTCCGGCAATTTCACCACCGTGCGCAACTTCCTGCTCAACAACAGCGCCACCATAATCCAGGACGATTCAGGAATTCCGCTCGCCTATTACAGCACGAAGAAATGGCGCCTGTTTCCGTTCGGCCGCTATCTCGGACCGATCGACGAATTCCAGGGGCGTTACCAGGAGTCATATGCGGCACTGTTCCGCCGCGCGCAGCCGATCGATTTCGGCATCGGCTATCGCTGGCGTACGCCGCAAACGAATGTGCTGCTGTCGGTGAGATTGCCGGACGATGGATCGCCCGCCATTGACGCCACAGCCTCGACTGAGGCACCGCCGCCGCCATCGCGCCCGCGAAGACCGCGACCGCCGGCGGATATAGGGCCGCGGCCGTCGACGGATTTCTGGTCGCAGCCGCCGCGGGGTGGATTTTTCTTCTGGCGCTAGAGCATGATGNGAAAAGTGTGTAGCGGTTTTCCCTCGCGACAAACGCGAACGCGTTTGCGCGAAGATCATGCTCAAATAAAAGGATGAAGCGGGATGACATTTCGAAGAAAAGTCGTCCCGGTTTAGCGCGTCGTACTCACGAAGGATTGACGCCGCGCCAGCGTCCGTAGCGCCACGGCAGATACCATCGCGCGCCCGGCGGTGCCGTGAGCGGCACGTTGTCGATGCCGGACGTTCCCCAGGGCTGGCAGCGCAGAATACGCGCCAGCGTCATCCAGCCGCCGCCCCACAGACCAAAACGCTCGATCGCTTCGTCGCCATACACCGAACATGTCGGCAGATGCCGGCAGTTGTAGCCGACCAGCGGCGACAGCGTGTGCCGGTAGATCCAGATCAGCGCGCGCCCGGCGTTGCGTGGCAAACGGGAGACTCCGTTGGCACAATCCGTGCATCGTTTGTGTGATGACGATGACTGTTCTGCAGGCTCCATGCTGTACTATGTACGTATTTTTGCGGGAGTTCCCAAGCAAGGAACCCAAGGCTTGCAGATATTTACGCCACAGTTCGCAACTATCGCACCGCGCGGCACCGCAACAAGCCAAGGTATAATGGACGAGACATGTCAGTGCAGTTACCGTTTTCATACGGATCGAAGACAGAATCGTCTCGCGCTAAACTGGGGCTGTTGCCGAGATTCGTAGACAGGACTTGGGGGAAGGAACCAAATTGAGGTTTGCAAGGTCGCTGAAATTTCGCGGCTGGGCGCTTCTTGGCGCTACCGCCTTCTGTCTCGCATTGCCGGGCGCGATCACGACGCTGGGCAATTCGGCGTATGCCGGCGGCGTCCTCGAAGAACGCAAGCAGCCGATGCATTTCAAGTGGAACGCCTGCCAGCCCGATTGCAGGGGCTGGGTCTCGGCCGTCGGCATCGTCACGTCGGAAAGTCCGCGGGAGTTCGACGAGTTTGCCAAAAATCGCCAACTGGCCGGCGCGACCATCGTGCTGGATTCCAGCGGCGGCTCGGTCAACGATTCCATCGCGCTCGGCCGCAAGTTCCGCAGTCTCGGCGCGCTGACGACGGTCGGCGCCACCGTGCGCACGCAAAGCCCGCAAGGCGAGCGCACGAGCGTGACGCCGGAAGCCTATTGCGAGTCGATGTGCGTGTTCCTGCTGCTGTCGGGCAAAACCCGTTATGTGCCGCCGGCCGCGCATGTTCGCGTCCATCAGATCTGGATGGGCGACCGCGCCGACGACGCCAAGGCCTCAAGCTACACCGCGCAGGATCTGATGATCGTGCAGCGCGACATCGGCCGGCTCACCAAATATACCTTCGACATGGGCGGCAGCGGCGATTTGCTGTCGCTCGCCCTCAGCGTGCCGCCGTGGGAAGATCTGCATGAATTGTCGCGCGGCGAATTGCGCCTGAGCAATCTCGTCACGACCGACGCGCTCGCCGACGTGTTCCCGCAGGACAATTCGTCCGTGCCGATGGCCGAGGCGAAGCCCGCCAAGCCGCAGGATCGCTTCGTCAGCTCCGCCGTCGAGGGCGAGGCGCAACCGCAGCAGGGCAAGTCCACCAAGACCGCCGAGGCCGCGGTTCCAACCGGCGGCAATGCGACCGCGCCGGCGCAACCGGCCCAGCCGCAGAAGTAGGCCGTATCCCAACAAACGGTGTCATCATCCGCCTTGTGCGCAATTGCGCACTGGGGCGGATGATCCAGTATGCCGCGGCGGCTGTGAATGATCGAGAATTCCCGGCGTACTGGATGCCCGCTTTCGCGGGCATGACAGGATTGTGCTGGGCGGGGACCTACGCCTGCGCCGGCTGCTTGTTCCGGGCTTCGATCTGGCCGATGGCGTCGACCACGGCGTCGAAGGTCAGCATGGTCGAGGCGTGGCGGGCCTTGTAGTCGCGGACCGGTTCGAGCAGCGCGATGTCGGCCCATTTGCCCTGCGGCGGACCGCCGTTTTCCTTCAACATCTTGCGTACGGTTTCTCGCAACTCACGTAACTCGTCAGCCGTCGAGCCGACCACGTGACTTGCCATGATCGAGGAGGAGGCTTGCCCCAGCGCGCAGGCCTTCACATCATGGGCGAAGTCGGTAACCACGGGGCCTTCCATCTTGAGGTCGACCTTGACGGTCGATCCGCACAGTTTGGAGTGGGCGGTGGCGCTGGCGTGGGGGTCGGGGAGGCGTCCGAGACGCGGAATATTGCCCGCAAGCTCGATAATCCGCTTGTTGTAGATGTCGTTCAGCATAGATCCGGGTCCCGGGCTCGGCCATGCGAGCGCCCTTGGCGGCTGGGTTTCACCGTCCTATATATGGACAGGAACGGCGGAAAAACAGCCCGGCCGTTTGCCGAGGCGGCCCGACATGGAAACCTGTCCGGTCGCCTGCGTTTTGAGAATGGGACTCAGGCGCCCGGCGGTAAAACCGCCCCGTCTGCCCGGTGACACTCCGGTCTTTGTGGGCCGGTCGAACGGAGAAGACATGGACGCACTGATCAAATCCCTCCGCCCTGGCAAGCCTGCTGACGCCAAGCCTTCCGAGGTGAAGTCGCCCGATGTCGCGCCGGAAACCCGCCCCGCGGAGCTCGATCCTGCCGAATTCCTGGCCGCCGCCGTCCGCGCCGACCTGCCGCGCCCGTCGCGCGCCGAGGCCGAACACGCCGTGCACACGCTGCTGAGCTATATCGGCGAGAACCCTGGCCGCGAGGGATTGTTGGATACGCCGCGCCGGGTGGTCGAAGCCTTCGACGAACTTTATCAGGGCTACCACCAGTGCCCGGCCGAGGTGCTGGACCGCACCTTCGGCGAGACCGCCGGCTATGACGATTTCGTCCTGGTTCGCGACATCGAATTCACCTCGCAGTGCGAGCATCACATGATGCCGTTCTACGGCAGGGCGCATATCGCCTATACGCCGGTGGAGCGCGTGGTCGGCCTGTCGAAGCTGGCGCGCCTGACCGATATCTTCGCCCGTCGCCTGCAGACCCAGGAGCATCTGACCGCCCAGATCGCAGCCGCGATCGACGAGGTCCTGAAGCCCCGCGGCGTTGCCGTGCTGATCGAGGCGGAGCATACCTGCATGTCGGTGCGCGGCGTCGCCAAGCATGGCGCGATGACGTTCACCAGCCGGTTTACCGGCATGTTCCGCGACAATCCGGCGGAGCAGCAGCGTTTCCTGTCCCTGGTGCGAGGACCGAACCGGTAACCTCGTCTTCGATTGGTTTGACGCGTTTTCTTCACGCGAACCGGGCATCCACTTCGCTCGAAAACGCTATGGATTTCCGCGAGGCTATCCGTGTCGACATCCACAACGATCAATGAGCGCGAGGAAGGGCTGGTATTTCAGCCCAAATTCGACGCGTCCGGTCTTGTCACCTGCGTGGCGACCGATGCCGCCACCGGCAGCGTGCTGATGGTCGCGCACATGAACGACGAGGCGCTGCGCAAGACGATCGCGACAGGGGAAGCCTGGTACTTCAGCCGCTCGCGCAATGCGTTGTGGCGAAAAGGTGAGACGTCGGGGCAGACCCAGCGTGTGGTCGAGATGCGCACCGATTGCGATCAGGACGCGGTCTGGATCCGCGTCGAGCAGACCGGCGCCGCCTGCCACACCGGACGGCACTCGTGCTTCTACCGCAAGGTCGATGCGGCCGACGGCGGTGCGCGGCTGTCGTTCGTCGATGCGGACCGGCAGTTCGATCCGGCGCAGGTTTATCGCAAGTGACCCCCGGCATTCCCGGAATGACCGGCACGAGCGCCCTTAACCCGCCATTAACCATAATTGCCGCAGTCTCGCCCGCGTATAGGCCCTGATTGCCAGGGCCTTATGAGCCCGCGCGAGGTTTCGCGAGGAGCGGGGCAGCGGAGACATGGCGGTCGACACAACAAGCGCTACGGCGGCAGGTGTCGACCCCACGCGCGCGAAGATCGCGGGCTCGATCAAGCAGGCGGCCTCGACCACCGGCGCCAGCTTCGAATACCTGCTCGCCACCGCGAAGATGGAATCCAATTTCAATCCGAAGGCGGCGGCCACCACCTCGTCGGCGCGCGGGCTGTTTCAGTTCATCGACCAGACCTGGCTCGGCACGGTCAAGGAGGCGGGACCTCATCTCGGCTACGACAAATATGCCGACGCCATCACCAAGAATTCCGACGGCCGCTATTCGGTCGACGATCCGACCGCGCGTACCGCCATCATGCGGCTGCGCGACGATCCCGAAGCTGCTTCGGCGATGGCGGGGGTGCTGACGCAATCCAACAGTTTCAAGCTGACCGGCAAGATCGGCCGCCGTCCGACCGATGCCGAACTTTATATGGCGCATTTCATGGGCGTCGGCGGCGCCGGCAAATTGATCCAGAGCGCCGAGGACAATCCGAACGCCTCCGCCGTGCGAATGTTTCCGAACGCTGCGGCGGCCAACCAGTCGATCTTCTATGACCGCGCCGGGCAGCCGCGCAGCGTCTCCCAGGTTTATTCGGTGCTGAGCACGCGTTACGCCGCCGCCGCCAATTCGCCGGTGACACAGACGGCGATGGCGGCCGCCGGCGGTGACCTGCCACGGCGCGTCACGGTGGCGAGCGCCACACCTGCTACGACGGCGATCGACAACGCTGCCTATCTGTCGAGCTTCCCGGATCAACGCGCGGTGACGCCGGTTGCAGCAACGTCGCAGACCGCCTCGGCATCGACAGAGCCGATCTTCCGCTCGCTGTTTCAGGCCGGCGAACGCACGCAGCCGATCTCGCCGGCGGTGCAGGAATTGTGGGGCAGCAATTCGTCAGTTGCGTCAGCGAGTGCGGCATTGTCCGGACACAAGCCCGAGGTCCGCGCACCCGGAAGGCTCGATCTCTTCAGCGACCGCAACGGTACCTTCTCAAGCTAGCCGGCAGAGGACGGTGTCCGGATGGAATCCAGGATACGAAGGCTTTCGGACGTGCCTGTCACGATGGGGCTATCGGATTTCTTCGTCCGCTTGCGTCAAGCCTGAGTTGTTCACCGGAAAACACGAAGCAGTTTGGTGATGGAGCAGGGCTCCTTCGCGGGATTCCCCGCCGGAAATCCGCGAGAGGAAAGGATCCATTATCGCGGCGCGGTATCAAAACATTAACGAGGCGTTGCCTCGCTCTTAATAAAACGTCAATAAAACCAGCCGTTTATGGTGAACCCTTTGTTAAGCGTCATGGTTTATTTTTTCTAATAGTGGCATCGCGTTCCGGTGTCGTTTGAGGTTGCGTAGCCAGGACCATGATTGTTCGGCAGTTCATCAGTTGGATTCGTACCGCTCCGGCAGGCGAGCGGGCAGAGGCGACCCGGGCTTTGGCGCGGGCCTGGTTGATTTCAGATCTCAGCGACGACGATCGCATCGCCGCCGAAGGCGCGCTTCTGATGCTGCTCGATGATCCGTCGCCGCTGGTCCGGCAGGCGATGGCCGAAGTCTTCGCGCGCAGTTCCGATGCGCCGGCCGCCATCGTGCAGGCGCTCGCGCTCGATCAACCCTCGATCGCGCTTCCCGTCCTCGAACATTCGCCGCTTCTGATCGATGCCGACCTCGTCGACATCGTCGCCACCGGCAACAGCGACATGCAATGCGCCATCGCGCGCCGCCTCCATTTGCCGTCCTCGGTTTCTGCCGCGATAGCCGAAGTCGGTTCGGCGGCCGCAGCGCTCGAACTGATCGAAAACGCCTATGCCGAGTTGGCGCCGTTTTCCTGGGACCGCATCGTCGAACGTCACGGCCATCTCGCCGCGATCAGGGAATCGATGCTGGTGCTGGAAGGCCTGCCCGCCGCCACCCGCGCGGCGCTGGTCGCCAAACTCTCCGAGACATTGGCGCAATTCGTCGTCGCGCGGAACTGGCTGAGCGCCGACCGGGCAGGGCGGCTTGCGAGCGAAGCGCGCGAGCGCTCGGCCGTGAACATCGCGGCGCGTTCGCGCGGCGAGGACATGGCCGGCCTGGTGCGGCACCTGCGCTCCACCGGGCAACTGACCGCCGGCCTGATCCTGCGCGCGCTGTTGTCAGGCAATCTCGACCTGTTCGATGCGTCGCTGGCCGAACTCGCCGATCTGCCGCTGTCCCGCGTCACCGCGCTGCTGCATGACCGCGGCGGCGCCAGCCTGCAGGCGCTGCTGATCCGCGCCGGGTTCCCCGAATCGACGTTCGGCGCCTTCCGCATCGCGCTGGAGGTCAGCCATGAGACCGGCTTTGTCGATACGGTCGGCGGTGCCGCCAGATTGCGCCGCCGCATGGTCGAGCGCGTGCTGACCTATTGCGAGACCGACCGCCAGGCCGCCGAGCCGCTTCTGATCCTGCTGCGGCGCTTTGCGACTGAATCCGCGCGCGAAGAAGCCCGCATGTTCTGCGAGGAACTGGTCGCCGACGAAGCGTTCGTGCCTCCCGTGCGCGATCTGATCGCGGCGTAAGGTTCGAGATTTCGTAGGGTGGGCAAAGCGAAGCGTGCCCACCATTTCTAGCCGCGCAAGGATGGTGGGCACGGCGCAAGAGCGCCTTTACCCACCCTACGTCTTCTGGCCGCGGCGTAGTTGCTGTTTCACCGTCATTGCGAGGAGCTCGCGACAAAATTGCGGAGCAATTTTGCGCAGAAGCGACGAAGCAATCCATCTCTCCGCGTNGCGGCGCGATGGATTGCTTCGCGGAGCCTGTCATCGGGCGCGCATTCGCGCCACCCGGTGGCTCGCAATGACGGGGCGAGAGCACCTTACTCCGCCGGCACGATGCTCGGCGCCAGGATCGCTTCGAGATGCTCGGGGCGGTCGCGGTTGACCTTCAGCAGAAACTCATCCGCCACGCCGCGCAGCTGCTTGCTCAGCTTGCTCGCCATCACGGCGGTGTCGAGCTTGGTGCGTTCGCGCACGATCGCCTGAATGGCATTGATGTGGTGGGTGATCAGCTCGGGCGGGACCTGGTCGAGATCGGGTGCGTGCTCGATGATGCGGCACAGGCTTTCGGCGGCAGCACCCGCGGAAGGGAAGCCGAAGGTGGCGGCGTCGCCCTTGATGTCATGGGCGGCGCGAAACAGCTCCTCGCGGTTTTCAATGGTGAATCCGTCGCGGAGCACGACCGCATGTGCGGCCGAGAGCCGGTCGGCCTCGATCGCCATCCAGGTCTTGAATTCGCCGGACAGTCCCGCGAGCGCCTTTTCCGCGCGCCCGACGGGATCGTCGAGGTCGGATTCGGGAACGCGCAACAATACCTTGCGGAGCGGATTGGGCTGCGTGATCACGTGGTGATCGCCAAACGACTTGACCTGTATCGTCCCGGGCTTCTGTTTCGTCATGATGGTCTCTCCGGGCCGGCGCTAGACGGCGGAACGCGCCTTGTCGAGCAACGACGGCTGTTGCATGACTTCCACCTCGCCACCCACGCGGCGTTCGGGGCCGATATAGGCGTTGTTGATATTGCGCCGGCGGTCGGGGCCGAAATAGGTCTTGGTCTTGATGAAGGGACGCGGGTTGGCGACGACGTTGAGAATGCGCTGGTAAAGACCCTTGGCCGAGATCGGTTTCGCCAAAAACTCGGTGACGCCGGCATCGCGTGCGACGGTCACGCGGCGCTTCTCCGAATGCCCGGTCAGCATGATGATCGGCGCGTAGGGATTGCCCTTCGATTCCGGCTGCCGGATCATCTGCGCCAGTTCGAGGCCGTCGAAGATCGGCATCGACCAGTCGGTGATGACGATGTCAGGCACGTAGTGGCTGTACATTTCCAGCGCGGTAGCGCCATCCTCGGCCTCATAGGCCTCGCGCGCGCCGAACGAATGCAGCAGCGTCCGCAGGATGCGGCGCATATGCGGATTGTCGTCGCAAATCAGAAATCGCAGCTTGTTGAAGTCGATGCGATACATGGTCCGGCCTGGCCCAGCAAAACAGTATACTGGTGTTAACCATATCGCGGCGCTCGTTAAGGAAGGGTTGAGAAGCGGATCTATCAGGCTCGCGCAAGTACCCGATGGCGCCACTTTTTTCGGACAGGAACCCGGTTCAAGGTCACCGGGCGGTCACCAGGCGGGCGTCAGGATCCGAACTGCTCGCGCAAGATGCGTTCCTCGAGGCTGTGACCGGGGTCGAACAGCATCCGCATCGAGATCGTCTTGTCCGAGAGCACCTCGACGCGGCGGACGTCGCGCACGTCGTCATGGTCGGCGGCGGCAGCGACCGGGCGCTTTTCGCCCTCGAGCACCTCGATCACCACGAAGGCGGAGTTCGGGAGCAGGGCGCCGCGCCAGCGGCGGGGGCGGAACGCGCTGATCGGGGTCAGCGCCAGCAGCGCGGCGTTGATCGGCAGGATCGGGCCTTGTGCGGAAAGATTGTAGGCGGTCGAGCCCGCGGGCGTCGCCACCAGGATGCCGTCGGCGATCAATTCCGCCATCCGCTCGTGTTCGTCGATCAGGATGCGCAAATGCGCGGCCTGGTTGGTCTGGCGGAACAGCGCGACCTCGTTGATGGCGTGATGCAAATGCACCGCGCCATGTACGTCGGTGGCGCGCATCAAGAGCGGATTGATCAGCGATTCCTTCGCCGCCGCCAGCCGCGTGTGCAAATCATGCGTGGTGAATTCGTTCATCAGAAAGCCGACGGTGCCGCGATGCATGCCGTAGATTGGCTTGCCGGAGCGCATATGGGCGTGCAGCGTCTGCAGCATCAACCCGTCGCCACCGAGCGCCACCACGACGTCGGCGTCGGCGGAGGCGTGGTTGCCGTAGAGCTTGACGAGCTGCGCCAGCGCGGCTTGCGCCTCGGCACTTGCGCTCGCGACGAAGGCGATCCGGTCGTATCGCTTGGAGGTGGCCATCGGACGACGAACTCATAGCTGGCTGCGGATTGCGCCGCGCTCGTCTATACACCTTGTCGGGGCTTGTCGAGATGGCCGGAACGTTCTTTCGCGCCGGTAACGTAAACCGGCGGTCATCGGAACGTCATTTTTCCTGCAATGTCCGGATCGGATCCCAGTCCGGCCCCGGCGGGTTTTGGGCCAATTCCCGGGCCCGCGCGGCAAACAGCGACGCCGGGCGGTCGATATTGGCCGACCGGCCGAAACACGCGGCGGCGCGTTCGAATTCGCGGGCCCGCCAGTGCACGAGCCCGTCGGCGTAGTTGGCAATCACGGTCTGCTGCGCGGGCGTCAGCCCGGCCGCCAGCGCCAGCAACTGGTAGATTTTCAGCGCCTGGGTTCGTCCCTTGACCCTGATGGCGTCGAGTTCGCGCCAGGCGAAGGCCTCGCCGGCCAGCGCAACCGTGGTCTCGGAAGCGATCACGGTGGTGCCGTAGAATTTGTTGGCGCCCTCCAGCCGCGACGCCAGGTTCACGGCGTCGCTCATCACGGAGTAGTTGAAGCGCCGCCGCGATCCGAAATTGCCGACCAGCGCCTCGCCGGAATTGATGCCGATCCGCTGCGCCAGTCTGTATTCCTGGAAAAGGGGGGAAGAAGCGTTGAGCTCGGCAAGTTGCTTGCAGCAGTCCAGCGCGGCGCGCGCCGCATTGGCGGCATGATCGGGATCGTCGGCCGGCGCGCCGAACACCGCCACGACGGAATCGCCGATATATTTGTCGACGTACCCGCCATGGCTCTCGATGACATCGGTCATCGCCGACAGATATTCATTCATCAGCTCCATCAGGCCGTCGGGCGACATCTTTTCCGCGATCAGCGAAAATCCTTCGATGTCGGAGAAGAACACCGTCACGTTGCGAGTCTCGCCGCCGAGCTCCGGCAATTTGTTCGACGACAGCATGCGGTTGATGACGTGCGGGGCGAGATAGAGCGCAAAACTCTTCTGCAAGAGGCGGCGGTCCTTGTCGGCGACGACGAAGCGGAAGCCGATCGTGGCGGACAGCGCGGCAAGGCTGGCCAGGAACGGCTCGACCACCGGCAGCGCCAGCGCGTGGTTGAAGGCGATGGTCGCAACCGCCACGCCAAGCACCATCATGCCCGTCCAGGCCGCGAAGGCGATCACCGGCCGAAACCGCCAGGCGGCCGCCGCGGCGAGCGCGGCAACGAGCGTCGCGATCAGCAGGCGGGGAAGCGGACCGGGTTCGATCACGCCAGTGCGCGCGATCAGGTTGTTGACGGCGGTGGCATGGATATAGACGCCGGCGATCGTGCTCTTCTTGAAGCTCGCTGCGATCGGCGTGCTCTCGTTCGTGCAGCGCGGGGCGCGCGCGCCTTCGATGCCGGTGGCAAAGCGCTTGGACGTGAAGCGGCGGTCCTCGATATCGAGGACAGTGCCGAAGATCACCACCTTGCCGGCGAACCAGCGCCGGAAATAATCCTTGTCGTTCTTGACGGCGCAGGCCCGCAGATCGGCAAAGGTGAAGGTCGGAATGTCGTCGCCGCCGCCTTCGAAGTTCAGCGTCATCGTGTTGGGCACGCGGCCTGGGACCTGGTAGCCGGCGAGCGTCAGCCTGCCGCGCTCGTCGAATTCGGGTGCCGCGCCCAGCGCCCGCGAGGCCAGCTCGACCGCCATCGTGGGCACTCTCGTACCGTTGACGGCGAAACTCAGCGGCATGCGCCGCAGGATATCGTCGCTGTCGACGTGGACGTTGAGTGGACGGATGTTCTGCTGCTGGCGAACAGCGACGCGCTGTCCCGGCGACGGCCGGACCGGCTGGTTGCCGCCGAGGACTTCTCCCAGCACCACCTTGCCGTTCGCCGACGCCCCGGCCAGCGCGCGAAGAAAGTCGCGGTCGAATCCGCGGACCTTCTCGCCGAGCGTGCCCTCGCCGAACGGTATCTCCGACTGCTCGATCGATTTCGGGATCACCATGTCGAAGCCGGCGACCTTGGCGCCGCCTTCGAGCGTCGCCGACAGCACGCGGCCGATCTCGCCGGTCCAGGTCAGCATCGGCGCGTCGTTGAACGGGGCGGTACGCAGGCTCTCCTCATCCATCGCGACAACGACCGCAGGTGAGGCGGCGGGATCCTGCCTTCTGCCGAACACATCCCAGCGCAGCGCCGTGAGGATATCGATGGAGAGCCCGCGGATCGGCCGGGCCGCGGGAGAAACCGACGCGGCGGCGCAAATCAGTGCGATGGCAGCGATCGCCATCCTGTTGCGCGTGCTGCGCCTTACTCTCAAGCTGGAAGGTCCGGCACGCCTATTCCATCCGCAAGAGCCGGCCGACAATCGGCGTCGCGCCGGGCTTGGCCTGCTCATCGACGCGGAACACGATCTTCGACGACTTGAACGAGGCGGCGTAGAGGCCGCCGGGCGCCAGCGCGACGTTCTCGCTGGCAAAGTCGACGAACCGTCCCTTGAGCTGGGTGCCGCCCAGGCTGATCTCCTGACGCTCATCCGGCACGTCGAGGCGGCGAATGACCAGCTTGCCGCGTCCCTTGGCCTCCACCAAGGGCGAGGCGCCGTACAGCGTGAGCTGCGGTTGCGGCAACGACGCCTTGCTGGCGTCGACGCTGCGCAGCACGGTGGCGGCGACGCCGCTGGTCTCCCGCGTGGTCACGTTGGCCTGGTTGGCATCGCAATTGGTCTTCTCGGCCTTGACGTCGGCGAGGTGAACGGCGCTCTCCTCGGTGCCGACGACGACGGTGCCGGTGCCGGTGATCGTCTCGCGTCGGCATGATTTCAGGTAGCTGAGAATGACGGAGCCGCCGTCGCCGATCTTGATTACGGCCTTGGGCGTCACATAGTCCATGAACTCCGCGCCCGTGACCTTGCCCTGAACGTCTTCGACCACCGCGGACGGCGATTCTGCGGCCGCCGGAGAAGCCAGCGCCACTAGGCCGAAACAGACAGCAATCGTGCATTTCATTTTTTAGGACCCCATTGAAAAGCGCAGGTTCATTAGTCGCACCAGCGCCAGAATGGTTTCATGGATGGATCAAAAATACCGGGCAAACACGCCCGCGGAACCGACCGATAACACCTAACGGCCGGCGGGGACAACCAACAGACGTGGCGGCCTTTTTCTCACGGGATGCTGTCGGGATTGTGATTTTCGGGGAGGTTTCTCCGTGTTGTGCACCACCGCCCCATTGTCGCACTCTCGCGGTAGAATCCGGGATCGCGGGGCGCGCGCAGGGAGCAAACGGCATGGCTTTTCGTTTCACGGCGGCGCGCCCGATGCGTCTTGCCGCCATCCTTCTGGTTGTGTGTTGCGTGGGTGGCGCACGCGCCGAGGAGGCGAGTCCGCCAACCTCGCAGGAACCAAGTGCGGCCACGCCGTCACCGTCGCCGTCGGGCCAGAAGGGTGGAGCCGGGCGGGGCACCGCCGCGCCGCCGCCGGCGTCGGCCGAACAGCATCGCCTGCCGCCGGATTCCACCACCAGGCAGACACTGGCGCTGCCCGGCCGCACGCTCAACTTCTCCGCCACCGCTGGCTCGATCCGGCTGTTCGACGACAAGGGCGAACCACAGGCCGATATCGCCTACACCTCCTACCAGCTCGACGGCGCCGATCGCGCCAGCCGGCCGGTGACGTTCCTGTTCAATGGCGGCCCGGGCGCGTCCTCGGCCTGGCTGCAGTTCGGCGCCGCCGGCCCCTGGCGCGTGTCGATCACGGGTGAGGGCGCGGTATCGTCGGCAACGCCCGACCTGCTGCCCAACGCCGAGACCTGGCTCGACTTCACCGATCTCGTCTTCATCGATCCGGTCGGAACCGGCTACAGCCGCTTCGTTGCCACCGGCGAGGATGCGCGCAAGCGATTCTACTCCGTCGACGGCGACGTCAGCGCCGTCGCGCTCGTGATCCGGCGCTGGCTGGAAAAATACGACCGCCTGCAGTCGCCGAAGTTCGTCGCCGGCGAAAGCTATGGCGGTATCCGCGGACCGAAGATCGTACGCAATTTGCAGACCCAGCAGGGCGTCGGCGTGCGCGGGCTGATCCTGGTCTCACCTCTGTTCGACTACCGCGACTTTTCCGGCTCGAGCCTGCTGCAATACATGAACACGTTGCCGAGCATGGCGGCGGTGGCGCGCGAGGCCAAGGAAGAGGGCAAGGGGCCGGTGACGCGCGCCGATCTCGCCGACGTCGAGCGCTACGCGCAGGGCGAATTCCTGACCGATCTCGTCAAGGGGCAGGCCGACAAGGAGGCGACGACACGGCTGGCCGACAAGGTGGCGTCATTGACCGGCATCGATCAGGCGGTCAGCCGCAGGCTGGCCGGCCGTTTTGAAATCGGTGAATTCCGCCGGGAGTTCGACCGCAGCAACGGCCGCGTGACGGGACGCTATGACGCCTCGGTTTCGGGCCTCGATCCCTATCCGGATTCGAACTATTCGCATTTCGGCGATCCGTCCGGCGATTCCCTGATGGCGCCGCTGACGAGTGCGGCCGTCGATCTCACGACGCGCAAGCTCAACTGGCGCCCCGATGGTTCGTATCACCTGCTCAACGAGGCCGTGTACCGGGCCTGGGATTTCGGCCGCGGACCGGCCGAGTCGGTCTCGCAGGTGCGCCAGATTCTGGCGCTCGACCCGAAAATGAAATTGCTGGTCAGCCACGGGCTGTTCGATCTTGCCACGCCCTATTTCGCCTCGAAGGTCATTCTCGATCAGTTGCCCGCCTATGCGCGATCGGACCGGGTCAAGCTCGTCGTCTATCCCGGCGGCCACATGTTCTATTCGCGCGATGCCACGCGTCAGGCGTTTCGCACGGAAGTCGAGAAGGTGATGCAGTGAGCGCAAAATAAAACCGGCGCAGTGATGTACTGCGCCGGTTGTTGTTGTTCGTCATTGCGAGCGAAGCGAAGCAATCCATTTCACGGCATAACGNNATGGATTGCT
>NZ_LLYB01000046.1:269669-279548 GCF_001440475.1 Bradyrhizobium lablabi | reverse complement strand
TCAGCGCAAAATTGCTTTGCAATTTTGTCGCGAGCTCCTCGCAATGACGGGAGAAGGCGGCCTCAGTAAACCAACCCCGTGCCCGGCGCCTTTTCCAGCGCGGCGGCGAGCGAGCGATATTCCTCGCTCGAGGTGCCGGTGAGCTGAGCGATCTTGTTCAGGTGAAATTGTGCCTGATCGCGGTTGCCCTGTTCGACTTGCCAGAGGCCATAATATTGCCAGGTCTTGACGTGGTTCGGATCGGCCTTCAGCGCGCGCTCATACCAGATCTGCGAGACCTTGTAGTCGCCGAGCTGACGATAGGAATAGCCGATCAGATTGGCGACGGCGGCCGAGTCATCGTGGCCGAGCGCCTTCAATTGCGCAATCGCCGCAGCATAATCATGGCGCTCATAGATCGTGGCGTAGGCGGCGCGATAGCCGTCGGCAAAAGCGGTCTGTTCGCTGCCGGGACGGGCCTCGCTGGATTTCTTCTTCTTCGGCGGCGGCGGTGGATCGTTGTCGGGCGCAGCGTAAACGACGGTAACGACAGGGGCTGCCGCAAGCGTGAGCGACAACATTGCGAGAGTCAAAAGCCTGATCGCTAACTTATTCATGCACTTCTCCTGATGGCCGGCCCGGCGATCCTACACCGAAGCCCGTTGATGTGAACACCTGGCGGTCGAGAACATTCCCGGGTGCCTTTCACCGCGATTCCGCCAATTTTCATCGGCGGCCCGTCGTCAACGGACATGACGAAGATGTCATTCAGATGAACGGAGCGTCATTCAGATGAACGGAGTCCAAAAGCTCGATTCAGGAGGGGTTCAGTGCGCGGCCGCTAGCGTCGCTTGCATGATCGGCGAGCCCGGCCGTTTGACCGGAATGCCCGCGGATCCTCAAGGAGAAGGAAAAGGAGATAACCATGCTCAAGACCATTTCCGCAGCGCTCGTTGCCGTTTCCGTTCTCGCCGCGCCTGCACTTGCCGGTACGCCGGCCAAGACCGCGCAGGCACCAGCGAACAAGACCGTTCAAGCTCCGGTGAACAAGAGCGCGCAGACGCCTGTCATCAAGACGGAGCAGGGCAAATCGAAGGCGCTGAACGCCAATGCCAAGATGGGCCGCCATCACAAGCATTATCGGCATCATCGCCACCACGCGCTGAAGTCGCATGCGAAGCCGCACGTTGCGGTCAAGCACGTGACGCCTTCCGCGAAGCGTAGCTGAATCTGATTCGCCGGCGCGCGTTTCGCCCCCATTGCCCCCCGCGCCTGCGAATGTCAGGCCAGCCCACGCGCCATTTGCTTCGCCAATGGCCGTGGGCTGGCGCACGCTCAACTTTTCGAGAGCTGTGTGAGGGGATAATCGAGTTGCGAATTCCATTCCGCCGCCGATCGGTCTAAGAGACGGCGATCGGGCAGGGGAAGAGTTCGCTTGGCGCGTTCAGTCAAAATTGCGGCGATGATGTTGTTGCCGATCGCGCTTTCGGCCTGCGCGGCCAGCGACGAGGGCAAGCCGATTACGTTTACCGAGGATCGCGGTATCTCCAACCAGCCATTTCCCAGGAATTACCGCGCCGAAGTGCTGGCGTTTCTGAAGACCTATCTCAACAATCCCGTCGGTGTGCGCGACGCCGCCATGGCCGACCCGGTCGAGCGTGTCATCGGCGGACGGCAGCGCTACGTTGCCTGCGTCAGGTTTAGCGCCCGCGAAACCGAGGGCGGCTACCGCGAGCCGCGCGAACGGGCCATCCTCTTTGTCGATGGGCGTCTCGACCGCATTATCGAAAACGCTGCCGAGCCCTGTGCGGGGGCGGCCTACGCGCCATTCGCGGAACTGGAAAAAATGACGCGCTAGACTTACTTGGGCTGCGTCGAAAGCGCAGAACTTGCGCCGGCCGGATCTGTACTGCCGATTCATCCACGCCTCCCGCCCACACGAGAGTGTGATGGTGTGTGCCGTGCCCGTTAGACCGCAATGATTGACACGAAGTGGGCAGGTTATTTATATCGTATCCGATCTAATCGTATAAGATATAGAAGGAGCAAGACCCCATGTCCCAGCCCGTCACGCCTGACCGCCGCCGCTTCCTTGGCGCCGCCGCCGTAACCCTTGCCGCTGCACCGTTCGCCCTGAGTGGCAGCCTGTTCGCGCAGTCTGGCGACGCCAAATCCGGCGCGGGGGCGGTCAAACCGGGCGCCCACACCTCCTTTGCCGCGCTGAAGCAGATCGATGCCGGCGTTCTCAGTGTCGGTTACGCCGAAGCGGGGCCCACCAATGGGCCTGTCGTCATCCTGCTGCACGGCTGGCCCTACGACATCCATGCGTTCGTCGATGTGGCCCCGGTGCTGGCAGGAGCGGGTTTCCGGGTGATCGTGCCGCATCTGCGCGGCTATGGCACGACGCGCTTCCTCTCGGCCGATACGCCGCGCAACGGCCAGCAGGGCGCGCTCGCCAATGATGTGATCGCGCTGATGGACGCGCTCAAGATCGAGAAAGCGGTGGTGGCCGGCTTCGACTGGGGTGCCCGGACCGCGGACATCGTTGCCGCGATCTGGCCAGAGCGCGTCAAGGCGCTGGTTTCGGTGAGCGGCTATCTGATCGGCAGCCAGCAGGCCAACGCCAAGCCGCTGCCGCCGGCGGCCGAACTGCAATGGTGGTACCAGTACTATTTTGCGACCGAGCGCGGCCGGCTCGGCTACGAGAAATACCGTCGTGAGTTTTCCAGGCTGATCTGGCAGCTCGCCTCGCCGAAGTGGAATTTCGATGACGCCACGTTCGAGCGGAGCGCCGCGTCCTTCGACAACCCGGATCACGTCGCCATCGTGATCCACAATTACCGCTGGCGGCTCGGTCTCGCCCCGGGCGAGGCCAAATACGACGAACTGGAAAAGCGGCTGGCCGAATTTCCGGTCATCTCGGTCCCGACGGTCACCCTCGAAGGTGATGCCAACGGCGCGCCCCATCCGGACCCTGGCGTCTACGCCAAGAAGTTTTCCGGCAAATATGTCCACCGGCTGCTCACCGGCGGGATCGGGCATAACCTGCCGCAGGAAGCCCCGCAGGCCTTTGCCGATGCCGTCATCGAGGTGGCCGGCTACCGAGGGTGAGGGAAGATAACCGCCGGCGGCCACCTGGCACCGGCGGTGTTCCCGGGACGGAACCGTGAACGAATTTCGATCACTTTTCGGCGATGCTTGAACCTTGTCTTATTGATCCCGGACATCACCTAAGTAGGAAATCCCCCGGTTAACCTCGAAAAAATCCTTACATGCGAGGGAACTGGAAGGCTTTGTTGCTCTGCCGTCACAGCGGCGCGCCGTCGGGTCGCAGGCCGATGCCGCAAAGCAACCTAAATGAGGTCACGTTGTTTGGATTGGTATCCGCAACGTCTGTAACGGGGATAGTCGATGAAGAAGATACTGCTCGGCGTTGCCGCGCTGGCCGCCATGGCGGCTCCAGCCCTTGCGGCCGACATGCCGCCGCGCCCCTACACCAAGGCGCCGGCCTATACCGCGCCGCAGGTGGTCTATAACTGGACCGGATTCTATATCGGCGGCCATGCAGGCGGCGCCTTCGCGGGTAACAACTCCCTGCAGGGCAGCGATGCCCGCTTCCTTGGCGGCGTGCAGGGCGGCTTCGACTATCAGTTCGCGCCGAACTGGGTGCTGGGCGCCGAAGCCCAGTATAGCTGGCTGTCCAACGGCAATAATAATGGCACGGTGTTTCCGGGCGGCACGATCGTGACCTCCAACACCGACCAGCTCGGCTCGGTGACCGGCCGGATCGGCTACACGTGGGGCCCGGCGCTGCTCTACGCCAAGGGCGGTTACGGCTGGCGTGACGGCAACAATCTCGGGGTGTCGGTAGCCGGCGTGCCGGCAGGCTTCACCACCAGCGGCAACCGCAAGGACGGCTATACGGTCGGCGGCGGCCTCGAATACATGTTCGCCCCGAACTGGTCGGCCAAGGCCGAATACCAGTACTACAACTTCGGCAGCACGACCTTCACCTCAGGCCCCGCCGACATCACCGGCCGCAGCTTCCGCGACGACGAGCACACCGCCAAGGTCGGCGTGAACTACCGGTTCGGTTGGGGTGGCCCTGCCGCTTCCAGATATTGATAGCGACCTTAGTCTCGACATGCGCAAAGGCCGGCTTCACGCCGGCCTTTTTGTTTTGGCAAATGACGCGGCGAGCGCGTGTCGATTGTTTTTGGCGCACGCGAAAAAATTTTGCGCTGCATGCAACTTTTCGTCACGATCCGATATTATGGTTCCGCCGGCTGGTGGGACAACGAACATGCGTGCTTTTGCGTTAGGGCTGATCATTTCTGCAGCGGCGTTTCCGTGCCTTGCCCAAACCGTCCTGAAATCCGAACCGCTTATCCTTGCTCCCTATGAAATCGCCTTTGTGCAGGATCCCTCGTGCGGGGCCGGCAAGGTGCGCAAGGTGACCGGTGCGATCAGGGGTCTGCAGCGGCGCAAGGCCTGTGTGCCCCTGTCTGCGGAGCAGGCATCGCTGGTCTCGGCGACGCCATAAAATCCGATTTTCCGCCTCGGCTGTCGTCCCGGCCAACGGGACTGACAGGCCGAGGCCGATCGCTCGCCCGGCGGCCTGCGTCTCCCTACGACGCCAACTGCAATTCCGTCTGCGCGTCGCGCTCGGCGTCGGCCTTGTTGCGGGCGGGGTCTTCATACGGCTCGAGCTGGCACGGCTTGATCTCGTAATCATGGTCCAGCACCGGACGGGGGCCGGCGTTGTCCTGCTCGGAGATGACATCGACCACGAGGCCGCTCTTCTGGGCAATCTTCCAGACATCGGCCGCGGTGGGATAGGCCTTGCTCAGCTTGGCATCGTTTGAGAACAGCGCGTAGGGCATTGTCGGCTCCGGTAAAAACGGTCAACGCGGAAACGAGGTCCGGGTTTCAGGCTTGGCTGCCAGGATCTTGGCTGCCAGAATCTTGGCTGCCATGCCGCCATTCCACAGACTGTTTCGGGAGCAAATTGGCTCGTTTCGGCCCATTTTCGTGGAGTCTCTGAGTCTTTAACGAGCCGTAAATCCCCGAAAAAAGAATCCCCGAGACTCCCCGGCCAGAATCGCCGGATGGTTCCGGCCATGAGAACGAGCCTCCAGACCTCCTGCCAGCGTGTCCAGCTCACGCTGACCGTCTGCCTGCTGGTCGCCTGTGCGGCCAACATGGCGCTGGTCTATGCTTGGCTCTGAACATCGCGCGGATATCGGGGCGTGCGGTTCGGCGTCTTAGAGCATGATCCGGAAAAGTGGATACCGGTTTTCCGGCAAGATCACGCTCTAACGTCTATTTCGCCGATGGCTCGCCTTCCCGGAGCGTGGCGTGCACCTTGGCCATGGTCGCGCTGCAATAGGCCTCCCGCTCGCGGTTGAACCGCTCCTGATGCGCGCGGAAATTCGCGACCCGCGCCCTGATCTCGGCCTGGAAATCGTCTCGGAAATCGTCTCGCAGGTCGAGACGCGGAAGAGGGGCGGGCCTTGATAGCTCCCTCGGCATGTCCACTGGCGCGCGGGCGGCGGGCGTCGTCTCCACCAACACGGTCTTGATGTCGGGTAACGGCATGACAGGCAACGGCATGTCCGGCAATGACATGTCGGGCAATGGCGCGGCCACGCGGGCTGATTCGAATGGCTCGACCGCGGGCAGGGCAACTGGCGCCGCGATCGTCTTCTCGGCCTCCGGCAGCTTGCCGGTTACCGATTGCACAAACGCCATCGTCTGCGCGATCAGGAGATCGCGTTCCTTCATCCATTTCATGGAAACACCTCGGCCCAAGCCACTCCATCAAACGGCTTTTGTGGAATCAAGCGGCCGCGGAGGTAACGGTGGATAACACCTTTGCTTTTGCGCGCAAGGTGACAAAACGGTGACAGTTCGGTGCGCTGGCGTGCACATGCGCGTCGCGCTGAGTGACGAAGATGTCACTCCTGCAAGAGCGCGCCGGTTGAAGCCGGCGCTAGCGTTCGCGCGGATTTGTGTTCGGGACGAAGGGCGCGCCGATCACGCGGACCGGCGGTTGATCGCTGACATAGATGATTCGCTTGTCGGCCGCGGGAGCCTGATCGACGCGGGTGGCTCGATCGGCGAGCCGGACCGGCTTCTCGTCCAACCCAAGCAGCATCACGCCGCCGGCGACCGCCACGCTGACCAATGTGACAGCAGCCAGCAGAACCATGTTGCAGTCTTCTTCGCGAATTCTCATGCGAGGAAAACATAACAAGCGGGCCTTGGTTCCCGGCGCGTCAGCCGTGCACGGAACAGTGCAGGGCGCGATACGAGAGCCATGTTGCAATTGCACTTTTAACGAGCGGGTAGCTCGCGAGCTTTACCGGTTGCGAGCCTGGTCCCGATACGAGTTGCCCAACAAAATTGCCCGGCCGAAGCGTCGGCTGACACCTCTATCCATATGTATGCTTGCATACATATGATGGTTGCATTTATACAACTGCATAATCTGGCAGGCTGGGCCATCCCGTGCAGATGTTTGTTACTGATATGAAAGATCATTTTGGTGCGGGAGGCTGGATTCAGTGGCCTGACCACGAAGAGTTCTCGATCGAATTCGTGAAGCTGCTCGGCATGGCTCAGGAAGGCGGCTCTTTGATATCCGAATGCTTCCTTGCTGCCAGCCGAATCGATCCAAGCGACGGCGGCGAGTCCTGGTATCGGGAATGGACGAGGGTGGCGGAAGCCAACAATGCGCGCGCCGACGCTTCCCTGGAGCGGGGTCATATACTGACCGCACAAAGCAACTGGCTCCGCGCCCTCAATTACTATCAGGTGTCAGCGTTCGCATTCGATATTGCCGACAATAAGCAGCAGGGCGCAATCGAGGCCATGCGAGCCTGTGCCCGCCGCTACATCTCGCATTTGACGCCTGCCGGCGAGGTCGTGGAGATTCCCTGGCTGGAAGGTCACGCGTTGGAAGGCTATTTTTTGCCGGCGGCTACTTCTGGCCGCGGGCCTGTCGTCATATGCATGGGCGACCCCGGGCATCGGAAGGAGGAATATCTCTTCAAGGTCGCGCGCTACGCTCGCGAGCGGGGAATGTCGCTGCTGGCGGTGGACCTGTTTGGCTCGGACGCGAGCACCAGATTCGAAGACGTCGTCGGCCGCGCCGACCTGGAAACGTCGATCAGCCACGTCATGGACTACCTCACGACGAGGGATGATGTCGACGAACACCGGATAGGAATTCTCGGCGACGGGGCGGGATCTTCCTTCGTGGCGCGTGGCGTCGCTCTCGACGATCGTTTCGCCGCGGCGGTTTGCGACGGCGGAATTTGGGATATGCAGGAGCGGGCTTTTTTGATGGGCCGTCTTCCGTCGGGCTCCCCCGGGAATGCAGGAACTGACGGCGGCTGGCCCAGGCGAAAATTCCGCTGCCCGGTTCTGATTACCTTGGGCGCAGAGGGCTGGCTCGAAAGCGACCGCGCGACTCATCTGTTCGAACGGTTGAAGGTCGATCAGCCCGACATTTCACTAAAAATCTTCGAGGGCTCCGAAACGGCCTCCGCGCAAGGGCATAGCGACAATCCCACGCTCGCCAACGAGTTCATTTTCGACTGGATGGCCGATCGCCTCAAGTTGGTAACGAACTAGAGCTTGATCCGGACCCGCAGGGCCGCGTAGCGCAAAGTGTGTAGCGGTTCTCCTCGCGACAAACGCGAACGCGTTTTGCGCGGAATTCATCCTAAGCCAAGAAGATAAAACGGGATGACGATTCCAAGAAAAGTCATCACGCGTTAGCCGGGCGGCAACCATTCATATGCCTATCGCAACCCTCAGGCTGGCCTTCTCGAGACGGTCCTTCAGTGCCGACAGCTTGCTGGTAAACTCGCTGAGCTCACGGTCGCTGAATTCCGCAAAGATGAAGTTGTTGAGCTCCTCCTGCTGAGAAGCCAGGCTTGCGATATGTTTGTAGGTCTTGTCGGTCAGGGACATCTGCACGACCCTGGCATCGTCCTCCGATGCCTTCCGGCGCATGAAGCCCTTCTTCTCGAGCATCTTCGACTGGGTCGTTACAAAGGACGGGTCAACGTGGAGCATCTTTGACACCACCTTCACAGGTACGCCCCCTCCCTGATCCAGATCGGCCAGGGCCATCAGGATCATCCATTGCGGCCCGCTGATGCCGAGGGCTTTTGCCCAGAAATAGCGAATCTCCTGAAGGTGCACGTTGATGGCGGCGATTTCCCAGGCGAACTGCCGGGCGATGTCGTGATTCTTCCCGCCGATCTCATTCGATTCTCCGCGTTTGGCGCGGTTCAACGAGTCCGATGCCTTGCGTGGGTCCTGTCTCATGGCCGTGTCCCGTCCCAAGGTCTGCGCGACGCAGCTTAGCTGATTTCATAACAAATTCATCCAATTGGGGAGGCTACCTGCGCCTTTTTGGAGGGAAATTGGCCTTTGGGGCTGTGTGGCGCTGGCGACACAGTCGTGTGGTATCGATATAGCTGAGTTCATAAAGTATTTTGATTAAGTAAGTTGCGCATGCATAGTTCTGAAGACGGTCAGGGGGGTCCTCGATCGTTCCGTTTTGGTGGTTCGCTTAAGTCCCTCGCGTTCATGCGGGTGTGTCCGAAGGCGCGAAGCGACTGAGCGGTTTTCATGAACGAGGGCGGGCCGTCCTCTGGGGGATTATCAGAGGTCCGCCCTCGTTCTGCAGAGAGCAACTTGGAGGTTTAACATGAATATGATCAAGAGCCTTGTTCTCGGCTCAGCGGCGGGTCTGATCGCCATGAGCGGGGCACAGGCGGCGGATCTTCCGGTCAAGGCCAAAGCGGTCGAGTACGTGAGGATCTGCTCCCTGTACGGCGCGGGATTCTTCTACATCCCGGGCACCGACACCTGCATCAAGCTGGGCGGTTATCTGCGCGTTGACACCACGTTCAACGGCGGCGTCTACGGCGGCCCGTTCTATAACGGCGACGGCGGCCAGGGCAATCGCTACCGCGATTACTTCCTTTCACGTTCCCGTATGGCGCTGACGGTTGATACCCGCACTGCCACCGAATATGGCGTTGTCCGTACCTTCGGTCAGGCCGACTTCCAGTTCCAGAACTTCGGAACGACCAACCCGGGCAACCCTGCTACTCCTCAGCAGACCGGCCAGACCCTCAACAACGCGCTGCTCTCCACGGCAGGCGGCGGCTACGTCGGCGTTGAAATGGTGTTCATCCAGTTCGCTGGCNTTCACCTTCGGTAAGTCGGNCTTCGGCCTACGCGACGCCTTGGAACGGCTATCCGGGCAACAACAACTCGTACCTGATGGGCGGCCCGGACTACGTCACCGGCGTCAACAACATCCAGTACACCGCTCAGTTCGGCAACGGCGTGTCGGCCACCATCGGTCTCGATGATCCGACCGTGTTCAACCGCACCGCGGTCTGGAACATTGCCAACGGCATCAATGCCAGCGGCACCGGCACCAACGCCTACAGCGGCGTGCATGCTCCCGACATCGTCGGTAACATCCGCGTCGACCAGGCTTGGGGTCTGTTCCAGATTTCAGGTATGGCCCACCTCGTGAGCGCCACCTACAACACCCTCGGTGCCGGTGGCTCTGCGACCGCCCTGTCGGAAATCTCCGGTCACCCCGATGACAAGTGGGGCGGTGCGGTGACGGCTGCCTTGCAGATCAAGAACCTCCCGACCGGCGCGGGCGACGACATCAAGATCGACGCCACCTACGCCAAGGGTGCCACCAAGGCCGTGATCTCGACCAGCGGCGCGACGCCGAACTTCGCGATGTTTGGCAGCACCGGCGTTGCCGGCGGCTACCAGAGCGTTGGCCTTGGCAACTCGGCTGACGGCCTCTACCTGCCCGGCGCTGCCGGCACGGGCGGCATCATCCTGACCTCG
>NZ_LLYB01000046.1:221035-269639 GCF_001440475.1 Bradyrhizobium lablabi | reverse complement strand
CCAGCCTCTGGGGCAGCTACGCCGCCGTCCGTTATGACGGTGGTGCCAACGACAACCTGGCTGGCATCGCGTCCGCCAAGGGCGTCTACTGCGCAGCCTTCGCGGCAACTCACGCCGGTCAGACCGGTGTTGCTGGTACGGGTACCTACAGCTGCAACCCGGACTTCAACATCGCTCAGGTGGGTGTGGTCACCCGCTGGACTCCCGTCAAGAACCTGACGTTCTCGGCTGAAGTCGGCGCATTCTTCCTCGACCAGAAGATGGCTGGCAGCTCGACGTTCACGCCGTCTGCTCCGAAGCCGACCGCTCTGTACGAGTTCAANNNNACGTTCGCGCTCAGCGTAACTTCTGATCCCGAAAGACTTGAAACACTCGGAGAACTCCCGGCAGGCAACTGCCGGGAGTTTTTCTTTGTATGATGCTCATCTTCGCAAGTGCCGGCCCGGCATCAGTTGATGCGTAGACGGGGGGAAGGAGCTCGGCGGGCTGCCAGAAAAAGTCTGGAAACGATAAAAAATGGAAAAACGTGATTTACTCATGTAATTATCTAATCTATTATGGTCTCAAGTAGTCGGTTGCTAGCTGGCTGCCTGTTGATCCTGAAGGGGCGCATAACTCCTTCATGATAAACCTCCAAAACCTCCGGCAATGCCCTGCCGGAGGTTTTTACTTTTCAGGGCACGTGCATTCCATGATTCGGAACATGCCACGCGAGTGAGGCCTTCTTCCCGGCAAGAAAAGCTGTGCTGTCGGAAGTGGGCACAAAAAAGCGTAGTGCTGCGTGCCTTGAGACTTGGGTCGTGGTGCCGGCTGAGGGGATTGAACCCCCGACCTTCGGTTTACAAAACCGCTGCTCTACCGCTGAGCTAAGCCGGCGAAACTCTGATCAATCAATCACTTGTCGATAGATCGGATCGAACGTTTTGGCAACCTTGGCCCTAAGTTGGCCCAATGCTGAGGCCACTTGTCATCCGACCGATCTTTTCGGCTGCCGATTCATCGCTCGACGATGTCCTCTTAGCGTAGACCTTGAGCAGCACGCTAGGGTCATGGCCCAGCCTTTTTGCCACGACGTGCACCGGTGTTCCCTGATCGAGCAGCCAAGTTCCATGCGATACCCGGAGATCGTGAAGGCGAATTGAAAAGCCGAGGATCTTCTTTGCGCGCTTGGTGAATTGCTTGGTGATGCTGTCGGGATGCCGTGGCTCGTTCGGCTGGCCGTCCGGGGTTGGGAACATCAGCCAGTCATCCGGGATGCGGACAAGGCTCAAGTCAACATCTACGCCATCGGGTGCACCAGCGACCAACCGCTGATGGCGCGCCCGCATCGTGAGCAGTAGCGCGACGAGAGTGTCGTCGAGTACGATCGTGCGCTTGCCACGCTCCGACTTCGGTTCCTTGAACTGAAGCCCGTGCTTCTTTGTGTATTCCAGGGCGCTCTCAACGCGCAGCGTCTTTGCGGTCGGATTGAAGTTGGACCAGCGCAGCGCCAGTGCTTCACCGCGGCGCATGCCGGTGAACGCCATCAAGAATGCAAAATCAAAAAGCGTGGACCCGCGAAAGCCATCAACCAATGTCGTGATCTTCTCTTGCTCGAGTGCCTGGCCGATGTCGGACTCGCCGGCCGAGGGCTTCTTGATCGCGGCTGCCGGGCTAACCTGAAGCAGCTTGCCGATATCAACGGCCGCCTGCAGGCAAGCCTTGAGCACCGTCGCGACGTGATGTCGGGTGCGAGGCGCCAGCGCAGTCATCTCGGCATATAGCTTCTGGATTTCGATCGGCTTTATCTGCTGCAGCGGCCGCTCGCCCAACCTCGGCAGCACATGCTTCTTTAGCAAGTCCTCATAGCGCGCCACCGTCTTGTGCTGGCGTTCTGCCGTCTTGAGCGCAATCCAATCGTCGGCCCATTGCGACAATGTCCTCTTGTCGGGGGCGACGTGCACGCCTTTGCCCGCATCCGCCAGCAGACTGCGAAGTTTGTCTGCCGCTTCTTTTCGCGTGCCGCGGAAGGTGAGGGAGTGCCTGACGTCGCCGACGTAATAGCGCAGCCGCCAAGAATTTTCACCGCGCTTCTGAATGCTGCCGTCGCCGTGTGATCGCTTCATTTTGACCCTGCCATTTCTGCCTGAAGCATAGCGGCCAGCTTTCTGAGGGTATCGGAATCAATGCCAGCGATGATCGAAATTGCCGAGCGCGGCGGTGCCGACGATACAACAAAGTCCGACCTGTTGTGTCGGCCGAAAGGGCGCCAACCGAGTCCAGCAGCGCGCTTGTTTCGATAGACCGAGACGAATGTCAGGTCTGCTGCCATCTGCTCGGACGTCAGCACGGCGGCCAATGCCTCCTGCAGATTAGCCGCGCCGGTCCACGGGCATCTGTCCGCATCCTTCGGCGTTGCGAGGCAGAAGGCGCGCACTCGATCGTCTGTGTCCTGCAAGGTGTCTGCCGCAAGCAAGGCGATGACCAGCGCGGCAACGCCGCTTCCATCAAGTGGCGTGCCGCTGCCGGGGCCGCGCCCAGGAACGGCTTTAAGCACACCCAGCTCCACGAGCGCTTGCTGTCGCGTGTAGAGCGTATTGGCCGTGGTGCCGAGCAGTTTGGCCAGATGAGGGAGAAATGATTTCAGGCTTGCCATGCCGAAAACGTTACCAGACGGATATAGTAGTGTCCATCATTACTATTGAATACAAAGGGGGAACATCGTAAATTTGGTGCATTGCAAACCTTGGAGAAGGAGAAAACGTTGATGACAGAAGCCGATAGTCGGTTGGTCTATTCGGTTCCCGAGGCCGGGGCTATGCTCGGCTTGACCCGCAACAACGCCTACAAAGCCGCCGAACGGGGCGAGCTGCCCACAATCCGCATCGGCAAGCTGATCCGGGTTCCGAAGGCGGCGTTTCATAGGATGCTGGAGCAAGCCGGTGTTGGACCGGATGCGGCCGGCAAATGAGCGAGCCCAAGAGCATCGCCTCTCCCGGCCCCGAGCTAGACGAGATCGTCCGCCAGATCCAGGCCGTCACGACGTTGTGTGCGCTGTCCACTATGGAGGCGCGCTGCGTGTTCGAGTTGTTGCTCCAGCGCGGCTGGCGCATCGTGAAGGTCAAGGCCGATGATTCCGCTCAAGGGAGCGCGGCATGACAGCGCGCGCAAACCGGGAGACGGCCGACGACTACTCCGGCTTTGTCGCCCAGCTCAACCCGGATTGGCGGGTCGTCGCATGTCGCGACCGGGTGCAGTGGATCTTGCAGCGCCGTGGCTCGCCAGAAATGCCACGTAGGGACGATTGGCGGGCTCGCAGCTACTGCCGCACCAAGGCGGCGCTTATCCGCTGCACGCGAGAGCAGAGGACGTCAGAGAAATGCGCAGGCTCGGCGCCCGTCACGCCGACATGGACATGGCCATAGGCCGTCTGCTCGACAACCTCGGACGGAAGGGTCTTTCTGCGGCCGAAATTTCCGAGCGGCTACGGGCCTGGGCGGGCGATCTCGACGAGATGGCTCACGAGGAACGAGCCTAAAAACGACGACGCCCCCGGGTGCCATCCGAGGGCGCAATCACCGTCAAAATCCTGGAGGGGATAAATGACAAGCAACTTTGAGTGCCGAACATATGCCAGCAACTACCTCGAAATTCAAGCGTCAACCTAACCAGCGCCTATACAGTCGCGCCGGTCACAGGCTGCGCGAGATCGAGCGGCTCATCAAGCACCGCCATGGAACGCTGCCGGACACGGACGATGCTGACGTCTATCTCGTTCCGGTCGCGCGCTGTTTCATAAAGATCCTGCGCGACAAAGGCCCAGCGGCGACGGCCCCGGAAATCTCGGACCGGCTCGCTCTCTGGTGCGGCAGGTGGGCGCCCAACATCACGGCCGGCCAAATCGCCGGCGTGGTCGACGAAGCGCTCGACAATCCGAGATTTGATCGCGACGATGACCTGGGCGCCGCATTGCGCCTCACCTACGCCGAGCGCCGCCGGCTGAAGCTTAAGACCATTGGCAGCTATGACATTAACCGGGCTGGACGGCAGCGGCTCGCCAAGGACCGCAAGCGCGAACGCGACCGGCTGCGCGCGGCAGAGAAGCGTCTGGCCAATGGCGCATTGCCGCGGGCGGTCTATGAGGCGCAGAGCCTCTCAAGGGCAAGGCCATGGGAGCAACTCGGCATTAGCCGGGCCACCTTTATGCGCCGTCGAAAGAAGGCGAGCGAGGCAGGCATACCACTTGAGACAAGTGCATCGCCTCACCCTTCTTCTATCCACGAGCGACGGACTTGTCTCACTGGCACCGGCGGTGCAGACGAGACGCGCGCTGCGCGGGCCTTACGGCCTAAGCGCCGCCCTGTGGGCGACGCTCTCTTCCGAGAGACCGGTGTAAAGGATTCTGGCGAAGGGGAAGTAAGGAAGAAAGCTAAGGCAGCGTCACATCCCAACCCGACGACGTCATGCAGGGAGGTCGCGGCATGACGGCGCGAGACTCGATTTGTGACTGAGGACGCGCCAGATCACCTCGAGCGTCTTGCCGACGAACTAGAGGCCGGCGCCGAGCTGACATCCTCGCAGCGCGCCGCAGTCGCCGCGGCGTTGCGCCAGGCGCTGACGCTGCCGGCGGCACGAAACGAGGAGCGCGACCGGCTGATTGTGGAAGCCCGGCACCGTTTCTACGCGGACCGCACCGACCACGACGCGGCCCACGAGATCGCCACCCAATGGCGCCGTTACGCTGTCACAGGCTGGCTGCGCGACCGAGTTTGCGACAGTTGCCCCCCGCGAATCGCCGGCAATCTCCACGGCGCATTGTGGGCGATCATGCAGCAATCGCCGCGTCCGCTAAGTGCCGACAGAGTCCGAAAAATTGTTGGGCGTTTGAAGTGACCAACGCGACGCGTCATGTGTGGTGCATATCAACGAGAGATGAGACATGACCGACATACTCAATCTGCCGAACGTTCCGGAAGCCGCCCGTGACCGGATTCAAGATTTGCGCGACGTCGCTGGAGACAAGCGCGCCGCGCTAGTCTCAATTTCCAGGGATCGGACAGAGGCTTGGGTCGCGAAAGCGAGCGCGGAAGCGCGCATGGCCGAGATAAAGCGCCACTCGTCAGGGTTCCTCAATGAAGCGGAACCCCCTCTGTCGCAGTTGCTCGAAGTGATCGCCCATCAAGGCGCGATCGTACGGAGATGCGACAAGCGCACCGCGGAAATCCAGCCCGGGTATGAGGCGGCATCGCGGCTGCTCGCGTCCCTGGAAAACTACATCAGCGCGAATGCCGCCAGACTCGTTTTGTACGAAGGCGCCGCCCCGCGCCTCCAGGATGGCGAGACTGCAATCGATGCACTGGAGCGCGCCGGGCGCCGTAGTCGGGCGCTGCAAGCGGATCGCACAGAAGTTTTGAGCGCTCCGCTACCTTCCGCGCTGGTGAAGCAGATCGCCTTGGCGGAGCTGAAGGCGCGTGCCGAGGCGGCGGCGCCTGACGTCTTCGCCCTGATCGAACAGGGCGGGCAGATCGAGTTTCCGACGATCCGGATGGCGACGGAACAGTACGGCGCGCAACAGCCGGTGCATGTGTTCGGCATTGACCCTATCGGAACGCTCGCGTGGCTTTTCCCGAAGGAGTTCCAGACTGCGATCGGCCGTGAAATAGACGCCGCTTCAGATGACGCCGCGGCACTATCGCCGGAGCAGCGCAAGGCCAAGGTGGCCCAGATCGACGCCGACATTCTCGCAAGCGCGCGGGATGAGGCCAGGTTCGCAACGCTAGCCGGCGTGCTACCGCGCGAAGATTGCGACCCCCGGGCTGTACTGGGGTTGGCCGACCACTGCCCCGCACCTGAAGCGAGATAACTGATCACGCGCGGCGACATTGACGGCGATGCGGCCAGTCGAACATCGGGAAGCCCCCTGCGGGCCTCGCGTGAAAGTCTTTTTCGCCGTTCAAGGGGCGCAAGGCCGCGCACTAACTTTCGTGTCGCGAGACTGTGATGATGATCGTCAACACGCACGCACGCCACCTGCTACACCCAGCGCTGATAGGCGCAGCAGCCCGCCGCCTGCGCCCGTCCATGGCCCTGCAAGCAGGCCCGCCGCACCATAGCGCCATCGGGCGAAGCCGCATCCACGCGCCGCCGGATCACCAGCAATCGCCCCTCTATGATCGGCACCCATGCGCCTTCTGTCGCTTGCCGCTGTCTTCCGCCTCCAGCCGCAGCCAGCGCACCACGGGCCACGGCAAGGGCAGCAATCGGGCAAATTCGCGCGATTTTTTCAAGGTACCTTTCGCGATAGATGAGCCATGCGCGCGCGAGGCGCCCACCAATTCAGCGTATTTCGGCTCGCAAAAATTCACTTGTTTGTGACTTTAATCCTCATGAAGGACCCCCATGCCCGTGAAACGCAAGCCCACCCCAAAGAATACCGCCAAGGCCAAGGCTGCCGAGCCCGAGCCCGCGAAGCCCGCGGGCATGTCGCAAACCGAGATCGCGACCCTGCTCGGCGTGACTCAACAGCGTGTTTCGCAGCTTATCCAACAGGGAGTGTTCCAGACGGCGAACGGGAGGTTGAGCCCATGGCAAGCGGTGCCGGCCTACATCCGATCGATCAAAGTCGACGATGGCACGGCCAGAATACGGGCGGCCAAGGCGATCGAGATTGAGACGCGGAACGCCAAGGAACGGAGCGAGCTGATTTCGCTCGAAGACGTGAATTACGCGGTCGGCATGATCGCCTCGAAGTTTTGCGGCGAGCTGGCCGGCGTCGCGGCCGCCAGCACGCGGGATCTTGGATTGCGTGAGATCATCCAGTCGCACCTCACCGCGGCCATCTTGAGATTCAAGGCGTCGCTCGACGCGGTGGCTGCCGACGCCAAAGCCGGGCGGCCGATCGTCGACGATGGGGGCTCCGATGACGAAGATTAGCCTCCCCGAGGCGCTGGCGATTATCCGCGCTCCTCGTGACGTCGCCATTGACCGCGCGCTTGCGGACGGGGCGACTATTGAGGACGTCGCGCGCGCCGGGCTGCTTATCAGGAAGGTCACAACCTTTTGGCTCCTACACGCAGACCCCGTCAGCCACGCCAAGATACTGCAGGTCGAGGACGAGCACCTTGAGGCCATGCGGCTGCGCATGATGGAAATTGACGACAATAACGATTTGGACGCGGCGCAGATCGCTGCGGATGTGTTGAGGCCCCGATGACTAACTCCGAAATCGCCGAAATCGACGCGGCCATCGTTTCGTTGCGGGCAGTCATAGATGCGGCCGAGCAAACCCTCGCCCGGCTGATTGCCCAGAGGCCGGCCCGCTACATCGCGCCATCGCAAGCCACCGGCATCGATGGCCGAAGCGAGTCGCAAATCAGAAGGGATTGTGAAGCGAATCCGGTCGACCGTGGCGGCTTCGGTCTGAAGGTGAATGGGCGCTGGCTCGTCGACGAGCACATCTATCGATTGATGCGCGGCAGACTGCTCTGATGCGCGTTTGTGCGCGTTTGCTTTGTAGCGATGCATGCACTCGCGTGGGATTATGACCGGGTGTCGGCAGGTCGTAAGACAGCCTGCCGGCCCTCTTGCTGGTTTGAACTCGGGCGGTGCGTCGACCGCCCGTTTTTTTAGGAAATGAGGTTCAAGAATGTCTAACCGCAATGCATCAGACCGCGCCTGCAGCGATCTCGCGACTGTCGAGACCGAACTTGCCAGGCGCATCCGGACGGACATCGCGGCGGCGAAATCGATCATGCATGCGTTGCTCCAGGATGTTGCCGAGGCACGCGAATTGACCCCCGACGACGGCGCAGCCGCCGTTCTATCCCACGAGGATGCCGCCTAAATGACCGAACACGAACACGATCTTTCAGCCTCGTACCGCGAGTGCCAGTATTGCCGGAACGACTTCAGCCGCATCTCTGAGCACTTCAGCCTCTCCGCAAAGGCCGGAATCCCAGTGCCTGCCAACTATGCCGATGGCATGTCGGTCCTCGAATTCCTCAATGCTGAAAGGAACGCCGCCCCAACGCAGCGTTTGCGGAATGATGCCGCAAAGCAGAAAATCGACCAGTCCTGGGCAGAGGTCATCGCGGATCTGAACAGGCAAAATCAATCGCGTTAGGCGTGCGTGCAGCGACGCACGCCTAACGTCGCGCCGCCCGCCGGCCCGAGGGTAGTACTCCGCCCCAGGTTGGCCGGGCGGCGCCCCCTATCTTAACCATTTGAGCGCGGTTTGGAGGGGCAGCGCAGAACGCAGAAGGAATTGATCTTGAGCAAGGTGATCGAAGCCCGCGCAATTGTGAGCGCAACTGATTCCACCGGGAACACGCTCGACAAGATCGCCTCCAAATTCAAACATTTGGAAAAGACCGCCAAGGCGGTGGAGTCCATCAAGCCCCTCAAGTTCACTGGCAATTTGATGGACGAGCTCAAGCGGCTTGGCCTTGCCGAAAAAGACCTGCAAAAAGTCCGGCGAGAGATGCATCTCTTCGATGCGCAATTGAAGAGCGGCGGCCCCGTGAGGGCGTCGGCTTATTTTCGCGCGATGGACGACTGGAAGAGTAAGACGGTCGCGCATTGGCGCGCGGTGAAAATAGAGGCCGATGCCGCTACCGCGGCGCAGGCAAGGTTTGCCAGCGCATCGGCCAAGATAATGCCCGTGGTCCGAAGCGCAGCCGGGTGGTTGGGCGGCGGCTATGCGGGTTATCGCGGGGCGCGCTACATCTTCGACAAATCTCGGGAAGGCTCCAGCGAGACCGAACGGCAGCGCCAGGTTGGGCTGACGCAAGCACAGTCCGACGAAATCGCGGCCGAGGCGGAGAAGCAATCAAAGGCGTTCCCGTCGGTTTCGCAGACCGAACTGCGCGCAGCCACGCGCGAAGCTGTAATGCAGTTGGGCGACCAGCGGGCCGGAATCCAGGCGGCGCAAGCGGTCGCCGAATTTATGACCGTCGGAAAGCCGATGTGGGGCGAGCAGACCGCAGAACAGGTCCGCAAGGCCTTACAGGGCGCAGATGCTCGCGGCATCACCACGCCGGACCGCATTCGCAGTTGGCTCGACGCACAAGCGCGCGCCTCGCAGGTTGAGGGCGGGGCTGACTTTACAGCACAAGACATGCGGACCGCGATCCGCTTCGGGCGCAGCGCTCTGAAAGGGCAAAGCGATAGGTTTATGGCTTCCGTGTTGCCCGGGCTTGCAGTCGACATGGGTCCGGGACAGGCCGGCACGGGCATCCAGAGTTTGTACTCCGGACTCATCGGGGGTACTCAGAAAAAGGCAGCCCTCGAGTTTCAAAGGAAGCACGGCCTCCGCGAGAAGGACGGCCGGCTCGTTGGCCAGGAGGCGTTCACGCACGATCTCGATAAGTGGGTCGACGAGACACTCATCCCGCGCATGCAGAAGGCGGGTGTCAATCTCGACGACACCGCGGCGGTTGGCGAGTTCGCGACAAAGGCGATCTCGAACCGCACCGGCGCGGATGTCATCACGAACTTAGTATCCCAGCGCGAAATGCGGTGGAGGAAGGCACAGCAATACGCGCTGGCCAAGGGCCTGGAGGGCGCAGGTCAACAGCACCAGCGGGACGTCGGAACTGCATTGGAGGGTGTGAGCAAGCAGCTCACCAACCTGGCGACCTCCGCAGATACTGCGAAGGCGTCGATCGGCGCGTTGAACTCGATCATGACCGCCATCCAAAAACTGGGCGACAGCGGCGCTGGTGTAGCGCTGGGGCAGGGCATCCGCAACAACGTGGAAGACATCACGCGGATGTTCGAAGACTTTTCAGCGATGGCCGAGCGGATCAACTCGGCATTCGAGCGGGCGAAGAAGGCTCTCATGGACCCGCTGGGGCTGTTGCCCAAGGGTGAGAACCAAAGCACGCGAATGGGCGGGCCGCGCAATCAATCGTCGACGTGGCCGACTTCAGCGTCGGCCGTGCCGTACACAGGTGAGCCAGGGGAAAATTCAACTTACGTCCCAGCGACCGGCTACCGCACTAGCGGCGCGGCAAGGCTCGGCGGCGGCCGCTTTATAGCGGCGCCGACATTTCCAGCACCGGAAGTCACCGCAACGATGACACACGGAACGACGGCCGGCGGCGGCGCCATCTCCGTGAATGGCACGGTGAGCGGCGAGGCACATCTCGATCAGACGATTAAAATCGAAGCCTCTCCCTATTTCGAAGCCAAGATGAACGAGATCAAGGGCATGGTCATCAGTCTCCGCGGGCAGATGAATGGGCCCGGCTCGAACGGCAAGTCGAGCCCGGATGCCGCTGCGCCCTCGCACCCCAGCGGCGGACATCATTGATGTGGTGGCGCCGTCGACGATCCCGCCTCGATGCGCTCGCCGCTCGCGTGGAGGAGCTTGAGTATCGCCTCGGCCGTGTAGCCGTTCGGCAAGTCGCGAGCGAGACTCTGTTCTCCACAGCGACCGCGTTTGTTGCGGGTGCGATCCCTGAAAACCTCCGCCGGCGACTGTTCCACGAACTCCGCAATTGCGCGCACGCGAGCGCCAGCGATGAGGTTATCGCCCTGGAGCTAGAAGAGCGTTTCGATCGGTTGTTAGATGACATTCAGATGATGGCCGAGGTGTCGCGGTTGGGCAACGTGAGTGAGAGACAATGATGCGCGGTGGCACGTTGAAATTTTTCTGCCCTATGCGAGGCTTTGGCTTCATCAAGTGCGATGACACCGGCGCAGACGTATTCGTGCACGCGTCGACGTTCGAGGTGGCTGGCATCGTGCCGGAGCAAGGCATGCGGCTGGCTTTCGACTTGCAGACCACGCGTCACGGGCGGGTTCGAGCTGGCAACCTCCGCGCCGAGCGTTCTCTCGAGTGATTGCAACGTTGCAGGCCATACATAGATTGGATGAATGATTTGAGTGCCGCGCCTTGGTGCGCGACGCTCCGCAGCTCGGTCGACGCCGGATGAACGCGCGGCCGGGCTGCACGTTGTTTAGGACGACGGAGGACGTGTGTACGACGAGGATCACTGTGCGGATGATGACGTCGCCCCCGCCGCCTTCGAACCCATCAAGCACCAGTGGCACACCGACGAACTCGCGAGCGAGGTCCGCGAAATCCTCGTCGCTCTCGACGCGCCGACGGCCGATGCCGAGGTGATGAACGCATTCCAACGCACAATCTGGCGCGGACGGCGGTTCGGTGTAGATGGCCGCGGACGGGTAATTCTCGCATGCCGCTGTATCCTCGAATCGGAGGACAATGCGGACGCATTCCGCGAGCCGTTTGTCGGCGCGGTCCTGGATGTGTGCGGCGATGAGTTCGCTGCCAGCGGGCTCAAGCTGGTAGAGGCCTTCGATGAAATTAAGCTCACCCGCATCTGGGAGGACATGAGGCGGCTGGAATATTTCTACCTCTCTGAGGCCCACAGCGCTCTCAACCGGATAATCCGCAACAAGGTGCGGAGGCTTCTGACACCGCCGCAGCCCGAACCGGTGAAGGTGCCGAGCAAGAAAGAGCAGGCCGAGGCCTCCAGGAAGACGCTAGCGTCGGCGAACCGGAAGACCGTGGAGCGAAACATCGAGCTCGGCCGCAAGCTGGCGGCGCTGCGGGATGTCACACCGCGCAACAGGGCTTTCTCGCATGCCGTAGACCAGTTTGATTTACGCGACCGGCACGAGGCTGCCGAGTTGATCCGCGTTGCCCGACTCTATGGAGACCGGTCCGACATCACCGCGAAGGTGCGCAACTGGCGCGTTCTCGTCGGGCTCTCGAGCACAACGCTGTCGGACGCGGCGCGCCGGAAGTTGGAGGGCCGGATCCTGGCCGGCGAGAATGTGACGGCGAAGGCGGTTGCAGCGGCAGGGTCACCGAGGAAGAAACGCAGATAGCCATTTCCTGCGGCAGCGCACGGGCGTCTCAACTTTAGGGTGGGCACTTGCCCCAATGTTTCGGGCTACCGAACCACAGGCGACGGACGCTCACTTGACGCCCATTTTAGTCAGCCGATCGGAGAAGGCGGCCGGGCCATTTTCGTATGTCGATTTGCACTGATGGGCGTGTTTTTTGTAGAGTACCGAAATATTTACGCAATTATTCTCGGTATCCGTCTTCATCTCCTCGACGGCGATTTCAACTTTCGCGCTGATCGCCTTATCAGAAACGTCGGCTAGTTTCCCCGTTTCGATGCCTCTTTTCATGAATGTTTGCGCTCCGGTCGTATACTGAGCCGCAAGCGGATCGTTTGGGTTCTTGTTTTGGATACACTGAGCCACAAACAAGTAGTAGGCTCCGCAGATCAGATTTTCATGGGAGAAATTGTTGGCGGCGTCCTTAATTTTTTGGATGTCCTGAGCAGCCGCGGTGCTGACGCAAGCAAAAAAAACGGCGCACAACAGTTTTATCATAGATCCCTTCCCCTCCTAAGTTGAGAGCCGACCCCTAGCAGACAGCCATTTCCGGGCCAGCGCTGGCGCGTGGGCGTGTCCGTCGGCTAGAACCGGCCGGCTAGCACGTACCTGAAGGCTCGACCAACCAACCACGCGAACACAGCGGCGACCGCGGCGCCGGGGATCAATTCTCCGTGCATGATGAGGCCCTCGAGCACGAAGAAGCCGAAGAGTGCCGCGATGGCGCAGCCGGTCCAATAGAAAACGTTCCCCAAGCGCTCAATCATTGTCCAATGTCCTTAAAAGCGGGGGCGAGGGTGGCGCACGCTAGGACGCGGGCCGCGATGACCGCTTCGATGCGACCGGATCCTGCGGCTGCACCTTAACCTTGAATGATCCATCCGCATCATAAGCACTGATCATCTTCTCATTCAGTGTTTTTTGAAGCGCTGCCGTCTCTCCAGAACCGGGAATTTCCGTAATTTTCATTGGGATCGCATCGTGCCCTCTGAGAATGCGGCCTATGCCATGCATAAACGCGATATATGATTGCTCCAGCTCGACACGCCCGCGCGGATAATAGATGCCCCGTCGAAGTTCTTCATTGGAAAATTTGTAACCAAGCGCCTTCGACATTGCCGAAAGCAAAGTAACCAGTCGATCGTCGCACCGCTGATTCCATGCTCGGAGCCGGGCCATGTCCTCGTCGTCGTCTGGAATGCCGTGATTTAGTTCACCAAACAGTTCGCGCCATGCATCGATCACCCGCTTGTCTGCCGCCCCGCCAAATCTGCCAGGTGAAAATTCCAGGTCGATCAGGTTTAAGGCTTTGACGTAGTCATCGTGTTGCCGAGTGGCGCGGTTGGACATTAGAGCCGTAAAAATCCATTGTCGCCTTCGCGACCGATCGGAAGCTCTCTCAATAAATTTCTGTGTTTGAACAGCGATCACCGGCCCGGCCAGCGTCGCAAGGACGACCCACCACTCGACGGACATCTCTAACCCCTCTCGCGATTCGCAGTGCTGCCAAGATGGCACGTTTAGCGGGAGGCGGAGGCCAAATGCCCGCTTGTTCCCGGATATTCATAGGCGGCCGGGTCGTCGCCCCCAAGCGCAAAAATCGCGCCGGCGTGAGCCGGGCCCCTTCTGGGGATGGTGAGCCTAAAGGATCTTAGTGCCGTAAAGGATGTGCCAGAACCAATGTGTCCGCGTCTGGCTGTTCTCGAGACATAGTTCGCGCTCGACGCGCTTCCTGACGTCTTCGCGGCTGAAAAGCTCTGAACACATCCCCACCGAGTCCGCATATCTATAGTTCTCTAGGCGAACGACAGATACCCACCTAGCCCCGCCGCAGACGCCGCTCATAGCGTCGGGTCGGTTTAGTCGCGATGAGGCCGCAGCTTTGAACCGGCATTAATCGGCAGTGCAAACCGGCCGCGATCAGCGATGTCTACTGTCTTCGCCATCAAGGGAACGAGTCTAATCAGTCGCGCCGCCGCCTCGGGGACGGAGTATTTGCGCCACGCTCCCTCTAAGAAGAAGAAAACGATTTTGGATCGATCGAGTGCGAGACGTTCATGCGGTCGAGACTGAATCCGTAGGTCCTTGGTTAAAACTGCCCACCCACTTTCGCGGTCAAGCTCGGTCATCCAGTCGACATCTGAGGTATCGGGAGGAAACCTGTCCTTCAGGGCTTGGAACGTATGATCAGGGTATAACGGTTGAAGAGCGCGTGCGATCGCGGGACTGAGGTTATGGTCGACGAGCAGCTTCACGCTGCGAGCTGTTCCTCAAATGCGAGCGCGGATCGAATCTCCGCTTTAGGCACTTCGTATAAACGTGCCACCGCCTCTATTGAGCCGTCGATCTTGACCGCCTCTGCCAGGATTTCGGTCGGCACACCCTGCCGAACGATCGGGCGCCCGAATGATCTTGAGGGATCTACGACAACGGACCGTTGCCGCATGCCGAGCGGATACCATCTGGACACCGTGGAAGCGTCAAATTCAAGATCGCGGAGGCTCGGCTCGATCATGGTCCGAAAGACTTGCTGCCGCCTCTTCAGATCAATCATTCGCCCGTCGTGATCCTTCTCGGTAATCTCCAAAAAGATCGTCTTGCCGTCGGTGCGGAAACGCTGAGTAGAGAACGGGCGATCGTCGCGGACTTCCTCGACGGCGCGTCGGTAGCAATCGCGGATCGTCGGCAACCCAATGCCGAGGTCACGGAACGTCTTCACAAAACGAAGTTCGATCAGGTCCCGGAAGCTGAGCTCGATCTGATCATCCTCATTCTGATAATCTGGCCTCCAGAGCGGCTCCGAATGACGAGTGTTGTCCTCGCCGTGGGAATAGCCGCGCAGCCATCGAGCCACGGTGTTGCGCGAGACGCGTCGCGCCGGCGCCAATCCGGGCCGATTGAAATTGAGCAACCTGACGCCCTCAACGGCGCTGTAGGTGCCCTTGCCCATGGCATCAGGTTCCGCTGGGACGTTCTTCAGCATGGGGCACCAATACCGCCGGATTCGGGCGCGGGAAAGTCGGTCATTTGTTCGCCTTGACCTTCAGCCCGGTCTCGACGAGGCGACGGATGGCTTCAGAACGCCCTGGCTGGTCATCCTGCCGCGCAGCCCATGCGTCAACGCTGGCAATAAATTCGTCCGATAGGCGGAACGTCCTAGATGGGTCAACGCCGGTAGGCTTACGTCCCGATCCGGGCCGTTTTCCGCCGTGCGTCTTTGGTGTTGCTTTTTTCATGTTTCAGCAATACACTTTTCAAGCTTGAAAAACAAGCGGCCCGCCGCGGTGCTACGAACACCCCGACAGGCCTGGCCCAAACTATGAGGTAAGATCATGGCTCAGGTTGATTCTGAGAATAGCACATCCATGCCAGCCGTTTCGACGCGCCGGCGTTTCCTCTCCCAAGCCGCATCAGTGACCGCTGGAGGCACCGCCTTTGCAGCGGCTCTCTCCGTGTCCGCAATGGCGGCGGGCGCTGTGCAGGCCCTTGATCCGATCCTGGAGGCCATTGAAAGGCACAAGGCAGCGCTTGCCACTTGGCTCGCGTGCGTCGACCGTCAGTGCAGGCTCGAGGAACAGCTCCCACACGGACAATGTCAGTCCCAGATCACCTCTTGGTGCGAGGAGATCGTGGAGACGGACGACCCGCGCTGGATTCAGGGCGAGCGAGAGATAATGCGAACAACTGCCGCGGCCGACGCCGCTGCGATCGAACTCCTGAATCTCGTGCCCACCACAATGGCCGGCCTTTGCGCCCTTGTCGACCATGCCATAACCAGCGATGTCGACGGATTCATGTGGCCGGATGACCTGCTGAGCAGCGAGGGCAAAAATCGCCCTTGGCAGCACTTTCTGCTGAAGAACATTTCCGCCGCGCTCCCGCAATTCTGGCAGGAGGGGGCAGTCTGATGGATAAGAATGAGAAAAGCAGGACCATGAACGCAACCGATCCGGTCCTCGCCATGATCAAAGCGCACCGAGTCGCTGTCGCCGACTGGTACATCGTCAGCAAAGAACTATGGACGGTCGCACCGAAGTTGCCGCACGGGCCCGCCGGTGCCATGCCCTCCCGAGGAGCTCTTCGATCGCCTCCAAGATGCTGGCGAGGCCGAGCAGCGCGCTCTCCACGCCGTGCTCGATGGCCGGCCGGCCACCATCGAGGGTGCCCACGCACTGATCGGCTACCTCGGCGAGGTGATCCGTGCACGAGAGCCCAGAGCTAGGGCCGATCTGCTTACCGTCGGACCACGCGGCGACGACGGGACTCCGTGCTATCCACGATCATCGTCCTCGGGCTAGCCCCGTCGCGGCAGTGTCCGCGGTCGCCTATGACAACAGCCCGCCGGGTCCGCCCGGCGGGCTTTTTATGTGGCCCCAAATTTGGCCCCAAACTAACCAGTATGCGCAGTGACTGGGATGGCTGGCGAGCGACCGCCCAGCGGGAAAACCCCAACTAAAACATACAAGGCGGTACGCGTGGAGACCCGGCTTTGCGCTTTACAAAACCGCTGCTCTACCGCTGAGCTAAGCCGGCGAATTTGAAGCAATGGGCAAGCGTGAAATGCTTCGCCGCTCTGGTCCGATCTTCGCGGCTCGAATACCAGACTTGTCCGCAAAGGGCCAGAACCCCCCGCATTCTCTTGCCGCCGACCACGCATGAAAAAGGCGGCCTTTCGGCCGCCTTTCGTGCCCGATTCGGCTAGAGCATGATCCGGACCCGCAGCGCCGCGTTAGCGCAAAAGTGGGCACCGGTTTTCCGAAAAGATCATGCTCAAACAAGATAAAACGGGATGACGATTCGAGGAAAAGCCATCACGCTTTAGGCCTCACTGGCAGAGGTGCCTGCGGCCGTCCTCGCCGCGGAACCAGGTGCCGGGGGTGCAGACAAAGCCGTTGCGCCGGGCGTACTCGTCGCCGCCGATCGGCGCTGCGATGGCGGCCGGGGCGGTGGCGATCGCAGCCGCCGTGCCGACCGCACCGCCGCCGGCCGCGACATCGCCGGGCCAGAAGCCACTGTTGTCATAGCGGTTATAGCTGTTGCGCCAGGCGCGGTCCTGATAGGCCTGCCGCTGGTAGCTATAGGGGCTTCCCGGTCCCCGGTTCTGGCAATTGGCGTTCGGATAGAACTGCGCGCAATAGCCGGGATTGTAGATGACCTGCTGCGCCAGGGCTGGGGTTGCCACCGCGGATGCGAAAATCGCGGCGGCGGCTAACATTCCATATCTGGTCATGGGGAGTACTCCATTGCGGGGGATGCAAGCTAAACGTGCATATGCTGGATCGTTCCTTGGCGGGTGCGCGCGCTGGGTCAAACCAGCGTGATGCGCTCGCGAATCGCCGCGAGGCCGAGGTCAGTTTCCATGGCGTGCTCGTGACCAAAGTGCCGGCGCAGCCGGGCAGGGTCAAAGCCAGCATGCTGGTCTGCACCGGAGTGGACGATCCGCTGGCGCCGCCGGAGCAGGCCGCCGGTTTCGAGAACGAGATGCGCGCGGGCGGCGTGAAGGACTGGCAGGTCATTTGTTACGGCAACACACTGCACGGATTCACCAACCCGGCCGCCGATGGTTCGATCATGCGCGCCGCGCTCTACAACGAGCAGGCCGACCGCCGCTCCTGGGCGTCGATGAAAGCCTGTTCGATGAAGTCTTGACCTGACAAAGACTTCCAGCTGGTATTTCATGGCATTTCGAGCGAAGCCTGCCCTCGGAACTGATCCGCGGGCGGGTTGCGGGTTCGCGAAGTAGACGCGGGCAAAATCAAAATGAGAAGTTCGGCTTTGAGTCGGACTTCAACTGATACAGCGAGCAGGGGGCGTATGTTCGGAATTCTGGGGCTGGGGTTTTTGCTGGGCATGCAGCATGCGCTCGAAGCCGATCATATCGCCGCCGTCTCCAGCATCGCCGCACGCCGCAGCCATGTCGCCGATATCTTCAAGCACGGCCTGACCTGGGGGCTCGGCCATACGCTCACGCTGTTCGTGTTTGCCGGCGCTGCGATCGTGCTCGGCCGCGCGATCCCTGAAAGCGTGGCCCGCCCGATCGAGACCGCCGTCGGCCTGATGCTGATCGGCCTCGGCACGCATGTGCTGTGGCGGCTGTGGCGCGACCGCGTGCATTTCCACCGGCACGGCCATGACGACGGCACGGTGCATTTCCATGCCCATAGCCATGCCGGCGAAACCGCGCCGCATGCCCGTGCGGTCCACGCGCATGACCATGGCTTTCGCTGGCGCACCCTGCTGGTCGGCTTGATGCACGGCATGGCGGGCTCGGCCGCGCTTCTGGTGCTTGCGGTCACGCAGGCGTCCAGCCCCGTCGTCGGGCTGGGTTATATCGCGCTGTTCGGGGTCGGCTCGATGATCGGCATGGGCGCGCTGTCGATGGTGATCGCGGTGCCGCTTGCGGTCTCCGCGCGCTCGCTTACCTGGGCTAACCGCGGCCTGCAGGGGGCCGTCGGCCTTGCCACGATCGCGATCGGAATAATGACGGTGGTCGAGACGGTGCTGGCCTGAGGCCCGGCTCGGCGTTACTGGCCGAAGAACAATAATTACGAAGTGTTGGGAGGAGACAGATGAAACGCCGAGATTTTCTGGCCGCAAGCGCCGTATGTTCGTTTGCAGCGATGACGGGCAGGGCGTTCGCACAGACCGGGCCGCTGACCAGGATCATCTTTCCGTTTGCGGCCGGCGGCGGCGGCGACGCGCTTTGCCGGCTGCTGGCGCAGCACATCGCTCCCTTGCTCGATCGCAACATCATCGTCGAGAACCGCACCGGCGGCGACGGACTGATCGGCATCAAGGCGGTAAAGGGGGCTCCTCCTGACGGCGCCACCATCCTCGTGACCACGGGGCCGACGATGTATCTGCTGCCGATGGTCGAGACCACGCCGAGTTTCGATGCGGCAAAGGATTTCGTTCCGGTCAGCCAGCTCACCCGCTTCGAGTTCTGTGTGTTCGTCGGCACGGCGGTCCCAGCCGAGGTCAAGGACTTCAGGCAGTTCGTCGCCTGGCTGAAAGCCAATCCGGACAAGGCGACGTTCGGCGTTCCCAGCAACGGCACCATTCCGCACTTTACGGGATCGCGGCTCGAGCAGGCGCTCGGCATCAAGCTGACCCGCGTGGCCTATCGCGGCAGCGCGCCGATCATCAACGACCTCGTCGGCGGCCATATGCCGTTCGCGATTTCCACGCTGACCGATGCCATCCCGCAGCATCGCGCCGGCAACGTCCGCATTCTCGCGGTTGGCAGCGCGGCGCGCTCGCCGTTCCTGCCGGAGGCGCCGACGCTGCGGGAGAGCGGCGTCGATCTGGTGGCGGATGCCTGGTACGGCATGTGGCTGCCGGCGGGCGCTTCGGCGGATTTTGCAAAGAAGCTGAGCGAGGCAACCGCCACCGCGCTCGCCAAGCCGGAGGTCAAGGAAAAGCTCGCAGCGATCGGCCTGATCCCGGTCGGCTCGACGCCCGAAGGCCTGACGAAGGAGCTCGCCGCCAACACCGCCTTCTGGCAGCCAATCGTGAAAGAGACGGGCTACAAGATTACGAATTGAGAGGTGGGCATTCGGCCCGATCAGACGAAAAAAATGGCCCCTTGAAGGGGCCATTTTCATTGGTCAGCGTCTTAACTAGTCGTCCCAGTAATGACGCCGGATGACGACGCCTCGGTCGCCATAATAGTTGCGGTGATACCATCCGCGATGCAGGCCGCGATCGTGTTGATAGAACCCGAAGCGGGGACCGCCGTAGTAGCGGTCGCCGTAATAGTCCCGGTCGCCGCCCACATAGACGCCGAATCCGCCTGCGCTTGCGGCCGTGGGTACACCGATGGCGAGGGTCGCCAAGGCGGCCAGCACGTAAGAGAGCTTTCTCATTGTTCCTCTCCACTCGTTGTTACCGCGAGTAAAACGAATGCCGCCTTGGCCTGTTGCAGGGAACAACGAGAAACTTTCTTGAATGCATGTTCACCATCATGGCAGTGGATGTCACTGCACGGATGCTGCCGCGATGCGCGCGCGGATCGCAGCGAGTTCCCGCTCTCGCAGTGAGCGAGCATCGATTGCCTTACCTGATCGCGTCGCGAGCGCGATCAGATTGCAGCGCCGCAGTTCGATCAAGGCCGGTGCGGAGTCCAAAAAGTCTGCTTAAATCTGGAGGGGCATGAAGCGTTGTCCAAAATCGACTGGGCATATTGGCATAGAAGGAGGGATCCTTGGGCAGTGACGGTAGAGTGACGCTCAAGTCGCCTGAAAATCCCGCTGCAGAATAGCTTGTCATGCGACCGATCTTCCATCCGAGCCTGGTCAACGGTCGCTACGGCGACCCGACGGTCTATGTGGAGACCCTGTTCAAAACGCACAGTGTGCTGTTCGATCTCGGGGAAATCGCGTCACTGTCACCGCGGAAGATACGACGCGTCGATCGGATCTTCGTCTCGCATGCGCATATCGATCATTTCGTTGGCTTCGATCATCTGCTCCGTTTGCTCGTGGGACAGGAGAAAACCGTACATCTTTACGGCCCGGCCGGCTTTGCCGAGCGCGTCTTTCACAAGCTTCAGGCCTATCGATGGAATCTGGTCGAGAGCTACAGCGCCGATCTTGTCTTCGTTGTCAGCGAACTTGAGACGCCGAACTCCATCTCCACCAGGCAGTTCCGGCTGAAAAGGGCTTTTGCCGCGGAACCGCCGGTGTCGAAGACAATTTCAGACGGCGTCCTGTGTGACGAGCGAATCTGCCGCGTCTCAGCCGCCATCCTCGAGCATGGCACGCCCTGCCTCGGCTTTGCCCTGCAGGAAGCGGCCCATGTCAACATCTGGAAGAATCGACTGGCCGAGCGCGGGCTTCCGGTCGGCCCGTGGTTGCAGTGGCTCAAGCAGGCGGTTGTGGAAGGCCGCGCGGACGATCATTTGATACCGATCGATGTTGTTGCAGCATCTGGCGGTCGCCTCGAGCAACTCGGCAACCTGCGTGACCTCCTGACGGTCGCCGCCGGCCAGAAAATTGCCTATGTTACTGACGTTGCCGACACGCCGACCAATCGCGCCGCCATCGTGGCGCTGGTCCAGAATGCGGACATCCTCTTCATTGAGGCGGCATTCGCGGGAACGGACGCCGCATTGGCGAGGGACCGGGCGCACCTTACAACGACGGCTGCCGGAGAAATTGCGCGAAAAGCCAATGTGCGCCGCGTCGAGCCCTTTCACTTCTCTCCGCGCTATGCGGGAGAGCAGGAGCGGATGCTGGCCGAGGTGATGACAGCGTTCAGGGGGCCGACATCTGACTCAAGAACCTGAGCGTAATTCATGCCGGAGGAAAGACATTTGCCGGCTCGACAGCCGAAATTGGTGCGGCTCTTTCTGTGCGGCGATGTTATGTGCGGCCGCGGCATCGACCAGGTGTTGGCGCACCCCTGCAGCCCCGAGATTTACGAACGCTACCTGCGGTCGGCGGAGGACTACGTGCTGCTCGCCGAGCGGTCGAACGGGCCCATTCCGCGGCGCAACGGGCCGTCCTACGTCTGGGGCGCTGCACTGGGCCAGTTGGAACGCATGCAGCCGGATGCGCGGATCATCAATCTTGAGACGGCTGTGACCCGCAGCAACGACCGCGAGAACAAGGGCATCAATTACCGCATGAGCCCCGAGAATGCAGAGTGTCTCGCAGCGGCCGGGATCGACTGCTGTGTCTTGGCCAACAACCATGTGCTCGATTGGGGTCGCGCCGGCTTGCTGGAGACGCTGACGACCCTGCAGAAACTCAACGTCAAGGCGACGGGCGCGGGACGCAACGATCATGAAGCGCGCGCACCCGCGGCGGTGATGCTTGGTGAAGCGCGCCTCTTGATCTTTTCGTTTGGATCGACATCGAGCGGCATTCCGCTCGAATGGGCCGCGACGTCAGACGCGCCAGGCGTCAACCTGCTGCCTGACCTCTCCGAGACGAGTGCGTCTGATATCGCCGACCAGATCATGGCGCGGGGGAGGCCGGGCGATCTCGTCGTCGTTTCAATCCATTGGGGATCCAATTGGGGCTATCACATTCCCCATGAGCAGCAAATTCTGGCCCGGGCCCTCATCGACAAGGCAGGCGTGTCGATCGTTCACGGGCATTCTTCGCATCATCCGCGAGCGATCGAAATTTATCGAGACCGCCTCATTCTGTATGGCTGCGGTGATTTCCTGAACGACTATGAAGGCATCGTTGGTTACGAGCGCTATCGCGACGACCTTGCGTTGATGTATTTCGTCGACCTGGATCTGACCAGCGGAAGCCTTCATGCGCTCAAACTGGTTCCCCTGCAGATCAAGAACTTTCGTCTCTCCATTCCGACATGGCGGGACATCGAATGGATCCAGCAGACCCTGGATGGGAAGTGTCAGCAGTTTGGAACAAGGGTCGTTCTTGATTCTGAACGGCAGCTTGTCGTTATCGCCCCTGGGGCAGGGGCCTAGCGCTGGTCACAAGCCAGCGCTCGTGCTTGGCGTCGCGGATAATGCGTGTATTCACGAAAACGGTACTGAGTGCTCGGCTGAACGGCAACACCTGCGGGAAATTATCGCAGTGCAATGCGGGTTCCCGATACCGGGGACGACGCTAATCGCCTGAATTACCGCATGATTTCTCGACGCTGGCAGCGCCTTCGCGCACCCGGTGGAGTGCAAAACGTGCCGCGCGCTTTGACTTGATGATGATTCCCGGGTTTACCTAGCTCTATATTTCTCTGATGGGAGTTGGCCATCGAAGCAGGTGCGCGGGGTTTGCGGTTGACCCATCTAGCCGCGTCTGCCGACAGCAGGGATAAGCACCGAATGAGTTCATATTTTCGGCGGCAGCTTTCGGATTACGTTGAGTATCATCGCGACCCCTGGAATTGCGCGATGCATGTCTTTGGCATCCTGTTCTTGTTCCTGGCCGCCATCCTTCCGCTCAGCCTGTGGCCGATCACGGTATTCGGGATCCAGGCCAGCGCGGCAACCATCGCTGTCATACCGGTGCTCGTCTATTGGTTCTTGCTCGATTTCGCGCTTGGCGCCGGAATCCTTGCGTCCGCGGTCGTGCTGCTCTCAACCGCTGCCGTGATCGTCGGTCATACGACGACTACCGGCATGTGGTCATTGACGGCCATCCTGATCGTCGTCGGCGTCGCATCGCAGATTGTCGGGCACCGCGTGTTCGAGGGGCGGCAGCCGGCGCTGGTCGACAATCCGACCCACCTGCTGCTGGGCCCCATGTTTGTCATGGCAAAGCTGTTTATCGCGCTGGGCTTCCGGCGCGATCTCGCTGTCATCATCCAGGGGCAGCCCCAAGGTGCTGCATCTTGATTTCGAATAGTTTAGCTTGAGTGCACCCGTAGCATGACGCGCATACTGGTCACAGGCGGTAGTGGATTCATCGGGAAGCACCTCGTCTCGGCGCTTGTCGCGCGGGGGCAGCAGGTGAGGGTGCTCGATCTTCAGCCGCTTCCTGGCGCATTGGCGCAGGTTGAGCATGTCAGGGGATCGGTGCTTGATCGGGACCTGGTGGACCGCGCGATGGACGGGGTCGAAGAGGTCTATCACCTGGCCGGCCTGCCGGGGATGTGGCTGCCGCGGAAGGCCGATTTTCACACTGTCAATTTCGGCGGCACCGAGGTCGTGATCGAGACGGCGCGCAAGCGCGGCATCAAGCGCTTCCTGCACTGCTCGACGGAATCCATTCTGTTCCGTGCCTCGCCATCGATGGCTCCCGTCGACGACGATGCGTTCCTGCCGGACGACATGCCGGGCCCGTACACGCGCTCGAAAATGCTCGCCGACCGGTTCGCGATGCAGGCGGCCGCATCCGGATACCCGGTCGTTATCGGCTGTCCCACCATGCCCGTCGGGCCCTATGACCACAACGTGACGCCGCCGACGGCGATGCTCCGGTATTTCCTCAACCGACGGCTTCAATTGCATCTCGATTTTGTCGTGAACCTCGTCGACGTGCGCGACGCCGCCGAAGGGCTGATCCTGGCCATGGAGCGCGGACGCGCCGGACACCGCTACGTGCTCGGTGGCGAAAGCATACCGCTAAGACGCGTTCTCGAAATCATGGCTGAGGTCAGCGGCCGTCGCGTCCGGTGCATTCATGTGAACGGCAAGGTCGCCGAAATGGTCACTGCAACGTTGGAGTTCATCGCCGATCACGTGACGCGCCGGCCTCCGTCCGGTACGGCTGAAGGCGTTCGTATCGCATTGCGGGCGGGGGCCTTGTCGATCGAAAGAGCGCAACGGGAGCTGGGCTATGCGCCGGGCCCCGTAGAACCCGTATTGCGTGAAACCATTGCGCATCTGCTTGATGGCGGCAACAATCAACCCGAATGGGACTCAACGCCGACTGCTCGCTCTCGACCGTTTCACGTCGAGCGCCGGTTCGGCGGTTGATCCAATCACTTGAGACGGTCTGCGATATGAATGATCCTGGTCAATGGTTCACTTTCGCCTTGAGTGGCTGGACCACTACCTGGCCCACACAATTGCTCGCCATCATCTGGATTCTGTGGGTCATCAGTTGGGTCGTGGCGTCGTTTTGGTCCGGTCAAACCAAGAAGAATGTGATGAGCTCGGACTCGCTCAAGTACCGCGCTCTCATTTACATGGGAGCGATTCTCTTCTTGCCATTGACCGGCAAGCTCCTGGGAGAAACGCCGCTCTGGCAGTTCGGCAGTTTCGGCATCTACGTGCTGGCGTGCCTTGTCCTTGCGGGGATCTCGTTCACCTGGTGGGGAAGAATTCACCTCGGACGATTCTGGTCGAACGCGATCACCCACAAGGAGGGCCATCAGGTCATCGACACCGGCCCCTACGGCATGGTGCGCCACCCGATCTATACGGGGCTCATCGCGGGGATGCTGGTGACGGGTATTGCAGTCGGAACTGTGACCGCGATGCTGGGTGCGGCGCTGATCTCGCTCGGTATGGGCTTGAAGGCCCGCATGGAGGAAGGCTTCCTCACGGCCGAACTCGGTGCGGATGCCTATGGATCGTATTGCCGTCGTGTCCCGATGCTGATTCCGTTCCTGCGGCCCACCTGACGCTGCAACATCTGCAATCTATCGTTTCGGTCGCGGCGCCGCCGGTGTCGCGGCAGGCGGCACGAGACGGCGCGGAATCAGAATGCGCTGGCCAACCGACAACAGTGCGCTGTCGGAAAATTGATTGGCCTGGGTCAGCGACCACAGCGGTACGTGGTTAAGTTCCGCAAGCTTCTGCAAGGTATCGCCCGAACGAGCGGCTTGCTGCGTGCCGCTGTCCCATAGCTCCAGCGGGGCATCGGGAGGAACGACGTAGCGGAGCGGCAGCGCCTCTCCCTTGGCCGGCAAAGGCGTCGCCGGAAGCTGTGTAATCGCAGTCACCAATTGCTCGTGGATGGAATCCATCTTGTCGATGTTGATGTGGGTGACTTCCTCGTGCTGCTTCAAATCGAAGCTCGCGTAGTGACCCTGGTAACCCTGCTCGGCCACCACATCGCCGCCGCCCAATACGCTGTCGGACAGGAAAATGTTGATGAAACGCTCGACGTTCAGCGGCACCTTCGGGCTTGCGTGTGCCGGATCGATGGTGACCACCAGGCTTACCGAGATGTTTTCGGACTTCAGTATCCCCGCGAACGTCAAGGCGCACAGTCCGCCCATCGAATGACCGATCAGGACGATCGGAACAGCATTGTCGCGGTAATCGCGGATAGCCTGATCCGCGATCAGCCGGCAGATGGTGAATTCGTAGACGTCAGCCCGGATACCGGCTTCCTGGAGGCGCTTGGTCAGGCGGTCCATCCCGCGCGAAAAGATCGGACCGAGCGCGCCGCGGAACAGGTAGACGCGCGCCTGCGGCTGGATCGCGGCCGGCGGCGCATCAGGAGCGACGGTTGCGACAGCCGTGGCCGTGCGTGCGACCGGATCGGCGACCGCAAGATTGCAAGCAGCCGACAAGATGCAGGCGGAAAGGGCCGTACGAATCAACACCGCCGCAATCTGCGTCGGACTTCTCATGGACATTCCGCTCGCGATTTAGGCGTAAGGCTACGCCTGCCCCCGAATGCCGGCGGGCCGCGTCACCCGACGCTCTCGGGGTGATCTATCGTCGAGGAATCGGCAGAATTTGCGGCACTCGTCGCTTAAGCGACGGTGCTCGCACTACTGGCGTACCGCCGCGGCGCGTGCCGTGCCTGATCCTGCCGCGTCTGCCGCTCCAGGCTGCCGCGGCTTCTGCGGCCCCGAAGCTGGCGCGGATCGGCCGAAGACGACAGCGTCGATCTCGCTGATCACCTTCCGCTGCATGATCTGGTTCTTTTCGATGGACATGTGCCCGACGCCAGGAACGTTCTGCACATTGATATTCTCGAGCTTGCCCTGGAACTGCGCGGTCTTCGCAACCGGCTCGCCATTGCCATTGGCAATGTAGAAGTTGACGTAGCGTCCCACGCGTCCCGAGAGCCTGGTGCGGAACACCGAATCCAGGCCGATGGCGAGCTTCACGGGAGCGCCGAGCTGATCCAGCTTGGCGACCATGTCCGGCAGCGCGGTCGCACCCGAGGAATGGCCGACCAGAATGATCGTCTTGATCCGGCCGCTCTTGTACGCGATGGCGGCTTCGTCGGCGAGCGACGACCACGAGGCGAAGTTCGCGACAGTGACCGGAATACCCTGCGCGCGCAGTTGTGCGGCAATGTCATCGAGCCCCAGCGAAAAGATATTGAGCACGCCGCGGAGCAGATAGACGTGAGCAGTCGAGGCCGTGGACGCGGAACTCGGCGCTGCCAGCGCCGGACTTGCGCCGATCGGAAGGAGCAGCAAGACCGCGATCGCGATCGCATGCAGTCGACGCCACGATGCCCGGCGGGAAAAGGATGACCAGCCGACAGATCCGATATTGCCGCGATAGGACGTCATTGCGCTCCTCAGGGGACTGCAAGGTGTTTCGCCGGGCGACCGTAGCGCCCACGCGCTCGGAACCGCAATAAATGTGGCGTGAGCGGCCGCAATTTACCAGCACGACGTGTCGCCGACGCAACACCGAGGTGCCTCGATGGTTTTTGCCAGGCGCCCGGCCGCTTAAGGCTTTATCCCGATCCGTTCCCTGATCGCGCCGAGTTCCGCCTCGTCCCAGATGCCGATCAGCACGCCGTTCTTCACCTGCAGTTGCTGGGCCGCATAGGCCGCGATCTTGGCGTTCGGCGTGGTGACGTGCATCTTCGGATGCAGCGCCCAGTCGAACAGTTCCGATTGCAGCCGCGCCACGATATCGGCGCAGGCGGGATCGGCGCCACGGTCGACGAATTCCTGCGGGTCGGTTTCGAGATCGTAGAGCATCGGCCGGAAACCGGAGGCGTGGATGAATTTCCAGCGGCCGTCGAACACCATGAACAGGCGGCAGCGATCGATCGGCTGGTTCAGCATCACGCGCACGTCCTGCATGGCGTAGTCGTATTCGGAGAACACGACCTTGCGCCAATCGGCAGGCTTGTCGCCATGCAGGAGCGGCAGCAGCGAGCGGCCTTCCAGAATATGATCCGGCGGCGTGCCGCCAAAGTAGTCGAGGAAGGTCGGCGCCAGGTCGATCGCTTCGACCAGCGCGTCGCTGACCGTGCCGCGCGTGGCGTCGGCAGCGCTTGAAGGATCGATCACGATCAGCGGAATCTTGGCCGATTGCTCGTGGAACAGATCCTTCTCGCCCATCCAGTGATCGCCGAGATAGTCGCCGTGATCCGAGGTGAACACGATCATGGTGCTGTCGAGCAGGCTGCGCGCTTCCAGGAATTGCATCAACACGCCCATCTGGTCGTCGATCTGCTTGATCAGGCCCATATAGGTCGGAATGACTTTTTCGCGCGCTTCGTTGCGCGACATGTTGCGGGAGTAGCGCATGTCCATATAGGCGGCGAACACCGGATGCGCGTTGGCGCGTTCCTCCTGCGAGCGGATCACCGGCTGCACGTCCTCAGGTCCAAACATGCTGGCGTAGGGCTCCGGCGCGATATAGGGCCAGTGCGGCTTGATGTAGGACAGATGCAGGCACCACGGCCTGCCGTCGTCCTCGGCTTCCGCGATGAACTCCATCGCGCGCCGCGTCATGTAGGGCGTCTCGGAATGCTCGTCGGGCACGCGCGCGGCCTTGTCGGCGTGAACCAGCAGCCATCCGTTCTGCAAGGTCCCGTCATCGGCGGCGCCGGAATTGGCCCAGTGCTCCCAGGGATTGTCAGCGTCATAGCCATGCCGGCGCAGGTAATCGTCGTAGGCCGGCCGCGGCCGGCCCGTCGGATGCAGGCCGTCGTCGCGCTCATAGGGCTCGAACCCGCATTCGGATACGTGCACGCCGATGATGGTGTCAGCTGGTATGCCGAGGTTCTTCAACCCCTCCAGGTCCGGCGCCATATGCGTCTTGCCGACCAGCACGTTGCGCACGCCGATCTTCTTCAGGTGATCACCGAGCGTGGGCTCGCCGACACGCAGCGGCCAGCCGTTCCAGTGCGAGCCGTGCGAGCGCATGTAGCGGCCGGTATAGAACGACATCCGCGACGGGCCGCAGATCGGCGACTGCACATAGGCGTTCTTGAACAACACGCCGCGTTTGGCCATCGCGTCGATGTTCGGCGTCTTCAAGACGGGGTGCCCGGTACAGCCGAGATAGTCGTAGCGAAGCTGGTCGCACATGATCCAGAGCACGTTCTTCGCAGGCGTTTTGGTCGTCATCTCAGGCATTTCGGCTGGAGTCCGGAGGAAGTGGGAGAGGGGCGGGATGGTGCGATATGTCAGCGCAAATGACAATCGAGGGCGCGGCCGATCCCCCGGGTCGGACTTCCGATCCCGCCGGCGTTAACATTTGGATAGCGCCATTTCTCGCAATTGAGCGGTGCTCCATGCTGGCGCGTTCACCTTACCGGCAGTTTGGCCGGCCGCCTTAACCCCTGAAATGGCGGGTTGGATTAAATTGGGACGTGAGAAAAACCGGGTCCCGAGCGATGCGTATTGGCGTCACACTGGCACTTTTGATCGCGACCACGTCGCTCGCCTTTGCCAACGGCGCCTTCGAGTTCGTGATTCCGGGCCGTCCCGGCGTTCCCATCATCATTAACGGCATCGACGCCTCCTACGCGGTGGTCGAGGGCGAGTGGGGTCTGGGTCAGGGCAACCAGGTCCAGCCGACCATCTATGGCGGCCGCTATATCGATCCGGTGCCGCAGGTCGGTCGTTATTATCCGAGCGCCGGCCGCATGCCCGGTTACGGGCGCCTGGAAATCGAGCCGCCGGCGAACCGAAGATTGCCGCAGCCGGCCGAGAGTTATCATCAGTCATGGTCGGCGCAGTCGGCGCCGCTGCCGGCACAGTCCAACGTGCCCGTCGATCCGCCCGAAATCATCTACGCGCCGCGGGACAACCGACGATGGCCACACCGCCTTCCGCGCTGAGAAAAATTACGACAACGAAAAACATCGACAGGAGAGAGTAATGCGTCAGATACTTAAAGGATTGGTGGCGGCGGCGGCCGTCATGGCAGCCGCACCCGCGATGGCCTGTGGTTATTACGCCCCTTGCGCAGCGCCGGTCTATGTCGCCCCGGTCGCGGCCTATGGATATGGCTACGGTTACGGCTGCAACCCCTGCGGCGTCCGCGAGCGTCTGCCCGATCCGGAGCAGCAGTATTATTGGATCAACCAGGGTCCGACCTATTCTGGTCCCGGCAATTTTGCGCCGTACCCGGTCTATCGCGAAGGTTCGGTCTCCGGCTACGGATATGGCTACAACCGTCCGTACTATCGTGCACACCGCTACGGCTATTATCACGGTCGGCGCGTGCTGCGTCGCTACTACTGATCCAATCGTAGCTTGAAGCTTCGACGCCCGTTCGCTTCCGCGAGCGGGCGTTCTTTATTTCATCAGGCCCAACCGGCTGGCGCCGATATAGAGCGCCAGCACCGCGGCGTTCGACACGTTCAGGCTCTTGATCTCGCCGGGCATGTCGAGCCGCGCCACCGCGCGGCAGGTCTCGCGGGTCAGTTGCCGCAATCCCTTGCCTTCGGCGCCCAGCACCAGCGCCAGCGGCTGCTGCAATGGCACGGCGGCGAGATTCTCGGTGCCCTCGCTGTCGAGCCCGACGGTCAGGAAGCCACGGTCGTTCAGCTCGGTCAGCGCGCGCGCGAGGTTTTGCACGGTCACCAGCGGCACCAGTTCCAGCGCGCCGGAGGCGGATTTTGCCAGCACGCCGGTGGCCTCCGGGCTGTGCCGGGCGGTGGTGACGATCGCTTTCACCGCAAACGCCGCCGCCGAGCGCATGATGGCGCCGACATTGTGCGGATCGGTGATCTGGTCGAGCACCAGCACGATGCCTTCCTGCGGCAGCGTATCGATATCGGGCGAGGGCAGGGGCTCGGCCTCCGCCAGCATGCCCTGATGCACCGCGTCGGGGCCGAGCCGCTGGTCGATCACGTTCGGCCGGACGATTTCAGGGGCAACGCGGGTGTCGATATTTTCGTCCGCCAGCCGCCGGGCGGCGTTTTCGGTCAGGAACAGCTTTCGGATCCGCCGTTCCGGGTTGGCGAGGGCGGCTGAGACCGTGTGCCAGCCATAGAGAATCACCGGCCCGTCCGGACTCGATTCCCGGTCGCGCCGGCCCGGCGGACGGGCGAATTTCCGCCCTTTTTCGAAGGGTTTGCCGCCGCCACGGCGGAACGGCGGCTTTCGGTCGCGATCGCTCATGGGGAGCTTGTGTCACGGGTCCCCGAATATGGCAATTTGGCCCCCGAAGCGCGTTTTTGGTGGTCCGCGTTGGTTGACTTTGCCACCTCCCTTCGCCCATAAACGCGCCGGCCGCAGACGGTTCGATCCGCGCTTTCGGCCTCAGCGTCATCCATGGTCCGGTCCTCCGCCACTCGGGCGGCTGGTTCCTGACGCGGACGGACGGGGAAGTGTCCCGAGTGGCAAAGGGAGCTGACTGTAAATCAGCCGCCGTATGGCTTCGAAGGTTCGAGTCCTTCCTTCCCCACCATCCTTCGCTCGCTCCGCGAGGCTACGGCTCGGCAAGCCCCATCGTAGCGAAGGCTGCCGCGCCGAAGCCCAAAGGGCGTAGGCGGGCCGTTGGCCCCGCCTGCAAGCCATTTTTCTAACGTCATCCGAATTCCCATTGTCGCTCGCGAACCGAAGGCAGGAGAGAACGTCATGCCCGAATGGGTGATTCCGGCAACGCCTCGCCGGGGAGATAAAGCCTAATGTTCAGGCGTCTCGGCATATGCAGCGCATGGCCGCGAAGACCATTCGACCAGCGCCGGTCATTTCCCAATTGGAGTACGGCACTCCTAGTCGGCGGCCTCTTTCTCCCTGACGGAGGGCTGCGCGGAAGCCCCAAGTTGCATCGCAGCGGCGTATCCGGCCTCGGTAAGCCTGCTCACGCTGGCCTCACCACGAGTGGCGCATTCAATTATTTTGCCGGCGATGATCCGACGAGCCCGGTGCTTCTCGCCTCCAGTTGGAAGAAGTAAACACGCACGATCAAGGGCCACTTCCATATTGGCTATGGTTCGGCGATCGAAGGCATCAGTGATCATGTGATCCTCCCTTGCGACCTGTCTTACTTTGGAGGTCTAAAGCCGGGAGATTTTCAACCACCCATTTAGGTACGCCGCCGTATTTATCTGGCGGAGCTTTTGCAATAATTCTTCGCGTTGTTGTCCCGGCCGTAACCCGCGTGCCTGCGCATTCAACTTTGCTGCTGCTTCAGCGAGACGATCTTCAAATGAGTGTGGCTTTGAACGGTTTCGCTTCATGACGCGGCACATTTGGCATGGGTCGCTGATCGGATTTTGAGATCGCCGCGGAATGCTGTCTGTCTGGTACCTTACATAGTGAAATTAAAGCTAGCTATGGAAGGTACGGCTCCTACAATGCTNGGCATTATCGGGTATCCAGTAAGGCAACCGATAGCTGAGAGTTCTTTGCGCTNCCCGCCTGTCCTCGAGAGCGCACAATGAAGAACCTCTTGCTCAGCCAGCTCAGCCAAGACGACTCCGACCGACTTGAGCCCTATCTCAAGATTACACCTTTCAAGCAGCATTCGGTCTTGTTCGAAGCAGAGCAGGAAATCAAGCACGTCTACTTTCCGACGAGTGGGGTGGTGTCTTTGGTCGTGACGCTCGAGACAGGGGACATGGTCGAGGCTGCCATGGTCGGCTCGGATGGCGTTGTTGGGGTCGCGGCAGCGCTTGACGGGCGGATTTCTCTCAGCCGCGGAATTGTCCAACTGGCCGGCGACATCGTCGTTTGCAGCATCGACGGATTGAAGTCGGCCGCTTTGCAAAGTCCCAAACTGCTGTCTCTGCTCGTTCGTCATGAGCAGACCGTATATGCTCAGGCGCAGCAGTCGGCGGCTTGTTTTGCAACACATCATGTTCAGGCACGTCTTTGCCGTTGGCTGTTGCGGGCGAGAGACCTGGCAGGCACCGACACTCTACTCTTCACGCAAGAATATTTAGCGGAAATGCTCGGGGTCAGGCGAACGAGTGTGACTGTGGTTGCCCACACTCTGCAATCTGCCGGTCTAATCAAGTACGCCCGGGGGAAGATCCACATCCTCGATCCGGAAGCTCTGCAAGACGGCGCGTGCGAGTGCTACGGGACGGTGAAGCGCCATTACGCCAGGCTGTTGGGTCCTGCGAAGTAAGGTGCTGCCGCACAAAAAAGCAGGGACGTCCGCAGACAGACGCTAAAAACTGGCGCTATGTCAGGAACCCCACATTGCCGTGCGCATTGGCTCTATTGATCGGCGAGCCGATCTCAAAGGCCTTCCTCTCCTTCGAATGCCTGTTCGGCAGAGGAACTGATCCAAAATTCACAAGTGTAAGTTCCTCGGAGGCTGTCATGGATGGCTCTAGAACCGAACGCGCGCGTGCGCGGGCGCAAGACCTTTTGGCTCAAATCGCACCGTTGCCTGATGACTCGGAGCTGCAACGCTTGCGCGAATTGTCCATGGATTACATTCGTGAGGCCGAAAGGCTCGAACGAAAAACTGTCACCACGCAGGAGGCTGGCGAGCAAATCTCCGCAGCCTTGGATGCGATAGCCCATGACTTTTTTGCTCGTGCTCTGCAAAATAAGTCGAGGCGGTAGTCTGNCCTATGCGTTGCCGTCCCTGACCAGCAGCTAGAAAGCTTGCTTAAGCAGGGTNGAGGTTTTTAGCTATCCTTGAAAGTTCCTCGGTGAGACGGAAAAATACCTATAGGCGTTCTGCCGATCCGGGTACAAAGTGCCTTCATCACCGCACGGATTTTGGCTGCTATCGGTGACTGAGAGACCTACCGCGCTCCCGCCACAACAGGGAGCCCTTGGCATGACCCGGTACTTTTTTGACGTTCTCTCAAATGGCAAGCTCACCTCCGACCATGAAGGTGCAATCCTGCCCAACATTGATGCGGCACGGAAAGAAGCCACCTTGGCCCTCGCGGATCTCGCGCGCGACACGCTTCGCTCAGAAGGCCCCCCACGTGTGGGTATCGAAGTGCGAACGTCTGATGGACCGGCCTTCGAAGCAGCCTTTCAATGGAGTTTAGGGCCCAAGCGTTGAGGACCCCAGTCGCAAGCATCGCTAAGAGCTCCGCGTCGTCGAGACAGCTTCTGGTAAAATCATTGCCGTCAACGCGGGAAGGCGGATCTCCTGCCGATCGCAAGGTCACCGGCGGCCAATCAAGCAGATCAAACAGAGACCAGTTAGCCGTTATCGGAATTAAGGGAGGCAGCATAAAGCGCTAAGGGAACCTCGCGCTTGAATTAACCTGGCTGCGTCCATTGCAAGACCGCGAAACTGGTATATGTTAGATGCATTCGATCAGCCGCTGTGCCTTGTTGAACGCGCCCGCGGGCTCCTTTTCCAAAGACATCGACGAAGTTGAATTTTGCCCGCGCGATCGGCGCGCGAGGTCCGATTTGGAGAAGAGAATGACAACAGGTACCGTGAAGTGGTTCAATGGCCAAAAGGGCTTCGGGTTTATTCAGCCCGATGACGGAAGCAGTGACGTGTTCGTGCATATCAGTGCGGTCGAGCGCGCTGGCCTCGGCGGCCTGGCTGAAGGCCAGAAGGTCACTTTCGAAATAAAGACCGACAGGATGCGGGGCAAGGTCAGCGCGGACAACCTCTCGCTCGCCTAAAGCCCGTCGCGCTTTTCCACGGATGTACTGGAAAGCGCTGTGCCCGCTCGGCCCAAGGGTTGAGCGGGTTTTCGTCGTGAAATTGAGGGGAAGAACATGGTTAGCAGAAAATCGGCCGAACCTTCCCCTGAAAGCATTGCGAGAGCAAATCGCCTAAGGATCGCCGCCGAAGAGGGAAAGAAAGCTTTGATCGATGTCGGACGGCAAGCCATTGCGGTTCGCGAAAACATGGCGCGCTTGCGAACTTTGAGGGAAGCTGACGAAGCGCGAAGGCGCGAAGACGCGCGTAATGAAGACGAAGTGCGGATAGCCAAAAAGAAGCGGAGGAAGTCAGCCTCCACGTAGGACCTTGCAGGGAAGCCTGGCTCGACGTCCATGACCGGCTATCGGCACGTATGCCTGACCCTGAGGCCGGTCGGCGGCCAACGTGTCCAGAATGGCGTTCGAGAGCCTTCGGCGCGGGCTGCTAAATTTTTGAGCCCTATTGGGATGGGTTCGCCCAGCGCACCACCCTCAGGCTTCGGAATTGATCGGATCTGCGGAAATCTGAGCTTCATGGACAAGCCCACAGGTCCTGCATCTCAGGGTCCAATGCTCGAAGCCGGGTCTGCCCGGCACAACGCGCAGCACCTTCATGCGGGCCTGGCACATTGGACAGCGGGGCGGAGTCTCGCGGAACGAAGGCTTGTCGGTAAGTTGCGCGTCGGACATGCGGTACTCCCTGTTGGCGGCGGGAGCACAACACTCTCGGTCACCGATGGATGGCAAGGGCGGAGCGGTGATGACTGATAGCCTTCACCCGGATAACGCCTGGCGGATATCAAGAAGGTCCACACAGGGAAGCTGCTATCGCTGCCGGAAATCGATGCTGCGCAGGATGATGCCGGGCGGCGCCCCCTCGAACTCGCTCGCCTGATATTTGCCGTCGGCGCAGGCTTCGATGCGCTCACGCAACCGCATGAATTGCGTTTCGCGTTCGCCCGCTCTCGCACGCACCACAGTTTCCAGCTCATCCATGGCGGAGGTCGAGATCGCGCAGGGGACCTCCCTCTCTCCGTCCAGCATTGAGAACAGGACGATCATCCTGTCGTATTCATAGCCGATGAAACGGCCGCGCTGGAGAGTCATATGTCCTACTCCCTCAAAGCATCTCAACCATCGTTGCCTCCGCCCCGTTCGGTGAGCCGGGCGAAATCCTCAAGGATGGCGGCGATGAGGTCACGATGCCGCGTGTCGTCTGGTGGCAGTCCTGCGGCATACAGCTGCATAACGTAGCGCGCCTTCACGGCCGCCTCCGGCCACGACGCGGCGGGGAACGACAGCAAATGATGTTCGATCTCCGCCTGGCGCTCGCGCAGCTCCCGCGCATGGGTCTCCACCTCCGCCAGCGCACGGCGCAGATCGGTCGCTTTCTGCGCCGCCATGCCGCGGTGGCTATCGAGGTCGAGCGGTTCGTCAGCCATCGGAAGCACTCGCATCGACGCGCTGCGCGTCCGCCAGGTCGACCGAGCCGATCGAGATCATCTCCATCGCGAGGCCGCGCGAACCTTTCGCCGGCACCATGATCATGGTGGCGACGTGACGGAACGCCGCGAACGACAGTCCGTCGATTGTCTCCTGATCGGTGATGACCTCGTAGTCGCCGGCGGGCAACAGGCGATCGATGCCTCTGATCTGGAACGGGTGCTTGAAGGTAACGACTTCACGTCGGGACACGATAGCCACGTGCGCCTGCCTTTCTCGTAAACGCCTGCGCCGGTGCTGCCCGAAGGCAGCATGCGCCCCTTCAGCCACAATAGCTATCGCTTTCTTGCCGCACGACGAATAGAGGCGGTTCCGCGTCGCTTCCTTTGCGCTCATGCCACGGTCGCCGCGAAGCGTGTTGGTGCTCGCTATTGAGGGAATATCGGCGTAGGGTCAGCGATCACCGCATTCCCCCGGCATCCATCGGTGACTGAGGGCGCCCCGCGCTCCCGCCGCAAAGAAGCAGGAGCATTCTTTTGCGGCAATTTCGCCTGGCCGAGTGGATCGTGCCGCCCGTTATCATCCCGTTGTTGCTTGTGATCATGGTGATCGCGGTGGCCAGCCTCCATGCCTAAAGCGTCTTCGAGGGAGATCAGCACTCATTCGCGCAAGGATGGCGCGTCAAGAAAAATTGCGCGAGCGACCTCCAGGCGATTGCAACTGAAATACCTGGTCGGCGGCAATCATGAAGGCGTCCGCGAAAATCTCGGCCGCGCTACGGCAGCGGCCGCGCTGAAGAAGGCCAGGCAGCTTCTGCACCAAGGCTACGTGGACGTGAGGATCTGCACCCCGCGCGGGCTGGTCCTCCTGGAGGACGAATTCAATCATCTCGAAAAGCAGGAGGAGACCGACATGGCCAAAGAGCGACGCGGCAACCGGGAAGCCAAGAAACCCAAGAAGGAAAAGATCAAGGTGATAGCCGCGGCGCCGAGCCAGAAGACCGGTGGCTGGCAACCGATCCTGGGCTCCGGCAAAAAGAAGTAGGCGAGTTCGGAGCGAGAACGACGAGCGCACTGACATTCAAGCAGCGGTGGCGGACGTTGGCAGCCAAGTGTCACGGCAACTCGCAGGCGACGCAAAAGGTACATGGCAAGCCCCCAGCCTGCTGGCTCTTTGCAGGACGTCTCTTCGCATCTTTGAGGAGAATTGGGAGAAGTTGCTGCGGGAGGAAGATCGACGCCACCCTCCGGGTTGACGATGTCCATTGATAGGGACGAAGCGGATTTCGTGGCAGGCTGAAAAGTGGATGATTCTGCACCGCAAAAACCGGGCAGGGCCCAATTCCAAATCACGGTGGCCTGATCTGGAGTGTTCACAAGGGAACCGACGCCGGGGCACCGGCATACTAGGATCGGAAGCGCAAACCCTACGGTTAGGACCCGTAAGCACGAGGGTTATGTCATGCAGCGTCGCCGATCTGTTCCCCACACGTTCGAGGAAAATATCGCAGCCGAGAAAGCCAAGCTCGAAGCCCAGGTTGCCAAGCTAGAACCTGGCCCTCAGAAGGAGGCACTGCTTAGAAAGATCAGGCAACTTGATACCGCGGCTCATATTAGCGAATGGCTTTCCTCTCCGGGGCTTCAACCACCAGAACCAGCCTAGAAGTAAGCCACGCAGGGCTTGCAGCCTCCCAGATAGGAACTGAGGCACCACCCCGCTCGTTCACGAACATCACCGGCCAAGGCCGCTTTGTCCCGTAGGCGCCGGTGACCGAGAGATATTTGCGCTCCCGCCTGCATTTTGGAGAGCGCGACATGGCTCTTTATTACTTCGATCTTCGCGACGGAGACGTGCTCGCCGTCGATGAAGAGGGTATGGAGCTGCGCGACATGCAAGCCGTTCAGGAAGAAGCCGCCCGATCAATGGCGGACGCGGCTCGTGATGCCGTGCTAAGCCAGTCTGCCGGCTCGTTTGCCCATATGTCAGTTGAAGTACGCGACGACGACGGCCCTGTGATGCGCGTGAGGTTCTCATTCGACATCGACCGACGCAATGCCTGAGACATGCCTACCGATTCAGTAACGAGGCCGAGCAGTGCCGGAGGTTGGCTGAGAGAACAGGCAGCCAGTCCGATCACCCTGTCGGCAACATCCGCGTTGATCTACATCAACCCCATACGCCGCAAACGGCACAGGCTCCCGGGCTCGGCAACCCAGGGAGGGACACGTCATGCTCCGATCTATTCTCGTTGCCCTTGCAGCACTTGTTCTGGTCACCGCAACCCTCATTCCCGATGATGCCTACGCCCGCGGTGGGAGAGGTGGCGGCGGCTTCCGGGGCGGTGGCGGCGGCTTTCACGGCGGCGGTATGCGTGCAGCTGGCTTCCGCGGCGGCGCCGTGCATGCCGGACGCATTGCACGACCAGCACATCCAATAGCGGGCCGCCCGATCGCGGGTCGTCCGATAGCAGGTCGTCCAATCGCGGGTTATCCGGGCTATGGCCGCGGCTATTATCGTCCGGGTTGGGGCGTTGGTGCTGCTGCTGTCGGCGCGGCTGCGGCTTACGGCGCTTACGGCTACTACAACAACTACAACCAATGCTACTACGACAGCTACGGACAGTATATTTGCCCGGGGCAATATCAGTATCAATATTGATCCAAGCAACGCTGGACGGCGGCCTGTTGCCGCCGGCTTGCGCTGCCTTCCTCAGACTCAGTTCGAAGCCTCAGCCCTGGCCAGGCTCGTTCGACGTTTCCGGCAACGCTGCGCCGGGGAGGTAAAGCCTGATCGGGCGGATCTCGTAGACCGCCGTTGGATTGGCGCGGCGCAGGTCGCGGGCAATGGCGATTGCTTCCGCCTCGTCGGCGCAATTCAACACGTATAGCCCCAGCAACTGCTCCTTGGTCTCGGCAAACGGCCCGTCGATCACCATTCCCGCGCCCGGTCCGCGCAAGGTGCGGGCTTCCGCCGTGCCGCCGAGCCGCGCCGCCGGCCCGAGCAACTTCTTTGCGTTCAGCCGCTCATGCACCGCCAGCAGCTCGGTCATCAGGGCTGCGTCCTCCTGCGGGGTCCAGGACGTGACCTCGGCTTCGACATGATAGGCCAGCATGGCGTAGAGCATCGCTTTCTCCTTCACATAGCGTTTTCGAGCGAAGTGGACGGGCGGGCCGGATCGGCCGCCCTTCCGAGGACGTTTCGCCGTAGCCGATTCCGACAAACGGGTAGCCCCACGAAACAGTCCGGAAACACGATATATCCGTTGCCCCTTGAACGCGCCTTGGCAAGGGCACGACTGATGAGCAGAACGCGAGCCAACGCGCACCATTCACGGAGACGGTCATGCGAAGCAAGCCAGCCACGATCATATGCGATGCCGCAAGGTCCTGCGCCTCGCCGTCATCGTCGCTGTCGGGCGATTGGCACGACGTCACCGGCCATCACCGCTACTACGGCAGTTCGGCCATCAATGGCGGCGAGCGCATCGTCGAAGACCGCCGCGGTCCGCGCCCGCGCTTCGTCAATCTCTGCGGCTTCTGATCGCATCCAGGCCGCCGGCGCATAAGCCGGACCGCGCGCATTCCATTACGGCTCGCTCAGGACCTGCTTGACGAGTGCCTCGCGCAACCGCGCCAATTCGCCGCTGGCGTCCATTTCCTGGATGACGGCTCCGACCTTCCTGGCGAGATCGCGATGCCGCTCATGCAGGTAATGGTAGATGTAGATCCGCTGCAGCGGCGGCGACAATGGCGCAATGCGCGATTGCAGCTCCAATTTTTTGACTGCCGCGTTGCCGCTGAACAGGTCCGTGACCATCAGTTCGAAGCGGCCGGCATCGAGCATCCGGATCATGCTCTCGAGGCTGGTCGCGGCGGTGACGTGGCTCATGCCGCGCGTGCCGGCCTCGGACGAGCCGACGCCGCGCACGATGCCGATGCGGTAATCCCGGATCGAATCCCAGCCGCGGACGTTGAATCGAAGCGTGGTCGTGAATACCGACGGTTCGATGTAGTTGATCGGCGGAGAGATCTGCACCAGCGTGGGATAGGTCTGCGCCAGGTTGGCGATCCGGTGGACCTCGCCGTCGAGTTCGCCGGAGCTCGATAGCGCCAGCGCCCGCTTGCCCGGGACGTCGGCAAACTCGATTGAAATGTTCAGCCGCGCGTAGACGGCGCGCAATATTTCGCCGCCGACGAACTGGTCGGGAATTCCAGCTATTCTCGCCAGCCTGATCACCGATTGCGCGTGCGACGGGATTGCGGTCACCAGCATCGAGATGCAGACCAGGAATATCCGCCACATCAGCAAAGCCTCCTGAGCCAACTCTCCTGCGCCAAGTCTCCTGCGCCAAGTCTCCTGAACTCACCTTCTGCCGCGCCGGCCTGAGACTCCACCGCAATCCGCCGGGCCTGTGTCATTTTAGCACACGCCGTGCTAACCTATCCCGGATTCCATTGCAGGGGCGTTATCCGATCCATGCCGCCCGAAAAGAACCGGCGCAGTCTGGCTGCGCGAAAAGGGTCGATCAGGTTCGAATGAAAGGCCGAGTGTTTCGATGGTTGCGGCTCACCATCGGGCCGGAGCAGATTTGTGTCGCGAGCCAGCGGGAAGCGGTGCATGGGCAACGGTGAGAATGAGTTTCGCCGCGACCGCGCGACGCCGCCTGCCGCGGCAACGAGCGGGCTGAACAAGGTACCGCCGTCGATGTTCGGCTCTCGCCTGTCCCGTATCTTTGGCAGGTTCCGTAGCAGTATCGGCATGCGGCTGCTTGCCGGCGTGCTGCTGTTCAGTTCGGTGGTGACGCTCGCACTCACCGTGCTCCAGCTATACCTCGAATACGAACGCGAGGTCGGCGTGATCGAGTCGCGGCTCGACGAAATCGGCCGCAGCTATCCCGACAGCCTCGGCGAAAGCCTGTGGAATCTGGATCAGAACCAGCTCGAGCTGCAGCTCAAGGGCATTCTCAATCTGCCGGATGTCCAGTCGGTCGAGATCCGCGAGATCGCCAGCCGGCCGAATCCGGTCCGGCTCGCATTTGGCCAGCGCGCCACCCGGTCGGTGATCGTGCGTGACTTTCCGCTCGACTACGTCATGCCGCCGTCAGGCCGCCGCCAGATCGGCGTTCTCCATGTCGAGGCGACGCTGACCGAGGTCTATCGGCAATTGCTCAACAAGGCGCTGGTCATCCTGGCGAGCCAGGCGGCCAAGACGTTTCTGGTCTCCTTCTTCATCCTCTATCTGTTCCATCTGCTGGTGACCCGGCATCTGGCCGCCATCGCCGAGTTCGTCAGCGGCTATAATCTGGCGCGGCCGCCGCCGCCGTTGCGGCTGGATCGCCGGCCGCCGCGCGATGCCGATGAACTCGACAAGGTGATCGAGGCATTCAACGCCCTGTGCACCAGCCTGCAGCATGCCTATGGCGACCTGCGTCAGGCCAATGTCAGGCTTGAACGGGACATTTCCGTCCGCCAGCAGGCGGCAGAGGACGTGCGCCAGAGCGAACAGCGATTTCGCGATTACGCCGAGACCGCCTCCGACTGGTTCTGGGAGACCGGGCCGGATCACGTGTTCACCTACATCTCGGAGCGGGTGGATGCGTTCGGCGTGGACCGCCCTTCACTGATCGGCAAGCGTCGCCGCATCGATCTGGCGACCGATCAGGCGGCCGAGCCGCAGAAATGGCGCGCGCACATGGCGCTGCTGGAGCGGCACGAACCGTTCCGCAATTTCGAGTACGACCATCGCGACGCCGGCGGGCGGGTGCATCATGTCAGCGTCAACGGCCGACCGATCTTCGCCGACGACGGCCGTTTCCTCGGCTATCGCGGAACGGCGACCGACCTGACCAAGCAGCGCGAAGCCGAGGAGCGGCTGCGCCAGTCGCAGAAGATGGATGCGATCGGCCAGCTCACCGGCGGCGTCGCGCACGATTTCAACAACGTGCTCACCGTCATCACCGGCACGATCGAGATCCTGCAGGGCGGCCTTTCGGACAAGCCGCAGCTCGCCGCGATCGCGCAATTGATCGACGACGCGGCGACGCGCGGCGCGGCGATCACCTCGCAGCTCCTAACGTTCGCGCGGCGGCAGCCGCTGGAGCCGCGCGAGATCGAGATCAACAGCCTGGTGATGGAGACCACCAAGATGCTGACGCCGATCCTCGGCGAGCACATCGAGATCGCGACGACGCTTGCGGACGACGCCTGGTGCGCGCTGGCCGATCCCTCGCAGCTTTCGTCGGCGATCGTCAATCTCGCGGTCAATGCGCGCGATGCGATGCCGGGCGGCGGCAAGCTTACGCTTGAGACCGCCAACGTGACGTTCGACGAAGCCTCGGCTTCCACCGACAGCGAATTGAAGCCCGGGCAGTTCGTGATGATCGCCGTCCGTGATACCGGCCACGGCATTCCAGCCGAGATCCGCGACCGCGTGTTCGAGCCGTTCTTCACGACCAAGGGGGTAGGGCGCGGCACCGGGCTCGGATTGAGCATGGTCTACGGCTTTGCCAAGCAGACCGGCGGCGCCGTCAGGATCGACAGCGAGGAGGGGCGCGGCACCTCGGTCAAGCTCTATCTGCCGCGCGCGGAGGGCGAGCCCTCGCATGCCGCCGAGCCGTCGTTCGTCCCGGCTGCGCCGCGCGGGCGGCAGGAGACCATCCTGGTGGTCGAGGACGACGCTCTGGTGCGCGGCTATGTGATCGCCCAGCTCGGCGGCCTCGGCTATCGCACGCTTGTCGCCAGCGACAGCGCAGCCGCGCTCGCGCTGGTCGACCAGGGCGCCCAATTTGACCTGCTGTTTACCGACGTCATCATGCCCGGCGGCATGAATGGCCGCCAATTGGCGGATGCCGTGGTGACGCGCCGTCCGGGAATGAAGGTGCTCTACACCTCCGGCTACACGGACGATGCGATCGTGCATGAGGGCCAGCTCGATCCCGGCCTGGCCCTGCTCAGAAAGCCGTACCGGAAAGCAGACCTGGCGCAGAAGATCCGCGAGTCGCTTGGGGGCGGCTAGTATCCCGCTTCAGCTGCAAACGAAAAAGCGCGGCGGGATGGTTCCCGCCGCGCCCCAACTCTTGTTCTCGCTGGTCCAGGCCTGAGAGCGCCCGGAGCCAAGCCTTCAAAAAGGGCCTAGCGGGCGATCCCAGCGAGGTGACAGCGCTTGGTATAAGACACTGGATCACCTCCTTTCATTGTTGATGGAAACATCAATATAGGTGGCGAATCGGCCCCTGTTAAGGGCGGAGCTGGGTCGAACCGGGCCTGCGGGGGTGTTCGGACAGGGCCGTCCGCGGCGGGTTGAGGCCGCCTGCGCGGCGTGTTAGGTCAACGCCGATGCGGGTGTAGCTCAATGGTAGAGCAGCAGCCTTCCAAGCTGAATACGAGGGTTCGATTCCCTTCACCCGCTCCAAGTTTTCAATGACTTAGCGAGAGGTCGGAATTTCATTCCGACAAGTGGGCGGTTTTTCCAACGCCCGATGCCTGGTTTCGCGATCGAGCGTTTCGCACATCCCTTGGCTTTCGCCGATGCGATCGGCTGAAGCGACGCTGATTGGCCCGCGCCACATCCAGCCCTGAGATCCCAGGCGCACTCTCGTAGATTGCGATGTATCTGGCTTGCGACTTTTGCGCGTTTTGCGAGGTCAAACGTCGCGCCGTCCGGAAATTTTTTCGAACCTGGCCAAGGATTCCCGCGTCTCCATCGTCTCAATCCGTGAACGCCCGAAAATCTCCTCCCGGGCGCCCCGGCTTATGGGTGCAGTTACGATGGTAGTGATAAAGCGCGTGCGATCCCGGTTCCCTACGGGACCGGCCGAAGGACCGGGTAACGGTCCTGATCGTCTTGCTCAATCCTGCTGTCCCTGAGGAAAGAGCATGGGGGGCCCCATTCAGCTGATGACCGCAGAGGTGACTGAGCCGCCGGATGGCGCCACCACGGATGACGACCTCGTCAGTCTGGCCACGCAGGGCAACCGTGCCGCATTCGAAGCCCTGTTGCGGCGTCACTACGACCTCATGCACCGCGTTGCGTGGCGCATGACCGGCTCCCAGACTGACGCGCAGGACATTTGCCAGGATGTCTGCTGCGCGCTGGTGGAACGGATCGCTTCTTTCAGGGGTGAGGCGAAGTTCACGACCTGGCTGGTCGGTATCGTACGCAACGCCTGCCATGATCACCATCGGCGCCATTCGACGTTGGCTCGCCTGAAAGGCCATCTCGCCGTTCTTGCCGAAATGGCGGCGCGGCCGGATGGCCGGGATCTCTTTCGTCGCAGCTGGCTCGCGAGCGAGCTGGCGCGGCTTTCGCCGCTGCTGCGGGAGACGGTCGTGCTCGTGGTCGGCGAAGGTATGACGCACGCGGAGGCGGCCACGGCGCTCGGCGTCTCCGAGTCGACCATCTCCGGCCGCATGCACGAGGTGAGGCGACTGGCGGGTCTCGCGAAGGACATTGGCGATGAGTACTGATCACAACATCATGCGTTTGCCCGACCCTCCGCCGCCTGCGCCGGACGCGCGTGCCGCTTCTGTGCAACAGGCGCTGCTGCGCTTCGATCAAAAAAACGCCGGGAACGGCCAAGGAATGCCGACTGACATCCGTCTCATCGAGCGAACCGCCGCGCCCTTGCGGCCGTCACGCGAGAGGACTGTCATGAATCGTACGCGATATCTCCTGGCTGCCAGCCTGGCCTGTATTGTTGCCGGATCGGGCGCCTACCTCCATCTCATGCGGCCGCCGCAGCTGCAGGATGCCGCTATGCGCATCGAACGGCTGGCTATCAACGACGTCGCTCAAGCTCCTTCGACAGTGCAAGCAAACAAGGAAAGCGAAAGCCAGGCCCAGCCGCAGACGCAAATCCAAACCAATCAGGCCGGAAAGCCCAACCAGGAAGCCGCCGCGCCTTCGGTTGCCGCGGCGCCGCCTCCCGCCAAGCCGCGCGTGGAAGATCGGATCGCGGGCCTGCTGCCTGCTCCGAAGGCGCCTCCCGCGCCGGCGTTGAGGGCTCCCATGCCGGGGGCACCGTCAGATATGTACGCTGTTAGAGGGCGGGTCGGAGGTCAGGGCGATCCCGGCTTCACGCGCGCGTCGCCACCGGCACCTGCGCCGCAGATGGCGCAGGCTGATGTCCCGCGGAACGCCCACCAGCGCGAGCACGTTCTTGGCGCGTCCGAGCCTGTCGGCCGCGACAAGTTTGCGAATGCGCCGGAAAACGCCTTCAAGGTCGCGCGCGATGCGCCAGTCTCGACATTTTCCATTGATGTCGATACGGCGTCGTACGCGTTCGTCCGCGCGCAGCTCAGCCGCAATGTCCTGCCGCCGCCCGCGTCGGTTCGGACCGAGGAACTGATCAATTACTTTCCCTATGGCTATGAAGCGCCCGCATCGGCGAGCGAACCGTTCCGCGCCAACGTTTCCGTGTTTCCGAACCCCTGGGCGGAAGGCCGCAAGCTCATTCGCATCGGTATCAAAGGGTATGCGCTGCAACAGGCAAACCGGCCGCGCGCCAACCTCGTTTTCCTGATCGATACATCGGGCTCGATGGAGCCGGCGAACCGCTTGCCGCTGGTGAAGCAGTCGCTCGCGATGCTCGTCACCCAGTTGCAGCCCGAGGACCGCATCGCGATCGTGACCTATGCGGGGAATGCCGGCACGGCGCTCGAACCCACTTCCGTGTCCGAGAAAGCGAAAATCCTGGCGACGATCGATCGGCTCGGGGCAGGCGGCAGCACGGCCGGCGCCGAGGGCATCAGGCAAGCCTATGCGCTCGCGGAGCAGAATTTTGATGCCAACGGCGTCAACCGCGTCATCCTCGCCACCGACGGCGACTTCAATGTCGGGATCACGAACAGAGACGAGCTGAAAGGTTTCGTCGAGCGCCAGCGCGAGAAGGGCATTTTCCTGTCGATTCTTGGCGTTGGCATGGGCAACTACAACGACGCGCTGGCGCAGACGCTGGCGCAGAACGGCAACGGCGTCGCCGCCTACATTGATACGATCAACGAGGCGCGCAAGGTGCTGGTCGAAGAGGCAAGTTCGACGCTGTTTCCGATCGGCAAGGATGTGAAAATCCAGATCGAGTTCAATCCCGCAACCGTCGCCGAATATCGGCTCATCGGCTACGAGACGCGACTTCTCAATCGCGACGATTTCGCAAACGACAAAGTCGACGCTGGCGACGTCGGTTCGGGGCAAACCGTGACGGCGCTCTATGACATCGTGCCTGTCGGCGGGCCTCGCGTGGTCGACGATCTCAGGTACGGTGCGCAACCCCCGGCGAGCGGCTCGCCGACGCCTGCCGAATATGCCTTCGTCAAGATCCGCTACAAGCTGCCGCGATCCGATCGAAGCGTGCTGATCAGCACACCCGTCGATCGCGCATCGGAGCATGGCCGCTTCGAGGACGCGCCACCCGATGCCCGCTTTGCAACCAGTGTGGCCGCGTTCGGCGAGATTCTGCGTGGCGGAAAGCACACCGGCCAGTTCGGCTATGACGACGTGTTGCGTATCGCCTCGGCAGCGCGCGGCGACGATCCTTACGGCTATCGCTCCGAGTTTCTTCAGTTGGTACGCGCGGCGAAAACTGCGAGCGCAATGCAGCCGCTGCGCCCATGATCAGTTTTCGATTTGGGCCGCGCCCATTCCGACATGGACAGGTAAGCGGAAGAAAAGTTGCCCCCGCTTCCGGCCCTCCGAACCCAATGCGAAGCTATCAAGGCGGAAAATTCGTGCTGGTTGGAGATGTGACGCCGCTAAAATGGCCGTGTTTGGCTTGACGGCAAGCCCGACCCCATCGCATTTACTGCCATCATTGAGAACGGCGTCCTGACAGCCGTGGACTGCCTCTGAAGTTCCAAGAGAAGGGGGCGCGGAGGCGAGAAAGCGAGCGGTCCTTGCTTAAAGAGACAGACCGGCGGCAGAGCTGATGCGGATCATCTATTTCAGCCTCGGTTGGGTGATGGTCGCGCTCGGCGTGATTGGCCTCGTGATGCCGCTGATGCCGGGAGTGGTTTTCCTGATCGTGGCCGCTTGGTGCTTTGCGCGCTCGTCGCCGCGGCTCGAGGCGTGGCTGCTTGATCATCCGACACTTGGCAAACCGCTGCGGGACTGGCGTGCCGCGGGAGCCATCCCACGGCCGGCCAAAGCCATGGCTTGCGCGGGAATGACCATCGGGTTTGTCGTGTTCTGGTACAGCGTCGATCCTTCGCTGCCCCTTGCTGCGGGTGTGGCGGTCCTGTTCCTCGCCTGTGCCGGCTACGTTGTGTCGCGTCCAGCGATTGCCGATCCGGATTCCTCGATCTAGCAGGTTGCTTTCAGGATTCGCGTGATGCGCCGCTCTTCGCTGGGCATGGGCACGCCACGATTGCAGGAGGCGAAGGGTTAACGACGATCCCGTGCATTTCCCGGTCGAGATACGCGCGCGGTAACCATGCCGCACGGAACGCCTAGACTCGCCACAAAATCAGTCCGATTGAGACACAATGTCGGCGAGTAGGGTTGAAACGCTGACCACTCGCGCGACGCGAAGCGCGTAAAATAAAAAAACAATAAAAATACGTTGTGGGGATACAACAGGGGGGCGCCGCTATGCGGGCTAATATCGATTCACGTCGACAAATCGAGCAAATATCTCGGTCTCCGGCAGGCGGGGCCGTGCGCCGGCTTTTCGCCGCGCCATTGGGCGGGGCGGCTGCGGCGCTGATGTTGGCCGCGATGGCGGCGCCGGCTTTCGGGCAGGGCCCGGCGGCGAGCCCAGGCGCCAACGAGATCCGGATCGGCAATACCATGCCCTATACCGGCCCGGCTTCCGCCTATGGCGTGATCGGCAAGGTGATGGCGGCCTATTTCGAGAAGGTCAACGCCGAGGGTGGCATCAGGGGCCGCAAGATCAATTTCATTTCCTACGATGACGCCTACAATCCGACCAAGACGATGGAGGCGACCCGCAAGCTCGTCGAGGAAGACAACGTTCTCTTTATCCTGGCGAGCCTCGGCACCAATACCAGCCAGGCCGTTCATCCTTATTTGAACGCCAAGAAAATCCCGCAGCTCTTCGTCGCCTCGGGCGCGACGATGTGGGACCAGCCACGCGACTTTCCCTGGACCATGGGCTTCCTGCCCAGCTACCAGACCGAAGCCCACATCTATTCGCAGTATCTGCTGGAGAACCATCCGCGCAGCAAGGTCGCGGTGCTCTATCAGGACGACGGTTTCGGCAAGGACTACCTCAAGGGCCTGAAGGACGGACTCGGCGGCAAGATTCCGATCGTGGCCGAGGCTCCCTATAAGGTAACGGACACCAATATCGATGCCCAGATCGCCAAGCTCAAGGCTTCGGGCGCCGACGTCTTCATGCAATTCACGACGCCGAAATTCGCCACCATGGCGATCAAGCGAAATGCCGAACTCGGCTGGAAGCCGATCCATTTCCTCGCCTCGGTGTCCGAATCGGTATCATCGGTGATGGTGCCGGCGGGCGTGGAAAACGCCGAAGGAATCATGTCGGCGATGTACCGCCTCGAGGGTGAGGACGCGCAGGCCGCCGGGCCCGCAGTGTTCCGCGAATGGAGCGCCTTCATGGAGCGCTATGTCCCGAGCATCAGCAAGGCGAACGGCCAGGCCGTCTACGCCTATCTGAACTCCAGGCTCGTTATCGAGGTGTTGAAGAACTGCGGCGACGACTTCTCGCGCGAAAATATCATGAAGCAGGCCCGCTCGATCAAGGGCTTGCAGATTCCCATGATGGTGCCGGGCATCCTGATCAACACCAGCCCGTCCGATCATGCGACGATCGAACAGATGCGGATGATGCGCTTCACCAACGGCCACTGGGAGTTCTTTGGGCCGGTGCGAAGCGGCATCGATCCGGGCACTGTCAGCGAATCCTTCAAGACCATCTTCAAATACGGCACTGCCACCAAGCGCGATCTGGCCAACCAGCTCAACGCCAACACCGTCAGCCTGATGACGGGTTCGTTCGGTTCGACCTATGCCCAGGTCGGCGCTGATCTCGCGTCCGTGCTCGACAACGGCACCCATCTGCGGATCCTGCCTGTCATGGGCCGCGGATCGGTTCAGGCGGTGGCGGACATCCTGCTGCTGCGGGGCGTCGACGTCGGCATCGTGCGCAAGGACACGCTGG
>NZ_LLYB01000046.1:218294-221017 GCF_001440475.1 Bradyrhizobium lablabi | reverse complement strand
TATCCGCAACCAGTTCGTCTATGTGGCGAAGATGTTCAACGAGGAGATGCATGTCCTTGCGCCCAGGACGATCACCAGCATGCGGNCGGCAAGACCGTGGTGGTCGATCTGCCCGACAGCTCGACCTTCGTGACCGCGATCAACGTATTCGAGCGCCTCGGGATCAGGCCGCATCTGATCTATCAGGAGCCGCGGCTGGCATTGGACATGCTGCGCAAGGGTGAGGTCGACGCGATCGTTGCGATCGAAGGCAAGCCGTTGCAGTGGCTGAACCAGATCAACGATCGCAACCTGCATCTGGTCCCGGTCGAATACGCCAGGACGCTGCAGGACGAATATCTGCCGTCAAAGCTTTCGTCGACGGACTATCCGAATCTGGTGCCGGATGGCGGCTCGGTCGAGACGGTTGCGGCCGAGGCGGTGCTGGCGTCGTATAACTGGGCGCCGAACAGCGACCGCTACCGCCGCCTGGCGCTGCTGGTCGATACGATGTTCGACAAGGTGTCGCAGCTTCAGCGTCCGCCGTTCCATCCGAAGTGGAAGGAAATGGCGCCGCGGGCGACGGTGNTGGACCCGCTTCAAGGCGGCGCAGGAATGGCTCGACCGCAACATGCCGCTGGCTGAGGGGTCAGCCGTGTCGTCAGCATCGGGTGCTGCGCCGGCGACGGGTGCTGCGCCGGCCACAGCACTTGCCCCGCAGGATCCGCTGTATCGCGAATTCCTGGAATGGCGTGCCAACCGCGCCAAGGCCAGTGCCAACAGGTAAAGGCCAGCGCCAACAGGTAATCAGGCCGGTCAGCACGGTTTGACCACAGGACGGCCCGCTTTCGGCGGGCCGTTCTTGTTTCTGGAAGCCGGCGCCCTACGCGTGCCGTATTTTGGTCTGTATGTCGGCAAGGGTGCTCGGGAATCCAATGACAGGTTGTATCGGTGCAACTATTCCGCGAATCCGTGTTCGCGGGGGACGGCCGATGCCGGTTTGGTAACGCTTTTGGTAACACTAATGTCGGCATTGTCGCGGCTGAACACACGGTCGACTAACCGCGCGCCGCGACTGGTCTTGACACAAAATCAATCCAATTGAGACACAATGTCAGCGAGTAGGACTGAAACGCTGCCCGTCTCGCTGCTCGAAAAATGACACTTTGTATTGGGGGACAGGTAAATGTGGGCTTTGAGCGACACTAGTTGGGCGGCGGTGCAATTGTCGGGGTCAGTGGCCCGCGGCACGTTGCGCCGGCTTTTCACCGCGCCGCGGCGCAATGCAGCGGCCGCATTGGTCGTGGCCGCGATGGCTGGCTCGGCGATCAGCGATCGGGCGCACGCAGCGCCTCCAGGCCCCAACGAAATCCGCATCGGCAACACCGCTCCCTATACCGGTCCGGCCTCGGCCTACGGCGTCATCGCCAAGGTCATCGCGGCCTATCTGGACAAGGTCAACGCCGAAGGCGGGATCAATGGCCGCAAGGTCAACATGATCACCTATGACGACGCCTACGAGCCCACCAAGACGATGGAGATGACCCGCAAGCTCGTCGAGGAGGACCAGGTTCTCCTGGCCCTGGGGACCATCGGCACCAACACCAACGCTGCGATCCAGCCCTATCTGAACTCGAAGAAGGTCCCGCAGCTTTTTGCCTTGTCGGGCGCTGCGGCCTGGGACCAGCCGCGCGAGTTTCCCTGGACCATCGGCTTCCTGCCGACCTATGCCGCTGAAGCTCAGATCTTTGCGCAGTATCTGCTGGAGAACCATCCCCGCAGCCGGATCGCCGTCCTCTATCAGGACGACGGAATGGGCAAGGAATACCTGAAGGGCCTGAAGGACGGTCTCGGCGGCAAGATGCCGATCGTGGCCGAGGCGCCCTACAAGGTGACCGACACCACGATCGATGCGCAGATGGCCAAGATGAAGGCCTCCGGCGCCGACGTCCTCATTGAGTTTACCACGCCGAAATTCGCTGTCATGGCGATCCGGCGCGCCGCCGAACTCGGTTGGAAACCGCTGCAGTTCGCCGCCTCGATCTCCAATTCGTACTCGGCCGTGATTCAGCCGGCGGGCCCGCAAAATGCGGAAGGCCTGTTGTCGGCGGCCTACAGGCTCGAGGGCGAAGACTCGGCTGCGGCGGGCGATGCGGTGTTCCGCGAATGGAGCGCCTTCATGCAGCGCTATGTCCCGAGCGTGAGCAAGACCAACGGCCAGGCCGTGCTCGGCTATCTGGTCGGCAAGCTGACGGTCGAGGTGCTGAAGAACTGCGGCGACGACCTGTCGCGCGAAAACATCATGAAGCAGGCCCGCTTGCTCAAGGGCATCCAGCTTCCGATGATGGTGCAGGGCATCCTGATCAATACCAGCCCGTCCGACCACGCGCCGATCGAGCAGATGCGGATGATGCGCTTCACCAACGGCCAGTGGCAGCACTTCGGTCCGGTGCGAAGCGGCATCGATCCGGGCGCGGTCAGCGATTCCTTCAAGACCATCTTCAAGTATGGCACCTCCACCAAGCGCGATCTGGCCAACCAGCTCAACGCCAACACCGTGAGCTTGATGACGGGTTCGTTCGGCTCCACCTATGCCCAGGTCGGCGCGGACCTCGCGTCCGTGCTCGACAGCGGCACCAGCCTGCGCATCCTGCCGGTGATGGGCCGTGGATCGGTGCAGGCGGTGTCGGACATCCTGCTGCTAAGGGGTGTCGACGCCGGCATCGTGCGCAAGGACACGCTGT
>NZ_LLYB01000046.1:143783-218277 GCF_001440475.1 Bradyrhizobium lablabi | reverse complement strand
TATCCGCAACCAGTTCGTCTATGTGGCGAAGATGTTCAACGAGGAGATGCACGTTCTCGCGCCGCGGACGATCACCAGCATGCGTNCGGCAAGACCGTGGTGGTCGATCTGCCCGACAGCTCGACCTTCGTGACCGCAATCAACGTGTTCGAGCGTCTCGGGATCAGGCCGCATCTGATCTATCAGGAGCCGCGGCTCGCGCTCGACATGCTACGCAAGGGCGAAGTCGACGCCATCGTTGCGATCGAAGGTAAGCCGCTGCAGTGGCTGAACCAGATCAACGACCGCAACCTGCATCTGGTGCCGGTTGAGTACGCCAAGCAGGTCCAGGAAGAATATCTGCCGTCCAAGCTTTCGTCGGCGGACTATCCGGGCCTGGTGCCGGAAGGCGGCTTCGTCGAGACGATCGCAGCGGAAGCGGTGCTGGCGTCGTATAACTGGGCGCCGAATAGCGACCGCTACCGCCGCCTGGCGCTGCTGGTGGATACGATGTTCGACAAGGTGTCGCAGCTGCAGCGTCCGCCGTTCCATCCGAAGTGGAAGGAAATGGCGCCGCGCGCAACGGTANTGGACCCGCTTCAAGGCGGCGCAGGAATGGCTCGACCGCAACATGCCGCTGCCCCCGGGCTCGGCCGTGTCGGCGGCATCGGGCGCCGTTCCGCCGCCCGCGCCAGCGCCGGTGGTGGCTGCCCCCACGGCACTTGCCCCGCAGGAGCGCGATCCGCTGTACCGCGAATTCCTGGAGTGGCGCGCGAGCCGCGCCAAGGCCAGCAGCAACCGGTAATTACGGTAATCACGGTTTGACGATGGAACGGCCCGCCTTGGCGGGCCGTTCTATTTTCAGCAACGTCCAGGCTGTTCCTTTGCCTGCCATGCCGCATTTGACGCTGCAGTCAGTCCGGCTGCCTTGCGCGCCGGCGAGTGTGGCGAACGGATGGCGTCATGCCGACAACGCAGGGCTCAGCCGTATAAAATGGTGTATCGGCAAGCATCAAAGCGCCGGACATGGTCCCGCGCCACCACGCCAAAAATTTTCGGAGGAAAGTTCATGTCGGCTCTGCCACTTTCGGGCATCAAAATTCTCGACCTGACGCGGGTGCTTGCAGGCCCGCTGTCGGCGCAGATGCTGGCGGATCTCGGCGCCGAGGTGATCAAGATCGAACGCCCCGGCGGCGGCGACGACGCGCGCGCCTTCGGCCCGCCTTACCTCAGGGATCCCGAGGGCAAGTCGAACAACAACAACTCATTCTATCTCTGCGCCAACCGCAACAAGAAATCCGTCACCGTCAATATCGCCAGCCCCGAAGGGCAGGAGATCATCCGCGAGCTCGCCAAGACCTGCGACGTGATGATGGAGAATTACAAGGTCGGCGATCTCAAGCGCTACAAGCTCGATTATGAAACGATCAAGGCGATCAATCCCGGCATCATCTATTGCTCGGTGACCGGCTTCGGCCAGACCGGGCCTTACGCGCCGCGCGCCGGCTATGACGCGATCCTGCAGGCGATGGGCGGCCTGATGAGCGTCACCGGCCATCTCGACGGCGAGCCCGGCGCGGGGCCGATGAAGGTCGGCCCCTCCATCGTCGACTACATGACCGGCATGAACTCATCGATCGGCATTCTGGCCGCGCTGTATCACCGTAAGGCCAATGGCGGGGAGGGGCAGCATGTCGACGTCTGCCTGTTCGACACTGTGATCGCCTCGCTGTCGCACTACGCGCAGATCTTTCTCGTCAACGGTGTGACCCCGCCGCGGCGCGGCACTTGGGGCAACGGTGGCATGCCGGCCGGCGTGTTCCGCTGCACCGATGGCGAGCTGATGCTGGTGGTCGGCAATGACGGTCAGTTCCAGCGCACCTGCGGCGTGCTCGGTGCGCCCGAACTCGCGACCGATCCGCGCTTCGTCAAGAACAACGACCGCGTCGTTCACGGCAAGGAGATCATGGCGATCTTCGCCGGGCACTTCCTGAAGAAGCCGGTGGCCTACTGGCTGGAAGAGCTGGAGAAGGCCGGCGTTCCCTCAGGTCCCATCAACGATTTCTCGCAGGTGTTCAACGATCCGCACGTGCAGTCGCGCGGCATGCGGGTCAAGGTCGAGCACCCCTTCGAGTCCGAGCTCTCGCTGATCCGCAATGCCATCACCTTCTCCGGCACGCCGGTGAAGGAATATCGTGCACCGCCGCTGCTCGGCGCGGATACCAAGAATGTGCTGGCGACCATCGGCTATGACGAGGCGAAGGTGGAAGCGCTGAAAGCGCAGAAGATCGTATAGCAGGCAGGGCCGGTTCTGCGCGGCTGGCGTTTACTCAGCCAGCTCGCGCATCACCTTGATCAGGTCGGATTTGCCTTCGAAGCCGATGCCCGGCAGATCCGGCATGATGATGTGGCCGTCCTCGACGCGAACGGCGTCGGGGAAGCCGCCATAGGGCTGAAAGAGGTCCGGGTAGCTCTCATTGCCGCCCAGGCCGAGGCCCGCTGCGATGTTCAGCGACATCTGGTGCCCGCCATGGGGGATGCAGCGGGACGGCGACCAGCCCTGCTGCGCCAGCACATCGAGTGTCCGCAAATATTCGACCAGCCCGTAGGACAGCGCGCAATCGAACTGCAGCCAGTCGCGATCGGGCCGCATGCCGCCGTAGCGGAGCAGGTTCCGCGCATCCTGGTGCGAGAACAGATTCTCGCCGGTCGCCATCGGGCCCGGGTAGAATTCCGAAAGCGCAGCCTGCAGCGCGTAGTCGAGGGGGTCGCCGGCCTCCTCATACCAGAACAGCGGATAATCACGCAGCATCTTCGCGTAGGCGATGGCGGTCTCGAGATCGAAGCGCCCGTTGGCATCGACGGCAAGTCGCGCCTGCGAACCGATTTCCTCCAGCACGGCCTCGATCCGTCCACGATCTTCGTCGATCGACGCTCCGCCGATCTTCATCTTCACCGCGTTGTAGCCGCGGTTGAGATAGCCGCGCATTTCCGCGCGTAGTGCGGAATTGTCCTTGCCAGGGTAGTAGTAGCCGCCCGCCGCATACACGAAGACTTTGGGGTTGGCCTCACGGCCCTTCCTTTCGGCGAGAAGGCGAAACAGCGGCTTGCCCGCGATCTTCGCGACCGCGTCCCATATAGCCATGTCGAGCGTGCCGACAGCCACGGAACGCTCACCGTGCCCGCCGGGCTTCTCGTTCACCATCATCGCCGCCCAGATGCGATGCGGATCGAGATTGGCGCCGCTATCGTCGAGAAGGCTCCTGGGGTCGGCCTCGATGATACGATTGCGGAAGCGTTCCCGGATCAGGCCGCCCTGACCGTAGCGGCCGTTGGAGTTGAAGCCGTATCCGACTACGCGGCGGCCGTCGCGCACGACATCCGTCACAACGGCGACGAGGCTCGCCGTCATCTTCGAAAAGTCGATGTAGGCATTCCGGATCGGAGAGGCGATCGGCTTGGTGATTTCGACGACGTCGACAATACGCATGGCAATTCCCTCCGGTAGCACTGAGATCGTTCGGTCCGCCTCGTCAAGCTTATGCCGGAAACGAATATGCCGAAGGTACTCTCGTCGGCGGAGGCTCTGGCAACAGGGCGTTGGCTATGCCTGCAATAATGATGGATTTCACGCCGGGCCAATGCTAATCCCGCAACTGGTTATGTTGATTTGGCATTACCAATGGAGCTGATCTGGTTCGAGGACTATCTGGCGCTCGCGGAAACCCTGAATTTTTCCAGGGCGGCGGAGCTGCGCCATGTCACCCAGCCGGCCTTCAGCCGCAGGATTCGCGCGCTTGAGGGATGGGTCGGCGCGGCCTTGTTCACCCGCACGACGCACGGCGTGGCGCTCACGCCGGCCGGCGAGCATTTCCACGATCAGGCAGAGGTCCTGACCCGGGCCCTGCACCAGCTGCGCCGCGACACGCTCGAGGTTTCAGACCGGCATGTCAGGCCGTTGTCGATCGCGGCGACGCACGCGCTTTCCTTTACGTTCTTCCCGAAATGGGTCCGCCGCAACGACAGGGTTCTCGCGCTCGGAAACCTGAACCTGATCTCCGACAGCATGCAGGCGTGCGAGCAGATGATGTTGCGGGGTGACGCGCAGTTTCTGCTTTGTCATCACCACAAGAACATGAGCAGCCGGATCTACTCCCGCCAATTCAAGAGCATCGTGGTCGGCGCCGACACGCTCCTTCCGCTGAGCGCGCCTGCCGCAAATGGCGTTGCGCGGTGGCTGCTTCATCGCGGCGATCCGGTGAAATACCTCGCCTATAGTGCGCAATCAGGGTTGGGCCGGATCGTCGCAGCTCAATGGGGTGCGAAAGATCGTCCCTTCACGCTTGAGACGGTCTTTACGTCGCATCTTGCCGCGACACTGCTGTCGATGACCCGCGCGGGAGATGGCGTGGCATGGCTGCCCCAAACGTTGGCGGAAGAGGACATCTCGGCCGGGCTGCTGGTTGAAGCCGGCAACGTCGAATTCCAGATACCGATCGAAATCCGCCTGTTTCGCCCCGTGGCGCGCCAGAGCAAGGCGGTCGAAGCGATCTGGTCGGCCTTCGAACGGGCCTGACATTTCGGCGGGTCAGGCGATCGTCTGATCTCGACATCGACACTTCGATGTTAATCGAATTATTATTGCGTAGAACGGCGCTAGCTTGCACCCTCGATCAGTCCCCTCGAGAGGTGCACGATGAAACGGGAAATCATTCGCGTTGAGCCGATGTCGTCCTGGCTTGCGAAGCGGAACGCGCCGGTCTCGCCTGTGACGCGCGGCGGCGGCATGGTCTTCGTTTCGGGGCTGCCGCCGTTCGATCCCGAGACCGGCGAACTCTTCGCTGGTCCCATCGAGCGCCAGACCGAACTCGTCCTTCAGCAGCTCAAACTATGCCTGGAGACCGCGGGCACGTCGCTGCAGAACGTGATGAAGTGCAATGTCTACTGCACTTCATCTGCGCACTTCGCCGCCGTCAACGCGATCTATGCGCGCTACTTTCCGGAAGATCCGCCGGCGCGCATCTTCGTTTGCGTGCCCGAATGGTTCGCACCGTTCGATATCGAGATCGATTGCGTCGCGGTGATCTAGATCCAATTCACCGCAGGCCTTCTCACCGCAGACCTTGGCGGTCGACGAGGATGCGGTGGATCTGGATGAACTCCGGCAGTTCGATCAGGAACTCCGCATCGCGCGCGAGATGATGAACCTTGGTCGGCTCGCCCTTGGTAAAGGCCGTCATCGACTTGAGGTCCGGCCAATAGGAGATGGTCGTAAACCAGCTTTCGTGCTCGCGATCCTCCCGGAACAGCTGGACGCCGAGCGCGGTCTTCTCCAGCGGCGGCATGCCTTCGGCCTTGATGTAGGCTTCATAGCTGTCCGCGACGTCGGGCCGTGTCCGGCCGCGCCAGATGCGCGCGATGGTCGGCTGGGTAGGCATCGGCGGCTCCTTCCGAAAATGTCAGCAGTGATGGGGTGCAGGTCCCGGCGCGACAACGATGCGGCTGGCGCCCTGTTCCCGCCAGCTCATCCTACGGTTGAGCATGACGACAACAACCGGCCTCACGCGATGGCAGCTATTCCCCCGCCTCAATCCACTCCGCCGCACCGCGCCACAGCGTGCCGCGATGCTCGGACTTGAAAAAACCGAGATGCCCGATCTTCTCGGCGCCGGCATCTGCCGGCGTCACCGTGATGATCTCGGGCTTGATCGACGTAAACCCTGCGCACAGCAATTCGACCGCCGGCCGCGTCGCCCAGGGATCGTCGGACATGCAGAGCGCGCGCAACGTGCCTTTGTAGTTCGGAAAGTTCTGGCGGGCCTCGAGCCTGGCATCGTCGAACAAATAGCGCGGGCTCATCACCCAGCCGACCCACTGCAAAAATGCATCCTTCGGCAGGTCCATGCCGAGGCCTACCTTGCCCGGCATGTAGCCGAGCGCGCGGGTGAGGGGGCTGCCGACAAAATTCAGCATGGCGTAGACGCGGTAGCGCTCGGGCGACGCCATCAGTTTCCAGTAGCCGGCCTGGGCGGCGACGAACAGCGCGCGCGAAATCTCCGAATTGTTCGGCAATAGACCGAGCGCCTGGCCGCCGAAGGAATGTCCGACATAGGCGAAGGGCAGCGCCTTGTAGCGTTCGCGCATCCAGGCCACTGCTGCAGTGATGTCCTGTGCCGCCCAGTCCGACATCGAGGCCTTGAAGCCGACCAGCGATTTCGGCCTGGTGGTGCCGGTCATCGCCTTTCTGGAATCGCCGGTGCCGCGGTAGTCGTAGGTCAGAACCGCGCAGCCGCGGTGGGCGAGGTAGCTGGCAAAGCCACGGTAGAGCTTGCGGGGAACGGCGGTCGCCGAATTGATCAGGACGGCGTGGCGCTTGGCCCCGCGGGGCAGAAACAGCGTCGCGGCGAGGGGATATCCGTCTGTCGCGGGCACCGTGATGTCGTCGCTGAATACGTCGTCCAACCCCGGCTCGGCCACCGTGTTCTCCCGCCAGCTTTGCGAGCGGCCACAGCAAATGCGAATTCGGATTTAGCTGCAAGAGCTTGTCAGGACTACCGGAAATCTAAACTGGCGGTTGGCCCGCGCCCTGTGTATAACCCGGCCTTCGTAACCTTTGATAAGTAGCGGTTTTTGCTCAGGAGTTAAGGTCATGTCCGAGCGGTGGACGCCCGATAGCTGGCGCACCAGGCCGGTGTTGCAGGTCCCGGAATATCCCGATGCGAAGGCATTGGCCGATGTTGAGGCGCAGCTCGCCACGTTCCCCCCGCTGGTGTTCGCCGGCGAAGCCCGCAACCTGAAAAAGGCGCTGGCGCGCGTCGCGGCCGGCGAGGCCTTCCTGCTGCAGGGCGGCGATTGCGCCGAGAGCTTTGCCGAGCATGGCGCCAACAACATCCGCGACTTCTTCCGCGTGCTGCTGCAGATGGCTGTGGTCCTGACCTATGCCGGCGCGCTGCCGGTGGTGAAGGTCGGCCGCATCGCCGGGCAGTTCGCCAAACCGCGTTCGTCGAACACGGAAAAGGTCGGCGGCGTCGAGCTGCCGAGCTACCGCGGCGACATCATCAACGACATCGCCTTCACCCCGGAAGCGCGTATCCCCGATCCGCAGCGCCAGTTGATGGCCTACCGCCAGTCGGCGGCGACGCTGAACCTGCTGCGCGCGTTCGCCACCGGCGGCTTTGCCAATCTCGGCAGCGTGCATCAGTGGATGCTCGGCTTCCTCAAGGATTCCCCGCAGTCGCGCCGTTACAAGGAGCTGGCGGACCGTATCTCGGACGCGCTGAATTTCATGCGCGCCTGCGGCCTCGATCTGGAAAGCCATCCCGAACTGCGCGCCACCGATTTCTACACCAGCCACGAGGCGCTGCTGCTCGGCTACGAGCAGGCAATGACGCGGGTCGATTCGACGACCGGCGACTGGTACGCAACCTCCGGCCACATGATCTGGATCGGCGACCGCACCCGCCAGCTCGACCACGGCCATGTCGAATATTTCCGCGGCATCAAGAACCCGATCGGCCTGAAATGCGGTCCCTCGCTGAAGCCGGACGAGCTGTTGAAGCTGATCGACATCCTCAATCCCGACAACGAGCCGGGACGGCTGACGCTGATCAACCGCTTCGGCTCCGACAAGGTCGGCGATCATCTCGCGCCGCTGATCCGCGCCGTGCAGCGGGAAGGGCGGGTCGTGGTCTGGTCGTGCGATCCGATGCACGGCAACACCATCACCTCGACGACGGGCTACAAGACGCGGCCGTTCGACCGGGTGCTGTCGGAAGTGAAGTCGTTCTTCGCCATCCATGCGGCGGAGGGGACCCATGCCGGCGGCGTGCACCTGGAGATGACCGGGCAGGACGTCACCGAATGCATCGGCGGCGCCCGCGCCATCACCGACGAGGATCTCAACGACCGCTATCACACGGTCTGCGATCCCCGCCTCAACGCCGAACAATCGATCGATATGGCCTTCCTGATCGCCGAACTGCTCAAGCAGGAGCGGGCGGGCAAGGAAAAGCCGATGCCGGCGGTAGCGGGACTCTGACTTGCTGCGACTCTGGCGTGCCACCATCAACACACGTAACGGTCTCGCTTTTGCGATCCGCTCGGAGCAGGCCGTCCGCGAGGAATTGTTCGCGTTGGCGCTGTCGGTGCCGCTGGCCTGGCTGGTCGGTGCGACCGTCATGCGCCGCGTGGAACTGGTCGCGGCCGTCGCGTTTGTCCTGGTGGTCGAGATCCTCAATACCGCCATCGAGAAGCTCGCCGACCGGCTCACCACCGATCACGATCCGCAGATCGGGCGGGTCAAGGACATGGGTTCGGCGGCGGTCGGCGTCGCGCTGCTGATGGTCGGGGCGTTCTGGCTGTTTGCCATCGCCGAACGCATAGGCGCGTTCTAGATATGCGGTGCTGACATCAGGTCAGAACCGCATATCTAAGCTTTTGTTTTGACGCGTTTTCTTCACGCGAACCGGTGTCCACTTCGCTCGAAAACGCTATCAAAGCAAGCAATTGCAGTTTGCTCTTGTGCAAGGCACCATCGCCCCATGACCGACACCTTTACGATCACGCTGGCGCAGTTGAATCCGACGGTCGGCGATATCCCGGGCAACGCCGCCAAGGCGCGCGCCGCGCGCGACAAGGCCAAGGCCGATGGCGCCGATCTCATGGTGCTGCCCGAGCTGTTCATCTGCGGCTATCCGCCGGAAGATCTGGTCCTGAAACCGGCGCTCCAGGCCGCTTGCCGCGCCGCGGTCGAAGAGCTGGCGCGGGAGACCGCGGACGGCGGCCCGGCGGTGCTGATCGGCACGCCCTGGGTCGAGGACGACAAGCTCTATAACGCCTGCGCGCTGCTCGATCAGGGCCGCATCGCGGCGCTTCGCTTCAAGGCCAATTTGCCGAACTACGGCGTATTCGACGAGAAGCGCCTGTTTGCGCGCGGGCCTGCCGCGGGTCCGGTGACCGTCCGCGGCATCCGCGTCGGCGTCCCGATCTGCGAGGACATCTGGCTCGAAGAGTCCGAGGAATACGAAAACGTCGTCGAATGCCTCGCCGAGACCGGCGCGGAGATCCTCGTCGTGCCGAACGGTTCGCCCTACGCGCGCGACAAGAACGATCTGCGGCTCTCGATCGCGGTGGCCCGCGTCACCGAGAGCGGCTTGCCGCTGGTCTATCTCAACCAGATCGGCGGGCAGGACGAACTGGTGTTCGACGGCGCGTCGTTCGCACTGAACGCCGACCTTTCGGTCGCGGCGCAATTGCCGGCGTTCGAAGAGAGCATCGTCACGCTGCGCTGGAGCAAGGGCACCGAAGGCTGGCGCTGCGCGGGGCCGGTGGTGCCGCTCATCGAGGGCGACAAGGGCGATTACGCGGCCTGCGTGCTGGGCCTGCGAGATTACGTCCGCAAGAACGGCTTCCCCGGTGTGCTGCTCGGCGTCTCCGGTGGCATCGACTCCGCGCTGTGCGCGGCCATCGCGGTCGATGCGCTCGGCGCCGACCAGGTCCGCGGCGTGATGCTGCCGTTCCGTTTCACCGCGCAGGTGTCGCTGGATGATGCGGCGAAACTCGCGAAGGCGCTCGGCATCCGTTACGAGGTGCTGCCGATTGCCGATGCGGTCAACGGCTTTGAAAAGATCCTGTCCGGCCCGTTCGCCGGCCTGCCGCGCGACATCACCGAAGAGAATTTGCAGGCGCGCACCCGCGGCACGCTGTTGATGGCGATTTCGAACAAGACCGGCGCCATGGTGGTCACGACCGGCAACAAGTCGGAAATGTCTGTCGGCTACGCCACCATCTATGGCGACATGAATGGCGGCTTCAATCCGATCAAGGACATCTACAAGACCGAAGTGTTTCGCCTCTCCAGCCTGCGCAACGAGTGGAAGCCGGACGGCGCGCTCGGGCCCTCGGGCGAGGTGATTCCCGTCAACATCATCACCCGGCCGCCGACGGCTGAACTACGCGAGAACCAGACCGACCAGGATTCGCTGCCGCCTTACGAGATGCTGGATGGCATTCTCGAACGGCTGGTGGAGCGCGAGGAGCCGCTGGCCACGATCATCGCCGCCGGTTTCCCGGCTGACGTGGTGACGCGGATCGACCGGCTGCTGAACGTCGCCGAATACAAGCGGCGGCAGGCGGCGCCGGGCGTCAAGGTGACGGAAAAGAACTTTGGCCGCGACCGCCGCTATCCCATCACCAACCGCTTCCGCGACAACGGCAAGGCGCTGCCCGCGCCCGACGAAAAGCTGGTCGCTCGCGCCGGCCGCGCGTCGGCCGATGTATTCGACGGGTAAACGCGACGGCAGGATCTAAGCCGGCGCCCCGAAGAACAGCACCCGTATGAGGTGCGTGTACTCGGATTCGAAGACCATGATGGCTACGAACACCAGCACCAGCACCGGCGGCAGCAGGATGGCATAGGCGAGCGCCAGCCGCTCCCAGGCCATGTGCATGAAGACGGCAACGATCAGGCCGGCCTTCAGCACCATGAACAGCAGGATCAGCGACCATCTGAGATAGCCCTGGAGGCCAAAGTAGTCGACGAGATAGGAGCCCGTGCTGAGCACGAACAGCCATCCCCAGACCACGAGATAGAGCTTGATCGGATGCTGCTGCCCCTCTGCGTGGGCAGGTGCGACAGCGTCATGCACATGGGCATGCAGCGAAGGTCGTTGTGCTTCCAGATCGATTGCCACATTTGTCATGCGCTGACCTCACCACAGATAAAAGAAGGCAAAGATGAACACCCACACGAGATCGACGAAGTGCCAGTACAGCCCCATGATTTCGACGACCTCGTAATTCCCCTTCCTGCTCGTGAAAAAGCCGCGCCTTCCGACGTCGAAGTCTCCCCGCCAGACCTTTCGCGCGATGACGATCAGGAAGATCACGCCGATGGTCACGTGCGTGCCGTGAAAGCCGGTGATCATGAAGAAGCTGGAGCCGAACTGCGCCGCTCCCCAGGGATTTTCCCAGGGACGCACGCCCTCCCTGATCAGCTTGGTCCATTCGAAGGCCTGCATCCCGACGAACGTTGCGCCGAGGGCTGCCGTGAGCAGCATCAGGACCGCGGTTTTGACGCGATCGCGGCGGTAGCCGAAATTGACGGCCATCGCCATGGTCCCGCTGCTGCTGATCAGGATGAAGGTCATGATGGCGATCAGGATGAGGGGGATATGATGTCCCGCAATCTCGAGCGCGAACACCTCACTCGGATTTGGCCACGGCACGGTCGTGGACATGCGCGCCGTCATGTAGGACAAAAGGAAACAGCTGAAGATGAAGGTGTCGCTCAGGAGGAAGATCCACATCATGGCCTTCCCCCAGGAGACATTCTTGAAGGCTCGCTGATCCGAGGACCAATCGGCCGCAATGCCCTGCCAGCCGTCCGGCCGCGCAGGAGATAGTCCATGGGTTGTCAGTGCAGTCTCCGCCATCTGGCCTCTCCTAGGTGAGCAACCGGCGACAGATGTCGACGAAATCGTCCGTCCAGCCTGTCAGCAGACCGAGCAAGGCGAGCCAGACCAACAGCAGGAAGTGCCAGTAGATGGCGCAGAGCTCCACACTCAGGCGCATCTGGGTCATTTCAACGCCACGCCAGGCCTTGGCGGTCGTTCTGCCCAGCGCCACCAGGCCGCCGATCAGGTGTAGTCCGTGCGCGGCAGTGATCAGATAGAAGAAGGAATTGGCGGGATTGGACGCGACGAAATAGCCCGCGGCCCTCAGTTGTTGCCACGCCAATAGTTGCCCAACCAGGAATGTAACGGCGGCTACTCCTCCTGCGCACAGGCCGATGAGTACATCTTCCATGTTGTCGCGCCGCGCAGCCACGTAGGCCCATTGCAGCGCGACGCTGCTCAGGACCAGGACGGCCGTGTTGAACCACAGCAGTGCAGGCACGGGCAGTGTCCGCCAGTCCGTCATGTTCATGCGCATGGAGTAGGCGCTGATGAAGAGTGCGAACAGCGAGCCGACGACAGCGAGAAACACGCCCAGTCCGATCTTCGCCGCGGGCCAGGTCATTTCGTCCGTACCGGGAAAATCACCAAGCGCACCTTCTTCCAGCCAGGGTTTGGACATCAGCCGTTGCTGCGAGAGCCACCATCCGGCGATGACTGCAATGACCGCCATGAACAGGACAATGGCGCTCACGGCGCGGCTCCCTGTAGGACCGGCGTCGCCCGTGGCTGGTTCTGTGGAATGAAGTCCTGCGGTGCACCCGGCACGCTGTAGTCATAGGCCCATCGATAGACCACCGGGAGCTCCTTGCCCCAGTTGCCGTGCCCGGGCGGGGTCTCAGGAGTCTGCCACTCCAGACTTGTCGCCCGCCACGGATTGCCGCCTGACGGCCTGCCCTTGAAGTAGCTCCAGGTAAGGTTGAACAGGAACACCATCTGGGCGAAGCCCACGATCAAAGCCATGATGGAGATGAAGGCATTGAGCGTATGGGTCGATGAGGGGATGAACGCCGCCTCGCCGATGTCGTGATAGCGGCGCGGAACGCCGAGCAGTCCGATATAGTGCATGGGGAAGAAGATCAGATAGGCGCCGAGGAACGTGACCCAGAAATGAAATTTGCCCAGCACATCGTTGAGCATCCGTCCCGTGATCTTGGGGTACCAATGATAGATCGCGCCCAGCACGACCATGATCGGCGCCACGCCCATCACCATATGGAAATGCGCGACGACGAACATCGTATCCGATAGCGGGACATCCACGACCACGTTGCCGAGGAAGAGGCCGGTGAGCCCGCCGTTCACGAACGTAATGATGAAGCCGAGCGCAAACAGCATCGGGACGGTGAGATGGATGTCGCCGCGCCACAGGGTCAGCACCCAGTTGTAGACCTTGATGGCGGTCGGGATGGCGATGATGAGCGTCGTGGTGGCGAAGAAGAACCCGAATTTCGGGTGCATGCCGCTCACATACATGTGGTGCGCCCATACGACGAAGCTGAGCGCGCCGATCGCAACGATCGCCCAGACCATCATGCGATAGCCGAAGATGTTCTTCCGCGCATGGACGCTGATCAGATCGGAAACGATGCCGAAGGCGGGCAGGGCGACAATGTAGACCTCGGGATGGCCGAAGAACCAGAACAGGTGCTGGAACAGGATCGGGCTGCCGCCGCCGTACTTCATCTGCTGACCCATCTCGACCAGGGACGGCATGAAGAAGCTGGTTCCGAGCAGGCGGTCGAACAGCATCATGACGGAGGCGACGAACAGCGCCGGGAAGGCCAGTAGCGCCATGATGGTCGCGGTGAAGATGCCCCACACCGTCAGGGGCATACGCATCAACGTCATGCCGCGCGTGCGCGCCTGCAGCACGGTCACCACATAATTCAGGCCGCCCATCGTAAAGCCGATGATGAACAGGATCAGCGAGGCCAGCATCAGGATGATGCCCCAATCCTGCCCGGGAGTACCGGAGAGAATTGCCTGCGGCGGATACAGCGTCCAGCCGGCGCCGGTGGGCCCGCCGGGCACGAAGAACGTCGAGGCCAGCACCAGGACGGCCAGCAGGTAGACCCAGTAGCTCAGCATGTTCACATAGGGGAAGACCATGTCCCGGGCGCCGACCATCAGCGGGATCAGGTAGTTGCCGAAACCTCCGAGGAACAATGCCGTGAGCAAATAGATCACCATGATCATGCCGTGCATGGTGATGAACTGGAGATACTGGTTGGCGTCGATAAAGGAGAATGTACCGGGAAAGCCCAGTTGCAGCCGCATCAGCCACGACAGCACCAAAGCCACCAATCCGATTCCGGTGGCTGTGAGCGAGTACTGGATGGCGATGACTTTGGCGTCCTGCGAAAAGACGTACCGCGTCCACCAGCTCCTGGGATGATAGAGATCAACCTCCGGCACTTCGGCAAGCGGAATGTCTGCAGTCGCATCATATGGAACATCGACCATAGAAATACCTCCTCGGTCGTTTCCATCGGGCGTGAAGACTTCATCTCACGCGCCCGATCTGTCTTTGCTGCGGCCCTTACTTGCCGCCGGATCTGTACGTCGCCTTCGTAACGGCACGGCCTGACAATTCTGCGAACGTCTTCTGTTGCTCCAGCCAGGTGTGATATTCGCTTTCTTCCTGGACGATGACCTTGGCGCGCATCTGTGCGTGCGCCGCGCCACACAGCTCGGCGCACAGCACATCGAACGTTCCGGTGCGGATCGGAGTCATCCAGAAATAGGTGACCATGCCGGGCACCATATCCATCTTGGAGCGGAATTCGGGCACATAGAAATCGTGCAGGACATCGACGGAGCGGAGCAGGACCTTGACGGGTTTTCCGACCGGCAGGTGCAGCTCACCGCTTTCGATCACGACGTCGTCTTGCCCGTGCGGGTCGTCGCGATTCAGGCCCATGGGGTTTTCGGGACTGATGTAGCGAACATCGGTTGTGCCCATCCGGCCGTCCTTGCCCGGTAGGCGGAAGCTCCACTGCCACTGCTGGCCCATCACCTCGATCTCGGTGGCGTCAGCCGGAACCGTGACGAACTGGTGCCAGACAAATAAGCCCGGTGCCAACATGGCTGCGACGCCGATCGCCGTCCCGATGCTGAGCCACCATTCGAGCTTCTTGTTTTCCGGATTGTAGTGGGCCTGCCTTCCTTCCTTGTGATGAAAGCGGAAGACGCAATAGGCCATGAAAGCAATCACGGCGAAGAACACCACGCCGGTGATCCAGAAGGTGATGCTGATGGTGTGGTCGATGTAGCTCCAGTTCGTGGCAATCGGCGTCCACCACCACGGGCTGTAGATGTGAAACAGCACCGAGCCGACTGCGACCAACAGCAGTATGATAGCAACAGCCATCCTCATTCCTCCTTGCCATCAAAGGCAACGGAGACGAATCAAGGGGCGGAGCTCACACTTCTCTCGATGGCAGACTCCACATATGACATATGCGCCATCGCAGTGCGTCTTGCCTCGCCCATTTTGATCGGTCGCGACATCAAAAACGTGACACGGAACTCACGTTACGACCGCTAGTCACCAAATCGGGGCGTCTGAAATCAAGATGATACGCGTCGAGGCTGGCGTCAATAGAGCAATATGGAACTGTGGTTCGTGGATGTGCGCTGCACGATGCTCGAGCCGATGACGATCGCTTAATGATGACGCGCTGCACCAAAGAACTGAGCTCATACACAATTCACCCAACAGTGCGTGCTTTCTGCTTCCAACCGCGCTAAGCTCATCGGGCAGGTCGCGACAAGTTTCGTCCGGCTAAGCTCCTTTTGCTGCACTTGGGTTTGCCGAACCCGGCTCGACCGCGACTCTCGCACATCAGGGCGGAGGGCGCGCGGTTGCGGCGCGTCATTTTGACCGCCGCAACTTGAGAGCACGGGAGGGTCCGCATGGCCACTCTATATTCCGACAGCATCGCAAGATTTGGACGGCAGGTATTCGGCGAGGCCGCCACATATCCCATTCGCAAAATCGAGCTATCCGACCTTGGTGAGGCGCTGCGCCTGGGGTGGGAAGACTTCAAGGCAATGCCGAGCCATGCCGTTGTGGTGTGCGTGATTTATCCCGTTCTCGGTATTGCCCTGTTCAGGATGGTCCTCGGCTATTCGATACTGCCGCTGCTGTTCCCGCTGGCGGCCGGGTTCGCCTTGCTCGGACCCTTTGCCGCGATTGGCCTCTATGAGCTCAGCCGTCGCCGCGAGCGCGGCGAGGAACCTTCCGTGTCGGATGCGCTTCACGTGCTGCGGGCTCCCGCTTTCGGCGGCATGGTCGAACTCGGCGTGCTTCTGCTCGTTCTGTTTGGGGCCTGGATCGGGGTCGCGAACGCGATCTACGTTTCGATCTTCGGCCATGCGCCGGCCGCAAGCATCCCTGATTTCGCAACGCGCGTGCTGACGACACCGGAAGGATGGTCGCTCATCATCGTTGGGTGCGGCATCGGCTTCCTGTTCGCGGTCGTGGCGCTCTGCGTCAGTGCCGTGTCGTTTCCCTTGATGCTCGACCGGCACGCGACGGCAATCGACGCTATCCGGACCTCGCTGCGCGTTGTGATGAAGAATCCGGTTGCGATGGCCGCCTGGGGCCTGATCGTCGCGGCGCTGCTGGTGATCGGTTCGATCCCGCTCTTTGTGGGACTGGCCGTCGTTCTGCCGGTGCTCGGCCATGCCACCTGGCACCTGTACCGGAAAGCGGTGGAGCCGGACCCCAATCCGCCACAGGAAGAGGAGCCTCACCTTCGTAAAGGGCACCGCTACGCGGCGGATTTCCCGGCCAATCTGTTCCCGTGGAGCCGTGAGCGCGAGCCGTAGCCGCGAAACGCGAGCACGCGGCAGGGCGAGCACCGAAGGGCGGTGCCCGCCTGTCGGGATCAGCGCGCGTCGCCGGAAAGCGGGATGACGGTAAAGTCATCGCGCTTGAGGAGCTATTGCTTCGACGGGATGAAGGTCGGCCCGACCGTGCGGATCTGCTTGTCGTTGGCCGCAGCGGTCGTATCTGCCGGAGCAGCAGCCGGCGCCGGTGCGGCGGTGGTGCCAGCGGGAGCCGCGCCCTTCTTGGGCGGCGGCGTGCCCTTCGACTGCGCACGCTGCTGCATCCGCTTGGCGCTTTCCTCGGTGACGATGATGTCGCCCTGCTGTTCGACCGAGGCCTTGTCGTCGACGGATTTCAGCGCTTCGGACCAGGTCTGGCCTGCCGCCTTGCAGGAGCAGGAGGCGTTGAACTCGGTGCGGAATTTGAACGCGTTGGGCAACGACGAGTAGGGCTGGCCGGTGATCGAGACCGCCTGATTGATGTCCTCGCCGGGATTGCGATAGGTGAACAAGTTCGCCTCTGCCGCCGGGCAAAGCGCCTTGCAGGTCCGCTCGTCGTCCTGGAAACGCTGCTGGTAGGTGGCGAACGACACCGGGAAGTAGGCGCCGTCGCAGGTGCGGACGCAGACGGTGCGGAAGGTGCCGGATGGCGGACCGAGCTCGGCGCTGGGCGGCGGGATCGTGTTGTTGTTATTGTTGCCGAACAGACTGTCGATGAAATTGCCGGGGCCGCGGGCGGCGGTCGCATATTGCGGGCCGCAATTGTTCTGCGCCAGCGCCGTCAGCACCGAGCGGCGCTGGTTTTCACGGTCGGCGCCGCCGATGCCGCCGCTGCGCAGGCGCTCCAGGCTGGTGGTGATCTGGTCGAGATTGGCGCGCATCTGCTGGATCTGGTTGTTGACCGGGCTGCACTGTGCCGACTGGCCGTTGAACAGCGAGAAGAAGCCCGAGCTTTCGCAGCCCATGCGCTTGGCCTGCAGCGTGACGCGATCAAGTTCGGACTGCTGCTTGGCCTGGGCCTCCTGATAACGGCGGATCTGCTCATCCTTGGCGGGATCGCCGGTGCCGGCGCCGCGGTCGATGGTCGCCAGCTGCCCCTCGAGCCGGATGCAGATCGGATTGGCTTGCGCACCCTGCTGTGGCGGCGGAGGCGGTACGGCGCCGGGCGGCATCTGCGCCAGGGCGTCCTCGTTCGTCTGCGCCAAAGCGGGCGCGGCGATGCCGAGCAGGAGGGCGCAGGTCAAAATCCGACAGAGGAAGGGAATGGTGCGAATTTCCAGCATATCCGGCCATTGAGGGCTGATCCGCGCGGCTTCAAAGCCTGGTAGTGCGGCCAAGGCGGCATTCTGCGGCCAAGGCCGCATCCAATACCTGCTTCTCGGGGCAACGTCACGTCGTTTCCGGGGCGCGGATGTGGCAGGCCGGCCCTTGAAATTACGGGAAAAGCGCCTTTAGCGCTGGCAGGTAATGGCGACATAGTCGCCGCACGCCGGCCCAGAGCATTTCTCGCCGCCGCCGGCTGGAACCGTGCCGGTAACTTCGTCGGGCTCGACGCGGCGATAGGCGGTGGCCTGCGCAAATTCCCGTGACTGGCAGTAGGCGCGGGCGGCATGGGCGCCGCATTTGTCGCCCCGGGCGAGGCACTCGTCCACGCCGTAACCATCGGCCTGGTTGGCAACGATGAAAACGCGGCTGTCGGCGGAAGCGGCCGAGGCGGCAAGCAGGAAGAAGGCACAGGCGATGAGTGCGGAAGAGCGCATGGGGACACCGGCAGGGGAGAGGACCGCGCTCAGGGATAGGCCCAAAGGGTTAATAATGATTAACCAGGAGGGCCGAGCGGCGGCGAAAAGGAAGGTTCCGCGGTCTGATCGGCCTCAAATTGGGCGCGAGCAAGGCCTTGACGGCATCGTTCCGATACCGCAATGGTGGAACCATGAACGGTCTCCTCGCCATCTGCAGCATTTGCCGCGAGATTATTAGCTAGCGATTCGCTGGCTGAGGCCGTCTTTTCTCAAAAACTGAGATCACTGGACGCCCGGCCGCAAGGGATGGGTTTGTCATGCAGTTGCGCTTGTACGATACGTTGACCAAGGAAAAGCCGCCGTTCGTGCCGCTCGATGCCGGTAACGTCCGCATGTATGCCTGCGGACCGACCGTCTACGACTTCGCCCATATCGGCAACGGTCGCGCGGCGATCGTGTTCGATGTGCTGTTTCGTGTGCTGCGCCACCGCTATGGCGCCGATCACGTGACGTACGTTCGCAACATCACCGACGTCGACGACAAGATCAACGTCCGCGCCGCGCGCGATTATCCCGGCGTGCCGCTGAACGAGGCGATCCGCAAGGTCACCGAAGAGACCTATCAGCAGTATCAGGACGACGTCACCGCGCTAGGCTGCCTGGCGCCGACGGTGCAGCCGCGCGCGACCGAGCATATTCCGGAGATGCGGGCGATCATCGAGAAGCTGGTTGCCGGCGGCTTTGCCTATGTCGCCGAGGATCACGTGCTGTTCTCGCCGCAGGCGATGAACGAGGCCAATTCGGTGATGCCGCGCTATGGCGCGCTATCGAAGCGCTCGCTCGACGAAATGATCGCGGGTGCTCGTGTCGATGTCGCGCCCTACAAGCGTGATAACACCGACTTCGTGCTGTGGAAGCCGTCGAAGCCGGGCGAGCCGTCATGGGCCTCGCCATCGGGCATCAAGGTGGAGGGACGTCCCGGCTGGCATATCGAATGCTCGGCGATGGCCTGGAAGCATCTCGGCGAAAAATTCGACATTCATGGCGGCGGCATCGATCTGGTGTTTCCGCACCATGAGAACGAGCTCGCCCAGACCTGCTGCGCCTTCCATTCCGACCGCATGGCGAATGTCTGGATGCACAACGGCTTCCTGCAGATCGAGAGCGAGAAGATGTCGAAGTCGCTCGGCAACTTCTTCACGATCCGGGAATTGCTGGCCGATTGGCCGGGCGAGGTGCTGCGTCTGAGCATGCTCAGGACGCATTACCGTTCGCCGCTGGATTGGACCGCCAAGAGCGCGGAAGAGGCCGCGAAGACACTCGACGACTGGTATGCGATCGCGGCCGATGCCGAGGGCGGCGAGCCGTCGCCGGCGATGGTCGAGGCGCTATATGACGATCTCAACACCGCGCAGGCGATGGCGGTCCTGCACGGCCTGCGCAACGCTGCGGCGTCCGGCGGCGCGCGCGAACGCGGCGAGTTTGCCGCCTCGCTTCGGCTGCTCGGCTTCCTTTCGATGGGGGCTGCGGCATGGAAGGGACGCAAGCAGCAGGCGAGCGGCATCGATGCAGCAGAGGTCGATCGCCTGATTGCCGACCGTGCGGCGGCCCGGGCGCGAAAGGACTTCAAGGAGTCCGACCGCATCCGTGACCAACTCTCCGCCATGGGCGTTGCCATCAAGGACGGCAAGGACAAGGACGGAAAACCTGTGACCACATGGGAGGTCGCGTGATGGAAAAACCCGATACGCCTTTCCCGAAACACTGGCGTTATTACATCTTCATCAAATGGGCGTTGATCGTTGCCGCGGTCATCCTGGCCTTGAGATTGTTCGGAGTGTTTTGACGCGATGGGACAGGCTTTGCCCAAACCCGGCTTGCGGCCGTTTCTGCCGGCGGATGTTCCGATGCTGGCGGCGATCTTTGTCGCCGCCATCGAGGGGCTGACCGGCGATGATTACAGCGAGGCGCAGCAGGAAGCCTGGGCTGCGGCAGCCGAGGACGAGGAAAAATTCGGCAAGAAGCTCGCTGGACAGTTGACGCTGATCGCGACCATCCAGAACGCGCCGGTCGGATTTGCGTCCCTGAAGGGCGCTGACCATATCGACATGCTCTTTGTCCATCCGAGCGTGGCGGGGCAGGGCGTCGCTTCGATGCTGGTCGACGCGCTGGAAAAACTGGCGGGCGCGCGCGGTGCGAAAACCTTGACGGTCGACGCCAGCGACACCGCGGAGCCGCTGTTTCGAAAGCGCGGCTATACCGCCAAGCAGCGCAACACCGTCTCGCTCAATGGCGAATGGCTCGCCAACACCACGATGCAGAAGACGCTGGCAGACGCCGCGCCGGGAGCGCCACAATGAGCCGCGAACGTCTTTATCTCTTTGACACCACCCTGCGCGACGGCGCGCAGACCAACGGCGTCGATTTCACGCTGCATGACAAGCAGATCATCGCGCAGATGCTGGATGAGCTCGGCATCGATTATGTCGAGGGCGGCTATCCCGGCGCCAATCCGACCGACACTGAATTCTTTGCCGCGAAGCCAAAATTCGAGAGCGCCAAATTCACCGCGTTCGGCATGACCCGCCGTCCGGGCCGTTCGGCCTCGAACGATCCGGGGCTGGCGGGGCTATTGGAAGCCAAGGCCGATGCGATCTGCTTTGTCGCCAAATCATCCGCCTATCAGGTGCGGGTGGCGCTCGAGACCACCAACGAGGAAAACCTCGCCTCGATCCGCGACAGCGTCAGCGCGGCCAAGGCTGCGGATCGCGAGGTGATGGTCGATTGCGAGCACTTCTTCGACGGCTACAAGGAGAACGCCGATTTCGCGCTGGCCTGTGCGAAGGCCGCTTATGATTCCGGGGCGCGCTGGGTGGTGCTGTGCGACACCAATGGCGGCACCATGCCGCATGAAGTCGAAACCATCGTCGGCGCTGTGACAAAGCACATCCCGGGCAGCCATGTCGGCATCCACGCCCATAACGACACCGAGCAGGCGGTCGCCAATTCGCTGGCCGCGGTGCGCGCCGGCGCGCGGCAGATCCAGGGTACGCTGAATGGGCTCGGCGAGCGCTGCGGCAACGCCAATCTCTGTTCGCTGATCCCGACGCTGCGCCTGAAGAACGAATTCTCCGACGCCTTTGAGATCGGCGTCACGGACGAGAAGATGGCGACGCTGATGAAGGTGTCGCGCACCCTCGACGACATGCTCAACCGCGCGCCGAACCGCCACGCGCCTTACGTCGGCGAGAGCGCCTTCGTGACCAAGACCGGCATTCATGCCTCCGCGGTCCTGAAGGACCCCCAGACCTACGAGCACGTATCGCCCGAATCCGTCGGCAACCACCGCAAGGTGCTGGTATCGGACCAGGCCGGCCGTTCCAACGTGATGGCCGAGCTCGACCGCGCCGGCATTCCTTACGAAAAGAGCGATCCGAAACTGGCGCGGCTGGTCGAGGAATTGAAGGAGCGGGAGGCGGCGGGCTTCGCCTATGAATCCGCCAACGCCTCGTTCGACCTGTTGGCGCGGCGCACGCTCGGCCGGGTGCCGGAATATTTCAAGGTCGAGCAGTTCGACGTCAATGTCGAGCAGCGCTACAACGCCAACGGCCAGCGCGTCACGGTCGCGCTCGCCGTGGTGAAGGTCGACGTCGCCGGCGAGCGGCTGATCTCGGCCGCGGAAGGCAACGGCCCCGTCAACGCGCTCGACGTCGCGCTGCGCAAGGATCTCGGCAAGTACCAGAAGTACATCGAGGGCCTGAAGCTGATCGATTACCGCGTGCGTATCCTCAATGGCGGTACGGAAGCGGTCACGCGTGTCCTGATCGAGAGCGAGGACGAAAACGGCGAGAGCTGGACCACCGTCGGCGTGTCGCCGAACATCATCGACGCCTCGTTCCAGGCGCTGATGGATTCGGTGGTCTACAAGCTGGTGAAATCAGGCGCGCCGGTGTGAGGTGACGCAAAGCGGCGTCGCAAACGCGCCGTCATTGCGAGCGAAGCGAAGCAATCCATCGTGCCGCAAAGAAAGTATGGATTGCTTCGTCGCAAGGGCTCCCTTGCGCAAACGCCTTGCGTTTGTCGCAGGCAATGACGGGGAGAGAGCAGGGGGCCAATCCATGATCGACCACATCTCCGTCGGCGTTGCTGACCTCGAACGGTCCGCGCGTTTCTATGAAGCGACGCTTGCAGCCCTCGGCCTGTCGCGCTTGGTGACGCGGCCCGCCACCATCGGCTTCGGCAAGACCTATCCCGAATTCTGGATCAACCTGCGCGCCGGCATGGCGCCTGTGCCGCCGGAGAGCGGCACGCACATCTGCCTTCGCGCGAAATCATCTGCCGATGTCGATGCGTTTCATGCCGCCGCGTTAGAAACCGGCGGCCGTTCCGACGGCGCGCCGGGCCTGCGCCCGCATGATCGCGTAAAGTATTACGCGGCCTTCGTCATCGATCCCGACGGCAACCGCATCGAGGCGGTGACGTTTCCGGCCGAGTGAAATCGTAATGGCTACAACTTCCGCGCCAATTCCGGCGCCATCTCCTTGGCGCCCGCCGGAGCACGCGCAGCGGCGGCGCGCAGCCGCGGCACGATGTCCTCGACCTGGTCGGCTTTGAGAATGTCGATCTCGAACGGCGGGCGGATGAATTTGGTTTCGCGCATATGCGTGAGCAGCGCAAACAGCGGTTCCCAGAAGCCGTCGATATTGGCGAGCAGTACCGGCTTGGTGTGACGGCCGAGCTGCTGCCACGTTACCTGCTCGACCAGTTCTTCCAGCGTGCCGACGCCGCCCGGCAGCGCCACGAACGCGTCGGAGTGTTCGAACATCAGCCGCTTGCGCTCGTGCATGTCGGGCGTGACGATCATTTCCTGAACGCGCTTCAGCATATGTTCGCGCGATCGCAGGAAATCCGGGATGATACCGGTGACCAGGCCGCCGTGATCCAGCGTCGACTTGGCGATCGCACCCATCAGCCCGACCGATCCGCCGCCATAGACGAGGCGGATATTGTTCTCGGCAAAAGCCTTTCCCAGGGCTTGGGCAGCTTCCACAAAGCGGGGGTTGGAACCAGGGCCGGAGCCGCAATAGACACAAACGGTTTTGATTTGATCGGTGTTGATTTGATCCATGGAGATCATGTGGCACTGCACTCGGTAAAGCTCAAGTCCGGTGGAATTCGGTGATGCAGCACAAATAAGCCCGAAATCAAACCAAACGGGGGAAAGATTTATCTTTCAAGGCTGTACGGGGGAGGTAAAGGCTCTATATGACGTCCATATGCAGACTACCGAAAATTCCCTGAAGGCGACCGGTGCGCCACCTTGCCGTGAGCGCGACGCCAATGGCTGAGCCTGATTCGCGCGCCGATGCCGTTGCTGCCGAGCCGGCCGGCGCTTCGCCCGACAAGGCGACCCTGGTCGGGACGCTGGTGCATCTGTGGCCCTATATCTGGCCCGGCGACCGCGCCGACCTGAAGATGCGCGTGGTCTGGTCGATGGTGCTGCTGCTGGCGGCCAAGCTCGCGACGCTGATCGTTCCGTTCACCTTCAAATGGGCGATCGATGCGCTCAACGGCATGGGCACGGCGCCGGTCGAGCCGTCGAACTGGATGCTGTGGTTGATCGCCTCGCCCTTGCTGATGACCGCAAGCTACGGCACGGTGAGGGTCCTGATGGCGGTGCTGACGCAGTTTCGCGACGGCATCTTCGCCCGCGTCGCGATGCACGCGGTGCGCAAACTCGCCTATATCACCTTCGTTCACATGCACGAATTGTCGCTGCGCTTTCACCTGGAGCGCAAGACCGGCGGCCTGACGCGGGTGCTGGAGCGCGGCCGCACCGGCATCGAGGTGATCGTGCGGATGGTGATCCTGCAGCTGATCCCGACCATCGTCGAGGTCGCGCTGTTGATGGCGGTGCTGCTGTGGCAGTTCGACTGGCGCTACGTGCTGGTCACCGCTGTTACCGTCGTGATCTACATGTACTACACCTACATCGCGACCGAATGGCGGATCGAGATCCGCCGCAAGATGAACGATTCCGACACCGAGGCGAACACCAAGGCGATCGACTCGCTGCTCAACTACGAGACGGTGAAATATTTCAGCGCCGAGACGCGCGAGGCCGAGCGCTACGACCGCTCGATGGAGCGCTACGAGCGCAACAGCGTGAAAACCTATACGTCGCTCGCGGTGCTCAACACCGGGCAGGCGATCATCTTCACCTTTGGCCTCACCGCAACCATGCTGATGTGCGCGCTCGGCGTGCGCAACGGCACCAACACGGTCGGTGATTTCGTCATGATCAACACCATGATGATCCAGCTCTACCAGCCGCTGAACTTCATGGGTATGGTCTATCGCGAGATCAAGCAGGCGATCATCGACATCGAGAAGATGTTCAACGTGCTGTCGCGCAATCCGGAGATCAAGGACATCCCGGACGCCGCGCCGCTGACCGTCAGCGCCGGCAATGTGCGCTTCGACGATGTGCGCTTTGCCTACGATCCGGAGCGGCCGATCCTCAAAGGCCTGAGCTTCGAGGTGCCGGCCGGCAAGACGGTAGCGATCGTAGGGCCTTCCGGCGCCGGCAAGTCGACGATTTCGCGGTTGCTGTTCCGTCTCTACGACGTCTCCAGCGGCAAGATCCTGATCGACGGCCAGGATATCCGCAACGTCACGCAGGCGTCGCTCCGCGCCTCGATCGGCATGGTGCCGCAGGACACCGTGCTGTTCAACGACACCATCCGCTACAACATCCGCTACGGCCGCTGGGACGCCAGCGATGCCGAAGTGGAGCAGGCGGCGCAACTGGCGCAAATCGACAGCTTCATCCGCCATTCGCCGAAGGGCTACGAGACCCAGGTCGGTGAGCGCGGACTGAAACTGTCCGGCGGCGAGAAGCAGCGCGTGGCGATTGCGCGCACCGTGCTGAAGGCGCCGCCGATCCTGGTGCTGGACGAGGCGACGTCGGCGCTCGACAGCCACACCGAGCATGAAATCCAGGAAGCGCTGGAGCGTGTCTCGCGCGGCCGCACCTCGCTGGTGATCGCGCACCGGCTTTCGACTATCGTCGGCGCCGACGAAATTATCGTGCTCGATCAAGGCCGCATCGCCGAGCGCGGCACCCATGTCAGGCTTCTGGCCGCCGGTGGGCTTTACGCCAGCATGTGGAACAGGCAGCGCGAGGCCGAGGAAGCGCGGGAGAAGCTCGCGCAGATGGACGAGGGCAACGAAGCGCCGAACCGCGCGCCGCCGCCGGTCGATGATCCCCTCAGCGATCCCTCCAAGGACCCGCCCAAATCCAAAGATTCCTTGGCAACAGCCGCGGAATAATCCAAATACGGCGCGAATTCCCGACGGAAGTCGGCCAGATAACAGCGAGCCCTAATGTCGATTGCGAATTCCATCCGCGCGCAGATCCCGCCAATCCATCCCGAGGGCTATCCCTTCATCGGCGCCTTTGCGCTGACCAGCCTGATCCTGTTCTGGATCTGGACGCCGCTCGGCTGGATCGCTACCGGCCTGACCGTCTGGTGCGCGCTGTTCTTCCGCGATCCCGTCCGCGTGACGCCGGTGCGCGACGGCATCGTGGTGTCGCCGGCCGACGGCCGCGTCTCGATGGTGGCGCAGGTGCTGCCGCCGGCCGAACTCGGCCTCGGCGACCGGCCGCTGCCGCGCATCTCGATCTTCATGAGCGTGTTCAACTGCCACGTGAACCGCAGCCCGGTGGCGGGCCGCATCGACCGCATCGCCTACCGTCCCGGCACCTTCATCAACGCCGAGCTCGACAAGGCCAGCGAAGACAATGAGCGCAACTCGTTGGTGATCTCGAGTACCAACGGCCGGATCGGCGTGGTCCAGATCGCCGGCCTGGTGGCGCGGCGGATTGTCTCATTCGTGCGGGAAGGCCAGTCAATCGGCGCCGGAGAACGGTTCGGCCTGATCCGGTTCGGCTCGCGTCTGGACGTCTATCTGCCGGAAGGCACGCGGGCGCTGGTTTCCGAGGGCCAGACCGCGATTGCGGGCGAGACGATTTTGGCCGATTTCGGCTCCAGCGAGCAGGGCCGGGCATTCCGAGCCGATTAACCCTCTGAACGGGTGATTTTGCCGCTCGGCCGCCCAATGGCGAACCGGGCGGGCGCTTGCTATATAATAGCCGGCTATGCTGATCCCGGACCCCAAAGACCCTGAACTGCGCCGCCGCCGGTTTCGCCCGATCCCGGTGCGGATGCTGGTGCCCAACGTCATCACGCTGCTGGCGATCTGCGCCGGTCTGACGGCGATCCGCCTGTCGATCGAGGGACGGATGGAGCTCGCGGTCGCCGCGATCGTATTCGCGGCCGTGCTCGACGGTGTCGACGGGCGCGTCGCGCGCATGATCAAGGGCCAGTCGAAATTCGGCGCCGAACTCGACAGCCTCGCCGATTTCGTCAATTTCGGCGTCGCGCCGGGCCTGATGCTGTATTTCTGGCAGCTCCAGGAATTGGCCAATGGCGGCTGGATCGCGGCGATGGTGTTTGCAATCGCGGGCGGCCTGCGCCTGGCGCGCTTCAACGCCAGTATCGACGATCCGAACAAGCCTGCCTTTGCGGCGAATTATTTCACCGGCGTGCCGGCGCCGGCTGGCGCGATCCTGGCGATGCTGCCGTTCTATCTGGCGTTTCTCGGCATCTCGAAACCGCCGGCCACGCTGACCGCGGCCTATACGCTCCTGATCGGATTCCTGATGGTGTCGCGGTTGCCGGTGTTCTCCGGCAAGACGGTGAAGATGCGGGTGCCGCCGGAAATGGTGCTGCCGGTCTTCGTCTCCGTCGTGTTCTTCGTCGCACTGCTGATCGGCTATCCCTGGCACATCCTGTCGATCGGCTCGGTGCTCTATCTCCTGAGCCTACCCTGGGGCTGGAAGTCCTATCGCGATCATGAGCGCAATGCGGCTGCCGCGCAGCCGGCTGCGGCGTCCGAAGCCGCCGCGCCGTCATCCGCCGCAGCGCCGTTCTCGCCGGCCTCCGGCGAGACCAAGGACGAACGGCCGGCGCGGTTGAACTGAGTCCGCCCCGGCGCACCTTCCGATATATCTGCCATGAGCCGCTGCCGAGTTGGGTTCTCCGACAATCTCGGCTATAGGGGCTCAAGCGACGCACGGCCTGAAAGAGCCGGGCCAAATAATCAGGAGAGAACGCCGTGAACAAAGCCGTTACCGCCCCGCTGCCTGCTTCCGTCCTCGAGGCGTTGGCGCGCTATGACACGCCGACGATCTGCAATGCGATGGAGATCGTCGCGCCCGAACGCCGCCTGATCGGCTACACCACCAAGCCGCTGGTCTGCCCGTTTCCCGATCTGCCGCCGATGGTCGGCTACGCCCGCACGGTCACGATCCGCTCGGTGCTCAAATCCACGCTTCCCGCCGACGAGCAGGCCCGCCGCCGCATCGCCTATTACGAATATGTCGGCACCGGCTTCGGCCCGCGCATCACCGTGATCCAGGATATCGACGGCGCCGATGTCGGCTACGGCGCGTTCTGGGGCGAGGTGCAGAGCAACGTGCACAAGGCGCTCGGCTGCCTCGGCGTCATCACCGACGGCTCGATCCGCGACATCCCGCAATGGGCGCCGGGCTTCCAGGCGCTGGCCGGTTCGGTCGGACCGTCGCATGCCTGGGTCCATGCGGAAGCCTGGGGCGGCGAAGTGCGCGTCGCCGGCATGACCGTGCATTCCGACGATCTCATCCACGCCGACCAGCACGGCGCCATCGTCATCCCGCACGATATCGCGGCCAAGATTCCGGAAGCCGCCGAACTCTGCGGCCGGCGCGAAACGCCGATCCTTGAGATCGCGCGCAGCCCGGACTTCACGCTGGAAAAACTGAAAGAGGCGCTGAAGCGCTCGGCGGAGATCCACTAGGCGGGCGCATGCCGTCAATGCCGGCTCGCACCGGCTCCAAATGGATGCCGCCGTGCAACAAAGCGAAAATGGCTTCTTCAAATACGTCTGGCGGTTCAACGCGCTGGCAATAGCGGGCGCTGCCACGACCTGCATTTTGCTGGGGCTGTACGCCGGATTGACGATCTTCAAGGAAGAAACGCGATCGCGCAGGGTCACCAACGTCGTTAACGTCGACCCACAGGACAAAATATCAGAGGAATTTTCGCTGGGCACCCCACGCCCAATCGTTGCAACAACCCATGTGCAAGTTCCTCTTTTTCGCGCGCAATCCTACAGTGCGGGATCGGTCTATTCGAAGGAAAGTCGGCAGCAGGTCAACCTGCTTTTCCTGAACGTTTCTTCCAACGAGAGCAGATGGCTCTTCGATGGCGTCGGCCAGTTGCTGCTCGATAGCCATATGCTGTTCAACAAGTTGAAAGATGCACCCGACCAGCCGCGCGCGGCCGTTGCGGTGCTTCATGTCGTTGTCGAGAGAGACACCAATGGCGACAAGCGGCTGACGGAGAGGGACGCCGTCTCCCTTGCGACGAGCGCGACCGATGGGACAAACTATCGGAAATTGATCGAGGGCATCGATCAGCTCTACACTGTCCAGCAGATCGCCGATGACAAGGTTCTGGTGCTCTATCAGAAGAACCGCGAAACCATCTCCGAGCTGTACGGCGTTCCGTCGATGGTGCCTCTCATGCAGGCGAGCGTTCCAAAGGTCAATTTGAACTAGCTAAAGACGTGCAACAATGCACGCTCAACATCGGGGGAGGGAGTGATGAAGAAGCTCGTTACCGCGCTGCTGCTGATCATGAGTTGCGCCCTTGCGCAGGCACAGACCTATCCCTCTCGCCCCATCACGCTGATCGTGCCGTTCCCGCCCGGCGGCTCGACCGACACCGCCGCACGCATCATGGGCGAGCGGATGCGCACAACGCTCGGGCAGTCTGTGGTGATCGAAAATGTCGGCGGCGCCGGGGGCAGCATCGGTGTCGGCCGCGTCGCGCGCGCCGCGCCTGACGGTTACACCTTCGACATCGGCCAGTGGGACACCCATGTCGGCAGCATCATCTACAAGCTCGACTACGATCTCGAAAAGGATTTCGAGCCGATCGCGCTGGTCTCGAACAATCCACAGCTCATGGTCGCCAAGAAGGACCTGCCGGCCAACACGCTCGGCGAACTCGTGGCGTGGATGAAGGACAATCCGGGCAAGATCAACTTCGTCAACCAGAATGCGGCGGCGAATGTCACCGGCGTTTTGTTCGAGAACCTGACCAAGCAGAAGGTGCAGTTCATTCCCTATCGCGGCGCAGGGCCTGCGATGACCGATCTGGTCTCGGGCACGGTCGATCTGCTGGTGGTGCAGGGTGCGGTGGCGCTGCCGCAAATCCGCGCCGGCAAGATCAAGGCGCTCGCCAATCTCTCAGCCACCCGCTCGGCCTCGATGCCGGATATTCCGACCGCGGACGAGAGCGGGGTGGCGGGCCTCTATATGTCCGGCTGGTTCGGCTTCTGGGCGCCCAAGGGCACGCCGAAGGAGATCATCGCAAAACTCAACGCGGCGACAACGGAGGCGCTGGCCGACCCGGCGATCCAGAAGCGTTTTTCGGAATTGGGTCTCGACGTCGCGCCGCCCGCCCAGCAGACGCCGGAAGGGTTGGCCGCCTTCCAGAAGGCCGAGATCGAAAAATGGTGGCCGATCATCAAGGCCGCCGGCATCGGCACGCAGGCGCAGTAGGTGCTTGCCGTGATCGTTGGGCTTGGCCCCGTCATTGCGAGGGGCGAAGCGACGAAGCAATCCATGCATCCGTTATGCCGCGCGATGGATTGCTTCGCTCCGCTTGCAATGACGGGGATGGGCTGGCGCAATATGGTTAGCGAATCCTTGCGGCCGGCCTCGCGGGCCCCGCAATTTTACGATCCCTGTTCGAGTTTAACCTTTACGGCTCTTTAATTGCGCCGACGTAGGGTTCCTCTTGCGCGAGCTCCGGATGGGGCGCGCGACCGGTCAGGATGGCCGGTACTTCGCGTACGCGTTGGAGTTCAGAATGGATATCACCACGCTCGTAGGCCTGCTCGCCGGCGTCATCGTGTTGTCGACGCTGATCCTGATGGGCGGTGATTTCCGGATGTTCTACGACATCCACGCCGTCATCATCATCTTCGGCGGCTCGTTCGCGGCGACGATGATCCGCTTTCCGCTCAGCGCGATCCTGCACGGCATGCCGCTCGGCGCGAAATTCGCTTTCACCATGAGCCGGCTCGCGGCGCGCGACCTGGTCGACGAACTGGCGCGCATCGCCGAAATCGCCCGCAAGCAGGGTCCGGTCGGGCTGGAAAAGGTCGAGACCGACGAGCCGTTCCTCGCCAAGGGCATCCGCTACGTCGCCGACGGTTACGATCTCGAATTTATCCGCGACAACATGGAGCGCGACCGCGACAATTTCCTGATGCATCTCAACGAGGGTTCGAAGATCTATCGGGCGATCGGCGACTGCGCGCCGGCGTTCGGCATGATCGGCACGCTGCTCGGCATGGTGCAGATGTTCTCGAACATGTCGGATCCCTCGAAGCTCGGTCCGTTCATGGCGGTCGCCCTGCTGGCGACGCTGTACGGCGCGGTGGTTGCGAACCTGATCTGCCTGCCGATCGCCGACAAGCTGCATGGCAAGCTGATCGACGAGGAAACCAACCGCACGCTGATCATCGACGGCATCCTGATGATCCGCGATTCCAAGAGCCCGGCCCTGGTGCGTGAAATGCTGCTGGCCTATCTGCCGGAAAAGCACCGCCACGAGGAAGGCGAGCTGGTTCCGGCCTGATCGGGACGGCATCAAGGCGCGGACATAAAGCATGGCCAAGAAAAAACGCGAAGAGGCGCATGGCGGTCACGGCTGGTTCGTGACGTTCGCCGACCTGATGGCGCTACTCCTGTCGTTCTTCGTGATGCTGGTGGCATTCTCCAGCCAGGACCAGCAGAAGCTCAAGATCGTCGCCGGCTCGATGCGCGAGGCGTTCGGCGTGCAGACCGAGTCCCGGCATTCGGGCATCGTCGAATCCGACGGCCTGCCGACGCGGCCGAAGCTGAAGAATGTCGAGCACATTTCGCCCGAGGAAGCCTCCAACACCCCAACGCCCGACGAAAGGGACCGTCAGCGCGAATTCGGTGCCCGCATAAAAGTCGATCGCGAGTTCGCGCTCGCCGCGGCCTCGTTGCGCCAGGCGCTGCAGGACATGCCGGAATTGACCGAAATGTCCAAGCACATCATGTTCGAGGAGACCAAAGAGGGCCTCAATCTCGAAATCGTCGACCAGGACGGCCGCTCGATGTTCGCTGACGGCTCCAAGGTCCCGTACGACCGCACCCGCCGGCTGATCCAGAAACTGGCCGTGCCGTTGAAGGCGACACCGCTGCGCGTCAACATTGTCGGCCACACCTCTGCGGGCTTCGTGCCGACGCGGGGCGAATATGGCGCGTTCGATCTGTCGGCCGACCGCGCCAACGTCGTGCGCCAGATTCTCGAGCGCGAAGGGCTGCCGTCATCCCACATCTATGCCGTCGGCGGCCGGGCCGACAGCCAGCCACTATTTCCCGACGATCCGACATTGCCGGCAAACCGTCGCGTCACCATCACATTGATGCGCGAAAATCCGCCGCTTCCGCCGAATCTGAAGCCGTAGCAAGCCGGAACTACCATAATACCACCATGTCGTTTCGATGGAATCTGCTTTGCGTAAGCTCCGCATCGCAGGTGGTGCTATGCTTGTCCGAGATTGACAGGCAACGCGGAAGCGTCGATAGCCGCGCGGATCAATTCAACGACGAGAACGTTCTCTTCCACCATGACTGTCAGCGTCACATCTACCTCGACCTCTACCGAGGCCCATGAGGGGCACGCGACCTCAGGCTTTTGGGCCCTGACGCTGGGCAGTATTGGCGTGGTGTTCGGCGATATCGGCACCTCGCCGTTGTACGCGTTTCGCGAGGCCGTCACGCACGCTGCCGAAGGCCAGCCGGTATCGCGCATCATCGTGCTCGGCGTACTCTCGCTGATCCTGTGGTCGCTGTTCATCGTCGTGACAGCCAAATATGTGCTGCTGCTGTTGCGCGCCGACAACAACGGCGAGGGCGGCACGCTATCCCTGATGGCGCTTGGGCAACGGGCGCTGGGCCGTCGAAGTTTGCCCTTGCTGGCGCTCGGCGTGGTCGGCGCCTCGATGTTCATCGGCGATTCCATGATCACGCCGGCGATTTCAGTGCTGTCGGCGGTCGAAGGTCTCAAGCTGGTCACGCCGGCGCTCGAACATTATGTGGTGCCGCTGACGATCTTCATCCTCGTCGTGCTGTTCTCGGTGCAGAGCAGCGGCACCGCGCGCGTCGCCTCGGCCTTCGGGCCGGTCATGGTGGTCTGGTTCGCGACGCTGGCGGTCCTGGGCCTCATCCACATCAGCGACGATCCCACGGTGCTTTACGCGATCAATCCCTGGTACGCGATCCAGTTCATGCTGTCCCACGGCACCATCGGACTGGTGACGATGGGCCTGGTGTTTCTGGCCGTGACCGGTGGCGAGGCGCTTTATGCCGACCTCGGCCATTTCGGACGCAAGCCGATCCAGACCGGCTGGTTCTATTTCGTGATGCCGGCGCTGCTGATCAACTATTTCGGGCAGGGCGCGCTGGTGTTGTCCGATCCGGCGGCGGTCGAAAACCCATTCTACCGGCTGGTGCCGGGGATGCTGTTGTTGCCGATGGTGGTGCTGGCGACCGCGGCGACCGTCATCGCCAGCCAGGCGGTGATCACGGGGGCGTTTTCGCTGATCCGGCAGGCGGTGCAGCTCGGCCTCCTGCCGCGGTTCGAGGTGCGCTACACCTCGGAATCGCATGCCGGCCAGATCTATCTGCCGCGCGTCAACCGGCTGCTGTTGATCGGGGTCGTGCTGCTGGTCCTGTTGTTCCGTACCTCGAGCGGCCTCGCGTCGGCCTATGGCATTGCCGTCTCCACCACCATGGTGGTCGACGGCATCATGGGCTTTGTCGTGATCTGGAAGCTGTGGAACTGGCGCGCGGCCACCGCCGCGGCCGTGATCCTGCCCCTCGTCGTCGTCGACACCAGTTTCTTTGCCGCGAACCTGCTGAAGCTGTTCGAGGGCGCCTGGGTGCCGTTGCTGTTTGGCATTGCGGTCGCGGTGATGATCTGGACCTGGCGCCGTGGCGCCACCATCCTGACCGCCAAGACGCGCCGCATCGAGGTGCCGCTGGCGGACCTGATCAAGAGCCTGGAAAAGCGTCCACCCCACATCGTCAAGGGCACGGCGGTATTTCTGACCTCAGACCCGAGCTTCGTGCCGACCGCGATGATGCACAATCTCAAGCACAACAAGGTGCTGCACGAGCACAACGTGATCCTGACCATCGAGACCGCGCAGACGCCGCGCGTCGACCTGTCCGAGCGGGTCAAGATGGAGAGCATCAGCGAGAAGTTCTCCACGGTGCGGCTGCGCTTCGGCTTCATGGAATCGCCGAACGTGCCGAAGGCGCTGGTGATCGCGCGCAAGCTCGGCTGGCAGTTCGACATCATGGCGACGTCGTTCTTCGTGTCGCGGCGCTCGCTCAAGCCCTCGGCGCAGTCGGGGATGCCGCTCTGGCAGGACCACCTGTTCATCGCGATGAGCCGGTCGGCCAACGATGCCACCGACTATTTCCAGATCCCGACCGGACGGGTCGTGGAGGTCGGCACGCAGGTAACTATCTGATATTGCTGTGAATCGTGGCTAGTGGCGGCTCTCCATCCATGCTCCGGCTGCATACCGGAGGCCTGAATCAAGCCTAACCTATGCGTTCGCGGCGGGAGTATAGCCCTGCCGTTCTGAATTGTGCATTGCAGTAAGCAATCGAGGCGCAAATCCCCATGTCAGTCCAGTTTGCGGTCACCGCGGCGGAAACGCCCGCGGCCAACGGTCATGGCGAAGCGCATTCCACCGCCACCTTCAAAGCCCTGATGCTCGGCAGCATCGGCGTCGTCTATGGCGACATCGGCACCAGCCCGCTGTACGCGCTGCGCGAAGCGGTGGTGGCGGCGAGTGAGGGCTCGGCCGCTGCGACGTCGCAGGCCGTGCTCGGCGTGCTCTCGTTGATCCTGTGGGCGCTGATCGTGGTGGTGACGCTGAAATACGTCGTCATCCTCCTGCGCGCCGACAATAATGGCGAGGGCGGTACGCTGGCGCTGATGGCGCTGGCGCAGCGCGCGGTGGGGAAGGGCGGGGCCACGATCGTGCTGCTCGGCATCATCTCCGGGGCGCTGTTTTACGGCGACGCCGTGCTGACGCCGGCGCTCTCGGTGCTGTCGGCGATCGAAGGCATGAAGCTGATCACCGTATCCTTCGAACATTATGTCGTGCCGCTGACGCTGGTCATTCTGGTCGCACTGTTTGCCGTGCAGTCCCACGGCACCGCCCGCGTGGCTGCGTTCTTCGGGCCGATCATGTGCGTCTGGTTCGCCGTGATCGCGATCGCGGCCGTGCCGCAGATCGCACGCCATCCCGAAGTGCTTCAGGCCTTCAATCCGCTCCACGCGGTTTCCTTCATGCTCCATCACGGTCTGATCGGCTTCGTGACGCTGGGCGCGGTGTTTCTCGCCGTCACCGGCGCGGAGGCGCTCTATGCCGACCTTGGCCATTTCGGCAAGCGGCCGATCCAGACCGCCTGGCTGTTCATCGTGCTGCCGTCGCTGGCGGTGAACTACCTGGGGCAGGGCGCGCTGTTGATCGCCGATCCCAAGGCGATCGAGAACCCGTTTTTCCTGATGTTCCCGGACTGGGCGCTGATCCCGATGGTGGCGCTGGCGACGGTGGCGACCGTGATCGCGAGCCAGGCCGTCATTACCGGCGCCTATTCGCTGACGCGCCAGGCGATCCAGCTCGGCCTGATGCCGCGGTTCGAAATCCGCCACACCTCGGAAGCCCATTCCGGCCAGATCTACATTCCCCGCATCAACCTGCTGCTGTTTCTGGCGGTGATCCTGCTGGTGGTTCTATTCCGCTCGTCGAGTGCGCTGGCCTCGGCCTATGGCATCTCCGTGACCGGCACCATGGTGGTCACGGCGATGATGGGCTTTGTCGTGATCTGGCGGGTCTGGAAATGGTCGCCGATCGCGGCCGCCGCCCTGATCGCGCCGTTCCTGTTCCTCGACATCACCTTCCTTGCGGCCAACCTCTTGAAGGTATTCGAGGGCGGCTGGGTGCCGCTGGCGCTCGGTGGTGTCGTGATGCTCCTGATGTACACGTGGCGGCGCGGCAGCCGGCTATTGTTCGAGAAATCGCGCAAACTGGAATTCCCGCTGGCCGACCTGGTGGCGATGCTGGAGAAGCGTCCGCCGCAGCGGGTGCCGGGTACCGCGGTTTTCCTCACCTCCGATCCCGATTGCGCGCCGACGGCGCTGATGCACAGCCTCAAGCACTACAAGGTGCTGCACGAGAAGAACGTCATTCTCACCATCGAGACCGCGCCGACGCCTCGGATCAACGATGCCGAACGGGTGCGGATGGAGCAGCTGAGCGAGACCTTCTCGCGGGTCACGCTCAAATTCGGCTTCATGGAATCGCCGAACGTGCCGAAGACGCTGGCGATCGCCCGCAAGCTCGGCTGGCAGTTCGACATCATGTCGACCTCGTTCTTCCTGTCCCGCCGCGCGCTGAAGCCGGCTGCCCATTCCGGTATGCCGCGCTGGCAGGACCTGCTGTTCATCCGCCTCAGCCGCTCCGCCAACGACGCCACCGACTACTTCCAGATCCCGACCGGACGCGTGGTCGAAGTGGGAACGCAGGTCACGATCTAGGGGCGCGAATTCCACAAGTTCCCGCCTATGTTGTCGCAGGACGGCAACAGCTTGACTGTTTCTGAGGCGTAACAGAACATCCGACTCCACACGCCTCCCGGTTTGGATCAGGCTCTTGACGTCGGGGGGTGGCGGATGGAAGTTTTACCCCGCTGGCCGCAGGCGCGAATGCTTGCGGCGTTTCATGCCAGAGACCGTGGGACAGTGCTCGGAAGCCCAGGCTGAAGCCTTGAGTGGCAAATATTCCGATGCGATGATGTGGTACTGTGAGGAGTAGCGCAAATGAGTTTCATCCGCGCGAACGACCATCCCAACCCCGACGATCCGAATGATCCGCTGTACTATGCACCGCGCTCGGCGCGCAGCATGGCGAACCCGCGATCTAACGAGACACCGCAGACGGGGGAGCACCAATTTGCTTCCGCTGCCCCTGTGTCGCGTTTTGACGAGATGCGCGAAAAGGCCTTCGCCAAATCCACCCGTCCGCTGGAGTCCCAGTTCATTTACGAACGCCGACCGTCACGCGGACTGCTCGTCACGGCAATTGCGGCAGCGATCGGTGCCGCTGTGATCGTGACGCTCGTGGTGCTCAACATGCCTCCGAGGTCAAAAAATGAGCCCGCGGACCTCGCCGTTTCCATTTCTACCCCTGCATTGGCTACGCCGGCTCAAGCGACATCCAAAGAAGACTCCGAGGCGCTGCTTCAAGGGTTCAAGCAGTTTCGAGGAACACCAGGAAGCGAAGACCCGGCTGTTTCCGAGCCCGCTGGAACGGCCAAAGCAGCGCCCGAAAAGCCCTTGCTTGAAAAATTCATGCAGTGGGAGCAAGGGAAATAGCGGGCTCTGCTATCCGCGGATCGCCGCGTTGGCTTTCTCGGCGGCGCTCGTCATCGCAATCTTCGCCGGCTTCGCACCGGTGACCACTTCATTCACGCCGATCATGAAGGCGTCCATGATGGGTCTCGATTGCGGGTGAAACAGGATCGCCTTGGCGCGGTCGACATCGGCATTCTGCAAGTTGGTCAGCGCCGCCTCCGCGGCTTGTGCGCCAAACGCCTTCTTGAAGCCTTCGCTCGACCAGGCCGACACCCGCGTCGTCGCCAGCCCCGCTGCTGCCGTCCGCATCGAGGTCGGTTTGCTGGTCGCCCACAGCATAAACAGGAAAGCCGCCCGCTTGTGTCGTGACCTGGAATTGATGCACGCCTGCCAGTGCGACATGAACGGCACTGACGTGCGGCCGGCGACATGTGGAAAGGCGGCGAACACGGCCTGACCGGAAACCTGGCTTCTTGCCGGATTGGAGATGTCGGTGGCGAAGTTGCTGCTGTCGATCGCGATCGCGGTCCTGCGCTGCAGGAAGTCGTCCAGCACGTGGTACCATTCATAGCCGCTGACGCCGCCAGGCCCGGCCTGGCTGAGCAACTGACCGTACATCTCGATGGCCGCGATTGCCTCGGGGCTCGCGAATGCGGCCCTGTTGTCCTTGACCATGTGGGCTCCATAAGAGAACACAAAGCTCATCGCCGGTACGGACGAATTGCCGCTGGCCTGCGCCCGCATGGCTATGCCGGACATCTCATCGGTCTTGATCGCGTTCGCGGTAACAAGCAGCTCCTCGAAAGTGCGGGGAACCGACAGGTTCTTGGCGGCCAGCGCATCGCCGTTGATGAACAGGGTCACCGCCTCCGAAGTGATCGGCATCGCGTAGCGTTCGCCGTCCCGCCACAGCGGAAAGGTTTGGGCCGTCTTGAGAAGGTCGCCCTCGTCATACCAGGCAAGATCGGTTAGCGACTTGTCGGCATAATAGGCGCTCAGCGGTTCAAGCCATCCTCCCGAGATGCCCTGGCCGTAGATCGTGAACATGAAGACGTCGGGTGTGGTGTCGCGACGGTTGAGATGGATCGCCAGCGCGCCCAGATACGCGGTCTCCAGCCGGAAGTCGGGAACGACGTTGATGCCGGTGAGCTCGGTGAACTCGGGCAAAAGCGGAGTGATCGCGTTCGTCCAGGGATGAATAGCGCCGCCGAGCGTGATCGTTTGCCCCGCAAATTGTTTCCAACCGATCGCAGCGCCGGCATAGTTCGCGGTATCATCCGCCGCAAAGCCGCACCGCGGCAGCATGGTGAGAGCCGGCAGGGCTGCGCCCAAACCCTTGACGAAGCTGCGCCTGCTCGCCGGCCTGGAAAGGCCCGGCAATTTTGCAGGCAACTTCTCGCTTGGAGCCATCTGTTTGCTCCCGTGGTTGCTCCGGCCGAAGGATCGAACTTCACAGCAGCCGCGGTACTCCCGTGACGTTCTGGCCCCTTGCGAGGGGACCCACGGGCTTTTAAGCCGTTATGACTGCGCGGTTGAGGGTGCCGGTTCCCGCTCACCTGTGCGGACTGTGGCTGTTTTCCATTATAGTAGCAATACTCTGCGTCGGCATCAGAAAACGCCGCTCAGGCGAGCATCGAAGATCAGGCCAATGTCAGTTCTTCTGAGCCAGTCGTTTCGGTGGTTTGCTCGTCCGCTGAGGCTGGCGGTCACGGCGCTTCTCACTGTGGTTGTCGCGACCGCGATTCTCGGCCTTAGATACGGGCAGGAGCGACAAGCGGCAAATCTTGCGCAGGAGCGCAACCGTCAGGTGCTCGAGACGCTGGAGCGATTGCGAGCGGTCATCGCCGACGTGGAGGCGCAACGGCGCGGCTACCTGCTGACCCTCGATCCGCAATATCTCAAGGCCTATGGCGTCGCCGACGAAGCCGTAAGACGGGACGCGCAGGCCCTCCAGGCGCTGGTCGCGGGCGATCCATTGCAGAGCCATCGCGCCGGACATCTGGCGCTGATCGTTGCAGCAAAGCTGCGCGAGGTCGATGAAATCGTCAAAACTGCCCGCACCTATTCGGGGCCTGCCGCGATGGCGATGATTCGCAGCCTGGACGAGATAAGATCGCAGCTCGACCAGATGGTGGACCACGAGCGCTTCCTGCACGTGGATCAGGAGAAGCGCAGCGAGCAACTCGAACATCGCAAGGCCTGGCTGATCGCGACTGCCATCCTCATTGTCGCAGTCCTGGCAGGGGTGGCATTGGCGCTGGCACGACTCGAAGCGATCCGGCGGCGCAAAGCGATCGCAGAGAACATCGCGCTGCACGGCGATCTCCTGGCGCGCGACAAGAAGATCCGCTACCTGGTCGACGCCAACATCGTCGGCATCATCATCTGGGAAGTCGAGGGACGCATTCTTGAGGCCAATGACGAGTTTCTCCGTATCGTGGGATACGACCGGGAGGATCTCACCTCGGGTCGTCTGCACCGGACAACGCTAACACCACCTGAATGGCGCGAACGCGACGCGCGTACCGTGGCAGAGCTCAAGCGGATCGGGACTGCCCAACCGTTCGAGAAGGAGTACTTGCGGAAAGACGGAAGCCGCGTGCCGGTGCTGATCGGCGGGGCGATGTTCGGGGAAGGTACAAGTCAAGGTGTTGGCTTTGTCCTCGATCTGACCGACCGCAAGCGGGCGGTAGAAGCGCTGCGGCAGAGCGAGGAGCGCTTTCGCACCCTCGTACAGTTTTCCTTCGACGTGTACTGGGAGACCGACACGCAGCATCGCTTCATTCACCAGGAATTCGCGGAGGACCTGGCCGATGCGCCGACGCCGGGCTCCGAGATCGGCAAGACACGTTGGGAAGTGCCTTACCTGGAGCCTGATGAAGAGGCCTGGCGCAAGCACCGCGAGATACTCGATGCCCATCTGCCGTTTCGCGATTTCGAGCTGGCGCGGCTTGGTCCCGATGGCAGCAAGCGTTACGTGTCCGTCTCCGGCCTGCCGGTGTTTGACGAGAAGGGGGGCTTCATCGGCTACCGCGGCGTCGGGCGTCACATCACCGAACGCAGGCGAGCGGAAGAAGCCTTGCGCGCCATGCAGGCAGAGCTCGCGCACGCCAACCGCGTCACCACGATGGGGCAATTGTCGGCCTCGATCGCCCATGAGGTCAATCAGCCGATCGCCGCGACGGTTACCAATGCCCAGGCGGCGTTACGCTGGCTGCGTGCGCGGCCGCCCAATCTCGACGAGGTTCGCTATTCGCTCGACCGTATCGTCGACGACGGCAAGCGCGCCGGCAATGTCATTGGCGGCATCCGGGCCCTCATTCACAAGGTGCCGCCCCGGAAGGATTGGTTCGGCCTCAACGAAGCCATCCTCGAAATGGTCGCGCTGACCCGAAGCGAAATGTTCAAGCATGGCATCTCGCTACAGACCGAGCTGGCCACGGGCTTGCCCATGGTGGAAGGCGATCGCACGCAGCTGCAGCAGGTGATCCTGAACCTGATCGTCAATGCCATTGAAGCCATGGACGGCAGTGACGAGGGGGCGCGCGAGCTTCGGATCAACACCGAGACGGAGGCGGCCGGCGTGCTCGTCACTATCAGCGATTCCGGGCCCGGCCTCGACCCGGAGGATGCCGAGCGCGTATTCCAGGCCTTCTACACGACCAAGGCCAAGGGCATGGGAATGGGCCTCGCGATCTGCAAGTCGATGGTCGAGGCTCATGGAGGGCGGATGTGGGTGAGCGCAAACGAACCCCGAGGCGCCGTCTTTCAGTTTTCCCTGCCGCTGGCGCGAGAGGAGAGCGTTCCAGCCCGGCAGGTCCGGTCCAATCCGGCGGCATGAGATTGCAGGTTGCGAAAAGCAAAGTGAGACCCGTTCTCGGCTGCGGCAGATGTTACCGACGCCCCCCACAATCGGATTCATGCACTGCAACAATCTGCATCTCTGCCTTTTTTAGGGGAGGCCAGATGGGTCGTTCAGGCGTTAGTTCGGCGGAATGGCTCGTCTGCGTGCAACCATAGGGCTCGATGTCCAGTCGGCTTAAACAGCTTCTGTTTGGGATTTGGGGTCTTCTGCTGATCCCGCTGGTCATGCCTATCCTCGAAAAAGGACTGAAGGAATATGTCTTCTCCGATCCCAGCGGTGTGGCCACGACGGTTTTTCGTAACGCTACGGTCACGACCGCCTTTGAAAATCTGGTCGTACTGGGTCAGCAGCGTTGGTTCAAATTTGCGATGGTCTTCCTGACCGGAATGCTGGTTGGCATCGCATTGGAATGGCTGAATCGGAAGTCGGCCGACCGAAAAGCTTCCGAACTCCGAAGCCTGGGCGTTAAATTTCGCAGTCTTTCGGACAGCATCAAAATTCGGACCGCCGCGTCAGAATGGCCGGACAATGTACGTGATCTCAAGCCTGCAATCCTGTCTGCATTTCTCTCCGCCAGGAAATTTGACTTGTGGGTGCCGAATGAGCACGTTTATCAATTGCCGGATGCGACGTTCCTTTGCGAGTACTTCAGGTCTGTCGGCAAGCTCCTCGAGGATGGACAATTCGACAAGGCCAACAGCGAGGCGTTCTCCTGGAAACCGTTTCTCGATAATGTGACGCTGTCCTGAGTTTTCCGTAACGCAGCAATCCAGATGGATGGTCAGGTCTGAAGGAGAGGATTGTGAGGCGACGCGAGTTCATCGCGCTCCTCGGCGGCGCGGCGGCAATCGGGCCGTTCGGCGCGCGCGCGGAGCCTCCGCGAGAGCGCATCCTCTATTTCACACACTCGGCCGGCTACCGGCACGACGTCATACCGCTTTCCAGGGAAATCCTGACGCAGCTTGGAAAGAATTCCGGCGTCTTTGATGTCACTGCAACCGAAGATCCCTCCGAATTCTCGACCGGCAACCTGCAGCGCTACGCCGCGGTGATGTTCTACACGTCGGGAGAACTTCCGATGAGCGGCGATCAGAAGGCGGCTCTGCTCAACTTTGTGCGCTCGGGCCGCGGGTTCCTCGGCGTTCATTCGGCCACGGACACATTCTACAACTGGCCGGACTATCTTGATCTGGTAGGTGGCTACTTCAATGGTCATCCCTGGCATCAGGCTGTGACGATCGAAGTGGCTGATCGCAGCGATCCATTGGTGGCATTTCTCGGAAATTCGCTGCAGGTCGCGGACGAAATCTATCAGATCAGGGACTTCGACTATCGCGGGTCACGCGTGCTCCTGCGCCTCGACCCAAGCTCGGTGGATCTTGGCAAGACCGGCGTGCATCAACGATCCTATGGCTGGCCGCTCGCCTGGAAACGATCTTACGGCGAGGGGCGGGTGTTCTATACGGCGCTGGGCCACGAAGCATCCGTCTGGCGGGACGCCCGCTACCAGCAAATCCTCACCAATGCCATCCTCTGGTCCATGCGAAGGTAAGCCCGGGACACTTCGCACGTGTTGGCAACGAGCCCATCGACGCGCGCGTCACAGCGTACCGGTCACGCGTCAACTCGAGCGCTCATGATGCGGGCCGCAGCATCGGGGTCAGCACGGGAGACGAGCCGCTTTGGATCCTGCCGACAATCTCGAAGCCATGGCGCTCATAGAAAGAAAGGTTACGCGGGTTCGAGCTTTCGAGGTAGGCCGCGATGCCTTCCTCGTCGCATCGTCGAAGCGCGTGTTTCATGAGCAATGCGCCGAGCCCTTGCCCGATCCAGTTCGGGTCGGCGGCGACAAGGGGTAGATACCAATGCGGCCCGCGGGGATGATGTTCGGCCATGCCTTTCGTGACGACGCTGATATCCTCGGCGATCTCCGGGCGCAGAGTCTCCTCCATGATGGCGCCCATTTCGGCTTCGTCCGGCTCGACGCCGGGCGGCAGCCACAGGGCGGCGGCGCGCCCCCCTTCGGTGACATAGGCCGTGCCATGCTCGAAAGCGCGGCCGCCAAAAGCATTGACGAACCGTGGCATTATTCTGAGGTATTCGGACGGATCGGGCCAGGCCCAGCGCGCCATCGGGTCGGCCGCAAAGCCGAGCACGATGGTGCTGATCGCGATGGCCCGGATGTTCGCATCCGCAGATCTGACTTCCGGCGCCGTTGCCATCGTGTGGTTCCCTCGATCACCCACCGTCCAAACAAACGATACCTTCCTTCCAGCCGCTAGAACTTGAGTGCAATTTTCGAGAAGGGTCAAATCACGTCCCGCATGGCCGTAGGAGAAAAATCAGCGAGACTCCATTTTCGCCGACACGCGAAGATGGAACACAATCCGTCGCAGTTGATTGTGGAGCGGGAAGGCCGCACGTGCGCGGACGGACGGGGCCGATCGAAGCCTCGCAACGCGAGCTTGAAACACTATTGCGCGATCCCGGCTTCCAAAGCGTCTGCCCATCCGCCGTGAACCCGTTGAACGCAAATGTTCTTCGGGACAGGCCGGCTCACGTTCGTCATTCCGATTTAGGTAGGCCTCGGCGTACGAGTGTGATGGCAATCAGATCGTCGAGAGCCCGCACCAAAAGCAGCGCTGGACGCGAGAGGATCCAGATTAGTACCGATCCCAGCACCAGCCCGACCAAGATCTGTACTGCGTAGGGACGAACCGTAGATATATCCGTACCGAAAATGTCCTTGAATATGTCCGTACCGAAAATCTCTTTTATTGCTTTGAAGGCCGTCAGCACGAAACCAAAGGAGACGGTAAACTTCGACCAGGACCCGAACACACTTCTTTGAAGCAGTCGCCGGTGATTTATGCGGTTGCACTCAGCGATGCCGCGCAGCGCCTGATCGTCCAGTCTTTCAAGCTCTTGGAGTATTGCGGCCCCTCCGGCGATCTCTTGCCCGACGGCGTTGGGCTGCTGGAGGGCGTGTAGGGTGTGTTTTAGAAAAGAAAAAGGAAACGACTTCCAGAGACCTCGCGGAAAGTGTTGATATGGATTGAGCTCGGGCTTCTGGAGTTCATCTCTGCAACGGCTCAACAACCGCTCGTAGTTTGCCAGCAGTTCAGACGGCTCCCATGAAATCTGGCCGAGGCCAGCACCGTCAGGCATTTGCTTGCCGGGCGCCTCAACCATCGGCGATGTCTCTCGCTGAACAAGGCAGGCGCGCCGCCTCGCGTGTTCCCGGGTCTGGCAAAAGATCCGGCCTCATGCCGGAGTTGTTCGCTAAGCCTGGAGACCCCGCGCTTCGCGAAGCTTCACGCAGCGCAACGCGTCACGCACTCCGGCCCGGCGGCAGGACGACGACGATCGCGCCGGGCTTCACCCGATTCACGAGATCGATGACATCCTCATTGGTCATGCGGATGCAGCCGGACGAGATGGCCTGGCCGATATATTCCGGCTGATTGGTGCCGTGGATGCGGTACAGCGTGTCCTTGTTGCCCTCGTAAAGGTAGAGCGCCCGCGCGCCCAGCGGATTATCCGGACCTCCGGCGACGCGCTTCGGGTAGGGGCCGAGTCGGGCCTGGATCTCCGCTGTCGGGATCCAATCCGGCCATTCAGCCATCTTGCCAACGGTGGCGACGCCGGACCAGGCCAGCGCTTCCTCTCCCACCGTCACGCCGTAGCGGATCGCCTTACCGCCCGGCAGGACGTAATAGAGATACTTTGAGTTGGTATCGACCAGGATGGTTCCCGGCTGCTCCTTGCGCATGTAGTCGACAATATGGCGGCGATAGGTCTCCGGAATGGTCGCCTGCGCATAACGCACATGGGCCAGCAACTGCCGGTCCCTAGGAGTAAAGCTGGCACTCGACGACGGTGCGAGCGTCGATTGCATGCACCCACCAAGCACAAACCCGACCAATCCCAGAAGTGACAACGCTAATCCGGATCTTGGCATTTGCCTGTCCCCCCGAAGCGCTAGATGGGTCCATTTGCTGCTCAAATAGTGCAGAAATAAAGGCAGAACCCGACGATAAGGTGATCGCCCGAGCGACGGAGCTTGGCTCGCAGGAACCGCGTTGGACTTTCGCCGGCACCTTGACCTATTCGCGGCTAATGGATTGGTGCGGAAAACCAGAGTTTGAGCCTGAGACCCGGCGAGTTATCAAGCATTTCGATCCGCGCGCCGTGAAGATGGGCGACGGCAGCGACCAGGCTGAGCCCAAGACCGTTTCCCGGCGTGTAGCGGCTTTGTTCGAGCCGGTAAAAGCGCTTGAAAACCTGCTCGTATTCGTGAGCTGGAATTCCGGGCCCGTCGTCGGCGATCGAGATGACCGGCTTGCCATCGATGTTTTCGGTCGCGACCACGATTTGCCCGCCGGTGCGGCCATGCTTGATCGCATTGTCCACGAGATTGGCGATGGCATCGAAGATCAGGTCGCGATCGCCGGTCACCATCACCTCGCGATCGCCGACGACAGTGAGTCGGGTGCCCTCCTGTTCGGCCGCGGCATCGTACAGTTCCACGACCTCGCCGACGATCTCCACGAGATTCACGGTGCGGAACGCGCCCTTTCGTGCCTGGGTCTCGATTTGCGCAATCCGCGTGAGCGACGAGAATATCCGCAAAACGGCATCGAGGTCGGCTATCGTGTCGCCGATCAGCGCCTGGTCGTCCTCGCCGATGCGCTGGCCGTGATAGGCCTTTTCGAGCCGTCCGCGCATGCGCGTCAGCGGCGTCCGGAGGTCGTGCGCGACATTGTCGCTCACCTGCTTGACTTCTCCCATTAATGTTTCGATGCGGTCCAGCATCAGGTTCAGGTTCTCTGCAACGCGATCCCATTCGTCATGGGTGCCGCGCAGCGGAATGCGTTGATCCAGGCCGCTCTGCATGATGGCCCGGCTGGTGGCGTTGATCGATTCAATCCGCCCCACTGTTCGGCGCGTCACGAGGATGCTCGCGACCCCCGCAACCACAAACAACAAGACGGCGACCGAGAACATCGCGATCCTGATCTGATCAGCGAAGCTGTCGAGGTCGCTGATATCCCTTCCCACCAGCAGACGGTCGCCGCTTGGAAATGTATGAAGCATCGCCCGCAGCAGCGGCCGGTTTGCCGCGTTGGGCAACGCCTCGCTTGCGCGAAACTCTATCCATCCGCTGGCTGCGGTGGCTGTCGGCGGCCATTCCCTGAGATTGCCGGCCAGCGCGACCAATGAAGGATCGGCCACCAGATATACGTTGCTTGCAAGATTGCCGTCGGCGATGCGTTGTTGAATCCCGGCGATCAGCCCATCGCGCCCCGAACGTTCGTACGCGCCCTGCAGGCTCGAATATTCCGTCATGATGCCACGATCCGACCGGCCGCGCACATAGGAGGAAGTGGACAGGTAGACATAGACGAAAAGCGCCGACACGATAATGCCGAACGTCCCGATCGCGATCAGCGCCTGCTTGAAAGTCGATGACGTTAGGGTCTTAGCCAGGAGCACGGAGAGAGTACCCGACACCGCGAACCGTATGGATCAGCGGATAGGCCTGCTGATCGTCGACCTTGCGACGCACGCGACCGACATAAACGTCGATGATATTTGTCGAGGGATCGAAATGAAGGTCCCAGACATGCTGCAGCAACATGGCCCGGGATACGACGCGGCCTTCGTTGCGAACCAGATACTCAAGAAGCTGGAACTCCCGGGGAAATAGAACAATGTCCTTGCCACGCCGGCTCGCGGTCCGCGACATCAGGTCGAGTGCGAGATCGCCGACACGCAAGATCGTCTCCTTGACAATGGTGTCACTGCGCCGGCCGAGCGCCTCGACGCGCGCCAGCAGTTCGACGAACGAAAACGGCTTGACCAGGTAGTCATCGCCGCCGGCCCGCAAGCCGCGCACCCGATCGTCGACTTCTCCGAGTGCGCTGACGATCAGGACAGGGGCGGCGATGCCGTCGTCGCGCAACTGACGCATGACGGCGATGCCGTCGATATCAGGCAGCATGCGGTCGATCGTGATGACGGCATAATCGCCAGCGCCGCCGCGACTCAACGCCTCGTGCCCGCTGGTGGCCAAATCCACCTGGTAACCGCTGGTCTTGAGCGATTCCACGATCTGACCCGCGGTTTCCGGGTCATCCTCGACGACCAAAATGCGCCGGTGACCTCCCGTCATGGTCTTCCGTCTCCGAACGACTGGCCAGGCAGCCGGAGACTCGCTCATGCAGTCTGAAGGTTACGTGAACAAGGTGACGGCCGCCACCTACGGAGACCGGATCCCGTTTCCGGGAGCATGCGGTGGCGGCCATCACCATGTCTGGATCCTAGCGACCGGACGGCAGGGACGCGCTGGGACCCGGACTCACGAGATCAATATGGCAGCGCCATTGCCTCAATCGCGATACCTTCAGTAGTAGCCGTAGGCGCCACAGACATTGACCCATCGCAGTCCGTACGGCGTCCACGTCCTGCGCCAGCAACTGTCGTAGGCGGCGTAGGCGTAGGGCACGCCAATGAACGCAAAGCGATGATGGCGGTGATGGAAGAACCGGCCATGATGCGCAAACCTTGCAGACGCGAAGCGCGGACCCACGAAGCGGCTACCTGCGAAACCGACGCGGCTCCCTGCGAAACCGACCCGGCTGCCGGCGAAACCCATGCCGCCGCCACGCATGCCGCCGCCCATCCCACCGAAATGCATTCCACCTCCGTGCATGCCACCACCACCATGCATACCGCCACCACCATGACCGCCACCACCGCGAGCGAGCACCGGTGACGCAAGCGCAAGCGTCGCAGCCATCGCACCCGCCGTGAGGCATTTGAGGAGCTTGTTGTTCATCCCAACCTCCGTGCTGAATTGCAGCGACCGATACGGTCGCAAGAAAGGAAGACAGCCAGCAGACCCAAATGATCCAGTGAGTTCAAATGAATAATGTGACAGTTTCTGACACGGAAGTTAGTTTTGCGCATCGTCTTTGCCGTTGGGGGAATGCGCCGTGAGCGCGCCAAAACAGATCAGCGCAGAGGCTACCAATGGAAAGCTCATCTCTGAATGAGACGCTCCGCGAAACCGCAGCAGCGACAGGCTTCAAATCGCGACACTGATCGAGAGCTTGTTGCGATCGGTCGAGTTCCTCAGCCCCGAAATTGAATACGAGGAGATCCGGGTGGGTGTTCGCGACTTGTCGAACCCTGCCTAATTGGTGCTGGCGCGGCGCCTGACGGAACGCAAATCGCGACCTGTGCGGTTCAATAGCGGAGGCGCACCTTCAGCCAGAAGGTCTATTCTTTTCCGCAGATGATCGACCAGCAGCTCAGCGCCGATCGTCAGGCAGCCATGATGTCCCCCAGGCACCTCGATCACTTCGAGTTGAGAGCTGAGATGCCGCCACGCGCGGCCGTCGTGTTTGGCCGCGTAAAATGCCACAGGGACCTCGAGGGGCGCCGGAAGATATTTCGCCATGGCGATTGAATAGGCGTCCCACAACGGTTGCGGAATCTCGCTCTCGGCGATCGCAATCGGCCCGCGCGTCGACGCCTTGGCGTATCGCTCCAGCCGCGCCATTTGTTCATACGTCCAGCGCAGAAGATATGGCGAAACGATCGGCTTCATCAGCCCGATGATTGCCCGCGGCGCCGGACGGGCACTGATAGTCGGCGGGTCGACCATTGCAACCATGTCAACCTTGTGGCCGGCTGCCATCAGCAGGCGGGCTGCTTCGAACGCCACCATGGCGCCGTTGCATTTGCCGCCCAGGAGGAAAGGACCGCTGGTCTGCCTCTCCAGAATATGCGGCAGGCGGTCGGCGGCCATCTGCTCGAGCGACGGCGGAATTGCTTCCCCACGCAGACCATGGGGATCGATGGAGGTGATCGGGTAATCCGGCCCGAAAAGCTCCACCATCCGCCGCATGCACACATGGCCGCTGACGAGGTCTCCATTGAAGAAGTGCAGGGGAGGCCGATGACCATAGGGACTGAACTGGAAGAATGGCGTTGCCGGCGTGCCCGTCTGCATGAGGATTTTTGGAGCAAGTTGCCGGATCGTTTCCGCCTCGAGCAGGATCCTCTCCGGTACGGGCTTGCCGATGAGCCGCTCGACCTCGATGAGCATTTCCAGCGCTAGAAGGGAGTCACCGCCGCGCGCGAAAAAATCATCGTCGATCGTCACGGTCTTGCACTTGAGCAACCTGCGCCACAGGATCAGCAATTCAGTTTCCAGATCCAATGTCACCTTCTTCACAGCAGGCAGGGGCATCGTCCCCTGATGACCCACGTCGAGCGCCTCACGCAGCCGCCGCCGTTGAACCTTTCCCGTCGCCCCCTTTGGCAGCCGGTCGAGGATCAGAATGCTCCGCGGAATCTTGAACGAGGCCAACTCGCTCTGCAGGAACTGGCGAAGCTCCGCAGGTGTCGTCTGCGCGCCGGAATGGGGAATGATGGCGGCTGCGACGTCATCGCCAAGGCGTGGATGGGGAATTGCGAAAGCCGCGGCTTCGGCTACGGCCGGATGGCGGAGTAGCGCGGATTCCACCTCGGCAGGGGCGATCTTCTCACCACCGCGGTTGATTACTTCACTCAGGCGGCCGTGCAGGGTCAGGAAGCCGTCTGCGTCGAGGCTGCCGATGTCGCCCGTGCGAAGCCAACCTTCCGTAAAAGCAGCTCGATTGAGTTCTGGCGCATCGAGATAGCCAAACGTCACGGTGGGACCACGAACCCAGATCTCACCCCGCTCACCGGCCGGCACGGGATGTCCATCCTCACCAACAATGGTCACGGTATCAGGCCAAGGTTGCCCGCAAGTGCCTGGCCTGTTCGGCCCGGGCGGTAGCACGTTGGCGGCGATTTGCGCGGCTTCGCTGGAGCCGTAATGCTCCAGCACCGGCACGCCCAAAATGCGCTGCAGATCGTCCTGCACGTCTTTCAGCAGCGGCGCGCCACCCGATACGACGAAACGCAGCGTGTGCGCCGCCTCTGCATTCTCAAGGCTCCTTGCCTTGTCCAGCAGGGCAGCGTGAAGCGTAGGACCTGCCGAGTACCAGGTTGGCCGCAGGGCATCGAGCCACTCATCCAGCGCCACGACGGCACTGTTCGCCGGGATGGCAATGCTGCCGCCCGTCAGGAGCGGCGTGAAGACCGTAACTTTGAGCCCATGGGAATAGTAGGGCGACGATACGCTCAGGCAACGGTCCTGGTGAGTGAGGCCAAACCAGGCCTGAAGCCGTGCGGCCGCCGCCAGCATATTGCCATGACTGAACGGAATGAGCTTCGGCTGCGCGGTCGTCCCCGATGTCTGCAGGATGAAGGCGGGCGAGTTCGGATCAGGCTCGGCATCGATCGCAGGGAATTTGGAGACCGGCACTGCGATATTGAGTCCAAGCTGACCGTGTCCGAGCGGAACGGCTTCGATGATGGGGAGCTTTCTCCGCTCAGCGGCCTGGCGAGCTTCAGAGGCGCTGCCTTGCGGCACGACAAGAGCGTTCAGCCGCAGCATGTCGAGACGTTGATCGATCTCCGTCTGGGACAGCCGCGGATCAAGAGGAGCTGCGACGCTGCAGCACGCTACGGCAACGATGGTAAGAACGGCGTCAGCGCCGTTCGGCATGAGTACCCCGATCCGGGCGTTGCAATCGAACCCGGCCAAACGCAACTGCCGGCGGATACCGTCCAGCTGGCGCTGAAGATTGCTGTACGTCAGAGGCGCAGACGTGGAGGAGATAATCGCAGGCTGGTGGGGGAATTGCTTTGCAGTTCGACCGATGACCTGCCCCAATGTGAGCTGGGCTTCGGCCTCCGGGTCGCCTCGGGCGGTCGAGGTTCCCTCGGGCCAAATCACGTAATCCGGCTTAGGACTTTGCGCCGCCATTGCTGTCACAGCTGACCTCCGTCGCCACGAAAATGGACCGCTGTGGGGCTGAGGCTGCACGAAGCGACTGCAATCGCCAGGAGTAGCAGGGGACTACATCCCGCTTTCCCATTCCGGTTCTTCTGCGATCATACGCTAACGCTGCTGCGTCACCTTGTCGGTTCGCTCCGCGACAAAAGTTCGGATCGGGCAGCTGGCAATATTGGGTACCTCCAGTTGGCTAGAATCTTTCCTTGTTTGTTTCTTCCCCGCTGGAAGGTCGCATCTGAATTATCCTCATTGACAGGCCTGCGCCGCTATCGAGCCTTCCATCTCTCAACGGCGGAACTGGCTCGGCAATTTCGTCGGCGTCCGCTATCCCACTCAATGCGACGTCCGCTACTGCTGCCAGCAATAGATATTGACGGTACATGTTTGATGTTACGGAAGGCTTCTTCCAAAGCAAGAAACCCGTTCGCAGAATATCCGCTTTGCGCCGCTAACGCTCGGCCGCGAACAATCTGACGCTCTCAGTGAGGCCCTTCAGGGAGTGACTACCCTCGTCATGAAATCTGATGCTTGATCCCGCGACAAGATCACGGACCGTGTTCGACACCAGAACCTGCCCGGGCTTTGCCATCGTCGCGACACGCGATGCAATGTGGACGGCGATGCCGCTCAGATCATCATCGGTCATTTCGACCTCGCCGGTATGAAGGCCGGCCCTTACCTGGAGCCCAAGCGCTTCAACGCCTTCATTGATCGCCAGAGCGCACCGGATTGACCGGGCCGGGCCGTCAAAGGTTGCCAGGAAGCCGTCACCCATTGTCCTCACCTCATGCCCTCGATGTCGGGAAATCTCCCGCCGCACCAGCGCATTGTGCCGATCAAGCACGTCGTGCCATGCACGATCTCCGATCGTCTCGGCACGCCTGGTTGAGTTCACGATGTCGGTGAACAGAACAGTGGCGAGCACGCGATCGGATTCGATTGCGGACCGCGAGCCCGTCAGGAACTCTTCGACCGCATCCAGTATCCGTTCTGTTTCGCCGGTCCACAACGAGTGATCACTGCCGGGGAGTTCGAGATACTTCGCGTTTGGAATTTGCCGGGCCATGAATCGCCCGGCCTCGACGTTGACGCGAACGTCCCCTTGCCGATGAATGATGAGCGTCGGCACACGTATCGACGGCAGGATTGGACGAATATCGATTTCACTGTTCATTCGCATGAGCGCGACAACCGCAGAAGGACTTGCACCCAGACGTTCAAAACGGGCCCATGACAGCTTGAACGTCTCATCGGATGCAACACTGGGGGCGAACAAATGGATGCTCTCGCCGGTCCCCCAATTTCTTTCCATGCGATCCAGGGCGGCGTCGATCCTGTCCGGCGGCACAACCCATGAGCTGAAGTGGCCATAGGTGCCGTACAGGACCAGCGCCCGGGTACGCTCCGGGTAGGTGGCCGCGAACAGGACTGACATCGCACCGCCTTCGGAGATGCCGAACAGGGCGGCCTGTTGCGAGCCGACGGCATCCATGACCGCGCGAACATCGTCCATGCGTTCTTCCAGGGTTGGCACGCCAACCGCTCGGTCGGAAAGTCCGGTGCCGCGCTTGTCGAACATGATCAGGCGGGCGAAGGCCGCCAGGCGGGTCCAGACCCGCGCACGATAGGGCTCCTCCCAGGCGACATCGAGGTTCGAGATGAAACCAGGAACGAACACGAGGTCGAACGGCCCTTCGCCAACGACCTGATAGGCGATGCGAACATCACCGCTTTTCGCGTATTGGGTTTTCGGAACCATTGCACATCACTTCACGTAAAGTGCGTGGCGTGATCGCCGTCGTCGGCTTTCCTGGCGGTTCGATCTGAATCCTACCAGCTTGCCGCGGCACGCGGAAGCCGAAACCGCGCAAGCGTCATCCTGGCACGCGGTAACAGGCTGCTTACTCAACCGGCTACCAAACAAGCCAAAAGCCGCCGACGTGCCTTCCGCCGGTCGTGCAACTGATGTAGCCTGATGATGAGCTGCCGAGCGGGACATGCCGAAGTCCCTTTTGCCTTAGCCGCAGCGATCATGCCGTCGGCAGGTGCGCATCGAAATTGAACCGACATCTGCGTGTGCGGCCCTGCGGCTCCGCAGAAACTCCGCATGCCGGCAGTTTGGGGAGGCCGCAATGAAAATTGCACGCCGTCAATTCCTGCATCTGGCAGCGGCCGCTGCCACCGTTCCGGCACTATCCCGTTTCGCCAGCGCACAGAGTTACCCGACGCGACCGGTGCACCTGCTCGAAGGCTTTGGCGCCGGCTCAGCACCCGACATCGTTGCGCGATTGATCGGTCAATCGCTGTCGGAGCGACTTGGGCAGTCATTTGTCATCGAGAACCGCAGTGGCGCAACCGGCAACATCGCGACCGAGGCGGTGGTGCGGGCATCCCCGGACGGCTACATGCTGCTGTTGGCTACCGCGGCAAATGCGATCAACGCGACCATGCTCAATGTCAGCTTCGACTTCATCCGCGACATCGCGCCGATCGCAGGTGTCGTTCGCGTGCCGTTGGTCATGGAGGTCCACCCGTCGATTCCCGCCAGGACAGTCGCCGAGTTCATCGCCTTCGCGAAGGCCAGGCCCGGCAAGGTCAATATGGCGTCGGCCGGCACCGGATCTCTGACCCACATGGCCGGTGAAATGTTCAAGACGATGACCGGCCTCGATCTCTTTCACGTGCCTTATCGCGGCGCGCAGGTATTTCCGGCGCTTCTCACCGGCGAAGCGCATGTCTATTTCGGCCCGCTGCTCTCGTCGATCGAGTATGTCAGGGCCGGAAATTTCCGCGCCCTGGCGGTAACGACGGTGACGCGCTCGCCGATATTGCCGGATGTTCCAGCCCTGGGCGAAAGCGTGCCCGGTTACGAGGCAAGCGCATGGTTCGGCCTTTGCGGTCCAAAGCGCACGCCGGAAGAAATCGTCGAAAAACTCAACAAGGCGGTCAACGTCAGCGTCGCCGATCCGAAATTCCAGGCGCAGCTTGCCAATATGGGCGGCACGACGCTTGGCGGGTCGCCCGGCGATTTCGCCAAGCTGATCTCGGATGAGGTCAAGAAATGGAGCAGGGTGGTTTTGGCGGGCGATATGAAACGGTGATAAGCAGCAAGGGGGACTGCCCAACCACGGGGTTCTTTTTTGCCCGCCGCCAGTGTTTGCTGGCCGGTGGGAGGAGGGGTGATGCCGGGATCGCTGGGGGAGAAGATCGGCGAGGGCGTCTTTGCGGACGTCCATGCCTGGGGGCCTGGTCAGGTCGTGAAGCTGTTCAAGGCCGGCATTCCGCGGCGGGTGAGCTGGTGGGAGGCGCGGATGACCCGCGCCGTCTTCGCCGCTGGCGGCCCGGCGCCTGAGGTGCTCGACGAGGTAACCTTGGAGGGACGCTTCGGCATTGTGCTGCCGCGCCTCGACGGACCGACCCTGCTGCAACTCTCGCGCAGCGGCGCCCTGACCTTGGGGCAAGCGGGCGCGATCCTCGCCTCCCTTTACCTATCCGTTCACAAGACGCCGCCGCCGCCGGACGTCCTCTTTCTGCGCGACCAGATGGAGGGCTCGTTGCGGCATTCCGATGGTGTTGTTCCCAAGCACATCGCCGAGGGCGTCCTTGCCCTGATCGAGCGGCTGCAGCCGGGGGACGGGCTGTGCCACTCCGACCTCCACCCCGGCAACGTGATCATGACGGCGGATGGTCCGAGACTCATCGACTGGGGCGGCGCGGTCCGGGCGCCCGTCGTCCTCGATCTCGCGCGCTGCCACGTCATGCTGTCCGAGATCGCCGCGGAAGTCGCCGACAATCCGCAGCGACCGCGCGCCGTCAACGCGGCAGCGCAGTCCGAGTACGCGCGGTTGGCTGGCATTTCCCAACCGGCGCTGACGGCGGCGGCCGAGCCTTACCTGCCGGTCGTCCGCGTAATCGCCCTTTTCGGGGACCCGGCGCCTGCCCAACGGGAGCGCCTGATCCAGCGGATCGAAGCGGCCCTGCTCGCGGAGGACTGAGTCGCTCGCGAGCCGGAGTGGCCCGTCGAAGCGACCCATCAGTGTCCGCTATGGGTTACAAGCGGCTGTGGCTGCAAGCATGGACCGGCTTCCGGTCTGCCACGGACAGCCGACATGCGGGACGCTTAAACGTCGTACTGCTTAGGGCCATGTGTGGACGGCTCCGGGTTGGCAAGAAGAATCTTCACGCTGCAGCATTGGTCGGAGCAGCCATGTGTTCGGCCTGTTTGCGCGGTTCACATGACCGCTGGCCATAATGCCCTCCGCGGATCAGGTCCCGTTCGAAAGCACGCATTCGAAGATGCCATGGCCCTAGTGGGTTGTCCTGATCGCCGGATCGACCGGCGCTGCATTACGTGCTGTTCGCCCTCCCAACCGTTACGTCACGCCGGGTGTCCGGCGCAATGTCGTTACGCCGTGAGTGCGGCGGGTTCGTTGTAGCGATCGTTCCTCGCCATCATCGCCCAGGCCATCCTGGCGAGCTTGTTGGCGAGCGCGATGGCGGCGACCTTGGTGGGGCGCCGCGCCAACAACGCCGTGAGCCAGGGCCGATGCGCGGTGCCATGGATCTTGGCATAGCGGATCACAGCGAGCGCGCCGGCCGTGAACAGGCTGCGCAAATAGCGGTCGCCTTGCTTGCTGATGCTGCCAAGCCTGTCCTTGCCCCCGCTGGAGTTCTGCTTCGGCACGAGCCCGACCCAGGCAGAGAAGTCCCGTCCCGAGCGGAAGGCCTTGGCATCGGCAACGCTCGCGACCAGCGCTGTCGCCAGCACCGGACCGACACCGGGAATCGCATCCAGCCGTTTGCTCGTCGCGTTCGATCGATGCCAGGCGATGATGCGTCGGTCGAACTCCAGGATTTGGGCCTTTAGCGCCCGCAACTGAACGTCGAGCGCCGCAAGACAGGTACGCGCCACCTCGGGGAGCCGGCGGTCGGCTGTATCGGCGACGACCTCCAGCAGCTGCTCGACGCCCCGGCGCCCAACAGGGGCAACGATCCCGAACTCGGCAAGATAGGCCCGGATCGAATTGATGACCGCTGTCTGCTGGCGGATGAAGAGATGGCGCGCTCGATGCAGCATCAGGCACCCCTGTTGCGCGGGTGTCTTGGTCGGCACAAACCGCATGTTCGGACGCCTGACCGCCTCGCAGATCGCCTCCGCGTCGGTGCTATCGTTCTTCTGCCGCTTGACGTATGGCTTCACGTAGGCCGGTGGCATCAACCGCACCGTATGCCCCAACGTCTGCAGCTCTCGGGACCAATAGTGCGATGAGGCGCAAGCCTCAATCCCAACCAGGCACGGCGACAATTTCTCAAAGAACGCCAGCACGTACCGGCGCTTCAATTGACGGCGCATCACCACCTGACCGACGGCATCCGCCCCGTGAACCTGAAAAACCGACTTCGCGATATCCAGTCCGATTGTCGTGATCGTCTGCATGGATAGCTCCTCTAGATCGTGGGAGCCCTAGCAGCTCCCGAATCCGTGGCACTTGCATGCCGGATGGAGGAGCCGTCCACAGCATCAAGAGCCGACATCTCGGGCGGCATTGTCTGACGCCTCTTTTGCTCGTCACGGTGCTAGGGGCTCGAAGCCTCTGGCGCTCAGTGACAAATTTGGATACTCCAGCCTGATCGCCTGACCTCCGCTTCCCGTTGCTTGCACTGACGAGCGAAGATTTAGACGAGATCATCATGACTGAGCTATTTGTCGGCACCGCTGATCACTACCGCCGTTTTCGGCCGCCCTATCCGCAGGAGGCTTTTGACTGGATCGTCGCACGGCACGGGCTTGATGGTGCGGGACGACTCCTCGACTGTGGTTGCGGCCCTGGCAACGTGTTCGTTGGATTGGCGAGGTGGTTCTCTCACACAATCGCCATGGACCCGGATGCGGAGATGCTGGCAATGGCCCGGAGAGCTGCGGCAGCCGAGCGGATTGAGGCAATCACGTTTGTGCTCGGCCGCGCCGAGGACATCGCGGATACGGTCGGGCCGCTACGTGTCGCTGCGTTTGGAGCATCGTTCCATTGGACTGACCGCATCGCGGTCGCGCGGCATCTCGACAGATTTGTCGAGCCCGATGGCGCTGTTGTCATTCTATCTCCGAGCAGTCTTTGGTCCGGTCGCGTATTCGAATGGAAAGCAGTTGTGATCGACACAATAAAACACTGGCTGGGCAACGAACGACGAGCTGGTCCCGGGACCTATTCAGCCAAACCATTGCACCAAGAGTGTCTGAAGCAGACACCATTCTGCGCGCTCACGGAAGTGACCTTCGTTCAACCTCATGTTTGGACATATGACGGTATCATTGGCTATTTGTACTCGACCTCATTCGCGTCACGAGCCGTTCTGGGCGACAATGTTGCGAATTTTGAAAAGGATCTCCACGAGCGGCTGTCAGGGCTCTCTGCTGATGGACAGTTCGCCGACGAGATCGAGTATTCGGTGATCTCAGCGCGCCGCGAGTAATTTCAAGTTTGGTCCGCTTCGGGTCAAGCGGCGGTGGAGGCGAGCATTGACCGACAGCCGACAAGACAACGGCTTTAACGTTGTTTTGCTTCGGGCGAGATGCGGACTAACGGCAATGTAAACGGATACCCTAGTTTGCGAAGCTCTTACGAGGCATGAATTTTTCACGCAGCCGGTAGAACAGTTCTTCTTTCTTGCTCATGGCCACGAAGCTGGCAGGAAGACTGAACGGATCATCCTTTTTGTCCACCAGAACTTCTCGCATTTCATCAAGCTCGTGCAGTGTGAGCTCGGGAACATCAAACTTGCGGATCATGTATTCTCCGTTCCAAGCCCGTGTTCGTATGTACGACATCAATTCGTGCTGTTCATCATCCATCCATTCGGGACGGCCGTCGTAGTAGTTCATCCAAAAGTAAGCGAAATACATCAGCGCCGTTGCTCGATCGCAATCCGGACGCCTGAGCACGACATTGAATTCTGCTGTCAGTCCTTCGTAGTTGCCCACGCAATGGAGAAAATGGTGAGCCTCTACTGGCTTGCATGTCTTCAGTAAGTCCAACACGACCTGACGCTGGCCGGCGTCGTTGTCACGGCGCTCCCATGCCTGGGAGAGATCGTCCGGGACCATCGACTCATCGTACTGCAGGGAGGCGTCGCCCGCTGCGAAGGCCAAGCCCCATACCCATGCGGGCAACTCATTTCGATGTTTTTGGTCCATGGTCCCGCTCATCAAATAATCTGTCAAAAAGATAGTCGTTGGTGATGAAAGACCTGCTTCCACGCGTGATGAATGAGCAGTTAAGACAATATTTGCAAATGCTGTCGATGGGATTGGGGCTTTACCGAGCATGCCGCGCTTGCTCAGCTCCGCTACGGGTCACGAGCCGTAATACTTGCGACGAGAAAATCTAGTCGGCTTCGCCCCTGAGAGCGGACCTCATCGGGACGTGTCAGATTTGCCGCGATGGGCCAATAGGGCGCATGACCATCTATCACCGCGATCCGTGTCAGGTGGGTGCCTGCCCGGATGGCTGTGGCACCCGCGAATCTATTCTCTAACGAAGATGTGAGACTTTATCTTCCACTGTCCGTCGGGTTGGCGCTCAAGGAGTCTCACGGTGCTGCCAGAAATTGGCGCTGCCTTCTCGTTCACCACTAACGTGGCCGTGAAATGGGAGGTGGTATAGGCGTAGTTCCCGATGGGCAACACATCGACCAGCTCAACCTTGTGATTTCCGACGCTCCTTCCCCGTCCAGCAAAGAAATCACGGATTGCCAAAGGGCCGGTGACGGGCTGCGCACCAGGCGGCATCAATCTGCCGTCAGCGGTATACAATGGAAGTAGGGCATCGAAGTCTGCGTTGTTGATGGCGGCATCCCATTTGGCAGCCACCGAGGAAATTTCGTCGGCAAGTGGGTCTGCTCCTGCATGACCAACGGAAGCACAAGTAAAGATCAACAGCACGGCGTATGAAAGAAGAGAAGGGCGGCTCATCTTTGCCTCCTTTAGCTGAGATGCTTAGCTTTAGCCGAGGTGCTTAGCGCATGAGCGCATTCGCAAACGCTACCGCTGAGGGGAACTGGGTCACTAGTCCTAAAAGTGGACTGAGAATTTCGTCAGCTGGCTGATACTTGATCTGCTATCGCAGGAGCCTCATTGGCATATTTGCTGCGTGGGAACCAAGTGCGCATGCTGTTCACAAGATGCTTAGGACCATAGATCTCGATTTTGCCGAGCTCACGCGCCCGTAGCAGCGGCATCTCGCCTATGAAAATCTGCACAAGTGTCAGCAGACTCGCGTAGAGGCTGATATCGACCTCGAAGCCGGGATCATCCCAGCAGAGATCGGCTTCCTCCTTCTTCACAACAAACCACCAGTGCTTCGGCCGAGCGTCCGCAATCTCGATGTACAGCACGAAGTCGCATGGAATGTGCTCTAGATCGAATGAACGGCGCATATTCCACATGAGCCGGCCCACGTGGAGTTCGTTGGGTGTGAGCTGGCTGCGCGCCCACCTGTGGCCCCAATAGCCCAATGCATCGATAATTGGCCGGGCTTCTCTGGCCGCTTGGGTTGGATGGTACTCGCAATGCCCATTAGCGCCTGATTGGCGTGAGATTAGCCCGGCTTCTTCTAGCGTTTGAAGGCGCTTGGAGAGGAGCGTCGGCGACATCTGCGGGATGCCGCGGCGAAGCTGGTTGAAGTGGCGGGACCCTAGCAACAGCTCGCGGAGCACGAGCGGGGTCCACCGCTCCGTGAGAATTTCCGCAGCTTTGGCTACGGGACAAAATGATCCATAGCCTTTCATGACAAGAACTTTAGCATCACGAGGGCCACCAAGGTAGTCCAGTTTCTGGACTATATCCCGGGCGCGCCAATATCGAGGCTCTCCTGCTGCGCGAGCTTGCGCTACGCTCGTTTGGCCGATCCGTTTGACGCGAGGCAGGTAACGATGGGTGCCATTTACCGTCTGGCACAGCGCACGGACGCAAGCCGTCTCCACGACATTCGACGCCGGTCGATCCGCGAGCTTGCGCCGCCAAGAATATCCGTTGCCGAAGCGCAGGCGTGGGCGTCGAAGCTCACGCTATCAGGTATGGAGCAAAAGCTGCACGAGCTGGAAATATGGGTGGCCGAGCTGGACGGCATCGTTGCCGGATGGGGGGCCATTCGGGCCGACAGGCTGGAGGGCCTGTATACGGCGCCTGAATTTGCCGGGCAGGGCGTTGGGGCCGGATTGCTTGGCATGCTCGAAGGGCTGCTGCGCGATCGCGAGTTCCCTTCGGTGCATGCCGAGGCAAGCTCAAACGCGCGTGATTTCTACCTTCGTCGCGGCTACCGGGCGGCGGGCCCTCAAACGCAGGATGGGGCGTGGCCCATCATGAAAGGACTTCTGACCTGAAATCAGGCGCGGAGGAGAATAAGTGAGCCGGGCGGCGGCACGGCTTTGACGGCCGTTTAACCCGCTCGCGGCGCTTGATTTTCGCCGCGCGAGGGGCGACTTTGGCGCCCGCTTGGCGGGGCCTATCGGAGCCTCGCGGCGCCTTGTCAGGAGGATATGTTGGCGGACCATCAGGTGCACGATTTGACCCCGGAAGACGTTTCGAAGGGGATCGCGGAGGGCCGCTATCTGCTGGTCGACGTCCGCGAGCCCAATGAGGTGGCGGTGGAAGCCTATCCGGACGGCGTGGTCGTTCCGCTCCAGAGCTTTGATCCCGCGGCTATCCCGGATCCGAAGGGCAAGCAGGTGGTGTTCGCCTGCCGCTCCGGCAAGCGCTCGGTGACGGCCTCGCTGGCGGCGCAGGCAGCAGGGCTGCCTTACGACAAGCATCTGGCGGGCGGCATCATCGGCTGGAAGGCCGCGGGATTGCCGACCAGGACCGGCGGCTGATCTCCATCATGACTTCCATGAACAAGGTCTTTGCCGACCTTCCCGTCACCGTCTTCGAGGCGATGTCGCAGGCCGCCCGCGACAACAACGCCATCAATCTCGGCCAGGGCTTTCCCGACGATCCCGGCCCGGAGGACATCCGCCGCGCGGCGGCCGACGCCACGGTGAACGGCTACAACCAGTACCCGTCGATGATGGGCATTCCGGAACTGCGGCAGGCGATCGCCGCCCATTACGGCCGCTGGCACAAGCTTTCCCTCGATCCGATGACCGAAGTGATGGTGACCTCGGGCGGCACCGAGGCGCTGACGTCGTCCATTCTCGCCGTCGTCGAACCCGGCGACGAGGTCGTCTGCTTCCAACCGGTCTATGACAGCTACCTGCCGATCATCCGCCAGGCCGGCGGCATTCCGCGCCTGTTGCGGCTGGAGCCGCCGGGCTGGCGGCTGACGGAAGAGATGCTGGCCAGCGTCTTCAACGAGAAGACCAAGGCGGTGCTGTTCAACAACCCGCTCAATCCGGCCGCCGTCGTCTATCCCCGCGAGGACCTCGAACTGCTGGCGCGGTATTGCCAGAAGTTCGACACCATCGCGATCTGTGACGAAGTCTGGGAGCACGTGATCTTCGATGGCCGCGAGCATATCCCGCTGATCACGATCCCGGGCATGCGCGACCGCACCATCAAGGTCGGCAGCGCCGGCAAGATCTTTTCGCTGACGGGATGGAAGGTCGGCTTCGTCTGCGCCGCACCGCCGTTGCTGCGGGTGGCGGCCAAGGTGCACCAGTTCCTGACCTTCACCACCGCGCCGAACCTGCAAGCGGCGGTAGCTTACGGGCTCGGCAAGCCCGATGAATATTTCTACGATATGCGCAAGGATCTGGCGCGGAGCAGGGACCGCCTGACCAAGGGGCTGGAGAGCATCGGCTTTCCCGTGCTCAAATCGCAGGGCACCTATTTCCTCACCGTCGACCTGTCGCCGCTCGGCTTGAACGAGACCGACGTCGAGTTCTGCAAGCGCATCGTGACCGACTACAAGGTCGCTGCGATTCCGGTGTCGGCGTTCTACGAGCAGGACGCGGTGACCTCGGTGGTGCGCTTCTGTTTTTCCAAGAAGGACGAAACGCTCGACACGGCGCTGGAGCGGCTGTCGGACGCGGTGCACGGCCGGCGCAAGAGGTAGGACATGCGCGATTCGACGGGAATTTCGCTGCGCCTTTTCGGCGCGATCACGCTCGCGCTGTCGCTCTCGCCCGCATGGGCGCAGGAGCGCACGGTGAATTTCTACAACTGGTCGAACTACATGGCCCCGGGGGTGCTGGAGGATTTTACCAAGGAAACCGGCATCAAGGTGGTCTACGACACGTTTGACGCCAACGAGACGCTGGAGACGCGGCTCTTGGCGGGGAAGTCGGGCTACGACGTCGTGGTGCCCACAGGCTATTTCCTGCAGCGCCAGATCACGGCAAAAGTCTTCCTCAAGCTCGACAAGTCGAAGCTGCCCAATCTCGCCAACGCCTGGCCGGTGGTGACCAGCCAGCTCGCCACCTACGATCCCGGCAACAATTACGCCGCCAATTACATGTGGGGCACCACGGGCATCGGCTACAACGTCAAGACCGCCGAGAGGATTCTCGGGCCCGATGCGAAGATCGATAGCTGGGACATCGTCTTCAAGCCGGAGAATCTGGCCAAGTTCAAGGATTGCGGCATCCACATGCTGGATTCCGCCGACGACATTCTGCCCGCCGCGCTCAGCTATCTCGGCATCGATCCGAATTCGACCAAGCAGGCGGATCTGGAAAAGGCTGCCGATCTCGTCAGCAAGATCAGGCCCAATGTCCGCAAGTTTCATTCCTCGGAATATCTGGGCGCGCTGGCCTCCGGCGAAATCTGCTTCGTGGTCGGATGGTCGGGCGACATCATGCAGGCGCGCAGCCGCGCCGCGGAAGCCAAGAACGGCGTCGAGATCGGCTACACGATCCCGAAAGAGGGCGCGCAGATGTTCTTCGACAATCTCGCGATCCCAGCGGATGCGAAGAACGTCACTGAAGCCTATGAGCTGATCAACTACCTCTACCGCCCCGACGTCGCCGCCAAGAATTCCGGCTTCCTGTCCTATGCCAATGGCAATCTGGCCAGCCAGAAGCTGGTCGATCCGAAGATTCTGAACGACAGGAACATCTACCCGGACGAGGCGACGCAGAAGAAGCTGTTCGTCATCCAGGCGCGCGATCCGGCCACGCAACGCGTCATCAACCGGCTCTGGACCAGGGTGAAGACGGGCAAGTAACGGGTGGGGCGCACGAGCCTCTATCCGCCGTCATTGCGAGCGAAGCGAAGCAATCCATCGTGCCGCATACGCGGAGAGATGGATTGTTNGTCGCTTCGCTCCCTTGCGCAAACGCCTTGCGTTTGTCGCAGGCAATGACGTGGAGAGATCCGGTGGACAATACCTCGTCCGGACCACAAACTTCGGTTGCCGGAACCCGAGGCAGAATCTATAGCTCCCTCGGGGAGCATCACATGACCAATATCTTCGCCTTCTTCTCAACCCGCACGCTGCTTCAGATCATCTTCGTGCTGGGATCCGCCGTCGCAATGAAGGCGTGGAGCCTCGGCCTGCTGTTCGGCGGGTAGTGAGGAACCTGTAGCCCGGATGGAGCGAAGCGCAATCCGGGGACTTCACCTGGTTGCGAGAACGGCCCCGGGTTACGCTGCGCTTCACCCGGGCTACGAAGGGGGCGCTACCGCCACCGCCGGTGCAGCCACAGCCACTGGTCCGGATATTCGCGCACCCAGCCTTCGATCACCGACGTCACCGCCTGCATCGTGCCCTGGATGTCGATCTGGCCGGAGGCATCGCGCGCCGGCTTGACCTCTTCGGAGAGTTCGGCGCGGAAACGGTGGTTGGGCAGGCGGATGATGCGGACGCCGTGCACAGGGCATTCGACCTGGCGTAACAGCCGCGCCAGCGTCGGGTTGGCCTTGGTCTTGCGGCCGAAGAACGTCACCTCGACGCCGTTGCCCATGTACTGATCGACCAGCATCGCAACGTGCTGGCCCCGCTGCAGCGCTTCCGCCAGTTTCAGCGGCGCCTCGCGCCCCGCCGGCACCAGCGTGCCCATCTTGACCGCGCGAATGCGCTCGATGGCGCGGTCGGCGGACTCGATGTTCGGCCGGCGGAACAGGATCGCGCAATCGAGCCCATGGGCGACCGCGCCAAGCGCCGGGATTTCCCAATTGCCGAGATGGCTGGCAAAGATGATCGCAGGCTTGCCGTCGTCGCGTAGCGAATCGAAGATTTCCTTGGTGCGCGGGGTGAATTCGATGCGGCTCGGCTTCTCCGGGTGGTCGAGGTCGTAATCCCAGATGTGATCGAGATGGGCGAACTCGGCGCCGATGCGGCCGAGATTGTCCCACACGCCCGTCAGGATGGTTTCGATCTCCTCCGGCGACTTTTCGGGAAAAGCTGCCTTCAGGTTCTCGCGTCCGATGCGGTCCTCGCGCAGCCGTCGCCCGATGAAGCGGGTGACGCGGCCGAAGAAATTGGCGGTCTTGTCCGGATCGAAATAGCGGGTGGTGCGGAGCAGGGCGATCGTCAGCGCGCCGACGGCGGCTTCCGCCACGGGCTTTCCGGCATCGCGCAGGCGCGCCTTGGTGCGTAGGAGCAGGCGGTTCATCGTGATGGGTGACGTGCTGCTAGACCGGTTCGCGCGTCAGGATCAGCGAAGCATTCTGCCCGCCGAAGCCGAACGAGTTCGACATCACGGCGGTGACCCTGGCGTCGCGCGCCTTGTTGCCGACCACGTCGAACAGGATCGACGGATCCGGGATCTCGTAATTGATGGTCGGCGGAATCCGCTGATGCTCCAGCGTCAAGAGCGAGAACACGGCTTCGACCGCGCCGGCCGCCGAGATCGTGTGCCCGACCATCGACTTGTTCGACGACACCGGGATTTTCGGCAGATGCTCGCCGAACACGACCGCGGTCGTGTTGTATTCCATCTTGTCGTTTTCCGGCGTTGCGGTGCCGTGGGCGTTGATGTGGTCGATCTGCTCCGGCTCGAGGCCGGCATCGGCCAGCGTCTTGCGCATGCAGCCGATGATCGGCTTGCCGTCCGGGCTGGAGCGGGTGCGGTGGAACGAATCCGTCAGCTCGCCGCAACCGGCTACCACGCCGAGGATCTTGGCCCCGCGGGCCATCGCCGACTCATAGCTTTCCAGCACCATCGCGCCGGCGCCTTCGGCCATCACGAATCCGTCGCGGTTCTTCGAGAACGGTTTTGAGGCGGCCTGCGGCGGATCGTTCTGCGTCGACAGCGCCGACAGCAGCGAGAAGCGCACCATCGCTTCGGGATTCACCGAGCCGTCGGCGCCGACGCACAGCGCCGCGTCGGCCTCACCGCGGCGGATCGCCTCGACACCGAGCTGGATTGCGGTGGCGCCGGAGGCGCAGGCGGTGGAAAGCGAAATCGGCGATCCCTTGGTGCCGAACTTTTCGGCCAGGTAACTCGCCACCGAGCCGAACATGAAGCGGCGATGATATGCGGTGAACCGTCCGCCGCCGCTGACGTGCAGCATATCCACGTAGTCGAATTCGGTTTTGCCGACGGCGCGTCCGAGCTCAAGCCGCTGCGGCCATTCGACCTCGACCGGCGCGACCGCGAGAAACAGCGGCCCGGGAAAATCGGCCTTGCCGCCGATATCAGCCTGTTCGAGCGCTTCGGCGGTCGCCATCTCGGCGAGACGTTCGGTGAGACCCGTCGAGGAGAACGGCTCCAGGGTGACGAAATCGACGGTGCCGGCCATGGTCGTCTTCAGACTGTCGATCGGAAAGCGCGTCACGGTCCGGATCCCGGATTCACCGGCGGTCAGCCGGGTCCAGTTGTCGGTCTTGCCGGCGCCAAGCGAGGTCACCACGCCCATGCCGGTGACGACGACGATCGGCCTGCCGAGTTTATCGCGTGGTGCTGACATGGTTCCCCCGTCGCTGCTGCGCCGTAACTAAGAGCGCGCTTCTCGCGCTCAACTCTTGCTCTGGCCGTGATGCCGCAAGCCTTCTTGCGGGAATCACGCTCTACTTGATGGCCTCGACCAGGGCCATGCCTTCGCCCTGCCAGTGACCGGCCCCCACCACGACAATCTGGTCCGGGCTGCCTGCCTTTTCAACCTCGAGCCCGGTCGGGTCGTTGGGTGGAAACAGCGAACCGCGGGAGATCGAGAGCGCGGCCAGCGCCAGGCCGAGTGGAAACTGGGTTTCCAGCGTGTGGCCGAACATGGTTCCGGTGGCGCGGACCGCAAATCCGGGATGCTGGCGCAGGAACGCCTTCTCGTCCGAGGTCGCCGGCTCGGCGCCGGTCGCCCCCGTGATCAAGGTACCGCTGTCGCCGACGCCGAGCTTCGGCCACAGCGCTTCCAGCGATTTTGTCACCGCGCCCGGCTGCTTGCGCTGCGCGAGGTCGGCGACCACCCTGGTCAGTCTGGCATAGGGCTTGGCGCCGCGGGCTTCGGCGTGCTCACGCGATTCCAGCACCAGGAAGCAGCCGGCGGAGCCGAGCGCGAAGCCGCTCTTGTCTTCGCGTTGCCAGACGGGAGCGAACTTGTCGGTCAGATTGAAGTCGCCGAATTCGTAGAGGATCAGCAGGTCCAGGCGTTCGCCATTATGGGCGGCGCCGACCAGCGCGATGTCGCTTTGGCCGCTTTCGATCCGTGCCAGCGCAATCCGCGCCGCATCGATGGAGGCGGCTTCCTCGCCCATGAAGGTGCGCGAGGTGCCGCAGACGCCGTGCACGATGGCGATGTTGCCGGCGAGCAGGTTGGAGAGCTGGGCCAGAAACAACGTCGGCCGCAAATCGTTCATCAGCCGTTCGTTGAGAAAGCCGGGGCTCGAATTGCCCCTGGCATCGGCGTTCAGGATGGCCGCATCGACCGCGATGTCGCGCTCGCCGCCGCCGGCGGCGACGATCATGTCCATCCGCCCCAGGATTTCCTTGTTGCCTTTGACGCCGGCCGAATCGAGCGCCAGCCCCGCGGCATAGGTGCCGATGCGCTGCCAGGCTTCCATCTGGCGCTGGTCGCCCTTTTTCGGGATCTGGGCGTCGAAGGAAATCGGCGCCAGCGGGTGCACGATGTGGGGCGCGAACCGCTTGTCGTCGACGTTGATCTTCTTCTCGTTCAGCGCATCCCAGTGCGCATCCAGCCCTTCGCCGAGCGAGGAGACGATGCCGATGCCGGTGATCCAGACTTCCTTGGCGGGCGCGGAATTTGACTCAGTCATGCGTAATCGCCTGCAGTGGGAAGCCGATCTTGTTGGCCATCGCGTCCATATGCACGCGCAGGGCCGGGTCGGGGAAGGGGGCAAGGCCGAAGGTGAGTTCAGCGCTGCACTTCAACTCCTTGCCGATACGCCCCTTGACCTTGGTGACGGCAAAACCGGAGCCTTCGTGCTCAAGCTTCGCCTCGATCGTCAGCAACGAGCCGGGGCTGACGAACCCCCGCATCTTGGCTTCCTTCACGATGGCCAGGAAGGGCATGCGCTCGAACTTCAGGACGCCGAGTATCAGCCAGCCGGAACTCTGCGCCATCGCTTCGGTGAGCAGGACCCCGGGCATGATCGGGAAGCCGGGGAAGTGCCCCTCGAAGATGGTGTGCGCGACCGGCACCTGCGCCTCGACCGTGATCCTCTTCTCGTCGAGGTTCAGGTCGACGATGCGGTCGATCAGCGTGAAGTAATCAAGGTTCATGGCGGGCGATTACGCGCCCGGGGCTGCATTCTTGGCGGCGACCAGTTCGTCGATGCGATCGGCGAGATTTTGCAGCACGAAATACTGCTCGGTCGTGGCCTTGCCGTCGTTGACCTCCTGGGTCCATTTTTCGAGCGGCATCTTGATCCCGAACGCCTTGTCGATGGCAAAGGCGATGTCGAGGAAGTCCAGGCTGTCGATTCCCAGATCGTCGATGGCGTGGCTCTCCGGCTTGATCGTGTCGCGCGGAATGTCGCAGGTCTCCGCGATAATGTTGGCGATCTGATCGAATGTGGAAGACATCATTAAGCCTTTGATATACTGGAGAAATTCCGGAACGGCTTGGAGGAGGCGGGTGCGCGGCCCCGGAAGGCCCTGTTCCCTCGGCCGGAGTCGAGTGCCCGTATATCGGAGCAGGGCGCTGAGTTCAATGGAGGGAGGCGGTTCGGGCGGGGACCGATTTATAGGCAAAGATGGCGGTTTCTGGTTCCGGGGGAGGCTGCTGAAGCGAGCGNTAGCCCGGATGGTGACTAGCCCGCCGTAGCTCCAGGCGGAAGCATGGATGGTNGAGTGTGAAATGGACTTTTCGGCAGACAATTGGAAGCTGGTCGCCAATAGCGGCAGGGAGCAATTTTGCGGGGCCTTCATCAAGCGAGGCTCGAACGAAGACGGCTTGGAACTCATTCTGGCGAAGGTGTCTCTCGTCGGAGAGTTTTGGCTCGATCCGCCATTTGCAAACGATGTTGGATCGTCGAGCCTGGAAAGCGTGTTTTCGGTCTCGCTGCCCCACCTTGTCCTTCGAAAGGATCGAATCGAAACCTTGTTGGACGAACTACAGCAATGGCTATTGAAGCCTAAGCCGATATCCTTGGAGCTCGCAAAATGTAGAACGACGTATCAGAGCCTGACCATATCGCTTGGTGTGCGCGAAGACCTGATTTGTTCGCTGGAAAGACCAGCTTGCACGATATCCTACTGCTCAAATTCTTTCGAAGTCGGAAAATGGCATTTCGTTGTAGATCAATCCTGTATTCGAATTTTTCACGAGGAATTGCGGGCTGCGCTCGATTCCCTGTACTCGACGACGTCGCAATAGGATGAGCAGGTGGCCCGGATGAGCGGCCTGTCCGCCGGAGCTCAACGAGCGTCGGCGGAAGCGACATCGGGGCTCATGTGGGCCACTCGCTGGTCAGTGCATCAACGATGTCTTCGTGAAACTTTTCGTCCGAAGCCTTCCGGTCGGCCCAGGTTGCGCTGAAGTGTACAACCTCCTTGGCTTTGGCCAGGCCGATGCCGCTGGCTCGGTTGAGGACAGCGATGGAATCTATTTTCGAGCAGGCGGATGCGCGCAAAAATCTGACGATGGCCTCTATGTCTTCGCCGGCTTCTAACCGAAGCTTACACTCTGCGATGAATTCCTCACGTGTCATCGACGGTCCCAGTTTGTACGTGTACTCGTAGCCAAACATCGGACGGCTGTTTCCGAAATGCAAAGGTCGTTTCGTCGACGACGGCGTGTTCGCTTGCGGGAGCCATGCGGAAAACACATGCACAGGTTGCGGGCGGTGGACCGGTCGGTCTCACTGTCGCCATCGTGCTGGGACGTCTTGAACGCGTGTACGGTCGCGATGCGTTTCTTGCCAGGCCCACCAGCATATTGCCTGGCGCGGATCGCAGGCATCGGCGCGAAGATCCCGGCGTCCCCGCCGGGCCAGGAGCATGCACTATGAGCCTGAAGGTCATTATCGTCGGCGGAGGAATTGGCGGCACGGCGGCCGCGCTCGCGCTCACGCGCGCAGGCTGCGACGTGCGCATCTTCGAGCAGGCGCAGATCAAGAGCGAGGTCGGCGCCGGGATCCAGATCAGCCCAAACGCGACGCGGCTGTTGCAGCGCTATGGGCTTGGGGAAGCCCTGAAGCCGCTGGCCGTCAGGCCGCAGGCGATCGAAGCCCGCCGATGGGACAATGGCGCCATTCTGATGCGCGAGGAGCTCGGCGCTGCGGTCGAAACCGCCTACGGCGCGCCGTATTATCATTTTCATCGCGGCGATCTCCTGTCCGTGCTCAGCGACGCGCTGCCGCGCGGCGTGCTGCAGACGGCGCAGTGCTGCGTCAGCGTGACAGAGACCGATGATGGTGTCCGGGCGCAATTCGAGGACGGATCGTTCGTCGACGGCGATCTTCTGGTCGGCGCGGACGGCATCCATTCGACGGTGCGCCGTGTTCTGTTCGGCGACGAGCGTCCGCGGTTTTCCGCCAACGTCGCCTATCGGGGCCTGGCTCCCGCCGAGCGCCTGAACCATCTCGGTTTGCCCCACAACGCGACCATCTGGATGGGGCCGGGCGGCCACTTCGTTCATTACTTCGTGTCGGGCGGGCGTTACGTCAATTTCGTCGCGGTGCATGAGCAGGCGAACTGGGAGCGGGAATCCTGGACCGATCGCGGCACCGTCGACGACGCGCGCCGCCGCTACGCGGGCTGGCATCCGCAGATCCACGCCATCCTCGGTGCGGTCGACGAGACGTTCAAATGGGCGCTGTTCGATCGGGCCCCGCTGGAGAAGTGGAGCGCCGGCCGGATCACCTTGCTTGGAGATGCGTGCCATCCGATGCTGCCCTACATGGCCCAGGGGGCGGCGCAGGCGATCGAGGACGGCGCGACGCTGGCCGCGTGCCTCGCCGGCGTTTCGCGGTCGGACGTTGCGGCGGCCCTGCAGCGCTACGAGATCTTGCGCAAGCCCCGCACCGCCTCGATCCAGGGTGCCGCCCGCGGCAACGCCATCACCTTTCATCTTCCCGACGGCCCGGAGCAGCGCGAGCGCGATACCGCCATGGGGGCGTCGACCGGCTTGTCGCCCAGCCGCGCGGCGCTGTTCGGTTTCGATGCGGAGGCTCTCGACCGGCCGCCGTCCGGTGCGAGCTGACGCGCGGTCAACCAACGAGACGAAGAGCGGAAGAAAGTCCCGCATATTGCATGCGCTCATGCGGGCTATTTGCTATTGCAACACCATCTCCACGCGGCGATTGCGCGCGCGGCCGCTCTCGCTGGCGTTGCTGGCGAGCGGCGCATAGCTCGCCACGCCGGTCCCCGACAGGCGCTTGCCGTCGATCTTGTAGGTGCTCGACAAGGCGTCGATGACGGCCTGGGCGCGCGCCTTGGATAGCGCGAGGTTGGCGTCCAGCGCGCCCTGATTGTCGGTGTGGCCGACGATATACACCTTCGCGGCAGCATTCGACTGCAACAGCCGCGCCATCTCGTCGAGCTGCGCCTTGGACTCCGGCTTGATGGTCGCCTTGCCGGTGTCGAAGAACAGCCCATACAGCGCGACCTTGCCTTCGGCCTGCAGGCCCTTGGCAAGGGCTGTGGCATCCACGGTCACCTTGCGACCGTGCATCGCCTTCGGCTCGATGATCTCCACCACGGTCGCCATGTATTTGCCGGCGAGCGCGACGGTGCCCGGCTTTGCCGTCAGCACCGCCACGTGCAGCGTGCTGCCGGAGGCGTTCAACGTTCCATACCAGTAACGCTCGCTGCCGGTCTCCTGCCACATCTGTAGCAGGGTCTCCGCACTCCAGCCCTCCAGTTGAGCCTTGGAGAGCTGCGGCTTGGCGGGCTGCGCGCGCAACGGCCCGAAACCCCGGTCGTCGCATTTTTCGGCGCAGGCGTCCTGCCGGGTTGCGCCTGCGCGCTCCAGCGCCTGCTCGTAATTGCGCTGCACCACTAGCGCCGACTTGCCGGCGGGCGCCATGTAGAAAAGGCGCGTCACGCGGCCCTCGAGCCTCGCGACATCGCTATCCTTCGGCCCGGACGGCACGCCGGCCTGATCGAACTCCCTGATCTCCTGCGCGACAAGCCACGAGCCCGCGTAGCGGCTCAACACCGCGTGATCGCGCGCGTTCGGTGCGTCGGCGGGCATGTTCTGTGCAAGCACACTGGATGCGGAGAAAACGAGACTGCAACCGATCAGCAAACGAACGAAGGACATCAAAACTCTCTCGAATGGTGGGCCATCGGGGCGCCGTATGTGGCATGGCTTGCACGGCAAGCCAAGTTGCGAGCTCTCCGCTCTGCGCACTGTCATTGCAATTTCACGAATGCCCTGAATCCCCAAATCATCGACTTCATCGGATGCTCCGGGCAAAGCAAGCGTCTCCCGTCGGGGTTGACAACGACCGTGGCCGGACCAACTATAATGACCGGTTGATACACCCGCCGCTTGCGCCCTTTGGGATGGTGAACGTATCAAGTCTCTCGGCCCTCGCTATTGGCGAACGGGTCGGCAAGGCAAGCCCCGATCTCCTCCGTTCGCCGATACGGGTGCTCTCATGCGCGATTTCCGCGATGTCAAGGCCATGGCGCGTTCCCTGCGCGATGCCTTAAATGCCAGATCTGTGCAAACCACGCACAGCGAGTCCCTGGAGCTGATCGCGAAGGCGTTCGGCTATGACAACTGGAATATCCTGTCCGCCAAGATCGATACAGCGCGGCCACCGTCCGGCTGGCCGGGCAGGCTGCAAAATCCGGCATCGCAAGCCAAGCTCCTCTATTGCTCGTTCTGCGGCAAGAACCAGAACGAGGTGACCAAGCTGGTCGCGGGACCTGCCGTGTTCATCTGCGACGAATGTATCGACCTCTGCATCGACATCGTCGACGCGCAACTGCTTCGCCTGATCGAAGGCGACGAGGAGGGCGCTCGCGCCATGTCGACCGACAGGCTGCAGCACTATGTCGTCCACGCCGAGAAGGGAGCGGAGCGCAACCGGCTGGCATTGCAACGTATCGCGAGCGTGCTCGCGCTTCACGCGAGAGGGGCGGCAGCGGACAGCGAGACGTCGCTATCGCCCAGCCTCGCCCAATTGAAGAACAAGTCGCCGGACGAATTGCGAACCATGCAGGCGTATTCGCAGGCCCAGTTGAAAAGCTATGAGCAGGCGCTGCGAACCGCGACGGTCATTGTGAACGAACGGGGTAGGGCGGATTAGCCGCAAGGCGTAATCCCGCCGCGCCACATCGATGCTGCCGCGAATGCAATTCGGTGATTCGTAAGAAGCCTACAGGGCTGGCCGATTCTGACCGCCGCTGCCTTTGCGAGTTTCGGCGGCCGTCTTGGCAAACTCCAGATAGGCCGGGTCAACCGCGCGGCTGTAATGCTGATGATCGAACCGGATAAACACCCGGCGCGTGTATATCGCGCTGATAACGCCGTACCTGCGTCCAGCCCCCGGCGGCCGATAGATTATGCGGCGCCCAAGGTCCGTTTGCCGAGGAATGATCATGGAGGGGGCTTCCCATTTCCGCAGACTTGCAAGACTGAAATGATAAGCTGAACAGGACCCGAGCTTGACTGCTTGATCCAGATCAAGATGAGCGCTCGACGGCCGCCCAAGAAATTCGTCTCAAGAAATTCGCCCTGGGCTGGACGCTCCTTGGCTGGGTCACCGCGCTCGCAAACCGCCACCGCTTGTGGAGGTACGTCAACAATGAAACGCTGCCCTGCTGCTTTCGCAATCGCCGCCAGCCTGTTCGCACCAGTTGCGCACGCCGACGAAACCCTGGAAGCCAAGATGCGGGTCTACGTTCCGGTCGTCTCCCTCGCCAAAGTATGTGACTTCAGGATCAATGACGCCACCTTGGGTGAACACCGCGCCATGCTCGAAGCGGTGAAATCCGACCCGAACGCCAACAAACTCGCCTACCGCCTCCATTACGAAACGCAGACGGCCTACATCAAGGCCCGCGACGGAGGTCAACGGGTCGCCTTCTGCAGGGACTTCATCGCAGACAACAGCCAATACGCCAAGGCGCGCTTCACCGCCGTGGTCGAGGGCCAATTGAGCGAAGTCAGCTCGGGTGTGCAGAAAGCGATCGCCCACAACGTCTGCGGTGCGCCCCCCGCCAGGCTGTCCAGGGCCGACTGGAAACCGTACGCGTCCATCAAAAAGATGCTTCAGAACGAGCAGAAGTTGGCCAGGGAAAAGGCCGAGACGAACGGCTGGAACGTCACCGAGGAAACGACGGCGGTCACGGAACAGTTCTGCGCGGCGATAAAAACCCGGTGAGGATCACCGCCGCCAAAGTGCGAGCCCCGCTGATGCGTCTTTGCGCGGGCCCCGGTGGTCCCGGGGGGCGTGCACCGGCTCAAAGGCGTGAGCGTGCTGCATCAGGTGGCGCGTGGCTTTCTCGGGAAAGCGTAGCCCGGATGAGCGAACGACATTATCGCTTGCGTTCATGCGGGCTGCGCACTTCTCACGATCGCTTCGCCTCATCGAGAAACGCCTGCACCGCCTCGAACAGCTTCAGCCGATTCCGCTCCATGATGATCGTATGCGTTCCCTCGGCCAGCGCCACGTAGCGTTTGCCCGGCGAGTTCACCAGCAGCGGAAACAGCGTCTGGGCCATGTAGGGCGGCGTGTCGCGGTCCCATTCGGCGCCGACCAATAAGGTCGGCACCGTGATCTTCGAAGGATCGTAATAGGGCTTGCCGGCGCCGAAGAACTCGGCGCCGTCCTGCACGACGCCGTTGGGCGCGCGAAGCACCGGCGGATTCATCGTTGCACCGTCCGGATCGGTGGCGAAGGTCGCATCGGCCCAGGCATCGAACCAGCCGGCGGGAATGAGGTTGGCCTTCTTGTCCTCGGGCACGCCGGTGTACCAGCGCTCCCGTGCCTGATCGCGGTTGACCATGCGATAGGCGCCGAGCTTGCCGGCACCGGCCTGAACCAGCGAGGGCGTTTGCCGGATCCAGCTCGGTGCATAGAGCACGAGGCGTTCGACCTTCGCGGCGTTCTCAGTGGTGTAGGTCGCCATCAGCGTGGTGCCCCACGACCAGCCGAGCAGGTTGAGGCGCGGAATGTTGCGGTGCCGCAGGATGAAATCGACGGCGGTGCCGATGTCCTTGACCGCGGTCTGGCCGGTCACGATCGGCGGATTGGCGTCGGGCTTGTCGGCCATTTCCTTCGGCCGGGTGGATTTGCCGTAGCCACGTAGGTCGAGAAGCCACACGTCGTAGCCGCGCGAGGCGATGTATTCCATCCAGGACAGGCCATCGAGCTTGAGGTCGAACGCCGTCTCGGCAGGATAGGTCGCGCCGTGCACGTAAAGCACGGTCTGCTCGGGCCGGAACGACGTCATGTCGGTCGGCCGCTTGTTGCGGACGTAGATCTCGATGCCGGGATCGGCAGTCTTGACCATCATCTCTTCAGTCACCAGGGGCCTCGTCTGTGCCAGCGCCGGAATGGAAAGCAGCGTTGCGAGAAAAAAGCCTGCGGCAGCGATTGAAAATCTCACCATAGCCTCCCTCGTGTTTTCCTTGTTTCGGCCCACCTAACGTAACGGCAATTGCGCTCGCCGTGCATCTAATTCTCGGCCAGTGACGCGGCGGATCGGGTCTGACGGTGGTCGATCGGAGCTGAAGAGGCGCTGCGCGTTCATGCGATTTTCTTCAACGACTTCAAGCTGATTTGCCCCGTCCAGTCCAGCGTGGAAAAATAAATCGCTTCGCGCGAGACCCAAATCACCCGTAAAAC
>NZ_LLYB01000046.1:143487-143745 GCF_001440475.1 Bradyrhizobium lablabi | reverse complement strand
GCGGGTTGCGGTGGACGCGGCAGCGTCGGGCGCGAGACGTGTTCGCAGGGCGGTTATCCGTGAGCGAATACGGCGCGCAGGACGTACGACGCTTAAACGCCTCCGTCAGAACTTCGGCCGGCAAGCACTTGGCTGGTTGATGGCTTTGGCAGGGAAGCTGTGTACGGCAAAACCGTGTGGTCCTGGCGCCCGTGGCTGGCGTCAAGCCGACGGAGGTTTTTTGAAGCCCGACCGGGCCTCGATGAACCGCCAATTCGT
>NZ_LLYB01000046.1:143274-143469 GCF_001440475.1 Bradyrhizobium lablabi | reverse complement strand
AGGCAAGAGGAATTCGTCTCCAGGGAGAGCGCGGCATAAGCCGTCAACCCATTGCGCAGGGAATGCCGGGCTGCTCCGGCTGTACCTGTATGCTCGTGTGCGCATTTCCTTAAGTGCAGNCACACGGGACCGCGGGTGCGGCAAGCACCCGGCATTCCCTGCGCCCTCTCATCTTTGGGGCGAACGATTTGCAAA
>NZ_LLYB01000046.1:67568-143230 GCF_001440475.1 Bradyrhizobium lablabi | reverse complement strand
GCCTTGTGCGCAATTGCGCACTGGGGCGGGTGATCCAGTATTCCAGAGACACCAATGATCGAATCGATAAGCCGCGGCGTACTGGATACCCGCCTTCGCGAGTATGACAGCCGGTTTCGTTGCGGCTACCGTGCTTCACTATCCCAGCGGCGTCACCGAAATCCCTGCGCAGTCGCGGCGGCCCATCAGCACGCAATCCTGGGTCTTGCGGAGATCGGCGATGCTGACCGCGAGCCAGATGCCGATCGCGGTCAGCGCCACGGTGAAGGCGAAGGCGGCGACATTGGCGAGCATGCGGTGGCGGAAATCGTCGCCCTCGTCGTGCGGCCGCTCATAGCGGGAAAGGTCGTTCGCCGCCGGCTGCGCCTTCGCTGGCTCGGGTTCATCCCGGCGGCCGGGCGGATGGGCGGAGGTGCGCGGCCGGAACTTGAGCACGACATGCTCTTCGTCCGAGCTAATGGGCCGCTGGGTTTTCACTGCCGTCGATCCGCGAGAAATCAGACTGTCCTTCTAGCACGGAGGCCGAGCTTCCAACATGAAATGTTTCGGCGTGGCAGCCATCCGTCCGCGCAACGTTTGATGGAACCTGCCGCCCTTGATCGGAGGCCCCGGCGGTCTTTCGGGCTTTCCGGACGACCGCGGCTTGCGCAAATTGGGACGCTCGGGCCCGTTGGTGGGCTCGCACCATCACGGCATAGTGAATCAGCGGGGCAGTTTTGCCGGTTAGAGCAAGAAGATTGACGCAGAGGGGCTAGCCATGGCCAATACGCGCGACCCGATCCTCAAGCCGATCCCGATCCGGTCATTGCGTCCGACCCAGATGACGGTCGGCATGCGGGAGGTGAAGGAAAAGCGCAAGCGCTGGCGGGAGCACAAGTCCGACAAGAAACGCGCCGAGCTGCTCGGCAAGCACATGATCCCCGTCGTGCTTGGGCCGGACGAGCGCCACTACGTCGTCGACCATCATCATCTGGCGCGTGCACTGCATGATGAGGGCGTCGAGCATGTGCTGGTGACGGTCATCGGCGATCTCACCATGGTCGAACGCGACGCGTTCTGGACCGTGATGGATCACAAGCGATGGGCCTACCCCTATGACGCCAAGGGCGAGCGCCGGCACTACCGGGATCTTCCGAAATCGGTGTCCGGGCTCAAGGACGATCCGTTCCGCAGCCTCGCCGGGGAATTGCGCCGTGTCGGCGGTTTTGCAAAGGACGTCACTCCGTTCAGCGAATTTTTGTGGGCGGATTTCCTGCGCCGGAAAATCTCCCGCAAAAGCGTGGAGGAGGATTTCTCCAAGGCGATGGAGAAGGCGCTCGACTGTGCGAAGAGCAAGGACGCGGTCTATCTGCCGGGCTGGTCCGGACCGGACTAGGGTCGCGGCGCTACGTCGGCTGCTTGTCCGACGAAGCGGCGGAAGGAGGTTGCTTTGCGGCTTCGTCCTCTCCGCCAAGCTTCTGGTGCAACCAGCGTTCCATCCGGCCGCCAATGGTCAGGATCGCGAAGGTGATAACCAGTGCCACGGCGACCAGCCGCCATTGTCCGAGGCCGCAGACAATTCCGATGCAGGCCGCGAGCCACGTGCAGGCGGCGCTGGTGAGCCCGCGAACCCTGAAATGACGTCCGGCGTGGACGATGACCCCGGCGCCGAGGAAACCGATCCCGGTCAAAATTCCCTGGATCACCCGGCTGCCGGCGTCCGAGACGATCTTGACGTCGTCCGAATGGACCATCACCAGCAGCATGGCGGTCGCCAGACTGACCAGCCCCAAGGTCTTCAATCCGATCGGCTTGCCGTGCAGATCGCGGTTGAGGCCGATCAGGCCGCCGGCGAGCGCGGCGATGCCGAGACGCAATATGATTTCGGTCCAGTCCAGCAACGCGGACAACCTCCGGGATCAACCCTGCTTCGGCAGCCGGCCCATCATGTAGAACTCGTCGTTCGGCCGCATCGCGGTGACGTTGGCCAGCCGGTTCGACAGCGCGAAGAAGGCCGAAATCGCCGCGATGTCCCAGATATCGTCCTCGGAAAAGCCGTGGCTGGCGATTTCGGCAAAATCGGCCTCCGACACTTCGTTCGCCGCCCGGCTCACCTTCATGGCGAAGTCGAGCATGGCGCGCTGGCGCGGCGTGATGTCGGCCTTACGGTAGTTGACCGCGATCTGGTCGGCAATCTGCGGGTTCTTGGCCCGGATGCGCAGGATCGCGCCATGCGCGATCACGCAGTAGTGACACTGGTTGGCGCTGCTCGTCGCCACCACGATCATCTCGCGCTCGGCCTTGGTCAGCCCGCTGTCCTTCTCCATCAGCGCGTCATGATAGGCAAAGAAGGCGCGAAATTCGTCCGGACGGTAGGCCAGCGTCAGGAAGACGTTCGGCACGAAGCCGGACTTCTCCTGCACGGCAAGAATCCGGGTGCGGATATCCTCCGGCAGCTTGTCGATGGCGGGCGGCTGAAATCGCGGGGCGGCAGGCTTGGTCATGCAAGGGTTCCGGCTCAGGGCCGCGGGATGCGGCGTTGCCGGAACCATATCGCGTTTCGCGGCGAGGTGGATACCGCCGCGCGCGGAAGAATCGCGCGAGGCTATGGCGCCTCAGCGCAGCGGCTTTTTCAAGAGCGAGAAGCGGTCGGGATCGAGCCCCATCGAGGGCTGCAGCATCGGCGCTTCCACCGGCGTCATGATGCGGGCGGCGGGCCGCTCGCCGTTGACCGAGGGATCGTTCGGCACGTCGCGGTTGGAGGTGGCGCCGCGCCAGCGGTCCAGCACGGCGGAGACAAAGTGCATGTCATGGCCGGCGGCGACTGACGGCACGGAAGCGATGGTGGCTTCGCTGCGCGGCAACTGGTGGACCGGCACCTCCTTGAAGCGCAGGCGCGTCGGCAGCGCCACGCCTTCGCCGAAGGCCAGCACCTCGCGGGTGCCGAGCGAAGGCACGAAGGACAGCAGGTTCGCGGCGGCGTCGGAGACCGCCGAGCGCAGCAGCGCCTGGTCGCGGTCGTTGGCAAGGCGCATCGCAAACAGCGTATTGCACTGGGAGATGATGGTGGCGTCGAGTTCGGCCGGACGCTGGGTGACGAGGCCGAGAAAGACGCCGTATTTGCGGCCCTCCTTGGCGATGCGCGAGACGGCTTTCCGGGTCGGGCCGAAACCGATGTTGCGGTCGGCCGAGGCGTAGCGGTGCGCCTCTTCGCAGACGAACAGCAGCGGCGACACGCCGTCGCTCCACAGGCCGAAATCGAAGGCCATGCGGCACAGCACCGATACCACGGAATCGACGACTTCGGCCGGGAAGCCGGCGAGCTGCATGATGGTCATCGGCCGGCCATTGGCCGGCAGGCGGAACAGATGGCTGATCACCTCCGCCATGGTATCGCCGCCGACATTGGCGTTGTCGAACATGAAGGCGTAGCGCGGATCGTTGCGCACGGTTTCGATGCGCGAAATCAGCTTGTGATAGATGATGCGCGAGGAGCGGTTCTCCAGCTTGCCCATCCGCTCGTCGATCAGCGAGATCAGGTCGACCAGCCGGTACGGCACCGGCGTATCCACCGTATAGCCGCCGGATTTCGGGTCGACGCGCTTCAGCCCGAGCCGGTCGGAATTCTGATACTGGGTGTAGAGGCCCTTCGCCATCGGGATGACCTCGGCGAGAACGTCGAGCTCTTCGGGTACGCCGGGCCGGCCACCGAACAGCACGTCGACGATCTCTTCGAAGTTGAACAGCCAGAACGGCAGTTTCAGATTGCGCGGGTTGAGCACCAGCGCGCGGTCGCCGAAGCAGCGGCCATATTCGTTGTGCACGTCGAGCAGGAAGACCCGCAGGTTCGGCCGCGCTTGCAGGATCTCGTTGAGCAGCAGCGACACGCTGGTCGATTTACCGACGCCGGTGGAGCCGAGCACGGCGAAGTGCTTGGAGAGCATTTCCTCGACGTCGACATAGGCGATCACCGAGCGGTCCTGCTGCAGGGTGCCGACATTGATCTGGTCCGAACCGCTCGGCGCATAGACGGTGCGAAGGTCCTGGGCCGTGATGAGATCGACGGCATCGCCGATCGTCGGATAGTTGGTGACGCCACGCTGGAACTTGGGACGCTCGCCGCCGGAAATCTCGCCGAGCAGGTCGACCGACGCACTGGCGATATAGTTGTCGGAGCTCGGCAGATCCTCGCAGGATACCTCGGTGAGCATCGCGACGATCGTGGACTGGTTGCAGCGGATGCTGACGAAGCGGCCGACGGTGGCGCGGACTTCGGAGACGGGCATCTGGCTCGTCGCCAGAAGTCCGACCCGGGCGAGCGAGCCGCGCACGGAAATGACACGTCCGAAGGATGTCACGGTGTTGAACCTGGATCTCTAGAATTGGGGTCTGATTTCCATTATGGGCGGCGCCAAATAGCGAAACGGTTAAACCGGCGCATTTCCGTATCAGCTAAATCTGCGGCATCTCGGTCAGGATTCGTTTTCGCAGCGGAGCTCCGTCAGCGCTGACGGATGCGAGTTGTGCCGGAAAACAAGGGCTTTCTTGCATTTTCGGTCGCGCGCGACGCATGCTCTGAATTAATCGTTCATTTACCACTTCGTACGAGAGCCGCGGCCCGTGAGCCGCCTCCCGATAACCTCTTGATTTGGGATTGCCGATCGGGGCCGACGCGTGCGCGAGGTAACCGATTGCTAACTGCAAGTTGTAACGCGACTTCCATCAGTACGGCGCAACAATGCCGCGGGGCACGCGATTTTGCGGTCTGAGTTCCATTGCAGGGACTCCCATCGCATTCCAAAGGCATGTCGGGTGAGCAACCAGGGCGGTCATCAAATATCAGGCGGTTCGGCCGGTTTCGCGCTGGGAAGCGGAACGGTCAAACTTCTCGTGGTGTGCGGAATCCTGCTCGCGGTGGTTATTGCGGCCGATCCGGCGGCGTGGAGTCTTCGCGAACGGGCGCTGCTTGCGCTCGTCGCGGTTTTGTCCGTGATCGCCGGGCTCTTGGTGAGGCGTGATCGCCTGACCGATCAGCGGCTGGCGGCCGAGCGGCGTCAGCTCTCGATTGCCGTGAACAACATCCCGCAAGGCCTTGTTCTCTATGATGCATCCGCGCGGATCATCATTTGCAACGAGCCCTATCTCGATATGTTCGGTTTGTCGCCTGACGTAGCCAAGCCCGGCTGCACCATGCAGCGGCTGATTGCGCACCGGAAGGAAACCGGATCGTTCGACGGCGATGTCGATGAATTCTGCAACGCGATCATCAAGACGGTGAGGCTCGGCAGGGCCACGCGCCAGCTCACGCAGGCTCCGGGCGGCCGGGCGATCGAGATCATCAACCGGCCGCTGAAGGCCGGCGGGTGGGTGGCCACCATCGAAGACATCACCGAGCGCACGCGCGCCGAGGAGAAGATCGCGCATCTGGCGCATTATGACGGGCTGACCGAGCTGCCGAACCGGCTTCTGTTCCGCGAGCGGCTGGAACAATCGCTCAAGGCGATCCAGCCGGGCGAGCAACTGGCCGTGCTCTATATCGACATCGACGAGTTCAAGAGCGTCAATGACGCGCTCGGCCACGCGGTGGGCGACGAGTTGCTCAAGGGCGTCGCGGAGCGCCTGCGCACTTGCCTGAAGGAAAGTGATGTGGCGGCCCGGCTCGGCGGCGATGAGTTCACCGTCATCCAAACCGGTATCAAGGACCGGTCGGAAACCACGCGGCTCGTTGACGAAATCTATTCGGCGATCAGGCAGCCGCTTGATTGCACGGGGCATCTGATCACCACCGATGCCAGCATCGGTATCGCGCTTGCCCCCGGCGACGGGGTGGAGCTCGACCAGTTGTTGAGGAATGCGGACCTCGCGCTCTACGGCGCCAAGGGCGACGGACGGCGGACCTACCGCTTCTTCGAGGCCGGCATGGATCAGCGCGCCAAGGCGCGGCGCAGCCTGGAGCTCGAGCTGCGCCAGGCGATCAGTGACGGCAGCCTCGAGACTCATTACCAGCCGGTCGTTAATATCGAGGACGGCAAGATCTCATCCTGCGAGGCGCTGCTGCGCTGGCGCCATCCCGAACGCGGCATGATCTCGCCGGCGGAATTCATTCCGATCGCGGAAGAGAGCGGCCTCATCAACGAACTCGGGCAATGGGTACTCAACGCGGCCTGCGCCGAGGCCGCCACGTGGCCGGACCACGTCCGCGTCGCGGTCAACGTTTCGCCGGTGCAGTTCAGGAGCCAGTCGCTGGCGCTGAACGTGGCGGCAGCGCTGGCGGCCTCCGGCCTGCCTGCCAGCAGGCTCGAACTCGAAATCACGGAGGCCGTACTCATTCGCGACGACGCGGCGCTGGATGCGCTGCACCAGTTGCGCAAGCTTGGCGTGCGGATCGCGCTCGACGATTTCGGCACCGGCTATTCCTCGCTCAGCTATCTGCAGCGATTCCCGTTCGACAAGATCAAGATCGACCGCTCCTTCGTCCGGGATATCGCAGGCCCCGGCGCTTCCTCGTCGATCGTCCAGGCCGTGGTGAATATCGCCGCCGCCAGCGACATGATGACGACGGCGGAGGGTGTTGAAACCGAGCAGCAGAGGAACCTGCTGTACATCCTCGGCTGCAACGAGATGCAGGGCTATCTGTTCAGCCCCGCGATACCCGCCGTGGAGGTGAGGCGGCTGTTGCTGACGCATAGCGGACGAGCGATGTCGGCTGCTTGAAACGCCGTCCCCGGCTTGCTATCCAGTTCTGCATAATAAGAAACAGGGCAGGGTGAACCGCGATGAATCGCGACAACGCATCTTGAGCGAGCCAGCGCGGCCTTCGGCGCTCGCACCATTTCGTGTCAGGAACTACCGTTTTCAGTGGCCCGCCGATCTGCTCACCTCGTGGGCGTTCGAGATGGAGACGCTCATTCTCGGCTGGTACGTGCTGGTCGAGACCGGCTCGGTGCTGTTGCTCACTCTGTTCGCTTCGCTCGGCTATATCGGTACGCTGGTGGCGCCGATGTTCGGCGTCGTCGGCGACCGGATCGGTCACCGCGATCTCCTGGGCATGATGCGCGCGACCTACGCGGTGCTGGCGGCCGCGCTGATGACGCTGGCGCTGTCGGGCCATCTCGCGCCGCTCTATGTCTTCATCATCGCGGCTGTGATGGGCATCGTTCGCCCATCGGACCTCGGCGTGCGCAGCGCGCTGGTCGCGACCATCATGCCGCATGGCCAGTTGATCGGGGCGATCAGCATCTCGCGCACCACGATGGACACCGCGCGCATCGCCGGCGCGTTGAGCGGCGCCGCATTGTTTGCCGCACTCGGCATGGGCCCGGCCTATGTGGCGATCGTCTGCCTCTATCTTACCGCAACCGCGCTGACGCTGTGCATCATGGCGCCGGCCAGGAAACCGAATCCGGCGGGCGAGGCCGCCGCCGAGGCGTTGCAGCGCTCGCCGCTGCGCGACCTCAAGGAGGGCGTGGCCTATTGCTGGACCACGCCGCGGATGCAGGCCGCGCTCTGGGTGGCGTTTTTGGCCAACCTGACTGCCTATCCGCTCTCCAACGGCCTGCTGCCCTATATCGCCAAGACGATCTACGGCACCAACCAGACCGGGCTTGGATATCTGTCGGCGAGTTTTGCGATCGGCTCGCTGGTCGGCTCGATCCTGCTGAGCCTGTTCGGCGGCATCCGCGTGGCGCGGCTGATGATCGGCGCGACCGTCATCTGGTACGTGACCCTGCTGGTGTTTGTGCAGATGCAGACGGTGCCGACCGCGATCGTATGTCTGGTGGTCGCGGGCTTCTCGCAAAGCCTCGCCATGATCTCGATCGCCGTCATCCTGATGCGGACCGCGAGCGAGAATTTTCGCGGCCGGGTCATGGGCGTGCGCATGATGGTGATCTACGGTCTGCCGATCGGCCTGCTGGCCGCCGGCAGCCTGATCGACGAGATCGGATTTGCGGCGACCGGCACACTCTACGTGGCGGCCGGACTCACCTTGATGCTGGCGATCGCGCTGCATTGGCGGGCCGATCTGTGGCACGTGCACGCACCGGCGAACGCGCGGTGATCTGACCCGCGCATTCGGCGCGGCCATCTCACTGCATCTTGATATTCGCCTCTTTCAGCACCGGCTCCCACTTCGCCGCTTCGGCGCGCATGAAGGCGTCGAAATCCTTCGGTGAATTCCCGACCGGCGTGGCGCCCATTTTTTCCAGCGCGGTGAGCACGACCGGATCTTTCAGCGCGGTGGCAAGATCGGCGTGGATTTTTGCGACCAGCTCGGGCGCCATGCCTGCGGGGCCGAGAAAGCCCCACCAGACCGAGGCGTCATAGCCGGGTACGCCAGCTTCCGCGATCGTGGGAACATCGGGCAACGCCTTCGAGCGCTGGGCCGTCGTTACCGCAAGTGCGCGCACCGCATTGCCTTCGAGCTGGCCGACGACTTCCGGCAGCGGATTGACGCTCATCGGAATCTCGCCGGCAATGACGGCGGTGAGGGCAGGGGCGCCGCCCTTGTAGGGGATCGCCTGTATCTTGACTTTGCCCATGTAGTTGAGCAACTCGCCGGCGAGATGGGCCGAGGTGCCGTTGCCGGACATGCCGTAAGACAGCGTTTCAGGCTTTTCGCGCGCGGTCGCCAGCAGCTCCTGCAGATTCTTCACCGGACTGTTTTTGGACACCACGATTGCGAGCGGCGAATAGGCGATCTCGCTGATGGCGGTGAAGTCCTTGAAGGTGTCGTAGGGCAGTTTCGGATAGAAGAACTGGTTCAGCGGATGGCCGCTGGCGACCAGGATCAGCGTGTAGCCGTCCGGCGCCGATTGCGTGAGTGCCTGCGATGCGATGATCCCGCCGGCGCCCGGACGATTTTCGACGACCGGCTGCTGGCCCCAGGTCTTCGACAGCGATTGCCCGAGCGTGCGCGCCAGGACGTCGACCGCGCCGCCGGCGGCGTAGGGCACCAGGATGCGCACCGGCTTGGTCGGGAACGTTTCCGCATGGCCAGTCGTACCGGCGAGTGAAACGAGGGCGGCGGAGACGATCGTGCGGATAATTGTTCTTCGTGAAATCATGAGAAAAGGTCCTCGTTGCTGGATATCGTTTGAGAATTCACGTGCCACGTCGCATCGCTATTCCGCAGGCGAGGTCGTGGCGCCGCGCAATCCGGCGCGCGAGATGGCGGCGCCGACCACGCCTTCCGACTTCATCTCGTTCGTGAACTGGCGGATGAAAGCCATTGCCTGTTCGCGCCCTTTGGGGATGGCGATGGCGTGCCGCTCGATCCCCCAGCGTCCCTCGAGCACTTTCGAGCCCGGCAATTTCTCCGCCATCTCGAACAGCGTGGCCTTGTTGGTCGCATAGGCATGGATCGCGCCGGCCGACAGCATCTCGATTGCGATGTCGAACGTGGCGGCGCGGACGATCTCGGAATGCTTGAAGTCGCGCGAAAGGGTGGCGTCCGAGGAACTGCCCGCGGTCACGCCGATGCGCAGTCCCGGCGAATCTATTTCTGCCGGCGTTGTCAGCGTGGATTCGCGAGAGACGAGATAGCCGAGTTCGATTTCGAGAAAGGCCGGGCCGAAATCCATATCCCGCGCCCGCACCGCGGTCGCATTGGTGAAGGCGACATCGACCTCTCCGTTTTTGACCGCGGCGAGGACGTCGGCATTTTTCGCAAACACGACCGGCTCATAGGGAACGCCGAGCCGCCGCGCGAGCTCCTTGCCGAGATCGTGGCCGACGCCGCGCGGTTCGCCCGAGCCGGCGTCCGGCAGGATCGAGGTCGGCGTGCCCGGATAGAGTCCGGCCCGCAACGCGCCTGACGGCGCCAGGATCAGGCGCGTTTCGAGGTCGGCGTCGGTGGCAAGGCCGGCGCCGTGCCAGGCCAGTGCGCCGGCACCGATCAGAAACGCAACGATGATCCGGCGCATCCGGCCGCTCTCCCTTGTCATTCCCGGCCCGTTCAGATGTTTGTTGACCAGACCTGATATTTTGTACAAACGTACAAAAGTCGAGAGCGGAAAGCAAATGCCATGACGCGAAATCCCAACATGCGGGAAGCCATCCTGAGTGCGGCCGAATTGCTGTTCTCGACCAAGGGCTTCAATGCCGTGTCGATCCGCGACATCGCGCTGGAGGCGGGCGCCAATCCGGGCAGCATCACCTATCATTTCAAGAGCAAGGACGGGCTGCTGCTCGAAATCTACAAGCGCCATTGCGGCCCGATGAACAAGCGCCGCATCGAGCTATTGGTGGCGGCGCAGCGCGTGCGCGACGTGCAGGACCGGCTTGAGGCGATCGTGCGGGCCTATGTGCAGCCGGCGTTTTCATCCTCGACCGATCTTGCCGGCGGCGGGGCGCGGTTCACGCGGCTGCGCGCCGTGATGTCGGCCGAAGGCAACGCCGTGGTGGGCCGCATCATCGCGGAAATCTTCGACGACACCACGCATGCCTTCATCGACGCCATCGGCGAAAGCCTGCCGCATCTGCCGCGGACGACGATCGTGTGGCGGTCGCAGTTCCTGCTCGGCGCGCTCTATTACACCCTCGTCAATCCGGAGCGGGTGACGCGGCTCTCCCACGGCGAGGCCGACGGCGCCGATATGGCGGAAGCGATCGAGCAACTCGTCTCGGCGACAGTGGCTTCGTTGCAGGCATCCGATGTTGATCACATTGACGGCGCGTCTCACCGGAACAAGTCAATTCAACCGCGCGCCGTCGGCGCCGCCCGCAAGCGGAAAGAAAATCCGGCCGACTAAGTATCGCGCCAAGCACTGCAGAAAGCACGATGAACAAGCCCACGATTCCCGGACCCGATCCCGATACGCGAACGCCGAAATTCAAGCTGCCGGCGCTGGCGTGCGACGCCCACACCCACATCTTCGGCCCCGGCGACAAATACCCTTACGCACCCGGACGGCCCTATACGCCGCCCGACGCGCCGCTCGGGGATTTCCAGGCGCTGCACAAGAAGCTCGGGATCGGCCGCGCCGTCATCGTCAATGCCAGCGTGCACGGCACCGACAACCGCGTGGCGCTCGACGCCATTGCCGTGAGCAACGGGACCTTTCGCGCGGTGGCCAATATCGACGACACCATCACCGAGCGCGGCCTTCGCGAGTTGCATGAGGGCGGCTTCCGTGGCTGCCGCTTCAATTTCGTGCGCCATCTCGGCGGGGTGCCGGACATGGGCGCCTTCCATCGCATCGTCGCGATGGTCGCGCCGCTTAACTGGCATATCGACCTGCATTTCGACGCGATCGACCTGCCTGAATATGCCGAGATGCTCGCAAAGTTGCCGGTGCGCTACACCATCGATCACATGGGACGCGTCAAGGCGGCTGACGGTCTCGATCAGCTTCCGTTCCGGACGCTGATCGACCTGATGAAGCGGGACGAGAAGTGTTGGGTCAAGGTGTGCGGCTGTGAGCGCGTCTCGTCTGGCGGACCGCCGTTTCATGACGCGGTGCCGTTCGCGCGCCGTATCGTCGAGACCGCGCCGGACCGGGTGATCTGGGGGACCGACTGGCCGCATCCGAATGTCAAGGTGATGCCCAACGACGGTGATCTGGTCGATCTGATCCCGCTGTTTGCGCCGGAACCGGAGCTGCAGCAGAAGATCCTGGTCGATAATCCGGCGCGGCTGTTCGAGTTCTAGGGGAGCGCGGGCGATGGCGGACGAGCGCAAGCGATACAGGATAAGCCGGCGCGGCATGTCCTTCGCCGGTATCGCTGCCTTGCTGGCCGCGTTGCTCCTTCCGCAAATCGCGTACGCGCAAAACTATCCGAGCAAGCCGGTGCGGCTGATCCTGCCCTTCGGCGCGGGCGGGGTGGCCGACGTCACCGCGCGGCTCGTTACCGAGCGCCTCGGCGAGAAGCTTGGGCAGCGCTTCGTCATCGAGAACATGCCGGGCGCGGGTGGCATCAACGCGGCGCGCGCGGTGCTGTCCTCGCCCGCGGACGGCTATACGCTGGCGCTGTTCAGCAACGGCACCGCGATCTCCGTGTCGCTGTTCAAGAACCTGACGTTCAACCCGGTGACCGATTTCGTGCCGGTTTCGAGCATGGGCTATTTCGACTTCATCTTCACCACCCAGGCGGGCTCGCCCTATCCGACGCTGGCGGAATTCATCAAGGCGGCGAAGCAGAAGCCCGGCGCGCTCAATGTCGGCACCATTAATGTCGGATCGACCCAGAACCTCGCCGCGCAATTATTCAAATCGACCGCCGGCGTCGACGTCACCATCGTGCCGTTCCGCAGCTCGCCGGATGTGCTGATCGCGCTGTTGCGCGGCGACATCCAGATGGCGATCGAGAACTACAGCGCGGTGCAGTCGCATATTGCGGACAAGGCGGCGGTTGCCGTGGCGTCCTCGGGGCCTGTCCGCACCACGTTTTTGTCCGACGTGCCGACGGTGAAGGAGGCGGGCGGCGGCGATTTCGAGGCGCGGTCCTGGAATGCGATCTTTGCGCCCAAGGGTACGCCGCCGGAGGTGGTCAGGACGCTCAACGCCGCGCTGCGCGAGGTGCTCGACATGCCCGACCTGAAGAAGCGTGCGCTTGAGCTTGGTATCGAGGCCAAGGCCAGTTCGCCCGAGGAAATACTGTCGCGCCTGAAGAGCGACATCGACAAATGGGCTGAGGTGATCGAGCGGGCAGGAATTGCCAAACAATAGTCGCGCCGCCGGCGCGGCCGGTAACGCGTAACAAGCCAAGAAGGGAATCCCGATCATGAGCAATGCTGGCAAAACGGGCCTTGTGGTCACGGCGCATCCCGGCGATTTCGTCTGGCGCGCGGGCGGGGCGATCGCGCTGCATGTGAAGAAAGGCTATCGCGTCAAGATCGCCTGCCTGTCGTTCGGCGAGCGCGGCGAAAGCCAGTTCGCCTGGAAGGAGGCGGGTGCGACGATGGAGAAGGTGAAGGCCGGAAGGCGCGACGAGGCGCAGCGCGCCGCCGAGATGCTCGGCGCGGAAATCGAATTTTTCGATGCCGGCGACTATCCGCTGCGGCTGACGGAGGCGCATTTCGACCGTATGGTCGATATCTACCGCGAGCTCAATCCGTCCTTCGTGCTGACCCACGCGCTGGAGGACCCCTACAATTTCGATCACCCGAACGCGGCGCACTTTGCCCAGGAAACCCGCGTGGTCGCGCAGGCGATGGGCCACAAGCCCGGCGCCAAATATACCTATTCCGCGCCGCCGGTATTCCTGTTCGAGCCGCACCAGCCGGAGATGTGCAATTTCAAGCCGCAGGTGATCCTCAACATCGACGAGGTCTGGGACATCAAGCGCAAGACGTTCGAGATCCTCGCCGCGCAAAAGCACCTTTGGGCTTACTATGAGCGGGTCGCGTTGCAGCGGGGCGTGCAGGGCGGCCGCAATACCGGCAAGCCGATGACCTATGGCGAGGCCTATCAGCGGCTGTTCCCGATGGCGTTGGAGGAACTGGCATGAAGACCGTCGTCGTCCGCAACATCAAGCGAACCGAGCCTGAACTCGTGAAACGGCTCGGCGCACTCGGCGTCGCCACCGCGCACGAGGCCTATGGCCGCTTCGGGCTGATGAAGCCGTATCTGCGCCCCGTATGGAGCGGGGCCGAAGCCGCCGGCACCGCCGTGACCGTGCTGGCGCAGCCCGGCGACAACTGGATGATCCATGTGGCGGTCGAGCAGTGCCAGCCCGGCGACATCCTGGTGGTCGGCTGCACCACCGACAACACCGACGGCATGTTCGGTGATCTGCTGGCGACCTCTCTGATGGCGCGCGGCGTCAAGGGGCTTATCATCGATGCCGGCGTCCGCGACGCCAAATCTCTTCGTGAAATGGGCTTCCCGGTGTGGTCGAAGGCCATCTCGGCGAAGGGTACGGTGAAGGCGACACTGGGCGCGGTCAACGTCCCCGTGGTCTGCGCCGGCATCAATGTCAAGCCGGGCGATGCGGTCGTTGCCGATGACGACGGTGTCGTGGTCATCGGGCGCAAGGACGCGGCGGATGTCGCTGCCAAGGGCGAAAAGCGCGTCGCCGACGAAGACGGCAAGCGCCAGAAGCTCGCGGCCGGTGTGCTCGGCCTCGACATGTACAACATGCGCGAGCCGCTGGCGAAGGCGGGTCTCGTCTATGTCGACGAACTGGAGGAGGACTGAGGTGACGATGCGCCTGCGCACCTTGCTCGGCGACCATCCAGGCACGGCCGCGCTAAAGAACGGATCGATCAGGTCCGATCTGGTCGCGTTCGATTTCGCGCAGTATTCGCCGACCAACAAGGGTTTCAAGCCGATGGTCCGCGAAGGCGCATTCGACGTCTCGGAGATGGCGATCGTCACCTATCTGATGGCAAGGTCGTTCGGCAAACCGATGGTGCTGCTGCCGGACGTCGTGCTGGCAAGGTTTCAGCATGGCCATGCGCTCTACAATACGAGGGCAGGAAAGCTCACGCCAGGCGACCTCAGGGGAAAGCGCGTCGGTATTCGCTCCTTCACCACCACGACCGGCGCCTGGCTGCGCGGCATTCTCGCCAATGATTACGGCGTTGATCTCGATTCGATCGAGTGGGTGACGTTCGAGGATGCCCATGTCGCTGAGTTCGTAGATGTGACCAAGCGGGCGCCTGCGGGAAAACAGATCGTCCAGATGCTAAGCGATGGCGAACTCGATGCCGTGCTCGGCGAAAAATCCGATCATCCGGATCTGAAGCCGCTGTTTGCCGATGTCGATGCGGAAGAGAAAGCCTGGTTCGACCGGCACGGGGTGGTGCCGATCAACCATATGGTGGTGGTGAGTCGGGCGATGTCCGAGCAGCATCCCGACGCGGTGCAGGAGATCCATCGCCTGCTCGGCGAATCCGCCGCCGCTTCGCCGGCCGCGCCGCGTTTCAGCCGTGACGAAATGCAACGGTCGCTGCAACTGATTATCGATTATTCCGCGCAGCAAAAACTCATTCCGCGCGCATTCGCGGTGAGTGAACTGTTCGACGATGTAACGCGGTCGCTCTCGTAGCCATCCGCACGGCTGTCATCATCCGCGAAGGATCCAGCACGCCGCGGCGCTTCGGTTTGTTTTCGATAGCACGGCGTACTGGATACCCGCCTTCGCGGGGTATGGCGAACTAGATGAGGAGCAACGTAAATGACATCAGAGCCGATCTTCGATCTCGCCCATCTCGGCCATATGGAATTGCTGACGCCGAAGCCGGATGAGAGCCTGAAATTCTTCGTCGACGTCATGGGCATGACCGTCAGCGGCCAGAAGGGTGAATCGGTCTACCTGCGCGGCTGGGACGATTACGAGCGCTATTCGCTCAAGCTGACGGCCGCTAAGACGTCAGGCATGGAACACATGGCGCTGCGCGCCCGTAGCCCGCAGGCGCTGGAGCGTCGCGTCGCCGCGCTGAAGGGCTCCGGCTTCGACATCGGCTGGACCGATGGCGACATGGGGCAGGGACCAACATTCCGCTGCCGCGACCCCGACGGCCATATCGTCGAGCTCTATTACGAAACCGAATGGTATCAGGCGCCGCCGGAATTGAAGCCTGCGCTGAAGAACCAGGCGCAGCGGTTTCCGGCGCGCGGCGTCAATGTCCGCCGGCTCGATCATCTCAATTGCCTTGCGGTGGACATCAAGGCCAACCGTCTCTTCTTCGAGAATTATCTGGGCCTGCGCACCACCGAGCAGATCGTGCTCAACGACGGCACGGAAGCGGCGATGTGGATGACGATGTCGAACAAGAGCTACGACTTCGCCTACACCCGCGATCATTACGGCAAGGCCGGCCGCTTCCACCACGTCACCTACGCCCTCGACAGCCGCGAGGAAATCCTGCGCGCCGCCGATATCTTCCTGGAAAACGGCGTTCACATCGAAACCGGCCCGCACAAGCATGCGATCCAGCAGACCTTCTTCCTTTATGTCTACGACCCCGGTGGCAACCGCGTCGAAGTCGCCAACGCTGGCGCCCGCCTGATCCTCGCGCCTGACTGGAAGCCGATCGTCTGGACCGAGGAGGAGCGCAGGAAGGGCCAGGCGTGGGGGCTGAAGACGATCGAGTCGTTCCACACCCACGGGACGCCGCCGGTGTGAGGCGGTGGCTTATCGCGTGGCAAACCTTCGCCGATGTGACGAAATTCATACATTGCGTGGCCAAAGACAAGTTAGCTTCCGGTCTGAGCGATAAATTGCCGCCCGGATGGCGCCTCGAATGCATGTGTCATTTGCATCGTCGGGTTTGAGACGTCTGCGATGCAGGTGCAGTCTGGTCGCTTTACAGGTCATTGGGGAGATGACGCATGGCCAAGTCCATCCCTGCATTGCGCTTGCTGGTCATCGCCACCCTGTCCACGCTCACGACTTCCTTCTCGGCGGCGGCACAGGACGCGGGCCAGATCACCACATATCGCGGCGCCTGCGACGGATCGGCCGCGGTTGCGCTCGATCAGAATTTTTTTACCGTAGCGGACGATGACAGCAATGTCCTCAACGTCTACCGCATGGGACAAGCGGCCGCCGTTCAGGAACTCGACCTGAATGCGTTCCTCGAAGCGCCGACGAAGAAGAAACCCGGACCGGATGGCAAACCGGTTTTCAAGGAAGCCGACCTTGAGGGGGCGGCACGTATCGGCGATCGCATCTACTGGATCGCTTCGCACGCCCGCGATTCCAAGGGCGAGGCCGAGCCCGGCCGGTCGCGCCTGTTTGCGACACGCATCGTGTCGCAGGCGGACGGGCCTCGGCTGGAGCCGATCGGATCCGGCGCCTACAAGGATTTGCGGGAGGCTATGTTCGATGATGCGAAGCTGAAGAAAAAGCTGAAGCCTTTCAAACTTTCCGACGCCTATGCGCCCGGCGAGGAGGAGGGGCCAGCTCCGGAATCGAAGAACGGCTTCAACATCGAGGGCCTCGCGGCGACGCCGGACGGCCGGCTCCTGATCGGATTTCGCAACCCGCGTCCCGGCAACAAGGCCTTGGTGATTTCGCTCGATAATCCGGCCGAGGTCGTGGACGCGGGCAAGACGCCTGTTTTCGGCAATCCGTGGCAACTCGGCAAGCTTGAAGGGCGCGGCATCCGGAGCATCGAATGGATCAACAACACCTACGTCATCGTCGCGGGACCGCACGGCGACGCCGAGGATTCCGATATCGAGCCGCCATTCGCCCTGTTCACCTGGAGTGGCAAGGAAAGCGACACCGAGCCGGTCGCGATGAAGGTCAAGCTCCCGGACGATTTTACAGCCGAAGCGGTGTTCGCGATTCCGGGCAGCTCAGACATGATGCTGTTGTCCGACAACGGAACCAAAAAGTGCAAGGACGCGGACAAGTCTCAGAAATCGTTTCGGGCCCTGACCTTGCCGGCGCCGAAATGACGCCGTGCCGCCGTCATGGCAGTGCGCGTACCCGGCGAAGCGGCGGCATCTGCACGCCTACCCCCGAGGCTGAGCCTGGTTGGATCATCTTCGCGTCGGCTGAAGTCGGGAGCTGAGGGAGGCGGCTCTCGATCAACAGCGCGAGAGATGTCCGTAGCAAGGCGCTGTAGGTTGTAATTGTATTTCAATTTTCATCACGGAAGGATTGATCAATGGGCAAGGCATTAAAATCGGGTGCGAGCGTGCCCATGAAGGACAGGCCGGACATACTGGTGGCGCTGAACGGCGTGGCGGATTCGCAAGGCGTCGATCCGGCCGCAATCGCGGCCATCATTCATACGGAGTCCGTTTGGGACAGCAAGAATGTCACGGGCTCCTACATCGGGCTGACGCAGGTCGGCCCTGAATTGCCGAGAAAACTCAAGCTGACCAGGAAGGAATTCCTGAACTTGTCGACGGCAAAGCAGATCGAGGCGTATGACACCTGGCTCGAGCTCTACAAATTCAAGAAGCAGATGAAGGATCACGACATCAAGGTTCTCGTTCTGCCGTTGGCGCGTCAGGCCGCCCTGCTGCAGGCCATGCAATTCGCGCCGAACGCCAAGAAGTGGAAGTCTGCCTTGTCAAAAGGCGACCTGACGGTTCGCTCCACACCCAGTCGCCAGGCGAAGGTGCTGGGCGATACCTCGATCGGCGATATGGAAGGCTATTACGCCGGCTTCTTCAAGAAGCGGCCGCCGGTTTACGCCTGACCACGGTTATCAGAGACGGCAAGATCATTGATCGCGAAAAATGACGGCGAGGATGATCGAAAGCCCGAGCCTTGCGGCTTCACTGTCGCGCACCATCTTGATCAGGTGGCGGGGCGGCGGCGTGGAATGGCGCGATGGCACAGCATGTGGACTTCGATTTCACCAGCGAGGCGTTTTTTCGTGACCCGCAGGCCGGCGTCGCGCAACTGCGCGCGGTCGGCCCTGCCGTTTTCACGCGATTTCCGATCATCGGCCGCGTCTGGATCACCACGACCTATGAGGCGGCAGCGCGCGTGCTGAAGGACAGCGCGACGTTTACGCTGCGCAAGGAGGGCGGGGCGCTGGTCGGACTGCCCTGGTGGATGCCGCGCGTCATCGGCACCGTCGCCAACAATATGCTGACGATGGACGAGCCGGATCACACGCGGCTGCGCGACATCGTCGATGAAGCGTTCCGCCGCCGCGCCGTGCTGGACATGGAGCCGCATATCCGTGCCATTGCCGATCACCTCGCCGAGGAATTGTTTGCCGCAGGCAGTCCAGCCGATCTGGTGCAGCGTTATGCGCGGATGCTGCCGCTGGCGGTGATTTGCGAGCTGCTCGGCCTGCCGCCGGCGGACCGGCCGAAATTCATCGCCTGGGCCAATTCGCTGGCGCATCTCACCAATGCATTCAGCTTCCTGCGGTTGATCGGGGGACTGTTCAAAATGCGCCGCTATCTGCAGGAACGGTTGCAGGTGGCGCGCGAGGAGGGAGGCGAGGGACTGATCGCTGAACTGGTGCGCGTCGAGAAGGAGGGCGGACGCATCACGCCGGACGAGATGGTCGCGATGATGTTCCTGCTGCTCAACGCCGGTTCCGAGACCACGACCCATCTGATCAGCGGGTCGGTGTTCGAACTGCTGAAGGATCCGGCCAGGCGCGAATGGCTCGCGGCGGACTGGAGCCGCACAGGCCTTGCGGTGGAGGAATTCCTGCGCTTCGTCTCGCCCGTGCAGTTCTCAAAGCCGCGCTACGTGCGTCACGACGTCGACCTCGAGGGCGTGAAATTAAAGAAGGGCGATCGAGTCATGACGATGCTCGTCGCCGCCAATCTTGACCCGCAGGCAAACGAGCACCCGGAACGGCTCGATCTCGAGCGGCGGCCGAACCGGCATTTGTCGTTCGGCACCGGCATTCATTTCTGCCTCGGCCATCAGCTCGCGCGGATCGAAGCGAGCTGCGCGTTGCAGGCGCTGTTCACGCGCTGGCCCGGCCTGAAGCTGGCGGTCGAGCCGTCACAGATTCATTGGCGGAGACGGCCCGGCATTCGCATGATCGCAGCGTTGCCGGCCGTGGCCGGGGATTGAAGTACGCAGAGAAAGGCGCGGCTGTTCATCAATCGAGCAGACCGTCGAGCGCGGCCTTGTCGTGCAGCGAGAAGCGGGGGCCGGCGTAGAGGAACGAGCATTGGTGGATCACGATCTGTCCGCCCGCTACAGTGACATGCGAATAATCGGGCGGCTCGTGTGAGCCCGGGATGTGGCCCTCGGTTTCCAGATCGAACGCAACCTGATGCGCCAGCGCGCGCTGGATGTGGAAGGGGATGCCGTTCCAGGCACCTGCGATCGGTCGGTGCAGATGGCCCATGAACAGATAGTCCGGCCGGCGCGTCCGCGCGATTACGTCCCATTCCGCCTCGGGGTTGGCGAGGCGGATGGTGTCCATATAGCGCAAGCCGGTGTCGAAGGGCGGATGGTGCTGGAACAGCAGCACCGGCCGGTCGGTCGGCGCGGAGCGCAGCGCCTGCTCCAGGAAGTCGAGGCGATCGGCGCAGAGCAGGCCTTCATGATTGGGCGCGGCCTCGTTCAGCGTATCCAGCGTCACGACCGTCGCCTCATCGAACACCTGCATGGCCTGAACGAACCTGTTGGCATCGCGCTTCACGCCCGGAAAATAGCGCGCAAAGGCGTCGCGCCGGTCGTGATTGCCCATCAGCAGGATGGTCGGTGCGTCGAGGCGGGAGAGCACATCGGCGAGGTTTTCGTAAGCCGCATCCTCGCCCCAATGGGCGAGGTCGCCGGTGACGATGACGAAGGCGATGTCGCGATGCTGACGGTTGATGCAATCGACCGCAGCCGCAAGCCGTTCGGCGGGATCGAGGCCGTAGATCCTGCGGCCGCGCGCGACAAAGTGAGTATCGGTGAGGATGACGAATTTCATCGGACCGCCGTGCCGGTGGTCTTGGGCAGCAGTTTCTGCACATCGGTCGCCATGTCTGCCAGCACCGCATCCGGCTCCTTCGTCCGCGCGCCTGATACGACCGAGTTGAGGTGATCCTTGATCACGTCGGTAATCTTCAGCCCGTTGTCGCCGGGGAAGGCATACCATTTGGTGAGCAGCGCGAGCTGGCTCACGGCGGTGTAGTTGTTCGGGTTGTTGACGTAGAAATCCCTGAGATAGACCTCGTTGGCGACCTTGTTCGGCGGCATGTAGCCGGTGGTCTCGGCCATGATCGCCGCGCCCTTCGGTCCGGTCCAGAATTTCACGACTTCCCAGGCGGCGTCGCGCTTGGCCTTGTCCTTCGACAGGATCAGCACGACATTGCCGCCTGCCGGCAGGCGGCCGTTCGGCGACACCACGTCGGGGAACGTGTGGGTCTTCAGCCCGAACTTGCCGGCGACCATCTGGGTGACCTTGTTGAGGTCGGAGGTCGAGGTGATGTGGAAACCCGTCTTCCCGGCGGCGAAGGCGGCGCGCATCGCCGGCTGATCGAGATTGGGCATGCCGCCCTCGGTGACGAGGCGGGCGAGCATGCGCATGGCGAACTGGCCTTCCGCTGCATTGAACGCGACGCGGGTCTCATCCGCATTGAGCATGGTGCCGCCGCGCGAGAACACCGGCGCCTGCCACAGCCAGTTGCCGGTGATATCCCAGGCGTAGGTGACGCCGTTGATGTCGTTGCCGAGCGCCTTGATCTTCTTCGCCAGCGCGATCAGCTCATCCCAGGTTTTCGGCAGATTGGCGGGATCGCCGCCGGCCTGCTTCACCAGGTCGAGATTGACATAAACGATGGGCAGCGAGATGGCGAAGGGCAGGGCATAGACCTTGCCGCTGGCCGTGCCGATGTCGAACATCGCCTGGTGGAAACCCTGCTTGTCGAAATCCTTTTCGGCCGCGATGTAGTCGTCGAGCTGGGCCGGGATGTTCTTGTCGACGAGAACGCGGATGCGGTTGAGGCCCTGGAAGCTCACATCCGGCATCTGACTGGTGACGGCCTCGCGCAGGACCTTCTGCGTGCCGTCCTCGTAGGACTCGTACGGCGCGCGCATCGTGACCTTGATGTTCGGCTGAACCTTGGCAAATTCCTCCGAGATCTTCTTGTGGGTCTCGGTGAACAGCTCCGGATAGGGATACTGCATGACGATTTCGGTCTGCGTTTGCGCCAGCGACGCACTGGCCACAAGCGACAGCGCGGCTGCCGCGATCCAGGATTTCAGCATTGAAAACTCCCCCTCTGTTTGAGATGACGCGTTACTTGATTCCGGTGAGCGCGATGCCCTCGACAAAGCGGCGCTGGGCGAGCAGGAACGCGACCAGCAGCGGCGCGATGATCACCATCGCAGCCGCCATCAGCGCCCCGTAATTGGTGCCGGCCTCGGCATTGCGGAAATGCGCGACCGCCAGCGGTGGCGTGCGCAGATGCTCGCTGTTGAGCACGATCAGCGGCCAGAAATAGTCATTCCAGTGCGCAACCACGGAGAAGATGCCAAAGGCGGTCACCGCCGGGATCGCGGCCGGCAGCATCACCCGCCAGACGATGCCGAACTCGGAAATGCCATCCATCCGCGCCGCGTCGACGAGATCGTCGGGAACGTTACGAAAGAACTGGCGCATCAGGAAAATGCCGAACACGGAAATGGTGAAGGGCAGCACCAGCGCGGCGTAGCTGTCGAGGACGCCGAGCTTGTGCAGGAGCAGAAACACCGGAATGGCGGTCGCCTGCGGCGGGATCAGGATGCCGAACAACACCAGCGCAAACAACGCGTTGCGGCCGATGAAGCGCAATTTTGCCAGCGCGTAGGCCGCGGGCAGGGCGACGAGTACCTGCAGGACGAAGATCGAGACGGTGACCATCACGCCGTTGAGCAGAAAGCGCCAGAGATTGGCTTTGGCGAACGCTGTCTGCAAATTCTCCCACAGCGCGAATTGGTGCGGAATAAGATGGAGCTCGCTGGAAAACACTTCCGACGGCGGCTTCGACGCCGTGGAGATCATCCAGACAAACGGCAGCAGCATCACGACGGCGCCCGCGACGAGCAGGATGTGGCGGACCACCGACCAGAGCGAGAGTTTCGCAGGCGTCGTCATGCGTATTGCACGCCGCGATCGGCGAGCCTCGATTTGATGAGCGTGAGCAGCAGGATGAAGGTCAGGAACACCACGGTGAGCGCCGCGCCATAGCCTGAGCGGAAGAACTCGAACCCTTCCGTGTACATGCTGTGGATCAGCACCTCGGTGGATTTCGACGGCCCGCCCTTGGTCAATACATGTACGGTGTCGAACACCTGGAAGGAGCGGATGCCCGATATCACGACCACAAAGGTCGTCACCGGCCGCAGCAGCGGCCAGGTCACCAGCCGGAAGCGCGCCCAGGCGCTTGCAGCGCCGTCGATCTCGGCGGCTTCATAGAGCTGTTTCGGGATCGAGACGAGGCCGGCCAGGAACAGCACCATGTTGAAGCCCGCCGCCTGCCATATGCCGATCGCGCACAGCGCGTAGAGCGCGGTGCTGCGGTCCTGCAGCCAGCTCGGGCCGGCAATGCCGATCTCGCGCAGCACGCCGTTCACCAGGCCGAACTGCGGATGCAGCATGAACTCCCACACGACGGCCATCGCGATCAGCGTCGCCATGACCGGCAGGAAGTAGATGGTGCGATAGAGGCTGCGCAGGCTGGTGCCGCTCTGGATCAGCAGCGCAATGGCAAGCCCGGTGGTGACCGCACCGGGCACCACGATGCCGACATAGACAAGCGTGTTGCGCAGCGAGGTCCAGAACACCCTGTCGCCGAACATCTCGTGATAGTTGGCAAGCCCGATCCAGGACAGGCTCGGTGCGCCGAGCTGATAGTCGGTGAACGACAGCGCAATCACGCCGGCCAGCGGGCCGAGCAGCATTATCAGCATCAGCGTCAGCGCCGGCGCCACCAGTCCATAGGGCGTCAACGACAAGCGGCCGCGGCGCTGCGCCGTCGCAGGGACGGGAAGGCGGACGGTTACGCCGCCGATCGTGGCCACGTTGTCAGACAACGGCGCGCTCCCTGATCCGCTCGGGCTGTTCTGCCGTCACGTCGATGCGTTTGCCCGCGCTGTTGAAGGCGCGCACGGCGTCGGCAGCGAAGTTGAAGGAGAGGTGGCTTCCGATATCGGGCAGCCGCCTGACGTCGTTGACACGTGCGACCAGCCGCGCCTCGGTGCCGTTCAGGCCGATATGAACGAAGGCTTCCGCGCCCATGTTCTCGACATGGATGACGGCGCCCGAGAACGGGCCACTGCCAAGCTCGATCCGCTCCGAGCGAACCCCGATGCTGCAATTTCCCGGCGGCTGAGAGCTGGCTAGCCGAAGGACGTGGCCAAAAACCTCGATCCGGCTGTCGTCGCGGATCCGGCCCGGCATCATGTTGATCTTCGGGCTGCCGACGAATTCCGCGACCCTGACGTCGCGAGGGTTATCGTAGATCTCGGCGGGCCTGCCGACCTGCACCAGCTCGCCGCCGATCATCACGGCAAGCCGGCTCGACATCGTCATTGCCTCGGCCTGGTCGTGCGTCACGTAAATGAAGGTGCTTCTCAGGCTGCGATGCAGCTCCGCCAGCTCGGCGCGCATGTGCACGCGCAGTTTGGCGTCGAGGTTGGAAAGCGGCTCGTCGAACAGGAACGCTTCGGGCTGGCGCACCATGGCGCGCCCGACCGCCACGCGCTGGCGTTGACCGCCCGACAATTGTGCGGGCTTGCGCTGCAGCAGATGGGAGATTTCAAGTTGGGCCGCGACCTTATCGATATCGGCGCGAATGATCCGCTCCTCGCGGCGGCGACCGGGCAGCAGCGAACCGAGCAGCGGCAGGCGCTCGACGGTCGACAGGCGGCGCATGCGCAGCGGCACCGCCATGTTGTCGAAGGCGCTCAAATGCGGATAGAGCGCATAGGACTGGAACACCATCGCGAGATTGCGCGCGCTTGGGCGGATGCCATCCACGATGCTGCCGTCGATGGTTACCTGGCCCGCGCTCTGCGGCTCGAGGCCGGCGATGATGCGCAACAGGGTCGACTTGCCGCAGCCTGATGGCCCGACCAGCGAGAGGAAGTCGCCGTTTTCAATGGTGAGATCGATACCCCCCAGCACTTCGGTGGCATCAAACGACTTTCGAATACCGTTGAGCTCAATCCGCGCCATTTCCCGTACCTGTCCCCGTGTGCCGGGCTGCATTGCGTTGCGCACAGGGTTAGGCGGACGGTCTGACAGTCACATAACGTTCAAAGGCCAATCTTATGCTGGACCCAAGAAGTCCTTTTGGCCGTGTTTGAAACGTCGGAACGTCGGCCGCAACCTGGGAATGTGCGCTGTGGCGTTGACCTGGTCCCGCGTGCGCGCGGTCAATGCGGTATTCGAGACCGGCACATTTGCTGCCGCAGCACGCCGGCTAGGGGTTTCGCAGCCGGCGGTGGCCCAGCTCGTGCGCGAGCTGGAGGCTGAATACGAGGTAGCGTTGTTCGACCGCCACGGACACACGCTGATCGCGACGACGCTTTGTCGCAGGCTCTATGCTGCGACCAACAAGGTGCAATCGATCGAAGCCGAAGCGCTCGCGATCCTGCAGCAGCGTGACGAATTGTCGGGCGGCGAGTTGCGCATCGGGCTCGGCAACGCCATGCCCGGCATGTTGCTGATCGCGACCTTTCGAAAGCTGTTCCCGAAGGTCCAGATCAGCATAGAGATCGGCAGCTGGTCGACCATTGTCGGCGCGGTGGTGGACCAGCGGGTCGATGTTGCCGTGCTGCCCGAAGTCCCCGACGACAACCGTTTTCGCCGCGAAGCCTGCATCCAGCAGCGCGTGGTGGCGATGTGCCATCCGGGCTACACGCTGGCCAGCCAGACACCGGTTGCGATTGTAAACCTGATGGAGCACCCGCTGGTGTTTCGCTCCCGCGACTCCTCGGCACAGCGCACGGTCGATAAAGCCTTCCGGCTGGCGGGACTGCGCCCAATGCCTGCGATCGTCGTCAATACGCGGGAAGGCATGCTGGAGGCGGTCGCGAACAAGCTCGGCATAGGCTTCGGCTGGGAGCATGGCTCGAGCCGCGTTGACCGGATCGCGAAGGTCTTGATTGCCGAGATGGAAGCGGAGTCGCCGGAATACATCTTTTCCCTCGCGGGCAAACGGGGGCGGCTGGTCGAGCTGTTCTTTCACGCGCACCGCATGTCGCCCTATGGGGACGCTATCGGCTTCCCTCCCGCAATGGACGGGTCACGCCTCAGCTCTTCATCATCGTGAGGCCGACGACGCAGTTCGCGTCACTCCCGTTTCCTGCTGGCTCCTATTCAGCGTCAGTTGCCTTCAGAAGCTGCGCGACTTCCATCACTTTTCGGCGCAGGCGCTCGTCATTGATGCCGAAATACAGCTCGAGGAGCTGACGCGACTCTCGCTTCGTGACGAGTTCACTCCAATCCTGCGCTTCGGAGGTTTGCCTGGATTCGGCGGACGGTCGCTTCTTGCCTTCCAGCTCGTCGAAGAACCATGTGATCGGGACGGCAAGCTGTGTAGCGATGCCGTAAAGTCTCGATGCGCTGATCCGGGTTTCCCCGGCCTCGTACTTTTGGATGAGCTGCGACGTCAGTCCAAGACGCCTTGCCAGTTCGTCCTGACTCAGGCCAAGGAGATTGCGCCTGAGACGCAGCCGCTTCCCAACGTGTTCGTCGACGTGAGTCGGCTTCTTCGACGAAATCCTGATTTTGCCGCCGCGCCTGTTCGGCGCACGGGATTTCGATTTCTTCGCGGAAGGTTCAGAAGGCATCAATCACCGCGGTTGAATTCTTGCTGGGTACAATCAACTGGAATGGTGGAAATGGCATATCAACTCCTAGGCGGTAATATCAACTAGAATTATGTCATGCGGGTTACAAATGCACGGATTATTAGCCCTCAACCACACGATGTGAGAATGGGGGAATGTATAGCCCATGCAAGAGCCTCTTCCGAGATCAGGGCGCCTGCCTGCTCATCTCAAGATCAAATACGGCCCCGTGGACCTGCTCGGGCGGTTCTTCCTCTGGGCGGACACCGCTGCAAGGGATCTCGGCGTAACACTGTCCTTTGGCAGCCTGCAGGATCTCCTTGAAGCCAACAGGAGCAATTCCGATAGCTGGCGCCCGCTTGTGCCGGTTTTTGACGAGGCTTTGGGCGGCGTTACGCCGGAGACAGCCTTTGTCCTGATCGGGCGGAACAAGCATGGGGAGGTCGTCACAACCCAGGCGGGGCGCATCTTTGATTGGCCGGAAACGTCTCTCAAGGACGAAGCAGCTTCGCTGCGAATGTTCTTTGCCGATCCCGATGCCGCATTCGCGCGTGGAGATCGCTGCAAGATCACCACGCCGATTGCCGAGAAAATCAACGGGCGCGTGGTCTTTTCCGGTGCCGTCTGGTATCGGCGCGATTTCAGAGGCAAGGACCTTGCATCCATCCAGTCGCGCATTGGGCGGGCATATGCCTTCACACGCTGGAATAGCGATTTCACGATCGGCATGATGGCCGATGGCGTCATTGCCGGCGGCTTGGCGGAGCGTGCCGGATACACGAAGATCGAGCGTAGCTGCATCGAACTTGTGGCGTCGCCGCTTGGCGAGATGCGTTGCGGACTGGGCTGGATGCCGTCAGACGAACTCCTCGCCGATCTCGCAACCATGATGGGTCGGGTTGCCGTTCCTGTCATCGAGTCCCGCGTTGCCGAGGAGGCGAATCACTGATGTCGCAAGGCGAGGCGGGTATGAACATCCGAACATTGGATCACGAGGATCCGGAAGGGCTAGTCAAAGGGTTGTTCGGTTGCATCGACGGCCGGGACTGGGCAGGGCTATCCGAATTTCTCCATGACGAGGCAATCTACGAACGACCGGGTTATGAGCCGTTCGTCGGAAAGCCGGCTATCCTGGACTTCTACCTGACGAAACGGATTATTTCGCTCGGCCAGCACCGCGTCGAGCGGGTGCTGAGCGACGGCGCAAACATTGCGTGCTGGGGCAGCTTTTCCGGCGTTGCCAAGAATGGGCGCGATCTCAGCATGCGTTTTGCAGATGTCTACCGCATCAGGGAAGGGCGGATTGATCTACGCCGGACATTCTTCGACAGCCCGGCGATCTAGGGCGGATTGTTGCTCCCAGAAGTCAACGACCGACGCGCCGAGAAGGCATGGCCCCCCGTTGCAGGTGAACGGCAGGATGAGACGCTGATAATGGCAGTGAATGCTATCGTTCCTGTCTGGCCGTCTGATCGTGGCGTTCACCTCGTCCAGGCGCGGCAGTCGCGTCTCCTGGACGCGGCGGTAAATGCCTTGCACCCACTGGCCGTAAACGTAATCCGGTTGTTCTTCCATCGGCAGGCCCCGCGCATTCTTCCGCCAGGTCTCGCCGAAAATCTCAAAGCCGGATCCAACGTCAGTAATGGTCAGGCGGCCATCCACGGGCTCGACAAGCATGAAGCGCGCGCGAAACGATTTAGCCAGCACGTCGGCCAGCGTCGCTGAATCGTAAACCTGCTTCGAATTAATCCATTGCGCGAAAAGGGATGAAAGTGCTCCGTCCGTCTTTGGAAGTGTTTCGAGCGGCAGCTCTCTGCTCGTGAATGCGGAAGAAGGTTGCTGATGGCTCGTAGCAATCAGCTCGGCAATGTAGGCAATCGTCTGCGCGAAGCTTGGTAAAAGCTTCTCGACGAACTGCTCCGGGCCGGAAATGATGGTGCGCTCGATCCCCATATCAGCAAGACAGTACAGAGCGGCGGCGATGCTGGTCTGGGACACCGTTTCCGGCCGAAATCGGATGCGCGCCGCATTGGGAGCGATTTTCGTGACAGCCACAAATCCAAGATTTTCGACGAGGTAGGTCAGAAAATCGAAGTCAGGAAGTGAGCAGTGCAGGAAGCTTCTGAGGGCCGGGGATCGCGCGTCCCATGCGCGTCCATGGTCGTCCAGAATGGTTGTTTGCATGCGACCCCCACCCAACCGAGGAGCAAAGTCGTCCATCTAACGCTCGTTATTTGGCGCAGTTGCGGCATCGTAGTGATACTCGTTCGGATAGACATCAAAATTCGATGAGCAGTTGGCTTCACGCTTTCGTGACGGCATTTTTCCCGCGGTTCTGCTGTGCCTCAGTCGTGGTGCCGATCTGACTGCGCGAGGTCAGGGGCCGAATCGCTTCCCGGTTGCACCAATTGCTGAAGTAGCACTGCATCCGCTCCACACGACTCGAGATCAACTACAATTAGATATTTCGATCATCAACTAGAATTAGATATTGACGTGGTGCATAAACGTGTCACAACTGTTGTTAGTCAATCGTCATGATTGCAGACGGGACATTCAAGGAGTTCGGCATGCAACCGCAAAAACAATCAGTCGTCGTCAACGGCAGTTACCACCACGCCGCATCGCGCGCGGCGGACAGGCTTCGTAACCAGATTTCGTGCAATCACGAGCTCTCCTTCCTGATGGAGGCCCACGACGGTCTGTCGGGCGCCATCGCCGAGCGCGCAGGCTTCAAGGGAATCTGGGCGTCGGGCCTGTCAATTTCGTGCTCGCTCGGCTACCGCGACGCCAACGAGGCCTCCTGGACCCAACTCGTCGATGTCGTCGAGCGGATGGTGGACTCGACCGACCTTCCGGTGCTTGTCGACGGCGACAGCGGCTTTGGCAATTTCAACAACGCGCGCCTCCTGGCCCGCAAGCTGCAGCAACGCGGCGCCGGCGGCGTCGCGCTGGAGGACAAGGGCTTTCCCAAGATGAATTCGTTCGTCGGCGATCGGCATCCGCTTGCCGATACCGGCGAATTCGCGGGCCGGCTGCGCGCTGTGAAAGATACGGTAGGCGACGACCTGGTCCTCGTCGCCCGGATCGAGGCGCTGATCGCAGGCCACGGAATGGACGAGGCGCTTGCGCGCGCCCATGCCTATGCCGAGGCCGGAGCTGACGCCATCCTCATTCATTCGCGCAAGAGCGTGGCGGACGAGATCCTCGCTTTCGCCGCCGCCTGGCAGAACCGGCTTCCCGTCGTGATCGTCCCCACCAAATACTATCGAACGCCCGTCTCCGCTTATCGCGAAGCCGGCATCTCCACGGTGATCTGGGCCAACCATTCGATGCGGGCGGCGATCGCCGGGATGAGGGACATTTGCGGCTGCATTATCGCCGAGGAAAGCATCGCCGGCATTGAAGGCGAAGTCGCCACGCTCGACGAGGTCTTTGGTCTGTTGCGTTACGGCGAACTCGCTACCGCCGAGGAGCGATACCTGCCGACATGCAACGGAAACGGTCACGCGAAGGCGTGATTCTCCAACTCTCATCCCACAGCGTAGAACCCTTCGAATGCGGAGATCGCGTCATGCTTCATTCAACACTAGCGGCTTCAATACCAAACCAGCTACCTGCACCTGACATCGCCCAGGTGATCCGATGGCGCGATAGTTCCTATGCGGCTGACCTTTATATCGCGGCTGTCTCATGGCTCGATCTCTTCACCTATCTCGACCAGACACCGGCGAGCGAAGCGGAGCTGCGCGGGCATTTTCAGATCAAGGAACGGCCGACGCGAACGATGGTCAGGCTCTTCGAGTCCTGGGGACTGATCGCCAATGTCGACGGCAAGCTTTTCGCTACGGAATCGGCGCGGCGGTACCTGAGCCGTAACTCGAGCGAGAACATTTCCTCCTACGTTGCCGTCATGAAATACAAATCGTCTGTCCGGGAGATTTACGACGTATTACGCCTGGACACACCTGATACGTGGCACGTCGAGCGTGGTGGCGCGACCAACTTTGACGAGCTGATGCAAACCGACGATTTCGCCTATCTGAATACGCGCGGAATGGAGGAGCGTGGGCGGATTTTTGCTCCCGAGCTCGTGCGCCTGCTCGATTGTACGCACGACACGGCCGTCCTGGATGTGGCAGGAGGATCCGGGGTCTATTCCGCGCACCTGCTGGGCCGATATCCCAATCTGTCGGCGATGATATTGGAGCGTCCCCCGGTCGATCAACTCGCCACGCGATGCCTTGCCGAGCGCAAGCTGACGGCGCCAAGAGCGCGCGTGATCGCCGGAGATATGTTCGTCGATCCATTCCCCCAAACCGCTTCTCTCCATCTCTATTCGCATGTGCTTCACAATTGGGGACCGGAAAAAGTGCGGATGCTGCTGGACAAATCCTACCAGAGCCTGCTGCCCGGCGGTCGGGTGGCCGTTTACAGCTGCCACCCGGACGATCGAGGCGGGCCTGCGCCGGTCGAGGAAGCCGAATATTCGGTCCTGCTGACCACCAGCTATGAGGGCTGCTGCTACAGCTTCGAGGACATGCGGTCCCTCATGGAAGGCGCAGGCTTTCAGCACGTCGACTATCGCAAGTCGATTTGCAACCGAAGTCTCATCACGGCACGAAAGCTCGCCAACAGACCGAGCTGAAACAAGCGCCTATCTGAACAATATCGCTGCTTGAAGGCGTTTCGCCTGATCCTGGTGTCGTCGATGCTGACGGCACCAAACGTTCCGCTCTGTCTTGGTGCCGGAAAAAATCGTCCTATCGGGAGGAAACCTGAAATGACCTTGTCGACAACGACCCTCTTGGGCCTGCTGAAGCAGCAGAAATATGAGTTCTTTTCCGGGGTGCCTTGCTCCAATTTCGCTGATCTGTTCGAGCAGGTATCCCTGGACCGCGATATTGCGTCGGTCCCGGCGGCGAACGAAGGCAGCGCGCTGGCATTTGCCGTCGGCGCGGCGCTGGCGGGACGACGAAGCGTCGTCGCCCTGCAGAATTCCGGACTGGGAAACATCATCAATCCGCTGACATCGCTGGTGCAGGTCAACTCTATTCCGACGCTGCTTCTGATCTCTGTGCGGGGACATACGGACGAGCCCGAGGACGAGCCGCAGCATCGCATCATGGGTGCCAATACCCACGCGTTGCTCGACCAATTGGCAATCCCGTGGAGCGAGTTCGACGGGACGCCGCAGGGTTTAACAGCAAGCCTCCTGAAGGCCGAGGAGGCATTCCAGCGATCGGTCTCGTTTGCGATTCTGGTCCGGAAAGGTCAGCTGTCGGCGGGCCTCGGCGTCGTCGCCAATGGCGAGCAGCAAGCGGAAGGCTACCCGCTCAGCGTCGGAAGTGCCCTGGAAATGATCAGCGAAGCCCTGCGACCCACTGATCTCGTCGTCTCAACGACCGGGTTCATCTCCCGGGAGCTATTTCGCGTGAGCGACCGTCCGGAGAATTTCTACATGCAGGGATCGCTGGGCCATTGCAGCGCGGTGGCTGCCGGCGTCGCGCTGGCGCATCCATCGCGTCGCGTGATCGCGCTCGATGGCGATGGCGCGGTGCTGATGCATATGGGAGTGTTATCCACGATCGGGTACGCATCTCCCCGAAATTTCCTGCACATCGTGCTCGATAACGAAGGCTACGTCTCAACCGGGAAGCAGGAATCCACCTCGGTAACTTCCTCGCTCGAAGCCGTCGCCAAGGCCTGCGGGTACCGGGCGGTCAGCCGGTGCGTAACCGGTACCGAACTGGGCGAGGCGGTTGCGCGAGGCCTGTCGACCGAGGGGCCGCACTTCCTGCTCTGCAAGGTCAATCAATCGCATGCGCGCTCGCTACCCCGGGTGACGTCGCGTCACAGCCCGGAGGAAAACAAGGAAGCGTTCCAGATCGCGCTGAACCAGCCGGAGGCTTTCGATCTGCAGGCCGTGCCGGCGGGAGTGGCCGGGTGAAACATCAGGCGGTCAATAGGCTGGCCAGCTTCCGTCGCCTCTCATTCGTGGTCGTGATTTGGGGCGCGAACTGGCTTGCGATCAAGGATGCCTTGCCGTCTTCGCCGCCGTTATTTTTCACCGGCATCTGTTTGCTCGGCGGGGCCATCGCGATCGGTGTTGTCCGCCTGTGCCTCGGAGACGTACTCCAGAGCGGTGAAGGGAAGGGCAGGCTTGTCGCGGTGGGTCTCCCTCAAATCGTCGGAGGCCTCGGGGTCGCCATTGTCGGCTGGGAGTATCTCGATGGCGGCGCCCGCACCCTGATCTTCTATGCGATGCCGTTGTGGCTCGTTACGATCGAATGGACGATCGGTCGCCAAATGCAATCGCTCGTCGATGTTGTTGCACTGGCCTGCGGCATGCTTGGTCTTGCGATGCTGGCGTCGGGCACTATTGCGGTGGCGACATCTCATGGCATCCTGGGGCTCGCGTTGCTTTCGATGGCGGCTTTCAGTTGGGCACTGGGAACATGGATCCATAAACGCGCGGCCGGCGACCTCAATGCGTGGCACCGTGCCGTCTTTCAATTGGCGACCGCGGGGGCAGTCGTCATCGTTGCGTCGCTGCTGCTCGAACGTCGGCTTGACTGGACCCAATTGCCGATACTTGGCTGGCCTATCGCGCTCAACTTGATCGTGGCGACCGGGTTGGCATTCGTCGCCTGGTACCGCGCGCTCAGCCGCATTTCCTCGCAGATCGCCTCTCAGAGCCTCGTGCTCGTCCCCGTCGTGGCGCTGGTTGCGGCTGCCCTCTTGCAACGGGAGCCTTCCATGACGTGCGTCGTGGTTACCTGTGTCCTTATGCTCGTCGGTGTCACCATCGCAATATGGCGGCGGTCAAAGGCGCCGCTCCCTGCGAGCACGATTTCACGCACCTGGAAACCTGCGATCGTCAGCGAACACCACATGGAGCCCGTCGATGTTGGATGTGACACGTCTCTATCACCCGATGAAGATTGCAGGAGAGAACGTCGTTTCGGAATCGTCCATCGAGGTCCGGAACCCCTTTACCGGTCAGGTGATAGCTGCAGTGCCGCAGGCGAGTCCGGAGCACGTTCGGCGCGCCTTCGCAATCGCCCGGACATTCCGTCCCAGGCTCACAAGGCGTGAGCGGTCACGGATCCTCCTGGCCACGGCGGAAGCGATCGAAGCAAACCGGGAGCGACTTGCGCATCTCATTACGTCGGAAAGCGGCCTGTGCCTGAAAGACTCGCTATATGAAACAACGCGAGCCAGGGATGTCTGGTCATTCGCTGCGCAAGCCGTGCTCCAGGACGATGGAGCGATCTACGCAGGCGATATCGGAGGAGGGGCGCAGGACAGGCGTATCTTCGCGACCAGGACACCGCTTCTTGGCGTCATCTCGGCGATCACCCCCTTCAACCACCCGCTTAATCTCGTCAGCCACAAGCTTGCTCCGGCGATCGCGACCAACAACAGGGTCGTGCTGAAGCCGGCGGAGGCGACGCCCTTGACCGCGCTCGCGCTTGCCGAACTGCTTTATGAAGCGGGTTTACCGCCGGAGATGTTGTCCGTGGTCACCGGCGAACCGCGTTCGCTGGGAGACGCGATGATCAATGACCCGGACATCGACCTGGTGACGTTTACGGGATCGGTGAGCGCCGGAAAGAAAATCGCCGAACGAGTGGGATACAGAAGACTGGTGCTCGAGCTCGGCGGGAACGATCCCCTGATCGTCATGGGGGACGCCGATCTCGACCGCGCCGCCGGGTTGGCGGTGCAGGGCGCGACCAAAAATTCCGGGCAGCGCTGCACCGCCGTCAAGCGGGTCCTGGTCGTCGATGATGTCGCCGATCGCTTTGCCGAGGCGACCCTCTCTCTGATGAAGCGCCTCAGGGCGGGAGATCCCATGGACCCCGACACGGATGTGGGGACGGTCATCAACGCAAAGGCAGCCTCGACAATCGCCGGACGTGTCCAAGCCGCAACTGCGGGCGGCGCCCGCCTGCTGCTCGGCAATACGCCAGAGGGCGCGCTTTACCCGCCGACCCTGCTGGATCACGTTCCACCCGATTGCGAGCTGGTGCGCGAAGAGACTTTTGGCCCGGTTCTGCCGATCCTTCGCTGCCCTGACGACGTCGAACACATCATCGCCGTCGCCAACTCGACCGCCTTCGGTCTTTCGGCGGGATTGTGCACCGACCGGCTCGACACCATCACCCGCTTTGTCGATGCCCTCGACGTCGGCTGCGTCAACGTGTGGGAAGTTCCGGGATACCGGACGGAGCTAACGCCGTTCGGCGGCATCAAGGATTCCGGCCTCGGCCATAAGGAGGGCGTGCTGGAAGCCATGAAGAGCTTCACGAATATCAAAACCTACTCGCTGCCGTGGTGAGGCGAACCTCAATCCAGCAGTTTGGACGCCGCCGCCTCATCGGTGACCAGCACCTGGCCAAAGCCCGCCAGCAGGCCGGCGCGAATAATGGGGACCTTGTGCTCGCCTCCCGCGGCGAGGATCCGGTGCCTGATCTGCAGCACGTGCTCGATCGGCGGATTGATCGTCCGCTGTACCAGGGGGTGGTCAAGCGGCTTACCTGACGAATCGAGGTAGTGACCGCAAATATCGCCGACAGCGCCCGCTTCAAGCAGTGAGGCGCGGGTTTCGCGAGAAATGACCTCGTATTCGAGCGCCTTTGACTGCTCGGAGAGATCGATCGCGCTCAACAGGGCGACGTCGAGGGAGGGCACCATGGCGAGCACGGAACGAACAGGTTCGCTGGCGACGAGGATATCCCTCAGCTCCGCCGTCTCGGCGAACATCGGCGCGGTCAGATAATAGCATCGCGCGCCGAGCGCCCGGGCAATCATCGTCGCATTGTCATATGGATTGATCGGCGCGCTTTCGGCCAGCCCGCCGGACATCAGCACCACGCGGGTGCCGTCTCCTGATCGCTGCGGCAGGTTTTGGGCGGCGGCATTGATGGTGCCGCCCCAGGTGATTCCCAGCGAACCCGACGGCGGAAGGCACTCGGCCACGTATCGCGCGGCGGCGGCTCCGATGAAAGAGCGCACGTCGGTGCCGCCCATGGGGACCGGCACCACGATCGCGTGACGCAGATTGAATTTGCGGATGAGTTCTTCTTCGAGCTCGGTGCGCTGACCCGACGGGTCGGCGATCGTGATTTGAACGAAACCGCTTTCCCGGGCGTCGCCGAGGATCCGGTTGACGCGCTTGCGGGTCATCTTCAGCCGCTGCGCGATCGCGTCCTGGGTTTGCCCTTCGCGGAAATAGTACCAGCAGATCTTGGCCACCAACGCGGCATCGGCCCGGCCATCGCCGGATTCGCCTTCGTTTGGCGCCGCTTGCGGGCCTCGAATCAACACGCCCCGGGTCCTCCAATCGGCTTCAGGGAGCCGCTGTTTGCCCGTTTCCGGGGCGGAATGGCAACTCATCATATTTGTCCACAGCCCAGCTTACTTTGCCCAAATGTGCCGCACCTGTCACAAATGTGTTAAGGGGAGCCTCTATCTGTCCGCCGAGCTTGGAAACGGGAGACAATCCATGCGTCGGCTGATCGTCGGGTCATTACTGTTGTGCGGCGGATGAACGACGCTTTGGCTATCCAGAGGCCGGCGCTCGCTTCGAATAGCCAGCGATTGAACGAATTGTCGGCACGCACGATCGTCACTGCGATCCGCGATCGCCTGATAACGGCGACATTGGTGATGGAAGCCTGCCTCGCGCGGATTGCCGTTCGCGAACCGCAGGTGAAGGCCTGGAGCTTTCTGGATGCCGATGTGGCGCGGAAACGTGCGCGGGTGGCAGATGAATGGCAGGCCGCGGGACTCCCGCTCGGCCCGTTGCATGGTCTGCCAATCGGCGTGAAGGACGTGTTCGATACAAGCGACATGCCGTCCGAATACGGCAGCGCAAGCTTGCGTGGTCGCCGGCCGGCGGAAGACGCGGAAGCCGTCGGTGTGCTGCACCGGGCCGGGGCGCTCATCGTCGGCAAGACCACCACGTCCGAATTCGGAATGTACCATCCCAGCCCGACGCGTAATCCGTTGGATCTGTCGCGGTCACCCGGCGTGTCGTCGGCGGGCTCCGCGGCGGCCGTCGTCGATCACATGGTTCCGCTGACGCTCGGCACGCAGCACACGGCATCCACGACGCTGCCAGCTTCGTTTTGCGGCGCGTTCGGCTTCAAGCCATCGCTCGGTTTCACCAGCATGCGGGGATCGAACGTGCTGGTCCCCCGCATGGCGCATCTGGGCCTGCTGGCGCGGTCTGTCGAGGANTTGCCGGCGCATTCGATTGCAGGCTCGCGGAGGTCGAAGCGCTGCGGCATCCGCCGAGACTCGGTTTGGTCCGCGGGCCGGGCTGGGACACGGCAAGTCCCGACGCGCGTCGAGCGCTCGATCGTTTGGTCGCTGGACTTCCTGCCGACGTGGCCGCCGTCGATCTTCCCTGCGAATTCGATAGAGCGCTTGAGATCGTACACGGCCTTCTGAACGCTCATCTGGCAGATCGCTTCGGTGCCCTGCCGGAGGAAACGCTCCGCAGCTTCTGCCCTCCGCTGCAGGAGGGCATCGTTGCCGGGCGTGCGTTGAGCGCCGCTCGTTATCTCGAACTTGAGACCATGGCTGACCGTCTCACCGCTTTGGCCGCGGCATTATTCGATGATCATGACGCCTTGATCACGCTCTCTGCGCCAGGCGAGGCGACGCGCCTCGAGGAGGGACCGGGCTCCGGCGCCATGTCCATGCCCTGGAGCCTGTGCGGACTACCGACCGTGTCACTGCCGCTGCTGCGCGGGACGAATGGCATGCCGATCGGCGTTCAGCTCGTCGGTTGCCAGGGCGGCGACCGCAATCTGCTGCGCGTGGCGGCGTGGCTCACCGATACTGTAACCCTCAACGACAAGTTTACTCATGAACAAGCCTGACCGAATCCTGACTGATCCCGCGTTCCACCGCGCTGAGAGACCCCTGATAAGCGTGAACGGGCGCGCCTATGCATGGCCGAAACATCCGGCTGTCGTCATCTGTTTCGACGGCTGCGATCCGGCCTATATCGAGTCTGCCAGCGCCGCCGGCGCCATCCCCGCCATCGACCGGATGCGGCGCGAAGGTTTTGCCGCCTCTGCGCTCGCGGCAATGCCGACGTTCACCAACCCCAACAACGTGTCCATCGTCTGCGGTGTGCCGCCCGCCGTTCACGGCGTTTCCGGCAACTTCTATCTCGACCCCGACACCGGCGCGGAAATCATGATGGTGGACGCCACTCCCGTGCGCGCACCGACCATTCTGGCAGCGTTCTCGCAGGCGGGAGCCAGGGTTGCTGCCGTTACCGCCAAGGACAAGCTGCGCAAGGCGCTTGGTCATGGGCTCGACGGCATCACTTTCTCTGCCGAAAAAGCCGACGAGGCGACCGATATGGAGAACGGCATCTCGGCTGTCGGCGCGCTGGTCGGACGTGGAGCGCCAGACCAGTATTCCGCCGATCTTTCCTTGTTCGTGCTCGATGCCGGAATTCGCCTGCTGGAAACCCGCCGGCTGGACCTGATTTATCTGTCCCTTTCCGATTATGTGCAGCACAAGCATGCACCGGATGCACCCGAAGCGATCGCCTTCATGCGCGCGGTGGATCTGCGGCTCGAAAGGATGATCGCGCTCGGCGCTTGCCTCGGGATTGTTGCAGACCATGGCATGAACGACATGGCCCATCCGAGCGGCGAGCCGAATGTCGTCTATCTTGGCGACCTCCTGGATGACGCGTTCGGCGCAGGCGCCACCCGTGTCATCTGCCCGATCACCGATCCCTTCGTGCGTCACCATGGCGCGCTGGGTGGCTTTGTCCGTGTCCATCTGCAACGGACGGAGCTTTCCAGCACAGCGGTGTTGAACTTCATCCGGCAGATTCCCGGCGTCGGCATGGTCGCTTCGCGCGAGGAAGCATGCTTGCGCTTCGAATTACCGGAAGATCGCGAAGGCGACATCGCCGTGGTGGCGAGGTCCGGTGTCGCCCTCGGCGCCCATGCGAGCGACCACGACATTTCGCAGCTCTCGGGCGAGCGGCTGCGTTCTCACGGCGGGATCGCCGAACAGGTGGTGCCGTTCATCCTCTCTCACCCGCTGAAGGCCGGACGGGTTGAGGGCGGGGCAGGGAAGCCGCTCCGCAACTACGATGTCTTTTCGGTCCTGCTAAACGAAGTGAAAGTCTGACTATGCCTCGTGCTATCCTCGTCATCCTCGATGGTCTGCGCCGCGATCTCGTGACGCCGCAGACCACGCCGCATCTTGCCGCCTTCGCCGCCCGCTCCGAGCAGTTCGCCGCCCATCGCACGGTGTTTCCGTCCTGCACGCGGGTGGTCTCGGCAAGCCTGGCGACCGGTTGCTATCCGGCGCGCCACGGCTTGCAGGGCAACACCATGGCGCTGATGGAGAACGGGCGCCTCGTTCGGCACGATGCGGGTCGCCCCGATTTCCTGCAGCACAAGCGGCGCGTCACCGGTCGCTCGCTGGCGGTGCCGACTTTGGCCGAGCGCTTAACGGGCAGCGGCGGTGCCATCATCTTCAGCAACGTTTCGCCGGGAGCGGCCTATGCGCACGATCCGGATGGATTTGGGCGAGTCTATCATCGCGCCGGATCGTTCGGCCGGGACCGCGTCCCGCTGCCGGAAGACGAGCAGCTTCGCATCACGCTGGATGTAGAAGGCGACCGGGCAATGACCGAGCGCTTCATCCGCGAAGCGGTGTTACCCTATGATCCGCCTGCGCTAGCGGTGCTGTGGCTCGGCGAGCCTGATGCCACGCAGCACGCCTTGCCCATGGGATCGCCTGGTCATCTTGCGGTGTTGCAAGAGGCAGACCGCAATGCCGGGCGCGTCATGGACGCGGTGGCCACGCTCGCCGACAGGGACGATGTTCTCTTGCTGATCGGATCGGATCACGGCCATCAGACGGTCACCGGCGTCATCGACATCGACGAGGAACTGGTCACTGCGGGATTGAAGGAGAGCCTCGAATCGACCGACGTGGTCGTCGCCTCGAACGGCACCTCCGCGCTGCTCTATGTCCATCCCGATTTCGTCGCGCGCACGCCGTTGGTCGGCGACTTCCTCGCCAGCCAGGAATGGGCGGAAACCGTTTTCGATGGCGGCGCGTTGGCGTCGGTGGGGCAGGGCCGGGATCACGGCCTCGCCTTTGCGGTCTCAATGCGCGCGAGCGACGAGCCTAATGCCTACGGTGTCGCCGGCTCCAGCCTTGTCGCAGAGCGCGCCGGCAACAAAGCGGACATCCTCGGCAGCGGCCAGCACGGCGGCCTCGGTGCCGGCGAGCAAGCGCCCTTTCTCATGATCGACGGCGCGGGCTTCAGCCCTGGCGTGGCGAGGCACGAGCCTTCCTGCATCACCGACATCGCGCCAACCATTCTCACGCATCTCGGGCTTCCCGTCTCCGGAATGGATGGGCGTGCGCTCCAGGCGATGCGGGGAGGCGGCAATGGCTGAGATCGAACTGCGCGATATCGAGAAGAGCTATGGCGAAACCGCCATTGTGAAGGGAGTTTCGCTGAGCATTCGAGATGGGGAATTTCTCACCCTGGTGGGCCCCTCCGGATGCGGGAAATCGACCTTGCTGCGGATCATCGCCGGGTTGGAGGCGCAGAACAGCGGTGAGGTGCTGGTGGCCGGCCGCTGCGTGGACGACAAGCGTCCGAAGGAGCGCGACGTCGCCATGGTATTCCAGTCTTACGCGCTCTATCCCCATCTTAGCGTGTTCGACAACCTCGCTTTGCCGTTGCGGACGCGGCGCCTGAGCTTCGCCCAACGGCTGCCATTGGTGGGCCGTGCGTTGCCGGGACGCGGCGATGTCGAAAAAGCGATCCGCGCCGAGATCGAGCAGGCGGCCTCCATGCTCGACATCGCCCATCTGCTGCGCCGCAAGCCAGGCCAGCTTTCCGGCGGGCAGCGCCAGCGCGTCGCGCTGGGCCGCGCGATGGTGCGGCATCCCGCGGTGTTCCTGATGGACGAGCCGCTGTCCAACCTCGACGCCAAATTGAGGGTGCAGATGCGCGCGGAAATCATCGCGCTGCACCGCCGTCTCGGCGTCACCTTCGTGTACGTCACCCACGATCAGGCAGAAGCGATGACGATGTCCGACCGCGTTGCCGTGATGATGGACGGCGAACTGCTTCAGGTCGACCGACCGGAGCGGCTCTATCGCGATCCGGAGGACCTGCGGGTCGCCGAGATGATCGGCAGTCCGAAGATCAACGTGGTTTCTCGCGCCCACTGGGTATCTTTGGGGGCATCGCTCCCTGCAGGTATTCATCGCAACACCGCGCACCTCGCGTTTCGTCCCGAAGCCGTCGGCATAGTCGCGTCCGGGGATGGAAGACTCAATGGTGTCGTCGCCAGCGTCGAGAATCTCGGTTCTGACATCTTCCTGAACGTGACGCTGGCAGACGGGCAGGGCACCGTCGTCGTGCGTACCCATCCCGACGCATCGCGTTCCGAGGCGGGCCGTTCGGTCGGCCTTCAGATCGACCCGGCCTGCCTGCTGCAGTTTGATGGCGCGGGCATGCGCCAGCGCGAGGTCGAGCGGGTAGAGGCTGCAGCATGACCGCGCTTGACTGCAATCGCCCGCGCGAGGCCGCTGCGAAAGCAAGGTTGGCGACGAGATCGGGAGAGCACGGGCTTGCCTGGCTCGCCGTATCGCCGGCACTGCTGCTGTTGGTCGGCCTTCTGTTCGGCCCCGTCGCGGCAGTCGTGCTTTTCTCCCTGACGGACTGGCAGCTGGGATCATTTACCTTCCACTTTATCGGGATCGCGAACTTCAGGGCGCTGTTCGCGGACCCGACCTTCTGGAAGGCGTTGACCAACACGCTGGTGTATGTGGCCATCGTCGTGCCGGGCACCGTGCTGCTCGGTCTCGTCGTGGCTCTGCTCATCGAGACCAGTCCAGGCTTGCGTGGTTTCTACAGGGCCGCGCACTTTCTTCCTGTGATGTCCACGATGTCGGCCATGGCGATCGTCTGGGGCACCATGCTGCATCCGACGATCGGTCTCGTGAACCGCGCCCTGGGCGTGATGGGGATTTCCGGGGTGAACTGGCTTCGGGACGAGCGCACGGCGCTGCTCGCTCTCGCGTTGATCGGCATATGGCAAGGCTTCGGTTTCGCCATGGTGCTGTTCGTGTCGGGCCTCAAGGCCGTTCCGCAGCAGCTTTACGACGCAGCCGCCGTTGACGGCGCCGACGGCGTTCTGGACCGGCTGCGTTTCGTGACGCTACCCATGCTCGGACCGGTCACCATGTTCGTCGTCATCCTGACGGCGAAACGGTCCTTCGAGGTTTTCGACAGCGTTCGCGTCCTGACCCAGGGCGGGCCGAACTATGCGTCCGAGGTGCTGCTGCATCGGCTCTACACCGAGAGTTTCGATTTCCTGCACATGGGATACGGCGCGGCGCTCACCGTGGTCTATCTCGCAGTCATCGTGCTGCTGACGCTGACGCAGGCGCGGCTTCTCGAGCGGCGGGTTCATTATTCATGATCTCCCGCTTTTCAGACCGGCGGTTCGCTGGCCGGGTCGCCCGGCATGCGATTCTGCTTCTCACCGCGGCCTTTGCGCTGTTGCCGTTCGTCTGGATGGTGAGCCTGTCGCTCAAACCGCCGCAAGAGATTTTTCAGGCCGACTTCCGCCTTTGGCCGACGGCCTTTCATGGGGGCGAGAATTACCGCATCGCGCTAACGGCGGCGCCGATGTTCAGCTTTCTGCTGAACGGGGTACTGGTGTGCGCGGCGATCTTTGCGCTGCAGCTCCTTGTCTGCATTCCCTGCGCCTATGCACTTGCGAAGCTGCGTTTTCGTGGGCGGGACACCTTGTTCTCCGCGGTGCTGGTCGGCCTGCTGCTGCCGCCTCAGGCTCTCGCCATTCCGCATTTCGTTATGCTGAACGTGTTCGGGTTTCTGGACACCTATGCCGCGCTGATCCTGCCGTGGGCGATCTCCACTTTCGGCATTTTTCTGCTGCGGCAATTCTTTCGCTCCATACCCGACGAGATCATTCACGCAGCCCGCCTAGATGGGCTCGGCGAGTTCGAGATCATCTGGCGCATCATGATCCCCATGACGGCGCCGGCGCTGGCCGCCTTTGGCATCTTCTCGGTGGTGGCCCATTGGAACGACTTGTTCTGGCCGCTCATCGCGGTGCGTCGCGCGGAGATTTCCACGCCCGCGCTCGGCATCCTGCTCTTCCGTGACGATGAAGCCGGGCAGTTCCTCGGTCCGCTGATGGCCGGCGCCGTGATTATCGTCGCCCCACTTCTCCTTGCATTCCTGATCGCGCAGCGCCGGTTCATCGACGGCCTCGCCGTAACAACCATGAAGTAGTCCAAAATGGAGATCGTCCATGCTTGATCAAATCGTAAACCGGCTAGGACCGGTGCTCGCCGGAGCCGCTGCCCTCATGGCAATCGGCGCGACTTCTGCGCGGGCGGAGGTCACGCTCGACGTGCTCTACACCACGCCCGGCACCTTCAATGCGCTGCATCAGGACTTGGCCAAGCGCTTCACCGAGGCGCACCCCGACATCAAGGTGAAATTCCGTAATCCAGTAGCGAGCTACGAGGAGGCCGCGCAGCAGATCCTGCGTGACCAGATCACCGGCCGACCGCCCGACGTGGCCTTCAACGGGATCAACCAGATCAGCTTGTTCGTGGATCGGGGACTAGGCGCGCCGCTGGACGGATTCGCGACGGCGGATGGCGGGCTTGCCGAGCTTGGCTATTACCCGACGCTTGCGGAACTCGCTAAATACAAGGGCAAGCTCTACGGCCTGCCGTTCGCCGTCTCGACACCGGTGCTCTACGTCAATGCCGATCTGCTCGCAAAGGCTGGCGCCGATGCGTCGGCGCTTCCAAAGACCTGGCCGGAACTTCTCGCCCTGGGCAAGGCCGTCGAGGCGAAAGCGGGCAGTCCGGCTACCGGCTTCTACTATCAGTGGGAGCAGACCGGAAACTGGCTGTTCCAGTCGCTGGTGACGAGCAAGGGTGGCCGCATTCTCAAAGCTGACGGGTGCAGCATCGCTTTCGATGACGCAAACGGCATGTGGGCGCTGAAGACGCTCGAAGATTTCGGCAAATCGGGCATGCCGAATCTTGCCCTCGGCCAGGCCCGGCAATCCTTCGTCGCCGGCAACATCGCGATACTTGCGGATTCCACATCCTACGTGGCCGCGGCCGAGCGCCAGATCGGCGGTCGATTCCAGTTCAAGACCGTCGCGTTCCCGCTGGCTGTCGCCGACGGACGCCTTCCCGCGGGCGGAAACGTCGCCATGGTTTTCGCAAAGGACACCGAACGCCAGAAGGCCGCCTGGAAATACGTAAAGTTCGCCACCGGGCCGGTCGGCCAGACCGCGATGGTCAATTTGACCGGCTACATGCCCGGCAACGAGATCGCCGTGAAGACGCCGGACCTGCTTGGAGCGTTCTACGCAAAGAGCCCCAACCACTCGACCAGTATCCAGCAACTGCCATTGCTGACGGAATGGGCATCTTTCCCGGGTGATAATTCGCTGAAAATTATCGAGGTGATCAAGCACCATACAGAAAGCCTGGTGACGGCCAAGCGCACGGCGGAGCAGGTCATGCCTGAGCTGGTTAAGGAAGTGTCCAACCTTCTGCCGAAGTGCGGCGGCTAGCCCGGCGGTCGAACGAACGGACATCGCCGAGGATGAGCACATTGTCGCAGCAGCGCCTTGCGCCGGCGCTGTCTGACGATCCATTCCTCGTCGTGCTCGATGAACCGAATTCCAATCTCGATGTCGAGGGCGACGAAACATAGACGCAGGCCGTCTTCGGCCTGCGGCGGGATGCTCTGGACGGAATGTGAAAGGAGGTGGAGCGAAAGGAAGCAAGTCGATCCAAATTCCACAATCGATCAGGCTCTCAACGGCGACCTTCGATCCGTATAGCCGCCGCGGCGGCCTTTGGCTTTGCGCCTGACAAACTGGGCCGGTAACCGAGAATGCGCGAGACGTTGGTGGTAGCTTCGAGCAGCGGTGCGACGTAGACTTGCTCAGCCATCGGACGCAGGCGGAACCGTGGAATGCTGATACTGGCGGCTGCCACCGCATTGCCGCGCCGGTCCAGAATTGGGGCGCCGAAGCAAAAGATGTCGCGCTCGTTTTCCTCTTCGTCCGTGGTCCAGCCGCGACGCTCCGCCTCCGCAATTTGCGCACGCAACGCGTCACGGGAAGTGATGGAATGTCCAGTCACGTCGTCGAGCCGTAATCGTTCAAGCGTACTCTCGCGCTGGTCTTGCGGTGAAAAGGCAAGATAGGCCTTGCCGACCGCAGTCGTATGCAGCGGCACCGAGACTCCAAGCGAACACTTCATGCGAACCCGTTCGCGGCTCTCGATATTGTCGACGTAAAGCATGGCGCCATTGCTGAACACAGCGAGATGCACGGTCTCGCCTGTTTGGTCGCGCAGCTTCAGGAGATGTTCGTGGGCAATATCGCGGATGTCCATCTGGTCGAGTGCGCGATGCGCGATGGTAAGCAGTGTTGCGCCGAGCTGATAGGTATGGCCGCCGGAGGATAGTCGCACCAGACCGGCCTCCGTCAGGGCGGCGAGCAGGCGGTAAACCGTCGGGCGCGGCAGCATCGTCTGATCACTGAGGTCGCGCGCCGTCGGCGGCACTTCGGCGTCCGCAATGGCGGTTAGAAGCTTGATGCCCTTGGTGAGTGCCGCCGCGCCTTTGATGCTATCCGGCGTGGGCTGATCATCCATTCAAATAAGCTCCGCGCTTCTTCTTCGTCGCGCACGCCATTTCGGCGGCATCCGCCGCTTCCGTCGTTTCATCATTGACAGGTTTTGCACGCTCTCACTAAATTATCAAAAAATGCGGACTGTGTCCACATAGTGATAAAAATTGGCTTCGAGAGCTTGTTGGGGGAGGATAACATGAAAGCAGTGACACTGCGATTGAGGCTGACGGCGGGTTTGCTCGGCTGCGCAGTTGCGATTGGGCTCACCGGGACGGCATTGGCTCAGCCGGTCAAGACGGTTCGGGTATGGCATACCGAAACCAACCCGGCGTCCCAGGCGGCGGTCGCTGAGATCGTCAAACGCTTCGAGGCGACTCGTCCAGGCGTGAAGATCCAGGCCGAGGCGCTGTCCTGGAATGACCTCGAAGGCAAGATCATGGCGGCGCTTGCCGCCGGCAGTCCACCCGAATTGTCACACGGCCAGCCGGTGACTTGCGCGGCGCTTCTGCAGCAGAAGCTGCTGCTGCCGATTGACGATGTCGTCAAGGCAATTGGCGAATCCAACATTTGGGAGCACTACAAGAAGCTCTGTTTTGCCGATGGCAAGTGGTACGGGCTCGTGCATGCGTCCGGCACCTCGCTGATGATCTATCGCAAGGACCTTGCGAAAAAGATCGGCATCGAGCCGCCGAAGACCTGGGACGATTTCGTCAGGATTGCGGAAAAGCTGACCATCGACGAAAACAAGGACGGCAAGCCCGAGATCTATGGCTTGACCATGCCGGGCGACAATCTGTTCATCAATATCCTGGTCGGCGAAATGATGGCGGCTAACGGCGGCAAGCTGTTCGATGAAAAGAACCGTCCGCTGTTCGAATCCAGGCAGATGCTGGAGACGCTTGATTACTGGAAGCGGCTGGCCAAATTCATGCCGCCGGGCTGGGAAGGCCACGGCTATCTCGACACCTTCTCCAATCTGTATGGGCAGAAAGCCGCGCTGATGTATGCCGGCTTCGGTCGCGGCGCGTCGCTGATCGAGCAGTATGCCCCCGAAAACATGCGCAACACCGAGACGTATGATGTCTGGCGCAAGCCCCACGGTCCGAGCGGAAACGCGCCCGCGTCGCAGGTGGACGAAGAAACATGGATGCTGTTCAAAGGCTCGGCCAACCCGGAACTGGCCAAGGAGTTTCTGGCCTTTTTCTACAAGGATGAAAATTACATCGAATACATCAAGTCGGTGCCGATCCATTTCTTTCCGATCACGAAGTCGCTGCGCAATTCACCGGCTTACCGCGACATTCCCATGGTGAAGCGCTGGGCGAGCTGGCTGCAGGTTCAGCAGGAAGATCTGGACAAGGACCAGGCGCGCCCGACCCTGATCATCGATTGGGAGGACCTGACCAACAAGCCGTATCTGCTGCAGATACTTGGCTCAGGCGTGCTGCGCGACATGGTGCTGGACGTCGCGGTTGAAGGCAAACCGGCGGCGGAAGCAGCCAAGCGGGGCCAGCAGCGGGCCGAGCAGATCGTTCGCCAGGCCGGTTTCGCGAAGTGGTGATCTCCAATCGAACCCGCGCCGGCGGCAATGCCGGCGCGGCCTCATGCTTCACAGATGAACGTCGTGGCTCGGCGCGGCGTACGGATATCCTGATATGCAAACGCGCGGCCTTCCTGGCCTTCTCCTGGTGTTGCCGGCACTATTGTTGCTTGCAACGCTGACGATTTATCCGGTCGGATACGGCTTCTGGCTCAGCCTCCACGCCAAGCATTCGCTGTTTCCCCAGCAGGCCTTCGTCGGCCTCGATAATTACATTTATCTCTGGCACGACCCCGAATTCTGGGAAAGCCTCCGCATCGGCCTGATCTATTCGGTCAGCACGATCTTCCTGCAACTCGTGCTCGGGGTGGCGGCGGCGCTATTGCTTCATCAAAGCTTTTTCGGTCGCAACATCGTTCGCGGCCTCGTGCTGTTTCCTTACATGATCCCGACCGTGGTCGCGGTCATTCTGTGGAAATGGATGCTCAACAATCAATTCGGCCTGATCAATTTCGGATTGGTCTCGCTGGGGATTTCGAGCGAGCCGATCAACTGGTTCGGCCGCAGCTACATCATGGCTTCGCTGATCCTGGTTTCGGTCTGGCAATTTTTTCCCTTCGTGCTGCTGGCGGTGCTGGCGCGGCTGCAGACCATTCCGACCGAGCTTTACGACGCGGCGCGGGTCGACGGCGCGGGTCCAGTGGCGCGCTTCGTGTTTGTGACGCTGCCTCAACTGGCCTCGGTGCTGTTTATCACCATCCTGCTGCGGTCGATCTGGATGTTCACCAAGTTCGATACGGTATGGCTGATGACGCAGGGCGGCGGCGCCGAGCGCTACATCCGCACCATGCCAGTCTACGCCTATCTGCGGACGTTCAATTATTATGAAGCCGGCATGGGAGCCGCGGTTGCGATCGTGATGTTCCTGATGCTGGTGGCGGCGGCAGCTACCTATTTCTTCCTGTTTCGCGGGGAGGACCAGCTATGACCGGCCGGTCGGGATTGCAGTGGCTGCTTCTCGGACTAGCGGTCGCGCTATTGCTCGCCTTCGCGGCATTTCCGCTGCTCTGGATGGGGCTGACCGCGCTGAAACCTTCAACGGAAATATTCACATGGCCGCCGCGGTTGCTGCCGGAGGCGCCAACGCTCTCCAACATCGAGCGGCTGTTCGCGCAAACGCACTTTGTGACCTATTTCAAGAACAGCGTCATCGTCTCCAGCGCGGCGGTGATCCTCACACTGCTGCTTGCCGTACCCGGGGCCTACGGGCTGACGCGCTACCGCTTCTTCGGCCGCGAGACGATCGCCGCGACCGTTCTGTTCACCTACATGTTCGCGCCGATCATGATCATCATTCCGTTCTACATCGTGATGCGAACGTTTGGGCTCGCCAACACTCACATCGCGCTGGTGTTGGCCTATTGCGCGTTCAGCCTGCCGTTCGCGCTGTGGATGTTGCGCACCTTCTTCCAGTCGATCCCGATCGACCTGGAGGAGGCAGCGATGACCGACGGTGCGAGCCGGTTCCGCGCCGTCATCCACGTGGTGATTCCGATGGCGCTGCCGGGCATCATCGCGACCGCCATTCTGACCTTCATCCTCGCCTGGAACGACTACATCTTCGCGCGAATCCTGATCTCGTCGGATAATCTGAAGACGCTCCCGGTCGGCATTGCCGATCTCTACAACGCCAGCGTGATCGACTGGGGCATGATCATGGCCAGCGGCCTTTTGGTCATCATTCCCGTAATCATCGTGTTCTCCTATGTGCAGAAATTTCTGGTCGCCGGCTGGGGCAGCGGTGGCGTCAAGGGATGATGGGATTAAGGTCCAATGGCTGAAGTGAAACTGGTTGCGCTGGAAAAGAAGTTCGGGGACATCAGCGTCATCCATCGTATCAACCTCGATATTGCGGATGGCGAGTTTGCCGTGCTGGTCGGGCCCTCAGGCTGCGGCAAAACCACGACGTTACGAATGGTCGCGGGCCTGGAGGAGGTGACTGGCGGCAGCATCCTGTTCGACGGCAAGGCGGTCGAGCGGCTGGAACCGAAGGATCGCGATATCGCGATGGTGTTCCAGTCCTATGCGCTCTATCCGCATATGAGCGTGCGCGACAACATGGCCTTCAGCCTGCGAATGAAGGGCGTCTCGTCCGCGGAGAAAAAGCGGCTGGTCGGCATCGCTGCCGAGATGCTGGGCATCACCGATCTCTTGGACCGCAAACCCCGGCAACTGTCCGGCGGTCAGCGCCAGCGTGTCGCGATGGGACGGGCGCTGGTGCGCGAGCCGAAGGTGTTTCTGTTCGATGAACCGCTGTCGAACCTCGATGCCGCGCTGCGCGCGCAGATGCGCATCGAGATCAAGCGCATCCATCAGCGGCTCCGCACCACCATCATCTACGTTACGCATGACCAGGTCGAGGCCATGACGCTGGCCGACAAGATCGTGGTGATGAACGGCGGCCATATCGAGCAGGTCGGCGATCCCCTGACCTTGTACCGCCGGCCGGTGAGCCGTTTCGTGGCCGGCTTCATCGGATCGCCGAAAATGAATTTTTTCCCCGCCAGGCTGCTAGCCGACGAGAGCGGTCTTCATGCCGATCTCGGCGAGGGCATCCGGATCGAAATGCCGCAAGAGCGCGACGCGGCGTATCGGCCATATGCCGGCCGCAGCGTCGAGATCGGCATTCGTCCCGAGCATCTGCTCGATGATGCCAGGCCGATCGACTCCGGCGCCGTCGCCATGGACGTCACCGTCGACGTGGTCGAACCGCTGGGATCGACCAGCCTCCTGACTTTCGTGCTGGGGGGAACGAGCTACACCGCGATCGGCGACGTCGCCCTGATGCGGCGGCCGGGAGGGCGGGTTCGGCTCAGGGCGGCGGCGAAGGATATTTATCTGATCGATCCCGAAAGCGGCAGGGTGGTGCACCCGGCCGATGACGCTTCAACACCGGTCCGCCTGGCGATCTAACGAGGAAACGCGAAAAATGATCTACGATCACCGAACCTACAATCTCGTGCCGCTCAAAATGGGCAAATGGCTGGCACTCTACGAAGAATGCGCGCTGCCGGTGCAGCAGAAATACCTCGGCAATTTGATCGGCTTCTTTCAGACCGAAATCGGCACGCTCAATCAGGTGGTTCATCTCTGGGGCTTTGCGGACCTCAATGACCGTGCCCGGCGCCGCGCCGAAATGGCCAAGGATCCGGCCTGGCACGATTTTTTGCGCAAGAACGAGGAGCTTGGTGCGCTGTTGCACCAGGAATCCAAGATCATCGTTCCGGTGAAGTTTTCGCCGCTGCAATAGACGCGCGCAAGCGTTACTCTCGCTTCGAGAATGCCCGGCTGGACCAGTGACGGTGCAATTTCGCGCTGATCCTTACAGCGGGCGGGCCCGGCTCGACGCGCCCAATGACGCGCGCCTCCACCTATGAAAACAATTTGCGGTTTGAGTGGGCGGGACCGAGTTCGATGCGCTTAGGCTGGGTGCTTCACGAGCATGGTCCAAGACGGATCGGACGGCGAAAAACCCGTTCGGATGGGATCAGCGAGCTGGCTGAGGTTCTTGGACACTTATAGAACTCTGTGCACAGCGCCGACGGCCGAAATTGTTGCATTATTTTAGGAGCTTAGACTTAATTCTTGCTTCGGCCGGTCATTCACGGCCTTGGTCGAACCGAGTGGTGTTGCACGAGGTCCGGCGGAGCGCTGAGAAGTGTGCTCTCTAGGGATAATCCAGAAGGGATATTCCAGACCCGCTGGAAAATGCGACCGCAGGGGGAGGGGAGAACTCTTCGCGCAAATGCGGTCGGTGGTCGTCATGCCGCTCATCCCGCGATCACTTGTCTTCGGAGGGGGAAGGCCGCGTTTGATGCGAGCGCCATGTGGAAGCGTTTGCGAACGGCCGCGGACGCGCATTAAACGTTCGCGAGATTCTTGCACCGCTGATGCCCGACATGGGTGAAGACCGCAGCTGGATCTCTGAAGTCTTCACGAGCGTCTAAGGTCAATCCCGGCTAGCCTCGGGCTGCCGACCGGCACGGTCCTGCATCCAGCGGCGCTTTTCGCGCTCGCTGAGGTGATTTGATCTTTCCTATGGTGCGAGATCCGACCTATATCGTGGCCTGCAGGAGGCAATGATGTTTGGAAAAAGGCGACGAGAAGAGATTTTGCGTGAGCATGAAGCCGAGCAAGCTCAGGCGCGATTCGAGCGGAGCGAGCGCGCCGGCAAAGCCATTTACGCCCGAATTGCTGACTTGAAGAAAGTGCCGCGCGAAAATCTGCCGGATGCGGTGTTCTTGCTCTTCATGGAGGCAAAGCAGCAGAGTGAGCTGATTCGGCGATCGATAAAAGACAGTACCCACTATGACTTCAGTTTCGGCGAGATGATTGACCGCGATCTTGCGACTTACCTTGCGCAGGACGCGGCGCATGCGCTCCGGGATCACGTCACAAATCCTCAGACAATCTTCGAAGCGATGTCTGAGCAATTGCCGGACATACACTTCACGATCCAACAGCAGGACGCCGTTTCGATGGTTGCCGCGATGATCCGCGAGCAGCGGCTGGACGGAATTCTGGAAGGCCTGCGACTTGCCGGGTTGTTGAACGAAGTGCCAAACCGCCGTCGCGCAGCCTCTGAGATCGAAGGGCCGGGCTAGGTCTCATTCGAAGCTGCTGCTGGCCGGGTGTCGGATCAAGGTATTAAATCAGCCAAACCGATGTGGAATTATCGAAGATCATGCCTCGCGCAGGGTTGACCGAACGCGTCGCGCCAAGTCTGGCAGGCTGAAGGGTTTGTCGATAATGGAAAACTCGCCCACGGCCTTGTTTCGTTGCAGTGCGCCATCCGCGTAGCCCGAGGTCAGCAGGATCTTGATGTCTTTGCGCAGCCGTTTCGCCTCGCGGGCAAGCTCAATGCCATTCATTCCGTTTGGCATTACGATATCGCTGAACAGAAGTTCAAATGGTTGGTCGCTCTGGAGCGTTCGAAGCGCCTCTGCGCCATTGTGGGCGCACGACACCTGATACCCGAAGGCGGACAGCATTGCCGATGTGACGTTCAGAAGGTCCTCGTTATCATCGACTACGAGGACTCTCTCGGAGCCTTTTGGTAAGGTTTGAGTCTCGATGGTGTTCTGCTCGGCATCGGGCTCCCGTGTGGTCGCAGGCAGGTATAGCGCAATCGTGGTACCGGCTCCCGGTGCGCTTTCGACGGCAATGTGTCCTCCGGACTGTCGCACAAAGCCATAGACCATGCTGAGGCCGAGCCCGGTACCTTTACCAACCTCCTTGGTCGTGAAGAAGGGTTCAAACACCCGATCTCGCACTTCAGGCGGCATTCCGCTGCCGTTGTCTGCGACAGAGAGCCGAACGTACGATCCGGGTGAACATCCGGCCACGCTTTCCTCTTCCACGATGTTCCGGGTCTCGATCCGGAGAACGCCTCTATCTGCCATCGCGTCCCGCGCATTCAGGGCGAGGTTAAGGAGCGCCGTCTCCAGCAGCGCCGGATCGACGTGGCACAGCCACAATTCCTCATCTGTCTGCAGCTTGACCTCGCATCCGTCGCCGACAGCCTGGCGGATAAGTCCCTCGAATTCGGAAATGAGTTGGTTTGCATTGACCAATTTCGGTTTCAATGCCTGCCGCCGGGAAAAGGCGAGAAGTTGCGCCGTCAACTTTGTTCCCCGATCAGCGGCGCGTCGCGCGGCCGCAGCGCACTGGCGGATCTTCTTGGTATCCTCTGCACTTTCGATCAGTTCGAGGTTCGCGGAAATCACCATAAGGAGGTTATTGAAGTCGTGCGCGACGCCGCCGGTAAGCTGTCCGACGGACTCCATCTTTTGACTCTGATGGAGTTGCTCTTCCATCAGACGGCGTGCCTCCAGGGCGTGCTTGTGCTCGGTAATATCCCGGAGGAAGACCGCGAGGCCCTGGCTCGATGGGAACGCATTGATCGTGTACCAGGCCTTGGTACGTGGACAGAGCATTTCGAGGAAGATCGGACGCTGCTCTGCCGTTGCTTCGCGAATTTGTTTCAAGACTTCCATATCGGCGGCGGCCGGAAAGGCTTCCGTAAGGGGCATGCCGATGATGTCGCGGTCCTGGGCCAACCGGAACCTGGCCGGCCCATTGAGATAGCTGACGCGCCAGTCCCGATCGATGATGAGTACGCTGTCGGTGGTGCTCTCAAAGATCATCGTAATCCGGGCTGCGGCTTCCTCGGCTTTCTCCTTTGCCTCGGACAATTCGTGTTCCCGGTGTTCCAGCGAGTTGGCCATGGTGTTGAACGCATCGGCAACCCGTGCGATTTCGGACGTTCCGCGGACGTCTACGCGTCGGTCGAATTCACCAAACCGCCATTGATTGGCGGCGTCGACCAGTTGCCCAAGCGGACGATGGATAAACCGCCGGGCGCCCAATGATGTCAGGACCAGAACCAGCGCGGCGCTCAGTATGATCTGAAGGATGCCGCGCTGCGTGCCGCGTTGGATCTCATTGAATGCCCGGGCCTTGTCCAGGCCAAAGCTGATGAGAAGCCCTCCGGAATCATCTCGCAGGGCCGAATAGCCGACGATCCGCTCCACGCCATCGAGGTCGACGATGTCGGCGGTGGTCCGATCGGTAGGGCTTGGATCATTGTCGCCGGCCATCTTTCGGCCGACAAAGCGAGCGTTGTCAGGATAGTGGGCGAGGTATGTGCCATTGCGGTCCACAATCGCGAGCGCAGCCCCGGGCGCAACATTCCGCCGAGCGAGGGAGTCGGCGAGCCAGTCCAGGCTGAGAGCGGCTATGACGACGCCGCCGAGGCGGGCATCATCGCCAAAGAAAGGCAACGCGAAGTGAAGAACGTTGCGGCCGGTCTGTCGACCAATCGCAAACACTCCGACTGTAAATTTACGGGTTCTCAGAACATCGGCGAGATAGGGTCTCCCGGCCGCGGTCGAGGGCTTCAGATAGTCGTTCGCGTTGCAGAACGAACTGCCATTTATGTCGACCACGAGAAAGCTTATGAACCCCGGATATAGTTGCTTGATCTTGGCGAGGTAAGCATTGCATCCTTCGGCGTCCTTCGCCTTTATCGCTGGAAGCTCCGACAGCGCAATCAGGGCCTGATGAATCCCCTGAACGGTCTGCCGCTGCTCTGCCGCGGCGAGTTCAGCCAGGTTGAGAGCGTGACCTTGCACTTCGATCTGGCGCGTGCGGCGCAGGTCGAACTCGTTGTACACCTGGATCGCGATCGCGGGCAGCAACGCGACAGCGACCAGCACAAGCAGCCGTGCTAGGAGGGGCACCTCTCATCATGCCCCGATCCTGGCGTTCGCACATGGCGGAAATGATGCTGCCTTGGTCTCGATCGACGGCGCAATGGTGTTGGTGATGCGTCCGCCATTCAATCCGCTCCTAGCCCTGATACGTATGTCGGGTAGGCGCCGTGCTGAATTGTTCTGTTTCATGCAAACCTCCGCGCTGCCGAGTCGCAAGATCCGGGGGCTGTGCTACGATTCCGTGTCAATCGAGGGGAACTTGGCTACGATTGTAACACGGCGCGCCGCTTCCGTAGTCGGCGACAGGGTCCCATATGCCATCCGATGCCGTCACATTGAGTGCCTCTGTTGAGCATCAGTGTGAGGGATGCCGGGTCGAATTTTCATGGAGTGACCGCCAGTCTCGTTTTTGGGTCCTTCGGGTGGAGGAGAGAACATCTCCCCTCTGTCGCCGTTGATCCGGGGCATCGTTAACGGGCGGCGCGCCGAGCAGCGACCATTGTGCCGCGGCGTTGCACGACAATTTTGGTCGACTCATTGACGACGACGTCGCTGATGATCCCAAGGATCTCGGATCGTGTGTCGATCTCGGCATACTCGGCGGCCATTTGCGATGCGCGCAGGCGATAGCCGGGTTGGTCGAGCACGGTCCGAATAGCTCCGCGCAGGGCTTCCGGCGTCGGTTCGTTGGTTGCTAGATCGATGCCGACGCCGGACCAAGCGACGCGCGCATTGACGTCAGCCTTGTCTTCCGTCAGTCCGGCCGTGACGAGCGGGATTCCAAAGCTCACGGCCTGGTTGACGCTGCCGTAACCGCCATTGGTGACGAACACGTCGACCTTCGGCAACAACCACTCGAACGGCAAATAGCTTGCGAGCCGCGCGTTGGAGGGAATTGGGCCGGGAATTGTCTCGACCGGCCGGCCGCCGGCCGTGACGACGACGAGCACGTCGGGCTCGTTTGCAAGTGCGGCGAGGGTCGGAGCAATCAAGAGGCCGAAATTGTGGTTTGCTACGGTTCCTTGCGTGACCAGCACGACCTTGCGCGAGCCGTCCAGTTCATGTGACCACGGCGGCAGCGGAGCCTGGTTCGGAATCAGGGGAGGCGTGCCGACGAAGTTCACGGATGCCGGGATTACGTCGCGCGGAAACTCGAAGCTCGGGATCGTCAGTTGCATATAAGCGTCCGAAAATTCGACCACGGAATCGAAGATAGGTATCGACAGCGGTCCAACACCCAATTCCCTTAGAACCGGATTCAGGCGGCGGGCGACAGGTTGGTCGACAATCCTGTCGAATTCTCTTGCAATGGCGGCGTATTTGTTGCGCTCCGCCTCGGTCCTTGCGGGTAGCAGGCCGACGAAATGCGGAGCGCCGTCCTGGCGACGCCAGTGTAGAAAGGATGTGCCGCAAAGCACGACAGGAGGTCGTTTCGCACGTGGGCCGAGCAGCATCGGCAGCACGCCGAAAAACATATCGTCGCCGATGATGACGTCGGCCGGGAAGTCCAGCAGTGCGTCCTGCAGACCATCGTGTTGGGGTGCGACGCTGTCGACGAACACGCGCTCAATGGCGACGCGTATCCATTCCGGTCCGGGCGAAATGGTCTTGAGTTCCGGAACCCGCGCGAAGGCATCATTCGGGTCGAAATCCGCATCCGGGGGGAGCGGACGGAATTTTACTCCGCTGCTTTCGACCCGGTTGCGCAGGGCAGTCCCCGTCAGGCAGGTGATCTCGTGGCGTTCGGCGATCAAGATGCGCGCGATCGCGAGCAGGGGATTGAGATGACCCGTTGCGGGAGTCGATGCGATGAGAATTTTCATGAGATGCTGTCCTCTGATAGCCGGATGAGGACTTCCGGCTTGTCCGGGTACCCTCCGGCCGATTGGCTGAAGCAGGACAAGAGTGCAGGCATCGCTGTTACACTGCGGCTTCTGGCGTGCGCGAACTTGTTACGGCTGCAGTGCATGATGGTTGTGCCGAGGCGCCGGCACGCAGGAGGCCCAGCAGCCGGTGAGCGTGATTACAGGTGTAACCCGAGCGGCCGATGCTGAAGCGGCTCGGTAACCCGGCATCCATAGTCACTTGGAGTTGATGTGACCCCGTCCGCGGCAGTCGGGCTTCGATTGAATGGTGGTCGTCATTCTATTGACGCCAGCCATTTGGATCGCCGTCAGGCAGTTCGATCACGGGATGCATCACGCGTAATCACAACCGCGAGAGTTTGCTGGTAGCTGCATAAGAATGACATAGTTCAGAGGGGCCCCGTGGCGTCTTGGCGAGCGCCTGTAACGCGTCAGTCAAGAGCGTCATTTACCTTTCGGATCCCTATTTCAATCGATCAAAAGAGCTATTGGCGATGATAGACGCATTTCGCTCCAATCCAGACATCACGACTCGGTTAGCGACAAAGAGTTTGCGGGATCGATTCATGTCAACAGAAGCCGGCCACATAATCGTCGTCGACGATGATTCCACGCTGCGGCAGATGGTGATCAGATATCTGGAGGATCACGACGTTCCGACCAGGGCGGCATCCAGCAAGGACGAATTGAAGCGTCAGCTTGAAGGAACGGAGCCCAGCCTGATCATTCTGGATCTGAGGCTTGGTCAGGACGATGGGCTCGATCTCCTGAGAGAAATTCGCTCCTATTCCGATGTACCGGTCATTATCACCACCGGTCACCGTCCAGATGAAATCGACCGTATCGTCGGCCTTGAGCTCGGCGCGGACGATTACATCATCAAGCCGTTCAGCCTCAGGGAGCTGCTGGCGCGCGTCCGCGCGGTGTTGCGGCGGCAGGAAATGGGGAGGGCCGCCCGCGCCCGCGATCCCGAGCGCGGCGGATATCGTTTCAACGGCTGGACGCTCGAACGCCGCGGTCGAAAGTTGCTCGATGCCAATAACAGCACGGTCGCGCTGAGCAAGGGTGAATATGCCCTGTTGCTGGCGTTCCTCGAGGCGCCGAAGCGACCGCTGACCCGCGAATACCTGCTGCAGGCAACGCGCGTCCACGAAGATATCTTCGACCGGAGCATCGACGTTCAGGTCCTGCGACTGCGGCGCAAGTTGGAGACCGATCCTAGCGCGCCACGCATTATTCAGACCGAGCGCGGAGTAGGCTATGTGTTCGCGTTGCCGGTGGAGCCGTTCTAGAACCGTTCCAATCCCGCTCGCTTTTCGGAGTGGCAACGTTGCCCGTGGTGGCGAAAGGAAGGCGGTAGCGGACTGCAGCTGTAACCCTTTTTCTTGTAGCGGTGACCACGATGTAACAGCCGACCTTCAGAGTTCTCCTGCAAACGTGTGGTGGGAGAACTTTCATGTTGAAGAAGCAGGCGTCTCTGAATGTGAACCGTTTCGTTGGGCTGCACCATGATCCGCAAAAGGGCGGAGCTGTCTGCGCCGTGCTGTCGGATGATCACGGCGTTGTCCGTCAAACCTCGGCCGTGAGGCCGGATCTGGCGGATTGCTGCCCGGAAGCGATCTCGACGGTCGCGGGAGCGGACTACGCGCCGACTTCGCTTTGGTGGTCGGTGTTGGCCTCTTTCACGGAAGACTTTGGCGCATATGGCATGGCGCTGTATCCGACCGCGAACTTTCCGGTTCAGCCCGTCCTCGTGGCGAGAAGGGATTCTCTGCAGGATCATCGAGGTCGCGAGCCAACCGCGACCGGGCGCAAGCAGGAATCAGGTCTGCTGTCGGAGGACGGAAATGTCATCCAACTTGGGCATGGCCCGACGCTCGATGCGCAGCCGCCATGGCACCGGAGTTGGCTGGTGTTCATTCATGACGCGGGTGCTGCGCTCTGGGCTCATTGGCGCCGGGAACGGGAGATCAGGCGGGCCGTATCGGCGCTGGGACAATTCGACGATCGCACGTTGCGAGATATGGGCATTTCCAGCCGATCCGAGATCGAGCGGGTCGTGGGGTTCTGTCATGATTGCTGATGCGGTCTTTCTCGCCGTCGCCGGAATCGGCTTCTGTCATGCCGCTGGCCGCTCGATACTCTCCAGCGGACTGAGGGCTGGCATGACCACCCTGGTGCCGCAAGCCTGGATCCGCGGGCGGCGCCGGTCCCGGCGAAGCTGTTCCGCTCCGATCAAGAATACTTGAAAGGGGCCGAACATTTCCTTTCGGACCACATATTGGGCGAGATGTTGCGCGTAAAGCTGCGGCAATTGCCCAAACCTGGTGAAACCCCAACGGTTCGCCGTGCAAGTTGGCGGCGAACAGTTGGGGTTTGTACCCTCATGTTAGGTTGCTTGCAGCTTTCGTCGGCGCAAGCACAACCATTCGGACCGGCGCCTGCATCGACAAGCGCCGACGAGCCAGTCACCGCCCTGGTGAGGCCTCCCGAGATCGATCCGCTGAAAGTCAAGCTCGGGGAGCGATTGTTCGGTGACCCCCGCCTGTCGCGCGACAACTCGCGCAACTGCTCGTCATGCCACGATCTCAGTACAAATGGCGCGAGTCCAAGGCGACGCGACATCGGCCTCGACGGCTCGGAGCTCCCACTCAACACGCTTACTGTATTCAATGCGGCGCTCAGCTTCCGGTTCGGATGGGAAGGAAAATTCCGTACCGCTGAGTCGGACGTCAAAGCTTCGCTGGGTAACCCAAAGATTATGGGCAGTAGCCCTTCCGAGGTCGCCGAAAAACTCGGCGCCGATGCCGAAATGCGCAACAAGTTCACGGCCGCCTATGGCCGCGGCCCTGACGCCCACAATGTCATCGACGCCATCACGAGCTTTCAGCGAACGCTGGTGACGCCAGGAAGCCGCTTCGATCGCTGGCTCACAGGAGATGCCACCGCGCTCTCGGCTGACGAACTGGACGGATATCTGTTCAAATCTCTGGGCTGTGTCTCCTGCCATCAGGGCGTAAATATCGGCGGCAATCTGTTCCAGCGCCATGGCATATTCCATCCTTTGGCGTCGCCAGATCCTGCAATTTTGCGCGTACCGAGTTTGCGAAACGTCGCGACGACGCCTCCCTATTTTCACGATGGCAGTGCACCCACTCTCGATGATGCGGTGCGCAAAATGGGCAAGGCCCAATTGAACACAATGCTAACGGATCCGCAGGTGACGGCGATCGTCGCCTTTCTTCATAGCCTGACCGGCAATTATCGCGGTAAGCCAGTTGGAGCTGCGCGATGAAGGTTACCCACGCGGCGGCCGGCGTATTGTGCCTGCTCGCGCTTCTGACCTGGCTATTGTGGACCGGACTGAACATGAATTCGGTTCGGTTCGATCGCGAGATAAAGGCGCTTGCCGATTTCACCAAGTTCGAGCGTGGGATCAGCCGGGAAGTGCTGACCGCGCGCGCCGGCCTGTCGCGAAACTACGACGGACTTGTGCGGTTGGCGGACGCCTACGATGATGCGCTGGTCCGATTGCGCGAAGCCGCAGGTCCGGATTCCGAGGAACGTGCGGCCGTTGAAGTTCTGGCTGCGCGCGTGCGGCGGCACCAGGAACTGATCGAGCAGTTCAAGACCAAGAATGCGTTACTGCAGAACTCTTTTGCCTATTTTGGCCTGTTCGGCGCCCGGCTTGCTGCTTCAGATGACAAGGCGGTTGTCCTCGCTGCCTCAGCGCTGGCGGCTGCGATGCTGCACCTTACACTCGATACGTCTGCGGCCGCGGCGCGCGAGGTCGAGGCGAAGTTGGATGGGCTGTCGCGGCTGCAAAGTTCGCCCGGCGAGGCTGATTCGATCCGCGCGATTCTCGGACACGGGGGGATGTTGCATGACGTTCTTCCCGGAGTCGATGCGATCCTGAAATCGTTGATCGCGGAGGCGAGCAATCGCGAGCAGGACGCGCTTCTGGCGTCGATCACGAAACGTCAGCTCGATGCGCGGGCCTTGGCCCGAAGGAACCGGCTTTTATTGTACGCCACATCGTTGCTGCTGCTGGCCGGGCTGGTGCATTTCGGAGTACAACTGCGTGCGGGGGCCATGGCCTTGCGTCGCCGCGCGGCTTTTGAGCACGTGATCGCCAGTGTCTCGACGCGCTTTATCAATTCGCGTCCCGATGACATCGCGGGCCACGTCGAGAGTGCGCTCCAGCAATTGGCCGAATGTATCGGCGCGGATCGCGCGTATTTCGTGAGTACAGCGAAAAGTTGCCGATGGGCTCGCGCAGGCGTCGATTTCCCGCAGGGCTGGCCGGATCTCGCATTAAAGTCGGTATCGCGCTTTGATCGGGACGAAAACGGCATCATTTGCATTCCCAGGGTCAGGCCGGTTCACGGACAGGGTACGATGAACCTGCTCGCCGATGCGGGGGTTCGAGCTTGGTTGTGCATCCCGGCCTTGGGCGGAGCGAGGGCCGCGATCCTCGGTTTCGATGTTGTGCGGGCCGGCGATCTCATCCCGTGGGCCGACTTCCCGCTGTTTCGCATGGCGTTTGACGCGATCGCCAACGCCGTCAATCGTGTGAGGCTCGAACAGGAGCAGGAGCGGCTGCAGGTGAAGCTGCAACAGGCACGGCGGATGGAGACGATCGGCACCTTCGCAAGCGGCATCGCGCACAATTTTAACAATATCGTGGGGGCCATACTCGGCTATACGGAGATCGCCGATGCGCGCCTCAGGTCGAGCGGCGGACGTGCTGACAGCCTTGCGGAAATTCGTCGTGCCGGCGAAAGGGCGCGGGAACTCGTCGATCAGATTCTGACTTTCGGTCGCCGCGGGGAGGGCAGGCGGGAGCGGCTGTGCGTCAGCGCACTGGTTGCGGAAACGACGGCGCTGCTCGCCGCCTCGTTGCCTTCGCATGTCAAATTCGTCGTGAGCGTGAAAACTCAAACGAGCACCGTCTGGGCCGAGCCGGCGCAACTGCAGCAGGTCATTTTGAATCTCTGCAACAACGCGGCGCAAGCGATGAATGAACCCGGCCTGATCGAGCTTTGCATCGAAGCGCGAGAAATTGCACAGCCCATGCGCGTTGGGCGGGGCGAAATAGGTCCCGGCCGATTCGTGATTGTTTCGGTTTCCGATCCGGGGGCGGGCATGGATGAAGCAACCGTCGAGCGGATATTCGAGCCGTTCTTCACCACGCGCCCGGACGGCAACGGTCTTGGGCTGGCAACGGTCCGTGAGATCGTCGAGGACCATGGCGGGGCGGTCGAGGTGCAAAGCGCAATCGGTTCTGGAACGCGCTTCGACGTGTGGCTGCCATCCGTTCGGTTCAATGAGCCGATGTTGGTTCAGCACGCGCCGGAGTTGGCGCTCCGCGGTGCGGGCGAAACCGTGCTTGTGCTCGAGGCGGACCGCAGACGCCTGTTGCGGCATGAGGAAATCCTGGCGGCACTCGGCTACGAGCCGGTTGGCTTCACAAAGAGTTCCGATGCTGTGGCGGCCTGTCGCGCGGCGCGGGCGCGTTTCGATGCGGCACTGGTGTGTCACCTGCCGGGAGGCGCCACCCTGGATCTCGCGGCAGCATTGCATGATGCCGTGCCGACGTTACCGATCATTCTGGCGGCGCCGTCGACCGCGGATTTGGGCGCACTCCTGTTGGCAGATTCCGGAATAACGGAGCTTGTCCACTACCCGCTCATGTCAGGGGAGCTTGCTGGCGCAGTATCAAGGTGTCTGGCGGCGTCTTTCGCAAGCGGCAGTTATAGCTACGGGCTGTAATTGGAGGTGCCAGGGTGCAATCTCGATTGGACGCCCGATTTCAGCGGTAACGCGATTCCGGGGAGGACGATCCCGTGCCGTGCAATGCTCCGATCCATCGCGCTCGATTGCTGTCCTCCGGCCAAGACGGATGTTTGAACCATACCCGGCTCAGCTCGCGCGACGCCGTTGGCGGGCCGAAGGGTAATTGAATGCGTTTGGATATCTCTGTGGCATCAGCCCAGGCCACATGGGGTATTGGCGTTGCTTGAACGCATTCAGCGTGATCACTATGGCGCAACACAGCGCGTTAAGCCCACTGGTCCATGCCGTCGTGAGGTCGCCGAGATTAGTGAAGGAGTAGATAGCCGTCGAACTGTTCGCCGCGGTCCAGAGGATCCAGGTCGAATAGGAGATCGCCCCAGCGTCGCCNGGGATCACGCGCGATCTTATAGATCTGCGATAGATAGAAAGCGAGGCGGAGTNGCATTGAAGACCGTGAAAAGGTCGTAGATAACGTCCGAAATCGTCATTCGCGCACCCAGGTCTTGTCTGATTTCAAATAGAGCCTCTCGTGGAACGCTCCAGTCAAAGCCGGAGACGAGCATGAAGCTCGTCTATTACGGCAGCATCACTCGTCTCGAATAATGCGTTACGCTCGCAATTGTTGTCGTCGAACGAGCTCGCTCCAAAGGCCGCGAAACGATGGGTGATGGCCGTTTCAGGCTCTTCGTTGCTGGAGGCTGGGTGCAGACCAAATTCGAGGAATCGGTCGTGTGTGCGGGCACAGCCCGTCGCTGATCACATCCGGACTTCACGTGTAGAGTAGTCGGGCTGGGAAGCCAGCCCGACATGTTCAATGTCTGTTGTCTCACGAGCTACGCGCAGACGTCAGGTAAGTCTTGCTGCCTGGCAGACATTGGAAAGCTTAGCGCGACCAGCGCGGGTAATATCCCGTCGTGGGTTCGCAAGGGGGGAGCCTTATCCCAGGGCTGTGTCGCGAATGCACCCACGCGAGAAGCGGGGACACAGAAAGTCCCGTCGATATGGGGAGCGCCCTGCGGGGCGCCGGCATCGACGCCTTCCGCGAGATGCCGCGGAGTTCCGCGGTATTCGCGAGCCATAGCTGGGGCTATCAACATGGCAGTAGCGATTAGTCCAACTGACAGAAGTCTGGTCGTGGTCATTCGGTGTCTCCATACATGTGAGGATCCCGGAACGTCTGGCTCCCTAATGAAAAAATGGGATGGCTGGCGGCAGTGCGTGATTCGATTGGAGCGATCATTGTCTTTCGGCCTCGCTGCAAATTTCTTCCGACAGGCAAGGCGACGTGGTGCGAACAGTCCGGCGAGAGGCGATCTGAGGATCCGCAGGATCGCCAGGGCATCGAGGCGTTGCTTCAATGGAAGGGCCGACCGATACGCGGCCGGCATCGACGAGTGAAGCAGGGGCCTTGGCAATTCAGAATTCTCCGCGAGTTGATGCGGTGAATTTGCCCCCTGCTTGTTGCCGGAGTATCTCCGATGCGGGAAATGTGATTACGACGGTAACGGGGCCGTCGCGCTATCGCCATACTTCGAAATCGCCCGACTGCTGTGTGACCACGTAACCGATGCAACGTCGATCCCGAACCCAGTTGTCGACTGATAGGGAAATTACATTGATGGAGCCAGTTAGCGGACTGACAAGCAAATCACCGAATGCTTTTCAGTCGCTGACGCCAGGGGTTTGAACAAACGCGAGTCACACGTCGAATTTATACCGTCGGATTGACTTTCGCTCGAGGTCTGTCGGTGGCAAAATCGCTCTCTGGCCAGGGCAATCCCCTTAACGGGCGGCAATGGCTGGCCAGGGGGGCGGTTAGCGGAAATAGGTCCGGTAGCAAGCAACGTGAAGAAAAGGCGCATCGCCGCGACTGGGCAATGGGCCGAAAAGAGCGGGTCAATATGAAGCCACTATTCGCAGTGCCGCGCCGTGCCCTTGGTCGGACGCGGCTTCAGGTTTCGGTCCTGGGATTCGGAACCGCGCCGCTTGGTGATCTCTTCGTGCAGCTGGATGATGGCACGGCCATCGATACGGTGAAGCGCGCGTTCGATCTGGGCATCAATCTCCTCGATACTTCTCCGCACTATGGCAACGGCCTTGCCGAACATCGTTGCGGCGCCGCAATCAGGCGCGTGCCGCGCCAGGACATCGTCGTTTGCACCAAGGTCGGTCGCTGGATGGACCCGTTTCACGGGCGAGGTGACGGCTCCGGCTTTGTGGGTGGGCTGCCGCACCGGGCAGTGTTTGACTATTCCTATGACGGCACCATGCGTTCGGTGGAACAGTCGCTGTTGCGGCTGGGGACCGACCGGCTGGACCTGCTGCTGATCCACGACGTCGACGTCTGGACTCATGGCATCGACGCGATCGACGCGCGGTTTCGCGAAGCGATGGCTGGTGCGTATGTCGCGCTGGATCGGCTTCGCGGAGAGGGCGTTGTCGCGGGCATCGGGATCGGCGTGAACGAGGCCGAGATGTGCGTGCGTTTCGCGCAAGCCGGATCATTCGATACGATGCTGCTCGCCGGGCGCTATTCCCTGCTGGAGCAGCCGGCGCTGGCAGAGTTTCTGCCGCTTGCGCAGCAAAAGGGAATCGGTGTGCTGCTCGGCGGCGTATTCAATTCAGGTATTCTGGCGACCGGCGCGGTGAGTGGTGCCAAGTACAATTATAGGGATGCGCCACCCGAGATCTTGGCAAAGGTAGCGCAGATCGAACGTGTCTGCGACGCACATGGTGTTGCCCTGCCAACCGTGGCGTTGCATTTTGCTCTGGGCCATCCGGCGGTGGCAAGCGTTGTGCTGGGGGGCCAAAGCCCGCAGGAGGTCGAGCGGAACGTCGCCGCGCTGTCCAGCAAGGTACCGACCGAGCTTTGGGTCGATCTGAAGGCCGAGCGTCTGCTGGATGCGGAAGCGCCCGTTCCGCTGTCGGTAACCGGCTGATGCGGATCGATGCGCATCACCACCTGTGGACTCTGGCTCGGGGCGATTATGGCTGGTTGACGCCCGCGCTCGCACCGATCCATCGTGACTTTTCCCTTTCGGATCTGGCACCGCACCTGGCAGCGGCTGACATCAAGGGGACGATCTTGGTGCAGGCTGCGCCGACCGAGGCGGAGACCATGTTTCTGCTCGATATCGCGGCGAAGGCGCAGGTGGTGCGGGGCGTGGTCGGATGGACGGATTTCGACGCAGCCGACGGCGAGGCGCGCATTGATGCTCTCGCCGCACACAAACTCCTGGTTGGGTTGCGGCCGATGGTGCAGGACATTCCCGATGACGATTGGTTGCTCCGCCCTGCGTTGGCGCCGCTATTGGCAGCGATGGCGCGAAACGGCCTGGTGTTCGACGCGCTGGTGCTGCCGCACCATTTGCCGCGGCTGCTGCGGGTCATTGATGATCATCCCGAGCTCCAGTTCGTGTTGGACCATTGCGCCAAGCCGCGGCTTGCAAGCGACGAACTTGCGATGTGGCAGGGTGATATCGCGTCGCTCGCCGAACGTCCCAACATCGTCTGCAAGCTATCGGGTCTGGCAACCGAGGCCGCGCCAGACTGGCAAACTGCGGATCTACGGAAAGCCGTGGATCACGTCGTTGCATGCTTCGGGACACATCGCCTGCTATGGGGAAGCGACTGGCCGGTGGTCAATCTGGCGGGCGGCTATGAAAAATGGTTTGCCGCCGTCGAAACCCTGCTGGCCGATCAGTCACCGGATGAAAAGGCAGCCATTTTCGGCGGTAACGCGGCGCGCATCTATCTCTCAAGCCGGGGACGGAATGTCGAAGCCAATTGATCACCTGGCTACTTTCCAGCGCCCGTGGTCAAACCGCTGACGATGTAGCGTTCAAGAAAGATCCCGACGATGACAAGCGGAGCGATTGCCGCCGTCGACAGCGCCGCCATGGACCACCAGTTGATGCCTTGCGAACCGGTCTGGCTTGCCACCATGACAGGCAGGGTTTTTGCGTCCGTACTCGTCAGCAGCGCCGCGAAGAAGTATTCGTTCCAGCACAGTACAAGCGAAAGGATGAACGCAGCCGCCATTCCGGGAACGGAGAGCGGCAACACGATGCGAATGAAGGCACCCCAGGTCGAAAGGCCGTCCACGAAAGCAGCCTCATCGAGTTCGATCGGGATGGAATTGAACTGGTCGCGCATGATCCAGATGACAATCGGCAGAACCGTCAGCGTGTAGAGCAGGATCAAGCCAAATCTCGTGTCGAGCAAGGACAGTGCCTTGTACAGCACCAGGAACGGCAACGCGAGGACGACCGGCGGCAAGATCAGCTGGGACATGAAGAAGAAGAGGATATCGTCGTTACGCATCCATCCGAACTTGTATCGGAATCTGCTCAAGCCGTAAGCCGCCAGCGAGCCGAGGATGAGCGCCAGCACCGACGCGCCGACCGACGTGACGATGCTGTTCGCGAACCGGCTTCCGAACTCGGCGCGCGAGGTGGATGTTCCGAATATCGTATCCGGCGACAGGCCGAGCGAACGCCAGCCTTTCCAATCTGGCTGAAAATCCAGCCACGGGATCAAGTGACCCTGCGTCACATCAACTGCCGATTTGAACGAAGTGGTGATAGTCCAATAGATCGGGAACAGGCAGACGAACGCCCAGAACAGCAATGCTCCATAGATCAGCACCCGGCCCAGGAGTCGCTTTGCCCAAGGCGCCGGATGGTGCTTGCGGACCGGCTTCGATGCCGAGGTGAATGTGGCCAACCGAGCACTCCCTTGAGAAACCTGCTTCGATCTCGTGCTACTCGACTTTCTGCGTCCAGCGATTGGACAGGCGCAGCAATATCGTCAGCAGCGCGATAATCAAGAGCAGGTAGAATATGGCGAGACCGGTGCCGTATCCGACATTCGACCGATCGCGATAGACGCGGTAAATGAAGCTCGAAACCGTGTCGGTGGCGCCGCCGGGCCCCCCTGCGGTCACGTTGATCACGATGTCGGCGAGCTTCAGCTTGAAAATGATCCTGATAATCAGGACGGTGATGCTCACCGGCAGCATGATGGGGAATGTGACATGCCAGAACGCTTGCCAGCCGTTCGCACCATCGACCTTGGCTGCTTCCTGCACCTCCTTGGGCATCGCCTGCAAACCGGCGAGCAGGATGATCATGATGAAGGGGATCGATACCCAGGCATCCATGGCCTGGATGCTCAGCCACGCCATCCATGGCGAGGCGAAGAACGCCGGATTTTCCCACCCCAAATAGCGCGCCAATGTAGCGGCCGGGCCAAAGCGGTATTCCATCAGTGACTTGCCGATCATCCAGCTCACGGCGACCGGACTTAGCATCATGGGCAGCAGGAAGACGACGCGAAAGAATTTCCGCGCTCGTATCTCGGCGTTCAGCAACAGCGCCAGTCCAAACGCGACCGCATACTCGCCAATCACTGCGGCCGTGTAGAAGATCATGTTGCCTAGCGCGTTCCAGTAGTAAGTGTCGTGAAACAATGCGATGAGATTGTTGAAGCCGTAGAAGCGCGGGCCTTCGAGCGAGCTCAGGTTCCAATCCAGCGACGCGATGTAGATTCCGAACAGCGTCGGAAAAATCACGACCGCAACAGTGAAGAAAACAGCCGGTAGCAGGAACAGCGCACGCAGACCGCGCTCCCCCCGGATCACGACCTGGCCGACGCCGATCGCGACGGCCCAGAACAGATACGCAGCAAGGATCGGGCGCCAATCGGCGAAGCCTGATGTGGTCGCTCCGGTCGTGTACAGAATCTGGATGAGGAGCAGGACCAGGAACGCTAGCGAGGCAAGGATGACGACCGCCCGTCCCACATTTTTCCGGCTGCCGGCAACGCGCGGCGAGGCGGGCTTGTGATGCCCGGCGTCCGCCGCCGATGATGAATTCTGCATCAAGATCGCACTCTGCCGATTTGGACTTTGACCCAGTCGCACGGAGGAGAAGTCCTCGGCTGGCACCCGACGCGGTGCCAGCCGAAAGCCCGATGGTGATCAGGCGGAATGTAGCTGGGATGCTACACGCCGAGAGACGCCTTGTAGAGCGCGATCTGCTTTTCGCGACCGATCTGGTCGGTCAGCTTTTCCCAGGCGGCGGCGATATTGTTCGCGCCGGTCTGCGCGTCGATTTTGCCGGCGAAGATCTTGGTCAGCTCATCCTCGGCGATGCTGTAATACTGGAAGATGCCCGGGATGCGCGGCTCGACCGCCCGGTTGGGGTGATTATAGGAAGTGCGCTGCGAGTTCAGATAGGACGTGATGTATTTCCGGTCATAGCCGGCCGCCACCCACTCATCGAATTCGAAATGGCTGGTCCGGTGCGCCTGGAAGCCCGACGGATACATGACCGTCCAGAGCGAGAGGTCCTTGCCGCCGAGATGTGCGGCTGCGCTCCAGGCCGCCTTGTGCTTGCGCTCGTCGCTTGCGACCCTTGCCATAACGTAGATGCCCCAACCGAGATAGGCGCAGTTCGGCGCATGGTTTGGACCGGTCGCGAGTTTGTCCCACTTGCCTGTCTTGGAATTGTAGACGTCGTCCGATCCGGGCAGGATGTCGAAGCTGACGATATCCCCGACGACGGAGGTGTCGCTCGCCTTCGCCACTTGGCCGATGTCTCCCCACCAGGGGATCATCGAGCCGATGCCGGCCAGGAATTGCTGGAAACCGGTGGTGTTGGGGTCGGCGTTGAGCTGATCGGCCGGCTCGGACGGTAAGGCGTCGATGACGTCCTGAATGGCGCGAACCCAGGCCGGATTGTTGATGCGCGGCTTCATCGTGTCGACATCGAACAGCCAGGCCTTGTCGTCCGGATGCTTGGCGTAAGCAGAGGCGCGGCTGGCAAGGAAGTAGAAGCCGAACCCACCCCAGGGCTTCGGCGCATCGAGGTAACCGTATGCGTTCTGGCCCTTGATCTTCTTGCCCTTGAGGAATTTTGTAACCGCCTGGACCTGCTGCCAGGTCTTCGGCACGCCCCATTCGCTCTGGTTGCCGGCGTCCTTCCAGGCCTTCGCGAGAGCGGGGTCTGAGAAATAGTCGGTTCTGTAGTTGAAGTTGTGGCAGTCACCGTCGATCGTGACGCGATAGGTCTTGCCGTTCCAGGTTCCGACCGGCGGTTTCAGATAGTCGACGTAATCGTCGATATCGATCTGCTTCTTGACCCAGTCCGGCATCTCCGACGCCAGTCCCTTGCCGCACACGTCTCCCTCGAACGGTGCGCCCATTTCGAGGATGTCGAAGTCGACCGTGCCGGTCGCGATCGCTTGCTGCAGTCGCGGGTTGTAGTCAGCTTGAGCGAGGTCGATCCATGAAATCTTGGCGCCCGTATAGGCCTCCCACGGTTTCAGGAAACCGCGGAACAGCAAATTGTGCAGATTCTGGTTGTTCAGCCCCATGAAGGAGAGCTCGACGCCCTTGAATTCTCCTTCCCTGACACTGGCCTTGGTCGGGCCGAGGCAGAGTTCGCCGACCTTCTGCCAATCGGCATCGGTTGGCGCGCCTTTTCCCACTCCCGGGATTAGCGAGATCTGGGACCGCAAATTGTTCTGTGCCAACGCAAGCCCGGAGAACGTGCCGAGCGCGCCAGTCGTACCCAGTGCGGCGGCACTGGCTGCTCCCATCAAGACAGCGCGCCGGTTCGGTCGCATTGCTGGATGCGAATCGTGTCCTTGCCGTTTCATCGCGTAACCTCCCTGTTTGGTTATGTAGACTGTTTATGACTTCTCCGTCCGAGCATGGGTGGGTGATGTGATCCGCTGACATCGTCTTCGCGGTAGCGACTCGCGATAGCGCTGAGAAAGATCGGCGTTGTTGCCGACGGGTGTTTGATGACGCAAAGGTTTCGTCTTCATCGCGGCTTTTTCGCGGGTCTGTTGTTTCGCCAAGCTACGTCGTGTCGGGAGCGATGACGCCCTTCTTGAAAATGAAGCAGCCGTAGAAGCGTCGTTCGCCGGTCTGGATCACGCAATAGGCATTCTTCGCACGTTCATAGAAGGCAAATCGCTCGACCGAGCCCATCGACAAGGAGCGTCCCTCTGCCGCGTCGATCTCCTTCTGCACCTCGAGCTGCACAGGAGGGACATCGTTGGGCTGACCGACGATTTCCATCCGCGACGCGGGCTTTTCGACAAAGGAGTCGAGCGGCAGGACTGAAAGGACGGCCCGCGCCGCCCGGGCCGCGGTGACGTTATCGATACGAAGGAGGCGGCCCAGCACGGTCTGACGGGCAACCGCGTCGGCTGGGAAATTGGTGTCGCAGAGGACGAGATCGTCGCCATGACCCATGGCGCGCAATGCGTAAAGGACGTCTGCATTCAGAATTGGATCGATCGATTTCAGCATGCTTCGCCTCCCACAGACTCTCTCTGGCGGCGGGCTGTCTGGCTCAACAATGCAGCCGCATCCGCCCGTCCACCATAGCGCATGGACTGAATCGGCCGGATCATCATTTGCTTCATCCTGAATGCCCCATGGCATGATCCAAAAACGTTGACACGGCGAACACACCCGTCGCATCAGCGATCTTCTGTCATCTGTTGTCGGTAGTGCTCGGCATCCCAGTTCAGCAGGGCCTGCTCATCGCGCGACGACAGGTATTTGATCGTCGCGTTCCGAGGCAGGCGGCTGGTCACAAGTGCGAGGCAGCTCAACATGGCTTCCGCGCCGGCGCTGGAGTCGTTGCGGATCACGGTGCCTTTACCGGGAACGATCACGGCGACCGGAGGAGGGTAACCGCGCGTAACAGTAAGGGCAACTTTCGTGGTCAGATTCTCGCCCTCCGACAACACCGGCAGGGCAGGTCCGAGAAACACGACATGATCCGGATATAGCGAGCCCTTCGTGGCAATCGCCAAATTGTGGTGATCGGTGCCAAGCGTGTGGCAGAGCGGATCTTGCGGCAGACGATATTGCGAGCCCGCACAGATCCGGTAAAGCGAACCATGGTCAGTGCGCGCGGCGCCGTGCGGCTCCAGTGCCGGCCGGCGTTCCACTTCAGTTACCAATTCACCCGCCGCCTCGCAGGTCGCGGCGCCGACCACGAGGCCATGATTACCGAGGATCAGGACGTCGGCCGGACCTTGCGCGAGACTCTCGCTCACGGCCTGCGCAAGCGGCAAGCCGGGATGATGATAATCGAGCCGGCGCCAGGCCAGGCCGCGCAGTCGGGCGATCAATTCGTCCCCGGCATCCGACCGGACCGACCAGGCGATGGTGTTGACTGAATGGACATGAAGAACGACCCGATGAGGCATCAGCGCATGCAGCGAGGTCTCGATCGAGGCACGAAGTGGGCCTTCAGGATGACCGGACGCCAGCGGTATGCGCTCATTGCCGGCAGCGAGTGCGGCGCGGGCCCTCGGGAGCGAAACCGGCACGAAGATCTCCTTGTCCTCGGCGTCGGCGAGCCAGGTGCCTGACGCCTTCACCCAGAGCACGTCGCCGTGCTTGATGGAAGAGTTGCCGCCGGCGCCTTGTACCAGCTGTATGTTTCGGCCGACTTGCGCCGACATGCGGCGGAGCTCGTTCAGGATTTCGGGCTGTTGCATCGCGCGAACCTCACCAGGTGAGATGCTTCATCGTCCAGTGCGGCATTCCGGCTTCCGAGCCGGCTGCCACCCGGATCGCCGGCAGTTCGTCGGCATCCGCCAGCGTCTCCCGGTGGGCGCCTGAACGGACGAGCAGGGTCAGCATCGCTGCGGCACGCCCGCCGGCGATGTCGTGATCGAGGGAATCGCCTATGACGAGAACGCGGCGCGGGTCGGGATTTCCCAATCGCTCCAGCGCCGCCGCAAACATGGGCGCATGAGGTTTGCCGACAAATGTCGCGGTGCCGCCGAGCCGCTGATAGAAGGCTGCCAGCGCTCCCGGCGCGGGGATCAATCCCTTTGCTCCGAACATGACGAGATCGGGATTGGCGCATAGCATCGGCAGCCGGCGCGCGGCCGCGGTGCTCAGCCATTCGCGCCAGCGCTCGGGCTCGGCGGCGGCATCGTCGAGCCCGCCGAGCAGGATGAAATCGGCCTCTTGCACATCCGTCACGATGGTCAGGTCGAGCCCGTCGACAATGGATCGATCGCCACCCCGCGTGATCAGGAAACAGGCCCGGCCCAATCCAGCGAAGGGTTCGTGCGCCCGTGCGTGAAGCCCGCTCCAGGTGACTTCGCCGGACGACAAAATGCCGTCGTAGGCTTCCGGCGACAGGCCGAGTGTGGCGAGGCGCTCCTGGTTGCTGCTCGCGCGCTTGCCGGAGTTCGAGAGTACAAGGACGCGCTTGCCGGCCTCGCGCAGCCGGGTCACACATTCACGTGCGGCCGGAAAGATCGCCTTGCCCTCGTGCAAGGTTCCCCATTGGTCGAGCAGGACGTGGTCGAACCTGTCGGCGATCGCGCGAAGGCCGGAGATCGCGGTTGTGGCGACGTTCATGGCGGACCGCCGTGCAATGCAAGCAACGCCGCGCCGTAGCTCGCCTCGGTCTGCTCGGCGACGGCGACGGGAACCCCGAGAATGCGATGTCGGATAGCGGTCCAGGCATGGTTCCTCGCACCGCCGCCAATGCTGACGACGCGGCGCAAGTGTGGGGCTCCGAGCAAAGCGAGGCGCTGGTAGGCGAGCGCCTCGACCGAAGCGATGCCCTCGAGAAGCCCCTGAAAGAAGCGGTGGTCTTCGGCTGGTTGCGGCGTGATCCGTGCCTCGAGCCTCGGATCGGCGATTGGAAAGCGTTCGCCAGGTTTGGGCAGCGGATAGTAATCGAGTCCGGTCGGTTCCGCCGGCGTGAGCTGCGGCGTCAAACGTTGCATCTCCTCGGTCGTGAAATGCAAAAGCAGCGCCGCGCCGCCGGTGTTGGAGGCTCCGCCAGCGAGCCAGCGCTCGCCAAGGCGGTGCGAATAGACGCCTTGGTTAGCCGCGAAGATCGGCTGCGTTGCCAGCAGTTTCACCACCAGCGTCGTTCCGAGGGAGGTGACGGCGTCGCCCGGTTGATCGGCGCGGGTGGCGATGAAGGCTGCGACGCCATCAGTCGTGCCGGCCGCAATGCGCGTTGACGGCGAAAGCCCAAGCGTGCGCGCGACGTTCGGATCGATCTCGGCGAAGGGCGTGCCCGGCACAAGCGCCTTTGGCAGCCATTCGCCGGGGACATCGAGCCGGTCAAGCCAGGCCGGCCATGCACGGGCTATCGGGTCGTAGCCAAGCTTCAGCGCGTTGTTTTCGTCGCTGATGCCGTGGCGGTCCGCGAGCCGGCCGGCAATCCAATCGGCCTGATGAACAGCATGACGCGCATTCCCGACATCGCCGCGGTTCAGAAGATGGAGCAGCTTGGCGAGCGCGCTGCTGCGGCCATGGGCGCCGCTTTCCGCCGGCGCAACATCAGCGATACGTTCCGCTTCCCGGACGGCACGCGCGTCATTGTACATCAGCCCGGGCGAACACGGCCGGCCGAGCGCATCGATCAGCAGCAGCGTGCCGGATGTGCCGTCAACGGCAATATGTTCCACGCGGCCGAGATCGATGGTCTCCCCAAGCTTGCGAATGGTCGTGACCGCGGCCTGCCACCAAAGTTCCGGCTCCTGGTCAACGGCGTCGCCATCCTGGCGCGGGGCGGGGAGTGCAGTCGAGGCAAAACCCTGGACGTTGCCTTGCGCGTCGACAGCGCATGCGCGAACGCCGCCGGTCCCCATATCAATTCCGAGGAACAAACCTGCCATTGGAATTCACCACCATTTGGCGCTCGCCTCTATGACCGCTGGCCTACTTCGGCTTCGCGCGAGCAACAGGATCCCGCTGATCCGATTGCATCGCAGCATGAGTAAGGGCTTGACGGTTGGTTTGCCCTCTGCAATTTTTTGCAGCCTGTGAAGAAATTTGCAAGTGGGACCTTTCGAGCGTGGCTGCCCCTTCCGACAAGCTGCCCATGATCGATGGCGATGCGTCGCTCGCGACCCGCGCGGCGTGGCTGTATTTCGCCGCCGGACTGACGCAGTCGGAAGTCGCAAGCCGCCTGAACATCCAGAGCACCAAGGCGCATCGCCTGATCGCGCGCGCGAGCCGCGAGGGCATGATTCGCGTTTTCGTGGAAGGCCCGGTGGCGGAGTGCGTCGCGCTGGAAAACACGCTTACCCAGCGCTTCGGCCTGGCGTTCTGCCGCGTCGCGCCCGATCTCGGGGAGGGCGGCCTGCCGCTCAAGGCGCTGGCGCTCGAAGGTGCAAGCTTCCTGCGTCAGATCCTCGAACGCGGCGAAGACAAGGTCATCGGTGTCGGCCATGGCCGCACACTCGCTGCCGTGGTCGAGCAGATGCCGCAAACGCCCGCAAGCAACGTGCAGTTCGTGTCGCTGCTTGGCGGGTTGACGCGGAAATTCGCGGCCAATCCGTTCGATGTCATTCATCGCCTCGCCGAGCGCACGGACGCGGAGGCCTATCTGTTGCCGGTGCCGGTATTCGCCAATTCGGTCGCTGACCGGGCCGTCCTGATGCAGCAATACGGCATTGCCGAAGTGTTTGCGCTGGCGCGCAAGGCTTCGCTCCTGTTCGTCGGCATCGGCCAGGTCAGCCGTGATGGGTTTCTGGTGTCGAGCGGCATGATCAAGCCCGATGAGGTGGCCGAATTGAAGCGGGTCGGCGCCTGCGCGGATCTGCTCGGGCATTTCTTCAGCGCCGACGGAACAGTGCTGAATACCGACCTGTCGGCGCGGGCGACCTCCATGAGCGTGGCCGATCTCAGGAAGCACCGGATCGTCGCCATCGCCGGTGGCCCAGCCAAGGTGACGGCGCTCCGCGGCGTGCTGCGCAGCGGCATACTTCACGGATTGATCATCGACGAAGCGACCGCTCAGGCGCTCGCTTCCGACAAGCCGGAGAAAACATCCGGAAGAGCAAAAAACAAAGGCCGGAAGGGAAAGTAAGAAGCGCAACCTGGGAGGAATGAATGTTCGATCGTGAGAAGAACCTTTTCGAATCCTACGCCGCCAAACGCATCAGCCGGCGCGATCTGCTGGATGGCGCCGCCAAGCTCGGTATCGCAGGCGTCGCCGCAAACGCGGCCTTCGCATCCTCCGTGTCGGGGGCGATGGCCGCGGATTTCAACTGGAAGGCCCACAGCGGCAAGACGGTCAAGCTGCTGTTGAACAAGCATCCTTACGTCGATGCGATGATCGGCGATATCGAGGCGTTCAAGGCGCTGACTGGCATGAACGTCGCTTACGACATCTTTCCGGAGGACGTGTATTTCGACAAGGTGACGGCGGCGCTGTCCTCGAAGTCGGACCAGTATGACGCCTTCATGACCGGGGCCTACATGACCTGGACCTACGGTCCGGCAGGCTGGATCGAGGACCTCAACACCTACATCAAGGATCCCGCAAAAACCAATCCGGCGTTCGCTTGGGAAGACGTGCTGCCTGGATTGCGTGCCTCGACGGCATGGGACGGCGTTGCAGGCTCCGAGCTCGGCTCCGGCAAGGCCAAGCAATGGTGCATCCCTTGGGGCTATGAGCTCAACAACATCGCCTATAACCGCAAGGTCTTCGACAAGGTCGGCGTCAAGCCGCCGAAGAACCTCGATGAGATGATCGAGGTCGCGGCCAAAATCACCAAGGACGCGGGAGGGCCCTACGGCGTCGGCGTCCGCGGCTCGCGCTCCTGGGCGACCATCCATCCCGGTTTCCTGTCGGCCTATTCAAACTTCGGGCAGAAGGATTTCGTGATGGAGGGCGGCAAGCTGAAGGCCGCGATGAACACGAAGGCATCGAAGGAATTCCACGAGAAATGGGTCAGGATGATCCAGGGCTCGGGACCGAAGAACTGGTCGACCTACACCTGGTATCAGGTCGGCACCGACCTTGGCGCCGGCGCTTCCGGCATGATCTTCGACGCCGACATTCTCGGCTACTTCATGAACGGCGGCGACAACAAGGAAAAGGGCAATCTGGGCTACGCACCTTTCGCCCCCAATCCGGCAGCCAAGGCGCCGACGCCGAATGTCTGGATCTGGTCGCTCGCGCTGTCGAGGTTCTCAAAGCAGAAGGACGCGGCCTGGTTGTTCATGCAGTGGGCGGCCTCCGTGGAGCATGATTTGTTCGGCGCGCGCAAAATGGATTTTGTCAATCCGGTGCGGGCGTCGGTGTGGAAGGACAGCGAATTCCGCGACCGGATCGCGAAATCCTATCCCGGATATCTCGAGCAGCATGACGTCTCCTCGCCCGGCGCCAAGATCTACTTCACGGCGCAGCCCTTGTTCTTTGACCTGACGACCGAGTGGGCGGCATCGTTGCAGAAGATGGTCGCAAAGGAGGTCTCTGTCGACGAAGGACTCGACAAGCTGGCCGACAGCATCAATCGTCAATTGAAGCAAGCCGGG